>NZ_LR733844.1:660414-1977159 GCF_902506455.1 Sphingomonas sp. 8AM | reverse complement strand
CCCCAACCCCTCCCTTGAAAGGGAGGGGCTTTTTCCTCCCCCCACCTAACCGCTTTGTAACCGCGAAGCCGATTGCCGCCTGCGCCTGCCTCCTGTACTCGCGCGCAGATGCGGACGGCGACGTACCGAGCTTCGTCGTACCGGACCCGTCAGGACACGGGCAGCCGCGTCGTGTCGGTGCTGCTGGCGATCGGCATCGCGGTCGCGATCATCCTTGCGCTGCTCACCATGGGCGGCGTGGTGCACGGCGACTTCGGCGATGGACGCCGGCTGGTCAGCTTCGACGTGCGTGACGAGGGCGCGAAGCAGCAGAAATCGGAAACGCAAAAGGCGCAGCGCCAGCAGGCCGCGCCGACCCGGAGCGCGATCACCCCGCCGCGCGTCGTCACGCCGCGGCCGGTGCCGGCGCCGCCGCTCCCCGAGCAGCCGCTGCATCTGCCCGGTGTGATGATCCTCAACCACGCCGATTTCGCCGCCTCGGACATCGGCACGATCAAGGGCACCGCCGGCCCGTCTGCGAGCGGCAAGGGCGACAGCGGGCGCGGCGACGATACGCAGACCGTCGGGCTCGGTCCCGGCGGTGAGCCGCTCTACGCCGCCGAATGGTATCGCCGCCCCCGCCCCGCAGAGACGCAGCCGTACATGCCGCGCGGCAAGACCGGCTGGGGGATGGTCGCATGCCGGACCGCGCCGCGCTTCCATGTCGAGGATTGCCGCGAGCTGGGCGAGACGCCGGGTTCCGGGATCGGGCGCGCGCTGCGGCAGGCGGCGTGGCAGTTCCTCGTGCGGCCGCCGCGCAAGGGCGGGACCGAGCTGATCGGCGCGTGGGTGCGGATCCGCTTCGACATCATTCCGACCGGCGGACCGGAACCGGATCAGGAGCCTGCGGGCGAATAGCCCCCCGCGACGAAATGATCCGTTTCGCGCGCGGCGTCTTCGCAACGACGCGAAACTGTGGTGCAACGCCTACACAACAGGAGGATCAATAACATGCGTCCGATCATCGCCGCCGTACTCGCCACGACGCTTGCGGTACCCGCTGTCGCGCAGCTCGCGACCGCGCCGCAGCAACCCGGCCAGCCGCAGGCCTCGCGCGTCGCCGCAGGCACCTATCAGGTCGATCCGGCGCACACGCAGGTGACGTGGGAGGTCAACCACATGGGCTTCTCGATGCTGCAAGGGCAGTTCGGCGCGCAGGGCGGCTCGATCACGATCGACCCGAAGAAGCCGGCCGCGACCAAGGTCGACGTGACCTTCGCGATCAATAACTTGTCGGTCACGACGCCGCAGTTCGCCAATCACCTCAAGTCTGGCGACTTCTTCGACGCCGCTGCCAACCCGACCGCACGCTTCGTCTCGACCTCGGTGACGCCGCGCGGGCCGAACCGCGCAACGCTGAACGGCGACCTCACGATCAAGGGCGTTACCAAGCCGGTCGCGCTGGACGTCACCTTCGTCGGCGCGGGCACCAACCCGATGAGCAAGAAGGTCAACTTCGGCTTCACCGGCACCGGCACGATCAAGCGCAGCGACTTCGGCCTCGGCTATGCCGCGCCGGTCGTCTCCGACAACGTCAAGCTGACGGTGCAGGCGGCGTTCACCGCCTGACCGGCGTCCCGGCCCCGTCGTGCACGGGGCTGGGCGTTACTGACCCAGCGAGTAAGCCGCGCCGAACTTGCCGTCCTTGCGATGGCCGATGCTCCAGATCGCGGTCTTGCCGCCGGCAAATTTCACCGCATAGGTTTCGACCCGCGTATCGCCATCGCCTTCGGCCTTGATGAACGACGCCTCGCCGACCGCGCCCAGCGCGGTCAGCGCCGGCTGCATCTGCGGTAATTGTGCGCGGCAGGCCGACAGCAGCGGCTCGGCCAGCAAATCGTCCGGGCAGCGTCCTCCGGCCGTTTCGGCAAGCATCCGGCGCAGCGCGGCACCGTAATCTCTGGTTTCAGCCGCCGACGCCGCGGTCGCGGACGCCGCTGCGATCGCCGCGGCCATGATGATCGTACGCATCCCGTCACCCTCCCCCGTTATTTTGCGGGGCGGTTATCGCCGTGGCGCGTAGGGCGGGCAAGCGACGATGTCAGGCGGCGCGCGGCAGCTGGACGAAGCCGTCGAAGGTCGCGCGAACGGCCGGCGCCGCGGCCGCCACCAACGCGCGGACCCGCGCGACGAACGCATCGCCGCCCTCGCCTGTTGTGCGCTCGGCCATCGCCCACTCGCCGAATTCGCGCGCACTCACGTCACGGCACGACAGCACCACCATCGCGCGATGCCGCGGATCGGCAGTGATCCGCGCCAGCGTGCGCTCCACGTCAACCGGATCGCCCTCCAGCACCTGCAGGAAGCGCTTGCCGTTGGCATAGAGCAGCCCGGTCACGCCGTCGCGGGCATTGTTGCGGCGCGAGGTGGCGAGAATCACCGCGGTGTCGACCGGCCCGGTAGCGGTGCTGATATAAGTAATCTGTAACATGCAAACTCCCGTGACGACGGCAGATGACGGACAAACCTTGCTTTTTTCTCAAGCCATTCGATGTACTGGACAGCGGGGCGCCGCGCGCGCTACGCACGGCCGCGATGACGTGCCGCCTGGCCCTGCTTCTGCGACTTACGCGCCCTTAGGCGCGGACCCTCCGACGCGTGCATCGCACGCGCGACGCGCCTAAGGGCTGTTCCGACCTTCCCTGACGCTCCTGCACAAGAGAGCCCGTGATGTTGCGCGATCCTAGCCAGAAATATCGTCCCTTCCCGACCGTCGACCTGCCCGACCGGCGCTGGCCGGCGGCCACGATCACGCGCGCGCCGCGCTGGTTGTCGACCGATCTGCGCGACGGCAATCAGGCGCTGATCGACCCGATGGATGCCGAGAAGAAGACGCGCTTCTTCGACCTGCTCGTGAAGGTGGGGCTCAAGGAAATCGAGGTCGGCTTCCCGAGCGCAGGCGCGACCGAATTCGACTTCATCAGCGGGCTGGTGCGCGATGGCCGTATTCCCGACGATGTCGCGATCCAGGTGCTGACGCAGTCGCGCCGCGACCTGATCGCGCGCAGCTTCGAGAGCCTGGAGGGCGCAAAAACCGCGATCGTCCACCTCTACAATGCGGTCAGCCCGGCATGGCGCAAGATCGTGTTCGGGATGACGCGTGACGAGGTCAAGACGATCGCGGTCGAGGGCGCGAAAGTGCTGCGTGACGAGGCCGCCAAGCGCCCGGACACGCGCTGGCAGTTCGAATATTCGCCGGAAACCTTCTCGACCGCCGAGCTGGATTTCTCTGTGGAGGTCTGCGCGGCGGTGATGGAGGTACTCCGCCCGACCGCCGAGGCGCCGATCATCCTCAACCTGCCCGCGACCGTCGAGTGCGCGACGCCGAACGTCTATGCCGACCAGATCGAATGGTTCGGACGCAACATCCCGAACCGCGAGGCGGTGGTGATCTCGCTGCACACCCACAACGATCGCGGCACCGGCGTCGCGGCGGCGGAGCTGGGGTTGATGGCGGGCGCGGACCGTGTCGAGGGTTGCCTGCTCGGCAATGGCGAGCGGACCGGCAATTGCGATCTCGTGACGGTCGCGCTCAACATGTACACGCAGGGCACTGACCCGCAACTCGACCTGTCGAACATCGACGAGATCGTGAAGACGGTCGAATATGCAACGAACATCCCGGTGCACCCGCGCACGCCGTATGCCGGCGATCTGGTGTTCACCGCCTTTTCGGGCAGCCATCAGGACGCGATCAAGAAGGGCTTCGCCACGCAGGCCGCGCGCAACGACGATCTCTGGGAAGTGCCGTACCTGCCGATCGACCCCGCCGATCTGGGGCGCAGCTACGAAGCCGTCATCCGCGTCAATTCGCAGAGCGGCAAGGGCGGCGTCGCCTGGGTGCTGGAGCAGGACAAGGGGCTGAAGCTGCCGAAGCGGATGCAGGCCGATTTCAGCCGCCACGTCCAAGCGCTGGCCGACCGGAGCAGCCGCGAGCTGAACGCCGCCGACATCTGGGGTGCGTTCCAGCACGCCTATCTGCCGGGCGATGCCGATCGTTTCGTGCTGCGCGACTATGAGGAGACCGGCGCGACCGGCGAGCGCGTGTTCGTCGGGCGCGTCGCGATCGACGGCGAGGAACGCTCGCTGTCGGGGCGCGGCAACGGCCTGATCTCGGGCGTGATCGCCGCGCTCGCCGACAGTACCGGACCGGCACTGGACGTGGTCGATTATAGCGAGCACGCGATCGGGCATGGCGCGGGCGCGCAGGCGGTCGCCTATCTCGAATGCCGGACCGGCGACGGGCGAACGGTCTGGGGGGTCGGGATCGACAGCGACATCGCCACCGCCAGTGTCCGCGCGGTGCTCTCCGCGGCGAACCGCGCGTGACGCGCCGCTACGCCGCGTTCCTGTTCGACATGGACGGGACGCTCATCAACAGCATCCCGTCGGCGATCCGCGCGTGGACAGCCTGGGCCGAGCGGCACGCGATCGACGTCGAGGAATTGATGGCGGTGATGCACGGCGTCCGCGCGATCGAGACGATCCGCCGCTTCGCACCGCCGGGTGTCGATCCGCAGGCGGAGTTCGAGGCGCTGTTGCAGGCCGAGATCGACGATGTCGCCGATGTGGTCGAGATTTCCGGTGCCGCCGCCTTCACCCGCACGCTGCCGGCAGATCGCTGGGCGATCGTCACCTCCGCCCCGCGGTCATTGGCGGAAGTCCGGCTGCGCGCGGCGGGACTGACCCCGCCGGCCGTGATGGTGACCGCCGACGATGTCGAGCGTGGCAAGCCCGCCCCAGATTGCTTCCTGCTCGCCGCGGCGCGGCTGGGCGTCGCGGCCGGCGATTGTCTGGTGTGGGAAGATGCGCCCGCCGGGATCGCTGCGGGCGAGGCGGCCGGCGCGGACGTCATGGTCATCACCGCGACGCATCATGCCCGGCTTGAGACGAGGCATGGCAGCGTCGTGGATTATGACGCGCTGTCGGTCGAAGTCGCAGAGGACGGCGCGCTGTTGTTGAACGAGCGGATGGTGGCTGGCGCCTGACACTGCCCCCTCTTGCAATCATCAGGAGCGTAGCGAAGCAATCCCGAGCCGGACCACGACGTCCTGAATTGCTTCGCTGCGCTTGCAATGACGGCAACGGTAGCAACTGCACACGCCGCGACTTCTTCCTCGCAGATCCGATTGTCGCACGCCGTTCGCCCTGAGCTTGTCGAAGGGCAGATGACCGGGCACGTGTTCGACGGGCGCAGCACGAACGTTCAGGTGCGCGAGCCACACGAGAAGCGGCCAGAGCGGTTTCCGACCGATCTGCATCATCGTGACGGAGCCGATTTCGATTCGTGGCAAGGCGTGAGGAAGGAGCGGGCGGATGTTGCCCCGTGACTGACGAGCGACGCCGCCACGGGTCAACATCGGCCCGCCCCGAAGGGGTTGCGTCAGGAAGGCCGCTGGACGTCGTCGCGACGCTCGCAGGGAAATACCAGCCAATGCTTCGCCCCACTCCTCGCCAGCAACCTTCCTGACGCCATCACGATGATACAGATCGATCGGAGACCGCTCTAGTTCACCGTCTCCGGCGGGGTAACCGGCAGCGGGAGCGGCGCGATCGGGACGCCTTCGTCGGCGAGTTGCTTCGCCTCGGCGAGGCTCGCCTGCCCGTGAATCGGTGCATCCGGCTTGTCGCCGGCGTGCATCGCGCGCGCCTCGGCGGCGAAGTTGCCCCCGACCCAGCGCGAGCCGGCGAGCGCGCGGCGCTGCGCCTCGGCAACCTTGGCGAGCAAGTCCCTTGCTTCGGCGGGCGCGACACTGCGATTGCTCTTGGGCGCGACGTTCGGTGCCATTACCGCCTTGTCAATCTCGCCCGCGCCGCACGACGGACACGTCAGCAAGCCACGCGTCCGCTGTTCGTCATACGCAGCGGACGACGCGAACCACGCCTCGAACACATGGCCGTCGCGCGCGCAACGCAGATCGAAGACGATCATCGCATCGCGGCGCGGGTCAGCGGCCGAGCATTGCGTCGAGCTTGCCCGCACGCTCCAGCGCCGCGAGATCGTCCGAGCCACCGACGTGGGTGCCGTCGATAAAGATCTGCGGGACGGTGGTGCGACCACCGGCACGTTCGATCATCTCGCCGCGCTTTGCAGTGTTCATGCCGATGTCCGTCTCGTCGACCGCGACGTCTTTCGACGCCAGCAGGTTCATCGCGCGCGCGCAATACGGACAGAATGCCTTGGTGTAGATCTCGACGTGTGCCATCCACCCTACGTGTGATCGACAGCCCGCCCTGTCAATCGGTTGCGTCCTCGATCACCCGCGCCCAGGCAAGGATCGTCACCGATGCCGCCCCGGCGGCGCGCAGCACCTTGACGCACGCTTCGGCAGTCGCGCCGCTGGTATAAACGTCGTCGACCAGCACCAACGATGCCCCTCTCACCATCGTTCGGCCGCCCGGCGCGACGCGGAACGCGCCCGCGACCGTGGCCCGACGCTCGCGCGCGGAGCGATCACGCAGCGGCGGGGTCGCGCGATGACGCTCCAGCGCGTGCAGTGCGACGGGCACCTGCGCGCGGCGCGCCAGTTCGCTCGCGATCATCGCCGCCTGATTGTAGCCGCGGGACCAGATCCGGCGGCGATGAAGCGGCACCGGAACCAGGCATGTCGCATCGATGGGCAGATGGCGCTGCATCAGCGCCGCCATTGTCGCGGCATAGAAGGGCCGACCGCCATATTTGAGCCGCAGCGCCACGGTGCGCGCGATCTCGCCATAGGCGACCGCCGCGCGGACACCGGCGTGGCCGGGCGGATCGGCGAGGCAGGTCGCGCAGCGCGCGCCCTCACCACGATCGAACGCGAACGGCAGGTTGCAGCCCGCACACCACGGCGGTGCAAGGAAGCGCAGGCGCAACCAGCACGACGCACAGAAACGCCCCTGCCCCGCCACGGTGGCGCCGCAGCCGGGACAGCGCGGCGGCAGAACGAGATCGAGCAGGTGGCCGGGCACACCCGGCCTTGTGGCGCGCGCCGCGAACGGGCACAAGCCGCGCGCATCATGGCCTCCCCCGACATCTTCGACCGCGCCGCGCGCCGCCACCGCCGCGATCGTGCCGCCGGCGGCTATGCCGGGCATGATTTCCTGCGCGCCGCGATGATCGAGGGGATCGCCGACCGGCTCGACGTGGTGAAGCGCGACTTTAGCGACGTGCTCGATCTTGGCTGTTTCGACGCATCGTTCGTGCCGCCGGCCGGCACGCGGGTGGCACGCTTCGATCCGGGCTTCGCATTCGCGCGTGCGGCGGGCGGGGTGCAGGGCGACGAGGATCGCTTGCCGTTCGCCGATGGCGCGTTCGATCTGGTGGTCGCGGCGGGGACGCTCGACAGCGTCGGCGACCTGCCCGGTGCGCTGACGTTGCTCCGGCGGACCTTGCGCCCCGACGGGCTGTTCCTCGGCGCGTTTGTCGGCGGCAACAGCCTGTCGACGCTGCGCGCCGTGTTGCGTGAGGCCGAGGGGGAGCGGCCGGTCGCACGGCTGCATCCGCAGGTCGACCTGCGCTCGGCGGGCGATCTGCTGGTGCGGGCCGGGCTGACGCTGCCGGTCGCCGACAGCGAGACGCTGACCGTGCGATACGGTGCGTTCGGACGGCTGCTGGACGATTTGCGCGGCATGGCGGGTAGCAACGTGCTCGCCACCCGCCACGCGCTGCGCCGCGACGTGCTGGCGCGGGCGGCGGCGGCCTTTGCGGCGCGGGCGGCGCCGGACGGACGGACCGCCGAACGCTTCGACCTCATCTTCCTGACCGGCTGGTCGCCGTCGCCCGATCAGCCACAGCCGGCGCGGCGCGGCAGTGCGGGAACGTCGCTTGCGGCGGCACTGCGACCGACGCAGGCATCATCGGACCCCGGCTGACGCGCCGGGTAACGGCGTAGCGATCAGATCAGCGCGGCATCGCCATCCTCGGCCAGCAGGCGCCCCATCGCGTCGAAAAGCTCGTCCATCGCCACCGGCTTGAAGATCACGTCGTTGGCGCCCGCCGCGACGCAGCGCTGACGCAGGTCGACCGCGGTATCGGCGGTGACGACGATGATCGGCAGCCGGGCCTTAGCGTCGGTCCGGGCGCGGATGTGACCGATCGCGGTAAGCCCGTCCATGCCCGGCATTCGCAGGTCGATCAGCGCGATGGCGAAATCATGCTCGTCGATCAGCGCCAGACCGATCTCGGCGCTTTCGGCCTCCACCATCTCGACGTCGGCGACGTCCAGCATGTCGCGAACGACACGACGGTTCATTCTGTCATCCTCGATGAACAGCACCGTCATCGCCGCCATGTCTTGCCTTCCCTACATCACACCACGACGGCGAGGGCGCCGACCGTGAATGCCCGTCACGCGGCGTCCCTGACGGGGTGCCTGAGCATGGCACCTATTGCGTCCACCAACACCTGTTTGGAAACAGGCTTTTCGATAACATTTGTGATACCGGCCTCGGACACTTCCCTGCGCTCGTCATCCGTGAGTGCCGGGCCGAGCAAGGCAATTGGCGCGCCGTGAGCCGCGGCGACCAGCGTGGCGAGATCGGCGGGGATGCGGCCATACGTGCCCGCGTCGACCAGCACGCCGCGCGGTCGCACAGCCGCGACGCGGGTCACGGCGTCGTCAGCGTCGCAGAAGGTCACCAGCGGTTCGGCGGCGAAGAGGGCGCGCAGCATCGCGCGCGCAATCGGCTGGCGCTCGACGATCAGTAGTCCGCCCATGGCGACGACCGATGCGGGGGCGTCAGCAACGTGCAGCGGCACGTCGACCGTGAAGCGTGCGCCCTCGCCGGGCCGGCTCTCGACGGTGACGTCGCCGTCCATCGCGCGCGCGAGATTGCGGCAGATCGCCAGCCCCAGTCCGGTGCCGCCGAACCGGCGAGTGGTGCTGGCATCGGCCTGGCGGAACGATTCGAAGATGATCCGCTGGGTCGCGCCGTCCATGCCGATGCCGTTATCGGTGACCGTGATCAGCAGCCGCCCCTGCGCAGACGAGGCGTGAAGCGAGACGAGCCCGATCTCGGTGAACTTCACCGCGTTCGACAGGAGGTTGAAGACGATCTGCCGCAGCCGCGCCGCATCGCCCGCGATCCATTGCGGTGCATCCGCGACATCGACCTCGAAGCGCAATCCCTTGGCAAGCGCCGGGTCGCGCCACAGTCGCGCCGCATCCTCGAGCGTTGCATGCAGATCGAACGGCGCCGTCTCCAGCGTCAGCCGGCCGGTCTCGATCTTGGCCATGTCGAGGATGTCGTCGACGAGCGCGCGCATCGTCTGCCCCGCGCCATGCACGACGTTGAGCCGCTCGCGCACGAGCGGGTCGAGCGTCCGGTCGGCGATCATCACCTGTGTCATCCCGAGGATGCCGTTGAGCGGCGTGCGGATCTCGTGGCTGGTGGTGGCGAGGAACTCGGTCTTGGCCAGCGACAGCTTTTCGAGTTGCGCGTTGCTGGCGGCGAGATCGCGGTTGGCGGCACGCTCGCGGTTGCGGCTGCGCCCGATCAGGGCGAGTCCGGTGATGAGCAACGCGATCACGAGCAGCGTGGCGCCGACGACGCCGAACAGGATCAGTCGCTGCGACCGCGCGGTGGCGCGCTGAAACTCGATTGTTCGCGCCAGCCCGGCCGCCTTCAGCCGGGTGATCCGCAGTTCCTGATTCGCATAATCGAACCGCGCGGCCGCCAGCGCCGCACTGGTCGAGCGCGCGATCTCGGTCGCCTGCGCGTCCAGCCGCTGCATCGCGGCGAGGTGCGGCAGCGCCGCGGCGGGATCGTCAGTGGCGAGGAAGGTCCGGTATGCGACGTCGTGCGCGTGACGGTCGGCCAGCATCGTATGGCTCAGGTCGATCCCGGCGAAGCGTTGCTCGACCAGCCGCCGCGCGCGCGCGCGATCGCCGCTGCGCAACGCCACATCCGCCGCGGCCGCAAGCACCTGTGGCCGGATCGCCGCGGCATCGGGGCGACGGGCGATTTCCAGCGCTGCCTCGACGCTCCGCGCGGCGCCCGCGAGATCGCCGCCGCGTAACTGTGCCAGCGACAGGTCACCGAGCGACTGCGTCACGCCCGGCACGCTGCGCAGGCGGCGCGCGGCCGTCAGCGCCTCGCGGAACTCGTGCTGCGCCTCGGCAAACCGCCCGAGCGCAAGCAGCGCGTTGCCGCGTCCGCTCTCGACCGATACCGCAAGCCCGGGATCGTTGGGATAGCCGCCGTCGACCTGATCGAAGTAGCGCAGCGCCATCGCATGATCCTGCGCGCTCGCGTAGAGAAGCGCGATCAGGATCAATGCACGCGCCTGGCTGCGATGATCCTGCAACGCCACGAACATGCGGTGCGCGCGCTGGAGCGTCGACAAGGCGTCGGCAATCTGGCCGGCATCAGTGAGGGCCCCGCCCTGCGACAAGGTGATGTCAGCGAGCAATCGTGCTGCGGACGGCGCGTGCACCGCGACACGGCGCGCCTCATCGAGCGTGCGCAGCGCACCGCGCGGATCGCCGATCCGGACCTGCGCCTCGCCCGCCAGCCAGAGCAACGTCGCCTCCTCGACAGCGTCCGTTGCGGCCGGCGAAAGGCGTGCACGCGCCGCCTGCGCCAGCGACAGCGCCGCCTCGGGGTCGCTCGCCATGCGTTTCTCGATCGCGGCGATGTCGGCTGGCGCGGCCTGCACCGGCATCGTGACCAGCGCCAGCGCGGCGAGGACGGCGCCGAGCGCGGCCCGCGCCGACCGGCTCATCCGCGCTTCCACCCGGCAGCGCGGCGCGTGAACGAGCCACGTACATCCTGCGTCGCCTGGCGATGCTGTTCGGCAGCGAGGAAGACAGCCAGCGGCGCGAGGGCGAGCGGCGGGCTGATGAAATAGCCCTGCGCCATGTCGCAGCCCATCACGGACAGCAGCGCGAGCGCCGCCTGCGTCTCGACACCCTCGGCGACGACCTCCATGTCGAGCGCATGCGCGAGATCGATCGTCGAGCGCACGATCAGCGGATCGCGGTTTGAGCTGGTCAGCTGGGTAATGAACAGCTTGTCGATCTTCAGCTCGCACGCCGGCAATTGCTTGAGATAGGCGAGGCTCGACAGTCCAGCGCCGTAATCGTCGATCGAGATCCGCACGCCGATCCGGTCGAATTCGCGAAGGTGCGCGATCGCCCCGGCGGGATCGCGGATTACCGAAGTCTCGGTGACCTCGAACCCAAGCCGCGCGTCGGGCGCAGCGGTGATCGCCGCGCAGGCCAGCCGGACGAACTCGGCGTCGGCGAGCAAGTGGCCGGACATG
Source organism: Sphingomonas sp. 8AM (assembly GCF_902506455.1). GTDB lineage: Bacteria > Pseudomonadota > Alphaproteobacteria > Sphingomonadales > Sphingomonadaceae > Sphingomonas. The sequence goes on along the minus strand of NZ_LR733844.1, from coordinate 1,965,875 downwards.
TTGATGAAGATGCGGACGTCCTGCCCCAGCGCGCGCAGCGCGCGCTGGTCGGAGATCGCCTGCGTGATCGTCCAGAGCGTCAGCCGTTCCATCCGCTGGGCGCGTTCGGCAGCCGGCAGGAACTCGCCCGGAAGCACCAGTCCACGTTCCGGATGCGCCCATCGAACCAGAGCCTCCACACAGTCGATCGCCTGTCGGCGGATGTGCACCTTTGGCTGGTAATGGAGCACCATCTCACCGCGATCGAGCGCGTGTTCGACCTCGGCGACCAGGCCTTCGTCGACAGCGCCAGGCATTATGGCGGCGGGGACGGCGGCGGCCAGCTCGGCTTCTTCGAGCGCGGCCTCGGCCCGCTCGATCAGCAGCGTCGAGTCGCCATGGACTGAACCGATCGCACCAGCGGCCACCAATTTGGGTACACAAGAAAAATTGTCGATCTGTACCGGCGTGACGCACGCGGTCCGACAGATCGCGATGACGAGCGCCAGGGCGTCCTCCGTCGTCGCGGTGAAAGCGACTTCGATCACATCGCGCGAGACGGTCGCCACAACGGCGTCGGGAAGCGCCGCAACGATCCGTGCGACGAGCGCCTGCATCAGCCGTGGCATCACCACGACCCCCATATCCCTACGCAACACGTTGTAATCGCGAGCTTTTACCAAAACGCAGCCCCGCTGCCGCGCGGGTGGCACGGGGTCACCGTCAAGCGGCGTCAACGGAGCAAGATGGTACAGGCTGGCCATATCCTTCGCGATCGTAGAACCCACTCTTGAAGAATGACTTAAGTCGTCATGCCCGATGGTGAATAAAGGGTTAACACCATTGAGCCATGCCTAACGATCAATTAAGTAGAAGTCACCCTTCGGGGGGTCACATAAGGGAGAGACCCATGCTCGCTTTCATCGTCGCGCTTGCTGTCGGTATCGTCATCAAGCCCTGGTAATTCCAGCGGCGGTCCGGTCTGACGACAGGACCGCCGAACCAGCGACGGGCAGTGGCGATGCCATGCGCGCGAGTATGAGCAATCGGGCCGCCCAGAAGCGGCCGTCGACGCGGACCCGGCGCCTTTCCTGCATTTTCGGTGACCGCCTGCCCGCTTCCGTTGTCCCGGACATGATCCGGAATTCCGCTTTCTACACGGGCCGCCAACCAGAAGCAGAGCTCCTGATCAGGTCCGGGCGACGAGCCCGGCGTCTTTGCCGCTATACCGCGGGAACCCCGGCTTTCACTTCATCGCAGCGGGCGTGACCAAGCGTCGCCCCGGATCGCGTCCGGGGCGACGGAGATTACCAGTCGCGCGAGTAACGGAGCTGGACGTTCGAGCCGCCGAACGACCCGGCTTGCGACAACAGGCTGATCGACCTGGTCAGCGCGATCGTCAGCTGGGTGGCGGTGAAGCCGCGGGCATCGGTGACGATCTCGATATAGATATCGTTCGTCAGATACTTGCCCGCCGCCAGCGCCGAGCCGCGCCCGCTCGCCTCATCCGCGCCGAGGATGCGCAGCCGGTCGAAGCCGGTCGCCGAGCGCAGCTTGCCGAGCGGGTTGAGCCCGCCACCCGACCCGCGCAGCGAATTGAGTGCGGAGGCAAGTTGCAGCGCCTCCGTGGCCGACAGGTTCTCCGGGTTGGTGCCGAAGAGCAGGCGGCTGAGCACCTCGTCCTGCGGCAGCGACGGGGTCGAGGTGAACGCGATCTGCGGGCGCTGTCCGGTGCCGGTGATGTTGATGTTGAACGTCACGCCATCGTTGCTGGTGGTGGCGAGGATGTTGATGTCCGGATCGGTGAGCGCCGCGCCGCCGCGGAAGCGCACCTGCCCGCGCGACACCTCGAAGCGCTTGCCCGCGAACGAATAGGTGCCGCGGACCAGATCAAGCCCACCGCCGATCGTCGGCGCCGCGCTGGTGCCGCCGATGCGCAGGTCCATCGACCATTCGCTCTCCAGCCCCATCCCCGAGACGAACAGCTGGTTGTCGGCGTGGACGCGCAGGTCGAGCTTGAAGAGCCCCACCGCCGGTGCGGCGGGACGGTCGGTCGGCTTACCGGCGCGCGGCGTATCGCTCTTGCGGCGGATGCCGGTCAGCTCGGGCACTTCAGCAGCGCCCTGACGGATGATCTCGTAACGCGCGTTGGGGACGAGGATGTCACCCGAGATCAGCCCGCCGTTGGCATTGTTCTGGATGCGGATGTCGCCGGTGGCGGTCGCGCCGAGCGCATCGGACTTCGCCAGCCGCGCGTCGCGCATTGCCACCCGGACGTCGAGCGGGAAGCCCTGCGCGGCGGCGAGGCTGACATTACCCTGCGCCTGCACGGTGCCGTCGCCGGCCTTGGCCTGAAGCTGCGACAGCTCCAGCCGGTCGTTGTTGAAGCGCGCACCGATCCGCATGTTGGTCAGGCGGGTGCCATAGGTCTCGTTGGTGTAGGTAAGATTGTCGGCGCGGATCAGGCCGTTGATGCGCGGCGCACCAACCGTTCCGCCGAAGTCGGCCGCGATCGCGATCGGTCCCGACAATTGCTGCTCGGCGAGCCCGGCGAGGCTGAACAGCACGCCAGACGGCCCGTTGTAGCGGATCCCGCCCGACAGCGGCCCCTGCATCAGCCGCGTCGTCCAGCTGCCGCTGCCGGTCGGCGTCAGCGTCGCGACCATTCGGCCGACGGGAGTCCCGCCGCGCTTGATGAGCGCCCGCCCCTCGCCCGCGGCACTGGTCAGCCGGCCCTGGAAGACCACGTCGACCGGCTCGGACACCGAAGTGAGGCTAGAGCGGGTGAAGTTTGCGATGTTGACGCGCGCGTCGGCTGTCGGGAACGCCTGACCGGCCTGCTGGACATAGTCGACGCTGCCGGTCGCCTGCCCGCCGAGCCCGAGATTGGGAACGAGCGCGTTGAGCAAGGCGAGGTCGAGCCGGTCGAGCCGCAGCTGCGCCGTGGTCGCACCGCCGCCGAACTTGCCCGCGAGCCGCATCGAGCCCCGGTCGAAGTCGAGGCGTGCCGGATCGAGGCGGTAACCCTTGCCGTCAGGCACGATACGGGCGGGGGAAGCGGTGCGGAAGTTGACACCATTGGCCGCGCCTTGCAGCGCCACGAGGTATTGTGACGGCGACAGCTGCGCATTGGCGGCGAGGCGGAACGGCACGCTGTTCGAGCCGGTCAGCAGCGCCTGCGCAGCGCCCGAGCCGTTGGCGTAGTTCACCCGCACGCGCCCGGTCTCGATCACGGTCGCGCCATAACGCATGTCGGCGACCTGCGCGTCGGCGCGGACCTGCGGCTTGTCGTAGAGCACGATATCGGCGTTGATGAGCGCGCGCCCGATCGTGAAGTCGACCGCGCCCGGGATCTTCGCGGCGAGCGCACGCGCGTTGACGCTGGCGCGCTGATACTTGCCCTGCGCACCCAGTGTCGCGAGGCCGTTCAGCCCCTGACCGTTGAAGCGCACCTGCCCGGCGAACGGCCCGGCGGCGGTCTGGACGACACGCCCCGCGAACTGCACGCCCGCGAACAGCACGCGGCGGATGTCGACCGCAAGCTGCTTGCCCGGCGTGACCAGTACGTCGGCGTTGAACGGCCCGTAATTGGTGCCGCCGGTCGCATTGACCTGATACGAGCCCCCGCGGCCGACCACACGCGCGTCGAGATTGGCAAGCCCGATCCCGACCCCCGGCCGTGGCGCGCGGAGCCGCACCACCGGCGCGGTCGCCGAACCGGTGACGCGCGCGAACAGCGGACCATATTGCCTGGAGTAAGCGTCGGCATCGACCAGCAATGCGCCGCTTGCCGGATCGAACCGCCCCTGCCCGCGCGTAATGCGGAACAGCGGCGCGTTCATCTTCAGACTCTCAAAGGTGACCACACCCTCGGGCGAATAGCCGAAGCGCGTGCTGAGCACCGCATTGCCGCCGAGGAAGTTGCGTGCGCCCTCGTTGAACAATTGCTTGGTCTGCACCGCGACGCGGCCGCTGATCCCGAACCCGCCGCGCGCGCCGGGTACCAGCTTCGCATCGGTCTGGATGTTGAGGATGCCGACGCTGTCGACGCGGAAGTTGTTGACGCGTCCCTGCAATCCGCCGGTGTAGCGGCCGGTTTCCATATTGGCGGCGATGATCGCGGTGGCGTCGATCGTGTCGGAGCGAATGCGCAGATTGTCCGACAGGATGTTCGGCATCTGGATCGCCAGGTCACCATCGATCCGCGCATTGGTGGTGAGCCCGCCGAGCGCCGGGTTGAGCCCTGCGATCCGCTTCGCGCGCGCATGGACCGGCACGAGGATGCGGTCGCTGTTCACGCGTGCCAGCCCCTCGGCGTACAGATTCTCGACGCTCATTTCGCCGAAGCCGAGCGAGGTGGCACGAACCTTATAGTCCACCGTCGGCGTCGCGAACGCGCCGTTCAGCACGACGCGCGCCAGTACGTCACGCCCGCGCACGTTAGGGGCGATCGCGCCGGGTGTCAGCAACTTCGCGTCGACCGCAAAATTGCCGAAGCGGCTGTTCTTGAGGTCGAGCATCCCGCCCGCGTCGACCGCCAGCGCGCTGGACGTCAGCTTGATACGCGTGTCGGCGCTGCGTTCGCCGAGCGTGACGTCGGCGGCGACCTGCAAGGCCGGGGCGGTCAGCCGCTCCACCGGGCCTTCGAGATAGAGGCCGGGGCGCGTGGGGCCGCGCACCTCGAAATGGCCGTTGCGCGCGGTGAGCGCGAGGTCGGCGAGTTGCCCGCCGCCGAGCGTGGCCAGCGCGCGACCCTGCCACGACGCCCAGCTGCCACGCCCGGTAACGGTCGCGGTCAGCGGCGCCTTCAGCCCGCCGAGCTGCGCGACCATCCCGCCCGCCGGGGCGGTGAGGCGCACGTCGACGTCGAGCTTGTTGTCGTCGGGAACCGCCTCGATCTTGACGCGCGCGACATCGCCACCGGCAACACCCGGGGCGCGGAGCGTCACCGCATCGACCAGCAATTGCGCGCGGCGATCGGCGATATGCGCCTGACCGTCGAAGCGCGCGATGTGGCGTGCGCCAGACACCGGCGGCTCCATGACGAAGCGCGCGACTTGCAGGCGGTTGATGTCGATATCGAGATCAGGGAGAAGGGGCGCGTTGGGGTCGGTCGGCTCGGTCGACGGCTTCAGCTCGGGATTGCGGCGCAAGGTGATGAGCTGGCTCGACACCGAGCGCACGTCGACGTGATTGTTGATGAACGCGAACGGCCGCCAGTCGACGTCGAGCCGCGGCGAGGTGAGGAATACGCCCTTGGGGTCGCTGACCCGCACGTCGCTGAGCCGCATCTGGCCGTAGAGCGATCCGTCGACGCGCCCGACCTTGATGTTGAGCCCCGAGGCGGTGGTGTAGCCGCCGATCTGGTCGGCGACGAAGCGACGGCCCGGATCGGTGTTGATCCCCAGCACAATTGCGACGACGAGCACGAGCAGGCCGAGAATCGCGATGCCGATCCACTTGAGGATGCGCAGCCACACGGGGCGGCGCTCCACCACGATCGTGCCCTCGCCCGGCGCCAGCGTCTCGTCAGTCATCAGAACGCCTGCCCGATCGAAATGTAGAGCGCGACCTTGGCATCGCCGGGTCGCGGGTTGAGCGGCGTCGCCACGTCGACGCGCATCGGGCCGAAATTGGTGTAGAAACGCCCGCCGATGCCCGCGCCGAAGCGCAGGTCGCTGCCGTTCGGCAGGGTGCTTTCATAGGTGTTGCCGCCGTCGATGAACGGCACGATCCCGAAATTGCCGAAGCGATAGCGCGCCTCGAGCGAGAATTCGTTGAGGCTGCGGCCGCCGATCGGACGCAGGTCCTTGACCTCGTCGCGATCCTTGTCGTCGGGCACCAGCGAGCTTTCGGGTTCGAGCGGCCCAAGCCGCTGGAAACCGTAACCGCGCACCGACCCGCCGCCGCCGCCGTAATAGCGCCGTGATGGCGCAATGTCGTCGCGCGCGATCCCGAAGATGCTGCCGGCGCGGACACGTCCCGCGATGACGAGGCTGTCGGAAACCGGATAATAAGCGGTCGCCTCGACGAGGCTTCGCCCATAGGGCCGCACTGAACCCTGCACCGAGGTCTCGGGACTGAGGCTCAGCTTCAGGCGATAGCCGCGGGTCGGGTTGAGCAGATTGTCGGAAGTGTCGAACTGCACCTGCCCCGGCAGCGCGAGCACGCCATAGGTGCGGCGGACGCGATCGTTCTCGGCGAAGTCGAAAACGCTTTCGTTCGTGCCGACCAGCTCGAAGCCATAGGCGTAGGTGAACTTCTTCTGCCAGATCGGAGTCGAATCGTAGGAGATCCGCCCCGATAGCGTGCCGGTGAACGCCTCGAACGCGTCGTAATTGGCGCGCAGCGCGCTGGCGACCACCGTCACGGTGCGGTCGCGCTTGCCGGCGTTCTGGCGGCGGAAGGTCGCCGACAGGCCCTGCTGCTGCGTGCCCGCGATCGCGCCGAGGATCAGCGCGCCCTCGGGCGGGAAGCGATTGCGGTTGGTGAACGTGCCCTCGACCGTGACGCCCTGCCCGGTCTGGAAGCCGGCGCCGCCCGACAGGCTCTTGGCAGGCCCGCGCGTCTGGCGGACCATCAGGTCGACCTGCTCCGTACCGTCCGGCAGGACCGTGCCGGTGCGGACCGGCTGGACCCCGACGCCGTTGAACAGCCCGGTCGCGACCAGCGCCTCGCGCAGGTCATCGGCCTTGCGATTGTCGTAAAGCTCGCCCTGATCGAAGCGCGGGAAGACGTTGAGGTGCTTGAGGTCGAACACCGGCTCGCCCTCGGTGCGCAGCACGCCGAACGACGAGCGCGGGCCGGTGTCGACCGGCAGCGTATAGTCGCCGCGCGCCGTCTGTTCGTCGAGCAGGATGTCGCGCTCGCCGACCTTGACGAACGGATAGCCCTGTTGCGGCAGCTTCAGGCTGACATTCGCCTCGGCGCCCTGTACGCGCAGCGCCTCGATCGGATCGCCGGTGCGCAGCGGCAGTTCGCGTCGGACCAGATCGGGCGGCGTGGTCGGATCGGCCTTCACCGTGATCGTGCCGAGCTTGTATTGCTGCCCGGGCGTCGCGCTGACGATCGCCTTGATCTTCTGGTCGGCGCCGGGGACGGTTTCGATCGTCGAGATTGCGGTCGCGTCATAATAGCCGAGCGACTTCATCAGCCGCACCGCGAGCTGCTCGTCCTCGCGCCCGCGCGCCGCGACTTGCGTGGCATTGTCGGCCTTGCCCTTGCCCTCGCGCAGCGCCGACAGCGAGTTGAACTCGTCGGTCAGCCCGAGCGGGTCGAGCCCGCGCACCTCGTTGGTGTAGCGGATGTCGGGCGCGTTCTCGTCCTTGACGTCGGCGACCGAGCGCAGCGGCTCGGTATTGAAGGTCGACAGTGGTTCGAGCGGTTGGGCGAGTGCGGGGTCGACCGCGGGTGTCGGCGGCAGTGCGCCTGGGGTGATCGGCTGTTGCGCGGCGGCGTCCGCGGCGGGGGTGGTCGTCGCCGGCGTGGTGGCGTCGGCCGGCATCGGCTCCAGCGGCGCGTTGATGTCGCCGGAGAGCGGCGGCAGCGCCTTGTCGAACTCGGCATCGGGGACGATCGGCGCGTCATTCTGCGGATCGGCGGCGGGCCGCGTCTCTCGCGGCGCATCTGGCCCACGCGCCGGGGCGGTGCCCGGCGTCTGCATCTGGGCCTGCGCCTGTCCGGCGATCAACGCGATCCCGGCGCTGGCCAGGAGCAAACGGAAATGACGTACCGAAGAAACCAAGAACAACGCCCCTTTGCACGAGAGAGTCCGGCAATCCGGTTCTGGTCTCCCGTGCCACAGCAACGATCCACCGGCGAAACGGTTGCGAGGGCTAGGTAGACGACGTCCGGGATTCCGTTACGGCCCCCCGCCGTCCCCGATCTGCACATTGCTTTCCCCCGTCACCCCGGACTTGATCCGGGGCCCAGCTTCTTCCTGCGACCCTCGAAAAGAGGAAGCGAGATCCCGGATCAAGTCCGGGATGACGGCGGGGGGAGCCATCATCGACGCCGCTGGCGCACGCCCCGTCAAGCGCTTAGAGCCGGCGGCAACGAACGCTGGGAGAGCGCATGAATTTCGATCTCGACGACGATCACCGCATGATCGCCGAGCTGGTGCGGCGCTTCGTCGATGACGAGCTGGTGCCACTGGAGAACGGCCTGCTGGAGCGCGACGCCCGCGGGCACGGGCTGGAGCTGACCGCGGACGAGCGCGCAAATGTCGATCGTATCTCGCGCGAGCTGGGGCTGTGGGGGCTTGATGCGCCGGCCGATGTCGGCGGGACCGACCTGCCCGCAGTGGCGATGGTGGCGGTCAACGAGGCGCTGGGGCGGACGATCGCGCCGTGGACGCTGCCGCCCGACAGCCCGAACCTGCGGATGCTCGCCGCCACCGTCGACGACCGCCAGCGCGAGGCGTATCTCGCCCCCTATGTGCGCGGCGAAACGATTTCGGCGATCGGCATTTCCGAGCCCGGCGCGGGCTCCGACCCCGCCGGCATGAAGACGACCGCGGTGCGCGACGGCGACGACTGGGTGCTCAACGGCCGCAAGATCTGGATCACCAAGGCCGATCGCGCCGATTTCACGATCGTCATCGCGGTGACCGACAAGGAAAAGCGCCAGCGTGGCGGGATGAGCGCGTTTCTGGTCGACCGCGATGCGCCCGGCTTCTCGGTCGTGCGCCCGATCCCGATGATCGGCGGCGAGACCACCTATGAGGTCGCGCTCGACGATTGCCGCGTGCCGGGGTGGAAGTTGCTGGGCACCGAGGGTCAGGGGTTCGCGCCGATGCAGCTTCGCCTCAACACGCGCCGCGCCGAGATGGCGGCGAATGCGATCGGGATGGCGGCGCGCGCGCTCGACATGCTGGTCGACTATGCCCCGCAGCGGACGACGTTCGGCAAGCCGTTGAGCGAGCGACAGACGGTGCAGAACTGGGTCGCCGATGCCGCGATCCGCATCCATGCCGCGCGGCTGATGGCCTATGATTGCGCGTGGAAGATCGATCAGGGTCGCAACGCGCGCACCGAGGTGTCGATGCTCAAGAGCTTCGCGCTGGAGATGGCGTGGGAAGTGCTCGACCATGTCATGCAGGCGTTCGGCGCGATGGGGATGACCCGCGAACTGCCGCTGGCGCAGATGGCGGCACGCATCCGCCTGATGCGGATCTACGACGGCCCGACCGAGATCCATAACTGGGTTGTGGCCCGCAACCTTCTGGGAACCCGCGCATGAAGCAGCATCTGTCCGTCATTCGAGACGCGTCGACCCATGTCGCGACCGTCGTCATCGACCGCGCGCCGCACAATCACGTCAATGCCGCGCTGATCCATGCGCTCGCCGACGTCCTCGACGAACTGGACACCGATGCGGAGGTGCGCGCGGTAGTGCTGGCGACCGAGGGGCGCGTGTTCTGCGGCGGCGCGGACCTGACCGGCGACAAGCCGCTGGTCGACGAGCAGGGCGAGAGCGAGACGCCGGCGCTGTATCGCGGGGCGGTGCGGCTGTTTTCGGCGAAGAAGCCGATCGTCGCGGCGATCCAGGGCGCGGCGGTCGGTGCCGGGTTGGGGCTCGCACTGGTCGCCGACTTTCGCGTCGCCGCGCCCGAGGCGAAGTTCTCGGCCAATTTCGTGACGCTCGGCTTCCATGCAGGGTTCGGAATCAGCCTGACCCTGCCGCGCGTGATCGGCGGACAGCACGCCAGCCTGATGCTGCTGACCGGACGGCGCGTGAAGGCGGACGAGGCACTCCGCTACGGGCTCGTCGACCAGATCGCGCCCGACGCGCTTGTGGCGGCGCAGGCGTTGGCCGTCGAGATCGCCGCCAATGCGCCACTCGCGGTCGAGGCGACGCGCGCGACACTGCGCGCGGGGCTGGCCGAGGCGGTGCGCGAGCGGACCGAGCATGAGCGCGCCGAGCAGGACCGGCTGATGCAAACCGACGATTTTCGTGAGGGATTGAAGTCGGTTGCTGAGCGGCGACCGGGACGTTTCCGACGGACCTGACGAATAAATGTTCGCCGGTGCGAAACATTTGCGACAAATAGCGCTTAGCCGAGGACACCCTCGGGTTCGGACAGGCACAGAGTGACAAGAAATTTGACGGTACGGCGGATGCGCGCTGCGGCCGGGCTGGCGAGCCTTGCGGCAGCGCTTGCCCTGTCCGCCTGTAGCGGTGGCAGCGACAGCGGACAGGCCAAGGGCAAAAGCGGCGCAGGCGGCCCCGGCGGCGGCGGACCGACCACGGTCGGCTATGTCGTGGTGCAGCCGACCGCGGTGCCGACGATCAGCGAACTGCCCGGCCGGACCGTCGCCTACGAAAGCTCGCAGGTCCGGCCGCAAATCACCGGCGTGATCCAGAAGCGCTTCTTCACGGAGGGTGCGCTGGTGAAGCGCGGCCAGCCGCTCTATCAGATCGACCCGTCGCTCTATCGCGCCGCCGCCAATCAGGCGCAGGCCAATGTCGCCAACGCGCAGGCGACGTTCGCCGCCGCCAAGATCCGCGCCGACCGCTACAAGCCGCTCGCCGAGATGGAAGCGATCAGCGCGCAGGATTATACCGACGCCGTCGCGCAGCAGCGGCAGGCCTCGGCGCAGATCGGCGTCAACAGCGCGCAGCTCGACAGCGCGCGCGTCAACCTGCGCTTCACGACCGTCCCTGCGCCGATCACCGGGCGGATCGGACGCTCGCTATTCACGGTCGGCGCCTTGGTCAGCGCGACGCAGGCCGATCCGCTCGCGACGATCCAGCAGCTCGATCCGATGTTCGTCGATATCCAGCAATCGAGCACCAACCTGCTCGCATTGCGCCGCGCGCTCGCGGCGGGTGGTGCCGCCCCGGCGCGCGCCGAGGTGACACTCAAGCTGGAGGACGGCAGCGATTACGGGATCAAGGGCACGGTCGAGTTCGCCGAGGTCGTCGTCGACCAGAGCACCGGCACGGTCACGCTGCGGGCGCGCTTCCCGAACCCGCAGGGTTTGCTGTTGCCGGGCATGTTCGTACGTGCCGAGTTCGCGCAGTCGATTCTGAAGAACGCTTTCCTCGTGCCGCAACCCGCGATCAGCCGCGATGCCAAGGGCAACGCGACCTTGTTCGTGGTCGGCGCGAACGGCAAGGCCGAGCAGCGCAACGTCAAGGCCGACCGCACGCAGGGTGCCTATTGGGTGGTCACCGACGGGCTGAAGCCCGGCGAGAAGATCATCACGCAGGGCCTCGCCAACCTGCGCCCCGGCGCACAGATCCGCGCGGTGCCCGCCAATGCGCCGCAACCGGTCAAGGCCCCCTCGCCTGAGGAAATGAAGAAACAATCCGGTGGCGGTAGCGGTCAAAGTGGCCGGGGCAAGGCGGGCTAAGCCGGCATGTCCCGCATCTTTATCGACCGCCCCATCTTCGCATGGGTGCTGGCCATCATCGTCATGCTGGCGGGGGTCGGTGCGATCCTGTCGCTGCCGATCGCGCAATATCCCGACGTCGCGCCGCCGCAGGTCTCGATCCGCGCCACCTTCCCCGGCGCGAACGCGCAGACGATCCAGAACAGCGTCACGCAGGTCATCGAGCAACAGCTGACCGGCATCGACGGCCTGCTGTATTTCCAGTCGAGTTCGTCGAGCCGCGGGTCGGTGACGATCACCGCCACCTTCGACAAGGGCACCGATCCCGACATCGCGCAGGTGCAGGTCCAGAATCAGGTCCAGCAATCGCTGAGCCGCCTGCCGCAACAGGTGCAGCAGCAGGGGCTGGTGGTCCGCAAGTCGAACCCCGACTTCCTGTTGATCGTCGGCGTCTATGACACGACCGACAAGCTGACCAATCAGGACGTCTCCGACTTTCTGGTCAGCAACCTGCAGGACCCGCTCGGCCGCACCAAGGGCGTCGGCGACACCAACGTCTTCGGCTCGCAATATGCGATGCGGATCTGGCTCGATCCGGCGAAGCTCAACAGCTACCAGCTGATGCCCGGCGACGTCATCACCGCGATCCAGAACCAGAATACCGAAGTGGCGGCGGGCGAGATCGGCGGTCAGCCGAGCCCGTCGACCCAGATGCTCAACGCGGTCGTCACCGCGCAGTCGCGGCTCCAGTCCCCCGATCAGTTCGCCAAGATCATCCTCAAGACCGAGCAGGACGGCGGCACCGTCCGCCTCGCCGATATCGGGCGGATCGAACTGGGGGCGGAGAGCTACAACGCATTCAGCCGCGTCAACCGCCACCCCGGCGCGGGCATCGCGGTGCTGCTGGCGCCGGGCGCCGACGCGCTCAAGACCGCCGAGCTGGTCAAGGCACAGGTCGAGCAGGCGTCGAAAGCGTTCCCGCCCGGCGTCACCTATGCCTTCGCCAACGACACCACCGACTTCATCAAGCTGTCGATCGAGGAAGTGGTCAAGACGCTGATCGAGGCGATCATCCTCGTCGTCATCGTCATGTTCGTGTTCCTGCAAAGCTGGCGCGCGACGCTGGTGCCGGCGATCGCGGTGCCGGTGGTGCTGCTCGGCACGTTCGCGGTCTTCTATGTCGCGGGCTTCTCGATCAACACGCTGACCTTGTTCGGGCTGGTGCTGGCGATCGGGCTGCTGGTCGACGACGCGATCGTCGTCGTCGAGAATGTCGAGCGCTTGCTGGAGGAAAACCCCGGCATGACCCCGCGCGAGGCGACGATCGAGTCGATGAAGGAGATCACGGTCGCCCTCGTCGCGATCGCGCTGGTGCTGTCGGCGGTGTTCATGCCGATGGCGTTCTTCGGCGGATCGACCGGCGTGATCTATCGGCAATTCTCGCTGACGATCGTCTCGGCGATGATCCTGTCGGTGCTGGTGGCGGTCATCCTGTCGCCTGCGCTGACCGCGACGTTGCTCAAGCAGACGCACGACCAGCATGGCGATCCGATCGAGGAAAGCTGGATCGGCCGCAAATACCCGCGCGTCGCGCACGGGCTGGAGCGCGCGCGCGACGGGTTCAACAATACGTTCGATCGCGGCGTGGCGCGCTATGTCGCGGGCGTGCGGCGCGTGATCGATCGCAAGGCGCTGTTCCTGCTGATCTATCTGCTGACGGTCGCGCTACTGGCGGTGCTGTTCCTGCGGATGCCGACCGGCTTCCTGCCGACCGAGGATCAGGGATCGGCGCTGGTGCAATTTCAGCTTCCCGCCGGTGCCACCCGTTCGCGCACCGAAGAGGTGCAGCACAAGGTCGAGGATTATCTGGCGACCAGCGAGGGCAAGAACGTCGTTACGATGTTCACGGTCAGCGGCGGCGGCGGTGGTGGCGCGAGCGGACAGAACACCGGTCAGGGCTTCGTCAACCTCGCGCCGTGGGACAAGCGCGAGGGCAAGGAGAACACCGCGGATTCGATCGTGGCGCGTGCCTCGGCGGCGTTCCGCGGCTTGCGCGACGCACGCGTCTTCGCGCTGGTGCCGCCGGCGGTGCGCGGGCTGGGCCAGTCGAACGGCTTCACGATGGAATTGCAGAACTCCGGCGGGCTAACGCAGGAGGAATTCGGCGCCGCAAAGGACAAATTGCTCGCGGCGGCCAACGCCGATCCCGCGCTCGCCTCGGTGCGGCTGACCGAATTGCCGGATACGCCGACGCTGAAGATCGACATCGACCAGCAGAAGCTCGCGGCGCTGGGGCTGACGCAGGCCGACGTCAACACGACGCTGTCGACCGCCTGGGGTGGCCGCTACGTCAACGACTTCGTCGACCGCGGGCGCGTCAAGCGCGTGTTCGTGCAGGGCGACGCGCCGTATCGCGCCGCGCCGACCGATCTGAACCAGTGGTTCGTGCGCGGATCGAACGGGCAGATGGTACCGTTCGCGGCGTTCTCGCAGATCGGGTGGAGCCAGGCCCCGGTGACGCTGTCGCGCTTCAACGGCATCCCGTCCTATGAATTCCAGGGTGCCGCCGCCGCGGGCAAAAGCTCGGGTGACGCGATGACGCGGATCGAGGAACTGGCCGGACAGGTGCCGGGCACCAGCGTGTCATGGGCGGGGCTGTCGTTTCAGGAGCGGCTGTCGTCGGGTCAGGCGCCGTTGCTGTACGGACTGTCGATCCTCGTCGTCTTCCTGTGCCTTGCGGCGCTATACGAAAGCTGGTCGATCCCGTTCGCGGTGTTGCTGGTGATCCCGCTCGGGCTGATCGGCGCGATCCTGTTCACGACGCTGCGCGGGCTGGTCAACGACGTCTATCTCCAGATCGGGCTGCTGACGACGATGGGGCTGGCGGCGAAGAACGCGATCCTGATGATCGAATTCGCCGAGCAGGAGGAGAAGAAGGGCAAGCGCGTCATCGACGCCGCGCTGTCGGCGGCGCGCATCCGGCTGCGGCCGATCCTGATGACCAGCCTCGCCTTCATCTTCGGCGTGCTGCCGCTGGCGATCTCGACCGGCGCGGGTGCGAACAGCCGCATCGCGATCGGCACGTCGGTGATCGGCGGGATGATCACCGCCACGGTGCTGGCGATCTTCTACATCCCGTTGTTCTTCGTGCTGGTGCGCCGCGGCTTCCGTGACGGCTGGAAGGGACTGCGCCGCGGTGCCGATCCCAGTTCAGAGCCGGGCCCCGACGACGACGGCCCGCACGACCACAGCGGCCACGCGGCACCCGACGCGCCGAAGCAATTGCCGCGTCCGATCGACAGGCCGGCGCTCCCCGCGCCGGGGGGGGCATGATGTTTCGCCGATTCGCTACCCTGACCGCGACAGTCGCGCTGGCGGGCTGTTCGCTTGCGCCCAGCTATGTCCGCCCTGCCCCGCCGGTGCCGACCTCCTGGCCGATCGGCGACGCCTATCTGCGGCAGAGCGAGGCTGCGCTCCCAAGCGTCACCTATCGCGACATTTTCCGCGACACACGGTTGCAGGCGCTGATCGAGCAGGCGCTGGTCAACAATCGCGATCTGCGGATCGCGGTCGCCAACATCGAGGCGACGCGCGCGCAATATCGCGTCCAGCGCGCCGACCTGTTCCCGCAGCTCAATGCCACCGGCGCCTATAGCTATCGCCAGAGCAGCCGCTCGGGCGTGAACACCGGGGTCAACGCCGGCGGGACCGGCACCGGCAGCGGCGGCAGCGGCGGCACCGGCGGCACCGGGACGGGTGGGACCGGCACCGGTGGCACCGGAACGGGAACGGGCGGAACGGGCACCGGCGCCGGCGGAACGACGATCGTGTCCGGATCGAACAGCACCTTCCAGGCGCAGCTCGGCGTTACCGCGTTCGAGATCGACCTGTTCGGGCGGGTCCGCTCGCTGACCGGTGCGGCGCTGTCGCGCTATTTCGCGCAGGAGGCGGCGGCACGCGCGACGCGGCTGACGCTGATCGGCGACATCGCCAGCGCGTGGCTCAACTATGCTGCCGACAAGAGCCTGCTGACCGTCGCCGAACAGACCGCGGTCGCGGCACGCGCCAGCGTGCGGCTGACCGATGCGCGCCGTCAGGGCGGCGTCTCGCCGCGCACCGACGTGCGGCAGGCCGAACAGATCCTCGCCACTGCCGAGGCCGACCTCGCCGAACAGCGCACCGCGCTGGCGCAGGACGTCAATGCGCTGCAACTGCTGGTTGGCGCGCCGATCGACGCCGCGCAGCTGCCGGCCGGGATCGAGCAGGCCGCGCAAACGATCGGCGAGCTGCCCGCCGGGATCGACTCGGGCGTGCTGCTGCGCCGCCCCGACGTCGTGCAGGCCGAATATTCGCTGCGCGCCTACAATGCCGAGATCGGCGCGGCGCGCGCGGCGCTGTTCCCGCGCATCTCGCTGACCGGGCTGGTCGGGTTCGCGAGCACTGCGCTGCGCACCCTGTTCTCGGGCGATGCGTTCAACTGGTCGGTAGCGCCCAACGCCAGCTACCCGATCTTCCGCGCCGGCGCGGGACGCGCGAACGTCGACTATAGCGTAGCGCAGCGCGACGCCGCGCTTGCCAATTACGAGCTGACGATCCAGAGCGCGTTCCGCGAAGTGTCCGACGCGCTCGCGCGGCGCGGGACGATCACCGAACAGCTCGCCGCCAACCAGCGTTTCTATACCGCGGCGGTCGACACGCTGAACCTGACCAACGCGCGCTATCGCGGCGGGATCGACACCTATCTGACGTCGCTCGACGCGCAGCGGCAGCTGTATTCAGCGCAACGTACGCTGGTGGCGACGCAACTGGTGCGCGCGACCAATCTGGTGACGCTGTACCGCACGCTGGGCGGGGACTCGCTGCTCGACGTGACCGATCAGGGCCCGCGGCCGGTGGGTGGCTGACCCTTGTTCGTCGTCCCGGACTTGATCCGGGACCCCGCTCCTCCCTTTTCCGTCGCGAAAAGCGGGATCCCGGATCTTGTCCGGGATGACGAAAATGTCAGGCGTTGGAGTCATTCCCGCTGCCGGGCGCCACCGCCGCACGGCCGAACTGCATGATGAGCTGGCCGATCTCGCGCGCCTGCTCCATCGAGCGCTGGCTCTGCGTGCGCAGGAAATCGCTCTGGATCTGCATCACCTGCGACAGGTCCTTGGCCTGCGCGGCGGCGCGCATCGCGGAAAAAGCCTCCTGCGTATTGGCTTCGACCTGATCGAGGATCTTGGTGCTGATCGTCTGGCCGCTTTCCATCATGTGCTGTCCCGAAGCGCGCAGGCGGTCGGTCGCCTGCTGCGCCGCATCGGCGGCTGCGCGGCCCATGTCGTTGTGTTGATCGGTCATCGTTGCTCTCCCTTTGAAGCGGGTCAGGCTGCACCTTCGGCCTGAACACGGCAAGCCGGTGGTTGGTTGCCGCCGTCGGTCGATCACCGGGCTGGTGGCGACGGTCCGGGGCGGGTATGGAGCACGGGTACCCTGGAGCCCGTAAATGTCGTTCGCCTTGTCCCTGCTGCTCGCGTCAGCACCCTTCTCCGCGCAGGACCTGCCCGCGCCCGAGCCGTCGTGCAACGCGCTGCGCCCCGCTTTGCCGGTCGGCTTTGAAGGCTGGAGCACGCGGGTCGCGCTGGAGGCCGGGGCAGCCACGCGCCATGCGCCGGTGCTCGCAGTCGGGCGCGCCGCCGAGCTGCGGCTGGTGCCGCTCGACCGGCTCGCCCCGGCCGCGCCGCCGACGCGTGATCTCGGCACCGGGACCAATGCCGGCGTCGCATTGTTCCAGGTAACCCGTCCCGGCACCTACCGGATCGCGTTGGGCGGACCGGCGTGGATCGAGGTGGTGCGTGGCGGACGTCCCTTGCCCGCCACGGCGCAGGGCCACGGTCCGGCATGCAGCGGCATCCGCAAGATCGTCGATTACCGCCTCGCCCCCGGACGCTACGTCCTGCAACTGACCGGCGCGGCGACGAACACGCTGCCGGTGCTGATCGCGCCCGCACCGGAGGGTGCGGCATGATCGCGGCACTCGTCGCGCTCGCACTCGCTGCACCGCAAGAGGCCCCCGCCGCCCCGGTCGCACCGTCGGCAGCGGCGACCGCGCCTGTCGCAACGATGCTCAGCCGCGTCGTGCTGACCACCGACGCCGGGCCGATCGTGATCGGAGTCGACAGCAAGGCTGCGCCGATCACCGCCGCCAACTTCCTGAAATATGTCGACGGCAAGAAGCTGGACGGCGTGTCCTTCTATCGCGCGGTGAAGGTCGCGGACGGCTACGGGATCGTCCAGTTCGGGACGCGCAACGACGCCAAACGTACCCTGCCACCGATCAAGTTCGAGCCGACCACGCAGACCGGCCTCAGCCACACCGACGGCACGATCTCGATGGCGATGGCAGCGCCCAACACCGCGACCGGCGACTTCTTCGTGGTGGTCGGCGACCTGACCTCGATGGACGCCAGGGACGGCCAGCCCGGCTTTGCCGCGTTCGGGCGCGTGCTGGAGGGGATGGACGTGATCCGCAGGATCCTGCTCGCCCCCACCTCACCGACGCTGGGTGAAGGCGCGATGAAGGGGCAGATGCTCGCGCCCGCGATCCGCGTCACCAGCGCGCGCCGCGCGCCCTGACGCTTCCGCCGGCATGACGGATCGGTTACAGCGCTGACCGAAGGAGTCCGTCATGACCAGCACGCTCGCCACCCGAACCGACTGGACCGCGATCGGCGCCGCCGAACTGGCGGACGTGATCGCGCTGCGCCGGGCGATCCATGCCGAGCCGGAGGTCGGGCTGCATTGCCCGCTGACCACCGCCAAGGCGAAGGCGGCGCTCGCCGGTCTGCCGCTCAAGATCCACGACAGCACCAGCACGACCGGCTTCGTCGCGATTCTGCGCGGCGCGCGGACCGGTGGCGCGGCGTCGAACGGGCGCACGGTGTTGCTGCGCGGCGATATGGACGCTCTGCCAATGAGCGAGGAGACCGGGCTGCCGTTCGCCTCCACCATCCCCGGCAAGATGCACGCCTGCGGGCATGACGCGCATACCGCGATGCTGGTCGGCGCAGCGAAGGCGCTGAGCGCCCGGCGCGACGATCTGTCGGGGACGATCGTCTTCATGTTCCAGCCCGGCGAGGAAGGCCACCACGGCGCGCGACACATGATCGCCGACGGGCTGCTCGACGTCGCGCGGCCGGAAGCGGCATTCGCGCTGCATATCCTCCCCAACGCGCCGGCGGGCGTGTTCGTGGGCCGCGAGGGCGCGATGCTCGCCTCGACCGACACAGTGCTGGCGACGATCCGCGGCAAGGGCGGCCATGCCGCGATGCCGCACGACGCGATCGATCCGATCCCGGTCGCCTGCGCGATCGTCACCGCGCTGCAACAGCATGTCGCGCGTCGGGTGCCGGTCGCCGATCCGGCGGTGCTGACGATGACGCAGATCCACGCCGGATCGTCGCACAACATCATCCCCGAAGAGGTCAAGCTGATGGGGACGCTGCGCACGCTGTCGGAGGCGACGCGCACCGCGATGCGCGAGGCGTTCCACCAGATCGCGCAGGGGATCGCCGCCGCGCATGGCTGCGTCGCCGAAACCACGATCGACGAAGGCTATCCGGTGACGGTCAACGACGCACGCGCGACGCGGCTGCTGCGCGAGCTGTCGTCGAAGGTGCCGGGTGGTGCCGGCTGGACCGCGATGCCCGCGCCGATGATGGGCGGTGAGGACTTCAGCTATGTGCTGCGCGAGGTGCCGGGCGCGATGGCATTCGTCGGGGTCGCCGCACCGGGCAGCGACTGGCGCACGAACCCGCCGCTCCACAACACGCGGATGACGATCGAGGAGAATGTGCTCGCCACCGGGGTCGCGATGCACTGCGCGGTGGCGGAACGCTTTCTGGAGCGTGGGCTGGACTGACGCCGATGTCCGCGATGACGATGCTGCGCAACGCCACCGGCGCGGCGCATGAGGCGGTCGACGCCGCGTTCGGCGCGCACGATCTGGCGACCCCCGCGGCGTACCGGCGCTTCCTGCTCGCGCATGGTCGCGCGCTGCCGGCGGCGGAGCGGGTGATGGCGGCGCTGCCGTTCGCGCGGACGCTGCCGACGCGCGCGGGGTTGCTGGCCGCGGACCTTGAGGAGTTGGGTGTCGCGGTGCCCGATTGCCTGCCCTTCGCGCCGGGTGACGACGCGGCGACGCTGTGGGGCGTGCTCTATGTCGTCGAAGGCTCTCGGCTGGGGGGCGCGATGCTCGCGCGACAGGTGCCGGCCGAGCTGCCGGGGCGGTATCTCGGCGCGGTCCATGCGTCCGGCCAGTGGCGCGCGATCCGGATCGCGCTGGACGAAGCGGCCGCTGGCAAGGACGGCGACTGGTCGGCACGGATGATCGCGGGCGCGCTCGCCACCTTCGCGCTTTATGCCGAGGCGGCGGCGGTGGACTCGCCAGCCTGACGTAATCCGTCATTGCGAGCGCAGCGAAGCAATCCAGAGCCGGATCAGGACGCCCTGAATCGCTTCGCTACGCTCGCAATGACGACTGCTCTGGCCACATCTGTTTTGATCAACACTTGAATTAAGCCGCCTCGATCGGCGCGGTCAGCACGGCGCGCAGGCCGGGTTCGTTGTCGAGATAATCCATTTCCCCGTCGATGCGCTGGATCACCGCGCGCATCATCCGGCTGCCAAATCCCTCGCCGACGCCGCGCTTGCCGACACCCTGATCCGCGACGATCAGGCGCAGGCGGTTGCGATATTGTTCGAGCGTGATCTCGATCGGGCCGCCCGGCCGCCCGGGATAGGCATATTTGGTGGCGTTGATGACCAGCTCGGCGGCGATCAGTCCGATGTTGACCGCACGATCGGTCGGGATCAGCACCGGTGCGATCGACAGCAACATGTGCCGCGACCATTCCTCGCCGAGGGATTGCTTCAGATCGTCGAGCAACTCGCCCAGATAACGGCTAAGATCGATCGTCTCGATCTGGTCGTCGCGATACAGCCGCCGGTGGACCAGCGCGACGGCCGACAGCCGGGAGCGCGCCTCGCGCAATTGATCGGCAACCACGCCCGGCCCGGCGTCGCGCGCCTGGATCCCGAGGAACGACGAGACGAGCTGCAGGCTATTCTGCACGCGATGGTCGACCTCACGCATCAGCAGGTCCTTCTGCGCCAGCAACGCGTCCTTCTCGGCGCCGGTTCGCTCAAGTTCCTGATTCAGCCGGCGCAGTTCGTTCGAGACGCGCGCCTCGCGCAGCAGGCGGCGGAGGCGGTTGGCGCCCTCGACCTGCTCCAGCGTCCACCGCCGTGAGCGCCCGCGCACGGTTTCATGCCAGGATTCAAACGACGCACGTGGATGAAGCGTCGCTTCGGGATCGTGCGGGACGGCCTTGTGCGGGTTGCCGGCCCATTCGATCTCCTCGATCTGCTCGACGCGCAGCCACAGCAAGGTGTGGCGATCGTCGATGCGCAGCGCCAGCACGCCCGCGATCGGTCCGAACGCGCCTGCCGCCGGCCAGTCGATCGCCAGTTCGCGGGTGGCGAAGACCGGGCCATCCTCGCGCAGCGCGGCCCAGCGCAGCAGATCGAGCACCTCGAGATCGGCCGGCGCCACCCCCGTGGCGGTGACCGTCCGGTCGCGGACCAGCACCAGCCCGTCGGCGTCGAACATCCGTCGCAGTTCGTCGCCGCGTTCCGCCAGCACCCGGAACGGATCGCTCTGTTGCAGCAGCGGGCGCAGCGCATCCTCCTCGCTGCGCAGCGCGAGCCGGACGCGATACGCCTCCGCCTCTTCCTTGGCGAGGATCTGCCGCGCGAGCGCGCTCGCCATCGCCGACGCCGCCGCCCGCACGCTGCGCGGCATCAGCCGCGGCGTCAT
Organism: Sphingomonas sp. 8AM; assembly: GCF_902506455.1. Classification (GTDB taxonomy): domain Bacteria; phylum Pseudomonadota; class Alphaproteobacteria; order Sphingomonadales; family Sphingomonadaceae; genus Sphingomonas. Next base: position 1,944,704 of record NZ_LR733844.1, on the reverse strand, counting down.
GTTGTGGCAGGCGACCAAGCCCCACAGCAGCCCGTCCTTGACGATCGAGATCGACGCCGATGCCTGTACGCCCATGTTGCGCAGATATTCGACATGCACCGGCGAGACGCTGCGGATTGCGACATCGCTGAGGTCGACCTGCTCGAACCCGGCCGGACGGAGCGGTGCGGGGACATAGCCGACGTCGGGAATGACGCGCGTGCGATTACGAACATACAGCGCGCGCGCCTGCCGCGGGATGTCGCTGGCAGGAAAATGATGGTGGAGGAACGAGCCCAGGGCGGGATCGCGATCCTCGGCCACCACGCATCCGGCCTCGTCATCGAGGAAGCGGTAGATCATGACGCGGTCGAACCCGGTCAGCGCGCGGAACGCGGTTACGGCACGATCGGTCAGCATCCGCAGCGTGCCCGCGCGCTCGAACCCCAGCGCGATCGTATCGAGCCAGCCGAGCGTCGCGGCGACGGTGCCCGGCTGCGCCTCGCTCGGCTCGAGTTCGGCGATCAGCCACGGGCCCGCCAGGTGCAATGCCACGTCATGCCCGACCACCGGCGCGCCCAGCACGGTGCCGCCCGGCCCCGGGGTCGTGTCGGTCAGCGCCGTGACGTCCTGCCCCAGCAAGGTCGACAGATCCGCGTCGAGCCAGTCTGCCCCGAGCACCGTCTCGATCGCGCCGGCGCCCGCGACGACGCGCAGCGTGCGCGGATCGGCGACGAGCATCATGCCGTGCGGCTGCACCGCGCCTGCCAGATGAATGGGCTCGCGATCGCAAGGCGTAAGGGCACTGACCGCCGAAGGAAGCGCGTCACCCGACGCCAATTGCGGATCCATCCGACGGCAGTATGGCAACGGTGCAGCGGCTGGCAACCATTCTTACGCAGATTAAGGGATTAAACCAGGTTGCTCGTGTGCGGGACAGCGAATGGTTTTAACGGCCTGTTTGCCATGACCATGCTAAGGGGATCGTCCGATGTCTGATTCTCCGCCCCGCGAACCGCGCAGCAGCGTCATCCTTTATGCGCGTATCGACCAACGCGACCGGTCGGTGGAGGCGCGCGTCCGCAACCTTTCGGTCACCGGCGCCTGCATCGACAATCCGGGCGAGCTTACCAAAGGCGATCTTCTGGAGGTCACGATGGGATCGCTGACCGGCTTGCCTGCCGAGGTGATGTGGACATCGGCCACCCTCGCGGGGCTGCACTTCACCAAGGGTGCGATCGACCTGGCCGAGGCGCGCAGGCCGCGCGATCGCGGCGCCGCCGGAGCGAAGGTGAGCGCAGGCTGGTTCAACAACATCCACCACGCCTATCGTCGTCGCGACGGTTAGACCAGCGTTCCGCCTGACCCGGGCGGCGTGCGTTTGAACACCGGCGGTGCGCTGGCCGCTTGTTGCGGGCTGCGCGCGGCGATAACGCAACGCGATGACCCGCCTGACCGTCAACAACGAGGCCGTCGAATACCGGCTGGCGCCGGACACGCCGTTGCTGTGGGCGTTGCGCGACGCCTCCAACCTGACCGGAACCAAATATGGCTGCGGCACCGGCAGCTGCGGTGCCTGCACCGTCGATGTCGACGGCAAGGCGGTGCGTTCGTGTCAGGTGGCGTTACGGCAGGTCGAGGGAACGTTCGTCACGACGATCGAGGGGCTGTCGCGTGAGCGGTCGCATCCGGTCCAGCTCGCGCTGATCGCCGCGAACGTGCCGCAATGCGGCTATTGCATCCCCGGCATCACCATGGCCGCCGCCGCGCTGCTGAAGCGAGACCCGATGCCGTCCGACGAGGCGATCAGCGCCGCGATCACCAACATCTGTCGCTGCGGGATTTATCCGCGGCTGGTGGAGGCGATTCAGCGCGCCGGGCGCGCGATCCGCGGCGACGAGCGCCTTCCGGCGGCCCCGCGGCCCGGGATCGATCCGGCGGAGGCCGCCCGGCACGTGCCGGCACTCGACCCGCCGTCAGGCCGCTGACGTCACCTGTCGCGGCCGTAGACATCGTCACGGAAGCCGAGGGTGCGCCCCGCCCCGCCGGTGGCGGTCAGGTAGGTAAGATAGACCGGGGTCGGCGCCGTCAGCGCCACCGCCTGCTCGGGCTTCTTCCCCGGATTGAGTGGCCTGCCCATCAGCCAGCGTCCGAGCCGCGCTGCATCCTCCAGCCGGATACAGCCGTTGCTGAAATGCCGGTCGTCCTTCTGCAGCAGCGGGCGGTTCGGGGTGTCGTGAAGGTAGATGCCCTCGTCGTTGGGGAACAGGAACTTGACCTTGCCCATCGAATTGGCCGGCCCCGGCAGCTCACGCAGCCGCAGCTCGCGCCTGCCCGCCGCCACCGCCGGCCAGTCGATCGCGCTGGCCGGGATCGGGCGCGCGGCGGCGGTCCAGTCGCTCAGCGCCTCCATGTGCAGCGATGCCAGTGTGCGCCCGGCAAGTACCTTGGTGGCGATGTTCTTGCGGACCAGATAGTCAGGGACGTTCCAGTAGGGATTGAGGATCGCCCATTGCAGCGTGCCGGCAAGCATCGGCGTCTGCGTCTCGCGCGTCCCGACCACGACGCGCATCGTGCCCCTGGTCGCGCCGGCCTCATAATACCACAGCCGCCCCGAAGAGGCATCGACCTCGACATGCCGCGTCCACGGACCGGGCAACAGGCGGGCGCGATCGAGGTTCAGCCGCAGTCGCCCCAAAGCGGCGGTCGCGATGCCGCCGGTGCGTGCCTGCGCGGAAAGCTGACGCAGCTCCACGTAGCGCGGGCTCATCCAGCCCATGTCCTCGACGTAAGCGGTGAACGACTTGGGGAAGGTTGCGGCACGCAGCACCGCCTCGGGCCGGGGACGCTTCGGCTTGAGCGCCGCGTCGGCCCATTTCATCCCGACATCGCGCGGTTTGCGCTGATCGCGCACATAGAGGACGAACGCATCGGACAGCGCCAGCTCGGCCGCTGCCACGCGCGCCGGATCGCCGCCGCGCGCCGCATCGAGCCGCGCTCGCAGCTTTTCGATGCCGTAGGAGGACGGCTTGAGATTATCGAGATCGGCATCGCCGAGATAATGGATCAGCCTGTCCGCGGCCGGGCCGATCCGCCCGCCGCTCACCCATAACGGCGCATAGCTGCGCTGCGCATAGACGCGCGCCATCCAGCCATCCGCTGACGCGTGGATCGCGCCGGCCACGGCGCGGTCGCGCGCGATCTCGGCGGCGGACCGCGCGGCTTTGGCCGGGGCGGTCTTCCTGACGCTGGTGCCGGCCTTCTTCGGCTTTGCCGCCTTGCCGGCAACGGCTTTGGCTTTGGTCGCCCCCGTCGCTGACGTCGCGGGGGCGGTCACCGCCAGCACGATCCCAATCGCGGCAAGGGGAGAGCGGCACCGCCGCCCTCCCGTCGCCCGCAGGGTCAGCCCCGTTCGCCGCGGCGCGTCGGCGCGGGCGGCGGCGGCGGTGTCGGCGCCGCATAGGGGTGGTAAATACCGTCGGACGTGTAATAGCCGTCGACGATCCCGTCGCCGTCGCGATCCGCCGCATGGCTGCCGGCAACCGCGCCCGGCGGGGGTGGCGGCGGCGGCGGGGCCGGCGGCGCCTTCTTGGCGCAGGCCCCCAGCATCAACATGCCGCAGGCCGCGAGCATGATCGAACGATGACGCATGAAATCTTTCTCCCTCTGACATCAGCGATCTAGGATCGCTGCGCCGTCTCCCTGGCCGGTCATCGCTGATCCATCGCCGCCCCGCCGACCATCCACGCTGCGACCGGACGTGCGCGGCATGCGCCAGTGTGGTTACGGCGAACCCCATCAAAGCTTGGAACATCGACGCGACTGCGGTTTTTGGCTGCTGACCACAAGGAAAGGACGGATGAATGGCGATCGACCGGCTCGAGATCGATATGGCCACGCTGCTCGACAACATCGACGAGCGTCAGGTGGAGTTCAGCGGCGAAGCCGATGGCGACGAATATGAGTTTGCCGTCCAATATGATGTGCTGGAAGCGTTGAGCGGCGACGCGCCCGATGGCGACGCCATCGACATGTTCAACCGCTTCTCCGACACGATCGTCGACGCTGCCCTTTCGGCACTGGCCCGCAACGCCGACGCGCAGCCGGTAATCGTCAGCGAAAGCGACCTCGAATAGCGGCGCGGCGCTGTAATGAGATCAGGCTGAGTTAATTGTTGCGGAGGCGCCGGCTTGCGTTCACTCTCCCGTCTACAAGACAAAAGTCGCCTCGATGCGACAGGGAGAGGATGATGGACGTACCAAGCATGATGGTGGTCGGTGTCGGCGCGATCGGTGCCCTGGGCACGCTGGCGATGGTCGTGGTTCTCGCCCGTCGCGCGCCCCAGCGATAGAGCTGCCGTCGCCGGTCATCGCGGGCGCTGCCCGATGACGCCGCGAACGTAAGCAGGAGGCCGCGGGTTCGCCCGCGGCCTTTTTGTTGTCCAGCCGGCACCGGCCGCGTTCGCCACTTGCCGGCGTCCTGTTCCCGCAGCCATACCGCGACAGGACCAGGTACAGGACCAATGACGGTTGCTGTTGCGACGAACACGCGGACGTGCATGGTAGGCGATGATACTAAGCGAAGGGCGGGTCGGATGACGGACAGGCGGACGGTGATGACCGGACTGGCGGCGCTGGGCGCCGCAGTGCCGGCAGCGGCAGCGCGTGCGGCCCCGGCGCTGATCGTCTCGACATGGGATTTTGGCGCGGCGGCGAACGAGGCGGCATTCGCCGCAATGAAAGCGGGCGGCTCGCTGCTCGACGCGGTCGAAGCCGGCGCGAAGGTGCCGGAGGCCGACCCCAGCAACCATTCGGTCGGCTATAGCGGTTATCCCGATCGCGACGGGCACGTGACGCTGGACGCGGTCATCATGGACGATGCCGGAGCAGTCGGCGCGGTCGCCGCGCTGGAGAATACCACGCACGCGATCTCGGTCGCGCGCCGCGTCATGGAGAAGACGCCGCACACCTTGCTGGTCGGCGAAGGCGCGACACGCTTCGCCCGGGATCAGGGCTTTCCGCAGGAGAAGCTGCTGACCCCTGAGGCCGAGCAGGCGTGGCGCGACTGGCTGAAGACCGCGAAGTATCAGCCGGTCGCGAACAGCGAAACCGGCACCTACGGCACGTCGCGGCATGTGACACCGGGTGGCGCGCTCGATCATGATACGATCGGGCTGCTGGCACGCGACGCGGGCGGGCGGATGGCCGGGGCGTGCACCACCTCGGGCATGGCGTTCAAGATGCGCGGCCGCGTCGGCGACTCACCACAGGTCGGCGCGGGGCTGTACGTCGAGCGCGGCGTTGGCGGAGCGACCTCGACGGGTGTCGGGGAGGAAGTGACGCGCGTATCGGGCAGTGCGCGCGTCGTCGCGTCACTGCGGGCGGGGCTGTCGCCGCAGCGCGCGTGCGAGGAGGTGGTGCGCCACATCGCCAGCTTGCGCGGAGACGCGATCAAGGGCGTGCAGGTCGGCTTCCTGGCGCTCGACCCGCGCGGCAATGTCGGGGCGTTCTGCCTGCTGCCCGGCTTCACCTATGCCGTCACCGACGCCGCCGGGCGCACCGTCGTCCACAAGGCACCGTCGCTGTTCGCCGCATGACCCGCCGGTTGCTCGAGGTCTGCGTCGAGGATGCGCGCGGCATCGCCGCGGCGGTCGCCGGGGGCGCGGATCGCATCGAGCTGTGCGCGGCGCTCGATATCGGCGGGCTGACCCCGCCCGCCTCGCTGGTGCGCGCCGCTGCGCAGGCGCCCCTACCCGTCCACCTGCTCGCCCGTCCGCGCGCCGGCGGCTTCGTGCACGACACCGCCGAACGCGCGCTGGTCGCCGACGACATCCGTACCGCCGCCGAGGCGGGGCTGGCCGGCGTGGTGATCGGCGCGAGCCTGTCCGACCATCGCCTCGATGCCGAGACGCTGTCGGCGTGGATTGCGCTCGCACGCGATCTTGGCGCGGCGCGTGGGCAACCGTTGTCGCTGACGCTGCACCGCGTGTTCGATCTCGCGCCCGATCTTGCCGCGGCGCTGGAAACCGCCGTCGCGCTCGGCTTCGATCGCATCCTCACGTCGGGCGGACAGCCGAAGGCCGTCGATGCGATACCGACCCTGACCACGCTGGTGGACCGTGCCGCCGGGCGGATCGGCATTCTTGCGGGCAGCGGCGTTTCCGCCGCGACCTTGCCCGCCATTCTGGCCTCCGGGATTTCGGAAGCCCATGCCTCATGCCGCAGCGCAGTGCCGGAGCAGGATCCCGCGCTGACCCGCTTCGGGTTCAATCCGCCAGTCGCCCGGCAGACCGATATCGCCGCCGTCGCGACGTTGGCGACGATGCTTCGCACGACAGAGACTTGAACAATACCAATGTATGACTTAACCGGTTCGCGACAGAAGCGCGGCATACCGGAGCAGCGCCGATCGCCAGGGAATAGCAGCCACATGCCCGACGCCGACCAGACGTTGATGTTCGCCGAGGCGGGCGAGTCCGCTGCCGCGGTCGCGCGGACGCTCGCCACCAACCGCGACACGCTGCGCGATCTGGCGCGCGATCTGCGCGCGACGCCGCCGGCGGTGGTCGTCACCTGCGCGCGCGGCTCGTCGGATCATGCCGCGACCTATGGCAAATACTTGATCGAGACGTTCGTCGGCGTACCGGTTGCCTCCGCTGCGCCCTCGGTGGCGTCGGTCTACGAATCGGCGGTGAAGACCCCGGCAGCGCCCTTGTGCATTGCGATCTCGCAGAGCGGGCGCAGCCCCGACCTGCTCGCCACCGTCGCCGCGCAGAAGGCGGCGGGCGCGCGGGTCGTCGCCTTGGTCAACGACGCCACCTCGCCGCTCGCCGAGGCCGCCGATACGGTCGTGCCGCTGATGGCCGGGCCGGAGAAGTCGGTGGCGGCGACCAAATCCTATATCACTGCGCTCGCCGCGCTGGCGCTGCTGGTCGCCGAATGGTCGGACGACGCGGGTTTGCGCAATGCAGTCGATGCGCTGCCCGATCGGCTCGCCACCGCCTGGGCGCTCGACTGGAGCGAGGTGGTCGATCTGCTGGTGGACGCCAACAACCTGTTCGTGATCGGCCGCGGGCTCGGCTTCGGCGTCGCGCAGGAGGCGGCGCTCAAGCTCAAGGAAACCTGCTCGCTCCATGCCGAGGCGTTCAGCGCCGCCGAGGTGCGCCATGGCCCGATGGCGATCGTCAACGAAGGCTTCCCGCTGCTCGCCTTCGCCACTTCCGACGTCGCCGGCGACGGCGTGCGCGAGGCGGCGGCGGAGTTCGCGGCGCGCGGCGCGCGCGTTGCGCTTGCCGACGCGCGTGCCGATGGCGCCAGCCACCCGCCCGCGCTCGCCGATCACCCCGCGATCGAGCCGATCCTGACGATCCAGAGCTTCTATCGCATGGCCAACGACCTGTCGGTCGCGCGCGGGCTCGACCCGGACGCGCCCCGCCATCTGAGCAAGGTCACCCGCACGCTATGACGCGGCACAGCTTCACCAACGGCCATATCGTCACGCCTGGCGGCACGCTGTCGGCCGCGACGATCACGGTCGAGAACCAGATCATCACCGCGATCGACGCTGAAGCCGATACCGGTGCGGCCGATCTCGCTGGCGGCTGGGTGATGCCCGGCTTCATCGACACGCAGGTCAATGGCGGCGGCGGGGTGCTGTTCAACGACACGCCGACCATCGAGGGTTTGGCCGCGATCGCGATGGCGCACGCGCGCTACGGCACCACCGCGACGATGCCGACGCTGATCAGCGACACGCCCGATGCGATCGCGCGCGGGCTCGACGCGGTCGATGCCGCGATCGAGGCGGGCGTGCCCGGCGTGATCGGCATCCATGTCGAGGGTCCGGTCATCAATGTCGCGCGCAAGGGCATCCACGACCCGGCGCGCTTCCGCGCGCTGGACGACGACATGCTCGCGCTGCTCACCGCGCCGCGTCGCGGGCGGGTGATGGTGACGCTCGCGCCCGAGCGCGTGTCGACCGAACAGATCGCGGCGCTGGTCGCGGCCGGCGTGCGCGTGTGCCTTGGCCATACCGACGCCGATTACGCCACCGCCACCGCTGCCTTCGCGGCGGGCGCGAGCGGAGTGACGCATCTCTACAACGCCATGTCGCCGCTGAACCACCGCGCGCCCGGCGTGGTCGGCGCGGCACTCGACAACGACAGCGCATGGTGCGGGATCATCGTCGACGGCTTCCACGTCGACGATGCCGCGCTGCGGATCGCGTTGCGCGCACGCCCGGCCGACCGGTTCATGCTGGTGACCGATGCGATGCCGTGCGTCGGCGCCGAGACCAAGGACTTCGTGCTGCAGGGCAAGCCGATCCACGTCGAGGGCGGCCGCTGCGTCGGCGCGGACGGGACGCTCGCCGGATCGGACCTCGACATGGCCGGCGCGGTGCGCGGTGCGGTGACGCGGCTCGGGCTATCGCCGGAAACAGCGGCGGGGCTGGCGGCGACCAGCCCGGCGGCATTCCTCGGCCTGTCCGAAGAGCGCGGGACGCTGGCGGTCGGGCAGCGCGCCGACTGGGCGATCCTGACCCGCGACCTGTACCCCGCCAGCACCTGGATCGGCGCGCAGCCGGTCGCCTGACCCCCCGATCAATACCGGAGACGCCATGGCTTCCCTCTCGCTCTACGCACCGCTCGAAGGCTGGGCCTGCTCGCTCGACGAGGTGCCCGACGCGGTGTTCGCGGAGCGGATGCTGGGCGACGGCGTCGCGATCGACCCGACCGGCGACACGCTGATCGCGCCTTGCGATGCACGCATCGTGACGGTGCAGCCGACCGGCCATGCGATCACGCTACGCACCGCCGAGGGCGCGGAGCTGCTGATCCACATCGGGCTCGATACCGTCGCGCTGAAGGGCGAAGGGTTCGAGACGCTGGTCGTGGCCGGTGACACAGTAACCCGCGGCCAGCCGCTGATCCGCTTCGACCTCGACCGGATCGTCCGCGAGGCGCGCGCGGCAGTGACTCCGATCGTCGTCACGAACGGCGACCGCTTCACGATCGCGCACCGCGCGACCGGCGCGATCGTCGCGTCGGGCGATCCCGTGATGACGCTGACCGCGCGCGAGGCGCACGCGCAGCCGGTGGCGGGTGGCTGCCCCGCGGCGACGCGCACGATCGTCGTGCCGCTGCCGCACGGTATCCATGCCCGCCCCGCGGCGCGCATCGCCGAGGTCGCGCGCGGCTTCGACGCGGTTGTCACGCTGGCGAAGGACGGCGCGCCGGTCGCCGCGACCAGCCCGGTCGGTTTGCTGTCGCTGATCGTCGCGCATAACGACCGCGTGACGATCGCCGCAACCGGCGCACAGGCGGAAGCGGCCGTCGAGGCCGTCGCCGAGCTGATCCTCCACGGCATCAAGGAAGACGCCGCTCCCACGCCGCCCCGCCCGACGCCGCCCGCGCCTCGCGACGTGCCAGCGGGCGCGATCGCAGGCGTCACCGCCGCACCGGGGCTCGCGATCGGCACGGTCGCACGCTGGGACGTTCACGACCTCGACGTGCCGCCCGAAGGCTGCGGGATCGCCGCCGAGGAGGCCGCCTTCACGCAGGCGTGCGCCGCGCTGTCGGCCGAACTTACCGGCAAGGCCGCGGCAGCGAGCGGGCCGATGCGCGCGATCCTCGACGCACACGCCGCGATGCTGTCCGACGATGCGCTGCTCAACACCGCGCGGGCAGCGATCGCCGACGGGCACAGCGCAGCCTATGCGTGGCGCGCCGCGATCCGTCCGCAGGCCGATGCGCTCCGCGCCGGCGGCGATCCGCGCCTCGCCGAGCGCGCCGACGACATGCGCGACCTCGAACGCCAGCTGATCGCGCGGCTGATGGGCATCGAGGACGCGGGCTTGACGCTGCCCGAAGGCGCGATCCTCCTCGCCGAGGACCTGTTGCCGTCGCAGTTCATGGCGCTCGACCTCGACCGGCTGGCCGGGCTCGCGATCATGCGCGGCGGGCCGACCTCGCACGTCTCGATCCTCGCCGCCGCGCGCGGCGTGCCGACGCTGGTCGCGCTCGGCGACGCGCTGCGCGCGGTGGCCATCGGCTCCCGCGTGATCCTCGACGCCGGGGCCGGCTGGCTCCATCCCGTCCCCTCGCCCGAGACGCTCGCCGATGCCGAAGCACGCGTCTCCGCCGCCGCGACGCGCCGTGCCGAGGCGTTCGCCCGCGCCGGCGAGGAATGCCGCACCGCCGACGGTGCGCGGATCGAGCTGTTCGCGAATTGCGGCTCCGCCGCCGACGCCGACTATGCGGTGCGCAACGGCGCCGAGGGCTGCGGGCTCCTGCGCACCGAATTGCTATTCCTCGACCGCGATACCGCGCCCGACGTGGCAGAACAGACCGCCGATTATCAGGCGGTGGTCGATGCGCTCGACGGGCGGCCGCTCATCATTCGGCTGCTCGACATCGGCGGCGACAAACCCGCTCCCTATCTGCCGATCGAGGGCGAGGAAAATCCCGCGCTCGGTCTGCGCGGCGTCCGCGTCGTGCTCGCGCATCCGCACATCCTTGAGGACCAGCTCAAGGCGATCCTCGCGGTTCGCCCGCTCGGGCGTTGCCGGATCATGGTCCCGATGATCGCGGGCGTCGACGAATTGCTCAAGGTCCGCGCGGTGCTCGACCGGCTGACCGGCGGCGCGCGTGACGTCGAACTGGGCGTGATGGTCGAGACGCCCGCCGCCGCGATCGGCGCCGATTTGCTTGCAGCAGAGGCCGACTTCCTGTCGATCGGCACCAACGACCTGACGCAATACACGCTGGCGATGGACCGCGGGAATGCGGCGGTTGCCGGCGCGCTCGACGGGCTGCATCCGGCGGTGCTGCGTCTGATCGGCGAGACGGTGCGCGGCGGGGCGCTGCGCCACCGCTGGACCGGCGTGTGCGGCAGCCTTGCCTCCGATCCGCTCGCGGTGCCGATCCTGCTCGGGCTCGGTGTCACCGAATTGTCGGTCGCCCCCGCCGCGGTGCCGGAGATCAAGGCGCTGGTGCGCGACCTCGATCTGTCGGCGGCGCGCGATCACGCGCGTGCGGCGCTCGCCTGCCCGGACGCCGCCGCCGTCCGCCGCCTTGCACGGGAGTTTGCGCGATGAAGTCGATCCTCGGCACCCTCCAGCCGCTCGGCCGTGCGTTGATGCTGCCAATCGCGGTACTGCCGATCGCCGGGCTGCTGCTGCGGCTTGGTCAGCCCGACCTGCTGAACATCGCGTTCGTCAGCGCGGCGGGCGATGCGATCTTCTCGCACCTCGGGTTGTTGTTCGCGATCGGCGTGGCGACCGGGTTCGCACGCGACGGCAATGGCGCGGCATGTCTGGCGGGCGTGGTCTGCTTCCTCGTCGCGACCGAGGCGGCCAAGGTGCTGCTGGTCGTACCGCCCGACACCACCGCCGGTCTGGCCGGCCCGTCGGCGGATCTGGCCATTGCGGCGTGGAAGGCAAAGGCGATCGCGCGGCTCGACGTGCCCGCGGGGATCATCTCGGGGCTGGTCGGGGGATTGTTCTACAATCGCTTCTCGACGATCAAGCTGCCCGAATATCTCGCCTTTTTCGGCGGGCGGCGGTTCGTGCCGATCGTCAGCGGGCTGGCCGGGCTGGCGCTCGCGGTCATCATCGGCGCCGGTTTCGCGGCGATCGCCAGCGGGATCGATCACCTCAGCTACGGCATCGCGGCGTCCGGTGGCGCGGGGCTGTTCCTGTTCGGGTTGCTCAACCGGCTGCTGCTCGTCACCGGGCTGCACCATCTGCTCAACAATATCGTGTGGTTCGTGATGGGCGACTATCACGGCAGCACCGGCGACCTGCGGCGCTTCTTCGCTGGGGACCCTAGCGCTGGCGCGTTCATGGCCGGCTTCTTCCCGGTCATGATGTTCGGCCTGCCCGCCGCCTGCCTCGCGATGTACCATGCCGCGCTGCCCGAGCGGCGCAAGGCGATCGGCGGGATGCTGTTCAGCCTCGCGCTCACCTCGATGCTGACCGGCGTGACCGAGCCGATCGAGTTCAGCTTCATGTTCCTCGCGCCGCTCCTCTATGTCGTCCATGCGGTGCTGACCGGCATATCGATGGCGCTGATGGACGCGCTGGGCGTCAAGCTCGGCTTCGGCTTTTCGGCGGGGCTGCTCGACTATGTGCTGAACTTCCGGCTCGCGACGCGACCGTTGCTGCTGCTCCCGGTCGGTGCGGTGTATTTCGCGCTCTATTACGGGCTGTTCCGCTTCTTCATCGCGCGCTTCGACCTCAAGACGCCGGGTCGCGAGCCGGGCGAGGGTGAGGCGGCGGTGACGGTCGCCGTTGGCGAACGTGGCGCAGCGTTCGCGCGCGCGCTGGGCGGCGCGGCGAACCTCACCGAGGTCGGAGCTTGCACCACCCGGCTGCGACTCAACGTCCGCGACCAGCAGGCGGTCGACGATGCCGCGCTCAAGGCGCTCGGCGCGCGCGGGCTGATCCGCCCCTCGCCCACCGCGTTGCAGGTCGTGCTCGGTCCGATCGCCGATGTCGTCGCGGTCGAGATCCGCGATGCGCTCGCGGCGGGCGGGGTGACGGTCGCGGCGGTGAATGTCGTCGATGACGCCGCCGACGCGCCGGTCGTGTTGTCGCGGTCGACGCTGGCTGCGCTGGGCGGTGCGGCGAATGTGCGGGCGTCGAGCGTCCATCCCGGTCGGGTGCGGGTGACGCTGGCCGCGGCACCGGTCGACGAGGCGGCGTTGCGCGCGCTGGGCGTCCGCGCCGTAGCACGGCCGGCGGATGGCACGCTGCACCTGCTCGTGGCCGATGCGGCGGCACTGACCGAGTGAAGGTCATCCCGGACTCGATCCGGGGTCCCGCTCCCGTCGCGCCTGTCGAGAAGAAGCGGGGTCCCGGATCAGGTCCGGGACGACAAGCGGCAGTTACAGGTCCGACAGTTCCGCGACGAAGTCATACGCGTCACCGCGATAATAAGAGCGCGTGAACTCCACCGCGCGTCCGTCGCGGCGGAAGCCGCGGCGCTCGATCAACAGCCCGGCATGGCCGGCGTCGACCCCCAGCATCTTGGCATGATCGGGCCCGAACGGCACCGCGCGCAGGCGTTGCAACGCGCGCACCGGGCGGCTGCCCGCCTTGTCGAGCGCGCTGTAGAGCGAATCCTCGACCGCCTCGACCGATGGAAGGCAGTACCCCGCGATCGTCGACACCTCCAGCGCCATCGGCTCGTTATCGGCATGGCGGATACGCTGGAAGCGGAACACCGGCGCACCCGGCGACAGGCCCAATGCCATGCTCTCCTCGGGGTTCACGGTACTGGCGACGCGGCTGATCCAGCTGCTCGACGCGGTCTTGCCGCGCGCCGCCATATCCTCGGAGAAGGACGAGAGTTTGGAGAAGCTCTTCTCGACCCGCCCCGCGACGAACGTCCCCGCGCCGCGCCGTCGCGTCAGCAGCCCGTCCTCGACCAGCCCGCCGATCGCCTTGCGTACCGTAATCCGCGACACGTCATATTCGACCGCCAGATCGCGCTCGGCCGGGATCGCATCGCCCTGGTTGAGGATGCCGCCGTCAATCGCCTCGCGGATCACCTGTTGCAGCTGGAGGTAGAGCGGTGCGGCATTGCCCTCCCGAAACCGTCCCACCTCGTCCGAAAAGGCCATCCGCGTTCCTTCCTGTCGCCGCATCCTCGCGCGCGTATCGCTTTGGCCGGACCGTAGCCCAAGCCGGACGCGGCGCAACCCCGTGGTCTGTATCGCAGCTACCAGCCACATGGCCGTCCGGGCGCCGCGATCGTCCAGATGTCGCCTAAAAAGCACACCAATCGAGAAAAGCTTAAAATATCCTTTTGCCGGTGAAACAATTTCGTAACGAGGTATGTCCGCGCTGATCCAAATTGGTTATAAGACCACTCCAGAACCGATGCAGTCTGCCGCGGCAAACGTCTGGTTCGAGGTCCGTTTCCAGAACGCCCGCGCGGACGGGCATATGAGGGGGTTCAATTATGCGCTTGCGTCAGATGATGCTGGTTTCCACCGCCATGATCGGCTTCACCGCCAGCGCGCAGGCGCAGCAGGCACCCGCCACCGCGCCGTCGAGCACCGCCGCCGAGACCACGCAGGCCGACGGCGCTGTCGGCGACGACATTGTCGTCACCGGTTATGCCGGAAGCCTTCGTCAGGCAATCGAGCTGAAGCGCAATGCCAACGCCGTCGTCGATGCGATCTCGGCCGAAGACATCGGCAAGTTCCCCGATCGCAATGTCGCCGAATCGCTTGCACACATACCCGGCGTCTCGATCGACCGCCGCTTCGGCGAGGGCGAGAAGGTCGCGATCCTCGGCACCGATCCGGCGCTCAACCGGATGCTGCTCGACGGTCACGCGCTCGCTTCGGCCGATTGGGGCGGCAACGACAACGATCCGTCTAGCCGTACCTTCAACTATTCGCTGCTCGCGCCGGAGCTGGTCGACCGTCTCGAAGTCTACAAGTCGCCCGAAGCGCGGCTTGAGGACGGCAGCCTGGGTGGCACGGTGATCGTGCGCACGCGGCGTCCGCTTGAGCTCGACGCCAACTCTCTGTTCGCATCGGGCGGCTACACTTATAACGACCGTTCGGAGAAGGGCAGCGTCCGCGGCTCGGGCCTGTACAGCTGGAAGAACCAGGACGAGACGTTCGGCTTCCTGGTCGCCGCCACCTATGACAAGCAGCAGCTGGTGCGCGCCGGTGTGGAGTTCTTCGGCTACGAACAGGCTGACGGACGTTTGTTCCAGACCATCAACGACGCCAAGGGCGATCCGACCCGCGACGCCAACGGCAATCTCAATCTCGTTCGCGATGCGAGCGGGCAAGCGGTGCTGAAGAACCCGAACGCGACCGTCACGGGCGGTACGCGCAACGATCTCGCCGCGGCAACGCTGCCGTTCGGCATCAACTACGCATACTTCCAGCAGCAGCGCGAGCGGACCAGCGTCTCGGGCACCGTCCAGTATCGTCCTGCCAGCAATCTGACCCTGACGTTGAACGGTCTGCACATCGACGGCAATTACAACAATTACAGCCAGTCGATGTACACCATTCCGGGTGCATGGAGCGGCGCGGACCTGCAATCGGCGACGATCTCGAACGGCGTCGTGACCAACGCCAGCTTCGGCGCGGCGACCAGCCAGCGCAACGCGCAGCTCGACACGCTGGTGCGATCCACCAAGCTGAAGACCGACAATCTGAACTTCTTTGCCGACTGGGAAGGCGACGACGGCGCCAAGGTGTCGTTCGTCGGTGGCTGGAGCAAGGCGACCGGTGGGCGCAACCCCGAATATCTGTTCAATGTGCAGACCAAGCTGCCGTTCAGCTACGCCATCTCACCGACCACGGCGGAAGTGAACTTCACCGGCGACCTGACCAACCCGGCGAACTATTTCACCAACCCGAGCAACAACCTGGTCACGATCGAGGGCAAACCCTTCAACGTGAACGGTACGCAGCTCAACGCGGCGCAGATCGGCGGGCAGGATTACAGCGTCACCACCGATCGCGACGCGTTCGGCGGCTTCGACGCGGTTGTGCCGCTTGGCGACGGCTTCTTCAAGCAGGTGTTGATCGGCGCGCGGATCACCGATCACGTGAACAAGATCGATGCGCGCGGCATCAACAGCTATCTGACCACGTCGAAGGACGGCTCGCAGCTCGGCGTCACCACGCTGACCACGCCGGACGGGATCTTCGACGGCTCGGGCGGCTCGGGCACCGCGACCAAGTATCTCAACCTGCCGCGCGAGGCGGTGATCGACATCCTTGCCAACAGCATCAACACGCCGCTGTTCTACAAAGTCGGTGCTTCGACGCGCGTCGAGGAGCGGACCGCGGCGAGCTACGTCCAGGTCAATTTCGATCAGGGCGGGCTGCGCGGCAACCTCGGCGGTCGTCTGGTCTACACTCATGACGCGTCCTATTACGCGCTGTCGCTGCCGACCGCGACCAATCAGAACCCGACGCCGGTGCCGACCAGCACCTCGACCGACTATCTGAAGTTCCTGCCGGCGCTGAACGTTGCCTATGAAATTTCGCCGCAATTCATCGTGCGCGGCGCCGCGGCCAAGGTGATCTCGCGTCCGCGGTATCAGGATCTGGCGGCGTCGATCTCGCAGAATGACGTCACGCTTGATGCCGGGGGTGGTAACCCGAACCTGAAACCGTACGAGTCAACCAATTACGAGATCACCGCCGAATTCTATCCGCGCGCCGGTGCCTTGCTATCAGTCGAACTCTACCGTCGTGAGATCAACAACTACATCATCACCACGACCCGGACCGGTCAGAGCTTCTACAATTCGCTCGAAGGCCGGGTCGTCAACACCTATCGCGTCAACAGCCCGATCAATGCCGGCAAGGCGAAGGTTAACGGCGTGCTGATCAACGGTCAGGCGGAAATCTGGGGCGGGTTCGGCATCCAGGCGAACTATGCCTATCAGGACAGCTCGACGTCGGTGATCCCGGGTATCGAGGGTTCGCTGAACCTGCCGTACCTGTCGAAGCACACCGTCAACGTCATCCCGTACTTTGAGAAAGGGCCGTTCCAGGCGCGCGTCAGCTACAACTATCGCTCGTCCTACTTCCGCTCGATCGGCCGGCTGAATTCGTTCGAGATGGTGGCGCCGTACAACCAGCTCGACGCGTCGGCCTCGCTGGCGCTGACCAGGAACATCTCGCTGACCGTCAACGCGCAGAACCTGCTGGACGAGACCTACCTGCAATACAGCGGCACCCCCGATCGCCCGTCGGCGTTTTACAAGAACGGCCGGACCTTTGTTGGCAGCGTCACGTTCCGCCTGTGACCTGAGCAACTTAGTTCGTTTCCTGCCCTGGGCCTCCGCGATAGCGGGGGCCCATTTTTTTTGCCCGCGGCATGGACGCGCGGGGCTGCGGTCGGCATGATGGCCTCAATACCAAAACAGAACCAGGGAGCAGCGATGCACCGTCTCCGCGTGACCGCGATTGCGGCCATTTCAATGACTTGCCTTGCGACACCCGCGGTCGCGCAGTCCTTGTTGCCGCTGCCGCAGAAGATGGTGCCCGGCGCAGGCAGCGTTACGATCGGTGATGGCGCGACCGTCAGCGCTCCGGCCGCGGCCGCGGCGGCCGCGCAGCTGCTGGTCGAACATGTTCGCACCACGCGTGGCTTGCGTCTCGCCCTTGGCGATACAGCGGCGCGTATCCGTTTCGTGCAGGATGCGGGCGTCACCGGTGCCGAGGCCTACCGCCTGATCGCAACACGTGACGGGATCCGTATTCTCGCAAGCACCCCGGCCGGGTTCGTCCATGGTGCCATGACGCTCGTGCAATTGCTCAGCCCCGATGCACGCATGGGCGATCCGGTCCGCGTCGCGGCGGTGACGATCGACGACGCACCGCGTTTTGGGTGGCGCGGGTTGATGATCGATCCCGCTCGGCACTTCCTGCCGATGCCCGATCTGCGGCGGATCGTCGACCAGATGGCAGCGGTCAAGCTCAACACGCTCCACCTGCACCTGACCGACGACCAGGGCTGGCGGTTCGAGGTGAAGCGCTATCCCAAGCTGACCGAAACCGGCGCGTGGCGCACCCCGCCCTCGACCGGCGGCCCCGCCCCGACCACGCGGGTCGGCGGTTTCTACACGCAGGACGAATTGCGCGCGTTGGTCGCCTACGCTGGCGAGCGTGGCATCACGATCGTGCCGGAGATCGACCTGCCCGGCCACGCCACCGCACTGGTCGCGACCTATCCCGAGCTGGGGATGCTCGGTGATCGCCCGCCGGTCGGCAATCGCTGGGGGATCGAGCCCTATCTGTTCAATCCCGGACCGAAGGGGATCGCGTTCGTCAAGGAAGTGCTCGACGAACTGACCGACGTGTTCCCCGGCACCTATGTCCATCTCGGTGGCGATGAAGCGCTCAAGGACCAGTGGCAGCGTAGTCCCGACGTGCAGGCGCAGATCAAGGCGCTGGGCCTCAAAGACGAGGATGCGCTGCAAAGCTGGATGATCGACCAGTTCGGCAGCTACCTTCAGAGCAAGGGCCGTCGCCTGATCGGCTGGGACGAAATCCTCGAGGGCGGGCTGCCGGCGTCGGCATCGGTGATGTCGTGGCGCGGCGAACAGGGAGCGGTCGCTGCCGCCAATCTGGGGCATGACGTGGTGCTGTCGCCGGGCACGCCGTTGTATCTCGACCGCGTGCAGAGCAACCTTCCCACCGAAGTGCCGGGGCAGAACGTCGTCAGCTCGCTGGCCGACGTCTATGCCTATGATCCGATGCCCGCCGGCATCCCCGCCGATCGTGCGCATCATGTGCTCGGCGCGCAGGGCAATGCGTGGAGCGAATATATGATCACGCCCGCGGAGGTGGAGTTCCACCTGTTCCCGCGTGCGGCGGCGATCGCCGAGATCACCTGGTCGGCCAAGGACAAGCGCGGCCTCGCTGCCTTCCTGCCGCGCGTGCAACGACAGGCGGCACGCTGGTCCGAGGCCGGCGTGACCGTCGCCGACAGTGCGTTCGCCGTCGACTTCAATGTGACCGGTACGCGCGGCGCGGCGCTGCGCGCGAACCGCGTGCCGCTGACGCTCGCGACGCAGGCGGGTTTCGGGACGATCCGCTACACGACCGATGGCAGCACGCCGACGGCAAGGTCACGCGCGTATCGTGCGCCACTGTCGCTGGCGCCGGGCGTAACGGTACGTGCGGCTGCTTTTGACGCCGCCGGGCTGCCGACCGCCACGGTACGCCAGTTCGATACCTCGCGCACCGCGCTGCTGCTGCGCGGCAACAACGATCTCGCGCCTTGCGGGACCGGACCGTTCGGGCTGCGCGTGCCAGTGACACCGGACGCGACCGGGACGTCGCCCGCCTTCAACCTCAATCTGTTCAACACCTGCGCGGTCTATCCGGCCGCACCGCTGGACGTCGCGGGTGGCTACAGGGTCGAGGTGGTGCGGCTGGCGCGCAACTGGGCGCTCGGGCACGATGGCGGGAAGCTACGCCAGCATTATGCGGTGTCGCCGCATGGCGAGTTGCTGGTCCAGTTCGGCTGCGCCGCCGCGACGAAGGCGCAGGAGGCGGGAGACAAGACCGCGAGGCCGGTCGCGATCGGGGCGTTCCCGCTGCCCGATCCGGCCAACGCGCCGCAACGCTTCACCTTTGAAGGCACCTTGCCGAAGATGACCGGGGATCAGGACATTTGTTTTCAGTTCACTTCACCGCTCAGCGATCCTTATTACGCCGTGGCCAGCGTCCAGTTGACCGAGCGCCATTGATGCGGTGGCTCGCCGTTCCGCTGCTGCTCGCCTCGACGGCGGCGGTGGCGGCGCCGAAGACGGTGACGCCGCTCGATCAGGATTGGCAGGTCCGCATCGATCCGAAGGATGCCGAGGCGGCGAAGGCGCATCCGCGTGCCGCCACATGGTTTCGCGCGACGGTGCCGGGCAGCGTGCAGCAGGCGCTGATCGCGACCAAGCAGGTGCCCGATCCCTTCAAGGGTACCAACGAGGCGGCGGTCCAATGGGCCGGGCTGACCGGCTGGCAATATCAGCGCACGCTCCGGCTGAGCCCGGCGCAGATCGCGCGCGACCATCTCGATCTCGTTTTCGATGCGCTCGACACGTTCGCGACCGTCGCGGTCAACGGCGAGCAGGTGCTGAGCACCGACAATGCGCACCGGCAGTGGCGTGTCGACGCCAAGCGCTGGCTCAAGCCCGGCGAGAACACGATCACCCTCACCTTCGCGTCGCCGATCAGAACGATGCAGCCGAAGGTGCTGGCCGATCCGCACCCGCTGCCCGGGGAGTATGAATCGGCGTTCGGAGACGAGCCGGCCGGCAAGCAGACCTCGCCCTATATCCGCAAACCCAAATACGACTGGAGCTGGGACTGGGGACCGCGGATCATCAATATCGGCCCGACGCAGCCGATGCGGCTGGAGGCATGGGACGATACGAGGCTGGCGCAAATGCGCGTCGAGCAGGTCGCGCTGAACGACGCCGAGGCGCGGCTCGACGCCAAATTCGACGTGGTCACCGATCGCAGCGGCCCGGCGCGGCTGCGCGCGACGATCACCGCGCCGGACGGCAAAGCCGTCACCGCCGAGCAGAACGTCACACTGGCAGCCGGCGACAATCGCGTCACCGTCCCGCTGACGATCCCGCAGCCGCAACGCTGGCAGCCGGTCGGCTATGGCGCACAGCCGCTCTACCGCGTGGCCGGCGCACTGGTCGAGGGCGGGGTGGAAAGCGACCGGGCGGAGCGCCGCATCGGGCTACGCACCGTCGAGCTGATCCGCGGCGGTGGAGCATTCGGCTTCAAGGTCAACGGCACGCCGATCTTCGCCAAGGGCGCCAATCTGATTCCGTTCGACAATTTCTCGGCGCGCGTCACGTCCGAAAGGATGCGCGGGCTGCTCGCGGATGCAAAGTCGGCCAACATGAACATGATCCGCATCTGGGGTGGCGGTTATTACCTGCCCGATGCGTTCTTCGACGCCGCTGACGAACTCGGGCTGATGATCTGGTCGGACTTCATGTTCGGCGGTGCGGTGACGCCGCCCGATGCGGCGTTTCGGGAAAACGTCCGCATTGAGGCCGAGCAGCAGGTCGCGCGCGTCTCCGGCCACCCCTCGATCGTGTTGTGGGCGGGCGGCAACGAAGTGCTGTCGGGCTGGGAGAACTGGTCGGACCGCAAAGCGTTCAAGAAAGAAGTCGGCGCCGACGAGCAGGAGCGGATCGGCACCGGCATGACGGTGCTGTTCGACCGCGTGCTGCGGCAGGCGGTGCGCGACTTCGATCCGGCGGTGCCATACTGGCCCGGTTCACCATCGACCGACTACGAAGGCCCGGTGGATACCGATGCGGCGGGCGACCGTCATTTCTGGGATGTGTGGTCGGGATCGAAGCCGGTCGCCAATTACCTGAACAGCTGTCCGCGCTTCATGTCGGAATATGGCTTTCAGGCGATGCCCGATCTCGCGACGATCAAGGGCTTCGCGGGATCGCTCGACGTGACGCCAACCGACGCAGTGATGAAGGCGCACCAGAAGTTTCTCGGCGGCGCGGGCAACGACCGGCTGCTGTTCTACATCCGCGAGCGGCTCGGCGCGCCGAAGGGACTGGCGGATTTCGTCTACCTAAGCCAGGTCAATCAGGCACAGGCGATCGAGCTGGCGGCGCTGCATCATCGCGCCTGTCGGCCAGTGACGATGGGGTCACTCTACTGGCAGTTGAACGACACCTGGCCAGCGATCTCATGGTCGAGCATCGACTATGACGGGCGCTGGAAGCTGCTCCAATACGCCGCGCGACGCTTCTTCGATGATCAGGTGATCGTCACCGAGCACAAGGACGCCGCAACGCGCGTCGCGCTCGTATCCGATGCGACGACGCCGGTCGCGGCCCGCTGGCGCGTCCGCGGCTATGCGATGGACGGGCGGATGCTGGGCGAGCGCGGCGGCGACGTGACGCTCGCGCCGCTCGCCGCTGCCGACGTCGCGTCAGTAGCGGATGCCGAGCTGTTCGGCACGGCGGCAGCGGCAGACAGCTATGGCGTCGCCGAACTCTACGCTGGCGACCGGCTGCTGCACCGCCGCCTCGTCGAGCGTGCGTTGCCCAAGGACATCCACTGGCCCGATCCCGGCCTGTCGACACGCTGGGACGGGCGGACGGTGACGATCATTGCGACGCGGCTCGCGCGTGCGGTGATGCTCGATTTCGGCGCGACGCCCGCGCAGCCGTCGGACGACGGCTTCGACCTGCTGCCCGGAGAGAGCCGGACGATCCGCGTGGAGTCGACCGCGACGCCCGCACAATTGACGCGCGCGCTGACTCTGCGCTCGCTGGGAGGACGCAAATGATCTGGCTGCTGTTGGCAAGCGCCGCCGCCGACCCGGTTGCGACGACGATCGCGACGATGACGATCGAGGAGAAAGCCGCGCAACTGCAAAGCACCGCGCCCGCCGATGCCAAGGCCGGGCTGCCCGCCTATGACTGGTGGAACGAGGGGTTGCACGGGCTCGCACGCAACGGCCATGCCACCGTCTTCCCGCAGGCGATCGGGATGGCGGCGACCTGGGACACCGCGCTGGTTCACCGGATCGGCGATGTCGTCGCCACCGAGGCGCGCGCCAAGTTCAACGCGCAGCCGGTCGGCGCCAACCGCCGCATCTACGAAGGGCTGACGATCTGGTCGCCCAACATCAACATCTTCCGCGATCCGCGCTGGGGCCGCGGGCAGGAGACGTACGGCGAGGACCCGTATTTGACCGGCAAGCTGGGGGTCGCGTTCGTCACCGGGCTGCAGGGGCCGGACCCGCTCCACCCGAAGGTGATCGCGACGCCCAAGCATCTCGCGGTGCACAGCGGGCCCGAGGCCGGTCGCGACGGCTTCGACGTCGATCCCAGCCCGCAGGATCTCGAGGCGACCTATCTCCCCGCGTTCCGCATGGCGGTGACCGAGGGCAAGGCGCAGTCACTGATGTGCGCGTACAATTCGATCCACGGCACTCCGGCGTGCGCATCGGGCACGTTGCTCAACGATCGCGTGCGGCGCGACTGGGGGTTCACGGGCTTCACCGTGTCGGACTGTGACGCGGTCGCGAACATCCACATGTTCCACCACTACCGGCTCGACGCTGCTGCTGCTGCGGCGGCGGCGGTCAAGGGCGGCAACGACCTGAATTGCGGCAACACCTATGCGGCACTGCCCGACGCGGTCGAGCGCGGGCTGGTCAGCGTGGCGGAGGTCGATACCGCGCTCCACCGCTCGCTCGACGCGCGCCGCCGGCTGGGGATCGCGTTCGGCGCGACCAGCCCCTGGGCGTCGATCAAGGCCGATGCCCTCAATACCCCCGCCAATCGCGCGCTGGCGCTGGAAGCGGCGCGCAAGGCGATCGTGCTGCTCCAGAACAACGGCCAGCGGCTGCCGCTCGCGCCAGGCACCAAGCTGGCGGTGATCGGCGCGAATGCCGACGATCTCGGCGTGTTACAGGGCAATTACCACGGCACCGCGGTCCAGCCGGTCACGCCGCTGGCGGGCTTGCGTCAGCGGTTCGCGAACGTAGCTTATGCGCAGGGCTCGGTGCTCGCCGATGGCGCGCCGGTCGTGCTCCCGGAGACCGCGCTCGCGGGACTGACCGCCAGCTACAGCGTGGAAGGACGCGAGGTGCTGAAGCGCGCCGAGCGGCACATCGACCTCGACCTGACCCGCGTTTCCCCTGCCCCCGGGTTGCCGGTGCAGGGCTATGTCGCGCGCTGGACCGGCACGCTGACCCCGCCGGGACCGGGCGCGTACCGGCTGGTGCTCGATCAGGCGCAATGCTGGAAGGATTGCCGGACGCACGACACCGCGACGCTGTCGGTCGGCGGGCGCGTGCTCCACGATGGCGCAATTGCCAAGGGTCGCGTGGAGATCGCGTGGGACAGCGACGGCCAGCCGCAGCCGTTCGATCTGACGCTCAACCACAGCAGCCAGGACGAGACGTTCCGCCTGCTGTGGCTCCCGCCCGAGGCACCCTTGATCGCCGAGGCGGTTAAGGCGGCGCAGGCGTCCGACGTCGTGGTGGTGGTCGGTGGCCTGTCGCCCGATCTGGAGGGCGAGGCGTTGCAGGTGCAGGTTCCCGGCTTCATCGGCGGCGATCGCAGCGACATCGCCTTGCCGTTCGCGCAGCAACGCCTGCTGACCGCGCTCAAGGCAACCGGCAAGCCGATCGTGCTGGTGCTGGCGAGCGGCAGCGCGGTCACGGTCGACCCGAACGTCGCCGATGCGGTGCTCGCGCTCTGGTATCCGGGCGAGGCGGGCGGCACCGCGCTCGCCGACGTGCTGACGGGTGCGGCCAACCCGTCGGGCCGGCTGCCGGTCACCTTCTACAAGGCAACCACCGACCTGCCCGCCTTCGTCGATTACGGGATGAAGGAGCGCACCTACCGCTATTTCACCGGCACGCCGCTGTGGGGCTTCGGGCACGGCCTGTCCTACACCTCTTACGACTATGACCGGGTGGCGAGCGCGGCGAGCGTCGCAAGCGGACAGCCGCTCACCGTTACCGCGCGCGTGTCCAATACCGGGCGGCGCGACGGCGAGGAAGTGGTGCAGGCGTATCTGGTTCCACCGCGCGTCGACGGCGGCGGCATGACCGCGCCGACGTTGCAACGCCAGTTGGTCGGGTTCCAGCGCGTGCCGCTGCGCGCGGGCAAGAGCGCCACCGCCCGCTTCACGATCGACCCGCGGATGATGAGCGTCGTCGAGCGTGACGGACGCCGCCACATCGTGCCGGGGGCCTATCGCTTGTGGGTCGGCGGCGGCCAGCCGGGGAGTGCTGCGGGGGCATGGACCGAATTCAAGGTGACCGGGGCGGACGTGGATCTGCCGAAGTGAGCGCCCGCGACCTGTTCCCCGGCGGCGGCCGGAGCCCGGCTACGGAACGCCAATGACGACGCGCAGCGCTCCTTTACGACGACCTTCCCACCTGCGCCCCGGCCTTCGCCGGGGTGACGGCAGTGCGTGCCGTGACGTTCCGCCTCATTCCCCGTCTTTGCGAGCGCAGCGAAGCAGTCCAGAGCGTCGCGCGCTGGCCCTCGATTGCGTCGCCGCTCTCCCAATGACGATGTACGCAAGGACGAGCTCATGACCCCGACCCGCCGCCATTTCCTCGCCGGCAGCGCCGCGCTCGCCGCGACGCCCGCCTTCAGCGCCGCGCCGGACTTCGCCAGCAAGCGCCCCGCGCTCGCCGACCGTCGCTTCACCTCGCCCGCGGTCGAGCGGGAACTCGCACGCGTGTCGAAGCAGATCGCCGACCCGAAGCTGCGCTGGATGTTCGGCAATTGCTATCCGAACACGCTCGACACTACCGTCAAGATGGACACCGTCGACGGCCGGCCCGATGCCTTCGTCATCACCGGCGACATCAACGCGCTGTGGCTGCGCGACAGCTCGGCGCAGGTCACGCCGTACCTGCATCTGGCGAAGGACGACCCGAAGCTCGGCGAGCTGTTCCGCGGGTTGATCGCGCGGCAGGCGCGGTCGATCCTGATCGATCCTTACGCCAATGCCTTCATGCAGGACCCGGCGGCCAAAACCGACCTCGAATGGTCGCTCAAGGACCAGACCGACATGAAGCCGGGCGTCGCCGAGCGGAAGTGGGAGATCGATTCGCTCTGCTATCCGATGCGGCTCGCGCACGGTTACTGGCAGGCGACGCGCGACGCCCGTCCCTTCGACAAGACATGGGCCGCGGCCGCACGTGCAAGCGTCCGCACCTTCCGCGAGCAGCAACGCAAGGGCGGTCGCGGCCCGTACAGCTTCCTGCGTACCTCGAACCGCAACACCGAGATGATGCCGCTGGAAGGATGGGGCAATCCGATGCGCCCGGTGGGGCTGATCGTCTCCGGTTTCCGCCCCTCCGACGACGCCTGCCAATATCCGTTCCTGATCCCGTCGAACCTGTTCGCGGTCACCGCGCTACGTGAAATGGCGCGCGTGGCCAGCGAGGCCGCGCAGGACAATGCGCTCGCCACCGACGCCACCACGCTCGCAGCCGAGGTGGAAGCCGCGCTGAAGCAATGGGGCACGATGCGGCTGCGTGACGGTCGTGAGGTGTGGGCATTCGAGGTCGACGGCTTCGGCAACGCACTCTTCATGGACGATGCCAATGTCCCTTCGCTCTCGGGCCTCAATTACCTCGGCTGCGTCGCCACCGACGATGCGCTCTGGCGGCGCACCGAGGCGGCGGCGTGGAGCGAGGCCAACCCCTATTTCTTCCGCGGCACGGCGGGCGAAGGAATCGGCGGGCCGCACGTCGGGCTCGGGCAGATCTGGCCAATGTCGCTGATCGTCCGCGCGCTCTCCACCACCGATGCGGCCACGATCCGCATCTGCCTGAAAACCTTGCGCGACACCGATGCGGGCACCGGCTTCATGCACGAGACCCTCGACATGAACGACCCCGCCAGATGGACACGTCACTGGTTCGCCTGGGCGAACGGACTGTTTGGCGAACTGATCGTGCGGCTCGCGCGCACGAACCCCGAGATCCTCAAGGAAGCCCTGTAAATGCTCACTCGCCGCGCCTTGCTCGCGACTACTGCCACCGTCGCGGTCACCCCGCTGCCGGCTTTCGCCGCCGCGCCGCGCCGCGCCGCGCCGAACCTGTTCGTCGGCACCGGCGGCGACGGCCACACCTATCCCGGCGCGACCTTGCCGTTCGGGATGGTGCAGCTGTCGCCCGACACCGACGTCGCGCGCTGGGACACCTGTTCGGGCTATCACCATGGTGACGGCTCGATCATGGGGTTCAGCCACACGCATTTGTCGGGCACCGGTATCGGCGATATGCTCGATGTGCTGGTCGTGCCGACGCGTGGGCCGGTGCGACTTCAGCCCGGCCCGATCGAGGCGCCGGATCAAGGCTACCGCCAGCGTTACTCGGACGAACATGCCGAGCCGGGCTATTACCGCGTTGCGCTGGAAAGCGGCGTGCGCGCCGAGCTGACCGTCACGGAGCGAACCGGCTGGCACCGCTACACCTTCCCGAAGGGCGCCGGTCACATCCTGATCGACATGGCACACATGATCCTCGATAAATGGGACAGCGGGCCGCTGATCGACGACGGCAGCCTCAATCTCGACGCCGACGGCACGCTGACCGGCAGCCGCCGCGTGCATCGCTGGGCGAAGGGCCGGCGCATCCACTTGGCGATGCAGCTGTCCCGCAAGCCCGACCGCGTCGTCTTCTACGGCGACGATGATGCAGAGCAGCCGAAGGGCGCAACCGGCGTCGCGGCGAAGCGCGTCAAGGCGGTGCTGTTCTACGACGATGCCGGCGCCGCGCCGATCGTCGTCCGCTGCGGCATCTCGGCGGTCGATGTCGCAGGTGCGCGCGCGAACCTGAAGACCGAAGCCGGGCGCGGTGACTTCGACAGCGTCCGTCGCGCCGCCGCGCGCCGCTGGGCCGGGGCGCTGGGCGCGATCACCGTCGAGGGCGGCACCGCCGACCAGCGCACGATCATGGCGAGCGCGCTCTACCACACGATGGTCGCGCCGACGCTCTTCTCGGATGTCGACGGCCGCTATGTCGGGCTCGACCGGCAGGTGCACACCGTTCCCGCCGGCCAGCGCGCCTATTCGACCTATTCGCTGTGGGACACGTATCGCGCGCTCCACCCGCTGCTGACGATCGTCGCGCCGGATCGCGTCAAGTCGCTGGTCGACGACCTGATCCGCCAAACGCAGCAGAGCCCGTATGGCCCGCTGGTCTGGCCGTTGCAGGGGGTCGAGACCGGTACGATGATGGGCTGGCACGGGGTGTCGGTGCTCGCCGAGGCGCACGCCAAGGGCATCCCCGCCGATTATGCCGCGGCGTGGCCGGCGATCGCCAAACGCTCGTTCGACTTCAGCGCGCCCGATCTCGACAACAGCAAGGGCCGCGACCTGTACGACGCCAAGGGCTATGTCCCGGCCGACAAATGGTTCGAGAGCGTCAGCCGGACGCAGGAATATGCCTATGACGACTGGGCCTCGTCGAAGATCGCGCGCGTCGCGGGTGCCGAGGCCGAGTCGGCACGGCTGCTCAAGCGCTCGGGGAATTGGCGCAACGTCATCGACGCCTCGATCGGCTTCGCGCGCCCGCGCTTCGCGGATGGGTCGTGGTGGAACGACTATGACCCGATCCAGCTTGGCCACATGCCCAAGCCGTGGTGGCGCGACTATACCGAGGCGAACGGCTGGCAGGCGACGTTCCTCAACCAGCATGACGTCTATGGCCTGATCGCGCACATCGGCGGCGACGCAAATTTCGAGGCGAAGCTCGACGCGCTGTTCACCGCGCCGTCGACGCTGCCAAAGAACGCGCCGCCCGACATCAGCGGGCTGGTCGGCCAATATGCACACGGCAACGAGCCCGACCAGCATGTCGCCTATCTCTACGCTTATGTCGGCGCGCCGTGGAAGACACAGCGGATGGTGCGCCGCCTGCTCGCCGAGATGTACAGGAACGACCCGAACGGCGTGATCGGCAACGACGATTGCGGGCAGATGAGCGCGTGGTTCGTGATGTCGTCGCTCGGCTTCTATCCGGTCGATCCGGTCGAGGCGGTTTATGTGTTCGGCTCGCCGCTCTTCGAGCGCGCGACGCTGGCGCTGCCCGGGGGCAAAAGGCTGGTGGTCGAGGCACCCGGCAACACGGCCGCCACGCCTTATGTGACTGCGGTGACGTGGAACGGCCGGCCGTGGACGAAAAGCTGGATCGCGCACGCCGATCTGGTGAAGGGTGGGACGCTGCGCTTCACGATGAGCGAGGCGCCGAACCCGGCATTCGGCCGCGCGTTGGCGGATCGTCCGCCATCGTTCGGGCGGACGCCGGCATAATGCCGCTCTCCAGCCGCCTCGCCCCCGATCGTCGTCACCCCACCCTCTACCGTTACCCCGGCGAAGGCCGGGGTCCAGTATCGGGCCGCTCGCGAGATACGGCGACGTGCCCCAACTGGGCCCCGGCCTTCGCCGGGGTGACGGCAAGTAATCTCATCAGGAGCCCCCGATGACCGATCTCACCCGCCGCGCGCTGATCGCCGCCGGTGCCGCCACCACCGCGCTGCCCGCGTTCGCGCAGAATACTGCCGCGCCACGCCCGTGGGGCGCGACGCCCTCCAAGCGGCAGGCCGCATGGCACATGCGCGAGCAATACGCATTCATCCATTTCTCGATCAACACCTTCACCGATCGCGAATGGGGTTACGGCGACGAGAGCCCCAAGCTCTTCAACCCCACCGACTTCGACCCCGACCAGATCGTCGCTGCGGCCAAGGCGGGCGGGATGCGCGGGATCATCCTCACCGCGAAGCATCACGACGGCTTCTGTCTGTGGCCGACGCTGCAGACCGAACATTGCATCCGCAACAGCCCCTACAAGGGCGGCAAGGGCGATATCGTCGGCGAGATGGAGAAGGCGACACGCCGCGCCGGGCTCGCCTTCGGCCTGTATCTGTCGCCTTGGGATCGCAATCACGCCGAATATGGTCGCCCGGCGTACATCGATTATTACCGCAAGCAAGTGGTCGAACTCTGCACCCGCTATGGTGAGCTGTTCGAATTCTGGTTCGACGGCGCGAACGGCGGTGACGGCTATTATGGCGGTGCGCGCGAGACGCGGAAGATCGACGCGCCGAAATATTACAACTGGCCGTCGATCATCGCGCTGGTCCACCAGCATCAGCCGATGGCGTGCACCTTCGACCCGTACGGCGCCGACATCCGCTGGGTCGGCAACGAGGACGGCGTCGCGGGCGATCCGTGCTGGCCGACGATGCCAGCGCATCCCTACGTCCAGTCCGAAGGCAATTCGGGCGTGCGCGGCGCACCCTTGTGGTGGCCCGCCGAAACCAACACCTCGATCCGCCCCGGCTGGTTCTATCACGCCGACGAGGATGCCAAGGTGAAGAGCCCCGCCCGCCTGCTGCGCTATTTCGACGAGTCGGTCGGACGCGGCACCAACATGCACCTCAATATCCCACCCGATCGCCGCGGCCGTGTCGCCGACCATGACGCGGCGGTGCTCAAGAGCTTTGGCGAAGCACAGGCGCGAACCTATGCGCGCGATCTGGCGCAGGGCGCGGTCGCGCATGCCAGCGCCGAGCGCGGGCGCGCCTTCGCCGCGTCGCGGGTGCTCGACGGGCAGCGCGACACCTATTGGTCGACCCCCGATGGCGACACGACACCGACGCTGACGCTCGACCTGCCGCCGGGCCGGAAATTCGACGTAATCCGGTTGCGCGAATATCTTCCGCTCGGCGTTCGCGTCACCAAGTTCGCGATTGACCTCGAGGAAAGCGGCCAATGGCGCACCGTCGCCGAACATGAGTGCATCAGCGCGCAGCGAATCGTGCGCTTGCCCACACCCTCGTCGGCACGCCGGCTGCGGTTGCGCATCCTCGACGCCCCCGCCTGTCCGGCGATCAGCGAAATATCGTTGTTCCGACAGGTCCAGCCCATCCCTGTCGCACCGCCCAAGGTGTCCGATCCGACGATCATCCCCCGGCAGGGCTGGTCGATCGTCAGCGCCACCGCTAATGGCGCGGAGAGGTTGATCGACGGCGACGCCCAAACCCGCTGGACGGTGCCGGCACCGACTGCCGCTAACCCCGCCAGCGTGACAATCGATCTCGGCCGCGTGCTGGCGCTCGCCGGCTTCAGCCTGACGCCGTCGCGCACCATCGCCAAGGACACCGCACCACCGCGCGGCTATGATGCGGAGACGAGCGTGGATGGCAAAAGCTGGGTGCCGGCGGCAACCGGCGAGTTCGGCAACATCGCCTATGCGCTCGCCACGCAGCGCGTGCCGTTCGCGGTACGGCAGGCGCGCTTCCTGCGGCTGCGCTTCGCGGCACCGGCGATCCCGGCGGGAAATCTGACGGTGGCCGAGATCGGCGCGTTTACGGGGTAAGTATCGCCTGACATCCAATCGACGCCCCGGACTTGATCCGCAGCCTCGCTTCTTCTGCTATCGTCATTGCGAGCGTAGCGAAGCAATCCAGGGCCGGACCAGGACGCCCTGGATTGCTTCGCTACGCTCGCAATGACGAAAGAGCGTGTCCGGATCGAAATAATACTGCCCGGACCAATCCGGGGCAGCGCACAAATGGTCAGAACGCCGACCAGTCGTCCTCGCTCGTCGCCAGCGCGGTATTACCGATGGTGCGCGGCGCCGGGCGCGTCGGGGCGGTGATGTGCCGGGCGCGTGGCGTGCTCACCGGCAACGGCAACGGCACCGGGCGGGCGTTAGGTTCGTCGACGGTAAAGATCGCCACCGCGCCCGCCAGCTGCTCGGATTCGCGGGCCAACAGGCTCGCGGCGGCGGTCGACTCCTCGACCATGGCGGCATTCTGCTGCGTTACGCCGTCCATCTCGTTGATCGCGATGTTCACCTGACCCAGGCTCTCGGCCTGATGGTCGGAGGCGCGTGCGATCGTTGCCATGATGACGCTGACGCTGCCGACGCGGTCGATGATCTGCTCCAGTGCCTGCCCGGTCTCGTCGACCAGATCGACGCCCGATTTGACGTGGTGGATTGCCGACAGGATGCGCGTCTTCACATCGGCAGCGGCGTCGGCGGAACGCTGCGCGAGCGCACGCACTTCGTTCGCGACCACCGCAAAGCCCTTGCCCGCCTCACCCGCGCGCGCGGCCTCGACCCCCGCGTTGAGCGCGAGCAGGTTGGTCTGAAAAGCAATTCCGTCGATCACGCTGATGATGTCGGCGATCTCGCGACTGGCCTTGTCGATGCCGTTCATCGCCTCGACCGACTTGCGGACGACCTCGCCGCCCTGCTGCGCGGCGTCGCGGGCCTCGGCCATCGCCTTGTTCGCGTCGGCGGCGTTGGTCGCGCCTTCGCGCACCGTGCCGGTGATCTCGTCCATCGCCGCGGCGGTCTCGCGCAGGCTCGACGCCTGCTGCTCGCTGCGTGCCGACAGATCGCGCGCCGACTGGCTGATCTCCTCGGCATTCTGCTTGATCGTCTCGACGCTACGCCGCACGTTGCAGGTCAGGTCGGACAGCTTGCCGACGGCGCCGTTGAAATCCTTCGACAGCACCGCATAGGAACCCGGCAGCGCGGTCAGCCGCACGGTCAGGTCCGCCTCCGACAGACGGTGCAAGCCGTCACCGATCGCGCGCATCGCCAGTTCGCGTTCCTGATCCGCGGTCAGCTTGGCCTGCGCCGCGTCGCGGAACACGAGCACCGCGCGCGCCATATCGCCCAGTTCGTCGGCCCGCGCGGTATCGGGCACGTCGATCGCGCTCTTGCCTGCGGCCAGATCAGCCATGCGGCGGGTCAGCGCGCTGATCGGGCGCACGATGCTGCGGCTCAGCGCCATCTGAAGCATGACCGCGATCCCGATCAGCGCGATGCCACCCAGCACCAGCGCGATCGTCGCGGTGGTCAGCGCCTGCGCCTGGCTTGCGGCATTCTCCTCGATGGCCGCGGTTTCCTGCTCGCGCAGATCGCGTAGCGGCAACACGACCGCGCTGGTCAGTACCTTCTTGCCAGCGTCGCGGACCGCCTGTTCGGCAGCCTCGCGCTGCCCGGCCTTCACCATCGCGACCAGCCGATTGCTCCACGCCTCCCGCCACTTGGCGGTTTCCTCACGCGAGGTCAGGACCAGCGCGCGGCGCACCGGATCGGACAGCAGCTTCTCCAGCGCGACGGTGGTCTGATCATATTCCTCGCGCGCTTCGTTGTACGATTTGAGGTAGGACGGATCCGCGGTGACCAGATAGCCGCGCAACTGGCTGTTCTCACGCAGGATCGACGTCTCCAGCGTCAGCGCCTTGGCATAGACTTCCTGACTGTGGTTGTTGTTCGCCGTCGCCGCACGGATCATCCAGATGTTGGCGAAGAAGACGACCATCATGATCGCCGCCGAGGCATTGATAACGAGGAAGGAGAAGCCAAGCTTCCTCGGTATGCTCAGGGTTTTGAACATCTCTGGTCTTTCTGCCCGACGGGCCCGTTGATCATGACGCGATTAACGCGGCTTAGTTAAACATCCATAAAGGCGCCGTTTTCACCTAAGCCATTCAATCCACGCGCCATAGGGATGGCAGATCGCCAGCACGCGGGTGTCGCCCTCGGGCCAGCAGGTGAGTCGCAGCTCAACCGCGGTGCGACCCGGGTTCCACTCGAAGGCGATTCGCGCCAGCGGCTGTGCCGCATTGGCGCGCGCCCCGGCGGCAGCGATGCTGCGCTCCAGCACCGCGCGTTCGGCCGTTCCGACATATTGCGCCACCATCGAGTGGAAGATCACCCGCCAGCGACCGGCGGGCTGCACGGTGTCGAGCCGCTGCGCCAGCCACGTCGTGGCATCGGCGCGCGTGATCCGCGGCGGAAAACGCCGCGCAACCTCAAGCGCGGCGGCAAGGCGCGCGGCGCGTGCCGGCTGATCGGCGAAGACATAGGCCATCAATCGCTCGCACGTCGCCGTGTCGTTCGCATCGAGCGGATGAAGGTCGACGCCCTCGGCCGCGACGACCTCGACAGCCCGGTCCGGCGGCGGCGCGCCGCGCCATTCGGGGGCGACATACACCGCCGCCTCGGCCGGCCCGGCGACGACTCCGCCCAGATCGTAGCGATAGCGCGCCAGATTGAGGTTGAGCCCGGCGCTCGATCCCAGTTCAATCAGCTCGACCGGCAGCTCGGCGCGCGCGACCACCTCTTTCAGCGCCGCGAGGATCGCCGCCGCGCGCCCGACCTCATTGGTCTGCGGCGTGTCGCGCAGCCATTGCGCCACCAGCGCATCGTGCGCGACGAAAGCGGCGCGCACCGCACCGTCGACATCGCCATGTTCGCCGCGATACAGCGCGCCCAGCACCGGCGGCGTATTGCGCCGGGCGAGCAAGTGGAGCGCGGCGTTCAACCGCATCGCGACCGCCGCTGCCGCCGGATCCCCCGGCCAGTCCAGCAGCATCGCCTGCGTGCGCGGCGCGTGATGAAGCTGTCGCTCCGCCGCCGCCAGTATCCCTGCGACGAACGGCGACCCGATCGCCCGCATCACGGCGGACTGCCGCAGCAATTCTCCCGTTCCCCATTCCGGCATGGCCGTCCTCGATGTCTGCAACAACATACTACCCCGCCGACATCCTCGCCGATCACACCCAAACCCATGCAAGGCATTGGTTGTGATCGTATTAACTGCCGAATGCTTTCAGGGCGGCATCACCCCGGCCGGGACATTTAACGTCATCTTAGGAGAGATCGTGCACATCCACCGCTGACTGGTCTGCCGTCTTTGTAAAAAAGTGCGGTCGGCTCATCCGGGAAGGGAAGGACGATCATGACCGTACATCGCTTCGACCCCGCCTATCCTACCGTCATCTGACAGGAAATTTCGCGATGTCGATCGTCCTGAGCCCCCGACTGGATACCGCCGCGGCCGCGCCGCTGCGCCAGTCGTTGCAAAAGCTGATCGAGGCCGGCGCCCCGGTCGCGATCGATGCCGCGGCCGTCGACCAGATCGGACAGGCGTGCCTGCAGGTACTGGCCGCGGCGCGCGCCGCCGCGGTGGCGCGCTGCCTGTCGTGGCAGGTCGCCTTTCCGAGCGTCGCGATGGTCGAGGCCGGCGAGATCGCCGCGATCGACGTCCTTACCGCCGCCTGACCTCAAGACATTTTTCGCGCAGGAGCCCGACCTTGGACCTCGATGCAATCCAGCAGATCTTCTTCCAGGAATGTGAGGAAGGTCTGGCCGGCATGGAAAGCGCGTTCGCCGCGCTTCGCGACCAGCAATATGACGGCGAGACGATCAACGGCATCTTCCGTGCGGTCCACTCGATCAAGGGCGGCGCGGGCGCGTTCGGGCACGAACGGCTGCAGGCCTATACCCATCAGTACGAGACGTTGCTCGATCTGCTGCGCAGCGAGTCGCTCGCGCTGACCCCGCCGCTGGTGGACCTGATCGTCGCGGCGTTCGACATGCTGGCCGATCACGTCGCCGCGGCGCGCGATGGCGGCGATGCGCCGGACGACGCGGCGATGCTGGCAAGGCTGATCGCGGCATCGACCGGCGAGGCGCCGGGCGGCGCTGCCCCGGCGGTCGAGGCTCCGGCTCCGGCGCCTGCCGCGGTGATCGAGGACGCCCCGGTCGGCGTCAGCGACGATTTCGACGATCTGATGGCGATGCTGGACGGCGTCAACGCGCCGCCGCCGCTCGAACTCGAGGATTTCGACTCGGCGCCGCCGACGCCCGGCTGGCTGCTGACCTTCCGTCCGCCCGCCAACGCGCTGGACAATGGCGGCGAGCCGCTGTTGCTGCTGCGTGAACTGCTGCGGATGGACGCCAAGGTGCTGTCGTGCGACGCCGACACGCTGCCGCCGCTCGCGACGCTCGATCCCGAGCGGTCGTATCTGGCGTGGCGCATCGCGCTGCCCGGCACCGTCGAGGAAGACGATATCCGCGCGGTGTTCGAATTCACCGATGGGTGCGCGCTGACACTGGAGCGCGTCGCGACCTTGCCGGTTGCAGCGCCGCCGACGATCGTGGTCGCCGTGGCTCCGAAGGTCGCACCGCTTGCTGCGCCCGCCGCTCCCGAGCCGGCGGTCATCGCCCCGACGGCGGCCCCGGCCCCGGCCGCTGCGCCGTCACCGGCCGTGGTGCCTGTTCCCGCCACCGCTGCGCCCGTCGCAGCGCCCGCTGCCGCCGCCGCACCGCGCCCGGTCGCCGTCGCGCCGGTGCCGCCACCGACCCCGGTCGCGCAAACGATTCGGGTCGATCTCGACAAGCTCGACCGGCTCGTCAATCTGGTCGGCGAGCTGGTCATCACGCAGGCAATGCTCGCGCAGCGGCTGAGCGAAAACGAGATGGCGGGCATCTCCGAGCTGACCGATCTCGATCACCTGACGCGCGAGCTTCAGGAATCGACGATGGCGATCCGCGCGCAGCCGATGAAGACCGTCTTCAGCCGCGTACCGCGTATCATCCGCGAGCTGGAAGGCGAGACCGGCAAGCGCGTCCGCCTCGACATCGAGGGCGAGATGACCGAGGTCGACAAGACGGTCGTCGAGCGCATCGGCGAACCGCTGACCCACCTGATCCGCAACGCGGTCGACCATGGTCTGGAAACCACCGAGGAGCGCATCAAGGCGGGCAAGCCCGAAACCGGCGTTGTCACGCTGTCGGCCGCGCATCATTCGGGCCGGATCGTCATCACCGTCGCCGACGACGGTCGCGGAATCGATCGCACGCGCGTGCGCGCCAAGGCGGTCGAGCGCGGGATCATCCTGCCCGATGCGGTGCTAAGCGACGAGGAAGTCGACAATCTGATCTTCGCGCCCGGCTTCTCGACCGCGGCGACCGTCTCGAACATCTCGGGCCGCGGCGTCGGCATGGACGTGGTGCGCAAGAACGTCCAGGCGCTCGGCGGCCGGATCGGCATCCATTCGAAGTTCGGTTCCGGCTCCAGCTTCTCGCTCAGCCTGCCGCTGACGCTCGCCGTGGTCGATGGGATGATCGTCACGGTCGGCGACCAGACGTTCGTGATCCCGCTCAGCCATATCGTCGAGAGCCTGCGTCCATCCGACCGCTCGGTCACCGCGATCGGCATCAACGGTTCGGTGCTCGACGTGCGCGGCTCCTACGTGCCGATCTACCCGGTCGCCGAGCAGCTCGGGATTGGCGGCGGCGAGCGCAACCCGGAAAAAGCGGTGCTGATCGTCGTCGAGGGCGATCAGGGTCAGGCAGCGTTGCTGGTCGACTCGATCCAGGACCAGCGGCAGGTGGTCGTGAAGAGCCTCGAGGCCAATTATCAGGCGATCGACGGGCTGGCGGGGGCCACGATCCTCGGTGACGGGCGCGTCGCGCTCATCATCGACGTCGATGCGCTCACCTCGCAGCGCTCGCGCCGCGGCCAGCTGGCGCACGCCGCGTGACGGTCGCGCTCGCCCTCCCCATTTCCTCGGCAAAACGGGAATTCGACTTCTCGCCAGCCGATCACCAGAAGATCGCGCGGATCGTCTACGAAACGCTCGGCATCCTGCTGCCGGAGGGCAAGTCGCAGCTGGTCTATGGCCGGGTCGCGCCGCGCGTGCGCGCCTGCGGGCTGACCAGCGTCTCCGCCTATCTGAAGGTGATCGAGGAGGACGAGGACGAGCGCAACCGGATGCTGGATGCGCTGACCACCAACCACACCAGCTTCTTCCGCGAGGCGCATCACTTCGAGGACTTCGTCGAACGGATGTGGCCGACGCTGTCGCAACGCCTTGCCAATGGCGGACGCGTGCGGCTGTGGTCGGCGGCCTGTTCGAGCGGCGAGGAACCCTATACCTGGCTGATGGCTGCGCTCGGCCACGACCGGTCGGCGGCGCAGCGGATGCTCAAGGGCGATCTGCGGATGCTCGCCACCGACGTGTCGCCCAGCGTGCTGGAGACGGCGCGCGCCGGCCGCTACTCGGCGGACACGCTGCGCACCGTGCCGGCCAAGCTGCGCGCGACCTGGGTCAGCGACCGGCTAGTGGTCGACCCGACGCTGCGCGACGTGATCTCGTTCCGCCCGCTCAACCTGCTCGGTCCGTGGCCGATGAAGGGGAAGTTCGACGCGATCTGCTGCCGCAACGTCATGATCTATTTCGACGAACCAACAAAGGCCAAGCTGCAGTCACGGCTGGCCGACCATCTGGAGACCGGGGGGATGCTGTACATCGGCCATTCGGAGCGGCTGTCGCCCGAGGTTGCCTCGCGGTTCGACTGCGTGGGCCGCACCGCCTATCTGAAGGTGCGCGCATGAGCGTCCGCACCCTCGTCGTCGACGACTCGCTGACCATGCAGGCGCTGATCCAGCGGACGCTCGCCTGCGACCCGGATATCCAGGTCGTCGGCACCGCGTCGAGCGCGGAGGAAGCGCGCGCCCGGATCAAGGAACTCGATCCCGACGTCGTCACGCTCGACATCGAAATGCCCGGCATGAACGGCCTCGACTTCCTCGAGCGGCTGATGCGGCTGCGCCCGACTCCAGTCGTGATGCTGTCGACACTGACCTCGGAAGGCGCCGACGCCAGCATCGCCGCGCTCGAACTGGGTGCCTTCGAATGCTTCGACAAGCTGGCCCTGCGCCGCCCCGATGACGCGATCCGGCTGCCCGCGCTGGTCCGCGCCGCGTCGGGATCGCGCGGACGTAGCGTCGCATCGGCGCCGCGGGCGCCCGAACCGGCGCCTGCGGCCGATTACACGCCGCGTGACCAGTCGATGATCGCGGTCGGCGCGTCGACCGGTGGAGTCGAGGCGCTGATCGAGCTGTTGTCGGGCTTCCCGGTCAACTGCCCGCCGACGGTAATCGTGCAGCATATGCCGCCCAGCTTCACCGCCAGCTTTGCTGCGCGACTCGACCGTTTGTGCAAGCCGAGCGTCGAGGAAGCGCGTGCCGGCGCCGTGCTGCGTCCGGGCAAGGTCTATCTGGCGCCCGGTGGTGACCAGCATCTGGAGATCGCCGGTCCGGCCACCCGCCGCTATTGCCGCTTGCTCGCCGGACCGAAGATGAGCGGGCACCAGCCGTCGGTGGACGTGCTGTTCCAGTCGGTCGCGCGCGTCGCCGGCGCCGATGCGGTCGGCGCGATCCTGACGGGCATGGGCGCCGACGGTGCCGAGGGCATGCTGGCGATGCGGCACGTCGGTTCGGTGACGATCGGCCAGGACGAGGCATCTAGCGTCGTCTACGGAATGCCCGCGGTCGCCCACCGCATCGGCGCGGTCGTCCAGCAGATGCCGCTGCGCCGGATCGCCGCCCGGTTGCTTCAGGAGTGTCGTGCATGACGGGCCTCGCGCTTCGCGACGGCTTTCGCCGCATCACCGTCGCACAGGGGGAGACCCGCGTCAGCCACGAGACCGACGTGATACTCACCACCGTGCTCGGCAGCTGCATCGCCGCCTGTTTTTACGATCCGATCGCCAAGGTAGGAGGTATTAACCACTATCTGTTAGCGGAGGGACATGCCTCCGATCCCGCCTCGATGCAGCGCTACGGCGTCTATGCGATGGAAGTCCTCATCAACGCGATGCTGGCGATGGGTGGCGCGCGATCGCGGCTCAAGGCACGAAT
This sequence comes from Sphingomonas sp. 8AM, assembly GCF_902506455.1. GTDB lineage: Bacteria > Pseudomonadota > Alphaproteobacteria > Sphingomonadales > Sphingomonadaceae > Sphingomonas. The sequence continues at coordinate 1,906,183 of NZ_LR733844.1, read as the reverse complement.
TTTCGGCGGCGCCACGATGCGCTCCGGCTTTCGCGACATCGGTGGTGACAACATCGCGTTCGCGCGTCGTTTCCTGCGCGACGAGCGCATCCCGCTGGTCGGCGAGGACGTCGGCGGCAATGGGGCGCGGCGCGTCGAATTTCGTCCGGCCGTCGGTCTCGCCCGATGCCGCGTCGTGACCGAACAGTCGATCCCGGCGCCGGTGGTCCGCGTCCGCCCGGTTGCCCCGCCGCCGCCGCCCGCGTCGCTCGGCGACGTCGAGTTCTTCTGATTTCGACCCGAATTCTGCCCAGGAGCCAGTACCCGTGACCAAGACGATCATGACCGTGGACGACTCGCCGAGCATGAGAATGCTGCTGCGCGCCGCGCTGACCGACCTCGGCTATCACGTCGTCGAGGCCGAGGACGGCGTCCATGCGCTGGAGACGCTCGCCAGCTTCGACGAGGAGGATGAGCCCGACCTGCTCATCACCGACATCAACATGCCGCGCATGGATGGCTTCGGGCTGATCGAGAACGTTCGCGCCGACGGCCGCCGCACGCTGCCGATCCTGGTGCTGACCACCGAAAGCTCCGACGAGAAGAAGCAGCGCGCCCGCCAGGCCGGCGCGACCGGCTGGATCGTCAAGCCCTTCCACCCCGAAAAGCTCGCCGCCGCGATCCGCCGCGTCCTGCACTGATGATACAAGGAACGAACCCCATGTCCCGTCAGCTCATCACCTTCCAGCTCGGCGACCAGTATCTGGGCGTCGATATCATGGCGATCCGCGAGATCCGTGCCTGGTCGCCGGCCACCCCGCTCCCGAACGTGCCCAGCCACGTGCGCGGCGTGGTAAATTTGCGCGGCGTGGTGCTCCCGGTGCTCGACCTTCGCCACCGGCTCGGCTGGGGCATGACCGACCCGACCGCGCGTCATGTCATCATCGTCGTGCGGATTGGCGAGCAGTTGCAGGGCATCATCGTCGACGCGGTCAACGACATCGTCACCGTCCAGAACGAGGACATGCAGCCGCTCCCCGACATGGGCGATTCGGCGGCGCAGCAATTCCTCGACGGGCTGGCAACGATCGACCAGCGGCTGATCCTGGTACTGGCGCTGGAGCGGCTGGTCGAGCGCGCCGCCATGGCGGATGCCGCCTGAAAACACATAGTTAACGCGCGTAATGTAGGACGGGGTCATGGCTGGAACGAAAGTATTGGTGGTCGACGACTCGTTGACCATGCGCGCGCTGATCTCGGGCGCTCTCGAGCGGATCCCGGGCGTGGAGGTGGTCGGCATGGCCGATGGTGCGGCGGAAGCGCGCGGGCTGGTGGAGAGCACCCGCCCCGACGTGATGACGCTCGACGTCGAGATGCCGGGGATGAGCGGCCTCGATTACCTCGCCGAGATCATGGACACCAAGCCGATGCCGGTCATCATGTTCTCGACCCGTACGCAGGACGGCGCGGCGGAATCGATCGAGGCGCTGCGGCTCGGCGCGATCGATTGCTTCCCCAAGCCGCGCGTCGCGGCGCCGGCCGAGCTGGACGCGATCATCGCCAAGCTCGCCAAGCGGCTGAAGGCTGCCAAGAAGGCCGACCTGAAGCCGAAGAGCGCGCCAAAGTCCGCCAAGTCGCCGCCGATCGACTGGAACGGTCGCCTGCTGCTGGTGGGCGGCGATGCATCGAATACCAAGTCGATCTTCGACCTGTTCTCGGGCTTCCCGGCCAATTGTCCGCCGACCGTGGTCGTCCAGCATCTCGGACCGGGCATGGTCGAGAGCATGGCCGAAAAGCTCGCGGAGCAATGCGCCGCGAAGGTGGTCGTCGCGACCGACGGCGTGAAGCCGGAACAGGGCACGATCTATCTCGCCCCGCATGGCGACGCGCATCTGGTCATCGACAGCTGGCCAAACGGCACGCTGCGCCTGCTCCCCAAGGATCCAGTCGCCGGCGAGCGCCCGTCGATTTCGCTGCTGTTCGCCTCTGCGGCGAAAGCAGCGGCGGCGAATGCGGTCGGCGTGCTGCTGCTCGACGGGAACGAAGACGGCGCGGGCGGCTTGCGCGCGCTCAATGCCGCGGGCGGTTATGCCTTCGCCCCGGCGGAGAGCGGCGGCGGCTATACGCTGACGCGCGGCATGGTTTCGCAGCCGGTCGCCAGTGACGCGCTGGTGGCGGGCGTCATGAAGATGTGCTCGAAATGAGCGCCGCGGCGGCGATGCTCCCCGCACACGGGGAAGTATCGGCCGGCGGCGTGCCGCGCCCGCTCGCGCAGGCGCTCGCCGCCGAGCTGGTGCTCGCATCGAGCATGCTGGCCGATCTCGCCTATGATCTGGGCAGCGACGGCGCGACGCTGCGCCGGCACATGGCGAGCCTTCAGCGTATCGATCATATCACGCAGATCCAGCTGGCGATCGCCGACCTGCTGCGCACCTCGCATGGCGCTGTCGACGACATCGCGCAAGTGACGCTGCAGGACATGGCCGATCGGCTGCGGACGTTCTTGAACGAAAGCGGCGCGGGGTAACGACGCTACGCCGGTCGGATTTTCCCTCACGCGAAAGAACAAGGAGACGCTTGCACCTACCCTGCGACAGCCGCATCAGGCCGCCGATAGGCAAACATGTATGGCACATATTCTGCCTTGCCGATCGCCACGTCTTGGTGACGGAGGATCGCATAGGCGGTGACGACGTGGAAGTAGAACTGCGGCAACGCCCAATCGCGCGCATATCGCACACCCGTCATGTCGAACGTCAGACCGCCGGGCAATGCAATCGAGATCGCAAGATCCGCGGCACCATCCAGCGCCTCGGCTGACACCTCGGCCAGCATGGACAGCGCGTCGTCGAGCCGGGCCGTGGCATCTGCGATCGTGCCGGGTGAATCCCCGGCGTGACGCCCTTCGGCAGCGATCGCGTCCAGCCATTCGGGAATACGTTGCCCGCGCAGCCGGAAGATGGCTTCCTGCGCCTGAAAGGCCGCAAAACGCACCTGCGCGGCGAGTGGCAACATGTCGTCCGCCAGGCGTGCCGTCAGCAGGCTTTCCGCCTGATCAGGCAATTGTTGTTGCGCTTTTTCCAGCAAGCCGCGCAGCATTTGCAGCATCTGCCGGTAAGTCGGCACGAGCAGGTCCGTCAACGTCATGATGGGGAGGGTAAGAGCGGACGAGGTCGTCCTGATGACTAATCAGCGCGCGTCGTGTCCACCGCCCCTCACCGCTCAGATACGAAAGGAGCGGCCCGTTGCCGGACCGCTCCTCTGTGATAACCAGCAGCGCCAGAACGGCCCGGATCGCTTCGGCAATCCGGAACCGCCTGTGTCTTAGCGCTTCGAGAACTGGAAGCTACGACGTGCCTTGGCGCGACCGTACTTCTTACGCTCGACGACGCGCGGATCGCGGGTCAGGAAGCCAGCCGCCTTCACCGGGGCGCGCAGCGCCGGCTCGTAGCGGGTGATCGCCTGGCTGATGCCGTGCTTCACCGCGCCGGCCTGACCCGACAGGCCACCGCCCTTGACGGTGCAGATCACGTCATACTGACCTTCGCGCTCGGTGATCCCGAACACCTGGTTGATGACGAGCCGCAGCGTCGGACGCGCAAAATAGATTTCCTGATCGCGACCGTTGATCGTGATCTTGCCCGAGCCCGGCTTCAGCCAGACGCGCGCGACGGCATCCTTACGACGGCCGGTCGCATAGGCGCGGCCGTACTTGTCGATTTCCTGCGCACGCAGCGGCGCACGCTGCACCGGCTCCTGCACGTCGCCGGCCAGATACGCATCGGCCGAGGCTTCGACCGGCGCGCCGTCGGTGGCCTGCTGCTGCTGCTGGAGCGCCGCACCCAGATCGGAAAGGGACTGGCGGTTGTCGGACATTATGCGCCCACCTTGTTCTTGCGGCTCATCGCCGCGATATCGAGGACTTCCGGGTTCTGTGCTTCGTGCGGGTGCTCGGCGCCCGCGAAGATCCGCAGGTTGCGCATCTGCTGACGGCCCAGCGGACCGCGCGGGATCATGCGCTCGACGGCCTTTTCCAGCACGCGCTCGGGGAACTTGCCCTCCAGCACCTTGGCGGGCGTGATGCCCTTGATGCCGCCGGCATAACCGGTGTGCTTGTAATAGACCTTGTCGGTCAGCTTGTTGCCGGTGAACCGCACCTTGTCGGCGTTGATGACGATGACGTTGTCACCGCAATCGACGTGCGGGGTGAAGCTGGTCTTGTGCTTGCCGCGCAGCACGTTGGCGATCACCACCGCCGCACGACCGACCACGAGGTCGGTGGCGTCGACGATGTGCCACTTCTTTTCCACCTCGTGCGGCTTGGCCGCCTTGGTGGTCTTCATCAGCGCCTTCATGGTGCCTGGTGACCTTCATTTCGCGTCGAAAGAGAAAAACGCGCCACCCCGCCGGGTGCACGCGTCGATGGCGGCGCAATGCAGCGGAAGGTCGATCCTGTCAAGGTTTCCGCGGCTTTGCTGACAGGTACTCTGATACCATAAGGCTATCGCTGCGACGGCAGCGCGCGCTCGACAGCCGTCAGGCGCGCCGTCGGCTCACGGTGTGTGCGGCGACAACGGTGGCGATCAACAACAGCGCGGCATTGGCCTGATGCGCCACGGCGACGACGATCTCGACGCCCGACAGCAGCGTCGCGATGCCCAAAGCGATCTGCACCACGACCAGCAGCGCGACCGTCGCGGCGACTCGATCCGCCCGCATCTTGCGCGCTTGATACGCCAGCCACACCAGCGCCCCGGCCGCGACGAACGCGATCCAGCGGTGAAGGAACTGGACGACAACCGGATTGTCGACCGCATTGCTCCAGGCGGGCGTCAGCATTGGCACGTTGACGGGGAACCACGCATCGCCCATCAGCGGCCAGCTCGAAAAGGCATAGCCCGCGTCGAGCCCGGCGGTGAGCGCGCCGAGGATGATCTGCACCGCCAGCGCCGCGATCACCAGTGCCGGACCCGTGCGCAGCGCCGCGGGGCGCGCCAGCGGATTGGCGGCGAGCGCGCTCAGGTCACGCGCGGTCCAGATGATCCCGCCGAGGATGAACAAAGCGGTCCCGAGATGCGTCGCAAGCCGCAAGTGGCTGACGTCGGTACGCACCGACAGGCCGGAGGCAACCATCCACCAGCCGATCGCGCCCTGCAGCCCGCCAAGCGCGAGCAGCGCGCTCAGCCGCCACCCGTAACCACGCGGGATCTGTCGTTTGACCGCGAACCACAATAGCGGCAGCGCAAACGCCAGCCCGATCACGCGCCCGAGCAGCCGGTGCAGATATTCCCAGAAGAAGATCGCCTTGAAGCCGTCGAGCGTCATGCCGCGATTGATTTGCTGATATTCGGGAATGCGCTGGTAATGGGCGAACTCGGCCTGCCATTGCACCTGCGTGAGCGGCGGGACCACGCCGCTGATCGGTTTCCACTGCGTGATCGACAGCCCGGATTCGGTGAGGCGGGTGATCCCCCCCACCACTACCATCGCCACGATCAGCGCCGCGACCCAATAGAGCCAGCGCGCGAGCGCCGCCGGACGCGTGGACAGCGAGAAACCCGGGCTTGCCTGTAGCATGCCGCCTTCTACGACCCGGTTGTAAGGAAGGGAAGCCTGCGAGCGATCCCGAGTGACACCACCCGCCTCCCTCTCTCGTCGCCCCGGACTTGATCCGAGGCCCGCTTCTTCTGCGCGGTTGAGGAGGAAGAAGCCGGCTCCCGGATCAAGCCCGGGATGACGGATCGTCAATCCGGCTTAAAGCTCCGGCCCGTTCGCCTTCAATTCCGCCAGCCACGCCGCCGCCGTCCCGTCCGATGGCGCGCGCCAGTCGCCACGCGGCGACAGCGCTCCGCCGGCCGAGACCTTCGGACCGTTGGGGATAGCCGAGCGCTTGAACTGGCTGGTCTGGAAGAAACGGATCAGGAACCGTTCCAGCCAGTGCATGATCGTCGCCAGATCATAAGCGGTGCGCGCGCTCTCCGGATAACCGAGCGGCCAGCGTCCCGCTGCGGCATCATGCCACGCATGCCACGCGAGAAAGGCGACTTTCGACGGCGCGAGACCGTGGCGGATCAGATAATGCGCGAAGAAGTCGTTGAGCGGATACGGCCCGATCTTGCTTTCGGTGCTCTGCAATTCCTCGCCGGGGACCAGTTCGGGGCTGATTTCCTGCCCGAGAATGGCCTCCAGTACCGCGTCCGTCTCCCGATCATACTGGTCGGTGCCGATCGCCCAGCGGATCAGGAACTGGATCAGCGTCTTGGGCACGCCGGCATTGACCGCATAATGGCTCATCTGATCGCCGACACCATAGGTGCACCAGCCGAGCGCCAGCTCCGAAAGGTCGCCGGTGCCGACCACCAGCCCGTCGCGCTGGTTGGCGATGCGGAAGAGGTAATCGGTGCGCAGCCCGGCCTGCACGTTCTCGAACGTCACGTCATAGACCGGCTCGCCGCGCCCGAACGGGTGCCCCATGTCCTCCAGCATCCGCGTCGCGGCCGGGCGAATGTCGATCTCCTCGGCGGTGATCCCCAGCGCGCGCATCAGCTTCCACGCGTTGCCCTTCGTCCCCGCGCTGGTCGCGAAGCCGGGCATGGTGATGCCGAGGATGTCGCTGCGCGGCCGCCCGAGCCGGTCGAGCGCCTTGGCGGCGACGATCAGCGCGTGCGTGCTGTCGAGCCCGCCGGACACACCGATCACCAGCCGCTGCGCGCGCGCCGCGACCAGTCGCTTGGCGATCCCCTCGACCTGGATGTTGAAGGCTTCGTAGCAATCCTCGTCGAGCTTGTCGGGGGTGTTGGGCACGAACGGGAAGCGGCGGATCTCGCGCTTCAGCCCGACGTCGGCGAAGTCGGGCTCGTGCCGGAACGTGATGCGGCGGAAGCGCTTCTCGGGGTGCCCGGCGAAGGCGGCGGCATCGTTGAAGGTACCGTTGCGCAATCGCTCCTGCACCAGCCGCTCGGTATCGACGTCGGCGATCGTCAGCCCGGGCTCGTGCGCGAAGCGTTCCGAGGTCGCCAGCAGCTCGCCCAGTTCATGGACGCTGCCCTGCCCGTCCCACGCCAGATCGGTCGTACTTTCGCCCGGGCCGGCGGCGGAATAGACATAGGCGCACATCGCGCGCGCCGATTGCGACGCCGACAGCATCATTCGCTCACGCGACTTGCCGATCACGACGTTCGATGCCGACAGATTGGCGCAGATCAGCGCCCCCGCCAGCGCACCGTGAGTCGAGGGCGGGGTCGGCGACCAATAATCCTCGCAAATCTCGGCGTGGATCACGAAATGCGGCAGGTCGTCGGCGGCGAAGATCAGGTCGGTGCCGAACGGCACCTCCTCGCCGTCGATCACGACCGTCAGCCCGGTCAGCCCCGCCCCGCTCGCGAACCAGCGCTTCTCATAATATTCGCGGTAATTGGGCAGGAAGGTCTTGGGCACCCCCCCCAGCACGCGCCCGCGCGCAATCGCCAGCGCACAATTGTAGAGCCGCCCGCTTCGTTCCAGCGCGGCACCGACCAGCAGCACCGGGCGCAGCCCCGCGCTCGCCGCCACCACCGCCGTGATCGCCTCGCGCGTCGCGCACTGCAACGCCGATTGCAGGTGCAGGTCGTCAATTGCGTAGCTGCTGAGATTCAGCTCGGGGTAAACCACCAGATCGACGCCCGCGTCGTGTGCGGTGCGCGCGATCGCGATCGCGGTTGCGGCGTTGGTGGCGGGGTCGCCGACGGTGGCGAGCGGGGTGGCGGCGGCGACGCGCACCATGCCGTGGCGATGCAGCGAGCGGAAGGCTGGGTTCATCGCGATCGAATACCGGGCGCGAGGTAACTTTGCCAACTGTTCGCGGCGCCTCGCCTAAGCTACATCAGTGAGGATGATGCCTTCCCTTCCCCGCGAGGACAGCGCCCGGCAACCCTTTGCGCGCGCAGGAGAAGTCGGGAAGCTGCTTCGGTCGATGGACTGGTCGGGCACGTCGCTGGGGCCGATCGCGGCGTGGCCGGCGCCGCTCCGCGCGGCTCTGGAGCTGATGCTGCCGGTCGGCGCGCAGACGCTGCTGGTCTGGGGGCCGGAGCGCCGGGTCTTCTACAATGACGCCTATGCCGCGTTGCTCCACGAACGCCATCCCGGCGCGCTCGGTCAACCCGCGGACAAGCGCTGGCATCGCGCGTGGGACGAGGTGGCGCCGATGGTCGACGAGGTTTTCGCGACCGCACGGACGCTGACGCTCGGCAATCGCCGCTTCGAAATTCTCGCCGACGGTCAGCCCGTCGCCGTGCACTTCGACATCTCGCTCTCCGCGGTGATGCTCGACGACGAAACGGTGGGCGGCGTGCTGGGCGTGGTGTCGGACGTCACCGAGCGCACCCGTACCGTCGAGGCCGCGACGCGCGAGCGCGAACGGCTGCGCCAGATGTTCGACCAGGCCCCGGGCTTTATCGCGGTGCTGCGCGGCCCGGAATATGTCATCGAGCTGGCGAACGCGACCTACCGGCGGATGAGCGGCGGTCGCGAGCTGGTCGGGCGACGCTACGCCGAGGCGCTGCCCGAGGTCGCCGCGATCGGCTTCATCGACAAGCTCGACGAGGTCCGCCGCACCGGCAAGCCGTTCCGCGCGGTCGACATGCCGGTGCAATTGCCAAGCGCGACGCCGGGCATGCTGCGCGACTTCTGGATCGACTTCATCTGCCAGCCGATAACCGACGAGCGTGGCGCGGTCGCCGCGATCTTCATCGAGGGGATCGACCGCACCGACCGTCACCGCGCACGCGAGGCGCTGGCGCGCGGGCGCGCGTCACTCGAACAGGCGACCGAGGCCGGCGAGATCGCCACCTGGGACTATGACCTGCGGCACGACCGCTTCAGCTGCTCGCCGCTCGGCATGTCGCTCTACGGGCTCCCGCCCAACAGTGCGCCGATGTCCCGCGATGCATTCCGCAATCTGATCGAGCCCGATGATCGCCCGATCTTGCAGGAGGCGTTCCTGCCGGTGATCGACCCGGCGACGCGCGCGCTCTTCGACGTCGAATACCGGGTCGCGCACGAACGCGTCGGTGGCGTCCGCTGGCTGTCGGTGCGCGGGCGCGGCATCTTCGACGGCGACACCTGCTTGCGCGTGGTCGGCACGATCATCGACATCACCGCGCGCAAATTGCAGACCGAGGCATGGCGCGAGAGCGAGGCACGCTTCCGCACGCTCGCCGACAGTCTGCCCGCGCTGGTGTGGATGACCGATCCGCAGGGTCAGGTCACCTTCGCCAGCCGCGGATTCGAGACGATCCTCGGCGTTGCGCCCGAGATGATCGAGGAACGCGGCTGGGGCGATCTGCTCCGCGCCGACCGGCGCGACGCCGCCCTGTCGGCCCGCGGCGGCTGGTTCGAGTCCCCGCGCACGCTGAGCGGCGAACATCCGCTGCTCACCCCCGACGGCAGGACGCGCTGGATGCACATCGAGGCGCGCCCGCGCTTCATCGGCGCCGCCTTTCAGGGCTATACCGCCTGCGCGATCGACGTGACCGACTCGCATCTCGCGGGCGAGCGGCTGGAGGCGCGAGTCGCGGAGCGTACCGCCGAGCTGACCGCGCAGATCGCCGAGCGCCAACGCGTCGAGGAAACGCTTCATCAGATGCAGCGGCTGGAGGCGATCGGACAGCTGACCTCCGGCGTGGCGCACGACTTTAACAACCTGCTCACCGTGATCCTCGGCAACGTCGACTCGTTGGTCGCGGCGGGCAAGCGCGGGTTGCTCGACCCGCGGCTCGAACCACGGCTGGAGCATGTCCGGATCGCGGCGGAGCGCGGTGCTGCGCTGACCGCGCAATTGCTCGCCTTCTCGCGGCGGCAGCGGCTGGAGGCCAAGGTCGTCGATATGAATCGCAGCGTGACCGGGCTGCTCGAACTGCTCGGCGGCACGCTGGGCCGCGACATCGCAATCGAGACGCACACCCCGCACGGCATCTGGCCCGCGCTCGTCGACCCGACGCAGATGGAACTGATCATCCTCAACCTCGCGATCAATGCCCGCGACTCGATGCCCGGCGGCGGGACGCTGCTGCTGTCGGTCGCCAACGCGACGTTGGGCCCGCCCGAGCGCGCCGAGGAGCCGCCAGCGGGCGATTACGTGCGCGTGGCGGTGACCGATACCGGCACCGGCATGTCCGAGGCGGTGCTGGCGCGCGCGTTCGAGCCATTCTTCACCACCAAGGAAGTCGGCAAGGGCTCGGGGCTGGGACTGGCGCAGGTGTTCGGCTTCGCCAAGCAATCCGGCGGCGGGGTGCGGATCGACAGCGCGCCGGGGCGCGGCACCACCGTCAGCGTGTTCGTGCCGCGGGCCGCGGCCGCCGCAGATGCGGCGCAGGACGCCCCCGCGCTGGCCGCGACCGAGCCGCTCGACGGCGCGACGGTGATGGTGCTCGACGACGACGATCGCGTTCGACAGGTGGCGGTCGAGGCGCTGCGCGAGGCGGGCTGTCGCGTGATCGAGGCCGCCGACGGCGAGTCGGCACTGGAGGCGCTGCGCCACGAACCCGCGATCCGGCTGGTGGTTACCGATATCGCGATGCCCGGCATGACCGGCATCCAGTTCGCGCGGCGGCTGCAGGATCTGCATGAGCGCGTTGCTGTGCTGTTCGTCACCGGTCACGCCGATCCGTCCGACATGGAGGGGGTCAGCGAGGATCGGCTGATCCGCAAACCCTATCCTCGCCGGGTGCTGCTGGAGCGCGTACGCGCGATCCTCGCCGAAGCGTGACGCGCGGCTTTCAATCGGCTGCACGACCGGTTCAGTCTTCGTTGTCGGATCGCAGCGCATAAGGTCGCCATGATGGTCGGAGGATGGCGATGCTGAAGGCGATGATCGCGGGGTTGTTGTCGATGACGGCGCTGGTGCCGCCGGCGCTCGCGCAGGACGGACGGTCGATGGATCGCGGGCAGTGGCGGCGCGAGCGGGCCGAGCGCCCCGCCCCGGCCCCCGAACCCGCGCCGCGCCCCGCTCCGGCTGCCGAGATCGCGCGCCCGCCGGAACCGGCACCGCGCCGTTGGGCACGCGAAGGCGCGCCGGAGCGCCGCGACCCTGCCGGCTGGGGGCGCGGCGACAGCGGGGCTGACGTGCGGAACGGCGACTGGCGCAGCGAGCGTCCGCCCGTGCCCCGCGATGATCGGCGGGTCGACGGCGCGTTCCGCCCGGCTGCCCCGGACGGCGACTGGCGGAGCGGGCGTTCTCCCGAACCACGCGGCGACCGCCGGGTCGACGGCGTGCCGCGCCCACCGGCCCCTGACGGCGACTGGCGCAGCGAACGCCCGCTCGCGCCGCGTGGCGACTGGCGTGGCGGGCGCGAACCGCAAGGACGCCGCGACGACTGGCGCGACCCTGCACGGCAGGCGCCGGATCGCGTGTGGCGGGCCGATCCCGATCGCCGCGGCTACGAGCGTCGCGACGCGCCGCGGCCGCCCGCGACCGTCTGGCGCGCCGACAGCAATCGGCAGTGGGACCGCGGCTGGCGGCGCGAACCGCAATATGACTGGAACCGTTACCGGAACGAACGACGTTCGGTTTTCCGCCTGCCGCGCTATTACGCGCCTTATGGCTGGGACAGCGGCTACCGCCGGTTCGGCGTCGGGATCGCGATCGCGCCAATGCTCTACACGCCAAGGTACTGGATCTACGATCCCTATGCCTATAGCCTGCCCGATGCCGAGGAGCCGTATCGCTGGGTACGCTACTACGACGACGCGCTGCTGGTCGACATCGAGGACGGCACGGTGGTCGACGTGATCCACGGCATCTTCGAGTGAGCGTGGTGGCTTGAAAGTCGCAGGGCCGGGCGACACAGATGTGGGCATGTCGCTCGCCACCACTCCGCCCGGCCACCCGTCCGCCGTCCGTGCCCGGCAGGGCGCGGCGGTGGCGGCGCGGCTTGACGCCGATCCGCGGATGCAGCGCCTGCCCAGCGATACGGTCGCGGCATGGCGCTGCCCCGATTTCCTCGATGCCGCCAATTGCGACTGGCTGGTGCAGGTGATCGACGGCAACCGCCGCCCCTCGACGCTGTTCAGCGATCGCGGCGGCCCCGCCAGCCGCACCAGCGACAGTTGCGACATGGACCGCAACGCCGATGGCATCCGCCAGATCGACGAATATATCGCCGCCTCGCTCGGCATCGCGGCCGAATTCGGCGAGACGATGCAGGGGCAGCGCTACGCGCCGGGTCAGCTCTTCCGCGCCCACCACGATTATTTCCACGAGGCCGAAAGCTACTGGCCGGCGATGCGTGAGAACGGCGGACAGCGCACCTTCACCGCAATGATCTACCTCAACGATGTCGAGGAGGGCGGTGCGACCTGGTTCCCCAAGGGCGGCCTGCGCGTCGCGCCGCGCAAGGGGATGCTGTTGGCGTGGGACAATATGAACCCCGACGGCAGCCCGAACACCGCGACACTGCATGAGGGGATGGCGGTGCTGGAGGGCACCAAATACATCATCACCAAGTGGTTTCGCGAGGAGCCGTGGGGCCGCCGGCCGCGCGTCTAACGCCCTCCGTCATTGCGAGCGTAGCGAAGCAATCCAGAGTCGGCGCAGGACGCCCTGGATTGCTTCGCTACGCTCGCAATGATGAAACGTCGTCAAGCCCCGACCAGCAATCCCTCACGCGCGATCTTCTCGCGCCACACCAGCGGCGCGAGCTGGTGGACGTTGTTGCCCTCGGCATCCACCGCCACCGTCACCGGGAAGTCGGACACCTCGAATTCGTAGATCGCCTCCATCCCGAGGTCCGCGAACCCGACGACCTTGCTGCCCTTGATCGCGCGCGCGACCAGATAGGCCGCGCCGCCGACCGCCATCAGATACGCGCTCTTCGCCTCGCGGATCGCATCGGTCGCGGCCGGGCCGCGCTCGGCCTTGCCGACCATCGCGAGCAAGCCCTGATCGAGCATCATCCGCGTGAACTTGTCCATGCGCGTCGCGGTGGTCGGACCCGCCGGCCCAACCACTTCCTCGCCGACCGGATCGACCGGGCCGACATAATAGATCACGCGCCCCTTGAATTCGACCGGCAGTGCCTCGCCCCTCGCCAGCATGTCGGCGATCCTTTTGTGCGCGGCGTCGCGCCCGGTCAGCATCTTGCCGTTGAGCAGCAATCGGTCGCCCTGCTTCCACGATTGCACCACCTCGGGCGTCAGCGTGTCGAGATCGACGCGGATCGCGGCCTTGTCGGGCGTCCAGTTGACGTCCGGCCATTCCGAAAGCTTCGGCGCTTCGAGGAACGCCGGCCCCGACCCGTCGAGCGTGAAATGCGCATGGCGGGTCGCGGCGCAATTCGGGATCATCGCCACCGGCTTGCCCGCGGCGTGGCACGGCGCGTCCTTGATCTTGACGTCGAGGATCGTCGAGAGACCACCCAGCCCCTGCGCGCCGATGCCGAGCGCATTGACCTTGTCGAAGATCTCGATCCGCAGCGCCTCGAGATCGTTCCGGGGCCCGCGCGCCTTGAGCGGTCCCATGTCGATCGGCTCCATCAGCGCCTGCTTGGCGAGCAGCACGCAATGTTCGGCGGTCCCGCCGATCCCGATGCCGAGCATCCCCGGCGGGCACCAGCCCGCGCCCATCTGCGGCAGCATCTCGACCACCCAGTTGACGATCGAGTCGCTGGGGTTCATCATCTTGAACTTCGATTTGTTCTCGCTGCCGCCGCCCTTGGCCGCGACATCGACCGAGACGGTCGTGCCCGGCACCATCTCGACGTGCAGCACGCACGGCGTATTGTCCTTGGTGTTGCGGCGCGTGAACGCCGGGTCGGCGAGCACCGAGGCGCGCAGCTTGTTCTCGGGGTGGAGGTAGGCGCGGCGCGCGCCCTCGTCGACGACTTCCTGCATCGAGCGGCTGTTGTCGTCGAGCCGGCAGTCCATGCCCCATTTGACGAAGACGTTGACGATCCCGGTGTCCTGGCAGATCGGGCGATGCCCCTCCGCGCACATCCGGCTGTTGGTCAGGATCTGCGCGATCGCGTCCTTGGCGGCGGGCGATTGCTCCGCATCGTAGGCAGTGCCCAGCGCCCGGATGTAATCCATCGGGTGATAGTAACTGATGAACTGGAGCGCGTCGGCGACGCTCTCGATCAGGTCGGCGGTACGGATCACGGTCGTCATGGCGACGCTCTATAAGCGCGCTCGTCGCGCGGCAACAGCGCCGCGCGTCGTGCGTCCGGCGACCCGGGATGGCGAAAAAAAATTTGCCGCCTTGCGCTTTCGGAAAGCCGCGGAAGTCCGCGCGTCGCCGCTGCCGCGCGATCGCAGCACACGAACGGGGGTCTTGCCTGTCCCGCCCATCTGCCACAATCTGTAGAGGTAGAGGCCGGGTCGCGCCGCTAGCAGTGGTACGGTGGCGCGTGATGCCCCCCATCGCTGGCGTGACCGGCCACGAACTTCGAACAGCCGATCCGCACGGATCGCACCACTGACAGGCGGGACGCGCGAGCATGAACTTCACCACCACGGACGCCGAGGCGATGAGCGCAGACATGATCGACACGATGACCGCGGCAGCGACTTCGGCGGTAGCCGAAGCGACCGCCACCGAACAGGCGATCGCCAGGCACGGCGCGCGCACCGCGCCCTTCCCGCTCGACGTCGACCACAGCCGTGACGCGCTGCTGACCGATTTCGGCAAGGAGACGCTCAAGGACCGCTACCTGCTGCCGGGCGAAAGCTATCAGGACCTCTTCGTCCGCGTCGCCAGCGCCTATGCCGACGATCAGCCGCACGCACAGCGGCTGTACGACTACATCTCGAAGCTGTGGTTCATGCCGGCGACTCCGGTGCTCTCGAACGGCGGCACCGGGCGCGGTCTGCCGATCTCCTGCTACCTCAATTCGGTTCCCGACAGCCTCGACGGCATCGTCAAGACCTGGAACGAGAACGTCTGGCTCGCGTCGCGCGGTGGCGGGATCGGCACCTATTGGGGCAACGTCCGCGGGATCGGCGAGCCGGTCGGGCTCAACGGCAAGACCAGCGGGATCATCCCGTTCGTCCGCGTCATGGATTCGCTGACGCTCGCGATCTCGCAGGGTTCGCTGCGCCGCGGCTCGGCGGCCTGCTACCTCGACATCTCGCACCCCGAAATCGAGGAATTCCTCGAAATCCGTAAGCCCTCGGGCGATTTCAACCGCAAGGCGCTGAATCTCCACCACGGCGTGCTGATCCCCGACGCGTTCATGGCGGCAGTGCGCGAGGGCGCGGAATGGCAGCTGCTGTCGCCAAAGGACAAGACCGTCCGCGCCACCGTCGATGCGCGCGCCCTGTTCCAGAAGCTGGTCGAGACCCGCCTCGCGACCGGCGAGCCGTACATCGTCTTCTCCGACCATGTGAACTCGACGATGCCCAAGCATCACCGCGAACTGGGGCTCAAGGTCTCGACCTCGAACCTGTGCAGCGAGATCACGCTGCCGACCGGCACCGACCATCTCGGCAACGATCGCACCGCGGTCTGCTGCCTGTCGTCGCTGAATCTCGAAACCTGGGACCAGTGGAAGGACGAGAAGGGTTTCGTCGAGGACGTAATGCGTTTCCTCGACAACGTGCTGCAGGATTACATCGACCGCCACGAACCCGGCATGGAGCGTGCGGCCTATAGCGCGGCACGCGAGCGTTCGGTGGGTCTGGGCGTGATGGGCTTCCACTCGTTCCTGCAGGCACGCGGGCTGCCGTTCGAAGGGGCGATGGCCAAGAGCTGGAACCTGCGCATGTTCAAGCAGATCAACGCGCAGGTAAACGAGGCGTCGATGGTGCTGGCGCTGGAGCGTGGCCCCTGCCCCGATGCCGCCGACGTCGGCGTGATGGAGCGGTTCAGCTGCAAGATGGCGATCGCGCCGACCGCATCGATCTCGATCATCTGCGGCGGCACCAGCGCGTGCATCGAGCCGATCCCCGCGAATATCTACACCCACAAGACACTGTCGGGCAGCTTCGCGGTCAAGAACCCGTATCTTGAAAAGCTGCTCAACGAGAAGAGCAAGAACGCCGAGACGGTGTGGAACTCGATCCTCGAACACGGCGGCTCGGTCCAGCACCTCGACTTCCTCTCGCCGGAGGAAAAGGACTGCTTCAAGACGTCGTTCGAGATCGACCAGCGCTGGCTGCTCGAACTCGCCGGGGACCGCACGCCGTTCATCGATCAGGCGCAGTCGCTGAACCTCTTCATCCCGGCCGACGTCGAGAAGTGGGACCTGCTGATGCTCCACTTCCGCGCGTGGGAACTGGGGATCAAGTCGCTCTATTATCTCCGCTCCAAGTCGGTGCAGCGCGCCGGCTTCGCGGGCTCGGAAGGATCGGGCGGCGTCGAGGCCGACAACACGATCGCCACGCCGAAATTCTCGATCGGTGAGACGACCGACTATGACGAGTGCCTCGCCTGCCAGTAAGCCAGCTATTGTCGCCCCGGACTTGATCCGGGGCCCCGCTTCTTTCGCCATCGCGGTTAAGGCGGGATCCCGGATCAAGTCCGGGATGACGAGAAGGCGGGTAGCCGATAAATGTCGATCGGCCCTAGAAGAGGCAGCCGCGTGCTCGCTTCCGTCATTGCGAGCGTAGCGAAGCAATCCGGCGCCGGACCAGGACGCCATGGATTGCTTTGCTGCGCTCGCAATGACGAACGCCCGTTCGCAACGGGATCGAACCGCCTCCGCGATCATTCCGGCACCTCACCTCCCGCGGAAGGAACGGCGCGTGCCGGTCGTCAGCAAGATCGCCAAGGCACTTCTCGCCGCCATGCTGTTGCTCGTTATCGCGATCGGCCCTGCGATCACGATCGTCCCGCGCTTCCTCGACCGGCTCTATTACGAAGGCCCGGCGACCGATCATTATGACGGCGCGCGCTTTTTCAACCCCGATGGCGACGACACGATGGCCCCGCCGGCCGGCGGCAGCCGCGGCGGGTTCCTGTGGCGGCAACTGACCGGCAGCGACGACCGCCCCGTCTGGCCCGACACCGTCGCGGTTACGCCCGCCCGCCCGCCGGCGCGCGTCGCCGGCACGCGGATGCTCGTCACATGGGTCGGCCACGCCACCGTGCTGATCCAGACGCAGGGGCTCAACATCCTCACCGATCCGGTCTGGGGCGAACGCGCCGGCCCGCTCGGCTTCGGCCCGCGCCGCGTCGCCGCGCCCGGCATCCGCTTCGAGGACCTGCCGCACATCGATCTCGTGCTGGTCAGCCACAATCATTACGATCACCTCGAAAAGGCGACGCTCAAGCGACTTTGGCAGCGCGACCGTCCAACGATCGTGACCAGCCTCGGCAACGACAGCGTCATCGCGCAGACCGGCGCGCGCGCCACCGCGCTCGACTGGCGCGGCGCGGTGCAGGTTCGCCCCGGCGTGCGCGTCGCGGTGACCCGCAACCATCACTGGGGCAGCCGCTGGTTCGCCGATCGCAACCGCGCCTTGTGGTCGAGCTTCGTCGTGCAGTTCCCCACCGGCGGTAACCTGTTTTTCGCCGGCGACACCGGCTTCGGCGACGGGCAATGGCCCGCCGAAGCCGCCGCGCTCGGCCCGATCCGGCTCGCGCTGCTGCCGATCGGCGCCTTCCGCTTCGTCCCCGGCCAGATGGTGTCGGGTGCGCACATCGGCCCCGCACACGCCGCACTGGTGTTCGAGCGACTGCGCGCGGCGCACGCACTGGCGATCCACTGGGGCACGTTCCGGCTGTCCTACGAGGCGCGCGACACCCCGCCGCGGATGCTGTCGGCGGCGATGAAGTGCCTGAACCGCACCGGCTTCGACGCGGTGGCGATTGGACGGACGGTCGAGGTGCCCCTCGCGACCACGCCGCCCCCCGCGCCGACGACCACGCCCGCGGCGATGCTCGCCTGCCTCGATACGCCCGCCGTCAGCGCGCTGCGCTAGAGTGCGATGACATGAAGTGGAACCGTTCGTCCGTCATTGCGAGCGCAGCGAAGCAATCCAGGGGGTCCTGGTCCGGCTCTGGATTGCTTCGCTACGCTCGCGATGACGGATCAAGGTGACGTCATCACGCTCTAGGAGGCCGCGCGCGCGGCCTCAATGTTCGCTGAGCCGCCCCCACCAAATCCGCACCAAGCCACCCCCTCACCCCGTTCGTGCTGAGCTTGTCGAAGCACGTGTGCCGTAACACGCCCCCTTCGACTGCCTGCCAAGGCAGGCGCTCAGGACAGGCTTCGACAGGCTTAGGGCAAACGGCGGTAAATCGACCACATCCCGCCGGCCATATACCCGCTTTGTTCCGCAAAATGCTGGCGAGCCGGGTAAGCCGCTGCTAAAGCACGACCCACCCGTGGCCACCGCTCGCAAGATCATCCACATCGACATGGACGCCTTCTATGCGTCGGTCGAACAGCGCGACGCTCCCGAACTGCGCGGGCGCCCGGTCGCGGTCGGCGGCAATCGCGCGCGCGGAGTGGTGGCAGCGGCGAGCTATGAGGCGCGCGAGTTCGGGGTGCGGTCGGCAATGCCGTCGGTGGTCGCGGCGCGACGCTGCCCCGACCTCGTGTTCGTGCCGCCGCGCTTCGACGTCTATCGCGCGGTCAGCCGGCAGATCCACGCGATCTTCGCCGATTACGCCGACGCGATCGAGCCGCTGTCGCTTGACGAGGCCTATCTCGACGTCAGCGAGGATCGCCGCGCGCTCGGCTCGGCCAGCGCGATCGCGGCCGAGATCCGCGCGCGGATCAAGGCCGATACCGGGCTGACCGCCTCGGCCGGGGTCAGCTACAACAAGTTCATCGCCAAGCTCGCCTCGGACCAGAACAAGCCCGACGGCCTGTGCGTGATCCCGCCCGCCAAGGGCGCGGCGTTCGTCGCCGCGCTGCCGGTCAAGCGCTTCCACGGGATCGGCCCGGTCACTGCCGAGAAGATGGCGCGGCTCGGCATCCACACCGGCGCCGACCTGCGCGACCGCCCGATCGAGTTCCTGCGCGCGCATTTCGGCAGCCACGCCGATTATCTCCACGGCGCGGCGCGCGGGATCGACGACCGCCCGGTCCGTGCCGAGCGTCAGGCTAAGTCGGTAGGCGCCGAACGCACCTTCGACACCAACCTCACCGACCCGGCCGAGATCGACGCGGCGCTGGAGACGGTCGCCGCTGCCGCCTGGACGCGCGTCGAGCGTGCCGACGTGCGCGGGCGCACCGCGACGCTGAAACTGCGCCGCGCCGATTTCACCACGCTCACCCGTGCCCGCTCGGTCACCGGTACGATCGACACGCGAGGACAATTGCTCGATCTCGGGCGCGGTCTGCTCTTGCCGCTGCTACCGACACCGGGCGGAATCCGGCTGCTCGGCTTGACGCTGTCGGGCATCCTGCGCGACGAAGAGGTCGTTCAGCCTGCGCTGCCGCTTTGAAAACGAAGGATTTGCCGATGAAGCCGCCGATCGGCCCCGCCACCCGCCTCTGCATGTCGCTCGCTGCGCGCCCCGGCACCTTCGGGTCGCGCTTCCACAATCATCTCTACGACGCGCTCGAACTAGACTATGTCTACAAGGCATTCTCCACCGACGATCTGGCCGGCGCGATCACCGGGATCCGCGCGCTCGGCATTCGCGGCTGCGCAGTGTCGATGCCGTTCAAGGAAGCGGTGATCCCGATGCTCGACGGGCTGCGCGACAGCGCGGCGGCGATCGACAGCGTCAACACGATCGTGAACACCGATGGCGAGTTGCTCGGCTACAACACCGACTACAGCGCGGTGCGCGACCTGATCGCGGACCTGCCGCGCGTGCCGTTCCTGCTGCGCGGCAGCGGCGGGATGGGCAAGGCGGTCGCCACCGCGCTGGTCGACGCCGGCTTTCCCGACGGCACGATCGTCGCGCGCAACGAGGTCGCCGGACGCGCACTCGCCGACCGGCTCGGCTGCCGCTGGCAGGCGGAGGCGGACGGTGAGGCGGCGCTGCTCGTCAACGTCACCCCGCTCGGCATGACCGGCGCGGATCAGGACGCGCTTGCCTTCGCGCCCGAGCAGATCGCCGCGGCGCAGATCGTCATCGATGCGGTGGCCAAACCGGTAGAAACGCCGCTGCTTCGCGCCGCGCAGGCGGCGGGGAAGACGGTCGTCACCGGTGCGGAGATCGCGATGCTGCAGGCGCTGGAACAATTCGTCCTCTACACCGGCGTGCGGCCCAGCGACGAACAGGTCGCCGCGGCTGAGGCATATGCGCTGAGCTGATCAGGGCACAAAGCCAATCGTCATTGCGAGCGCAGCGAAGCAATCCAGGGCGTCCTGGTCCAACTCTGGATTGCTTCGCTGCGCTCGCAATGACGGATCAGGTTGAGGTCACACCGCGCCACCCGTCGCCGCGGAACAAGTCCGGGGTGACGATGGTCACGATACCAGCACCTTGGTCCCGGTCCGATCCTCCAGTGCCTGCGCGCCCAGCACCACCGCGCCCAGCGGCCCGGCATTCCCGCCCAGCGCGGCGGGCACGATGAACGTGTCCATATCCGCCACCGCCGATAGTGCGACATAGCCGTTCAGGCTCGCCGCCGTTGCCGCACGCAGCCGCGGCAGCAGCCACGGGTTGCCGACCATCACGCCGCCCCCCAGCACGATCCGCCGCGGCACGCCGGTCAGCGTCAGCGTCGCGAACAGCGACGACAGCGCGCCGACCACCGTCTCCCACGCCGCGTGATCGTGCGGGAGGTCCTCGCCCTTGATCCCGGTCCGCGCCGCGATCGCCGGGCCGGCGGCCAGCCCCTCGACGCACGCGCCGTGATACGGGCATGATCCCGCCCAGTCGTCGCCGGGCAGCCGCACCGGGCGGATGTGGCCGAATTCGCTGTGCGTCAGCCCGTCGACCGGCCGCCCGTGCGCGATCATCCCCGCGCCGACGCCGGTCCCGACCGTGACATAGGCCAGATCGCCCAGCCCCTGCCCCGCGCCCCAGCGCGCCTCGGCCATCGCCGCGCCGACCACGTCGCTGTGGAAGCCGACCGGCACGTCGTAGCGCGCCGCCAGCCGCCGCGCGATGTCCGTCCCGGCCCAGTGCGGCTTGGGCGTGGAGGTGATCTTGCCGTAGTCGGACGATTGCGGATCGATCGACACCGGACCGAAGCTGGCGATGCCGATCGCCGCGACGCCGCGCCACTTGTCCATCGCCGCCTCGAGCGCCGGCAGCGTCTCTTCGGGGCGGGTGGTCGGAACGCGCACTTCCTCCAGGATCGCGTCGGGGCCGCTGGAGAGCACCGCGATGCACTTCGTGCCGCCCAGTTCCACGCCCGCGATCAACGGCAGTTGCGCCATTCAGTCTTCCTCCTCGGCCGCGGCGTCGATCCGCCGCAGCATGTCCGTGAACTGCGCCAGCTCGTCCGCGTCGAAACGCCCGAAGATCCGGCGCTCCAGCGCGACGGCCTGCGGCGCGACCTGCGCGTACAGCGCTTCGCCCTCCGGGCTCAAGCGGAGATGGTGCGATCGCCGGTCGGTGGCGTTCGGGGTGCGCGTCAGCAGCCCACGCTCGGTCAGCGCGATCGCGGCGCGGCTGACCGTCACCTTGTCCATCCGGCTGCGCTCGCCGAGCTGCGCCTGCGTCACCGGCGCATATTCGGCGATCAGCGTCACCAGCCGCCATTCGGGCACGGTCAGACCGAACAACGCCTCATAGGCGCCAGCGATCCGCCCGCTGACGCGATTGGATGTGACCGAGAGCAGATACGGGAGAAACTGCTCGAGATGGAGGCGTTCTGCCATGGGACACCTGCGCGAAGGACATGAAACAAACGGTCGGAACCAGAAGCTGAAACGTTGCATTAATGTGACACAGGGCACAAGGACACTCGTCCACTTTCACGGAGTCACATTCGGGAGGCGCAACGGAGCAGACGATGGCAACGATCACGGCGAACGGTATCCAGATCGAATTCGAAGACGAAGGCCCGCGCGACGGGCAACCGATCCTGATGGTGATGGGCCTTGGTGCCCAACTGGTCCGCTGGCCGCAGTCGATGGTCGATGCCCTGGTCGAGCATGGCTATCGCGTGATCCGCTTCGACAATCGCGACGTTGGCCTCTCCACAAAATTCGACGAATGCGGCACGCCCCACATCGTATGGACCGCGATGCAGATGCAGTTCGGGCGCGTACCGGCGGTTCCCTACACGCTTACCGACATGGCGCAGGACGGGGTCTGCCTGCTCGACGCGCTCGGGATCGAGCGCGCGCACGTCGTCGGCGCCTCGATGGGCGGGATGATCGCGCAGCTGATCGCGGCACGCTGGCCGGAGCGGGTGCGAACGCTCACCTCGATCATGTCGACGACCGGTCACCCGCATTGCTCGCGTCCGACGATGCGCGCCACCGCGCTGCTGCTGCGCCACCCCAGGAGCGACGATATCGAGGCGATCGTTGCGCACGGCACGATGGCGGGGCGCGCGGTCGGCGGACGGTTCCCGATCGAGGACGCGATCATGGCCGAGCGGATCCGCGCCGAGACGCTGCGCAACCGCTGCCCGACCGGCTTCCTGCGCCAGATGGCGGCGATCGTCGCAGACGGCGACCGCACCGACCGTCTGCGCCGGATCACCGCGCCGACGCTGGTGATCCACGGCAGCGACGATCCGCTCGTCCCGATTGCCGGCGGCCGCGCCACGGCGCAGGCGATCGACGGCGCGCGGCTGCTGGAGATCGACGGCATGGGCCACACCCTGCCCCCCGAGCTGGTCGACCCGATCGTCGCCGCGATCGACGACCATATCCGCCACCGCCGTCGCGACCCGATCCCGCAAGCGGCGTAAGCGTCGCCGCTATCCCGTCATCCCGGACTTGGTCCGGGATCGCGCTTCTATCTGCCCCTACCGCCAAGAAGCGAGGCCCCGGAGCAAGTCCGGGGCGACGAAGAAAGCGTTTCGTGCTACGGAGGCACAGCCCTCCAACGGTCTCCCGCAAAGGACGCGCATGTTCGTCGACTTCCGCGACCAGCCGCCACCGCCGCCATGGCAGCCGCCGCGCCGCCGCCCGCGCTTGACCGCGCAACAGGAAAAGACGCTGGCTGTGATCATCGGCTTGAACGTCGTGCTGCTGCTCATCGCGCCGATCGGCGGGGCGACTTTGATCGGTGCGCTCGCGCTGCTCTTTCATTGAGCGCCGCGACATAAAATAACAAACCTAGATATGACGGACACTTGCCGCTTGCGTCAAGTTAAGGCTATACACTCCATATCGCGCCGGGGGGCCGTGATTCGGGGGGAATTCCGTGACGCTGGACGTGGCGACGCTGTTCATCGCCAGCATGGCGATCGAAGCGGTCATGGCGCTTTATTTCTGGACGCTGTGGCTCGGCCGACGCGACCAGCGCCTTCATCTATGGGTGGCCTGTTCGATCACCGCCGGGGTGCTCGGCTGTCTCTGCTACATGCTGCGCGGCGTCGCACCGGCGTGGATCACCGTCTGGGCGGCGCAGGTTTGCTTCGTTCAGGTCTTCGCGTTCCTTTGGGGCGGCGTCCGGCTGGTTCACGCACGATCGCGCCCGACGTGGGTGGTGTGGAGCGGCAGCCTTGCATGGACCACGATCTGCCTGATCCCGGCGTTCTTCGCCGCCGAGGCGCTGCGCAACGTCGTCGCGACGCTCGCCTTCACCTTCTATTGTCTGGCAATGACCGGCGAATTGCTGCGCCACGCCCAAGGTCGCAGCTTGCCGGCGCGCTGGCTCACCGGCGGGCTGCTCGTGCTCGTGTCCGCTGCCTCGCTGGCGCTCGCCGGCTATTCGGGGCTGGATAGCGCGCAGGTGCGCCCGCTTGCGAGCGCCTCGTCGCTCCCGGGATTGTGGCTGCTGCTCTACACCGCGATCTACATCACGCTCGTGCTGTCGCTCACCTCGCTCGAACTCGGCAACGAGGCGCAGCGGCAACGCGAGGCCGCCACCACCGACTCGCTGACCGGGCTGCTCAACCGGCGTGCATTCCTGGAACGTGCCACGCCGGCCGCCGAGCATCCGCGCGGCGCGACCTTGCTGATGCTCGACATCGACCATTTCAAACAGGTCAACGATCTCTGGGGCCATTCGGCGGGTGACCGTGCGCTGGTCCTGTTCGCGGGCGCGTTGCTCGATGCGACGGGCGGCGTCGTCGGGGCGGTGCCGGCGCGGATCGGCGGGGAGGAGTTTGCGGTGCTGTTGCCCGGTGGATCGCGCGACGACGCAGCGGCGCTCGGCCTGCGCATCGCCGCGCGCGTCCGCGAGCTGCGCCATACGCCCGGCGCGGCGCGGATGACCGTCAGCATCGGTCTCGCCGAAAGCGACCCGGTAACCCCGACGCTCAACGATCTGCTCACCGGTGCCGACCGCGCGCTCTACCGTGCGAAGCGCGGCGGGCGCGACCGCCTCGAGCAGGACGGCGTTCCTTTCGTCCCCGGCCTCGCCGCCTGATCGCCATGCATGACCATCTACCGCGGGATCACACCACGATTTCCGCCGGCGCAGGATGTCCGAGAAACGCCGCCGGACTGGCGGTCGCACCATAGGCGCCGGCCAGAAAGATCGCGATCACCTGCCCGACCGCGACCGGGGGCAGCGCGATACGGTCACCCAGCCGATCGAGCGGCGTGCACAGACAGCCGACCACCGACATCGCGCCTTCCGCCGCCGTCCCCATCCGCGCCGCCACCGCGAGCGGGTAGTTGCGGCGCACCACCGTCCCGAAATTGCCGCTCGCCGCCAGTTGATGGTGGAGCCCGCCGTCGACCACGACAAACGTCTCGCCACGGCTCTGCTTCACGTCGACCACGCGCGTCAGATAGACACCCGCCTCCGCGACCAGCCAGCGCCCGAGTTCGATCGCAAACCGGCTGTCGCGCAGCACCTCGCCGCGCACCGCCAGCGCCTCGCCCAGTGCCGCCCCGACTGCCGCGACATCCAGCGCCACGTCGCCTGCGAAATATGGCACCCCGAACCCGCCGCCGAGATTGACCAGCGGCGGCACCGCTCCCGCATCCTCGGCCAGCCGCGCCGCGAGCGCCAGCGTCGCCGCCTGCGTCTCGATCACCGCCGCCACGTCCAGCGCCTGCGAACCCGCAAAGATATGGAAGCCGCGCCAGTCCGCTCCCGCCGCGATTACCTCGCGCACCACCGAAGCGGCATGTTCGGCGTCGATCCCGAAGGGCGAGGCGCGCCCGCCCATCTTCATGCCCGACCCGCGCAGTTCGAGGTCCGGGTTCACCCGCACCGCGAGCCGTGGCACCACGCCCAGCCGCTCGCCTGACGCCAGTGCGCGCCGCGCCTCCCCCGCGGATTCGAGGTTGATCGTCGCACCCGCAGCGATCGCCGCCGCCAGTTCGTCGTCACGCTTGCCCGGCCCGGCGAAGCTGATCGCCGCGCCCGGCTTGACCGCCAGCGCGCGCGCCAGTTCGCCCGCCGAGGCGATGTCCAGCCCGTCGACCAGCAGCGCGATCCGCTCCAGCAACGCCGGCAACGGATTGGCCTTGATCGCATAATGCAGGTCGATCTCCGCCGGCATCGCCGTACGAAACCGTGCCACCTGCGCCGCGATCAGCGCCGCGTCGTACACGAACAGCGGCGAGCCATGCGCCGCGACCAGCGCCGTGGCATCGTGCCCGCCGATCGTCAGCGCGCCCCTCTGCGCAGCAAAGGCGGGCGGGATCGGCCCCATCGGCTTCATGCACCCACCTCCTTCACCGCCGCCGCGATCGCCGCGCGGTCCAGCTTGCCATTGGCGTTGCGCGGCAGCGCCGCACGCCACTCGATCCGCACCGGCTGCATGTAGGCGGGCAACTCGCGGCGGAGCCGCTCGCGCAGCGCGGCCTCCGCCGCCGGATCGCCGCGCGCGACCAGCACGACCGCCTGCCCCGATCGCGCATCGGGAACGCCGACCGCCACCGCCTCGGCCGTCTCCGCACCAGCGGTCGCCGCCTCCTCGACCTCCTGCGGGCTGATGCGATGACCGGCGCTCTTGATCATCTCGTCGTCGCGCCCGACGAACCGCAACAGTCCGTCGCCATCCGCCAGCACCGTGTCCCCCGACCACACTGCGATCCCGCCGTAATGCGACCCCGCCGGCGCTGGCCGAAAGCGCAAGGCGGTCCGCTCCGGATCGCGCCAATAGCCCTGCGCGACCAGCGGCCCGGCATGGACCAGCTCGCCCGGCTCCCCCGCCGCCGCCAGCGACCCGTCGCGCCGCACCACCAGCACCTCGGCGAACGGCACCGCGCGCCCGATCGACTCGGGATGCGCATCGACCAGATCGGGGTCGAGATAGGTCGACCGGAATGCTTCGGTCAGCCCGTACATCGGGAACAGCCGCGCCGCCGGGAATCGCACGCGCAGCGCGCGCACCATCGTCGGCGTCAGCGCACCCCCCGAGTTGGTCAGCCGCCGCAACCGCCCGGCGACGTCGTCGGGCCAGTCGCTCTCCAGAAGCTGCGTCCACAGCGGCGGCACCCCCGCCAGCGTCGTCGCCCCGACTCGCGCGACCGCCTTCACGACATCGCGCGGCGTCAGATAATCGAGCGGCGCGACGCACGCCCCCGCCGCCCAGGTCGAAAGCAACTGGTTCTGCCCGTAATCGAACCCGAACGGCAGCACCGCGAGCACGCGATCGTCGGGCGCGATCGCCAGATAGTGCGCGACCCCGACCGCCCCCAGCCACAGGTTCGCATGGCTGAGCATCACCCCTTTCGGCAGCCCCGTCGACCCCGAGGTATAAAGGAGCGCGACCAACGTATCGGGATCGGCGTCCGAGCGCGGCAAAGGATTTCCCGCGCCCGCCTCGGTCACGACCCGGCACCCGTCCGGCACGTCACCCGCCTCCAGCGTCGCCGCGCGCGCCGCCTGTGTCAGCAACAGCGCCGCCCCGCTATCGGCAAGGATGTGCGCGACCTGCGCGCGCCGCAGCACCGGGTTGACCGGCACATGCACCAGCCCCGCGCGCGCCGCCGCCAGCGGCATCCAGCACGCCACCCGCGTCTTCGGCAGCCACGTCGCCACCCGCGCGCCCGGCGCAAACCCGAACCCCGCCAGCCACCCCGCCAGCCGCGCCACCGCATCCTCGGCGGCGGCGTAATCGACCACTCCCTCGCGATCGATCAGCGCGGGCGCATGCGGCGCTCCCAGCAGCACATGGTCGATCGGGCGCGGCGTAGCATCAGGGGATACCATGCGTTCGGCTTCTAGGCTCAGGCGTTGCGGAATCCACCCCTTGCGCCTAACGCGACGCCGGCTTGCCGCCGGACCGATGCGGCGAAGGTGGAGGTTGCGTGATCCCCGAAGGAACGAGCGAAATCGAGACGACCGTGCGCGCAGTGCTGGTCGACGTGCTGGCGCTCGACTCCGAGCGCGTCGCCGTCTTCCACGCCGACACCCCGCTGTTTGGCGCACTGCCCGAGCTCGATTCGATGGCGGTAGCCGGCGTGCTGACCGAACTGGAAGACCGGCTCGGCATCGTCATCGAGGACGACGAAGTCGACGGCGAGATGCTTGAGACGTTTGGCGCACTGGTGACCTTCGTGGCGGGCAAGGCGCTGTTTTGATCTTCCGTCATCCCCGCGACCGCGGGGATCCAGAACCACTGACAGCTACGACTTTCACGAAGACCTGCGCGTCTGGATTTCCACCTGCGCGGGAATGACGAAGTTGAAAGCGTTAGCCTTCCGCTTCCGCTTCCTCTTCTCGCCCGCAGCCAGAAAGCGGGCCCCGGATCAAGTCCGGGGCGACGACACGACTTACTCCGCCGCTTCCTTGATCGCCTCGAACTCCGCCTCTGCCAGGAACCGCTCGGCATCCAGCGCCGCCATGCACCCGGTCCCCGCCGCAGTCACCGCCTGCCGATAGACCTTGTCCATCACGTCGCCGCACGCGAACACGCCGGGGACGCTGGTGCGCGTCGAGCCCGTCTCGACTGCGATATAGCCGTCCTCGTCGAGCGCGAGATGCCCGCGGAACAGCTCGGTCGCCGGATGGTGCCCGATCGCCACGAACCCGCCATCGACATCGATCCGCGAATGTTCACCGCTGACGGTGTCCTCCAGCGTCAGCGCGACCAGCCCGGCAGTGCCGCCGCCGTCGACGAACTCGCGAACCTCCTTGTTCCACAGCACCTTGATGCCGGGATGCGCGAACAGCCGCTCCTGCAGGATCCGCTCGGCCCGCAACGTGTCGCGACGGTGGATCAGCGTCACATCGTCGCTGTGATTGGTCAGGTACAGTGCTTCCTCGACCGCGGTATTGCCGCCGCCGATCACCGCCACCTTCTTGCCGCGATAGAAGAAGCCGTCGCACGTCGCGCACGCGCTGACGCCCTTGCCCTTCATCGCATCCTCGCTGTCGAGCCCCAGCCACTTGGCCTGCGCGCCGGTCGCGATCACCAGCACCTCGCCCTCATACACGTCGCCGCCGTCACCGATCAGCCGGAACGGACGCGCGGTCAGGTCGACCTCGACGATCGTGTCCCACATCAGCCGCGTACCGACATGCTCGGCCTGCGCCTGCATCTGCTCCATCAGCCACGGCCCCTGGATCACCTCCTTGAAGCCGGGATAATTCTCTACGTCGGTGGTGGTGGTCAGCTGGCCACCGGGCTGGATGCCCTGCACCACGATCGGCGCCATCCCGGCGCGCGCGCCGTAAATCGCGGCAGTCAGCCCGGCCGGGCCCGAGCCCAGGATCAACATGCGAGTCGAATGTGTCGTCATGCGCGCGATGTAGGATGGCGCGTGGCGCAAGGGAACCGCGCGTTGCGCCCCGCCCCAAGTCCTGCTTTGGTCCCGCGATGACCGACTTTACCGCTTTGCTCCAACCCGATCGCGGCCAGCCCGCCCGCGACATCCACGTCGTCCACCCCGACCGCTTCGCCGACTGGCTCGCGACGCAGCCGGTCCGCATCCGCACCGCCATCGCCGCCAACAAGGTGACCGGGCGCGCCGGCAATCGCGCGATCCTGCCCGGCGACGCGGCGGACGAGTGGGCGATGCTGCTGGTCTGCGACGAGCCGCTCGACTCGCCGTGGCGGATCGCCTCGCTCGCCGACACGCTCCCCGAGGGCACATACCGGCTCGCCGACGGCGGCGCGACCGGCGCGGCCGGGCTCGGCTGGCTGCTCGCGCAGCATCGCTTCACCCGTTACCGCAAGGTCGAGCCCGCCGCCTTGCGCGTGCTGCTCACCACCGACGTCGCGACAATCGACGAAACCGTCCGCCTCGCCGCCGCCACCGCGCGCGTCCGCGATCTGGTCGACACCGGCGCGAGCGACCTCGGCCCCGCCGAGCTGGAGGCGGAGGCCGACACGCTCGCCGCGCAACATGGCGCGACCGTTACCGTCACGCGCGGCGACGCGCTCGCCACCGGTTACCCGATGATCCATGCGGTCGGTCAGGCGGCGAGCAAGGACCGCGCGCCGCGGCTGATCGAACTAGAATGGGGCGACCCGTCTGCGCCACGCGTCGCGCTGGTCGGCAAGGGCGTGTGCTTCGATTCGGGCGGGCTCGACATCAAGCCGTCGTCGGGCATGCGGCTGATGAAGAAGGACATGGGGGGCGCGGCGCACGCGCTGGCGCTCGCCGCGCTGGTCATGCAGGCGCGGCTCAAGGTGCGGCTGCACCTGCTGATCCCGGCGGTCGAGAACGCCATCGCCGGCAACGCCTTCCGTCCCGGCGACGTGCTCACGACGCGCAAGGGGCTGACCGTCGAGAACACCAACACCGACGCCGAAGGGCGGCTGATCCTCGGCGATGCGCTGACCAGGGCGGTCGAGGGCGCCCCCGACCTGCTGATCGACTTCGCGACGCTGACCGGCGCGGCCCGCGTCGCGCTCGGCCCCGATCTGCCTGCGACGTTCGTGCAGGACGAGACGCTCGCGAGCGAGCTGCTCGCGGCGGGGACGACGGTCTACGATCCGCTGTGGCGGCTGCCGTTGTGGGACGGCTACGACGACATGCTCAAGTCGGACGTCGCCGACATGGTCAACGCCCCCGACGGCGGCTTCGCCGGCTCGATCACCGCTGCGCTGTTCCTGCGCCGCTTCGTGCCGGCGAGCGTGCCATGGGCGCATCTCGACACCTTCGCATGGCGTCCGGCGGCGCGCCCGGGTCGCCCGAAAGGCGGCGAGGCTTACGGCCTTCGCGCGACATGGGCGCTGCTAAAGAAAAAGTTCGGCTAATCGACTCTCTACGTCATCCCGGACTTGATCCGGGATCCCGCTTCTTGCTGCCCGGCTGCCAAGAAGAAGCGGGGCCCCGGATCAAGTCCGGGGCGACGGTAGAGAAGCGCACTCCAGTCTCGAAACCGTCGCCCCTGCGAAGGCAGGGGCCCATGTCTGCGTCGTGCCGCGCAAGGCCTGACACACGATCCCCCATCGGTGAGTCAAATCGCCCAAAAAAACTAGACAGCCACAGGCCCCTGCCTCCGCAGGGGCGACGCCACCTTACCCGACCGCCGGCACCCTCACCCAGCCGCCTCGATAATCGGCACGAACTTCGCCGCGGTCAGGCTCGCGCCCCCGACCAGCGCGCCATCGACATCCGGCACCGCCATGATCGCGCGCGCATTGTCGCCGGTCACCGACCCGCCGTACAAAATCCGCACCCCATCCGCCGCTTCGCCGATCAGCTGCCGCATCTTCGCGCGCGCGATCGCATGAATCGCGGCGATCTCCTCCAGCGTCGGGGTCCGCCCGCTGCCGATCGCCCAACGCGGCTCATAGGCCAGCGTCAGCCAGTCGCCGTTCGCCATCTCGGGCAGCGATTTCTCAATCTGCGCCTGCACCACGCGCTCGGCGCGTCCGGCGTCGCGCTCCGCCCCCGTCTCGCCGCAACACAGAATCACCGACAGGCCATGACGATGCGCCGTCGCCGCCTTCGCCCACGCGTCCTGGCTCGTCTCGTTCTGATATTCTCGCCGCTCCGAATGCCCGACGATCGTGAACCGCGCGCCCGCCTCGCGCACCATCGCCGCCGAGACGCAGCCGGTAAAGGCGCCGTTGTCCGCCTCGTGGACGTCCTCCGCACCGATCGCCAGCCCCGGCGCCCGCTGGGCGGCCGGCGCGATCAGCGTCGCCGGCACCGCAACCGCCACGTCGACCTCGGGCAACCGCGCCGCTGCCACCGCCACCGCGTCCAGCTCCGCCAGCAACGCCAGATCGCCGTTCATCTTCCAGTTGCCCGCCACCAGCTTGCGCCGCACCATGCTTCTCCCCATTCAGTTGTTAAACCTGTTAGACGCGTGCGCGGCTTGATGCCAGCCGGACGTGTGCCTAAAGCGGCGAGCTTCACTCCTGTCCCGGTCTGCCTCTTCCATGCTCAGCTTCCTCCGCGGCATCATCCATTCGAAGGTCGGCATGATCGTCACCTTCGGCATCCTGATCGTGATCGCGCTGGCGTTCGCGGCCGGCGACGTCACTGGTCTGGCGAGCGGCGGCGGGCTGCTCGGCCACCCGCTGGCCGCGGTCGACGGCGATAAGGTCACCGCGGACGACATCCGCCGCCGCGCGCAGGACGAGATCCGCACCGCGCGCCAGCAGCAGCCCGATCTCGACATGGCGACTTTCGTGCGCGCCGGTGGCGTGGAGAGCCTCATCACCCGCTCGCTGACCGGGCTGGCGCTGGAGACGTTCGGCGAGGAACAGGGCATGCGCGTCAGCCGCGCGCTGGTCGGCAGCGAGCTGAAGGCGATCCCGGCCTTCGCGGGTGCGACCGGCCAGTTCGACCAGCAGGCGTATCTACGCCTGATCGCGCAGCGCGGCATGACCGACGCGCAGGTCCAGCGTGAGATCGCCCGCGAGACGATGGCGCAATTCCTGATCGTCCCCACGGTCGGCGCCACGCAGGTCCCGCAGCAGCTCGCGCTCCGCTACGCCTCGCTGTTGCTCGAGCGTCGCGCGGGTCAGGCGGCGCTGATCCCCGCCGCGGTATCCGGCCCCGCGCCGACCGAGGCCGAGGTGCAGGATTGGTACAAGCGCAACGTCGCGCGCTACACCACGCCCGAACGCCGCGTGATCCGCTATGCGCTCGTCACGCCGCAGCAGGTCGCGGCGCAGGCGGTGCCGAGCGATGCCGAAATCCAGAAAGCCTATGACGCCGACAAGGCGAAATATGCGCCCAAGCCGCTCCGCGACGTGACGCTGGCGACCGTGCTCGATCAAAAGGCGGCACAGGCGCTCGCCGACAAGGTCAAGTCCGGCACCCCGCTTGCCACCGCCGCGCGCGCCGCCGGGCTCGAAGCACGCACGATCACCGCCGTCGAGCAATCCGCGCTCGCCACCCAGACCTCGCCTGCGGTCGCCGCCGCGCTGTTCGCGGCGTCGCAGGGCAATGTCGTCGGTCCGCTGCGCGGTTCGATCGGCTTCGTCGTCGCGCGCGTCGAGAAGGCGACGCAGGACCCCGGCAAGACGCTGGCGCAGGCCCGCCCGGAGATCGTCGCCGCGCTGACCAAGCAGAAAGCGAACGAGGCGATCGGCAAGATCCGCGACGCGGTCGAGGATTCGCTGGCCGACAACGCCAACATCGCCGAGGTCGCGCGCGACCAGAAGCTCAACGTGCAGGCCACGCCGGCGGTGTTGTCGAGCGGCATCAACCCCGATCAGCCGCAGGCACAGCCCGATGCGACGCTCGCGCCGGTGATCGCCGCCGGCTTCGCGGCCGAGGACGGCGACACGCCGACGACGGTCGGCATCGGGCAGGACGGCGGATTCGCGATCGCCGCGCTCGACCGCATCGTCCCCGCCACGCCGATCCCGCTCGCACAGGCCCGCGCCAAGGTAGTCGCCGATCTCACCGCCGACCGCGCCCGCCGCGCCGCACAGGCCGCCGCGAACGCGATCGTCGCCAGGGTCAACGCCGGTACCCCGCTCGCCGCCGCGGTCGCACAGGCCGGGGTCAAGGCACCGGTCGAGCGCGTCGAGGCGACCCGCGCCCAGATCACCGCCAATCAGGGGCAGGTGAATCCGGTGCTCGCGATGATGTTCGGGCTGAAGCAGGGCAGCGCGCGCGCGATCCAGGCCCCCGACGGTCGCGGCTGGCTGGTGCTGCGCGTCGAGCAGATCGTGCCCGGCGACGCCAGCAAGCAGCCGGCGGCGATCCAGGCGACCCGCGCCGATCTCGGCCGCGCGATCGGCGGCGAATATGCGCAGCAGTTCGCCAACGCTGTCGCCGCCGCACAGGGCGCCAAGCGCTATCCCGACGCCATCGCCACGCTGAAGAAGGACCTGCTCGGTGGCGACGCCAGCCAGTGACGCCCCCGATGCGGCGGCTGCGGCGCTCGCCGCCGGCCGCCCCGCGCTCGTCTGGCGGCGGCGGATCGCCGATACCGAGACGCCGGTCGCCGCCGCGCTCAAGCTGATCGAGCCCGGGCGCGGCGACTTCCTGCTCGAGTCGGTCGAGGGCGGCGCGGTGCGCGGCCGCCACTCGATGATCGGCCTCGCTCCCGACCTCGTGCTCCGCGCGCAAGGCGACCGCGCCGAGATCAACCCGCGCTGGCTGGAGGACCGCAACGCCTTCGCGCCCTGCGCCGCCCCCACGCTGACGGCGCTGCGCGACCTCGTCGCCTCGATCCGTATGGATTTGCCGCCCGAGCTACCGCGCGCGCTCGCGTGCCTCGTCGGCTATTTCGGCTATGAGACGATCGGGCTGGTCGAGAAACTGCCGCAGCCCGAACAGGACGCGCTCGGCCTGCCCGATCTGATGTTCGTGCGCCCGACCGTGATCCTGATGTTCGATCGCCTCGCCGACGAGCTGTTCCTCGTCGCGCCGGTCTGGCCCGATGCCGCGCAGGCGCCCGACACGCAGATCGCGGAGGCCGAGGAACGCCTCGATGCGGTCGAGGCGCGCCTCGCTGCCGCCGCGCTCCCGCCCCGCGCCCGCGCCGATCTCACCGACATCGCGCTCGCCCCCGTGCTCGCCCCCGGCCGCTATGGCGAGATGGTGGCGCGTGCACAGGATTATATCGCGGCCGGCGACATCTTTCAGGTGGTGCTCGCGCAGCGCTTCACCGCACCCTTCCCGCTCCCCGCGTTCGAGCTGTACCGCGCGCTGCGCCGCATCAACCCCTCGCCGTTCCTCTATCACCTCGACCTGCCCGGCTTCGCGCTGACCGGATCGAGCCCCGAGATCCTCGTCCGCGCCCGCGATGGCGAAGTCACGATCCGCCCGATCGCCGGCACCCGCCCCCGCGGCAAGACCGCGCTGGAGGACGCCGCCAACCGCGACAGCCTGCTCGCCGATCCCAAGGAACGCGCCGAGCATCTGATGCTGCTCGACCTCGGCCGCAACGATGTCGGGCGGGTCGCTTCCCCGGGCACGGTGCAAGTGACCGACAGCTACGGCATCGAATTCTACAGCCACGTCATGCACATCGTCTCGAACGTCGTCGGCCGGCTCGCACCCGAGCATGACGCGATCGACGCGCTGTTCGCGGGCTTCCCGGCCGGCACGGTCAGCGGCGCGCCCAAGGTCCGCGCCTGTCAGATCATCGCCGAACTGGAGCCCGAAAAACGCGGCGCCTACGCCGGCGGCGTCGGCTATTTCTCGCCGGACGGGTCGATGGATTCGTGCATCGTGCTGCGCACCGCGGTGGTCAAGGACGGCACGATCCATGTCCAGTCGGGCGCGGGCATCGTCGCCGACAGCGATCCGGCCTATGAACAGCGCGAATGCGAGGCCAAGGCCAGCGCGATCCTCGCCGCCGCGCGCGAGGCGGTCCGGCAGGCATCGACGCCGGACTTCGGGCAATGACGGTGCGCTGCGCGTCGACCCCGTTCGGCCTTCGAGTCGTAATGATCGACGATTAGCATCGCGCTGTCGCCTAGCGGGAACTCGCCATGCTGTTGCTCGCCGCCCTGACCCTGTTCGCTGATCAGGACCGGTCAATCGACTGTCGCGGCGAGACCACGCCGGCGGTTGAAGCCTGTCTCCGGCAGAACCTGACGAAGCAGGAGGCCGAACTCGCCCGCTACCACGACGCCGCGCTGGCTCGTCTCCGGCGCAACAGCGCCAAGGATGTCGCGATCAAATTCGTCGATTCACAGCGGCGATGGCTGTCGTATCGCGAGGCAGAATGCGGCGCCGTGTTCGCCGACTGGTCCGGCGGAACGATCCGCGGCACGATGGAACTGGACTGCGAGATCCGTCTGACGCGCTTGCGGACGTTCGCGATCTGGGCACAATGGCTCACCTACGCCGACAACACGCCACCGGTCTTGCCCCGCTCGCCAATCGGGTCGCTGCTGGGCGAGCGATAGGTCTAAACGGTGAGCCGCTCACTGCCGGGATGCCGCTAGTTCCTCCCCCAGCAGCCGAACAAGCGCGGCGGCCGGAAACGCCCGCGCCAGCGGCGCGCCCTGCCCCGCCCAATGCGCCCCGAACCCATGTTCGCCCTTCGCCGCCGCCGCGGCGTGCAGCGCTTTCCCCGCATCGTAAGCGATCGGGTAGGCGGGCGACCGCCGCCCGGCGAGATGCTCGCCAAGCGCGGTGAACCGAGTGGCGAGCGCCCGCGCCGGTCGCCCAGAAATCAGCGACGTGAGCACGGTATGATACCCGCCCTCTCCCGCCAACGCGGCACGATAGGCGTCACTCGCCGCCGATTCCGGGCAGGCGACGAACGCGGTCCCGAGCTGCGCCGCGACTGCGCCCAGATTGAGCGCGGCGGCGATCCCCGCGCCATCCATGATCCCGCCCGCCGCGACGACCGGAAGCGACGCTTCGCGCACCAGCAGCCGCGTCAGCGCGACTGTTCCCAACGCATCGTCGGGCGCGTCGGGATCGAAGACGCCGCGATGTCCACCCGCCTCGATCCCCTGCGCCACGACCGCGTCGACCCCCGCGGCCGCGATCGACCGCGCCTCGGCGAGGCTGGTGGCCGTCGCCATCGTGTAGATACCACGCGCCCGTAGCGCGCCGATCACGTCGGCGTCGGGCAGTCCGAAGTGGAAGCTGACCACCGGCGGCGCGACCTCCAGCAGCATCGCCAGCATCTCGGGATCGTCGGCGAAGCTCCGGTAGATTTCGCGCAGGGATGCCGGTGGTGCCGCGCCATATTCCGCGAAGACCGGCGCGAGAAACGCGAGCCACTTCGCCTCGCGCACCGGATCGGCCGATGCCGGCTGGTGGACGAACAGATTGACGTTGAACGCGCGCGCAGTGCGTTCCCGCACCTCCGCTATCATCGCCCGCGCCGCCACGGCATCCACCGCCCCGACACCGATCGAGCCAAGCCCGCCCGCCTCGGACACGCGCGCCGCCAGCAACGGGGTCGAAACCCCGGCCATGGGCGCCTGGATCAAGGGCAGATCGAGCGTCAGCCGATCGAGAAAGGACATGCCTGCCTGCTTAGCGGGCCCACAACCCAGCCGTCATCCCGGACTTGATGCGGGATCGTGCTTCTACCCTCGCTCGCCAGCATGAGGCGTGGCGACGAACGGCGCCGATGACGGGTAAGGCGATCATCTGCCCTGACCGCTCACCGCCCGCCGGGGATCATCGAATCGTTCTTTTCCGCCGCACGCCGCTCCGCCGCCCACGCGCGGTTCATCGAAAGCGCGCAACCGGTCTGCCCGCCCGAACCGACCGGCGAGCACGTATCGGGCAACCCGCCCGCAACGCGGCCCACCTGATCGGCGGTCGCGACGCGGTTCGCCCATGCCTGATTCTTCGCGGCCGGCTCGGCGCTGTCGCGCAGTGGCTTGGGAATGCGGAACTGCTCGTCGGGATTGAGACGGCTGCACACCACCACTTCGTCGCCCTGCGCGACCGGACATTTCTCGTCGCCCTCCAGCGTCACGCTGCGCACGCGCTGCGGCGCGCGTCCGGTCTCGCCGGCGGACTGGACCTGCGCCGCCACCCCGGTCGGCAACGCCAGCACTGCGGCACTCAGCAGGGCGATCATCGGACGGCGCATCGTCTTTCTCCTTGATCCCGCGAACGCGCAGGGGGGCGCTTTTCTCCGCGCCGCTGGTTGCCCCGCCATGACGAATCTTTGCGCCGACGCAACATTCCTTCGGTGCGCCGCATCGCTCGGCGGTTGCGGTCGGCGGCGCATCGGCTATGGCGGACGCATGATCCTGGTGGTCGACAATTACGACAGCTTTACGTGGAACCTTGTCCATTACGTCATGGAACTGGGCGCAGAGGTTCGCGTGGTCCGCAACGACGCGCTCACCGCCGCCGAGGCGCTGGCCAGCGGCGCGCAGGCGATCCTGATTTCACCCGGCCCGTGCACGCCCAATGAGGCAGGCGTCAGCCTCGATCTCGTCGCCGCCTGCGCGGAGGCGCGCCGGCCGCTGTTCGGGGTCTGCCTCGGCCATCAATCGATCGGCCAGCATTTCGGCGGCAAGGTCGTGCGTGGCGGGCTGATGCACGGCAAGACCTGCCCGGTCGAGCATGACGGTACCGGCGTCTTCGCGGGGCTTCCCTCGCCGTTCACTGCGACGCGCTACCATTCGCTGATCGTCACCGACGTGCCCGACAGTCTCATCGTCAACGCCACCGCCGGCGACGCGTCGGTGATGGGGCTGCGCCACCGCGAGCTGCCGATCCACGGCGTGCAATTCCACCCGGAGAGCATCGCGACCGAGCACGGCCACGAGCTGATCGCCAACTTCCTGCGACTCGCCGGCGTCAACCATGCGGGTCGGATCGCCGCGTGACGAGCGTGGCGTTGCTGCCCGATCCGTCGTCGCCGCTGGCGCGCGAGTCGGCGGCGCAGGCATTCGCCGACATCCTCGACGCCCGCACCAGTGAGGAAGCGGTCGCCGAATTCCTGATCCGCCTCGCCGAACGCGGCGAAACCAGCATCGAGATCGCCGAGGCCGCGCGCGCCCTCCGCCAGCGGCTGATCCCGATCGCCGCCCCGGCCGATGCAATCGACGTCTGCGGCACCGGCGGCGATGGCCAGCACACGCTCAACGTCTCGACCGCGGTCAGCCTCGTCGTCGCCGCGTGCGGCGTGCCGGTCGCCAAGCACGGCAACCGCGCCGCCTCCTCAAAGGCCGGGGCGGCCGACACGCTCGAGATGCTCGGGCTCGACATGGAGCGTGCCGGCGCACAGGCCGAGGCGACGCTGCGCGACCTCGGCATCTGCTTCCTGTTCGCCGCCAATCATCACCCCGCAATGCGCCGCATCACCCCGATCCGCCGCAAGATCGGTCGGCGGACGATCTTCAACCTGATGGGTCCGCTCGCGAACCCCGCGCATGTCACGCGCCAGCTGATCGGCATCGCGCGCCCCGATTACGCGCCGATCTATGCCGAGGCGCTCGCGCAGCTCGGCAGCGACGCCGCCGCCGTGGTCGCGGGCGAGGAAGGACTCGACGAAATCTCCGGCGCCGGCCCGACGCGCGTCGTGACGGTCGGCGCCGTGCCGCTACCCCCACGCATCGTCCCCGAGGATGCCGGGGTGGCGCGCCACCCGACGATCGCGATCCGCGGCGGCGACCCCGCCTATAACGCCGCCGCGCTGCGCCGCCTGCTCACGGGCGAACACGGCGCGTATCGCGACGCCGTGCTCCTCAACGCCGCTGCCGCGCTGGTGCTCGCCGGTCGCCAGACCGATCTGCGCGCCGCCGCGGCGCAGGCGGCCGAGGCGATCGACGCCGGCCACGCCAACACGCTCCTCGATCGCTGGATCGCCTGGTCATGACCATCCTCGCCGACATCTGCGCCACCAAGCGCACTGAGGTCGCCGCGCGCAAGGCCGCCACCTCGCTCGCCGACCTGACCGCCCGTGCCGCCGCCCAGAGCGCGCCGCGCGGCTTCCGCGCCGCGCTCGACGCGACCGTCGCCGCTGGCCGCCACGCGCTGATCGCCGAGATCAAGAAGGCCAGCCCGTCCAAGGGGCTGATCCGCGCCGATTTCGACCCGCCCGCGCACGCCCGCGCCTATGCCGAAGGCGGCGCGACCTGCCTGTCGGTGCTCACCGACGCCCGATATTTTCAGGGCCATGAGGATTATCTGATCGCCGCGCGCGCCGCCTGCGACCTCCCCGTGCTCCGCAAGGATTTCACCGTCGACCCGTGGCAGGTCGTCGAGGCACGCAGCATCGGCGCCGACGCGATCCTGCTGATCGCCGCCGCGATCGATGACGCCTGCATGGCCGAATGCGAGGCCGCCGCGATCGAACAGGGCCTCGACGTGCTGGTCGAGGTGCATGACGCCGCCGAGATGGAACGCGCCGCGCGCCTCAAGACGCGCCTGATCGGGGTCAACAACCGCGACCTGCGCACCTTCGCGGTCGATTTCCGCCTCACCTACGACCTGATCGCGCACGCCCCCGCCGGCTGCACGTTCGTCGCCGAAAGCGGGCTCACCAGCCGCGCCGACCTCGACGAACTGGCCGCGCATGACGTCCATTGCTTCCTGATCGGCGAAGCGCTGATGCGCCACGCCGACGTCGCCGCCGCGACGCGCGCGATGGTCGGCTAGACGTCACTCCACATGCCCTGCTTCCTTCCAACCGTTCGTGCTGAGCTTGTCGAAGCACGTACCCACGGCACGCCGACCGCCAAGTGACGAACCTTACCCATCTCGACGCCGACGGCGCCGCCCACATGGTTGATGTCGGCGACAAGGCTGTCACCCGCCGCGAGGCAGTCGCGACCGGCACGATTACGATGTCCGATACGGCGCTGACCGCGATCCGCGACGGCGCGGTCAAGAAGGGTGACGTCCTTGCGGTCGCCCGCGTCGCCGGCATCATGGCCGCAAAGCGCACCAGCGACCTGATCCCGCTCTGCCACCCGCTGCCGATCACGCGCGTATCGCTCGATCTTGAACCGGTCGCGGACGGCATCACCGCCACCGCGACCGTCGCGACCGACGGCAAGACCGGCGTCGAGATGGAAGCGCTGACCGCCGTCTCCACCGCCTTGCTGACCGTCTACGACATGGCCAAGGCGATCGACAAGGCGATGACGATCAAGGACATTCGCCTGCTCGAAAAGCGCGGCGGCCGCTCCGGCGACTGGCGCGCGCCGTGACCTTGCTCCCGGTCGCCGAGGCGCAGGCGCGCGTCCTCGCGCTTGGCCGTCCGGTCGACACGGTCGAAGTGCCGCTCGATCAAGCACTTGGCCGCTGGGCCACCGCCCCCGTCATCGCCCGCCGCACCCAGCCATCGGCCGATCTGTCGGCAATGGACGGCTACGCTCTCCGTTTCGCCGACCTGCCCGGCCCGCTTAACGTCATCGGCGAAAGTGCTGCGGGTGCCCCCTTTTCCGGCACGATCGGTGCAGGCGAGGCGGTCCGCATCTTCACCGGCGCGGCGATGCCCCGAGGCACGGACACCGTGCTCGTCCAGGAAGAAGCAGCGCGTGACGGCGATACGCTCACGCTCGACGGCGAAGGCCCCGCGCATCGCGGCCGCAACGTCCGCCGCCGTGGGCTCGACTTCGCCGAGGGCGATGTTCTCGTCGAGCAAGGCCAGCGGCTTACCCCCGCCCGGCTGGCGGTCGCCGCAACCGGCGGGGTGGCGCGGATCGCGGTCGCGCGGCCGGTACGCGTCGCGCTCGCTGCGACCGGCGACGAACTGGTCGAGCCGGGCACCCCCGGCGACGCGCTCCCCGAATCCAACCGCCTGCTGCTCCGCGCCTTGCTCGCGGGCACCGGGGTCGAGATCGTCGATCTCGGCATCCTCCCCGACCGGCTCGACCGGCTGACCGACGCCTTCGCGAGCGTCGACGCCGACGTCCTCGTCACCACCGGTGGCGCGTCGGTCGGTGACCATGATCTCGTCCGCCCGGCGCTGCTCGCGGCGGGCACGACGCTCGATTTCTGGCGGATCGCGCTGCGCCCCGGCAAGCCGATGCTCGCCGGGCGACGCGGCGACATGGCGGTGGTCGGGCTGCCCGGCAATCCGGTGTCGGCGTTCGTCACCGCGCTGCTCGTCGTGCGCCCGCTCGTCGCGCATCTCGCCGGCGCCACCGACCCCTTCCCGCCCGTTTCCCGCGCCTTGCTCGGCCAGGACCTGCCCGCCAACAACGAGCGCACCGACTATCTGCGCGCCGAATTGCGCGACGGTCGCGCCTTCGCCTCGACCATCCAGGACAGCTCGATGTTGCGCACGCTGGCGCGCTCGACCTGCCTCATCGTGCGCGATCCGTACGCCCCCGCGGCCCGCGCTGGCGACTCGGCGGAAATCCTGATGATCGCTTGACGGACAGCGCTATGTTCCATAAAGGTTCGCACTCCGTTCACTAGGAAGGCGCCCGGACATGCTGACGCGCAAGCAGCACGAGCTGATCTGCTTCATCGAGGACCGCCTCGCCGACACGGGCGTCTCGCCCTCGTTCGAGGAGATGAAGGACGCGCTGGAGCTGAAGAGCAAGTCGGGCGTCCACCGTCTTATCAGCGCGCTTGAGGAACGCGGCTATCTCCGCCGCCTCCCCAACCGCGCCCGCGCGCTCGAGGTCATCAAGGCGCCGGAGCGTGGTCCGGAGGCGAAGCGCCCTGCGCCGCCCTCGGTCAAGCGCACTATGCCCGAACCCGCCAACGACGTGGTCGAGATCCCGCTGCACGGCCGGATCGCCGCCGGTGTGCCGATCGAGGCGTTCGAGGGCTCGACGATGCTCCCGGTGCCCGCCGCACTGCTCGGCGCGGGCGAGCATTTCGCGCTGGAGGTGGCGGGCGACTCGATGGTCGAGGCCGGCATCTTCGACGGCGACTATGCGCTGATCCGCCGTCAGGAAGTGGCGCGCGACGGCGAGATCGTCGTCGCGTTGATCGAGGACAGCGAGGCGACGCTCAAATACTTCCGCCACGAAGGCGCGATGATCCGCCTCGACCCCGCCAACCGCGCCTACGACCCGCAACGCTACGCCCCCGCGCAGGTCCGCGTGCAGGGCAAGCTCGCGGGCCTGCTGCGGCGTTACTCATAGGAATACAGGCCGTCGCCCCGGACTTGATCCGGGGCCCCCTTCTTCCGATGTCGAGGCCAAATCGACCCGTTTCTGCACAACCTTCGCAAACATCGAAGCGTCTGCGCGCGCCTGCGCGCCGCCCTCACCCGCCACCCCGGCGAACGCCGGAGCCCAGTTTGGCGAACTTTTGCAATGACATACGACGGCCCGCCAACTGCACCCCGGCCCGCTCAACGAACACGCAGCCATCCGCCAGCGCTCGGTGCCGCAAGCGACGATC
Source organism: Sphingomonas sp. 8AM (assembly GCF_902506455.1). Lineage (GTDB taxonomy): Bacteria > Pseudomonadota > Alphaproteobacteria > Sphingomonadales > Sphingomonadaceae > Sphingomonas. Next base: position 1,864,129 of record NZ_LR733844.1, on the reverse strand, counting down.
GTCACGGTTGGGCCTGATCCGACCGCGCAACCGGCAACATCGACAACCACCCTGCCAGCATCGGCGACCCTTTTGCCGCCTGCCGTGTTTCATGCTCACCACCGACGATCCACGGATGCGCATCCCCTGCCGCCCGCACGGCGGCGACCCGCCCGGTCGCAAACGTCACCCGCACCCCGCCGGTCCGTGCCAGCGTCGTCCTGTCGAGCGTCAGCCACCGTCCGCGACACTGACGCGGCAACCGCCGCTCGCTGACCACCACATCCGCCCGTCGACATAGCGGCACCAGATCGCCAGCCGGGACCAGATACAGGCTGCGGGTCGCCAGTACCCGCCAGACGCGCCCGTTGACATGCCGCTCCATCCAGCACAGATCGCGGTTGCAGCGCGCGCGCCGCGTTTCGCTCAGCAGCGCCGGCGCGCCGTCCAGCCCCCCCGCCTCTGCCAGCAGGTCGCGGACATAATCCCCGGTACGATCACGCAAAATTGCGACGCCACCCTCATCACCGCGCAGCGCCAGATGCCGCCCGTCGCCAGTCACGATCAGGTCCGGCCCCGGTGTCGCCATCGTCCACACCGCCCCGATCGCCACCGGCACCAGCCCGGCATAGCGCCACCGCGTCCGCCAGATCGCGAGCCACAACCCGCCCACGACGATCGCACCGAACGCCGCTGGCGGCATCACCGGCAGCGGCGTCACCGCGCCCGGGGCGGCTGCCACGGTCCGCGCGATCCACAACAACACTGCGAGGGCGCGATCGGCGATCCACTAAGCCGGTGCGCCCGCGCCGATCGCGTCCAGCAGCAGCGCCGTTGCCTCCGCCGGCATGACGACGAAGGTGGTCAGCGGGATCGCCACGATATTGGCGACCGCGCCATACAATCCCGCCTGATGAAAGTGATAGACCGCGATCGGCATCAGCGTCAGCTCGACCAGGAGCCCGGTCAGCAGCAGCGACGCCGCCTCGCGCACCAGCGCGCGCGACCGCGATTCCTCATGCGCGCCGAACCAGCCGCTGACGCGCGGATGTTCGTGGAAGGCGATGATCGCGGTCACCGCCGCGAACGACAGCTGGAAGCTCGGCCCCACCACCGACTCGGGCCAGCATAGCAGCACCACCAGCGCGCCCGCGCCGACCAGCCGCAGCGTCAGCGCCTCGCGCCCCAGCACCAGCGCCACCAGTACCATCAATGCCGCGACGCAGCTGCGGATCGTCGGCACCTGCGCCCCGGTCAGCCAGGTATAGCCGATCGCCGCGACCGCCCCCGCTGTCGCGGCGACCAGCGGCAGGCGCCCGGTCAGCGCCAGCCGCGGCGACAATGCGAGCAGCCGCAGCGTCAGCCACATGACCAGTGCGACCGCCGCCGTGATGTGCAACCCGCTGACCGACAACAGGTGCGCCAGCCCGGCGCGCCGCATCGCCTCGGCATCGGGCTCATCGATCGCCCCGGTATCGCCGGTTGCAAGCGCCGCCGCGATCCCGCCTGCGCTGCCCGCCAGCCGCGCCTCGATGTGCCGCGTGAGCGCCGCCCGGATATCGGTCGCTCCGGCTGCCGCGGGGGTCACGACGTGCACCGGGGCGAAGCCGCGCCCGGTCGCGCCCAGCCCCGCGAACCACGCCACACGTGCGAAATCATAGGCGCCGGGCACGGCGGGCGGCGCCGGTGGCATCAGGCGTGCGCGGAGCCGAATCGTCGCTCCCCGTGCCAGTCCGACCGGCGTGGCGGGGGCATCCAGGTTGATCCGCACCCGCGTCGGCGCGCTTCCTTCACCGTCCCACGCCAGCACCGTCAGCGTAACGCGCGTCAGCCGGCGGGCAGGAACCGGCTCGGCCTGCTCGACCCGCCCGGTCACCCACGTGATCGTCGGCCGCGCCAGCACCGGCGCTGCGACGCGCTCGGCGCGCGCCCAGGTCAGCGTCAGCCCGGTCGCCACCGCCAGCGATAGCACCGCTACCAGCACCGGTGTGCGCCCGCCCCGCGCCACCGCCAGCGACGCCGAGGCGGTCGCGAGCGCGAGCAGCAGCACCGCCGCCCAGCTCCGCGGATCGGGCAACACGAACCACGCCGCCGCTCCTGCCCCCACCGCCACCGGCACCCACAGGACGAGTTGATCGCGCTCGGCCTCCAGTCGCTGCTCCAGCGCCTGCTGTATCAAAGCGATGCCATACGCGGCGCGTATTTGAAGCGCCGACGATGCTTTGCTAGAGGCGGGCGCGGCTGAACTGGCCATCCGATTATCCAGCCTGGGAGCAAGCGCGCTTGAGCGCAACCGACAAAACCGCCAGCGCGGACGGCCGCGCCGTCGTCACCCGCTTCGCCCCGTCGCCGACGGGGTTCCTTCACATCGGCGGCGCGCGCACCGCGCTGTTCAACCTGCTGTATGCCCGCCATCACGGTGGCACCTTCCGCCTGCGGATCGAGGATACCGACCGCGCGCGCTCGACGCAGCCCGCGATTGACGCGATCCTGTCGGGGATGCGCTGGCTCGGACTCGATTGGGACGGCGAGGAGGTCTACCAGTTCGAACGCGCCGATCGCCACGCCGCGGTCGCGCAGACGATGGTCGAGCACGGCCACGCCTACCGCTGCTATCTGACGCAGGAGGAGCTGGACGCGATGCGCGCCGCGGCACAGGCCGCCAAGCAGCCGCTGCGCATCCGCTCGCCATGGCGTGACCGCACCGACTATCCCGCCGACAAGCCCTATGTCGTCCGCCTGCGCGCGCCGGCCGAGGGCGCGGTGACGATTGAGGACCGCGTCCAGGGCAGCGTCACCGTCCAGAATGCCGAACTCGACGATCTCGTCCTGCTCCGTTCCGACGGCACGCCGACCTATATGCTAGCGGTGGTGGTCGACGATCACGACATGGGCGTGACTCACGTCATTCGCGGTGACGATCACCTCAACAACGCCTTCCGGCAATTGCCGATCTATCGCGCGATGAATGCTATAGAAGGCGGCTGGTCCGATCCGGTCTACGCGCATATCCCGCTGATCCACGGCAGCGACGGCGCGAAACTGTCGAAGCGCCATGGCGCGGTCGGGATCGAGGCATATCGGGACGAGCTCGGCATCCTGCCCGAAGCGCTCGACAATTACCTGCTCCGGCTCGGCTGGGGGCATGGCGATGCCGAGATCATCTCGCGCGCGGAGGCGATCGAATGGTTCGACCTCGCCGGGGTTGGCAAGTCGCCGAGCCGCTTCGATCTCAAGAGGCTCGAGAACCTCAACGGCCATTATATCCGCGCCGCCGACGATGCACGGCTCGCCGATCTGGTCGCGGAGAAACTGGATTTCGATCACGACGATACCCGTCGTTCGATCCTCTGCGCAGCAATGCCGTCGCTCAAGCCGCGCGCCGCGAACCTCAACGAGCTGACTGACGCGACCGCCTTCCTGTTCGCAACGCGTCCGCTCCCGATCGAGGAAGCGGCGCAGCCGCTGCTCGGCGGCGAGGCACCCGCCTTGCTCTCGCGCCTGCACGCGAAGCTTGACGCGGTGCACAACTGGGATACGGAGACGACCGAAGCGGTGGTGCGTTCGGTGGCCGAAGACGCGGGCGTCAAGCTTGGTCAGGTCGCCCAGCCCCTCCGCGTCGCGCTGACCGGCCGCAAGACCTCGCCGGGCATCTTCGACGTACTCGTCCTTCTAGGACGCGCGGAAAGCCTGGCCCGCATCGCGGACCACATGACCCCGACCGGGGCCTGACAGGAGAAGATCATGACCGAAGCCGCCAAGTTCACGCTGTCGGGCAACGAGCTCGACTATCCGGTCCTCTCGGGCTCCGTCGGCCCGGACGTCGTCGACATCCGCAAGCTGTACGCGCAGACCGGCGCCTTCACCTACGATCCGGGTTTCACCTCGACCGCCTCGTGCCAGTCGAAGCTGACCTATATCGACGGTGACGAAGGCGTCCTGCTCCACCGGGGCTATCCGATCGGCGAGCTGGCCGAACAGTCGAGCTTCATGGAAGTCTGCTACCTGCTGCTCAACGGCGAGTTGCCGGATCAGGGCGAGCTCGACTCCTTCTCGCGCACGATCACCCGCCACACGATGGTTCATGAGCAGCTAGCGCAGTTCTTCCGCGGCTTCCGTCGCGACGCGCATCCGATGGCGATCATGTGCGGCGTCGTCGGCGCGCTGTCGGCCTTCTACCACGATTCGACCGACATCCACGATCCGCAGCAGCGCATGATCGCGTCGCACCGGCTGATCGCCAAGATGCCGACGATCGCGGCGATGGCGTACAAGTACAGCGTCGGACAGCCGTTCCTGTATCCCGACAACTCGCTGTCCTACACCGGCAACTTCCTGCGCATGACCTTCGGCGTCCCGGCCGAGCCCTATGTGGTGAACCCGGCGGTCGAGAAGGCGATGGATCGGATCTTCATCCTCCACGCCGATCACGAGCAGAACGCGTCGACCTCGACCGTCCGTCTGGCCGGGTCGTCGGGCGCGAACCCGTTCGCGTGCATCGCGGCCGGCATCGCCTGCCTGTGGGGGCCGGCGCACGGCGGCGCGAACGAGGCAGCGCTCAACATGCTGCACGAGATTGGCACGCCGGAGCGCATCCCCGAGTTCATCGCGCGCGCCAAGGACAAGAACGATCCGTTCCGCCTGATGGGCTTCGGCCACCGCGTGTACAAGAACTACGATCCGCGCGCGACCGTCATGCAGAAGACGGTGCGCGAGGTGTTCGAAGCGCTCAACGTCCAGGACCCGCTGTTCGAGACCGCGCTGCGGCTGGAAGAGATCGCGCTCAACGATCCGTATTTCGTCGAGAAGAAGCTGTTCCCGAATGTCGATTTCTACTCGGGCGTGATCCTGTCGGCGATCGGCTTCCCGACCAGCATGTTCACCGTGCTGTTCGCGCTGGCGCGCACCGTCGGCTGGGTGGCGCAGTGGAACGAGATGATCACCGACCCCGACCAGAAGATCGGCCGTCCGCGTCAGCTCTACACCGGCCCGACGCAGCGCAGCTACGTTCCGGTCGCGCAGCGCTAGGCCCGCATGTTCCGGCTCCGCCCGCTCCTGACCATCGTCGGCGTGCTCTGCACGCTGATGGGCGCTTTGTGGATCGCGCAGGGGCTGGGTTATGTGAACTGGCCGCGCTCCAGCTTCATGCTGGGGCGCGGCATCTGGGCCGATTACGGCAGCGGCCTAGCGATCTTCGGCTTGCTGCTGGTCCTGCTCGCCCGGCGCCTGCGCTGACGCCGCGGGCAGCGCGAGCGTGAAGCACGCGCCCTGTCCGATCTCGCTTTCCACGGTCAGCGACCCGCCCATCGCCTGCGCGAGCCGCCGCGCGATATAGAGACCCAGGCCGCTGCCGCCCGGCACGCTGTCGTCGCCGCGCACGAACTTTTCGAAGATCCGCGATTGCTCGTGTACCGCGATGCCGCGCCCCTCGTCACAGACGATTAGCCGCACCTGCGCGTCGCGGCGCCGCGCGCGCAACCGCACCACCCCGCCCGCCGGCGAGTAATCCACCGCGTTGCTCAGCAGGTTGACGACGATTTGCAACGCGCGCCGATAATCGCCGAACGCAAGCGCGCCGGCCTCGCCCGCCAGCGGCGCGATCATCACCCCCCGCTCCGCCGCGCGCGCAGCGAGAAGGCCCGTTCCTTCGCGGGCCAGCGTCGCCAGATCGATCGCGTCGCGCGCCACCGCCAAGTCGCCGCGCTCGATCGCCTCCATGTCGACCAGATCGTCGACCAGTCCCAGCAGATGCCGCCCCGCGCTGGCGATGTCGGCAGCATAGTCGCGATAATGCGGGTCGAGTGCGCCGTCGGCGGCAGCGCCAATGCTTTCGGCCTGCGCGATGATCGTATCGAGCGGCGCCCGCAGGACGCGGTGCAGCCGCGCATTGAACGCGCCGGTCAGCCCGTCGCGCACGCCGGCAGCGACCCCGGTATAAACCCCGCCCACGAAGCCCGCGAAGCCGCCCGCCGCGTCGTAGCGGACCCGTCCGGCCAGTGCGACATGCGCCCCGCTGGCGCGAACCATCGCGGCCTGCCCCGCGAAGTCGCGCACGTTCGAGATTGCCTCCAGCAGCGGCATCGCACCGTCACCTCGCGCCTCCAGCACGAACAGCTTCGTCATGGGCAGCCCGAGAACCGCGACGGGATCGATCCCGTGCCGCGCCACCGCCGCGGCATCAACCCGCAGCACGCGCAGCCCGGCATCGACTTCCCACGACCAGGCAGCGTCGGCGGGCGGCTCTGCGGCGACGATCGCACCCGGCGCCAACGCCGTGGTCGGCCGTTCGCGCAGTAGCGAGGCGGCGAGTGCCACCGTCGCGTCCTCGCCGGGCACCGCACGGACGTGCCATTCCCCGTCGCAGTCTTCGTCTCCGATCGTGATGATTCGTGCCACCGGGACGCGCAACCCGCGCGCGATCCGCACCAGCGCGCCGACTGCGGCCAGCGCCAGCCCGGCCCCGGTTCGTCCGCCGGCCCGATCGTTGAGCTGGACGAAGCGGGCGTCGCCGCTCAGCACGCGGTCGTCGGCGTCGAGCAACGCGTGAAACGATCCGCGGGTCACGCCCGGCTGCGCTCGACCGGGCCGCGCTGCGCCAGCGCACGGACCGCCGCGCGGAAGTCGTAGGGTAGCCGCAATGTCGCGATCGCCTCCGCCGCCGCGCCCGGGTCGAGCGCACCGAGTGGATCGAGCACCTCAATCAGCATCGTCAGGTCGCGCTCGCGATCGGCCTCGGACAGCAGGAAACCGGCGCGCGCGATCGCGTCGCGGTTGAGCCCGGCGGCGCGGAGCGCCAGCCACAACCGATCGCTCGCGGAATCGAGCACCAGCGATTGCGCCGCCTCGACATCGATGGCGATCGCCTCGGCGAGCAGCGCCGCGAACAGCGGCAGCCGCGCGCTTTCCAGCGCGCGTACCATCAACGTCCCGCGGTTGGCCTCGGTCGGCGCCAGCGCGCGCGCCAGTCGCGCCGCGACCTCGCTCATCTGCCACTCGCCCGCCCGCGCGATGCGGTGCTGCGCCGCCTCGCACAAGGCCATGTCCGCCGCGACCCCGCCCTCCGCACCGAGCCGCTCGCGCAACGCCGCGGCCACCCACCAGACGATGCGTGCCTGCACCGCGGCCGGCAACACCGCGCGCCGCCCCTCGCCACCGACGCGCCGCATCCCGTCGGTCAGCAGATAATCGCTCGCCGCCGCCCGCTGCGCCGCGTCGCCATGCTCGATCAGCATCGTGACGATCGTCGCCCCCGCATCTGGCGCACGCAGCGCCGCCAGCGACTCATCGAGCAGGTCGACGCGCGCCTGTGCGATCAGCGCCCCGATCAGGTCCGAGTCGCGCATCAACCCGGCATCGAGCAGCCGCGGCCACGCCAGCGAGCGATTCGAACCGAGCACCGCGGCCGCCTCACGACGCCCGACCGCCATCAGCGCGCGTGCGGCATCGGCGGACACCTGCTGCTCGGTGGCACCGATCGTCGTCTCGGCCAGTCGCAGCGTCGCCGCGCGAGTGCGATCATCCAATCGCCCGGGTTGCGAGAGGAAAATATCCTCTACCGCCACGGCCAGCCGCTGCGCAGCCGCACGTTCCGCGTCGGCGGCGTACGAGGCAAGCCGCGCCGGATCGCCCATGACGCTGGCATGAGGAGAAGGGGCCGACATACGCCCCGGTTAGCGCACGTTCGTTAAAGCCGGGCTAAGCCTTGCGAAGCCGCTCCACCGCCGCAACCAGCGTCGCGACCGCATAACCCGCGACCGCCGCGATGCCGAGCGTCGGATAACCCAGCAAGGCAAACAGCGTCAGCACCGCCAGATAGGCGGGGGCTACGCCCCACCACGGTCTGCGACCCCCGGCACTCGCCGCACGCTCTCCCACCCCGCCCGCGACCAGCGCGAGCAGCGCCAGCAGCCGCGCCGTGGTCGTCGCTGCGGTGCCATCGACGACCTGCGCCAGCAGCAGCACCGCCAGCGCGGGCGCGACCAGGATCGCGACCCGATTGGCGCGGAGTAGTCCGGGTTCGTCGCGGAACAACGCAAGCGCGCCGGCCAGTTCGGCGCCGAGCACGCTGACCAGCACCAGTGCCAGTCCAAGCCCCGTGAAGCCGGCACCGACCGTCACCAGCCCCGCCGCCATCGCTGCGCCCGCCGTGGCGCTGCATGCCTCGGTACCGATCCCGTGGCGCGCGATCCACGGGATCGCCATCCGTGCAAGCGGGCGCAGCACCAGCCGCTCGAACCAACTGGGTCGCACCGCCATGGACGCCGACAGCACGGCCCGACCGCGTTCCTCGAGCGCCACTGCGCGGCGCTCGATGCCGTGCCCCATCGCCATATTGTCGAGCCGCAGCGTTACATAGCGCGCGCCGGCCTGTTCGGCGGCGTGGAGCAGCGTCGATTGGAGGTCGTAATCCTCCGGCAGCCGCGCGGCGTCGGCCACGCGCCCGGCGTCGATCCGCGCCACCCCCGCCCAGGCCGCACCGCCGCCGACCCGCTCGAAGGTCGTTCCCGCCTGCGTGCCCGGCACCACCAGCAGCGCGTCACCCGCTTCGCCTGCCATCCGGATCACGACGTCCTCGGTGGTAACCAGCCCGTCCGCGATCATCACGACCCGCGCCAACGGGTGGAGCTTCGCCAGCGCGTCGGCGGCGCTCCGCACGGTATCCACCGCCACCCCGCGCCGTCCGATCCGCGCCAGCGCGCCGATCAGCTCGGGCGTCAGCCGCGAAACGACGACCACGATCTGCGCCACGTCGCACGCCACCAGCAATCGTGCCTGGTATTCGATCAGCGTCGCCGCCGCGAACGGCAGTGTGGCCGCGAGCATCCCGGAGCGATCCTCCGCTTCGTGGGTCGCGAATAACAGGCCAGCCAGCATGGTCATGGCTGTTAGGGGGGCGGCGAACCGCTGGCAACAATCCCCGACCTGACCGCCGCTTGCGCCGAACCGAGCCGGGAAAGCCGGCCGAAACGGGTTTCCGCGGACGGTAAACGTGTTACACCCGCGTGATGAACGGGGGGCCGTCTTCCATTTACGACATTCGACCGGCTGGCGCCGAGGCGCCGGCAGAGCCATTCGTCCTGACGCCGTATGCGGAGCCGCAAGAGTACGTGACCGATCCCGTCTTCTCCGACGATGAGGGCGCCGCCGCGCCGTTGCGTCGTCGTACCGTATTGGGATGGGTCGCGGTCGTGCTCGCGATCGGCTGGATCGCGGCCTTGCTGTGGATCGCGCGCGACGCGCTCACAACGATGCCGGTGCTCTCACTCGCGCAATTCGGCGCCGCCGCGGCAACGGTGCCGGCGCTGGCCGGGATCATCTGGCTGCTGACGCTGCGCACCAGCGATGCCGAGGCGCGCCGTTTCGGTGCGACCGCGCGGGCGATGCGGACCGAATCACTTGCGCTCGAAAGCGCGGTCGCGGCGCTCGGCGACGAGATCGAGGAACGCCGCGGCGCGCTGGCCGAGCAAGTGCGGCTGCTCACCGCGCTCGGCGATGCGGCAACGGCGCGGCTGGCGACGATCGGCGACGAACTGTCGACCGAGATCGCACGCGCCGACGCCCATGCGCGCGCGCTGGTGAACGCCACCGGTCATGCCGCCGAGCAGCTCGAGGCACTGCTCGGTGCGCTGCCGCGTGCGACCGACGAAACCCGCACGCTCGCCGCGACGATCGATCAGGCCGGGCTTGTTGCCTACGAACATAGTGCTGCGCTCGACGCGCAGGTCGCCGCGCTCGCGGCCCGCGGTCGTGAGGCGGAAAGCGTTGCGGGTGGCGCGGCCGAGAAGCTCGCCGCCTATATGCAGCGGATGGAGGCGACCAGCGCCACCGCCGGGCTGCGCCTCGAAGGCGTCACCTCCGATGCCGCGGTCGCGGTCGACGGGCTGCTTGAACGCACTGCCACTGCGATCGACGAATCGCGCAAGGGTATCGTTGCGCAGGGCGAGGCGATGCTGGCGATGGTCACCGCCAGTCAGCAGGCACTCGATCATGCCGCACGCGGCAGTGCCGAGGCGCTCAGCGAGCGGATCGCACTGGTCGAGATCGTGATCGAGCGGATCGCGGCGCGCCTCGATGCGCAGCGGGGCGCGGGTGAGATGCTGTTCAGCACGCTCGACGAAGCGATCGACCAGGCCGGCGCGCGCTTCGACGCGCTCCATACCGACGGTACCGAGCGCAGCCGGCAATTGGCGGCAACGATCAGCGCGCTGCAGGCGACCACCGAGGCGCTGATTGCGGCAATGGACAGCGGCAACGGCACCGCCGAGCGCACGATCGCCACCACCGAGCACCTGCTCGTCGCGCTTGACGCCGCAGCGCGCGAGATGGACGAGACGATGCCCGACGCGATCGCACGGCTCGAATCGCGGGTCGGTTCGACCAAGCAGGTGATCGTGGCCGCAAAGCCGGAGTTGCTAGCGCTGGTCACCGCCGCCGAAAGCACGCATGACGCGATCGAGGCGGTCGCGCAGGTTGTCGCCGAGCAGCGGCAGACCGTCGAGACGCTGACGTCGCGGCTGAGTGAGGGGCTGGAGCGCGGCCGTGCGCAGGCCGGACTGATCGGTGACGCGGTCGAGGATGCCACCCGCCGCGCCGACGATCTTGCCGAGAAAGCCGCGCCGCGGTTGCTCGAGGCGTTGCTGCGGGTTCGCGAAACCGCCGCTGCCGCTGCCGAGCACGCGCGCGAGGCGCTGGCCCGCGTGATACCCGAAGCGGCTGACGCGCTGGAGAGTGCCGGGGTCAAGGCACTGGAGCGCGCGATTGAAAGCGGTGTACAGCAGCAGGTCGAGCAGGTCGCCCGTATCTCCGAAACCGCGGTGGTTGCGGCCAGCCGTGCCGGCGAACGCCTCCAGACGCAGCTTGATGGTATCGAGGCGACGATCGCCCAGATCGACCGCCGGCTGGAGGAAGCGCGTACCGCCACCGAGGAGAACGAGCGCGACACCTTCGCGCGCCGCGCCTCGCTGCTGATCGAGTCGCTCAACTCGGCGTCGATTGACCTTACCCGGACCTTCGCGCCGGAGATTTCCGACAGTGCCTGGGCAGCCTATCTCAAGGGTGATCGCGGCGTCTTTACGCGGCGCGCGGTGCGGTTGCTGGACGGCTCGGAACAGCGCGACGTCGCACGCCTGTATGACGAGGACGGCAACTTCCGCGAACAGGTTAACCGCTATATCCACGATTTCGAGGCAATGCTGCGGACGATCCTTGCCCAGCCCGATGCCTCGCCACTGGGGGTGACCTTGCTGTCATCCGACATGGGCAAATTGTACGTCGCGCTGGCGCAGGCGATCGAACGCCTGCGCTAAACCCGCGGTCCGTCTAGCCGACGATCAGAGACTTTCGGCCGCGAGCAGATAGTTGCGCATTCGCAGTGATCCGGACGCTGTCATCCGCAGCCGGATCCTGCGCCGGTCGTCCGGATCGGGATCGCGCACGATCCAGTCGCGCTCGACCAGCATCGCGATCTGGCGCAGCGCGGTGGTCAGGGGCGCCCCCGATGCGATCGCCGCGCTGGTGGTATAGGTGTGACGCCCGGCCAGATCCTGTGCAAAGAGGTCCAGCAGCAGATCGAACGCCGGCTCGCCGAACATCTCGTCCTCGAAATGATGCGTGCGCAACCGCCGCTTGGCGAGGATGCGCTCGGCCGACTTCCGCAGCAGCCGCGTCTCGTCCTCGGCCGGCGGTCCGTCGATCAGCTCCACGGTCGCCATCATCCGCCGCGTGCGTCCGGCATGGAAGAGGCTGATATGATTGGTAACCCACAAGGGTCGTCCATCCGCACCGATATAGCGCTTGGTGATCGAGAATGGCACGCCTCCCGTCATCAGCGCGTTGGCACGTTCGCGATTGATGTCGCGATCGTCGGGATGAGTCAGTTCGAGTACGTCGCGCCCGATCAGCGCGTCGCGCGCATAGCCGAGCGCCGTTCCATAATCCTCGTCAGCATCAACGATGCGGAGTTGCTCGTCGGTGAGACAGCTCAGCAATTTCCGCGCCCCGGCCCGGTCGACGGCCCGTTCCATGTCCCCGATTTCCCTGTCCTGCGATGGCGCGTCCCGGCCGGCGGCCAGGCGCGTTTCACGCAAACATCACAAGGAAATCATGGCAACGCAATATGGTTGTGGTCGCGCACCGGGCGGTCAAAGTCGTTTGTCGCCCGGATAGGCAAAGAGCAGGTCGGCGTCCTCGGAGGCATGAAGCTGCTCGTTGCCGGTCACCGTCACGCATTCGCCGGCCTTCCACGCCACCCCCGCCAGGACACCCTCGCCGCGGATCGGGACCAGCCAGCCGGTCGTACCAGAAGGCAGCGCGATGTCGCGGTTGCCGCCAGTCCAGCGTTCCAGCACAAATTTCGGCCCTTCGACCAGGATCCTGCGTCCAGGCGCGACCTCGCCGGGCTGCGGGGGGGCAACATAGGGGTTGAGGTCGGCGACCGCGACTCCGTCATCGAGGTGCAATTCGCGCGGGCGGCCGTAATCGAACAGCCGATACGTGGTGTCAGAATTCTGCTGCACCTCGATCACGGTCAGCCCGGCACCGATCGCGTGGATCAACCCGGAATGCGAATAGTAGAAATCGCCCGCTTTCACAGGCTTCCAGTCGAGCTTCTGCTCAAGACTGCCATCCTCGGCGGACGCGCGCAGCTCCTCCCGGGTCATCGGCGCCAGGGGACCGACCGCGATCGTCGATTCGGGTTCGGCGGCAAGGACTGTCCAGCATTCGTCCTTGCCGCGCGGCAGGCCGCGTTTCTGCGCCTCTTCGTCCGACGGATGATCCTGCACGGACAGCTTCTCGCTCGTGAAAAGATATTTGATGAGCAGTTCGGGCTCTTCCGGGTGCGGCGACTGGAACCAGATCTCACCGATCGGCTCACCATCCGGCGCCGGATCGGCGAAGCCGGGATACAGATGGTGCCGCCCCCACGGCTTTTCGACGCGTTTGGTGGCGAGCAGGGTCGCGGGCATGAGCGTAATCCTTCCTTCCGGGTCGCTGACGGGCGCATCAACGCGTTCCCGCTAGCCACTGTTGCGCGTGCGCGAAAGCCGTTGTTCGCGGGGGTTCCTCTAAGCTAAGAGCCAAGGCGATGCGTACCCTCACCCTTCGCCCGCTCCCCACCCGTTCGCTCGCGATCGGGGTTGCCGCTGCCCTGGCGGTCTTGCTCGCCGGTTGTTCGGGCGGATCGCGCAACCGTGCCGACCTCCCCTATGTCGCACGCGACGTCGGTACGCTTTACTCCGCCGCCAAGCAGCGGCTCGATCAGGGGCGCTACAAGGAAGCCGCGGCGCTCTTCGACGAGGTCGAGCGCCAGCACCCCTATTCGGTATGGGCACGCCGCGCGCAGTTGATGGGCGCGTTCAGCTATTATCTGAGCGGTGATTACACGCAGGCGATTCAGGGCGCGCAGCGTTTCCTGTCGGTGCACCCCGGCAACCGCGACGCGCCCTACGCCTATTATCTCGTCGCGATGAGCTATTACGAGCAGATCAGCGACGTCACCCGCGACCAGAAGATCACCCAGCAGTCGCTCGATGCGCTCGGCGAACTAATGCGCCGCTATCCCACCTCCCGCTACGCCGCCGATGCGCGACTGAAGCAGGATCTGGTCCGCGACCACCTGGCGGGCAAGGAAATGGAGATCGGTCGCTTCTACGAGCGCCGTCGCCAGTGGCTGGCCGCGACGCTGCGCTTCCGTCGCGTTGTCGACCAGTATCAGACCACCACCCACACCCCCGAAGCGCTGATGCGGCTGACGGAGGGCTATCTGGCGCTCGGCGTTCGCAACGAAGCGGAAAAGTCAGCCGCGGTGCTCGGCGCCAACTATCCCGGGACCGACTGGTACGGCCGCGCCTACAAGCTCATGAAGGAAAACCCGCCGGCGACGATCGCGCCGCTGGCGCCCGGTCAGCCGATCGTCGCTACGCCGGTGCGCGCCGCGGTTCCCGGCGAGGCAACCGGCGCCGCACCCAAGGCCGATGCGCCGTTGCCGGCCACCCCGGCGACGACCGGGGGTGACGCACAGGCAGGCGTGCCGACACCGGGGGTCAGCTCGCCGTCGCCCACCACAAACCCGACCGGCGGCTGATCGCGTCCCGCGGGAACAAAAAGGGTAACCAACCGCGTTTTTTGCGGGTAAGGAGCGGCTGCCCATGCTGACCGCGCTTGCCATTCGTGACGTCGTGCTGATCGAGGCGCTGGAGCTGGAGTTCGGCCCCGGCCTCGGGGTGCTGACCGGTGAGACCGGCGCGGGCAAGTCGATCCTGCTCGATGCGCTGGGGCTCGCGCTCGGCCGGCGCGGCGAAAGCACGCTGGTCCGGACCGGCGCGACGCAGGCGGTGGTGACCGCGACCTTCGACACGCCGCCGGCGGTCGCCGCGCTGCTCACCGACAACGGGCTGGAGATCGATCCCGGCGAACCGCTCATCATCCGTCGCCTGGTCAAGGCCGACGGTGGCAGCAGAGCGTTCGTCAACGACCAGCCCGCCTCCGCGGCCTTACTACGCGAGATCGGGCCAATGCTGGTCGAGATTCACGGCCAGCACGACGATCGCGGTCTGCTCGCCGCGCCCGGGCACCGCGCCTTGCTCGACAGCTACGCGGGGCGTGGCATCCGCGACGTCGCCAGCGCCTATGCGGTATGGCGTGAGGCGGGTGGGGCGCTGGCCGAGGCTCGCAACGCGATCGCGACCGCGCAGGCCGATCGCGACTGGCTCGAACATGCCGTTGCCGAACTGGAGGCGCTCGCCGCCGAACCCGGCGAGGAAGAGACGCTCGCCGAGCGCCGTCGAGGGATGCAGCGCGCCGAGAAGAGCGCGGGCGAGCTGGAAACGGTCACCGAACATCTCGAAGGCAGCGCCGGGGCGCTGAGCCACCTGCGGCAGGCGGCGCGCGTGCTGGAGCGAATCGCCGACGATCACCCCGCGCTGGGCGAGGCGCTGGCGGCGATCGACCGCGCGCTGATCGAGGGGGCGGTGGCCGAGGAGAAGCTGCGCGATGCCGCGGTGGCGCTGCTCTACGATCCGCGCCAGCTCGAAGAGGATGAGGCACGGCTCTTCGAATTGCGCGCGATGGCGCGCAAGCACCGCGTCCAGCCCGACGCGCTTGCCGCGCTCGCCACGGAATTGCGCGATCGGCTTGTGCGGCTCGATGCCGGCGAACAGGGGCTTGCCGATCTGGAAGCGGCGGTGGCGCGGGCGCGTACCGCCTACGATCGTGCTGCCGAACAGCTTACCGCGATCCGCACCGAGGCCGCGGCGCGGCTCGACGCGGCGGTGGCAGGCGAGCTGGCGCCGCTGAAGCTCGATGCCGCGCGCTTCCGCACGGTGGTGGCGCCGCTGCCCGAGAGCGAATGGTCGGCGGCGGGGCGGGACCGGGTCGAGTTCGAGATCGCCACCAACCCCGGCGCGCCGTTCGGACCGCTCGCCAAGATCGCGTCGGGCGGCGAGCTGTCGCGGTTCATCCTTGCGTTGAAGGTCGCGCTCGCCGAGCAGGGCGGCGCGGCGACGATGATCTTCGACGAGATCGACCGTGGCGTCGGCGGTGCGGTGGCGAGCGCCATCGGGGAGCGGCTCGGGCGGCTGGCGCAGGCGACGCAGTTGCTGGTCGTCACGCACAGCCCACAGGTCGCTGCACGCGGCGCGACGCACCTGCTGATCGCGAAGGCCAGCGACGGCACGGTGACCCGCACCGGTGTGCGCCCGCTGGATGCGGAGGGACGTCGCGAGGAGATCGCACGAATGCTGTCTGGCGCGACGGTGACGCCGGAAGCGCGCGCACAGGCGGAGCGGTTGCTGGAGACGGCCTGAGTGGGGGCTCGTCGTACGTCAGGCAAAAGCGACGAAATACCCTTTCATATCGCGTCTCAGCACTGGACCCCAACCCACTTTACGGGCGCGCCGTCCAGAAGCTTGCGATTCCCGAATTAGGCCGGGGGGGGGGGCGCGGCGAGGCTGACAGGTCAGACCCTCAATCGCGCTCCTTCAGCCAGAGGCCGAAGGTTCGCATAACCTCGACAACCGGGATCAGGCGCGCACCGTCAGCGGTCAACTCGTATTGGACGGTCACCGGCACGGTCGGGAAAACGGTCCGCGCTACAAAGCCGGCCGCTTCCAGAGCCCGCAGATCAAGCGTCAGCATCCGTTGCGAGATCGCGGGAATGGATCGACGCAAGTCACTGTAACGCCGTGGCCCGTCAACAAGGTAGGAGACGATCAGCAATCGCCAGCGGCCGCCGAGCAACCGCATAGCCTCTTCAACCGAACACCCCGTTACGCTGCGCCTCACCGGAACCAACCGCAAGTTTCAAATTTGTCGCCAAGACACATATTACTGCCTTCTTCCAGGGAAGCGGCACTTCGGCAAGATGCAGTGATTGGGACGGGTCAGTCCCGCGCCATCCAGGAGCCGTCCGTGAAGCTGTATTACATGCCTGCTGCCTGCTCGCTCGCACCGCACATCATTCTTCGCGAGCTCGAAATTACGGCCGACCTGATCCGGGTGGATCACAAGAGTCGTCGATGGATGACGGACGAGATTTCAACGAGCTGAATGCGTTAGGCTATGTGCCCCTGCTCCAGCTCGACGACGGCACCTTGCTTCGTGAAGGCCCCGCGATCCTCCAATATCTCGCCGACCTGAGACCCGAGCGCGACCTTGCTCCCGAAAACGGCACGATGGCACGTTATCGATTGCAGGAGTGGCTGAACTTCCTGACTTCGGAAATCCACAAGGGATTCATTCCGCTGCTCTATGCGCGCTTGGCCGGGAGCTACGGCACCGCCATTGCCAAACCGAAGCTGGAGGCACGCTTCGCGTGGCTCAACGACACCCTTGCCGATCGGCACTATCTTATGGGTGACGCTTTCACGGTCGCCGATGCCTATCTCTATTCGCTCGTCCAATGGGGACAGGCGGCGTGGCTTGAGCCAACCTATCGAGCTGACATCCACTATGACACGCTCCACCATCTGAAGTCGTGGTACGGGCGGGTCAGAGCCCGACCCGCTGTCCGTGAGGCGCTTGATGCCGAAGGGCTGCGCTGAAAAAAGGGCACGACAGAGGACCGTGGATCCTCAATCGCGCGCCCTCCGTTTAGTCCCGCCGCCGGGTCTCTGCCGGCGCGGTATCGACCTCATCCTCACGGCCGCTACGATCGCTGCGCGCGGTCATCCCCGTCGCGGAGGCGTCGTCCATCATCTGGGCGTCGGGTGCGGCGTCCTCAGGCGGCGGGAGGATCGCGGTGTCATTGCCCGGCGTCGGCGTCGGTTCGACGATAGGCGTTGGTTCCTCGGTCGGCGTCGGCTCGGGAGTTGGTTCGAGTTCCTGCACGGTCATGTTCATCTCGGGCGGCTCGGGCTCCGACTTCGAGCAGCCTGCCACGCCCAGACCCAAGAGCGCGACCAACGCCAACCGATGCCGCCATACCATCATTCGTGCTTCCTTCACTTCGCCGCCAGCGCCTGCGCGGCGGACCGTCGCTCGACCGTAGCAGCCAGTTTGCCGTCCCAGCCATAGGGATCTTCGCGAAAGCCGACCTGCCCATCCGCGCCCGCAAACGCCGACCAGTACAGCAGATAGACGCTGACCGGCTCGGCCATCTTGGCGCGCACCGTCTTGCCGGCGGCCACCGCCGAGTCGATCGCGTCGGGCTGCCAGTCGGGTGTGGTCGCCATCAGCAGCTTGGCGAGATCCTCGGGCTTCTCCAGCCGGACACAGCCGTGGCTGGCGAGCCGGTCGAACTTCGAGAAGCCGGACCGCGCCGGGGTGTCGTGGAGATAGACCGCAAAGTCGTTCGGGAAATCGAACTTGAACCGCCCCAGCGCGCTCTGCTCTGACGCTTGCTGCAGCCGCTTGCCGCCGTCGCCGGTGTCGATCACGCGAAAGCCGTTGCGCTTCAGATAGCCCGGATTGGCGCGCTCCTTCGGCCACAATTCCTTGGTGGCGATCGAGCTGGGCACATTCCACGGCGGGTTGATGACGATGCTGCTGATCTGCGACACCAGCATCGGCGTCTCGTTGCCCGGCCGACCGGTGACCGCGCGCATCGACATGATCGGGCGGTCGCCGTCGAACGCCGTCAGCACCGCCGCGGCGATGTTGACCTGCACGCGCCGACGGTCGAGCGTCGGCGGCAGCCAGCGCCAGCGCTCCAGATTGGCCATGATCGACTGGATACGCTGCTCGACCGGCACGTTGAGCGCGGCGAGCGTCTGCGCGCCGACCTGCCCGGCGGGGTTGAGGCCGTAGCGACGCTGCGCGCGACGCACCGCCTCCAGCAACGCCGCGTCGAAGCGGTCGCCGGTGCCGGTCAGTTCTGGATCCTCGATCGCCAGCCGCTCGCGCAGCCGCCCCACCGCAGGCCCGCTGCTGCCATATGCCGGCGCGACGCTCAGCGTCGGCCAGCCGCCCGCCGCCGCGATCTTGCGGTAACGCGCCAGCCCTTCGACCAAGGTGTCATATCCCTGATAAGGCGGTGCAAGCGAGCGCATCCATGTCGTCAGCCGGTCGCGCGCGACTGCGTCGGTAAAGCCCGGCAGCGGGTCATAGGCGGTCGGGCGGATCCCCCAGTCCTTCTGGAAATCGGACGGCATCAACCGCCCGCCGTGCACCGCGCGGGCGTGGTCGAGCGCCACCCGGGCTAGCGACGCATTGTCGAGCCGGTCGAGATCTGTGCGTGCGGTGCGGCTTAGTCCCTGTGCCACCTCGTCCTTGGCGATCAACCGCGCCAGCTCCTGTCGCTGGGCGTCGCTGAGCGTCGGCAGGGGCAACTGCGGTTGAACGAGCGGGATCGGTGTCGGCGCGGCGGATTCCGGCGTGACCGGCACCTGCGCGATGGAGGGGGCCGCGACGGCGAGCGCGGCGAGCAAAAGGCTACCGGAGGCAAACGAGATCATGACCGCGCGCATATCACCTTTGATTCGCCGGGTTGAGAGGCCGAATCGCACAAACGCGATTGCGGGGAGATCTCTGCCCGGGGTTCCGCACGCGTCAACGAACCAGCGCGCGAAAGGACGCGAACGGTTGCGTTAACCATTCCTTATCCGTGCGCACCTACCAGCATCGTCACAATCGGGCGTGAATGGCGAGGGGATCCAGGATGCGTAAGGCGCGTTTGTATCGGTCAGTGGCGGTGGTCGCGGTTCTGGCGGCGCCCGCCGCTGCGCAGGATTTGCGCGGATCGGCGGCCAATCAGCCGAAAGATGCGACGCAGGCAGCATCCCCCAACACCGCTGACATCGTCGTGACCGCCACCCGCCGCTCCGAACGGCTGTCGAATGTGCCGATCGCGGTATCGGCCTTCGGGCAGGCTGCGCTCCAGAATTCGGGCGCGACCGACATCCGCCAGATGACCCAGATTGCCCCGTCGCTGCTGGTCAGCTCGACTGGTAGCGAGGCCAATGCCTCGGCGCGCATCCGCGGCGTCGGGACGGTCGGCGACAACCCGGGGCTGGAAAGCTCGGTCGCGGTGTTCATCGACGGCATCTATCGCAGCCGCACCGGGTCGGGACTCAACGACCTCGGCGAGGTCGAGCGCATCGAGGTGCTGCGCGGGCCGCAGGGCACGCTGTCGGGTCGCAATTCCTCGGCGGGCGCGATCAGCATCTATACCAAGCTGCCCGAGTTCAAGTTCGGCGGCATGGGCGAAGTCAGCTACGGCAATTACGACGCCGTCCGCGTGCAGGGTGCGCTGACCGGGCCGGTCATCAAGGATCTGCTCGCGTTCCGCATCGACGGCGTCGCCAGCCGGCGCGACGGCTTCCTCACCGACGTCATCAACAAGACCGACTTCAACAACCGCGACCGGTACTTCGTGCGCGGACAGTTGCTCTTCACGATCACCCCCGATCTCGCGGTGCGTTTCATCGGCGATTACACGCGGCGCGACGAGAAGTGCTGCGGTGCGGTCTATGCCGACACCCGCGAGAAGACCGATCCCTCGCCGGGCACGCCGGGCGATTACGCGATCAGCGCTGCCAACCCGATCACCGGCATCCTGCGCAGCCTCGGCGGCGTACTGCCCAGCGAAGGTGACCCGTACAACCGCCGGATCGCCCAGACCGTTGGGCGCGCTTATAGCAACCTGACCACCGATGGCGGATTGTCGATGCGCGTCCGCTGGAACCTCGGCGCGACACAACTCACCTCGCTGACCGCCTATCGCGAATACAAATCGGGTGGCGCAGGCGATATGGATTATTCCACCGTCGACCTGATCTATCGCCCCGACGACGGCAACAACTATCGCCAGTTCAAGGTCTTCAGCCACGAGAGCCGCTTCTCCGGCACAATCCTCGACAACAAGCTCGACTGGCTGATCGGCGGTTACTACGCGCACGAAAACCTCGCGCTGGTCGATAATCTCCACTTCGGCGCGCAATATGGCGCATTCGCCGCGTGCCGCGCGGTGCTGTCGATCAACCCCGCCGCGGCGCTGCGCAACGCCGCCAACCCGGGGTGCCTGAGCACCGCCGGTCGTGCCGCACTGACCGCCGGGATCGGCGGCGTTGCTGTGGGCGGGCTCGACCGGCTGAGCACACTCAACAATCTCGGCAGCCTGCGCGACGTCTATCGCCAGACCAGCGAGAATTTCGCCTTCTTCACGCACAACATCTATCGCTTGACCGACCGCCTCAATTTCACGGTCGGGCTGCGCTACACCAACGAGCACAAGACGCTGGCGGCCGGGTTCAACAACAACAACACCATCTGCCCGGCGCAGCAGGCGGCGCTGCGCCCGCTGCTCGCCAGCAACATCGCCGCGCTGCGCTCGGTCGCGGGCGGGATCATCACGTTGTCATGCATCGGCAATTCGACTGCGGCACTGACCAACGTCGCACTAGGCGACCAGATTCGCGAGGGCCAGTTGACAGGGACGGGCGTCGTTTCGTGGAAGCCGTTCGATTCAACGCTGTTCTACGCCTCCTACGCGCGCGGCTATAAGGCCGGCGGCTACAATCTCGACCGCTCCGACCTGAGCGAGACGGTGCTGAGCACGCCGCCCGCGTCGAACGTCCGCAATCTGCGCTTCGACCCCGAGACGGTGAACGCCTATGAGCTGGGGCTGAAATACACCTCGCGGCAGTTCACCGCCAATGTTGCGGCGTTCCGATCAGAGTTCACCAACTTCCAGCTCAACACCTTTAACGGTACCAATTACATCGTCCAGAACATCGGCGGCTGCGACAAGCCGCTGAACGGAACGGATCGCGATAACTCCAGCACCACCGGCACGTGCACGGGCAAGGTCGGCAAGGGGCTGGTGACGCAGGGCGTCGAACTCGAGGTCGGCATGTACCCGACACCCGACGTGACGGTGAACCTCGGCTACACGCTTGCCGATGCCAAATATGCGCGCAACCTGGTCGGCAGCAAGGCCGGCGAGCCGTTGAGCGCGGCGCTGTTCCTGTTGCCTGGCGCGCAGATGTCGAATGCCCCGCGCCACACCGTCACCAGCTCGGTCAGCTGGACTCCGGCACTTGGCGGTAACGGCGTAAGTGCCCTGTTCTACGTCGACGGACGCATGACCAGCGACTACAACACCGGGTCGGACCTGTTCTTCGAGAAGCGGCAGGACGGCTTCTTTCTTATGAACGCGCGCATCGGCGTGCGCGGCGACGAACAGCGGTGGGCGGTCGAGTTGTGGGCGCAGAACCTGCTCGACACCAACTATCAGCAGGTCGCGTTCAGCGCCCCGTTCCAGGGCGCCGGTTCGCAATCGCAGGTGCAGGCTTTCGGCAGCCCCAGCTTTGCGACCGCCAATTCGCTGTTCACCTCGTTCCTGGGCGAGCCGCGGACCTATGGACTGACGTTGCGCACGCGCTTCTGAGCGCACGAAAGAAGGCTGACCCCCCGTCTGGTCACGTTGCGTTGCCGCCCCGGCCCCGGGGCGGTGATCGCTCAGGCCGGCAGCGTGGTGCTTCCGCACTGAAGTCGATCCCGCGCGACATGACGTACCTCGATCGGGAGGAAAAACGATGAGTGACGACGTCTACCCGCCACTCACGCATAGGCGTACGGGCCGCCGGCCGTGAGCGCACGCTGATAGGCCGGGCGGGCATGGATGCGCTCCAGCCAGCCAAGCGTATTGGGCCGGCTGGCGTCGAGCCCGGCGCGGCTGCGCGCCGCCTCGATCGGGAAGCTCATCATGATGTCGGCCGCGGTGAAGGTGTCACCGGCGAACCACGGATGATCGGCGAGCGATGCCTCGACATAATCGAGATGTCGGTCGATCATCGGCTGGATCTGCGCGGCGACCCGCGAGCCGACCAGCGGAATGCGGGACACGATCAGCTTGACCAGCAGCGGCGGCATCAACGAGCCCTCCGCATAGTGTAGCCAGAATCGATACGCGAGCGCAGCGTCGCGCTTGGACGGCGCACCCAGCGTTCCGTCGGCGCGATCGACGAGATATTCGACGATCGCGCCGGTTTCGGCGATCACGCGCGGACCGGTCGAACCGTGCGCCGCCCGATCCTCGATCACCGGCGACTTGCCGAGTGGATGGACGCGGCGCAATTCGGACGGGGCGAGCATCGTCTCCCGGTCGCGCTCGTAGCGTTTTACCTCGTAGGGCAGTTCAAGCTCCTCGAGCATCCACAGAATGCGCTGCGAGCGGGAATTCTCGAGATGGTGGACGATGATCGTCATGCAGCTTCCTTCCCCGCGCGCGCGGTTACGATCCGTATCGCAGCGGAGAACGTGACCGCGCCCTCCCGTATCCGCGTTGCGAACAGATCCAGCAGCGCCGCCTCCTGTTGCGCGCGATCGGACGGGTGGCTGGCGGCGAGCAACGCGGCGAGCGGCCCCGGGGCGTAGCCCTCCGCGGTCGGCGACATCTGGCCAACGGCACTTTCAGGGGCGGTTACCCACTCATTTTCCGCCCGCGGGGCGAAACAGGAGAAGACCAGCGGCGCACCCGGGGTCACAGTGGCGCGAAGCGCTACGAAGGCGGAGGCCGGATCGGTGAAGAACATCAGGCCGTGCCGCGAGACCAGCAGGTCGAGAGGGACAAGCGTTGGCAGCACTTTCAAGACATCGCCAACGACAAAGGTCGCGGCGGCAGGGACGCCTTTGCGGTCCATCCCCGCTCCCGCGTCCGGCACCGCGCGGGCGCGCGCGATCGCGATCAGCGCCGGCGACAGGTCGATGCCGGTAACGCGCAGCCCCGGTTGGGTCGCGGCAAGCGCGAGCGTCGTGTCGCCGATCCCGCATCCCAGATCGGCAGCGCGCCCCACGGGCGGGGCAACGGAGGCAATTGCCGCATCAAGCGCCGCCGCGACGCCCGCAAACGCGCGCCCGGTGCGCGCATGCTCCTCCGCTCAGACAGTGCCGACCCGCCCGCGCCAATCGCCGGCGCTCGTCATTCAAGGCGGGTCCGGTTCGACATTGCCGGGATCAGACGTCGTCGTCCTCGCTCGGCCCCGCCATCATTCCGTCGGCAACCTGCTCGGTGCGGCCGCGAATCGCCTTTTCCAGCCGATCCTTCATCTCGGGATTTTCGCGCAGGAAGTTCTTGGCGTTCTCACGTCCCTGCCCGATCCGCACCGAGTCATAGGAGAACCACGCACCGGCCTTCTCGACCAGCCCGGCCTTGACGCCGATATCGAGGATCTCGCCGATCTTCGAGATGCCCTCGCCGTACATGATGTCGAACTCGACCTGCTTGAACGGCGGTGCCACCTTGTTCTTGACGACCTTGACGCGGGTGGCGTTGCCGATCACTTCGTCGCGGTCCTTGATCGCGCCGGTGCGGCGGATATCGAGGCGGACCGAGGCGTAGAACTTCAGCGCGTTGCCGCCGGTCGTCGTCTCCGGGTTGCCGTACATCACGCCGATCTTCATGCGCAGCTGGTTGATGAAGATCACCATGCAGCGCGAGCGGCTGATCGAGCCGGTCAGCTTGCGCAGGCTCTGCGACATCAGCCGGGCCTGAAGGCCGACGTGACTGTCGCCCATCTCGCCCTCGATCTCGGCGCGCGGCACCAGCGCGGCGACCGAATCGACCACCAGCACGTCGATGGCGTTCGAGCGCACCAACGTATCGACGATCTCCAGCGCCTGCTCGCCAGTGTCGGGCTGCGAGACGATCAGCTCGTCGATGTTGACGCCCAGCTTCTTGGCATAGACCGGGTCGAGCGCGTGTTCGGCGTCGACGAAGGCGGCGGTGCCGCCGTTCTTCTGCGCCTCGGCAATGACGTGGAGCGCAAGCGTGGTCTTGCCCGAGCTTTCCGGACCATAGACCTCGATCACGCGCCCGCGCGGCAACCCGCCGACGCCGAGCGCGATATCGAGCCCGAGCGAGCCGGTCGAGATCGCCTCGACCTGCATCGTCTCCTTCTGCCCCAGCTTCATCGCCGAGCCCTTGCCGAAGGCGCGATCGATCTGCGCCAGCGCGGCGTCGAGCGCCTTTTGACGGTCTGTATTCGCGGTTGCCATGCCGGTATCGATCACCTGAAGTTTGGCGGCCATTGCCGTGGAGCCTTTCGCTAGAGCAACCGCGCGCCGCATTCAACGCGCCGCACTGGTGTATTCACTTTGTTCCAAAAGAACAAGTAGCGAACTTTCGCCTGAATACAAGCTTTTCAGCCGATCGTGGTTGGGCACAGCCACCAATCGGGCGCCGCCGCAGCGATCTGCGCGACGGCGGAGTCGCGTGCCGCAGTGTCGTGGAACAGCGCGAAACAGGTCGCGCCGGAACCGGACATGCGCGTCAAAACCGCTCCCGGTGCCGCGGAGAGGCGTAAAATAACCCCCTCGATCACGGGCGCGAGCGCCTCGGCGGGCGGCTGGAGGTCGTTCCGGCCCGCAAGGGCGCGCTCCAGTGTCGTTCCGGTCAGATCGAGCGCGCCGCGATCGACGCCGTCCCAATGCGCGAAGACCTGCGCGGTCGACACCGCCACGCCGGGGTTGACCAGCAGCGCCGGCATGTCGCCGAGTCCCGCGATCGGCGCGAGTGCATCGCCGCGCCCGCGCCCGAAAGTCGGGCGGCCGAGCAGGCAGGCGGGCACGTCCGCACCCAGATCGGCGGCGATCGTCAGCAGCCGCGGCGTGTCGACCGGTAGCCCGTGCAGCCGGGCGAGCGCGCGCAAGGTCGCCGCGGCGTCCGCCGACCCGCCGCCGATCCCCGAGGCGACCGGCAGATGCTTGTCGAGCGTCACCGCATGCGTCGCGTCGGGCGCGAACGCCTGCCGGAACGCCGCTTCGGCCCGCGTCACCAGATTGTCGGCGGCCGGGCCGACCGCTTCGGCGAACGGGCCCGTTACGGTGAAGCCCGGCGTCGTCGCGGGCGCGACGGTCACCCGGTCGCCGTCGCGGGCGAAGACGAACAGCGTCTCCAGCTCGTGATAGCCGTCCGCGCGCCGCGCGCGGACGTGCAGCGCGAGGTTGAGCTTGGCGGGCGCGGTCTCGGCGATCATCACTGCGGCAATCCCTGTTCGATCTTGGTGGCGAGCCGCGCGGTTTCGACCGGGGTCGCGGTCGCCTGCGCCGCGGTCCAGGCGTAGCGCGCCTCGTAACGGCGGCCGGCCTGCCAATAGAGGTCGCCGAGATGCTCGCCGATCTCGGCGCTGAGCGGATCGGCTTGCGCGGCGCGTTCGATCAGCGGCAAGGCGCGCGCCGGCTGTCCGCGCAGGTACAGCGCCCAGCCGAGTGAATCGGCGATCGCGGCATCGTCGGGCTTGAGCCGCGCGGCCTTCTCCAGCATCGCCTGCGCCTCGTCGACGCGTTCGCGGTGCCGGGTCAGCGCATAGCCCAGATAGTTGAGCGCGAGCGGCTGGTCAGGGCCTTTCGCGACCGCCTTCTGCAACGCGTCGCGCGCCGCGGGCCATTGCCCTGCCCCGTCGAGCGCCGCGCCATATTGCAGCCAGTCGGTCCAGTCCGCACCGGCGCCGGCCTGCTTCACCAGCCGCGCATAGAGCGGCACCGCCTGCGCGGGCCGATCAAGCCGCATCTGCAAATCGGCGAGCCGCTGGACGTCGCCGACCGGCGTCTTCTTCGTCACGGACAACGCGTCGAGCGCCGCCAGCGCCGCGTCCTCGCGACCGCCATCAGCAAGCATCTGGACGCGCCCCGTCGCGGCAAGCGACGCATAAGGGCTGTCGGCCGGCACCTCACCCAACAGCGCCAGCCCGGCGTCGAGCGCATCGTCGCCCGCCAGCACCCCGGCAAGCAAGAGCCGCGCGCGATCGTTGGCCGGATCGGCGCGCAGCGCGGCGCGGAGCAACGTATAGGTGAGCACGCCGGGGTCCTCGCCGGTCGCCAGGTCGGCGGCGATGCGCGTGAACAGGTGCGAGGCGCCGAACGCGAGCGTGGGGCGCGCGCCGCGGGCCGGCTCGACCCGCAGCGCGGTCGCGCCGGCATCGTCGTCGAGCAACGCACGCGCGGCCTTCTCCTTGCCCTGCCCAATCAGCAGCCGCGCTGCCGCGACCCGCTCGTCCAGCGCGGCAAGATCCGCCGCGCCGCCCAGCGCGCGGACCGCCGCCACGCCCTCGTCGGTGCGGCCGGTGGCGATCAGCAGCAGCGCGCGCGTCTCCGCGGCGAAGCGGCGGGCGACCGGCTCATCGGGGGCCTGCGCCAGCGCCGCGAACGGATCGCCGCCGGCCTCGAGCGCGAGCCATGCGCGCAGCGGCGGCGCGAGGATGCGCAGCCGGTCGCCGTCAAAGCGCCTGAGCGCCGCCTCCGCGCCCGCACGGTCGCCGTCGCGCGCGGCGCGGGCGAGCGTCAGCAGCGCGGTGTCGGAGGGCGCCGCCTTCTGCGCAGCCAGCGCGGCGGCGGCGCGATCGGCGAGCGGCATGTCGCCGGCGCGCACCGCGGCGCGGAAGGTGCGCAGCGCGATCGCGATATCCTGCGGATCGTCGGCAAGTACGCGGGCGTAGTCCTGCGCGGCGCTGGCGACGGCACCGTCCGCTTCCGCGATCCGGGCGCGGGCATAGGCGGCCGGGTCGACCGTTGCGGCCGACGCGGGCAGCGCGGTGCCGGCGAGCGTCGCGGCGAGCGGGAGCGCGAGGCGGCGGGTAAGCGTGGCGGCGGCCTTTCGGATGCGACTGATCGAGGGCCGGTCGGGGTAGAGGCGTCGGACGGCGAGGTCCAGTGGCGGGGGGCGGCGGGTCATGCGTGTCTCAACACGCGAGAGGGCTGGTGCGTTCAGGTTGAGCGTTGCTGTCGGATGCGAATGCCTGAGGCTGGCGGAGGGGAGCACTCCCTGTACAAGCTCGTGGATGGCAATCGGCGTCGACGATCAATCACTGATCGAGAAGGCGACGGACAGATGGTGCAGCACTAATACTTCGAACTACCTGACCGGCGCCGTCATGCCGTTGATCGACGACATGGCCGCCCAATATGCCGCCGGTCGCCGCCCGCCCGTCCGCAGGAACGCAGCCAAGCGCCAAATACAGCCGGGGAGTTCCTCCCGGGCGTTGATTCCGAGCTTCGAACACCGACCGGACGTGCACCGATGCGGTACGGCCTCTCCCCTCACGGCCAGTCAGCCTAGACCGCAACGCCGTTTGGTAGCCGGCAGTGAGTCCAGCCTTCCCACGAACGATGCTCAATCGAGAACGCCGTCGCCCCTAAATGCTCGAAGCCAATCCCGAACCTGGAGCACTTCCGGGCGTAGGGCGGCGTGGTTCGCCATCACGATCTGGTACAGGCCCTCTTCGATCACAGGACCGAAGGGGTGCGTGAGCAGGCCCGAACGTATCTCGGGCGCCGCAAGGACGAGGCTGCTCACCACGGCACCGTGCCCGGCGATCGCCGCCTGTAGCGCGTAGCTGTCATCGGTGAGGCGAGCGCCCGTCGCGACCGGCAGGTCGGAGATGCCGGCAAGCCGGGCCCACCTTGCCCAGTCCGGTGCCGTCATCGGCCCGGTCCAGTCGGAATGCAGCAGCGGCACGCGAAAAAGGTCAGACGGCTGCGCAATGCCGAGCATTGGGCTGGCCAGCACGCCAACACGTTCGGGCATCAACGGCTCTGACGTAAGGCCGGGAAAGGGTCCGTTTCCGTAGCGAACGGCAATATCTGCATCGCCAGCTTCCAGATCCACGACCCCGTCGCTGGCGTGCAGGTGCAGGTCGATCCCCGGATGATCCGCCGCAAAGTCACCCAGCGCCGGCACGAGGCGGCGCGCGGTGAACAGCCGCGTGGCCGACAAAATAACCCGGGAACGGGATCGCTGCGGATGAAGCTGCGCGATCGCAGACGCGAACGAGTCGAAGCCGTCGCGCAACACGGGAAACAACGCCCTTCCCGCTTGTGTCAGCGCAACCCGACGGACGTGGCGTACGAACAGCGGCTGTTCGAGGATATCCTCCAGCAACCGAACCTGATGGCTGATGGCGGTTGGCGTCACGCCGAGTTCGTCTGCCGCCTTGCGAAAGCTAAGCCGACGGGCCGCGCATTCGAACGCTCGCAAGGCATTGAGCGGCGGGAGGCGGCGCGACGAGGCCACAGGTGAGGTCAATTCAGCCATCGAATGAGAAAGGATCGTTCGTCAGCCCTTTGAAGAGAGCATATCCGGGAAACATGACAGATGAGGACGATGCAGTCATGCCCCAATCCATCCGCCAGCCCCTGCGCGTGCTGCACATCGATTCAAGCGCCCGGTTCGGACGCTCGAGTCACGATGCACGGGGATCGCATAGCCGTCGCCTGTCACACCGCTTCGTGACGCGCTGGATCGCCGCACGGCCGAATGACGTGGTCGTGCGCCGCGATGTTGCAGAGACGCCGCCGATCCCCATCGATGCGGACTGGATCGACGCCAGCTTTACCCCGCAGGAGCATCGCTCACCGGCGCAGTCGGCACGCCTTGCGGAAAGCGACAGGCTAGTGGCCGAACTGCTCGCGGCGGATCTGCTGGTGATCGGTGCGCCGATGTACAATTTCGGCATCCCCGCGCCGTTGAAGGCGTGGGTCGACAATATCGTGCGGGTTGGCCTGACCTTCGGCTTCGATCGGTCGCGCGAGGGCGAACCCTATTGGCCGATGCTCCCGCCGGGCAAGCGCCTGGTCATCCTCTCCGCGCGAGGAGACTATGGCTATGATGCGGGCGGGCGGCTGGAGGCGATGAACCTCGTGGAGGCAGGCCTTCGCGTCCCGCTCGGCTATATCGGCCTGACCGACAGCCACGCAATTGCCATCGAATATGACGAGTTCGCTGACGAACGACTGGCTGCCTCAATTGCGGCGGCCGAGCACGCAACTGACGAATTGGTCGACGAGTTGATCCCGTACTATTCCTAGACGCCTACAAATAAGTTTTCATCGGGAAAGACGCGGGGGCCGGGCAAGTGCTGCCCTTGAAGACGGAGCAGCTCCGGCCTCCCGATCTTTGCTTTGCCGGCGAAAAGCAGCGGAGCCCCGGATAAGCTCCGCAACGACGGAACGACCTGCTCACATATTCGGATAGTTCGGGCCGCCGCCGCCCTCCGGCACCACCCAGTTGATGTTCTGCGTCGGGTCCTTGATGTCGCACGTCTTGCAGTGGACGCAATTCTGCGCGTTGATGACGAACTTCGGGTCGCCCGTTTCCTCGCCGACGATCTCGTACACACCCGCCGGGCAGTAACGCTGCGCGGGCTCGTCGTAGAGCGGGAGGTTGTAGGCGACCGGGACGTCCGGGTCCCTGAGCGTGAGGTGGACGGGCTGGTCCTCCTCGTGGTTGGTGTTCGACAGGAACACCGACGACAGGCGATCGAAGGTCAGCACGCCGTCCGCCTTCGGATAGTCGATCTTCCTGACCAGATCCTTGCGCCACAGCGTCTCGTGATCGGGGTGGTGGTGCAGCGTGAACGGCATCTTCAGTCCGAGATATTCCGCCCACATCGTCACGCCCGCCAGCCCCGAGCCGAGGAAGTCGCCGAACTTCTTGACCAGCGGCACGACGTTGCGGACGATCGACAGCTCCTTCTTCACCCAGCTGCGCTCGAATGCTTCGGGGTAAGCCGCCAGCTCGTCGCCGCCGCGCTGCGACAAGATCGCGTCGACCGCGGCCTCGGCGGCGAGCATCGCGCTCTTCATCGCGGTGTGCGTGCCCTTGATGCGCGGCACGTTGAGGAATCCGGCGCTGTCGCCGATCAGCGCGCCGCCGGGGAAGACGAGCTTCGGGATAGACTGCAACCCACCGTCATTGATCGCGCGCGCGCCATAGCTGACGCGCTTGCCGCCCTTGAGCAAAGCGGCGACCTGCGGGTGGGTCTTCCACTTCTGCATTTCCTGGAACGGGGACACGTACGGGTTCGAGTAATTGAGCCACGTCACGAAGCCGATCGACACCTGCCCGCCGGCCTGATGATAGATCCAGCCGCCGCCGTTGCCGCCATGCTCGCTGAGTGGCCAGCCCTGCGTGTGGATCACCTTGCCGGGTTCGTGGAGCGCGGGGTCGATGTCCCACAATTCCTTGACGCCGAGGCCATAGACCTGCGGATCGCAATCGCGGCGCAGGTCGAAGATCCGCATCAGTTCCTTGGAGAGATGCCCGCGGCATCCCTCGGAGAAGAAAGTATATTTGGCGTGGAGTTCGAGGCCGGGTTGGTGATCGGGCTTGAAGGTGCCGTCGCGCGCGACGCCCATGTCGCCGGTCGCGACGCCCTTCACGCTGCCGTCCTCGTTGAACAGGATCTCGGCGGCGGCGAAGCCGGGGAAGATCTCGACGCCCAGCTCCTCGGCCTTGCCCGCCAGCCAGCGGCACAGATTGCCGAGCGAGCCGGTGTAGGTGCCCTTGTTGTGGAGGAACGGCGGGGTCCACAGGTGCGGCAGGTTGAACTTGCCCGATTTGGTCAGCACCCAATGGTGGTTCTGCGTCACCGGCACCTCGGCGAGCGGGCAGCCGTCGTCGCGCCAGTTCGGCAGCAGTTCGTCGAGCGATTGCGGGTCGATCACCGCGCCCGACAGGATATGTGCGCCGACTTCCGAGCCCTTTTCGAGCACGCACACCGAGATATCAGCGTCGCGTCCGGCGGCCAGTTGCTTGAGGCGGATCGCCGCCGACAGCCCCGCGGGACCGGCACCGACGATCACCACGTCATAGGGCATGGATTCGCGGTCGCTCACTTCGTCATCTCCTGCGCGCGCACCCGCACCGGGCGCTCGTCGTATCGTCCCAACGTTCTATCGGCATCGGCGGTGCCAGTAAGTTGACCTTCGCGTCAACTCTCCATCCTATGGCGGCATGGGGGCCGATCAGAATCTCGACTGGACCAAGGCGGCGGCCAGTGCGCTCGACTGGTGGCACGATGCCGGGGTCGACGTGGTGGTCGGCGACGAGGGATTCGCGTGGCTCGACAGCGCGGCGCAGCAGCTCGCGACGCGGCAGACGGAGCGCCCGGCGGCGGCGGAAGTCGCTCCGGCCAGCGACGCGCTGCCCGAGGATGCGGCGGCGTTCGCGGCGTGGCGCATCGGCGAGGCAGCGCCCGAGGCGCGCTGGGGCGGCGGCGCGATCGCGGCGAGCGGGCCGGCGGACGCCGAGCTGATGGTGTTCGTCGACTGCCCCGAACGCGACGATCGCGAGCTGTTGATGGAAGGCGAGGTCGGGCGGCTGTTCGAGCGGATGCTCGCCGCGATCGGGCGGACGCGCGCCGATACCGCGCTCGCCTCGGTGTGCGTGCGGCGGCCGACGACGGGTCGCGTGCCGCGTGAAACCGAGGCGCGGCTGGGTGAGATCGCCCGGCATCATGTCGCGCTGGCGGCGCCGAAACGGCTGCTGGTGATGGGCGATGCGGCCAGCCGTGCGATCCTGACGATGAACGTCGCGGATGCGCGCGGGCGTTTTCACACACTTAACCATAAGAATGGCACGGTGACGCAGGTCGTGGCGAGCCATCATCCGCGCTTCCTGCTCGATCGGCCCACGGCAAAGGCGGAAGCGTGGAAAGACCTGTTGTTGCTGACCGGGGAGGTCGAATCGTGAAAATTGCGTATGCCTCCGGGCTGATGATCGCCACCGCCATGGCGCTGGTCGCGCCGGCGCAGGCCGCGCCGGCCGGCGGCGGATTACCGGTGGTGGCCCCGCCCGCCCCGCCGCCCTCCGCCAGCGAGGACGCCGGCATCCCGGCGCAGCTGACGCCCGAGCAGCGCAGCGCCTATCGCGCGGTATTCGCGGCCATCCACGAGGGGCGGTGGACCGACGCGCAGCTCGCGCTCGACGGCATGGCGACCGGGCCGCTCCACGCCTATGCGCGCGCCGAGCTGTACACCGCCAAGGGCTCGCCCAAGGCGGACGGCGCGGCGGTCGCGCGGTTGCTGGCCGAGGCGCCCGAACTGCCGCAGGCCGATGCGCTGTTGCGCGTGGCGAAAGCGCGCGGGATCAGCGACCTGCCCGCGCTGCCCGAGCAGCAGCGGCTGATCTGGAACGACGGCGCGCCGATCCGTGTCCGCGCCAGGGCGACCGCGAGCGACCAAATCGCCGCCGATCTGGCGGTGAAGATGCAGCCGTTGGTCAAGGCCGATCTGGGCGCCGAGGCGCAGGCGTTGCTGGAGGGCACCACGGGCCTGTCACCCGAGGCGCAGACCGAATGGCAGGCGCGGATCGCGTGGATCTATTTCCTGCAAGGGCTCGATTCGCAGGCGCGTACGATCGGCGCCAGGGCGGCGCTGGGCAGCGGCGACTGGGCGATCCACGGGCGCTGGACGCAGGCGCTGGCGGCGTGGCGGCAGCAGGATTGCACGACGACGCAAACCGAGTTCGAGAATGTCGCGGCGCGCAGCCCCGATATCGACCTGCGCGCCACCGCCTTGTTCTGGGCGGCGCGCGCCGACGTGGCATGCGGGCGGCCCGACAAGGTCGAGGCGCGGCTGAAGATCGCGGCGCAATACGGCGAGACCTTCTACGGGCTGCTCGCGCGGCAGGCGCTGGGGCTCGGGATGCCGGCGGTGCGCGCGCAGCGGGTGTCGGCCGACTGGACGCGACTGGAGCGGCGCCCGAATATCCGCGTCGCCGCCGCGCTGGCCGAGATCGGCGAGAGCGACGATGCCGACCGCGTGGTGCGGCAGCAGGCGCGGATCGGCACGCCGGCCGAGTTCACCAGCCTCGTCCGTTTCAGCGAGTCGCTCAACCTTCCCGCGACGACCGTCTGGCTGGCGCACAATCTGCCGCAGGGCGCGGTCGCGACCGCCGACACGCGCTATCCGATGCCGAACTGGACCCCGGACACCGGGTGGCGGATCGACAAGGCGCTGGTCTATGCGCACACGTTGCAGGAATCGGGCTTCCGCAACAAGGTGCGCAGCCCGGCCGGCGCGTTCGGCCTCATGCAGATCATGCCCGCCGCCGCGACCGATTACATGCGAGAGCGGGGGCTGACGATCGACCAGAATGCGCTGGCGCGGCCGTCGACCAATATCGACATCGGGCAGCGGCACATCGAGAAGCTGCGCGACATGGGGCTGACCGGCGGGCTGCTCCCCAAGGTGATCGCCGCCTATAATGCCGGGCCGAAGCCGGTCGGCGAGTGGAACGCGCTGGTTCACGATAACGGCGATCCGCTGCTCTATATCGAGAGCATTCCTTATTGGGAGACGCGCGGTTACGTGGTGACGGTGCTGCGCAACTACTGGATGTACGAGGCGCAGGGCGGCAAGGCTAAGAGCCCGAGCCGCGCGGCGCTGGCGCAGGGCATGTGGCCGCGGTTTCCCGGATTGCCGGGGGCGAGCGCGGTGCGGATGAACCCCGCGCCGACCACCGCGCTGGCGGTCAACGCCAGCGTCGGGGTGCAGACGCCGATCCAGTCGAACTGAGGGCGGTTTGCAGTTCGCGTTCCGGACTTGATCGGGTCCTTTGCGAAAGTCTCCTTGTCGTACCCCGGCCTCCGCCCGGGTACGGCTTGAGAACGTCATGATCCGGCACTTTCGTAGCGGTCATGACCTGATCGGGGCTTCCGTTTCTCACCTCGGTCGAGAAGAAGCGTGGCCCCGGATCAGGTCCGGGGCGACGGGGTTTGCCCGCGGGCTTGCGATCGACGCCCCCCCTCGCACCCGCCATCACCTCACCTGAACCATCTCTCTTCGTCGCCACGGCGTTCGCCGGGGTGACGCATCAGCTTCATGGATCTGGCTCTCGCCAAGCGTGATGACGTCAACTTGATCCGTCATTGCGAGCGTAGCGAAGCAATCCAGAGCCGGACCAGAACGCCCTGGATTGCGTCGCTTCGCTCGCAATGACGAACGGTATGTTCGGCCGCACGTCATCATGATCTAGAACGCGGCGCACCCGCTGGACGCCCCTGCCCCGCACCGCTACCCCGGCAGGATGCCAATCGACGAAAGCCGCGCCTTCCTGCCCGTCCGCATCGCGGTGCTGACCGTCTCCGACACGCGCGGGCTGGCGGAGGATCGCTCGGGCGACACATTGGTCGCGCGACTGTCGGATGCCGGGCACGTGCTGGCCGAGCGCGCGATCCTGCGCGACGATGTCGACGCGATCGTCGCGCAGCTCCACCGCTGGATCGACGATCCGCAGGTCGATTGCATCATCACCACCGGCGGCACCGGCGTGACCGGGCGTGACGTGACACCCGAGGCGGTCGAGCGCGTCGCCGACAAGCTGATCCCCGGCTTTGGCGAACTGTTTCGTTGGCTGAGCTTCCAGACGATCGGCACCTCGACGGTGCAGAGCCGCGCCTGTGCGTGCGTGGCGCGCGGGACCTATGTGTTCGCGCTGCCCGGCTCGACCGGCGCGGTGAAGGATGCGTGGGACGGCATCCTGTCGTCGCAACTGGATAGTCGCCACCGGCCATGCAATTTCGTCGAGCTGATGCCGCGGCTGATGGAGCGGTAGGGCCAGCCCGTCATTGGGTAAATCCGTCGTTGCGAGCGTAGCGACGCAATCCAGAGCCCGACCAGGACGCCGTGGATTGCTTCGCTACGCTCGCAATGACGGACAACTCACCCCGACTGCGACGCCGCGAGTTCGTGCCCGTCGACATCGCGGAAGTGGAAGCGCCGCCCGCCCGGAAAGGCGAAGATCGGCACGGTGATCGTTCCGCCGGCCTGCTCGACCGCGGCCTGCGCCGCCTCCAGATCGTCCACCTCAATCACCGGCAGCGGCGCGGCGACACGGTCGGGTGCGGCGTCGAGCCCGACATCGGTATCGCCGCTGAGCGTCGCCGCATAATCCGGGCCGAAATCGGTGAACGTCCAGCCGAATGCCTGCGCATAGAAGTCCTTGGACGCTGCCCGATCGCGGGTCGGCAGCTCAAGATAATAGAGGCGGGCCACATCGCATCTCCCTGTTTGTTCTTGTAACGTTCTATTCGGCCCGATAGCTTCGCGCAATGGCGAATCTCCGGCCGCACCGCGGCGCGACCCTCATCACCCGGAGTGCGCGCTTCAACCTGCCGCAGGCGGAGGAGGATGACGACTGGCGCGATGCGCGGGAGGTGATTGATGGCGCGCCACCGCCGGTGCGCACGACCGTCACCGTCGAGCATCCGCGCACGATCATCTCGCGCAACCAGTCGCCCGACGTGCCGTTCGACCGTTCGATCAACGCCTATCGTGGCTGCGAACATGGCTGCATCTATTGCTTCGCGCGGCCGAGCCATGCGTTCCACGATCTGTCGCCGGGGCTGGATTTCGAGACGAAGCTGTTCGCCAAGCCCGACGCCGCCGCGCTGCTGCGTGTCGAACTGGGCAAGCCGGGCTATGCCTGCGCGCCGATCGCGATGGGGACGAACACCGATCCGTATCAGCCGATCGAACGCGAATGGCGGATCACGCGGGCGCTGATCGAGGTATTGGCGGAATGCGACCATCCGCTGGTCATCACCACCAAGTCCGACCGGGTGGTGCGCGATCTCGACCTGCTCGCGCCGATGGCGGCCAAGGGGCTGGTGGCGGTGGCGATGTCGGTCACCTCGCTCGATCCGCGTATCGCGATGACGCTGGAGCCGCGCGCGACCACGCCCGAGCGGCGGCTGGCGGCGGTGCGCACGCTCACCGACGCGGGCGTGCCGACCTATGTCAACATGGCGCCGGTGATCCCCGCCATCACCGACAGCGAGGTCGAGACGATCGTTGCGCGCGCGGCGGCGGCGGGGGCTTTGGGCGTGTCGTACATTCCGGTGCGGCTGCCGTGGGAGGTTGCGCCGTTGTTCCGTGCATGGCTCGACGAACATTATCCCGATCGCGCGGGCAAGGTGATGGCGATCGTCCAGTCGCTGCGCGGCGGCAAGGACAACGACCCGCGCTTCGGGATGCGGATGAAGGGTCAGGGGCCGTGGGCGGAACTGCTGCGGACGCGGTTCCGGATCGCGCGGGCCAAGGCGGGGTTTCCGGACCGGCGGCGGACGCTGGACCTGCGCTGCGACCTGTTCCGCAAGCCGGCGGGGGCGCAGGGAGAGTTGTTCTAGCGGCTTAGTCGTCATTGCGAGCGTAGCGAAGCAATCCAGGGCGTCCTGCTCCGGCTCTGGATTGCTTCGCTCCGCTCGCAATGACGAATGGGGGTATGAGCTGCCTCACCGCCCCAAGCGGCTGCGGCTCGACATCAGCCGCCCGTGCGCGGGGAGCGCCGGAGCGAAAGCACCGAGGCCGGGTGCGTGCGGCATGTCGACGTAGATCGCCTCCATCCCGCCGCGCGCGGCATAGGCCTCGTGCCAGAAACCGTTGCCGTGGCGATCGGCGAGGAAGTCCTTCCACCAGCCGGCATGCGGCATCAAGCGGGTGAACGCCTCGAGACTGTCGAGGTCGCGCCAGTACTGGCGGATGCCGACGTGGTTCCAGCCATGCAGGCATTGGTGCGCGGCGAGCAGGCCATCGGGCGGCGATTGCGCGATCTCGCGCAGCCCGCGGCCGATGCGCAGAAAAGAGGGCAGCCCGCGCAGGCTGCCGACGCGAAACCCGAGCATCACCACCACCAGATCCGGCCACGCGGCCAGATCGACGGTCATCCTTTTGGCATCGCTGGCTTGCATGATCGTCGCTCCATTGCTTACACCGTACACATAGACAGGCATGTATACGGTGTAAACAGACGATGGTTCCGGCGGCAGGATTGCGCGACACCTTGCTCGATCATGCGATCGCAATGCTGGAGGCCGGCGAGGCCGAGCCGGGCATCCGGGCGCTGGCACGTGCGGCGGGGGTGTCGGCCATGGCGCCGTACCGGCATTTCGCGGACAAGGCGGCGCTGATGGCGGCGGTTGCCGAGCGTGGGTTCGCGATGTTTCTCGCGGCCTTGTCGGCGGCGGATGCCGAGGGCAGCGATGCCGAGCGGCTGGTCGCGCAGGGGGGCGCCTACGTCGACTTCGCCTGCGCGCATCCGGCGCTGTTCCGTGCGATGTTCACCTGCGGGGCGGCGGCGCCGAAGCAGCCGGATACGCCAGCGTTCGCGATCCTCACCCGGCGCGTCGCGGCGCTGGTGGGGGAAGACGATCCGGTCGCCGCGCTGGGGTGCTGGGCGATCGTGCACGGGCTGGCGACGCTTGCGCTCGATGGCGGCGTGACGCTCGCGTCGGCGCAAGTGCGTGCGGTGTTGCGGACCTATGTCGCCGGGATCGTGCGGGGGGTGTGACGGGCTGACAGCTGCCGGCATTTCCCGAGACAATCCGCCAGTTGGTTCGTCACTGCTCCGCTACGCTCGCAATGCCGGCGTCGGCGTCACCCGACCGACCGCAACCGCGTTTCCTCGACTTCGAAATCCACCTTGGTCACGCCGGGCAGCGCCTCGATCCGCTCCGCCAGTTCCGCGTCGAGCGCGAAGTCGCGGTCGAGGATCACGGTCGCGATCTCGCCTTCGCCGATCGGCACCTTGAGCGTCACCTTGCCGCGTGCGCCGCGCAACGGGCCGATCAGCGCGGCGAGCCCCGCCACCGCGCTGGCGTCGGCGACATGCACCTCCAGCGCAAAGCGCGTTGAGGTGGCGAGCGTTTCGAACGGCTTGATCGACTTGACCGTGACGCGCGGGGTTTCCTCGCCGGGGCGGCGGTCCAGCTCGACCGTCGCCAAGCCGCAGCCGCCGTTCTTGGCGGCCTCCTCGAGATCGGCGGCCGGGCCGTCGTCGAAGCAGGTCGCCATGAACTGACCGGTCGCGTCGGAGAGCGTCGCCATCATGTAACGCTTGCCGCGCGCCGAGGTACGCCAGCGCGCTTCCTCGACCAGCACCGCCATCGTCGCCATCACGCGCGCGCCGTCGGCGATCTGCAACTCGCCGAGCGTCACATAGGTGCGTGCGCCGTGTGTCTTGGCGAGATGCCGGTAGCGGTCGACCGGATGCGCGGAAAAATAGAAGCCGAACGCCTCCTTCTCCTGCTCCATCCGCTCGGCGAGCGACCAGCGCACGTTGGCGGGCAGCTTGATCGCGTCGCCCGCGCCGGCATCGTCGCCGAACAGCCCGCCCTGCCCGCTGGTCCGCCCCTCGTGCGTGCGCGCGGCGATCGCCAGCACCGTCTCGGCGACGGCATGGAGACCGGCGCGGTTGGGCTCCAGGCCATCGAATGCGCCGCCTGCCGCGAGCGTTTCGAGCTGGCGCTTGTTGAGCAGCCGCGGATCGACGCGTGCGGCGAGATCGTCGAGGCTCTTGAACGGACCCGATGTGGTGCGCTCCTCGCAGAGCTTCTCCATCGCGCCTTCGCCGACCGACTTCAGCGCGGCGAGCGCGTAGCGGACCGCCGGCTGGCCCTCGTCGTTCACCTGCACGTCGAACTCGGCGACGCTGCCGTTGATGCACGGCGGGAGCAAAGGAATGCCGAGCCGCCGCGCGTCATCAACGAAGATCGCCAGTTTGTCGGTCAGGTGCAGGTCGTAACACATCGACGCGGCAAAGAATTCCGCCGGGTGATGCGCCTTGAGCCACGCGGTCTGATAGGCGAGCAGCGCATAGGCCGCGGCGTGCGACTTGTTGAAGCCATAGCCCGCGAATTTGTCGATCAAGTCGAACAGCTGGTTGGCGTAGGGCGCGGGGATCTGGTTGTGCTCGGCGCAACCGGTGACGAAGGTGGCGCGCTGTGCGTCCATCTCCGCCTTGATCTTCTTGCCCATCGCGCGCCGCAACAGGTCCGCGCCGCCGAGCGAATAGCCCGCCAGCACCTGCGCGGCCTGCATCACCTGTTCCTGATAGACGAAGATGCCGTAGGTCTCGGCAAGGATCGGCTCCAGCAACGGGTGCGGATAGGTGATCTCCTCCGTCCCCTGCTTGCGCCGCCCGAACGACGGGATGTTGTCCATCGGGCCGGGGCGGTAGAGCGAGACGAGTGCGACGATGTCGCCGAAATTGGTCGGGCGCACCGCCGACAGCGTGCGGCGCATCCCCTCCGATTCGAGCTGGAACACGCCGACTGTGTCGCCGCGCTGAAGCAATTTGTAGACGCCCTCATCGTCCCATTGCAGCGCATCGAGATCGACGTGAATGTCGCGCTTCCTGAGCAGCTCGATCGCCTTCTTGAGCACCGACAGCGTCTTGAGCCCGAGAAAGTCGAACTTGACCAGCCCCGCGCCCTCGACATATTTCATGTCGAACTGCGTGACCGGCATATCCGAACGCGGATCGCGGTAGAGCGGGACCAGTTGCGCGAGCGGGCGGTCGCCGATCACCACGCCGGCGGCGTGGGTCGAGGAGTGGCGCGGCAGCCCCTCCAGCTTGGTCGCGAGGTCCCACAGGTGCCGGACCTGATTGTCGTTGGAATATTCGCGCGCAATCTCCGGCACGCCGTTCAGCGCGCGCTTGAGGTCCCACGGATCGGTCGGGTGGTTCGGCACCAGCTTCGCCAGCCGGTCGATCTGGCCATAGCTCATCTGGAGCACGCGCCCGGTGTCCTTGAGCACCGCGCGCGCCTTCAGCTTACCGAAGGTGATGATCTGCGCGACCTGATCGCGGCCGTATTTCTCCTGCACGTAGCGGATCACCTCGCCACGCCGCGTTTCGCAGAAATCGATGTCGAAGTCGGGCATCGACACGCGTTCCGGGTTCAGGAAGCGCTCGAACAGCAGGCCCAGCTTGATCGGATCGAGATCGGTGATCGTCAGCGCCCAGGCGACGACCGAGCCCGCACCCGAGCCACGCCCCGGCCCGACCGGAATGTCGTGATCCTTCGCCCATTTGATAAAGTCGGCGACGATCAGGAAATAGCCGGGGAAACCCATCTGGATGATGACGTCGACCTCGAACGCCAGCCGCTCGCGATACGTCTCGCGCCAGTTCGGATCGTCGGCAGGCTGCGCGCCGAGTTCCTCGATCCGGTCGAGCCGCGCCTCCAGCCCGGCCGCGGCGTCGTTGCGGAGCATCGCCGCCTCGCCCTCGCGGTCGCCCGCCAGGCTGGGGAGGATCGGCTTGCGCTTCGGCGCGGCGACCGCACAGCGTTGCGCGACCACCAATGTGTTCGCGAGCGCCTCGGGCAGATCGGCGAACAGCGCCGCCATGTCGATTGCGGGCTTCATCCACGCATGGCCGCAGCTGCGCGGACGATCCTCGCTTTCGACATAGCTCGACGAGGCGATGCACAGCATCGCGTCATGCGCGTCACCGAAATCGGCTTCCTCGAAACAGCATGGATTGGTCGCGACGATCGGCCAGTTACGGTCATAGGCGAGGTCGAGCAGCAGCGGCTCGGCCTTGTCCTCGATCGCATCGTCGCGGCGGCACAATTCGATATAGAGCCGGTCGCCGAAGATCGCGTGGAGGCGATCGGCGTAAGCGATGGCGCGGTCGGGCTGGTCCTCGGCGAACAGCCGGGCCACCCCGCCCTCGCCGCCAGCGGTCAGCGCGATCAGCCCGGCGGAATGACGCTCCAGCATTTCGAACCCGACATGCGGTGCGAGTTCGAGCGGGCGGTCGAGATGCGCATGGCTGACGAGCGCGCAAAGGTTGTCGTAGCCGGTCTCGTCCTGCGCATAGAGCGCGATCCAGTCGGTCGCGGTCGCGACGCCCTCGGGCATGTCGGGGCGCGCGACGCCCAGCATCGTGCCGATCACCGGCTGTACGCCCGCGCCCATCGCTGCGTCCGAGAACGCCATCGCGGCATACAGGCCGTTGCGGTCGGTCAGCGCCGCGGCGGGGAAGCCGAGCTTCGCAGCGCGCCTGGCGATCGCCTTCGGCTCGATCGCGCCATCGAGCATGGTGTAGCTGGAGAAGATGCGGAGTGGCACGAACCCGGAATGCGGCATCGCTGCAACCTAGGCGCGCCGACCCGATTCGACCATCCCCGACCGCTTGAGCGGAACCGCGAACACGCCGACCCGTTCGCCCAGCCGGAATGGAGTGATCGACATGGCGCAATTCGGAGCTTCATCGGAACGCGGGTTCGGCATCCCCGGCCCGGCGACCGGCGCGGGATGGGGCTGGATCATGGCCTATGGCGTGGTGTCGGTGCTGCTGGGCGTGGCGGCGTTCGTCTGGCCGTTTGCGGCGACCTATGCGGCGACGGTGGTGATCGGCGCGCTGCTGTTCGTCTCGGGCGTGTTCTCGATCGCCGCCGGGCTGTTCGGGCAGGGTCATGAGGGGCGCATCTATGCGGTGCTGTTCGGCCTGCTGTCGGTGATCGTCGGCGCGGTGATGGTGTTCGAGCCGGCGACCGGCGCGCTGTCGCTGACGTTGATGGTGACGGTGTGGTTGCTGGTCCGCGGCGTGCTGGAGGTCGTGCTGGGCTTCCGGATGCGGCGGCGGCGCGGGCTGATGATCGCGCTGGGCGTGGTCAACATCCTGCTGGCCGGGTTTATTCTGGCGACGGTGCCGTGGTCGGCGCTGACGCTGCCGGGGTTCATCCTCGGGGTAAGCTTTCTGGTCGGCGGCGTGACTGCGATCACCGCGGCGA
This sequence comes from Sphingomonas sp. 8AM, assembly GCF_902506455.1. Lineage (GTDB taxonomy): Bacteria > Pseudomonadota > Alphaproteobacteria > Sphingomonadales > Sphingomonadaceae > Sphingomonas. Next base: position 1,822,415 of record NZ_LR733844.1, on the reverse strand, counting down.
GCGACCATCGCAAGGGTGCCGATGCGTTTGCGATGCCGGGGTGAGCTGCCTGGTGGGGCTGACCCGGCGTTTCGCCCTGACCGTCACTCCCGCGCAGGCAGGAATCCAGAACCTCTGGCATCGCGCCTCTGTCGACAGGCCCGCGCGTCTGAATTTCCGCCTACGCGGGACTGACGGGCGGTAGTTACCGCGCCGCCACATGCACCAACGCCATCGCGACCAGCAGCAGCGCAAGGATCGCGAGGATCAGCCCGAACATGCAGCCGAGCACCACGCGATCGCCGAACATCGGTTAGAGCAGCGTCTCGATGTCGGCGGTGATCTCGTCGGGCTTGGTCGTCGGAGCGTAGCGGCGCACGACCCTGCCATCGCGGTCGATCAGGAATTTGGTGAAGTTCCACTTTACTGCCTTGGTCCCGAGCACCCCCGGTGCTTCGACCTTCAGCCGCTCGAACAGCGGATCGGCCTGCGCGCCGTTGACATCGATCTTTGCGAACACCGGGAAGGTCACGTCATAGGTCAGCGAGCAGAAGTTCGCGATCTCCGCCGCATCGCCGGGCTCCTGCGCCCCGAACTGGTTGCAGGGGAAGCCGAGCACCGCAAAACCGCGCCCGGCGTAGCGGCGGTGCAGCGCTTCCAGTCCCTCGTACTGTGGCGTAAATCCGCACTTTGAGGCGGTGTTGACGATCAGCAGCACCTGCCCGCGCCATTGATCGAGCCGAACGGGCGCGCCATCCGCGCCCGTGACAATCAGGTCGGTGATCGCGGTCATTGCGGACGCTCCAATAGATAATCGAGATTGCGCCGCACCTCCGGCCATTCGTCCGCGAGGATCGAATAAACGACCGTATCGCTCACTTCGCCATTCCCGCTCACCGAGTGCCAGCGCAGCACGGCCTCCCCGCGCGCGCCAAGCCGTTCGATTGCCAGGCGCGAGGCGGAATTGCGCCAGTTGGCGCGCAATTGCACACACTGACAGCCGAGCCTGTCGAAGCCGTGGCCGAGCAGCAGCCGCTTCATCTCGGTACTCAGCGCGGTACGCTGCACGCGACGTGCGTAGAGCGTGCCGCCGATCTCGGCACGGTGACAGCCCGGGCTCGTCCGCAGCAGCCGCGTAGCGCCGGCGACCTGTCCGTCGGCGTCGAGCAGGGTGAACGGCAGCACGCGACCCGCCGCCTGTTGCGCCACCAGCGTATCGAACCAGTCGTCGATCGTCACCGGATTGGGCACGGCCGTGGCGAACACCTGCGCCAGCCCGCTGAACGCCGCCAGCAGCGCGGGGCGATCCGCGCGGTCGAGCGGGCGTAACGTGACATGGCGTCCGACCAGGGTCGGCACGGTTCGCCACGCCTCGACACTCATTCCGCACTCTCCAATTGCCCCTCGTGAAGCCGGACGACGCGGTCCATGCGCGCCGCCAGCCGCTCGTTATGCGTCGCGACCAGCGCAGCCGAGCCCTCGCCGCGCACCAGCCGCAGGAACTCAGCCAGCACGCGGTCCGCGGTGGCCTCGTCGAGGTTGCCGGTCGGCTCATCGGCGAGCACCAGCGCCGGACGGTTGGCGAGCGCGCGTGCGACCGCGACGCGCTGCTGCTCGCCGCCCGACAGCGCCGAGGGCCGATGCGTCAGGCGATGCCCGACGCCAAGCGCGGTCAGCAGCGCGGCGGCACGCTCCTCGGCCGGCGCACGCTCCGCACCCTGGATGAGTTGCGGCAGAACGACATTCTCGATCGCATTGAAGTCGGGCAGCAGGTGGTGGAACTGGTAGACGAACCCCAGGCGGTCGCGGCGCAGCGCGGTACGCCCGGCGGCGTCGAGCTTTGCGGCCTCGACGCCCGCAATGCGGATCGAGCCCGAGAAGCCGCCTTCGAGCAACCCGACCGCCTGCAACAGGGTCGATTTGCCCGAGCCCGACGGCCCCAGCAGCGCGACGATCTCGCCGGGGCGCACCGCCAGGTCGACGCCGCGCAGCACGTGGATCGTCGCATCGCCCTGCGTGAAGCTGCGCGCAAGTCCCGTGGTTCGCAGGACCGCGGGCGCGCCGTCGACCGCCGCGGGTACGTCATTCATAGCGCAGCACCTCGACCGGGTCGGTATTGGCGGCCTTGAGCGCCGGATAGACGGTGGCGAGGAAGGTCATCAGCAACGTGATGATGACGATCGCGGTCACCTCCACCGGATCGACCTTCGACGGCAGCTCGGTGAGATAGCGGATCGACGGATCCCACAAATTCTGTCCGGTGAGCAGCTGGACGAAATTGACCACCGACTGCCGGAAGAACAGGAACACCGCCCCCAGCAGCAGCCCGGCGAAGGTGCCCAGCACGCCGATCGTCGTGCCGACCGTTATGAAGATTCGCAGCATCGCGCCGCGGCTCGCGCCCATCGTCCGCAGGATCGCGATGTCGCGGGTCTTGGCGCGCACCAGCATGATCAACGAGCTGGCGATGTTGAACGCCGCGACGAGGATGATGATGCACAGCACCACGAACATCGCCACGCGCTCGACCGCCAGCGCGTCGAACAGCTCCGAGTTGAGCCGTCGCCAGTCGCTGACCACGCCGTACGGCTGGATCTGCTTGGCGAGCGGGGCGAGGATCTCGCCGACCTTGTCGGCATCGGTCGTCTGCAGTTCGATCATCCCGACCGTGTCACCGGTCAGCAGCAGCGTCTGCGCATCCTGCAGCGGCATGATGACATAGGCCTTGTCATAATCATATACGCCGACCTCGAAGATCGCGCCGACCGTGTAGATCACGCTGCGCGGCACCGTTCCCATCGGGGTGGAATAGCCGAGCGGGCTGATGACCGTGATCTGCGAACCGATCGTCGCGCCAAGCTGCTCGGCCAGCCGCGCCCCGATCGCGACATTGCCGCTGTTCGGCGCCAGTGTCGCGAGGCTGCCGGCGACGATCTTGGTGCGGATGGTGGCGTTGGTGCGGATGTCCTCGGGGCGCATCCCGCGCAACAGGATCGCCTCGGCGCGGCCGTTGTACGTGGCGAACAGCGGCTGCTCGATCATCGGCACCGCGCTGGTCACGCCCGGCGTCGCCTTCGCCAGCGCCACAACCCGCGGCCAGTTGTCGAGCCTGTTGTTGTAGCCCTGCACCACCGCGTGGCCGTTCAGCCCGACGATCTTGTCGAACAGCTCGGCCCGGAAACCGTTCATGACGCTCATCACGATCACCAGCGCGGCGACCCCCAGCATCACCGCGCCGAGCGAGAATCCCGCCACCAGCACGATGAACCGTTCGCCCTTGCCCGGCAGCAGATACCGCCGTGCGATCATGCTCTCGTAGCGGGACAGCAACATGCCGGCTGCGATAGGGAGCCACCCCGGGATGCGCAATGGGGGCTGTTGCGGAATCGTCACATAGTCGCCGCAATCGGTTTTGCCGCCGTTCATTTGTATCGACAGCGAACAAGCCCCGCCGCATACCTGCGGGCACTGGCACACAGGCAAAAGGCCGTGGTTCGGGGAACGCCATCAAGCCCCGCTGATCCCTCGGGAAAAGCGCGCGGGCGGAGGGCTGGATAGGGGGCTGACGAGCGATCGTCACGCAGGCGCCCGGGTCGTGGATAACGGCCCGGGCGTTTGCCGTTCGGTCGCAGCCCGGTGCACGCACCGGGCGTCGCGAAGCGGCGACCAAACCGGCCGGCGGGTCGGCCTCAGCCGATCCCCTTCGACGTCAGGACGGCGGCTTTGCCGGCCGCCCGCGGCTGGCGCTGTGGATTACCCCGCAAACCTTTCCAACCGGGCCCCGGCCTGCGCCGGGGGACAATGGTTGCGCCGCTCCTCCGTCCTCCCGGACTTGATCCGGGATCCCGCTTCTTACTTCTGTTGAGAAGAAGCGGGATCCCGGATCAGGTCCGGGGCGACGGTGGAATCATCAGAAGCCGAACCCGATTGTCAGACCGTACGTCCGCGGATCGCCGACATTGCCGGCGATCAGCCCGGTGTTCCCCGGCGTCGTCGCCAGCACCTCGTAATATTCGGTGTCGAACAGGTTGCGCACCCAGCCGAACACATTGACCCCGCTATCGGTGCGGAAGCCGAGCCGCGCATTGACCAGCGTATAGCCGTTGACGTCGGTATAGATCGACCGCGAGGCATTGGACGAGAATTTCGTTCGCGAATTGGCGTCGACGCCGACATAGGCCTCGCCCGATTTTCCGAACACCTCACCGGGCAGATTATACTCGCCACCATAAGAAAAGGCGAACTTCGAAATGCCCGGCAGCCACTGACCCGAGATGTCACACGCGACCGGGCTGTTGGTGCCCGGCTGCCCCGGCGCGCCGATCGTCGCGCCGCTGCCGCCACCCGACAGTTCCGGCGGGCATGGCGCATTCTTGAAGTCGACGTACTTGTGATCGGTAAACGCGCCGTTGGTGTAGAGGTTGACGCGATCGCTCGGCCGCACCGAGAAGTCAGCCTCGACACCGCGCACGCGCACCTTGCCCGCGTTGGCGAGATAGCCGCGTAGCGTCGAGGTCGAGCTGTTGTTGACCACCGCCTGATAGTCGCTGATCTCGGTCCAGAAGCCGGTGACGTTGAACGTCACCTTGCGATCCCAGAATTGCGATTTCACGCCCAGCTCGAAATGGTCGACCTTTTCCGGCGCGACCTGCGCCAGTTGCGTCTGCACCACGCCGCCCACCACCGGCACGCCATTCAGGTTGAGCCCGCCCGATTTGAAGCTGTGCGCATAGGTGCCGTACAGCAGCACGTCGCGCGATGGCTTGTACGACGCGGTCAGGTCGTAGGAGACGTTCCATTCCCGGAACTTCTGGTCCCGGAATTCCTGTGGCTGGATCGCGTCGCGCTGCGCCGCCTGACGCGCATCGCCACCGGTTGCTGGGACGAGATTGCCCTGCCCGTCACGCACCACGCTGATATAGCTGCCGGTCTTGTCGTCGTAGTTGAGCCGCACGCCCGGCGACAGCGTGAAGGCGTCAGTCACGTTCCAGTTGAGCTTGCCGAAGACCGCGCCCGAGAAGTTCTTGAGGCGGATGTCGTTGGCGGCGGTCAGCCCGTTCAGCACCGACGGATCGCGCGACAGGGCGCTCGACGGATTGATCAGCCAGCGGCTCGCCGCCGGGCCCTGCCGCTGCGTGCCGGTGGTGTGGATCGTCTGGTAGAAACCGAACAGCCCCAGCACGTAATCGAAATGCTCCGCCTTCCCGGCATAGCGGAATTCCTGCGTATATTGGTCCTGCCGCGTCGGGTTCTGCGACAACGTCGTGATCGGCAGCCCGGTAAAATCACGATCGTTGGCGGGCAGCCAGTCCCAGAAACGATAGGCGGTGATCGAGGTCAGCGTCCCCTCGCCCAGCCGTTGTTCGCCGCGCAGCGACAGCCCGCCGAGCTGGTTGCGCGCGCTGAGCTTGGCGTCGAGATCGGTCAGCCGGTCGAACGGGTTGCGGCTCGGCGGCTCATACCCCTGCGCGGCGGCGAGCTGGTCGAACTGGCGGTTGGCCGGACGCTGCGTCTGGCCGAGACGCACGAAGATCTGCGCGCAGCAATTCGGGTTCTGGCGCGAGTAATCGCCCGACAACGTCAGATCGAGGTCGTCGGTCGCCTTCCACAGGATCGCGGTGCGGATGCCGAGATTGTCCTGCGCATTGACGTATTGATTGCTCGCGACATTGTAGATCGTGCCGCGCCGGCTGGTCGTCGACACGCCGAGCCGGATCGCGACATTGTCGGTCAGCGGGCCGGAAATCGACGCCTTGGCCTGTTTGAACTCCAGATTGCCGACCGACACTTCGCCGCGGCCCTGCAACGTGAAGCTCGGCGCCTTGCTGGTGATGTTGATCGCGCCGGCGACGGTGTTCTTGCCGTACAACGTCCCCTGCGGCCCGCGCAGCGTCTCGATCTGCTGGACGTCAAGGAAGTCGAGCGTCGCCGCCGCGACCCGGCTGAGATAGACCTGGTCGATATAGATGCCGACGCCCTGCTCGATCCCGTCGTTGGTGAGCCCGAGCGGCGCGCCGAGCCCGCGGATGTTGACCGACGAGTTGCGCGGATTGGTCGAATAGAATTGCAGCGTCGGCTGGAGTTGCTGGAGTCGCTGGATGTTGAAGCTGCCGGTCGCGTCCAGCTCCTTCACCCCGACCACCGAAATCGGGATCGGCACGTTCTGTGCCGATTCGGCACGCCGCCGCGCGGTGACGACGACGTCGGCGGCGGCGGAGCTGCGTTGCACCTGCTCCTCGCTCCGGTCGGGATCGCCCGGCGTGGTCGGCGCCGTCTCGCGTTCCCCGACGACGACCGGTGTGGACGGCGGCTGCTGCGTGGTCGCCTGGGCGGCCAGCAGCAAGGCGAGCGTAACGGACATGCGGTTACCCCTTTTAAAACCTTGAAACGGCTCTGTGCCGCACACCGCATATCCCATCAACAAACTAGGGGTTTGTCGACCCCTTGAAACGCTTCGCTTCGGCCCCAAATTCATGTTCGTGCGGTGCCGGTCACCGGGCCGCACGAAACAGGCGTCGCGCAACTGCGGACGCCGCTTTCAAATAGCTCATTGGAGGATTTGACGATGCGTTTCGATCTGACCCCTTATCGCCGCTCCACGATCGGTTTCGATCGGCTGTTCGACCTCATCGAGGCCAACGCGCGGAGCAGCGCCGAAAATTACCCGCCGTTCAACCTGGAGCGTCTGGCGGAAGACCGCTACCGCATCACGCTGGCCGTGGCCGGGTTCAGCCGTGACGAGATTGAGATCGTCGCGCAGCAGAACCTGTTGCTGGTGACCGGCAAGAAGGACGACAAGGCGGACAACAACCAGTTCCTCCATCTGGGCATTGCCAACCGCAGCTTCGAGCGGCGGTTCGAGCTTGCCGACTTCGTGTTCGTGGAGGACGCACGACTGAACGACGGCCTGTTGGTGGTCGATCTGGTCCGCGAGGTGCCCGAGGCGATGAAGCCGAAGAGCATCGCGATCAAGACCGGCGCGCCGCTGGCCGCCGTCGAGAACAAGGCGGCCGACGAAGCTCAGGCCGCCTGACCGGGATCGGCGTCTCTTTGCTCCCTTTCGAGGCGCCGGTGGGGGCGTCCGGGCCGCAAGGCTCGGGCGCCTTTCCGTTTGTTGACTTGCGTGTCGCCCTCGTTTTGTCGGGGACAGGGCGGCCTTCGCCCCGTTAAATCCGTTATTGCGAGCGTAGCGAAGCAATCCAGGGCGTCCTGATCCGGCCCCGGATTGCTTCGCTACGCTCGCAATGACGATCAGCGCTTAGGGTCGGTCCGGCCGCGCCCTCAGGCAACCACGCGCCGACGACGATCGCGGCGGAGCGCCGCACCGACGGTGGCGAAGCCCAGCACCAGCATCGCCCAGGTCGTCGGCTCCGGCACGGCGGTCAGCCCGAAGCCGAACTTGCCGTTGATGTCCGCGAAGAGCGCCTGATGGATCGCGGCGGTCGGGTGGATGCCGTCGAACGAGAAATAACCGGTGCACGCCGGGTAGGCCGCCGCGCCCTGGCAGGTGGTCAGCGGCTTCTTGTCCACGGGCAGGATCAGCGGGTTCGGCAGGTTGAAGGCGCCCGGGTTGGCTTGCACCCGCTGAAAGAAATCGAGATAGCTGTAGCGCATCAATCGGGTGTCAGCCGCGAGATCGAGCTTCGCCAGTTCCTGCGCCAGATCGATCTCGGCCTTGATCGAATAGGCGAGCGGCGTGCCTTCTGTCGCGACCGGGAAGCCGGTCAACAGGATGTTGCGCGCGCCGAGCTTGTTGAGCGCGTCGACCGCGGCGGCATAATTCTGCGCCGCCGCCAGCAGGAAGGCGTCGGGATCGGATACGCCGCCGGCCGCGCCCTTCACCGCCGCGAACACGTCGTTCCCACCGAAATTCAGGACGTACAAGCCGTTGGGATCAACCTTCCCGCCCCTGGCGAGCGCGGCCTTGTAGAGTGCGACCTGCTCCAGCGCGTCGGGCAAAGGCGTGGTGTCGGTCGCCCGCGCGCCGCCATAGGCGTAATTGGTCCCGCCGTTCAGCGAGGCCACCGTCGGCGTACCGTACATCGCCAGGCTCAGCAGGTCGGTATAGTCGTAGCCGTTGGTGAACCGACCGTCGACATAGCCCAGCGCCGGATCGGCGCCGAGGCCGAGCTTGCGGATGTTGCCGGCGTCGACGAGGCTGTCGCCGAACACCGTCAGCGAAGAGAAGGGCGGCACATTCGTCTGCGCCGCTGCCGGAACCGCTACCGTCATCGCCGCCGCGCACAGCAGCGTCGCCACTCGTCCGATCATGCCATCCTCCCGTTTATCTTTGTAAACGAGAGGTTAACGTGGACGTAATCGGTGAGCAATGGGGTCGCGGCAGACTTCGTCGTCATTGCGAGCAAAACGAGGCAATGACGATCGGTCTTATACCAGTCGACTCTGCTTGACTGCGGCCGCGATGAAGCTGGCGAACAGCGGGTGCGGCTCGAACGGCTTGCTCTTCAGCTCCGGGTGGAACTGCACGCCGACGAACCACGGGTGGTCGGGGCGCTCGACGATCTCGGGCAACGTCCCGTCGGGCGACATGCCGGAGAATACCAGCCCGCCCTTCTCCAGCGCCTCTCGGTACGAGGTGTTCACCTCGTACCGGTGACGGTGGCGCTCGCTGATCGCATCGCTGCCGTAAATCGAGCCGACGACGCTGTTGCCGGCCAGCGCTGCCGGATAGGCACCGAGGCGCATCGTGCCGCCCAGATCACCGTTCTCAGCGCGCTTCTCCAGCCCGCGCTCGCCCATCCACTCGGTAATGAGCCCGACGACCGGCTCCGGCGTCGGGCCGAACTCGGTCGACGAAGCGGCAGCGATCCCGGCGAGATCGCGCGCACCCTCGACGCACGCCATCTGCATCCCGAAGCAGATCCCGAAATAGGGCACGTTATGCTCGCGCGCGAAGCGGACCGAGGCGATCTTGCCCTCCGCTCCGCGCGACCCGAACGCACCGGGGACGAGGATCGCGTCGCACGGTTCGAGATGCGCGGCGATCTCGCCGTCATCGTCGCCCTCGAACAATTCGGCGTCGATCCAGCGGATGTTGACCTTGACCCGGTTGGCGATCCCCCCGTGCACCAGCGCCTCGTTGAGCGACTTGTACGCGTCCTGCAGGCCGACATATTTGCCGACGACGCCGACCGTCACCTCGCCCTCGGGGTGCATCAGCCGCTCGACGATCTCTTCCCAGCGCGTGAGGTCCGGCGCCGACGACGGCGTGATTCCGAAGGCGCGCAGCACCTCCGAGTCGAGCCCCTCGCCGTGATATTGCAGCGGCACCGCATAGATGCTCTTGGCGTCGAGCGCGGGGATGACCGCGCTTTCGGGAACGTTGCAGAACAGCGCGATCTTGGCGCGCTCCGACTCCGGAAGCGGCTGTTCGCAGCGGCACACCAGCACGTCGGGCTGGACGCCGAGCGCCGCCAATTCACGCACCGAATGCTGCGTCGGCTTCGTCTTCAGCTCACCCGCCGCCGCGATATAGGGGACCAGCGTCACGTGGATGCTGATCGCGTTGTTGCGACCCTCCTCGTTGCGGAGCTGGCGGATCGCCTCGATGAACGGCAGCGATTCGATATCGCCGACGGTGCCGCCGATCTCGCAGAGCACGAAATCCAGATCGTCGACCTCGGCGCGCGCGAACGCCTTGATCGCGTCGGTGACGTGCGGGATCACCTGCACCGTCGCGCCGAGATAGTCGCCGCGCCGCTCACGCTCGATAATCGTCTTGTAGATGCGTCCGCTCGTGACATTGTCCGACTGGCGCGCCGAGACGCCGGTGAAGCGTTCGTAATGGCCAAGGTCGAGATCGGTCTCCGCGCCGTCGTCCGTAACGTAGACCTCGCCGTGCTGATACGGGCTCATCGTGCCCGGATCGACGTTGAGATACGGATCGAACTTGCGGATGCGGACGCGATAGCCGCGTGCCTGCAGCAGAGCCGCGAGGCTCGCCGCCATGAGACCCTTGCCGAGCGAGGAGACCACGCCGCCGGTGATGAAAATGTACCGCGCCATGGGACGCAACCCCTAACCTTCAAATGCGCAAAAGGGCAAGCGCGCGGGACACCCGCGCGCGACGAAACGACGCTACGATAGCGATCAGCGGGCCAGCGGCACGCCGTTGTCGGCCGGCGCCGGGGCGACGGCGTTGTCCGCGGTCGCCGGTACCGGCTGCGCCGCGACCGGCGGCTGGGCCTGCGTCTGCGCGGCCGGCGCGCGCCGCTGGAGCGAGGTGTCGACCGACACCGCGCCGCGGCTCGCCGCCAGGAACGCCAGCGTGATGCTCATCAGGATGAACAGTCCGGCGAGCACCGAAGTCGCGCGGGTCAGGAAATCGGCCGCACCACGCGCCGACATCAGCCCCGACGGGCTGCCCGACGAGGTCAGGCCGCCGCCTTCCGACCGCTGCATCAGGATCACGGTGACGAGCGCCGCCGCGATAATGGCCTGGAGGACGATCAGGAAGGTGAACATGGGCTGGGCGCGATTCCGAAGCGAGAAACAGCCGGCGGTCCGCGCTGCGGCGCCCCCGGATCACCGGCCACATAGGGGAGCCACGCGCCGGGATCAACCGCGCCGCCCGCCCCCGCCCGGACAAGCGGCGTGCCAAATTCGAGACATAGCTGAAACCAGCGGTGAAAGCGGGCGTTAATCCAGCGACAGGTCCGGGATGATCCGGCCTTCTTTCGATGCGGGACGAGGACGTGGCAACATTGGCTCAACCCGAACTGAGTTCGTGGATGAATGCGCTGGTCGATTATGTGCGCTCGGGCGAGCCCGATCTCACCAACCGCCAGATGGCGCTCCTGCTCGTGGTTTATCTTCGACCGGGGCCGCACACCGTGCGTGGGCTGGCGCGCATATTGAACGTGTCGAAGCCGGTCGTGACGCGCGCCTTGAATCGGCTGGGTGCGCTGGGCTATCTGCGCCGGCAACGCGACGACAGCGACAAGCGCAACATCTTCGTCGCCCGCACGACCGAAGGGGCAGATTTTCTTGAAGAGTTCGGCCAGTTCATCGGCGAAGGGGATGCCGCCCCTGCCGTCGTCCGCCCCCACGGCGCCGGGGATGCGGCCCGGGCGTAGCGGCTTCGCGCTTGTCGGCCGGTCGCGAACGCTCGATCCGCGCACCCATGCCGTGCGCCCCGACATCGCCGACGTCCGCCTCGCCGATCGCGTCTTCGCGCCGCATTACGCTGCCCCATTGCGCCGAACTGTGCTGCGCGAGTCGATGTTGCGGGAGGCGCGTGATCGCGCCGCCGCGTCGCTTATCACTCTTCCCGCCGGGGCGCCGTTCGATCTGCTCGATCTGACCGGCGGGATCGCCTGGGGGATTGCCGTGGACAGCGGAACGGTCGGGTATCTCGACGCCGATGCGGTGCAGCCGAAATGACGATCAAGGTTTTCATCGACGGTGCGGTCGGCACCACCGGGCTTGAGATCCGCGAGCGGCTCGAGTCGCGGCGCGACATCACGCTCGTCACCCTCGACGAGGCGCGCCGCAAGGACGAAGCCGCGCGGCGCGAGGCGATCAACGACGCTGACTATGTCGTGCTGTGCCTGCCCGATGATGCCGCACGCGAGGCGGTGGCGATGATCGCCAACGACCGCACGCGCGCCGTCGACGCCTCGACCGCGCACCGTGTCGCCGATCGCTGGACCTATGGCTTCGCCGAACTGGAGCCGGACCAGGCCGAGCGGATCGCGGGCGCGCGGTTCGTCAGCAATCCCGGCTGCTATCCGACCGGCTTCCTCGCGCTCGTCCGCCCGCTGGTCCGCGCCGGGCTGCTGGGCGCCGATACCTTGCTTAGCGTCAACGCCACCTCGGGCTATTCGGGCGGCGGCAAGGCGATGATCGCCGAATTCGAGGGCGGGGAGACGATCACCGCCTATCGCCCCTATGCGCTGGGGCTGAACCACAAGCACGCGCCGGAAATGCGCCGCCACGCCGGGCTGACCCACGCGCCGATCTTCCAGCCGGCAGTGGCGCGCGCCTATCGCGGGATGGTGGTGCAGGTGCCGCTGCATCTCGCCCAGCTCTCCCGGCGCGCGACGCTGACCGACGTCGCCGAGGTGCTGGCGAGCGCTTACGACGGCAATCGTGTCGTCCGCTTCGCGCACGAGGCGGCGACGATGGTGCGGATCGAGGACGATGCCAATACCGACCGCATGACGCTGCGCGTGACCGGGAACGAGGCGACCGGGCAGGCGCTGCTGATCGCGACGCTCGACAATCTCGGCAAGGGCGCGGCGGGTGCGGCGGTGCAGAATTTGAACATCATGGCCGGGCTCGATCCCGTCGCCGGCCTGACCCTGTAAGAAGGAGACGCGAGTTGGAGCGCAACCCGGTCGGCAAGCTGCTGTTGTTCGGTGCGACGGGCGATCTCGCCAAGCGGATGCTGTTGCCGTCGCTGTACGGCCTGCACGCCGACGGCCTGCTGCCCGAGGGGCTGACGATCACCGGTTCGGCGCGCGGCGACCTGACCGACGACCAGTTCCGCGACGTGACGCGTAAGGCGCTCGACGAGTTCCTGCCCGCCGACCGCAAGGATGAAAGCGCGCTGTCGTCGTTCCTTGCCCGCGTCTTCTTCCAGCCGGTCGACCTGTCCGACCCGACGACCTTCCAGGCGCTGGCCGACAAGATCGGCGACGTTTCGGGCGGGCTGGCGATCTACCTGTCCACCGCGCCCTCGCTGTTCGAGCCGGCGGTGAAGGGGTTGCAGAGCGTCGGGCTGGCCGGAGAGACGGTGCGGATCGGATTGGAGAAGCCGCTCGGCTACGATCTCGAATCGAGCCGCGAGATCAACGACACGGTGGCGGCGGTCTTCCCCGAAGAGCGCATCTTCCGCATCGACCATTATCTCGGCAAGGAGACGGTGCAGAACATCCTCGCACTGCGCTTCGGCAATTCCATGTTCGAGCCGATCTGGAACGCGCAAGGCATCGACAACGTCCAGATCACGATCGCCGAGACGGTCGGGCTTGAGGATCGCGCCGGCTATTACGAGGGTGCGGGTGCGCTGCGCGACATGGTCGCCAACCACATGCTGCAACTCGTCGCGCTGATCGCGATGGAGCCGCCGGCATTGTACGACGGCACCGCGATTCGTGATGAGAAGGCCAAGGTATTCCGCTCGATGCGGCACCTGACGCCCGAGCAGGTTCCGCAGAACACGGTCACCGGCCAGTATGAAGAGGGTGCGGTCGGCGGCAAGGTCGTCAAGGGCTATGACACCGAGCTCGGCTATGACAGCAACGTCGAGACGTTTGTCGCGATCAAGGCGCATATCGACAATTGGCGCTGGCAGGGCGTGCCCTTCTACCTGCGCACCGGCAAGCGCATGGCGAAGCGCCGCAGCGAGATCGCGATCCAGTTCAAGCCGGTGCCGCACTCGATGTTCTCGGGGCGCGGCGGGGTGCTGCAACCGAACACGCTCATCATCCGCCTGCAGCCGGAGGAATATATCCAGCTGCTGGTGATGACCAAGGAGCCGGGGCTGGACCGCGACGGGCTGAAGCTGCGCGAGGTGCCGCTCAACCTCAGCCTCGACGCCGAATTCGCGGGCAAGCGTCGCCGGATCGCCTACGAGCGGTTGCTGCTCGACCTGATCGAGGGCGACCAGACCTTGTTCGTGCGCCGCGACGAGGTGGAGGCGCAATGGAAGTGGATCGACGCGATCCGCGCCGGCTGGGCCGCGAACCAGACCAAGCCGAAACATTATTCCGCGGGCACCTGGGGCCCGGCCGGCGCGATCGCGCTGACCGAGCGCGACAATGTGACCTGGCAGGACGATTGACACTTGTTCCGTCATTCCCGCGCAGGCGGGAATCCAGACGCGCAGGTGGTGCGATCGACCGGACGGTCAGCGTTTCTGGATCCCCGCCTTCGCGGGGATGACGTGATTTCATAAGGCAGTACGACATGACCGAAATCGAATGGTGGGAATATGACGACGCCGCCGAGCTGGCCGATGCGGTCGCGGGCGACATCCAGTTCGTCATCGAAAGCGCGATCGACGCGCGCGGCTCGGCGGTGATCGCGCTGGCGGGTGGCAAGACGCCCCTGCCCGCCTATGAAAAGCTGGCCAAGGCCAAGCTCGACTGGAAGCGTGTGACGATCATCCCCGGCGACGAGCGGATCGTCCCGCTGGGCGATACGCTGTCGAACGTCACCGCCCTCGGCAAGATCTTCATTCCGAAGGGCGCGCGTGTCATGCCGATCGTCCCCAAGGCGACCGACGATTACAAGGCGGCCGGGCGCTCGGCCGATGCGCTGATGCAGGACCTGCACTGGCCGCTCGACCTGTGCCTGCTCGGCGTCGGTGGCGACGGGCATACCGCATCGATCTTCCCCGGCCCGGATTACGACGAGGCGCTCAACGGACCAAAGGAACGCCGCGCGATCGGCGTCATGCCCGATCCGCTGCCGCCCGAGGCGCCGGTCGCGCGGGTGACGCTGACCCGGCAGGGTATCGTCACCGCCCGCGCGCTGATGATCGCGGTGACCGGTGATGCCAAGCGCAAGGTAATCGAGGACGCCATCAAGGAGGGCGCGGGCTCGCCCTATCCGATCGGGCGCGTGCTGGCGGATGCCGAGCTGCCCGTCGACATCCACTGGGCCGCGTAAACGCGCGAATACGTATGCCGCTCGTCGCCGCGCCCTTGTTCCGAAGGGCGTGGTGACGCAAAGGCTTACCCCTACGGCCCCGCGGGGCCGCGGGTGCCGGGACGAGCCCGGCATGACGAGGACGCAAGATCATGAACCCCGCCGTCAGCGCCGTTACCGACCGGATCATCGAACGCAGCCGCCCGACGCGTCAGGCGTATCTCTCGCTGATCGAGCGCGAGCGGCAGGGCTGGATCGGTCGCCCGCGGCTCGGCTGCGCGAACCTCGCGCATGCCTATGCGGGCACGCCTGAAGACCGCGAGGCGATGAAGACGCAGCATCAGGCGATGAACATCGGGCTGGTGACCGCGTACAATGACATGCTGTCGGCGCACGCGGTCTATTATCGCTATCCCGAGCAGATGAAGGTCTGGGCGCGCGAGGTCGGCGCGACCGCGCAGGTGGCGGGCGGCGTGCCGGCGATGTGCGACGGCGTGACGCAGGGCTATGCCGGCATGGAGCTGTCGCTGTTCAGCCGCGACACGATCGCGCTGTCGACCGCGGTGGCGCTGAGCCACGGCACGTTCGAGGGCGCGGCGCTGCTCGGCATCTGCGACAAGATCGTCCCCGGCCTGCTGATGGGCGCGTTGCGCTTCGGGCATCTGCCGATGATCCTGATCCCCGGCGGGCCGATGCCCTCGGGCCTCCCCAACAAGGCCAAGGCGGCAGTGCGCGAGCGTTTCGCGACCGGCGATTGCGGGCGCGAGGAGCTGCTGGACGCGGAGATCGCCGCCTATCACACGCAAGGCACCTGCACCTTCTACGGCACCGCTAACACCAACCAGATGATGATGGAGGTGATGGGCCTCCACATGCCGGGTGCGGCGTTCGTTAATCCGGGCACCAAGCTGCGGCAGGAACTGACCCGTGCCGCGGTCCACCGGCTTGCGACGATCGGCGCGCACGGCGACGATTACCGCCCGCTCGGCGCGTGCGTCGACGAGAAGGCGGTGGTCAACGCCGCGGTCGGCCTGCTGGCGACCGGCGGGTCGACCAACCATTTGCTCCACCTGCCCGCGATCGCGCGCGCGGCCGGGATCGTGATCGACTGGGAGGATTTCGACCGGCTGTCGGCGGCGGTGCCGTTGATCGCGCGCGTCTATCCGAACGGGTCGGCGGACGTGAACGGCTTCGAGGCGGCGGGCGGGATGCCCTATGTCATCAAGGAGTTGCTGGCGGCGGGCTATCTGCACCGCGACATCATGACCGTCGCGGGCGACGATCTGACCGCCTACGCCGCCGCGCCGACGCTCGAAGGTGACGCGCTGACCTGGACCCCGGCGGGCGACAGCGGTGACGAGACGATCCTCCGCCCTGCCGATGCGCCGTTCTCGCCCGACGGCGGGATGCGCATCCTGCAGGGCAACATCGGCCGCGCGTGCATCAAGGTCTCGGCGGTCGAGCGCGAGCGCTGGATCGTCGAGGCGCCCGCCCGCGTCTTCGCCGACCAGCTCGAGGTGCTCGAGGCGTTCAAGAACGGCGAGCTGGAGCAGGACGTCGTGGTCGTGGTCCGCTTTCAGGGGCCGCGCGCCAACGGGATGCCCGAGCTGCACAAGCTTACCCCGCCGCTCGGCGTGCTCCAGAACCGCGGCTTCAAGGTCGCGCTCGTCACCGATGGGCGGATGTCGGGCGCGAGCGGCAAGGTGCCGTGCGCGATTCATTGCTCGCCCGAGGCGCTGCCCGGTCTGAATGGGGTCGGCGGCGCGATCGGGCTGATCCGCGACGGCGACCTGATCCGCGTCGATGCCGAGGCCGGAACGCTGGAGGCGCTAGTGCCCGCCGACGAATGGGCAGCGCGCGAACAGGCGCCGACGCCCGCACCGGCGACCGGCATGGGCCGCGAATTGTTCGGCATGTTCCGCGGGCTCGCCGACGAGGCCGAAAAGGGCGCGAGCGCGGTGCTGGCCGGCGCGGGTCTTTGATACATTGGCCCTCTCCCCGTCGTGGAGAGGGTCGGGAGAGAGGCGCCACGAGCGGTGCCGCCGGTGGCGGCCCCTCACCCCGGCGCCCTCCGCACCGGTGAGAGGGAGTTAGATGATGCAGGTCGTAGCGGTCGATATCGGGGGCACGCACGCGCGCTTCGCCATCGCAGATGTCGAGGAAGGGCATGTCGTCTCGCTGGGCGAGCCGGTCACGCTCAAGACTGCCGAGCACGCCAGCCTCCAGACCGCCTATGAGGCGTTCCGCGAGCGGATGGGTGGCACCTTGCCCGACGCCGCGGCGATCGCGGTCGCCTCGCCGATCACCGGCGACGTGATCCGCATGACGAACAACCCGTGGGTGATCCGCCCGTCGCTGATCCCCGAGCGGCTCGGCGCGTCGACCTGGACGATCATCAACGATTTCGGCGCGATCGGCCATGCCGTCGGGCAATTGCCCGATGCCGATTTCGAGCATCTCTGCGGCCCCGACGCGCCGCTGCCGGGCGAGGGCGTCACGACGGTGTGCGGCCCCGGCACCGGGCTGGGCGTCGCGCAGGTCTACAGGCAGGACGGCCGCTACCGCGTGCTGCCCACCGAGGGCGGACACATGGATTA
This sequence comes from Sphingomonas sp. 8AM, assembly GCF_902506455.1. GTDB lineage: Bacteria > Pseudomonadota > Alphaproteobacteria > Sphingomonadales > Sphingomonadaceae > Sphingomonas. The sequence continues at coordinate 1,805,223 of NZ_LR733844.1, read as the reverse complement.
CGCTCCGCTCGACGGGATCGAGGATGCGTTGCTCAAGCGGCTGCGCAAGACCTACACGCGCGTGTCGGCCGAGCGGATCGTCGCCGGGCCGGGGATCGTCGCGATCTACGAGACGCTCGCCGAGCTCGAAGGCCGCGCCTATATCCACAAGGACGACAAGGCGATCTGGACCGAGGCGCTGGAGGGCACCGACTCGATCGCGCTCGCGGCGCTCGATCGCTTCTGTCTCGCGCTGGGCGCGGTGGCGGGCGATCTGGCGCTGGCGCATGGCGCGAAGGGCGTCGTGATCGCGGGCGGGCTGGGCCTGCGCATCAAGGACAAGCTGCTGCGCTCGGGCTTCGACCAGCGCTTCGTCGCCAAGGGCCGGTTCCAGTCGCTGATGTCGGCGATCCCGGTCAAGCTCATCACCCATCCGCAGCCGGGCCTGTTCGGTGCCGCGGCCGCCTTCGCGCAGGAGCATCAATCGTGAGCCAGATCGAAACCGTCATGCGCACCAGCCCGGTGATCCCGGTGCTGGTCATCCACGACGCCGCGCAGGCGCGTCCGCTCGCCGAGGCGCTGGTCGCGGGCGGGCTGAAGGTGCTGGAGGTGACGCTGCGCACCCCCGCCGCGCTCGATGCAATCCGCGAGATGCGGCAGGTGCCCGGCGCGATCGTCGGGGCGGGCACGGTCGTGTCGACCGAACAGGTCGCGCAGGTGAAGGACGCTGGCGTCGAGTTCATCGTCTCGCCCGGCCTGTCGACCAAGACCGGCGAGGCGATCATGGAAGCCGGCATCCCGTGGCTGCCGGGCATCGCGACCGCGGGCGACATCATGCGCGGGCTCGACATGGGGCTGGAGCATTTCAAGTTCTTCCCGGCCGAGACCAGCGGCGGGGTGAAGGCGCTCAAGGCGCTCGCCGCGCCCTTCTACCAGTGCAAATTCTGCCCGACCGGCGGGATCACCGAAGCGAGCGCGCCCGACTGGCTGGCGATCGGGCCGGTGCTGTGCGTCGGCGGCAGCTGGGTGACCGAGGGCACGTTGCCCGAGATCGAAGCCCGCGCCCGCGCGGCGGCTGGCCTCGCCCGGTAACATCCCGACGCCCCGGACTTGATCCGGGGCCCCGCTTCTTCATGTCTACCGAGTGGTTCAAAAAAGCGGAGCCCCGGGTCAAGTCCGGGCTGACGGCTTTATACGAGCCGGAATGCCCTTCGCTTCCGTTCGTGCTGAGCTGATCAACGCGCGAGCGCGCCCGGTGAACAAAAGCCAAGCGGCCCGCCACGACTTTCGCCGCAGCGGGCCGTGACAGACCGATCTGAGGCGTGCCCAACGCTAAGCGGCGCGCCACATCACTGGCTTATTTTTCACCCGAGGCTTTCGACACCGCCTTCCCGGCGGACGTCATATCCTTGCCGGCGCCGTGAACGGTATTGCAGGCCGACAGCGCCAGCATCGCGAAGGCGGTGGCAGTGAGAGCGATTTTGCGGGTCATGGTCGTCTCCTCTCGAAACAAAAGGGTGCGGCGGACCGGATACGCTGGCCCGCCGCGGGCACTCAGCGCAGGCGGCGGCGGGTCGCCGTCGTCGCACCCAAGGCGGCCGCACCGGCGCCGGCGAGCAGCGCGAGCACGAGGATGAACGAGGTGCTGGCGGCAGCCCCGGCGGCGGTGTCGGTCGCCGACTTGGCCGTTTCGACCGCGTCGTTCTTGGTCTTCACGAACTGCGCCTTGGCACGCGTGACCTGCGCCTGCGCCTGTTCGCGGCTGATCTTGCGCTGTGCGGCGACCACGTCGACGATCCGGCTTTCGGCGCGCTGCCCGTCGGCACCGCCGCGGGCGAGCGCCGGAAGCTGCCTTGCGATCTCGGCCTGCGCCTGTTCCGCGGTCATTTGCGCCGGATCATTGGGCGCGTCCGACAGATAGGCCGACGCCTCCTGCTTCACATCGCCGGCATCCACACTGGCAACCTGCGCCGCTTTCGGTGCAACCGCGCCGACCGTCGCGCCAGCCGCCCCCGCGACCGATCCCACGGTGCGGAAGGCGCCGCCGATGATCCCGCCGACCGCCGAGGTCAGCAGATACAGCGTCAGGATCAGCGTGACGCCCCATACGACCAGCCCGTGCGCCAGCGCGTCGAACTTCTCGGTCACGCCCGACAGGCGTGCCGCGGCATAGCCGCCCGACCCGAGCGCGATGACGGTGGTGATCAGCCAGTAGATACCGGCCGCGATCCCGAACCCCGCCGCGCCCGGCGTCGTCCCCTCGACCGGATCGACCATCGACAGCCCGATGCCGGTGCCGAGGATCCCGAGCAGCAGCTGCACCGCCACCGCGATCACCACACCGGCGAAGATTGCGCCCCACGATACGCGCCGCCCGGCCCGCACTATTGCGGGCTCGTCCAGCGGCACCCGGCCCGCCGTGAAATTCGTCGCCATACGCACTCCTGTTACTCTGATTTTCATGTCGCGGCGGTCATGACGACCGCCGCTGCCCCTTCAATGACGTCGCGCGAACAGCAGCCAGCCGAGCGCCACGCCGCCAAGCGCGGCGACAATCGCCACCGATATGACGCGATTTTCGCGCACCGTTGTTTCCGCGACCGCGGTGCCGTGACGCGCAACGGCGCTCGCGCGGTCAGCGGCATCACCGAGCCGTTCGCGCGCCCCGTCGATCAGCCCGGGCGTCATGTCGGCAACGTCGCTCGCCACCGATTGTGCGCGACCGAGCAGGTTTTCGGCCGCACCGGCGACCTGATTGAGCACGCCATCGGCCTGCCAGTCGCGCTTGTCCGCGACATCGCCGGCGGCCTTCTCGACCTTCCCGCCCAGGTAGCGCGCCCCGCCGTGCAGCTCATGTTTGTTCATGCTCGATCCTCCGTAATAACTGGGGGAGCGGCGATCATGTCGCTTGCCGCGCGACCAGGCCGCGCCGACCCACAGCTGCCCACCTGGCCAGCCACGATCATAGCGACAGATGCGATCAACCGTTTTCCCCGCACGACGACCGCCTTGATGCGATCGATGTGACAACGTTAACCTGCTTTGGATTAGTAAGTTCCATTAAGAGGCATCTTCAATGGTGGTCAGGGCAATATGGGACCGGTGTAAAACCAATTGACAGCCGGATAATACCAAAGCACCGTGATCGCGCAGGAGGAGCAGGGCTCGTGACCGGACAAACCGGCATGCGTCACATGCTTGATCAATCGGGGGTAGGGAAAATGGCTGTTGTTGTTCGCGAACCGGCGCGCGTAGCGCGCGCGGTGAAGACGATGCTGCTCGGCACCGCAGGGTCGGCGTTGTGGTTCATGGCGCCCGCCGCGCTGGCGCAGACCGTTCCGATCGATCCCAACGCTCCGGTCACGCCGACCCCGGCGACCAGCGAGCCGATCGCCGCCGATGCCGCAGCCGAAGGAGGCGACGTCGTCGTCACCGGCTTCCGCGCCTCGATCGCCACCGCGCTCGATGCCAAGCGCCGCGACACGCGCGTCAGCGACGGCATCTCGGCGGAGGATCTCGGCAAGTTCCCGAGCCAGAACATCACCGAATCGATCCAGCGCATCTCCGGCGTGCAGATGCAGAACATCAACGGACGCGGCGCGACGATCAGCATCCGCGGGCTCGGCCCGCAATATGCGCTGACCACGATCAACGGGCAAACCTTCAAGAGCGCCGACTTCACCGACGGCTTCCGCTACGACATCATCCAGACCGAGCTGGCGAATGCGGTGCAGGTACTGAAGTCGCCGACCCCCGACATGGATAGCGGCGGGCTGTCGGGCACGATCAACATCCAGACCGTCCAGCCGCTCGATTACAAGAACCGCAAGATCGTGCTGTCCGCCAAGGTGCAGAACAGCGAATATGCGGGCAAGACGATCACACCCAAGTTCGGCGCCAGCTATGTCGACCAGTTCGCCGACGGTCGCCTCGGCGTGTACCTCAACCTCGGCTATCAGAAGCTCGAGGATCGCGCCGACTATCTGTTCCAGGATCGCTGGGCGACGCAGACGATCGACGGTGCGGTGGTCGCGGTGCCGCGCCGCCCGCGCTATCGCCGCATCGACCGCTCGATCGAGCAATTGACCGGCAGCGGCGGCCTGCAATGGCGCCCGACCGACCGGCTGGAGATCGACGCCACCGCGATCTACGCGCGCGACGACACCAAGTACGACGTCAACCAGCAGGTGTTCCTGTTCAACACGTCGCGGCTGACCGCCGGCAGCATCAGCGACGGCGCGTCGAAGGTGACCACCGCGACCAACTTCACGCTGGAGAACAACCGGCAGGAGGAAAGCCGCAAGCTGTCGAGCCAGGGCTATACGCTGGCGATGAAGTGGAAGGACGAGGACGGGCTCGCCGTCCGCGCGGTTGGCAACTTCACGCGCGGTTACGCCTATTCGCGCGAGGATGCCGCGATCGTCGGCGTCACCATCCCGTCGGCGACGCTCGACATCACCGATCCGCGCAACCCCAAATACACCGTTGCGGCAAACCTGTCCGATCCGTCGCTCTACAATCAGGCGACGCTGGTGCGGAATGAATTCCCCAACGGCGCGACCCGTCGCACCACCGGCAAGGAAGTCTCGACGCAGGTCGACGTCACCAAGGACGTGACGCTCGGGCCAATCTCGCAGTTCGCGGCGGGCACCAAGTTCCGCCACGAAAGCTTCGTGCGCGATGTCGGCCGCCACGATCTCGGCTCGATCGCCAACCGGCCGGGGCCGACCAGCACACTCTTCCCGGCGCTGTCGGCAGCCAGCTATGGCGTCGGCGGGTTCCTCGACGGCAACGGCAATCTGCCCAATGCGTGGATCGCGCCGGATACCGCCGGCTATCGTCAGGCGCTCGCCAACGCCGGGATCGCGGTGCCCGATCTGCCCGCGCCGGAGGGTAGCTACACCGTCGATCGCTACATTCCCGCCGTCTATGCGATGGCCTCGCTCGACAGCATGGTGTTCGGCGCAGCCCTGCGCGGCAATCTCGGCGTGCGCTACGAACACACCAAACAGGTCGTGAACGGCAACATCACCCAGCCGCGCACCGGCAGCTACACCGACGTCACGCAGAAGATCGGCGAATATGTCGAGACGCAGGAATATGACAACGTCCTGCCGAGCCTGAATCTCGTGCTGGAGCCGACCCGCACGCTGCAGGTGCGCTTCGCCGCCGCCAAGGTGCTGGTGCGCCCGATCCTCGATTCGCGCAGCTCGCTGGCGCAGACCACCTCGTCGACCGTCAACACCTTCCCGGTCGGCACGCGCACGCTGACAGTCGATCTCGGCCAGTCGGGGCTCAAGCCGCTGACCGCCGACCAGCTCGATCTGGGCGTCGAATGGTATTACGGGCCGGCCAGCGCGCTGTCGATCAACGGCTTCTACAAATGGGTGAAGAACGGCACCTTCTCGTCGCTGGTCTGCCCGGGTAATTTCAACGGCACCGCGCTGTCGCGCGCCAGCAGCGGCGCGACCAGTGGCGACTGCGTCGATGCCGCGGGCAACACCTATAACATCACCCAGACCTCGAACGACCCCAGCACGATCCGCATCCGCGGCGTCGAGGTGAGCTGGAACCAGTCGTTCGACCGCTGGCTGCCGGTCGATGGCTTCGGCCTGCTCGCGAACTATACGCGCGTGATCCCGACCAAGGTGGCGATCGGCACCGGCTTCACGGTGCGCAATCTGTCGAAGAACACCGCGAACATCACGCCTTATTGGGAAAACCGGCTGTTCAGCCTGCGGCTGTCGGCCAATTACCGCAGCTCCTACGAACAGAATGGCGCGGACAGCTTCTTCGCGACCGAAGGCCATACGGTGCGCGCGCGCACGCAGTTCGATCTGTCGGGGGGCTTCACGCCGACCGACTATCTCAGCTTCGCGGCCGGCGTCATCAACCTGAACAACAGCCGCGAAGAGGCCTATTACAACAACAATCCCGCGATCTGGCAGGAGAGCAGCTTCTACGGCCGCAGCTTCTATCTGTCGGCGACGCTGCGGATGTAACCTCCGTCATTGCGAGCGGAGCGGAGCGATCCAGGGCGTCCTGGTCCGGCACTGGATTGCTTGGCTACGCTCGCAATGACGATCGGACAGACAGGTCGCTTGTTGTGACCGGACGCAGACCCTAGGCTGCGGAAAACAAGGGGGTCTTGCCATGCGTTCTCTGCTTCTCGCCGCCGTCGCGCTCGGTGCGCTCGCACAGCCGGCGACCGCCGAGCCCGATTATGCCGCGGCGATCCGCGCCGATTACGACAAATCGCTCGCCGCGATGTGGGACGACTTTCACCGTCACCCCGAACTGTCGTTCAAGGAAGAGCGTACTGCCGCGAAGATGGCGGCGGCGTTGCGCGCGATTCCCGGCGTGCAGGTCACCGAAAAGGTCGGCGGCACCGGCGTGGTCGGCGTGCTGAAGAACGGCACCGGCCCGGTCGTGCTGGTCCGCGCGGACATGGACGGGCTGCCGGTCGAGGAGAAATCCGGGCTCGCCAACGCCAGCACCGTCCGGCAGGTCGGCGTCGACGGGGTCGAGGCGCCGGTCATGCACGCCTGTGGGCATGACACGCATATCGTCGGGCTGGTCGCGACCGCGCGACGGCTGGCGGCGATGAAGGATCGCTGGGCCGGGACAATCGTCTTCGTCGTCCAGCCCGCCGAGGAACGCGTCGGCGGCGCGGCGGCGATGGTCAAGGACGGGCTCTACACCCGGTTCCCCAAACCCGATTACGCCCTGGCCTATCACTCCAATTCCGAAGGGCTGGCGGGTACCGTCTCGGCCTCGGAGGACATCCAGTACAGCTCGTCCGACAGCGTCGACATCGTCGTCCCCGGCGTCGGCGCACATGGCGCGAGCCCGCAGGCTGGCAAGGACCCGGTCTATATGGCCAGCCAGCTCGTCATCGCGCTGCAAGGGCTGGTCAGCCGCGAGCGCCAGCCGCTGCGCCCCGCGGTCATCACCGTCGGCAGCTTCCACGCCGGGCTCAAGCACAACATCATCTCCGATCAGGCGAAACTGCAGGTGACGGTGCGCGCCAACGACGAGGCGACGCGCGCGCAACTGCTCGCCGGGATCAGGCGCGTCGCGCGCGGCATCGGCGAGCTGAACGGGATGCCCGCCGACAAGCTGCCGGTGGTGACGGTGATCGAGGGCACGCCGACGACGGTCAACGACGCCGCGCTGGCCCGCCGCCTGAATGCGGTGATGGCGACGACGCTGGGCGCGGACAAGGTGATCCCGTTCCAGCAGAAGGGCATGGGTGCCGAGGATTTCGCGGCGTTTATCGAGCCGAAGTACGGCATCAAGGGCTATTATTTCGCGGTCGGCGGCACGCAGCAGGCGGCGTTCGACGCGGCGGCAAAGGGCGGTCCGCCGATCCCGTCGCATCACTCGCCGCTGTTCAAGGTCGATCCGCAGGCGGTCGTCACCACCGGCGCAACCGCGATGACCGCTGCCGTGCTCGACTTGCTCAAGCCGGGTGGCGTCCCGCCGTCACCCCGGACTTGATCCGGGGTCACGCTTCTTCTCCAAGCCGTCTTTAAATGCGCGACCGGATCGAGTCCGCGGCCACGAGCGACCGTCATTGCGAGCGTAGCGAAACAATCCAGAGCCGGATCAGGACGCCCTGGATTGCTTCGCTACGCTCGCAATGACGAAACGACGGCTACTTCCCCAAAATCGGCGGCGAGTAATCCGTGGCGGTCATGAACACGCTGTCGACCTTGGTCACCAGCTTGCCCGCCGCCTCGGAAGCCGCGACCACCTTCTGCCACTCCGGGTCTTTCCCGAACGCCGCCCAATCAGCATCACGCGCCGCGCGACTGGGATAGGCGAGCACGTACACCACCCGCCCTTCCGGCGCGGCCTCGGTAGGAATCTCGTTCCAGTAAGCGACATTGGTCATGCCGTGCCTGGCGAACAGCCCCAGCGTATGCTCGCGGAAGCGCGCGTTGAGCGCCGCCGCCTTGCCGGGCGCAGGATAGTAAGTGCGCAGTTCGTAGACCGCAGTCTTCGGATCGAGCTTCGCCGGCTCGGCCTGCGCTACCCCGCTCGCCAGCATCGCCGCCACGCTCGCCCACATCATCAGTCGCATCCAGCCCCTCCTTCTCTTCTCGGCCAATGTATCGCCGCTAAACCATTGAGCGGGCAAGCCCCTCTCCTTTCCCTCGCACAAAGAAGGGCTTAATCTCGATCGTGCCCGATGATCGGGCTGGAGGATGTCCGATGCTTCGTCTGCTCGCTGTCGCCGCCGCGCTGACGCTCATGGCCCCGCCCGTCGCCGCTGCGCCGTGCAAGGATCCGAAAACCGGCAAATTCGTCAAATGCCCGCCCGTCAAAGCAACGCGCTGCAAGGGCGCCAGCGGCAAGTTCGCGAAATGCGGCACGCCCGGCGCGCGGCCGGCCGGCTGACGCGGAGCGCGCGAGCCGCTACATTGGCGGGCATGACCGACACACACATCCTCATGCCCGCCCCGATGCCTGCGGCGGTGATCGCCGCACTCGACGCGCGCTTCACGCTGCACCGGTTGTGGGAGCAGCCCGACGGCGATGCGTATCTGGCCGAACACGGCGCGGCGATCCGCGGGCTGGCCGCCAATACGCTTGCCGGGAAGGTCGGTGCGGCGCTGTTCGATCGCCTCCCCGCGCTGGAGATCGTCGCCAATTTCGGCGTCGGCTATGACAATATCGACGCACAGGCAGCGGCTGCGCGCGGGATCATGGTCACCAACACGCCCGGCGTGCTCGATGCCGAGGTCGCCGACCTCGCGCTCGGGCTGTTGCTCGCGACGATCCGGCGCTTGCCGCAGGCCGACCGTTATGTGCGTGACGGGCGCTGGGAGCAGGCCTCCTTCCCGCTCTCCCCGACGCTGCGTGGACGGACGGTCGGCATCCTCGGGCTCGGCGCGATCGGGCAGCAGATCGCGCGGCGGCTGGAAGGGTTCGAGGTCGCGATCGCCTATCACCAGCGCACCCGCCGCGAGGATGTGGCTTATGCCTATCACGACACGCCGGTCGCGCTCGCGCAGGCATGCGACGTACTGATCGCGATCGTCCCCGGTGGCCCATCGACCCGCCACCTGGTCAACGCAGAGGTGCTGGAGGCGCTGGGCAAGGATAGCATTTTCATCAACGTCGCGCGCGGCAGCGTCACGGACGAAGCGGCGCTGATCGAAGCGCTGCGCAAGGGAACGATCCTCGCCGCCGGGCTCGACGTCTATGCCGACGAGCCGCACGTCCCCGCCGAGTTGCGCGCCATGGACAATGTCGTGCTGCTGCCGCACCTCGGCTCCGCGTCCGAACAGACCCGCGCGGCGATGGGGCAACTGGTGGTCGATAATCTCATCAGCTGGTTCGACACCGGCGCGGCGCTGACCCCGGTGCCCGAAACCGCCTGACCCACGAAAAAGGGAGCAGCGCGCGCGGCGCTGCTCCCCGATCCGGTTACGCGCGCGGGGCGCGAGGTGCGGGCGGCACCTGCCCGTTCACCGCGGGCGGCGGCGGAGCGCCGGCTCCCGGAGGAGGCGGCGGGGCACCAGCGCCCGGTGCCGGCGGCGGAGCTCCTGCGCCCGGCGGCGGGGGCGGCGGTGCACNGACATGAACGCTGCGGCCGTCATCCCGTCCAAGCGCAACCGCAAGGTCGCCATCCCGCATGATGCAGGCATCTACAGGCATCGCAACCAGATCGAACGATGCTTCGGCCGCCTCAAACACTTCCGCCGCTTCGCCACACGTTATGATCGCCGCACCGTCCACTTCACCGGCTTCGTACATCTCGCCGCCGCCATGATCTGGCTACGCTGAATGTCGATCCGACCTAGAACGCGTAGACCAGGGACGCGCGACTGGTCGCGTCGGTCGTCACCCGACCGAGGGGCGGCTCGCTTTCATATTGCAGCGTGTACGACAGCCGCGCCGACAACGGTCCGAGCAGCTTCGCCTCGATCGCCGATACGCTGCGGATCGTGCTGTTGTAGCGTTCCCAATAGCCGGAGGCGCTTTGGGTTGCGGTCAGGCCGCTGAACAGCGTCCAGTTCAGCTCCATGCTCCCGCGCGCCGCAAGGCTGCCCTGCATCGTGCGGTCGGTGAAGTCGGTCTGCCGGAAAGCCGGCCCCAGTTCGATGTCGAGCGTGAGGCCGTTGCGACGAAACACGCTGTACCCCGCGCCGATCGATGCCGAATATCGATTGAAGTAGCCGAGGAAGCGATCCGACTCATACTGGCCATTACCGTAGATATAGCCCCGGTCGTTGAGCTTGTAGTTCGGCTGATAGCCCAGCGCATAGCGCTCGCGACTGGTCACACCACCGGTGCGCTGAAAATCGGCCTGCGCCGACACGCGATGCCGCCAGCGCAGGCCCTCGCGCGTCAGGTCGGCGACCCCGGTTATCCCCGTGACGTCGGAATTGCCGGTCGAGACGAACCCGCCCGCCTCGATGCGTCCGCTCCACAATTGAAACGCGCTCGCCTGCCGCACGCGCTCGTTGCGCGCGCGGGCACGAGCCTCCTTCCACTCCGTCGCACGCCGCAGCACGAGGTCGCGTGAACCCGGATCGCCGGCGCGCGCATATTTCACCAGCGTGTCGACACCGCCCTCGTCGCCGGCCTGCATCGCCGCGTCGAGCATCGCGCGCATCTCGGGCGAGATCTCCGGGCCGGGTATCTTCCCGAGCGTCACGCCGACGTCGTTGAGCACCGGTGGCGGCACCTCCGGCGGCGGCGCGGTGATCACGACCGCCTCGACCTCCAGCTCGGGTCGTTCGAGCGTCGTCTGCCGCCGCACGCGCCGCGTCGCGGTACGCCGTCGCGGTGCCGCGGCGGCGGCCGGCTCCGGCAGCGCGGCAAGGCACATCGTCCCGATCAGCACCGACAACATCGCAGGCGTCGCTCAGCGCGCTGTGGCGCCGCCACCCGGCAGATGCGGGGCAAAGGCGGCGAGCACGTCGCGATACAATTGCGCCTTGAACGGCACGATCAACCGCGGGAGGTCGGCCGGGTCGGCCCAGCGCCACGCGCGGAACTCCGGATGCGGCGTGTCGATGCGGATGTCGCCATCCTCGCCATCGAAGCGGAACAGGAACCAACGCTGTTGCTGCCCGCGATATTTGCCCTTCCAGACCTTGCCGATCATCTCGGGCGGCAGGTCGTAGAAGAAGTCGTCGGGCGCCTCGGCGATCAGCGTCACCTTGTCGGCGGTGACGCCGGTCTCCTCCCACAATTCCCGCGTCGCGGCGGCCTGCGCATCCTCTCCGGGATCGATCCCGCCCTGCGGCATCTGCCACGCCTCCAGCACGTTATCGATGCGCTGGCCGACGAACACCTGTCCGTCGCGGTTGAGGAGCATCACGCCCGCACACGGGCGGTAGGGCAGGGAGTCTGGCGCAGTCATGCCGGTCGAATAGGCCGCGTATCGAGGCGCTTCAACCCGCCGCTTTCGCGTTTTCGATAGCGCGCGCCGCCGACGCGACGGCCGTGCGTACCGCCGTCAGAAAGGCGGCAAGATCCTGCTGACTCGACGGGATCGCGCGGCGCAGCGTCGCGAAGCCGTGGATGTTGCCACGCGCCTCCTGATAGGCGACCGGTACGCCCGCCAAGGCGAGCGCGGCGGCGTAGGCGCGCGCCTGATCGCGCAAGGGGTCGAGTCCCGCCGCGACGATCACCGCCGGCGGCAACGCAGTTGCGTCACCGATGAGCGGCGAGAAGCGCGCGTCGTGCGCATCGGGACGATAATGGTCGCCGAACCATCCCATCGCCTCGCGCGTCAGCAGATAGCCATCAGCGAAGGCGTCAAGCGAGGAATAAGGCCGTGTTGCATCTGTTGCCGGATACAGAGGCGCCTGAACCAGCACCGGCACCGCGGCGGGGCGGTCGCGCAGCGCCATGCTGGTCACGATCGTCAGATTGCCCCCCGCGCTGTCGCCGGTCAGCACGAGGCCGGTCACGGCTCGCTCCAGCGCGGCGGGGCTCTCCGCCACCCACCGCGCCGCCGCCTCGGCATCCTCGACGGCGGCAGGAAAGGGCGCTTCAGGCGCAAGCCGGTAGTCGACCGAGATTACCGGCAGGTCGAGTTGCCTCGCCATCTCGGCGGCGAGGCTGGCGTGGCTATCGACGCTGCCGATCACCCAGCCGCCGCCATGGAAGAAGACGATCGCCGGCCCGGCCGCGCGCTCGGCACGCGCATCGAACAGCCGCGCCGAAAGTGCGCCGGCCGGGCCGGGGATTGTCAGGTCGCGTACCACCGCCAATTCACCGCGTGGCGGATCAGCGACGTCGCACATCGCCAGCATGGCGGCGCGCGCGTCAGCAACAGCCATCTCGTGCGTGCGCGGGCCGGGAAGATTGTTGAGATAGCCAAGGAAAGCCGCAACATCAGGCCGGACGAACGGCGTATCGGCAATGACAGGCTTGGTCATTCGCTACTCCTGCACGGGGGCACCCGCACCTATTTTAGATCGATGATCGCCATCGTCCACCATCCCGATTACGTCACCGAGGCACCCGCGCGCAGCACCTATCGCTGGGGCAAGAACGGAGCGATCCGCGATCTGCTGCGCGCCGAGGGCGACCGGATCACCTGGCACGCGCCGGAGCCGATGCCGCAACGCTGGCTCGAGGCAGCGCACGACCCCGACTATGTCGCGCAGGTACTCGCCGCGCAGGTGCCCGCGATCAAGGAGCGGCGGATCGGCTTTCCCGTCACACCAATCGTGGCGCGTCGTGCGCAGATGGTACCCGGCGGCACCTATCTCGCCGCCTTGCTCGCGCTCGAGCACGGCTTCGCCGCCAACACCGCCGGGGGCAGCCACCATGCACTGGCCGACACTGGCGCGGGTTATTGCGTCTTCAACGATCTGGCGGTTGCGGCATTGCGGCTGGTCGAGGAAGGAACGACCACGCGCGTGCTGATCGTCGATGTCGACGTGCATCAGGGCGACGGCACCGCGGCGCTCACCGCCGGGCACCCACAGATCGCGACATATTCGATCCATGCCGAGAAGAACTTCCCCGCGCGCAAGGCGCGATCCACCCTCGACGTGCCGCTGGCCGATGCGATCAGCGATGACGCCTATCTGGCGGTGCTCGACGAAACGCTCGCGCCGCTGATCGCCGACTGGCAGCCGACATTGATCCTCTATCAGGGCGGTGTTGATCCGTTCGCTGGCGATCGGCTCGGTCGGTTGGCGCTCAGCGAGGACGGGCTGGTTCGCCGCGACCGGCTGGTCGCGCGGCTGGCGATTGCCGCCGGCATCCCGCTCGCGTGTACGGTGGGCGGCGGCTATGGCGACGACGTGATGGCGATCGCGGCGCGTCATGTGCGGGTGATTTCGACACTTGGCGATGCCTTTGCCGGAACCGCGCAGCCGCATCGTTCGTAGCCCGAACGATGACCACCTTGCTCTGGCTGCGACAGGATTTGCGCCTCAACGATCAGCCGGCGCTCGCCGCCGCCGCGCGGCAGGGACCGGTGATCCCGGTCTATATCCTCGACGACGACGCGCCCGGCGACTGGCGGATCGGCGGCGCGCAGCGCTGGTGGCTGCATTACAGCATTGCCACGCTTGACAGCGCGCTGCGTGACCACGGCAGCCGTCTCGTCCTGCGCCGCGGCGCTGCGGTGTCGGTCCTCACCGAACTGCTGGGCTCGACCGGGGCCGAGGCGATCCATGCGATACGGCATTACGAACCATGGTGGCGCAAGGCGGAGGCGGCGCTCGGCGAACGCCTGTGCCTCCACGACGGCAATCATCTCGCTCCGCCCGAGCAGGTCAGGACTGGTTCCGGTGGACAGTTCCGCATCTATTCGGCCTTCTGGAGGGGTTTGCAGGAGCATCTGCCGCCCGAGAAGCCGCTGCCGGCACCTGACGCAATTCCCGCCCCGGATCATTGGCCGAGGGGCGACAAGCTCGCCGACTGGCAGCTTCTACCGACCAAGCCCGATTGGACGGGCGGGTTCGACTGGACCCCGGGCGAGGCGGAAGCGCAGCGGAAAATCGCAGCCCTCGCTCTCGAAGGCTATGACGATCGGCGCAATTTGCCCTCCGAGGAAGGCACGTCGCGGCTGTCGCCGCATCTCCATTTCGGCGAGGTGTCGCCGCGCGCGGTCTGGTACGCCAGCGATGCGCATGAGGTCACTTTCCGCAAGGAACTGGCGTGGCGCGACTTTACCGATGGCGTGGTGCTCGCGCTGCCGGACTATGCCCGCAAGAACGGCCGCGACGCCTTCGACAAGCTTCCGTGGCGCACCGGCAAGGCATCTGCGGCCGATCTACGCGCGTGGCAGACGGGGCACACCGGCTATCCGATCGTCGACGCCGGCATGAGGCAGCTTTGGCAGACCGGCTGGATGCACAATCGCGTGCGAATGATCACCGCCTCGTTCCTCATCAAGCATCTGCTGATCGACTGGCGCGAGGGTGAGCGTTGGTTCTGGGACTGCCTCGTCGACGCCGATTACGGCAACAACGCCGTCAACTGGCAATGGGTCGCGGGCACCGGGATCGACGCCAACATGTTCGGGCGGATCATGGCGCCGCTGACCCAGTCCGAGAAGTTCGATGCGGGCGACTACATCCGGCAGTGGGTGCCTGAGCTGAAAGGTCTGACGGACGAGGCGATCCACGATCCAGACGCCACCGGCCGCCGCCCCGACGATTATCCGCCCAAGCTGATCGGGCACCGCGAGGCACGCGAACGCGCGCTGGCGGCGGGCCGGAAGGTACGTTAGGGCGCGTCCGCCATGGACGCGGCCACCTCTCATCCTTCCCCATCACGGGGCCGCGCGCGGCTGTTCGCGCCGATGTTGCATCGCATCCTCGATCGCATCGACCGCGGGCTGCGCGAAGGCGCGATCGAGGCGCAGCTCCCTGACGGTACGCAGCGGTTGCTCGGAGGTCATGCGCCGGGGCCGGTCGCGGTGGTGCGGCTGGTGCGGTGGCGTGCGCTGTGGCGGCTGGTCACTGCGGGTTCGATCGGATGGTACGAAGGGTGGGCGGCGGGCGACTGGACCAGTCCCGATCCGGTGCCAGTCTTTGATCTGTTCGTGCGCAACCGCGCCGCGCTCGGCAATGTCGCGCGCGCCAAGCATATCGCCCGGCTCGCGGTATGGCTCGGGCATCGCCTGCGCCGCAATGACCGCAGCGGCGCACGGCGCAACATCGCCGCGCATTACGACCTGGGGAACGATTTCTACCGCGAATGGCTCGACGCCACACTGACCTATTCAAGCGCGCTCGGCATCGTGGCGGGTGAGCCGCTGGAGGTGGCGCAGCAGCGAAAGCTCGACGCGATCCTCAGCCGCACCGCCGCTTCAGCGGGGCAGTCGATCCTTGAGATCGGCTGCGGCTGGGGTTCGTTCGCGGCGACCGCGGCTGCCTCCGACGTCGCGGTGCACGGGCTGACGCTATCCACCGAACAGCGCGATCATGTGCTCGCGCGCGGGCTGGCGGGTGTCACGGTCGCGCTGACCGACTATCGCGATGTCGCGGGCACGTTTGACGCGGTTGCCAGCATCGAGATGGTCGAGGCAGTCGGACCCGAATACTGGCCCGCCTATCTCGCGACGATCGCACGCGTGCTGAAACCGGGTGGCCGCGCTGCGCTGCAATTCATCACCATCGCCGACGATATCTGGGACGCCTATAACGGCAGCGCCGACTTCATTCAGCGCTATGTTTTTCCCGGTGGTTCGCTGCTCTCCACCAGCCGTTTCCGCGCGCTCGCCGAGGCGCACGGGCTGGCGTGGCAGGACGAGCAAAGCTTCGGGCCCGATTATGCCGAAACGCTGCTCGAATGGCGTCGCCGTTTCGATCGCGCGGTCGTCGAAGGGCGACTGCCGACCCGCTTCGACACGCGCTTCCAGCAACTCTGGCGTTATTACCTGATGTATTGCGAGGGCGGTTTTCGCGGCGGCGGCATCGACGTCATGCAGGTGACGCTGGTCAAGGCGGGTTGACACGGGTCGCTCCGGATTGAGGCCGGGGCGGCAGTACAGTGAAGTCAGCCGACCCGCTCGCGATGGTTCACCGGGAACCCCTCGATCGCCAACGCCACGATCCGCTCCGCAACCGTCTCGGGCGGCTTGACCGAAGCGGGGTCCTCACCGGGATAGGCCCGCGCCCGCATCTTGGTCCGCGTTGCGCCCGGATCGAGCACAGCCACCCGGATCTTGCTCACCTCGGCGGTTTCGTCGCCATAAGCCTCCAGGAGCGTCTCGAACGCCGCTTTCGAGGCACCATAGGCGCCCCAATAGGCGCGCGGTGTACGCCCGACCGACGACGTCACGCCAATGACGCGTGCGGCGGCGGAGCGGCGCAGCATCGAATCGAACGCCTGGATCAACGCCACCTGTGCCGAGACGTTGAGCGTCAGAACCTGGGCCAGTTCCTTGGCGTCGATCGCCGGCACCGCTGCGAGCGATCCGAGCATGCCGGCATTCAGCACCATGACATCCAGCGCTTGCCAGCGCTCGCCAATCGCGGTCGCCAGCCGGGCGATCGAATCGCTCTGCGCCAGATCGAGCGGCGCGATCGTCGCGGAGCCGCCCGCGTCGAAAATCCGCTGCTCGACCTCTTCGAGCCCGCTGGCGGTACGTGCGGTCAGGACGACGTGCGCGCCCTGTTCCGCGAGTGCGATCGCGGTCGCAGCGCCGATCCCGCGGCTCGCGCCGGTCACCAGCGCGAGCTTGTCCTTCAACGACTTGTCCATGCGCGTCAGTTCACTCGCTCGGCCAGCATGGCAAACTGATCGACCGCACTCGACTCGTCATGGTCGGTCAACGTGGTCGGATAGTCGCCGGTAAAGCACGCATCGCAATATCGCGGCCGTCCCTCCGCGCGCTGCGCCTCGCCCAAGGCCTTGTAGAGGCCGTCGATCGACACGAACGACAGGCTGTCGGCATGGATGAAGTCGGTCATCCCGCCCAGATCCAGTTTCGCCGCGAGCAGCTTGGCGCGCTCGGGCGTGTCGACACCGTAGAAGCAGCTATGCCGCGTCGGCGGCGAGGCGATGCGCATATGCACCTCCGCCGCACCTGCTTCGCGCATCATCTGCACGATCTTGAGCGACGTGGTCCCGCGCACGATCGAGTCATCGATCAGCACGACCTTCTTGCCCTGGATCAGCGCGCGGTTCGCATTGTGCTTCAGCTTGACGCCCAGATGACGAACCTTGTCGCCAGGCTGGATGAAGGTGCGACCGACATAGTGCGAACGGATAATGCCAAGCTCGAACGGGATGCCCGATTCCTGCGCATAGCCGATCGCCGCCGGCACGCCCGAGTCAGGGACCGGGATGACGAGGTCAGCGTCGACCGGCGCTTCGATCGCGAGTTGCGCACCGATGTTCTTGCGCACCGAATAGATCGAATGATCGTCGACGATCGAATCGGGACGCGAGAAATACACCCACTCGAAGATGCAGGGTCGTGCCGCGAGCTGCTCGAAGGGGCGGATCGAGCGCAATTCGCCATTCTGGACGATCACCAGCTCGCCCGGATCGACCGAGCGTTCAAAGGTGGCACCGACCACGTCGAGGGCGACAGTCTCACTGGCGAAGATATAGGTCTCGCCGAGCTTGCCCATCACCAGCGGTCGGATGCCGAGCGGGTCTCGGCACGCGATCATCCCGTCGGGAGTCATCACGATCAATGCATAGGCGCCCTCGACCTGCTTGAGCGCGTCAATGAATTTGTCGAGCAAGGTACGATACTGGCTGGTCGCGACCAGGTGGATGATCGTCTCGGTATCGGAGGTCGACTGGAAGATCGAACCGCGCCGCACCAGCTCGCGCCGCAGGCGCATCGCATTTGAGATATTGCCGTTGTGCGCGATCGCAAACCCGCCCGACTGCAATTCCGCATAGAGCGGCTGAACGTTGCGCAGCGCGGTCTCGCCGGTGGTCGAGTAACGGACGTGACCGCAGGCGACATCGCCGGCCAGCGCGCGGATCACGTCGTCGCGATCGAAATTGCCTGCGACATGCCCCATCGCGCGATGCGTGTGGAAGACATCGCCGTCGAAGCTGGTGATGCCCGCGGCCTCCTGGCCGCGGTGCTGGAGCGCATGGAGGCCCAGCGCGACGAGCGCGGCCGCGCCCTCCGAGCCGGAAGCACCGAAGATGCCGCATTCCTCATGCAGATGATCGTCGTCGAACGGATGTGTGGTCAGCATAAGCGGTGGGAGGCTCGCGTTGTGCGGAGCCGCATATAGCGAGCGTCGCGCGAATGTCATCAACCACCGCGGACCGGTCGACGATATCGTGCGTTGTGGCCCGCCGTTGGCTGTTCTACGCCGTCGCCAAGATGAGCGATTCACGAGAAAATGGCAGCGATTTCCTGCCCAGGTTCGACGCCGCCGGGCTGGTGACCGCTGTGGTCACCGACCGGGCCACCGGCATGGTGCTGATGGTCGCGCATATGGACGCCGCGGCGGTCGAGGCGACGCGCACCACCGGGGAAGCGACGTTCTTCTCGCGTAGCCGCGGGCGCTTGTGGAAGAAGGGCGAGACCTCCGGGAATGTGCTGCATGTCGTCGAGATCCGCGTCGACTGCGATCAGGATGCGCTGTGGATCATCGCCGAGCCGGCAGGTCCGGCCTGTCACACCGGTGCGCCCAGTTGCTTCTATCGTCGGCTGACGGCCTCGGGTCTGGAGCGCGTCGCCGGATGACGCGCGTCGCGGTGGCGTTATCGCTGCTGCTTGCCGCCTGTTCGGCGACGCCCGTCGCCAGCGATGACGACGACGCCGGCCGGGCGCTGGAGAGCGCGGCGCGTCGCGCGGGAATCGCCGGCGACATGGCTGATGCCGGTGGCGTCTATGCTGCCGGCGACGACCGGCTGTGCCTCGTCGGGAGCGCCGCGCGCTATCGAGTGGGCGTCAACGTCGACTTTGGGGACGGACAGCGCTGCATCGCCCGAGGCGTCGCGCGTGGTCGCGACGCGCTGGCGATCGACCTCGGAAACGGGTGCCTTTTCACCGCGACGCGGAACGGCGA
Organism: Sphingomonas sp. 8AM; assembly: GCF_902506455.1. GTDB lineage: Bacteria > Pseudomonadota > Alphaproteobacteria > Sphingomonadales > Sphingomonadaceae > Sphingomonas. Next base: position 1,786,264 of record NZ_LR733844.1, on the reverse strand, counting down.
TCGTTTGCTGTTTCCTCCGCGCAGTCCGCCGGCCTGTGCGCGAGCCTGTCAGGGGCGCGCGACACTCGACGCGCTCGTGCTCGACCGTCTGAGCGAGGCGGGTGGCGAAGCGGAGCGACTGCGTGGCGGCGACGGAAAGCTGCTGTGCGACAATTGACGTTCACGTAAAGGGAAGGTATGTTCAGCTCCATGAGCGCTTCTGCTGCCTATGCCGTTGTATCGCCGCGGCCTGACCGCGAGAGCTTCACGATTACCGACCTGTCGGCGGAGTTCGGTGTTACGCCGCGCGCGTTGCGCTTCTATGAGGACGAGGGATTGATCGCGCCGGAGCGGCGCGGACTGGTCCGCATCTATTCGCATCGCGACCGGGCGCGACTGGCGTGGATCCTGCGCGGCAAGCGCGTCGGATTCAGCCTCGCCGATATCCGCGAGATGATCGACCTCTACGATCTCGGCGACGGTCGCCAGACGCAGCGTGCGGTGGCGATACAGCGCTGCCGTGACCGGATCGCGGCGCTGGAGCAGCAGAAGCACGACCTTGACGCCGCCATCACCGAGCTGACCGAATTCGTCGGCGTGCTCGACGGCGGCGCAACCAGGAAAGAGTGAGACGATGCCGCAGTATACGCCGCCGATCCGCGACACCCGCTTCGTACTCGAACATGTCGTCGGGCTCGATCGCTATGCCAATGTTCCCGGCTTCGCCGCCGCTACCCCCGATACGGTCGAGGCGGTGCTGGAGGAGGGCGGACGCTTCGTTGCCGAGGTGTTGTTCCCGCTCAACCAGTCGGGCGATCAGGAGGGCTGCACGCGGCACGAGGACGGCAGCGTGACGACACCGAAAGGCTTCAAGGAAGCCTATGCCAGGTTCGTCGAATCGGGCTGGGGTACGCTCAGCGCGCCGGAAGCGTTCGGCGGGCAGGGGATGCCGCATGTCGTCTCGACGGCGTTCCAGGAATATATGATTTCTGCGAACATGGCGTTCGCCATGTATCCGGGGCTCGCCCACGGCGCGATCGCCGCGCTGGTCGTGAAAGGCAGCCCCGAGCAGCAGCAGAAATATTTGCCGCGGATGGTGTCGGGCGAATGGGGCGGCACGATGAACCTGACCGAGCCGCAGTGCGGCACCGATTTGGGGCTGATCCGCACCCGCGCCGAGCCGCAGGCGGACGGCAGCTACAGCATCACCGGCACCAAGATCTTCATCTCGGCGGGTGAGCATGACCTGACCGACAACATCATCCACCTGGTACTGGCCAAGACGCCGGGCGCGCCGGATAGCTCGAAGGGCATTTCGCTGTTCGTGGTGCCGAAGGTGATGGTCAACGACGACGGATCGCTCGGGGAGCGCAACGCAGTGTCCTGCGGCTCGATCGAGCACAAGATGGGCATCCACGGCAACTCGACGTGCGTCATGAACTATGACGGCGCGACCGGCTGGCTGGTCGGCGAGGAGATGAAGGGCCTCGCCGCGATGTTCATCATGATGAACGCGGCACGGCTCGGCGTCGGCCTGCAGGGCCTCGGCGTTGCCGAAACCGCCTATCAGAACGCCGTGCACTATGCGCAGGATCGCCGGCAGGGCCGCGCGCTGACCGGTCCGGCGGAACCGGGTGAGAAGGCGGACACCTTGTTCGTCCACCCCGACGTCCGCCGGATGCTGATGGATGCCAAGGCGTGGACCGAGGGGCTGCGGGCTTTGTGTCTGTGGGGCGCGCTCCAGGCCGATCTCGAGCACAATGCCGATGCCGAAGAGGATCGTCAGCTCGCGGGCGATTTGCTTGGCCTGCTCACCCCGGTCATCAAGGGCGTCGGCACCGATCGCGGCTATCAGATCGCGACCAACGCGCAGCAGGTGTATGGCGGACACGGTTACATCCGCGAGTGGGGGATGGAGCAATACGTTCGCGATTCGCGGATCGCGATGATCTATGAAGGCACCAACGGCGTGCAGGCGATGGACCTCGTCGGCCGCAAGCTGGCGCAGAATGGCGGGCGTGCGGTGCAGGCGTTCGGGCGGCTGGTGATGGAGGAGATCGCCACTGGCAAGAACAACCCCGCGGTCGCTGACATCGCGCAACGGCTCGAGAAGGCGGCGGGCGAGTTGCAGGCGGCGACGATGTGGTTCCTCGCCAACGGCATGAAGGACCCGAACAACGTCGGCGCGGGCGCGGTGCCGTACATGCATCTGGTCGGCGCGGTCGCGACCGGGCTGATGTGGCTGCGGATGGCGAGCGCGGCGGTCAGGCTGAAGGGCGAGGGGCAGGGGGATGCCGCGTTCCTCGACGCCAAGCTGGTCACGGCGCGCTACTTCGCCGAACGCGTACTGCCGGAGGCGGGTTCGCTGCGACGCCAGATTGAGGGCGGGGCGGAAGCGATCATGGCCCTGCCGCCGGAGATGTTCGCGGCGGCGTGAAGGGATCGGGTCGGGTCGCGCTCCAGCGCGCGACCCGTACTCGCCGCCGGTGCAAGATTGACGGAGCGGGATCCGGCGTCCTGCATCCTGCTCGCCACATCAGGCGTGACGGACGACACCGCCCCGCGGGCAGCCGACGACAGCGTGCACAATCTCGATCCGTTCGTTTCCCCGGATCCGATCAGGGCATCTTCTTCTCAGCCGTGCGTCGACGTCGATGGGCAGGGCGGGTCTAACGCCTGGGAGGCTCAAGCCCAGCCGACACCAGACAAAAAAATAGCGGCCCGAGGGCCGCTATTCCTTCTCCCGAAGGAGGAAACAGCTCAGTTGCTGTCCGAGCTATCGTCTTCGTCAGCGACGACGACGATGCCGGCCACGACGGCCGCAGCTGCCAGAACGGCAACGATCACGCCGCCACCGGCGAGCTCGTTCTTCTTGGCCGACGGGGCCGAAGCGCGAACCGACTTGGCGACCGAGAGGCTCGCTGCCGAGTTGGCAGGCGCAGCCATCGCCGGAGCAACCGCCAGCGTGGCGGCGGCAGCAGCGAGCATATACTTCGCAATACGCATGATGAACTCCCTTTGCGTGCAGGGCATCTCATAGCTGCGCGGGTGGAAATTGCAAGCGCGGATCACCGCGATGCATCATGTGTTCAGTATCCAGGTTTGACGATCCTCGATGCCGAGCGCGGTCAGCTTTCCCGAGGCGTAAGCGCCGGTATCCACGCCGATCCGATTGGGTCGGCGGTCGACCTCCGGGGTGATCGTATGTCCATGGACGATCATTTTCGGAAAGGCGCCGCGATGGTCGAGGAAGCTGTCGCGGATCCAGCGTAGGTCGCTGGGTTTCTGCTCCTCCAGCGGTACGTCAGGGCGGACACCGGCATGAACGAAGGCGTAATCGCCAGAGACGATAAAATCCTCAAAACCATCGAGGAAGGCGCGATGCCCGGCCGGGACCAGCGCCTCCATCCGCGCGGCAAGCTCCGGATAATCGAGCGAATCATACTCCGCACGCCCCACACCGTAGCTCAGCACGGTTTCCTTGCCGCCAACGCGACAGAACATCCGGAGCGCGTCCTTGGCGCCGGACAGCGCATGCAGGAACAATTCCTCGTGATTGCCCTTGAGGAAGCGAACGCGCGGTCGTTCCTGCGCCAGCGTCATCAGCCGCGCGATCACACCAGCCGAATCGGGACCACGGTCGACGAGATCGCCCAGGAAGATCAACGTCGTCTCGGCTGATCCGCGCGCCGCGTCATCGGCATCGATCATCGCCAGCAACCGTTCCAGCTCGACGCGGCAACCGTGAATGTCTCCGATTGCGTAGATGCGGCTGCCCGGTGCGGGAGCGGGGGCGGCGTCAGCAGCGACACGTGACGAACGAAGCAGCTTCTTGAGCATGAGAACGCAAAGACCAGCGATGTCGGGATGGAGGCGGTGCTTAGGCCGATCGTCCGGTCATCGCAAGCCGCGTGCCGCCGGTCGCGCGGGACGCCGACCGTTACGCTAACGAATTGCGATCCTTGGCGCCCGCCGGTACAGAGCCGGCGCCAACAGGAGGATCGAATGACCATCAAGCCGGTACGCAAGGCGATTTTCCCCGTGGCGGGGCTCGGCACCCGTTTCCTGCCCGCCACCAAGGCGATGCCCAAGGAGATGCTGACGGTCGTCGACAAGCCGCTGATCCAATATGCGGTCGAGGAAGCGCTGGAGGCGGGGATCGAGCAGATCATCTTCGTCACCGGGCGGGGCAAGGGCGCGCTCGAGGATCATTTCGACATTTCGTTCGAGCTCGAAACGACGATGCGCGCGCGCGGCAAGAGCCTGTCGGTGATCGAGAACATTCGCCAGCAGCCCGGCTCGCCGGTCTACGTTCGCCAGCAGGAGCCGCTCGGTCTAGGCCATGCGGTCTGGTGCGCGCGCGACATCGTCGGGGACGAGCCGTTCGCGGTGCTGCTCCCCGACGAACTGATGGTCGGCTCGCCGAACTTCATGGCGCAGATGGTGCAGGCCTATGACAAGGTCGGCGGCAACGTGATCGGCGCGCTCGAAGTGGCGCCGGAAGAGACCGACAAATACGGCATCATCTCGCCGGGCGCGCGCGACGGCGCGCTGACCGAGGTGACCGCCTTGGTCGAAAAGCCCGCGAAGGGCAGCGCGCCGTCGAACCTGATGATCCCGGGGCGCTACATCCTCCAGCCCGAGGTCATGAAGATCCTCGACGCGAAGGAGAAGGGTGCCGGCGGCGAGATCCAGCTGACCGACGCGATGGCCAAGCTGATCGGGCAACAGCCCTTCCACGGCTTCACCTTCAACGGCGAGCGGTTCGATTGCGGCGACAAGACCGGCTTCGTGACGGCCAACCTCGCGCTGGCGATGGCGCGCGGCGACATCGGCGCGGCGGTTCGCGCCTTTGCGGAAGCGCGGCTCGGCTGATCGTTACCCGCGTGTCGCGCCACACGCGCGGCACGCGGGATCGGGCGGCAGCGCCAGCGTGCGGAAGCGCAGCGAGAGGAAGTCGAGCAGCATCAGCCGACCGGCGCTGTCGTCGCCGAACGGCGCGATCTGCCGTATCGCCTCCAGCGCGGCCATACTGCCGACGATCCCGGTCACCGGGCCGAGCACGCCTTCCTCCGCACAGGTCAACGCATCGCGCGCGGGCGCATCACCGACGAAGCAGCGGTAGCAGGGCTTGTCCGCCTCCCAGCCGCGGTAGACGCCAAGCTGCCCCTCGAACCGCCCAACCGCCGCCGACACGAGCGGGATGCGATGGGCGAGCGCGGCATCGGCGACGAGCAGGCGCGTCTCGAAATTGTCGCAGCCGTCGACGATCACCGACGGTGCATCTTCCAGCAGCGCTCCGACGTTTTCGCGCCCGACGCGCGTGATGACCGCGTGTACGGCGACGTGCGGGTTGAGCCGGGTTACCACCTCCGCCGCGACGTCAGCCTTTTGCCGCCCGACATCGGCTGTCGCGAAGCTGGTCTGGCGCTGCAGATTGCTCAGTTCGACCCGGTCGTCATCGACGATCGTCAGTCGGCCAACCCCGGCCGCCGCCAGATACTGGATCACCGGCGATCCGATCCCGCCCGCGCCGATCACCAGTACATGCGCCCGCGAAAGGCGTAGCTGCCCGCTCCCGCCGATTTCCTGCAACACGATGTGCCGCGCATAGCGGCCGAGTTCGTCTGCGCCGAGCGTCACGGCGGCGTCAGCGCGACGGTGGTGACATACCAGGTGTCGGCAGCGATCGGGCGGGTCTTGTCACGCGCGGCGCGTAGCACGATCCCGGCGGCGAATTGCTCGACCGACGGGCAGCCGATCGCGCGCGGCACGATTCGTCGCACCTGCCCGCTCTGTGTCACGAGCACGGCAAGATCGAGCGTCCGCTGGTCGGGGGGCAGCACGCACCGCTCCGAGGCCGCCTCGCGCCGGACGAAGTCGGTGAGCTGTGCAGGTGCCGCGGCGGCGAGTCCGAGCTGCAAGCGTGGCAGCGGCGACCATTCGACCGGCGGGCTGAGCGACATCGCCTGTCCGAGCAGCAGGAGCGCGGCGAGGATCATCGCCCCGTGGATCCGAACCCGCCGCTCCCGCGATCCGTCTCCTTGAGCGCCTCCACCTCCACCATCGCGGCCAGCGTGACCGCAGCGGGAACGAGCTGCGCGATCCGTTCGCCTCGTCGCACCTCGAAGGGCTCAGCGCCGAGGTTGGCAAGGATCACCTTGATCTCGCCACGGTAATCGGCGTCGATCGTCCCCGGCGTGTTGAGGCAGGTGAGGCCATGCTTCAGCGCCAGCCCGGATCGTGGCCGCACCTGCACCTCGAACCCTTCCGGAATCGCGATGGCAAAGCCGGTCGCAACCGCAGCTCGCGCACCAGGGGCGAGCGTCATATCCTCCGCGGCGACCACATCCATCCCTGCGGCCCCTGAGGTGGCATAGGCCGGCAGCGGCAAGCCCGCGCCATGCGGCAAACGGCGCAGCGCAATCCTGATCGGTTCAGAGCGCATCGGCAATCCTGTCGGCAAGTCGTTCAGCTACGGCAATTTTCGGCAGCCGCTCCCAGCTTTCGATGCCGGTGGCGGTAACGAGATGGACGGTATTGGCATCGCCCCCCATCACGTCGCCGGAGACGTCGTTGGCGACGATCCAGTCGGCACCCTTGCGCCGCCGCTTGGCCTGCGCGTGATCGAGCACCTGTTCGGTCTCGGCCGCAAATCCGATCAGCAATCGCGGCCGACGCGGATCATGCGCCAGCGAAGCGAGAATGTCCACGTTGCGGGCGAGCTGTAGCGGGGCAGGGGTGTCCTCCCCCTTTTTGAGTTTCTGCGCGGCAACGCTGACGGCGCGCCAGTCGGCGACCGCCGCGACCATCACGGCCGCGTCTGCGGGTAGCGCCGCGTTGACCGCGGCGGCCATTTCGTTTGCCGTTTCAACATCATGCCGGCTGACATTCGCAGGTGTGGGCAGGTCGACAGGACCGGCGATCAACGTCACGCGCGCACCCCGCCGCGCCAGCGCGGCGGCGATTGCAAAGCCCTGCTTTCCCGACGAGCGGTTGGCGATGTAGCGTACCGGATCGATCGGCTCGTGCGTCGGCCCGGCGGTGACGACCACATGCCGTCCCTCAAGCGATCGCGCAGAGGGGGCGAGCGCCGCCGCGATCCTCGCCACGATTGCGGGGATCTCGGGCAGGCGACCGGGACCAAATTCGCCGCACGCCATCGCACCCTCGTCGGGCGTCATCACCGTCACGCCATCGGCACGGAGTTGCGCGACGTTGCGTTGAGTCGCCGGGTGCAGCCACATGCGGACGTTCATCGCCGGCGCGACCAGCACCGGCTTGTCGGTGGCGAGTAGCAGCGTCGTCGCAAGATCGTTGGCCAGACCGCCGGCCATCCGCGCGGTCAGATCAGCCGTCGCCGGGCACACCACCACCAGATCAGCCTCGCGACTCAATCGTATGTGGCCCATCTCGGCTTCGTCCTTCAGGTCCCACAAGGTGGTGTGAACCTTGTTTTCGCTAAGCGCCGCCAAGGTCATCGCAGTGACGAAATGCGCACCCCCCTCGGTCAGGACGCAGCGCACGTCATATCCTGCGGCGCGCAAGGCGCGGATCAGCTCGCAGGCCTTGTAGGCGGCGATCCCGCCACCGACGATCAACAGGATCCGGCTCATCGCGTCACTCTCGTCACCGTTATCCGCCGTCGCGCGCGCACGCTGTGCCCGAGCGATGTGACCGCGGCCGGTACGAACGCCAGCCCCGGCGCGATCAGCGCCACCGCGAGCGACGCCGAACGCATGCCCAGCACGCCGTCGAGGGCGACGCCCGCGACGGTCAGGGCGAGCACGCGCGGCCCGAGCGGATCGGCGACAATGGCCCAGCCAAAAGCGGCGAGCACCAGCAGCGGCGCCGCGAGCGAAGCCGGCACATCCGGAAAGGCGGCGCCGATCAAGCGTGCAAGCGCGCCGTCCGGGATCAACGCTGCCGCCGGAACGGGGGTCGATCCGAGCGCTTGAAGATGCAGGACAAAGGCGAGCGTCGCGATCAGGAATCCACCAAGCCATAACAGCGGCTCGCGCCGGTCGCCGTCGAGCAGCGCCAGCGTGCCCATCACGGCGAGCGTCACCAGCCCTGCGGGGTCGATCAGCGCCGCCGCAGATGCCACTGCCACCGCCGCCAGCACGCGCTCGCGTGCACGGGCGACCAGAGCGATCGCGGAGAGCAAGGCAGCCGCCGCCGCATGGGGCGCCGCCAGCCACAGAGCGGCAATCGCGACGATCCCGAACGCAAGCAGGCTGACGACCAGCAGCGCTCCCGCGCTTCGGCCCAACAATCCACCAAGTCGCAAGCCGCCGATCCATAGCAGCACCGTCAGCCCCGCCGCCACCAGCGCGGTCAGCCCCCACGCCGGCAGCGCGGCCGCCACCACGGCCAGCGTCGACGGGAACGCCCGCGCCGCGCGCGCGTCGGGTTCGGTGCGGAGCAGGTCGCGCGCCGCGTCATAATAGTCGCCGCCATGCCGCAGCGTTGCGACGAGCGCGTCGTGCAGGAACTCGGGCGGCGTGGTCGCGGCGGGGATCAGCCACGCCGCGCCGAGCACCGCGATCAATAACCCGGCCAGCATCGCACGCGCCGGTCTGCAGCCGACTCCGCTCAGGCGGTCGGAGCCGACCAGCCAGCGGACGGCCGGTCCGGGTCGCCCCGGCGCGGCTACCATCCGCCCGCCAGCATCATGCCCGCAACGCCCGCCAGCACGCCGAGCGCGCCGACCAGCGCATAGCGCCACCCGCCACCGACGCGTACGCGTTCGATCTCGCGCAGCGGCGGGCGCGGCGGGGCGCCGCCCGGGGCGGGGAAACGCGCCTCGATCCGCCGCACCAGTTCGGGCAGCCGCGCGAGCGTCCGCACATCGGCTACCAGCCGGTCGGCGATCGCCGCCTCGGGCCCCAGTTCGGTGCGGATCCAGTCCTCGACCAGCGGCGCGGCGGTCACCCACAGGTTGATGTCGGGATCGAGCCCGGTGGCGACCCCCTCGACCATCACCATGGTCTTTTGCAGCAGCAGCAGATGGGGCTGCGTCACCATGTCGAAGTCGCGCGTGATCCCGAACAGCCCGTCGAGCATCATCCCGATCGACATGTCCTTGACCGGCAATCCGCGCATTGGTTCGCCAACCGCGCGCAACGCCGTCGCGAATTCCTCCACGCTGTGATGCGCGGGGACATATTGCGCCTCGAAATGGATCTCCGCGACGCGGCGGTAATTGCCGGTAATGAGCCCGTACAGGATCTCGGCGAGCCAGACGCGCGCGCGCCGGTCGATCCGCCCCATGATCCCGAAGTCGATCGCGGCCACGCAATTGCCGGGCAGCGCGAACAGATTCCCCTGGTGCATGTCGGCGTGGAAGAAGCCGTCGGCGATCGCCTGCCGCAGGAAGGCGTGCACCAGCACGCGCGCCAGTTCGGGCAGGTCATAGCCCGCCGCGACCAGCGCCTTGCGATCCGACAACTTGATGCCGTCGATCCACTCGATCGTCAGCACCTTGCCAGTGGTGCGCGCCCAGTCGACCGCGGGTACGAAGAAGTTCGGCTCCGAGGTCATCGTCTCGGCCAGTTCCGACGCCGACGCCGCCTCGCGGGTGAAGTTCAGCTCGCGCGCGGTCCAGCGCTTGAACGTCTCGATGACCAGTCGCGGCTGCAGCCGAGCGATCTCGCCGCCCATTGGCTCGATCTGCGCCGCGGCCCATTCATAGGTCTCGATCGCGCGCGCGAAATCTTCCTCGACGCCGGGGCGCAGCACCTTGACCGCCACGCGCCGCCCATCGGTGGTGATCGCGCGGTGGACCTGTGCGATCGAGGCCGCGCCGACCGGCACTTCCTCGATCTCGGTGAACAATGAGTCCAGCGGACGTCCGAAGCTGCCGCGCATTGTCTGCGCGATCGTCGCGTACGGCACCGGTGGCACCGCATCCTGCAACCGTAACAGATCGTCGGCGGCCGCCTCGCCGACGAGGTCGGGGCGTGTGGCCAGTGTCTGGCCGAACTTGATCGCCGCTGGCCCCAGCGCCTCGAACGCGTCGGCATAGCGCGGTACCTCGGGCACGCGCGCGCCCAGCCGCGCGAGGCGCAACAGCCCGCGCAGCCGCGGCGGCGTGTTGAGGTCGCGCTCCAGGCCACGCAGCGCGCCGTGGCGCGCCAGCGTCCGGCCCCATTTCAGGAGCCGCCAGGTGTGGACTAGTGAGGAGGTCAAATCTTCCAGCCGCTGTGGATCGCGACCAGCCCACCCATGATCGGCTCGACCTTCGTCTGGACGAAGCCGGCCTCACCGACCATCCGCTCGAACGTCGGCATGTCCGGGAAGCGCCGGATCGACTCGATCAGGTAGCGATAGCTGTCGGCATCGTTCGCCAGCAATTGCCCAAGCTTCGGCACCATGCGATGCGAATAGGCATCATAGACCTCGGCGAACCCCGGCCAGACGTTGGTCGAGAATTCTAGGCAGAAGAAACGTCCGCCCCGCTGCAGCACGCGATGCGCCTCGCGAAGTGCCTTGGGGATGTCGGTGACGTTCCGGATCCCGAACGCGATCGTATAGGCGTCGAAGAAACGATCCGGGAAGGTAAGGGTCTCGGCATTGGCCTCGGTCCACACCAAGCCGTCGATCCCGCGCTGCTGCGCACGACCAATCCCGACGTCGAGCATTTCCGGATTGATGTCCGCGACGGTCACCGACGCGCCGCTCGCGGCGAGGCGGAAGGCGATGTCGCCCGTACCGCCGGCCATGTCGAGGATCTGCTCAGCCTTGCGCGGCTTCACGCGCCGCACGAAGCGATCCTTCCACAGCCGGTGCATGCCGCCGGACATGGCATCGTTCATCAGGTCGTAGCGGCTGGCGACATTGGAGAAGACCCCGCGTACGCGCGCGGTCTTTTCGGTCGGGGTGACGTCTTCGTAGCCGAAGGAGACGGTTTCGCTCATGGCGCTCGCTCTAGCCGCCATGAAAGCGAGCGGCTAGAGGGCAGACATGCCGGAATTGCCAGAGGTTGAAACCACCGTGCGGGGCCTGCGCCCGGTGCTGGAGGGGCAGGTGCTGACCCGCGTCGAGCCGCGCCGCGACAATCTGCGCCGCGCCTTCCCGGCCGACCTGCGCCAGCGGCTGACCGGCGCGCGCGTCACCGGGCTGCGGCGGCGCGCCAAATACGGGGTGATCGACACCGACCGCGCCGACTCGCTGATCTTCCATCTCGGCATGTCGGGGCGGTGGCGCGTCGATCCGACCGAGTTGCTCGCGCACGATCATCTCCTCCTGTCGACGGACGCGGGACGCACGTTGGCGCTCAACGATCCGCGACGCTTCGGATCGGTCGACCTTATGCCGAGCAGCGAAGTTGCGAGCTTTCCGGCATTCCGGCTGCTCGGCCCGGAGCCACTCGGTGACGAGTTTACTCCCGGGCATCTGCGGCTCGCACTGGCCGGTCGGCGGTTGTCGATCAAGCTGGCGTTGCTTGACCAGCGGATCGTCGCCGGGCTCGGCAACATCTACGTTTGCGAGGCGCTCTACGACGCCCGCATCGATCCTCATACGCCCGCCGGATCGCTCGACGCGCCCGCGCTGGCGCGGCTGGTGCCTGCGGTGCAGTTGGTACTGGAGGCGGCGATCGCCGCGGGCGGCTCGTCACTTCGCGATTACGCACGGCCCGATGGCGAGCTGGGTTATTTCTCGAAGCAGTTTGCGGTCTATGGCCGGACGGGCGAGCCATGCGCCTGTGGCGGAACGGTAGAGCGTTATGCCGAGGGCGGACGCTCGACCTTCTGGTGTCCACGCTGCCAGCGGAGTTGACGCTGGCGCAGCGCCGGGGTATGGGCCGCGCCTTACGAGGGTGCAGGGTTATCCCAGCGCCTTTTTCCATCGATTCGTAACTTTCAGAGGACGTTCATGGCGAACACGCCGCAAGCCAAGAAGCGCATCCGCCGCAACCAGCGCCGGGCCGAAATCAACGGTGCCCGGGTCGGTCGTATCCGTACCTTCGTGAAGAAGGTCGAGGCCGCGTTGGCAGCGGGTGACAAGACCGCGGCGACCACTGCACTGGCGGCGGCGCAGCCGGAGATGCAGCGCGGCGTGGCCAAGGGTGTGCTTCACCGCAACACCGCGTCGCGCAAGTTCTCGCGTCTGACGAAGCGGGTTGCCGCGCTGGCCTGACGCCTGCGACACCTCGCGAAAAAGGACGCCCGTCGGGATCACCCGGCGGGCGTTTTTGCGTGTGCGTCAGTCGGCTTCGGGAACAAATAGGCACCCGTCCAAAAGGCTCGGAATCCTCGCGATTCGCGCTCAGACTTTATCGGATGGTTCGCGAATTACGCTGTAATAACAACGGCTTGCGAGAAATATGACGCATTTGTGCCGTTGAAGACGAGTCAATCCGGTTTATTTCGGAATCGTACCCGTTCGCGGGGTTGATCGACTCACCCGCCTGTTCCTAATCCTTGCGAACCGCGCCGCCGTCCGTGCTGCGCGGAACAGGAACAATGTTCGGATGCCAACGCGCTAGGGGCCGCGGGCGGGGGGACGTTTGACTTTTTGAACCAAGGCGCCGCGAACCCTGCGTTTGCGGCGACGGGAGAATTATGCGTGACGCAAGTGGCTGAGCTGGACGACGGGGTGAGCGAACTGGCACGGGCCTGGGCCCGGGTCCGCGCCAACCTGCGCCGCTCGGCCGGAGCGCGCGTATTCGACCAATGGCTCGCACCGGTCACGCTGGCCTCGGAGGACGATACGGTCGATGTGCGGCTGACGCTGCCCACGGCGTTCGCCACCAACTGGGTGAAGAGCCACTACGCCGATCGCTTGCTGCATGAATTCCGCGCCGTCCTGCCCGGTGTGCGCAGCGTCGCGATCGACACGGCTACGCGTGCTGGCGGGCCGGTGGTGCTCACCGCGCCGGTGCCGGCCGCCCCGGTCGCTCCGGTGCCGCTCGCGGCGCCGGTCATCAGCGCCGCCGTGAGCGAGCGACCGTCGCTCGACCCGCGGCTGACCTTCGAGCGGTTCGTCGTCGACGCCTCGAACATGGTGGCGCTCAACGCCGCGCAGGCACTCGCCGCACCGGGCGTGGTGCGGTTCAGCCCGTTGTTCATCCACGGTGGCACCGGGCAGGGGAAGACGCACCTGATGAACGCCATTGCGCATCGCTTCCTCGCGGATCATCCGCAGGCACGCGTCATGCTGATGTCGGCCGAGCGCTTCATGTTCGAGTTCGTCGCGGCGATGCGCGCGCGCGATACCTTCGCGTTCAAGGCGAAGCTGCGCAGTTGCGACCTGCTGCTGATCGACGATCTCCAGTTCATCGCCGGCAAGGACGTGACTCAGGACGAGTTCTTCCACACCGTCAACGAGATCATGGCGGCCGGCAAGCGGCTGGTGATCGCCGCCGATCGCGCGCCGCAGGCGCTCGACGGCATCGAGCCGCGCATCCTTGGACGGCTCGGATCGGGGCTGGTCGTCGACATCCGCCCGTCGTCGCTCGAACTCCGCCGCACGATCCTCACACGCCGCGTCGCCGAGATGCCCGACGTCCGCGTGCCGGAGGCGGTGCTCGACCTGCTGGCCGAGCGCATCTCCTCGAGCATTCGCGAGCTGGAAGGCGCGCTGACCCGCGTCACTGCCTATGCGATGCTGACCGGGCAGACGATCGACCTCGAGTTCGCCACGCAGACGCTCGGCGACATGCTGCGCGGGCATCAGCGTCGCGTGACGATCGACCAGATCCAGAAGCTGGTATGCGACCATTTCGAGCTGAAGCCGCTCGACCTGCTCTCGGCGCGTCGTGCGCGCGCCGTAGCGCGGCCGCGGCAGATCGCCATGTATCTCGCCAAGCGGCTCACCACCCGCTCGCTGCCCGAGATCGGCCGCAAGTTCGGCGGGCGTGACCACTCGACGGTGATCCACGCGGTCCGCCGCATCGAGGCGCTGCGCGACAGCGACCGCGAGGTAGATCAGGCGGTGCACATGCTGCTGGGCCAGCTCGGCGCCTGACCCGATCGTTCCCGGCTTGGCCCGGAATGCCTCCGCCTAGTCTAGCTGGCTCGGCAGGTCCACGATCAGGCCGCCTGCCGATATTCCGCTTCCGCCGTCTCGATCGCCGCTGCGGCCACCGGAAACCTGGTCGCTGCCGCGCCAGTACGGTTCGGGAACAGCAGCCGGCTGGCCAGCACCAGCACACCGAGCGCGACATAGGCAATCAGCACCTTCTCGAGCGAGAAGAGCAACGCCATCGCAAAACCAAGCCGCAGCCAGAGCGGGTTGAATCCGAAATCCTCGCCGAGCGCAGCGCAGACGCCGAACAGATTGTCGCGCGGGGCGGCGGGGATGGTGGTGGTGGTGTAGGTGTCGGTCATGTCTCGCTCCGTTGTTGCGAGACACTCAGCAAGTCCGATGCCAAACGCGACGACCACGCGTTTCTGCGGCATTCGCGTGGTTTGCCCAACGCGAACAGGCAGAATCTACCGAAAGTTGGCGCGCGGCATGGTGCCGCACGCCATTCGGCTCAGATCAACAGCCCCATCGCCTCCTGCGCGCGGCGCAGTGTCGGTTCCGCCAGCGCTGCGGCACGCTCGGCGCCGTTGCGCAGAATCGCATTGATCGCGCCGCGATCGTTCAGCAGCCGCAACATTTCGTCGCGGATCGGCCCGAGCTTCGCCACTGCCAGATCGGCGAGATCGGGCTTGAACTGCCCGAAGCCCTTGCCGGCATAGTCCGCCAATACCGCATCGGGCGTGCGATCGGCGAGCGCCGCGAAGATCGTTAGCAGGTTGCGCGCTTCCGGCCGGCCTTCAAGCTCGGCGATCGTCGCGGGCAGAAGGTCGGGATCGGTCTTGGCCTTGCGGAACTTGTCGGCGATCACCTCGTCGCTGTCGACCAGCTTCACCACCGACTGCTCGGACGGGTTCGACTTCGACATCTTCGCGCCGGCATCACGCAGCGACATGATTCGGGGTGCGGCCTTGCTGATCAACGGCTCGGGCAGCGTGAACAGCTCGACACCGAAGTCGGTGTTGAACTTGGTCGCGATGTCACGGGTCAGCTCCAGATGCTGCTTCTGATCCTCACCAACCGGTACGTGGGTCGAATGGTAGAGCAGCACGTCGGCGGCCATCAACACCGGATAGTCGTAGAGCCCGACGGAGGCGCCCTCGCGGTTCTTCCCCGCCTTGTCCTTGAACTGCGTCATGCGGTTAAGCCAGCCGACCCGCGCGACATTGTTGAGCAGCCACGCCAGCTCGGCATGCGCCGGCACGCGCGCCTGGTTGAACACGATCGAGCGCGCCGGGTCGATTCCGGCCGCGATCAGCGTCGCGGTCATCTCGACGGTGTTCGCGGTCATCTCGGCGGGCGCGATGAACTCGGTCAGGCCGTGCAGGTCGGCGATAAAATACATCGTCTCGCCGCCCGACGCCTGGATGTCGTCCTGCATCGTGACCCATTGCTTCACCGCGCCGAGATAATTGCCGAGGTGAAGGTTGCCGGTCGGCTTGATGCCGGAAAGGACGCGCATGTTGGTCATCAGGTAGAAGCTCTGCGACGAAGGAGGGATTTCAGATCGGTGAGGCGGTACGCGCCCGTCACGACGCACGCCAGCGCATAGATGGCGACGCCCGCGCCGACGAGGACAATCAGGGCGGTGGCGCGGACCACCAGCGCGCCGGTCAGATAGGGATCGACATGGGGTGCCACGAGCAGCAGCGCCGCGCCCATCAACAAGGCCGCCAGCGCCAGCCGCGGCACCTTGCGCCTCACCTGCGGATCGAGCGCGAAATGCCCGCGCCGTGCCAGCACCACATAGAGCGACACGACGTTGACGGTCGAGGCGAGCGCAGTGGCCAGCGGCGGGCCGATCTGCCCGATGTTCCAGTGCGCCAGCGTCGGGATCAGGATCAGATTGCCGACGAGGTTGATCGCGACCGAATAAAGCGCCAACCGCACCGGCGTCTTCGTGTCGGCGCGCGCGTAGAAGCCGGGGGTGAGCACCTTTACCAGCACATAGCTCGGCAGCCCCAGCGAGAAGGCGGCGAGCGCCCGTGCCGCGCGCACCGTATCGCCGCCATCGAACGCGCCATGCTGGAACAGCCCGCGCACGATCGGCTCGGCCGAGAAGACGAAGGCAGCGGTGGCGGGCAGGGTGAGGAACAGCGCGAGTTCGAGCCCGCGGTTCTGTGTCTCCATCGCCTCCGCTTCGCGACCCTGCGACAGCAATCGCGACACGACCGGCAACAGGATCGTACCGAGCCCGATGCCGATCAGGCCGAGCGGCAACTGGTTGAGCCGGTCGGCATAATAGATCGCCGAGATCGACCCCGCCGACAGCAGCCCGCCGGCCAGCGCCGTCGAGATCGCGAGATTGATCTGCGCCGCCCCCGCACCGGTCGCGGCGGGGACGATCAGCTTGAGCATCTGCTTGACGTCATCGTCAATGCGCGGCCGGCGCAGCTTGAGGCTTACGCCCGCGTGTCGGCACGCCCACCATAGCCATGCCAGCTGCAGCGCGCCGCCGACCGTCACCGAGATCGCCTGCGCCCGCGCGGTCGCATAGGGGTCGCCGCCGTGAAAGAAGATCAGCGCGCCCACCATCGCGATGTTGAGCAGGATCGGCGCCGCGGCATTGACCCAGAAGCGGTGGAGTGAGTTGAGGATGCCGCCGAGCAGCGACACCAGCGAGATCAGCAGCAGATACGGGATGGTGAAGCGCGACAACGTCACCGCAAAGGCGAATTGCTCTGTCGTCGGATGCTGGCGGTCGAACCCGCCGGACAGCGCCCAGGTCAACGGCCATGCCGCCGCGAGCATCAGCGCGGTCATCACCAGCAGCACCGGGAACAGCAGTGCGAGCGCGCGCTCGGCGAAGTCGACCCCCGCCGCGGTCCTGCCGCCCTCCGCGACCTTGCGGTTGAAGAGCGGGATGAACGCGGCGGAGAAGGCGCCCTCCGCGAACAGCGCGCGGAACATGTTCGGAAGCCGGAAGGCGACGAAGAACGCGTCCGACGCGAAGCTCGCGCCGACATAGCTGGCCTGCAACGTGTCGCGCACCAGCGCCAGTACGCGGCTGACCAGCGTCAGCCCACCGATCGATCCGAGAGCGCGGGCGAGGTTCATGCGTCGTTCCTCACCCGCTCGTCTGGCTTACGCCTGCCCTGCGTCTTCGCTGCCAAACGACACGCCCTGCGCCTGCGCCTGCTGGAGGAACAAAGCGTTAAAGTCGATCGGCTCCAGCAGCAGCGGCGGGAAGCCACCGTCGCGGATCGCATCGGCGACGACGCGGCGCGCGAACGGGAACAGCAGGCGCGGGCCCTCCCCAAGCAGGAACGGCTGGACATGCTCGGCGGGCACGTTGCGCAGGCCGAACAGCCCGCCGTAGGACAGCTCGGCGATGAACGCGGTCTTGCCGCCGGTGGTGGCGCGGACGTCGATCTTGAGCGTCACTTCGTGCACCTCGTCGGCGACCTGCGCCGCGCCGATGTCGAACTGGACGTTGATCTCGGGCGCCTGCGGCTCCTGATAGATCGCCGGGGCGTTCGGGTTCTCGAACGACAGGTCCTTTACATATTGCGAGATCAGCCCCGCGGCCGGCGCCGTGTCGGCACCGTTGGCGAGCGGTTCGCCGCCGGCATTGCCAAATTCGTCCATCGTCCTACCCCTATCGTCAGGCCAGGCGCGCGCCGGTGCGGCGCCGCGCGGGAAAGTGTCGGGCGGTTAGCAGCGCCCCGCGGTGGTGACAATCGTCGATGCGGGCGGCCGCGGATACAATGCAGGGGTTGGGCGATTTGATGTTCGGTGCCCACGCGCCTATGTACGCACACCAGCTTACTGGAGTTGCCGTGTTCTACGTTGTCCTGCTCGCCATGGTCGCCGGCTTTCTGGCGCTGCGACTCTATTCGGTTCTGGGCAAGCGCTCCGGCCACGAACAGCCTTTGGCCAAGCCCGCCGAGGAGCGGGTGGCGTCGGTGGCGGTGCCGCGCGCGATCGAGCCCGCCGCCGAAATGCGCGAACCCGCAACGCGGCCGTTCGACAGCGCGACCGAACCGGGTCTCCGCGCGATCGTGTCGGCGGAGCCGGGCTTCGACGTCACCCGCTTTCTGGAAGGTGCGAAGTCGGCCTATCGCATGATCCTCGAGGCCTTCTGGCGCGGTGACGAGACGGCGCTGCGCGAGCTGGTCAGCGATGACGTCCATGCCGCCTTCGCCCAGGCGATCGAGGCGCGCAACGCGCAGGGCCAGGTGCTCGACAACCGCCTGATCACGATCGAGCGCGCGACGATCGTGTCGGCGGGCGTTGCGAACGGCGAGGCGCGGGTCGCCGTTCGCTTCGATGCCGACATCGCTGCGGTGACGCGCGATGCCGACGGCAATGTCGTCGCCGGCTCGACCAGCGATGCGGTGCAGACTCACGATGTCTGGACATTCGTCCGGACGGTACGTGCCTCGGACCCGAACTGGATCCTCGCCGACACCGACGAAGCCTGAGCCGAAAACGATAGGGGGTTAGGGGTTGCGGAGCAAAGCGACGCTCGCGGTGGCGGGCGCCCTGTTGATGGCCGGCTGCGTTGGGCCGGGCGGACGTTCGGTGCCGCCGTCCCCAGCTTCCCGCCCGGTCGCGGCGCGACCGGTGCCGACGACGCTGCCCTCGCGGCCACTGGCGGTGCGCCAGCCGGTCGCGTCGGTGCCGCTTCCGGCGCTCGCAGCGAACGTCGCGCCCGGCGCGACCAGCGCGGCGATGGCCGGGCTTACCCCCGCGATCGATCTGACGACCGTTCCGCTCGATCCCTCGCAAGCAAGCGCCGCGCTCGCCGCCTTCCGCATCTCGTGCCCGAGCCTCGTGCGCCGCACGGACACGTCGGGAATGACGATCCCGACCGACTGGCAGGCGGCCTGCACCGAAGCGGCGCGCACCGATCCGTCCGGGGCCGCGGCGTTCTTCCAACGCTGGTTCGAGGCGGTGCAGGTCGGTGACGGCCGGGCCTTCGCTACCGGCTATTACATTCCCGAAATCGCCGGTTCGCGGCGACCGCGCGCCGGCTATGCGCCGATTTACGGGCGGCCCACTGATCTGATCGAGGTCGATCTCGGCGCTTTCTCCCCGACCTGGACCGGCAAGAAGGTTCGCGGACGCGTCGACGGCATGGCGCTAGTTCCCTATTTTGATCGTACCGCGATCGAGGAGGGCGCCCTCAACGGCCGTGCGCCGATCCTCGGATATGCCGCCGATCCCGTCGAGCTGTTCTTCCTGCAGGTGCAGGGCTCGGGCTTCATTCGGCTCGACGAAGGCGGCGTGCTGCGCATCGGCTATGACACGCAGAACGGGCGTGATTATACCGGGATTGGCGCGCTGATGAAGAGCCGTGGGCTGCTCGGCCCCGGTCAGTCGTCGATGCAGGGGATCGTCGCGTGGCTGCACGCGCACCCCGACGAAGGCCGCGCGATCATGCGCGAGAACAAGAGCTACGTTTTCTTCCGCGAGCTGACCGGTGCTCCGCAAGGCGCGCTCGGCCTGCCGGTCAGCGGCGGCGCGACCGTCGCCACCGATCCGAAGTTCGTGCCGCTCGGCGCGCCGGTGCTGCTGTCGATGGACCGCACCGACGCCAACGGCATCTGGATAGCACAGGACACGGGCGGCGCGATCAAGGGCAGCAACCGCTTCGACACCTTCTGGGGCGCAGGCGAGGAAGCGCGCGCGATTGCCGGCGGGATGAGTGCGCGCGGTACCGCGTTCGTGTTGCTGCCACGCGGCAGCTATGCACGGTGGCGGGCAGGGCAGGCGGCGAGTGGCGGCACGACGCCTCGGTCCTGACGAGGAGGCGCTTTGGGCGCGGGTGCGCGCGACCGTGCGTGCGATGCCCGGCCGCAAGGTCGCTGCGCCCTCGCCGGAACGGCTGCCGCTGCCCGCACCGATGAAGGGGATGCCGGCTCCAAGCGTCCCTACGCCTCCACCGTCTCACGCCCGTCGCGAACCCGGTCATACGCTGGACGGCGGCTGGGACCGGCGGCTCGCGGGCGGCGTCGTTGCGCCCGATCGCACGATCGACCTCCACGGCCACACGCTCGCCAGCGCTCATGCCGCGCTGGAGATGGGATTGGGGCACGCGGTGATGCGCGGAGATCGCGTCCTCCTGCTCGTCACTGGCAAGCCGCCGCGCCCGGAAAGCCAGCGCCCGCACGTCCGCGGCGCGATCCGCGCGGCGATCCCGGACTGGCTGAAACTTTCGGCCTATGCCGGCGCGATCGCTGCCGTCCGCGGCGCACACCCGCGGCACGGTGGCGCCGGGGCGCTCTATGTGGTGCTACGCCGTCGGCGCTGAACAGGCGCGCTGGATGATCCGCGTATAGATGTCGGTCAGTTGCTCGAGATCGGCGACCGACACCGCCTCATCGGACTTGTGCATCGTCGCGTTGAGCAAGCCGAACTCGACCACCGGACAAAGCGCGCGCAGAAACCGCGCGTCTGAGGTGCCGCCGGTGGTCGACAGCTCCGGCGTGCGCCCGGTCACCTCCAGCACCGCCGCCGATACCAGCGCGGACAGCATTCCGGGCTCGGTCAGAAACGCCTCGCCCGAAATCCGCGGCGTGACGATCGCCTCCGGCGCGTGGCGATGCACGATCGCCGCCACCCGCTCGGCCAGGTCTTGTCCGCGCTGGAGATCGTTGAAGCGGATGCTGATCCGCGCCGTCGCGCGCGCCGGAATGACGTTGGTCGCCGGGTTGCCGACCATCACATCGGTGATTTCGAGATTCGACGGCTGAAACCAGTCGCTTCCCTGATCGAGCACCAATGCGTCCAGCTCGGCAAGGATCGCGATCAGTCGCGGGATCGGATTGTCGGCCAGATGCGGGTAGGCGACATGCCCTTGCCGTCCGGGCACCTCGATCCAGATGTTGACCGATCCGCGCCGTCCGATCTTCACCATATCGCCCAGCGCAGCGACCGAGGTCGGCTCGCCGACGAGACACAGATCGGGCAGCAACGCACGTTCGCGCATCCGTTCGATGAGCGCGACGGTGCCGAACGTCGCGGGGCCTTCCTCGTCGCCGGTGATGATGAGGGTCAGCCGGCCGGCGTCTGCCGGCATGCGCGACGCGGCGGCGATGAAGGCCGCAACCGCGCCCTTCATGTCGACCGCACCGCGCCCGATCAGCAGGCCGTCCCGCAGGTGCGGCGCGAAGGCATCGGCACTCCACCCGTCGCCGGGCGGCACGACATCGACGTGTCCGGCAAAGGCGAGATGCGGTCCCTGCGAACCGCGGGTGGCAAGCAGATTCTCGACCGGCCCATCCGGCGCCTCACCGCTGACGCGCCGCTCGACGGCAAAGCCGAGCGGCACCAGTGCAGCCTCCAGCACGTCGAACACCGGCCCGCGCGCCGGGGTGACGCTTTCGGCACCGATCAGGGCGCTGGCGAGTTGAACGACATCATTCACAGGGATAATTCCTATGCCGATGCTCGACATCGCCGCCGTGCCGATCGCCAAAGGAAACGACTATCCGCCGCCGTTCGCCGCCGCGGCCTCGGGCCGGCTGGTGCGCGATCTCGCCACGGCGGGCGGGCTCGAGGATTTCGTCGCCACCTATGTGACGGTGCCGCCGGGCGGCTGGTCGTCGCAACGGCATTGGCATGAGGGCGAAGACGAGATCGTCGTGGTGCTCTCCGGCAGCGCGACCCTCGTCGACGATAGTGGCGCGACCCCGATGCACACGGGCGACGTGGCGGTGTTCCGCAAGGGTGACGCCAACGCTCACCATCTTCGCAACGAAGGGGACGCGCCCTGCATCCTGTTCGCGGTCAGCCTGCCCGAATGCTCGCCGGTCCATTTTCCTGACATTGCCATGCGCTGGTCGCCCGACGCCGGCTACGAGGTCGAATGACATCAGGTGACGGGCTGCTCGAACTTCTCGATCACCCATTCTTCTTCCTGTGCGCCGGCGATCCAGTCCTGCATGAACGGATGCTGGAGCACCGCCATGACATAGGCGGCGGCGAAGCGTGGGGCGGGGAGCGAGTAGGTCGCAATCCGCGTGCACACCGGTGCGAACATGATATCTGCCGCCCCAAAGTCGCCAAACAGGAAGTCGCCGCCGCTACCGAATCGCGCGCGCGCCTGCGCCCAGAGTTCGAAGATGCGGGTCAGGTCAGCCCGCACATCATCGTCAGGCGAAACGGGCGGGTAGATCTGCCGGACGTTCATCGTGTGCTTGCGGCGCAGCGCGGCGAAGCTGGCGTGCATCTCTGCCGCCATGGATCGCGCCATGGCGCGCGCCGCCTCGTCCTCCGGCCAGAACGGCGCGCGTCCGACCTTGTCGGCGAGATAGTCGACGATAGCGAGGCTGTCCCACACAACCGCTTCGCCGTCCCACAGGATCGGTACCTTGCCCGATGACGGCGCAAACTCGTCGCCCTCGCGGCGGCGGTCCCATTCGTCGTCGTAGAGCGGGACGACCACTTCCTCGAAGATGAGGCCGGACTGCCGACACGCGAGCCAGCCGCGCAGCGACCAGGAGGAATAGGCCTTGTTGCCGATGATGAGCTTCATGCCCCCCGGAGTAAGGGTCATTGCCGCGCAGGGCAACGCCGCGCGCGTTATTGGCGAGTGACGCGTTAACCGCCCTCGTCCATCGGCTGGCAGGCATCCGCGCTTATGACGGATCCAAGAGAAGGAAGATCACCGGAGGAGCATTGCCATGGCCAGCCTTACCCCGACCGACGCCGCGCTGAGCGCCACGACGCCAGCGTTCGTACAGGCGCCGACCTTCGTCTTCGCTACCAACGCACCCGCACCAAGCCGCTCGGAAGTGCTCCGCCAGCAGATCGCAGCCGCGCGCACCGCGCGGCGTGCCACGATCTGGTAAGAAGGCTTCTGTCAACGCACGGGACCTGCTGCGGAACGCCGGTTCTTCTCTTTCGTCGATGGCCGGAAAGGTGGATCCCGGATCAAGTCCGGCATGCCGATGTTTACTCACGCCCGGCCGCGGCACCCACTGCACAGAACAGGGTGAACGCGTGATCGCTCAGCCGATCGCCTCGACCACCGCAGCGCGCAGCTCCGCGATCCCCATGCCGCCGTCACTCGAGGTGACGATGATCTCCGGATGCGCCGCCGCCCGCTTCCGCGCCTCGGCCTCGGTCGCCGCGACCGTCACCGCGAGATCGCTGGCCTTCACCTTGTCGGCCTTGGTCATCACCAGCCGATAGCTGACCGCCGCGCGGTCGAGCATTTCGAGGATCTCGCGATCGACGTCCTTGATTCCATGGCGGCTGTCGATCAGCACCAGCGCGCGCTTGAGCGCCTGCCGTCCGCGCAGATAGTCGTTCACCAGGAAACGCCACTTCTTCACGATGTCCCTCGGCGCCTTGGCGAAGCCGTAGCCGGGCATGTCGACCAGCCGGAACGCCAGCGGGTCGCCGACGTCGAAGAAGTTCAGCTCCTGGGTCCGCCCCGGCGTCACCGAGGTGCGCGCCAGCGCCTTGCGCCCGGTCAGCGCGTTGAGCAGCGACGACTTGCCGACGTTCGAACGCCCCGCGAACGCCACCTCCGGCACCTCGTCGGCGGGCAGGAACTCAAGCGCGGGGGCGGACTTCAGGAACTCGATCGGCCCGGCGAAGCGCTTGCGCGCCGCCTCGATCGCGTCCTCGTCGAAGCTGGGATTGATGTCGCTCACTTGGCGGGCGCATTCTTCAGCTGCGGATGGCGGCTGTAGAGCCACTTCTGCTGCATGATCGAGATGCAGTTGGTGGTGATCCAGTAGATCTGCAGCCCGACCGCGAACGGCGCCATTACGAACATCAGCACCCACGGCAGGATCGCGAACACCTGCTGCTGTGCCGGGTCCATCTGCGTCGGGTTCAGGCGGAACTGGAAGAACATCGAAATGCCCAGCAGCACCGGCACCACGCCGATCGCGAGGAAGTGCGGCAGCGTGATCGGGATATAGCCGAACAGGTTGAGGATCGTGGCCGGATCGGGCGCGGACAGGTCCTTGATCCACAGCGCGAACGGCTGGTGACGCATTTCGATCGTCAGCATCAGCGCCTTGTAGAGCGCATAGAAAATCGGGATCTGGATCAGCGACGGCAGGCAGCCGGCGAGCGGATTGACCTTCTCCGCCTTGTAGAGCGCCATCGTCTCCTGCTGCTGGCGCTGCTTGTCGTCCTTGTAGCGCTCTTGGATCGCCTTCATCTTCGGCTGCAGCGCACGCATCGCCGCCATGCTGGCGAACTGGCGCTGCGCGATCGGGAAGACCAGCAGACGGATCGTCAGCGTCAGGATGATGATCGCGACGCCGAAATTACCGACGAGGCGGAACAGCCAGTCGAGATAATAGAAGATTGGCTTCTCGACGAGCCGGAACCAGCCCCAGTCGATCGCATAATCGAGCTTCGTCACCGCACCCGTGTCGGTGTAGCGATCGAGCAGCTTCACCTCCTTGGCACCCGCAAACAGCTTGGCGGTCTGCGTCAACTGACGACCGGGTGGCAGCATCTGCGGCGCGGTGGTGAAGTCGGCCTGATAGGCGCTGTTGGCACCGGCGCGGAACTGCCCGTCGAAGGCGCGGCCCTGATCGGGGACGAGCGCCGCCAGCCAGTATTTGTCGGTGAAGCCCAGCCAGCCGCCGGTCGTCGTGAAGCGGGTCGGTTCCTTGTCGACGTCCTTGAAGTTCGGATTGTAATGCGCTGCACCGTTGTTGACCGACATCGGCCCGGTATGGATCGTCCAGCTGTCCGGATCCTTCGACACGCCGACGCGGCTGACGAGGCCGTACGCCGCGACCGGTACCGCCTCGGCGCCGCCATTGGCGACGGTCTGCTTGACGGTGAACAGATAGTCGTTGTCGATCGCGATCTCGATCGCGAACCGCTGCCCCTGCGGGTTGCTGGCAGTCAGCGTCACCGGCTTGCCCGGCGTCAGCACCGGCGCGGAGGCGGTCCATACCGCGTCGGCGGTCGGCGGGGTGAGGCCGTCGGCACGCCACCCGAAGCCCGCGAAATAGGCGTCGGTCGTCCCGGCCGGCGAGAAGAGGCGGATCGGCGGCGAATCCTTGGCGATCGATTCCTTGTAGCGGGTCAGCACCAGATCATCGATCCGCGCGCCCTTCAGGTTGATCGAGCCTTTCAGTGCCGGCGTGTCGATCCGCACGCGCGGGCTTTCGGCCAGCACGACGGTGCGGTCGCGGAGCGCGGCGGGCGAATCGGCGGTCGGGTCCGCGGCGGGGTTGGGCAGCGGCTTGTTCTTGCCGTCGACCATCCTGGTCGCGGGCGGGTTCGCCGTCGGGAAGACGCGGCTCTGGATCAGCGGCCATCCGAACAGGATCAGCGCCGCGATCACCGCGAACAGCACGAAGTTCTTGCTCTCGTCCTTCACCAGCGTCCCACGCTTTCCTTATGGCACCGGATCATGCCCGTGCCCGCCCCAGGGATGGCACCGCGCAATCCGGCGAATTGCCAGCCAACTACCTTTGCCCGCGCCATAGCGGCGAAGCGCCTCGATTGCATAGGCTGAACATGACGGCTGAAACCGGCACGAGGGCGGGAGCAGGACCGACGGCCCCAGCTGCCACCCGCGCGCGAGCAGGATCAGCGCGCGCGCGATCACCGTTTCGGCCGTGACCGGTTGCCGCCCGGCGCGACGCTGCGGCTCTTCGCCAGCGCCTTGGCCAGATGCTCGCGCAAGCCTGCATAATCGGAGGTCAACGCCGCCTCGCGCCCGATCAGCACGTGATCGGCGCCGGGCCAGCCATGTTCGGGCAGGATCTCGCGCGACAGCGCCCGGAAGCGCCGCTTGATGCGATTGCGCACCACCGCGTTGCCTACCTTCTTGGTGACGGTGATGCCGATCCGCATCGCCGTGTCACCATCGTCGCGCGGGTGCACCAGAAGCACGAAGCCGGGCATCGGCACCCGACGCCCGGCGTTCGTGGCCAGATACTCCGGCCGTCTGGTCATCCGCCCGACCGCGACCGAAGCCGCGGAAGGACGGGTATCCGTCGTGATTACGCCGACAGCTTCTTGCGACCGCGTGCGCGACGCGCACGGATCACCGCCCGGCCGCCGACCGTGGCCATCCGCGCGCGGAAGCCGTGACGGCGGGCGCGCACCAGATTGCTCGGCTGAAAGGTCCGCTTCATCGTTCATGTCCCGAAATCGAATGTCGAAAGGCCGCCCAAGCGGACGGCCCGAAAGAAGGACGCCGTTAAGGGAGGCTGTCGCCAAAGTCAACGCGCCGCGGCGCGTTCGCGGGCGCGGCGGCGCAACGCGCTGCGCCTGCGAAGCGCGAGGTCGACGATGCCGCCGAGTCGCGGCCAGCGCCGCTTGGCGCGCACAAACCACAGCCGGCTGCGCGGCGAGTTGCGCAGGCTCAGCACCAGCCCCGCCGCCATCGGGAACACGCCGCCGGGGCCCGGTAAGGGGGCGATCACCGCAGCGAGTAACAGCAACAGGCTGCCGAGCAGCAATTGCGCATATCGCAGGGCCGGATGGCGGCGGGGCATGCGGAAACAAGTGGCGCAGGTGTGTTGCAGTTGCAAGGCACCAGCGATCGATCCGCCGCCGAAACGGCGTCGCGAAGCAACAGGAAACGGGGTGGGGCGCATGGTCGCGATCGTATCGACGGTAGCCTATCTGGGGCTGGAGGCCCGCAGCGTCGAGGTGCAGGTGCAACTGATCGCCGGCGTTCCTGCCTTCAACGTCGTCGGGCTGGCGGACAAGGCAGTCGGCGAAAGTCGCGAGCGCGTGCGCGGTGCGATTGCCGCGATGGGCCTGTCGCTCCCGCCCAAGCGGATCGCGGTCAACCTGTCGCCGGCCGATCTGCCCAAGGAGGGCTCGCATTTCGATTTGCCGATCGCGCTCGGGCTGCTCGCCGCCATGGGCGTGGTCGATGCCGAGGCACTGGCGGACTATGTGATTGTCGGCGAGCTGGGGCTCGACGGGCGGCTGGCGCCGTCGCCAGGCGTATTGCTCGCCGCGCTCCACGCCGCCGAGACGGGCAGGGGACTGATCTGCCCCGACGCGCAGGGCAGCGAGGCAGCGTGGAGTGGCAGCATCGAGGTGATCGCCGCGCCCGATCTGCTCGCGCTGCTCAACCATCTGAAAGGCCACGGCCTGCTGGCGTTGCCGAAGCCGGGCGAGGTCGTCGAGGCGCGCACCGGCCCCGACCTGCGGCAGGTGAAGGGGCAGGAGGTTGCCAAGCGCGCGTTGGAGATCGCGGCGGCGGGCGCACATAATCTCCTCAGGTTGTGAACGCAAGACCTCTAAGGCGGCGAGTGGGAGCTGCATCTGCGGACTGTTCTCGAAAGCGCAAAAGGGTTGTGACGGGTGGATTTTTCGCACTAGCCGGCAAGTCGTGAAGGGCCGGGGCCACAGATGACAAGCGATCGAGGTATGGAGAGCCTAAAAAGGCAATTGCACGTCTTGGAGGTCGCTGCGGCGTACCTAGGACCTCACTACCCCGCCCGGCGCTTGCAGGCCTTGTTCTACATCGCCAAGCACGAGCCGGTGCTCTACCAGCGCCTATGGGTAGCCGTAGACTCCCTAGAGGCCACAGTCCGCCGCGACATCGACGCGTTAACCGGTGAGCGCACGGGGGCTCCGCTGGTGGTTGAGCGACCCGGTGACAACGTCGGCCGCCATAAAGTGTACTGGTTGACGGATAGGGGGCGAGAAGCCGTCTGGGCAATTGCCGCCGCCGTTACGGGGTGAGGGCCGGCGAGGATAGTTATCGTTCGCCTTGACACAAGCCGCCGCAACAATGTCTAGCTCATGCGGAGAAACAGAAGAGGCGCTGACTAGTGAGTGAGACGACGTCACTGATTTCGGATGTGCTTGTGCCCTACGAGACAGTTAAAAGAAATCCGCAACCTAACGTGCTGTTGCAGGTCGCGTGGGCAAATTATTGGGGCACAGAATACGGCAGCAGTGCGTTTTGGTTCGCGTATTCGCAGTATTTGGAGAAGTTTGAGCGACTGTCGGTAGAGATCGTCGCGAGAGCAAAAGATGATCGGTCTCGAAGCCTATTCCTGTCGGCGATCAATAAGCTTAAGGGCCCCCTTGACGCATCTTACTTAGGCAGCTCTGTTTCAAGCTTGGCGGGCCTTGATGAAACCTTCAACATCATACATCTTGCAAATAGCATTATTCCCGAGAAAGCTGCTCCAACTATAGAGGTCGCCACGCTGCAAGCTGTCGTAGCGCGGCTAGTGGAGCTTCGGGAAGGTTTGGCTGAGTCAGAGATTGATGTTGATCTAAAGACATTTCTTCGATCTCAGCTGGTATTCCTCGAGTGGGCGGCTGCCAACTTTGAGGCTTTAGGTATAGAGGGGCTTTCTAAGGCGTACGGGATGGTGGCATCGGAAGTGGTTAGGACTTGGGGCGTAGCCGCCACGAGCGAAGACGTAAGCTCTGATCCATGGTGGGGCAAGGCTCGTGCGACGCTTAGGCTGATCGGCGAGGGCGTAATCTGGTCCGAGAAGGTAGCGGGCGGCGCTGACAAGCTATTGGGTTTCCCCGAACATCTATCCAAGGCTATCACTTAGGCCGCCCCGGCGAATTAGCGGAGGAGGTCCCTCACATTGAAGCCGCCGCCTGGATAAGGCCTGAACGAGGGGCGCCGAAGTTGGAAGCTTAAGCGACTCTCCTCGATCCACAACGCGTCAAGTGCTTCTTTAACCGCACCGTCCAAGAGGAGCCGAGAAAGGGCCGGCCGCTGCAAGCTGAGCGCCTCGGTCACCTCGCCCTTTCGCACGACGGCTTCGGGGGATGCCTCGAAAAGGTCGGTCAGGTAACGAACCAATTGACCCTTGCGGCCTCCTAGTTCCGCCGATGCTCCTGGCGCCCAGGCGCGGCGCTGGTGACCCGGGAAGCATCTGTCGAGCACGGCTCGAAGGTTTAGGCTTGGCGACATGCAAAGATAGACCTGACAGGCCCCGGCAACGCCATCCTGAGCCGCGCGGGCGTGAGAGCGGCAGACTGCTTGCAGGATGTTGTGAGCCACCTCGCCCTCCCGGAGCGCCACACGCTCTTCCTCAGTAAGCTCCGGCACTTTCCCGTCGCCAATCGCCGCCGCAGCCACCGCCTCGTAGCCGTGCTCTCCGTAGTCGGGGTAGCCTACGAGAACGATGTTGGGAACGTGAGCAAAGGCGTTGGTGCCGTGATGGCGCCCCCAAGTCAGCCCGTGGACGCGATCGGCAACCTCGGGATCGAGCTTGAGGCGCACCTCGGGCACAAGCGTTCCGACGTCCTTGTAGTGGACGATGAGCCACTCCTCGGCCGGCTGGTTACAGATAGCCTCGACGATTGCCTCGACGATCGGTCGGCGGGCCTTGGCGTCCGCCAGTGTCCGCTTGCCGGCGGCATGTCGCCACACATGGACAGTCATGTCGCTGTAGTCGTTCACTGCTGATGGCAATCTGGTGAGCGAGGCCGTGCGGCTCTCCCACAGTCGATAAGTCTCACGGACCCGCCCGGACGCATCAAGGACCACGGCGGGTGCGAAGTCGGCAGGAAGCGTGGGAGCAGCGCCAGCTAGTCGAACATCGCCGCCGAAACTGATTACGCGAGCCTCGTGTCCCGCGAGTGCTGCCAGCTCCGCGGACCCTACATGAGCCGACGCCTTTCCCCAGCCTCCGCCCAGGTCCTCGGGTATCGTCAGGACGTCGCTAGGCGGCGCGCTCCAAGCCTTGACCATTGTAGACTGCACCGACGCCGCCATGGCCTTCCTTGAGGCCCTGAGCGGTCCCAGGAGGGCGCCGAGGTCATCGACCTTCACCGTCTTCTCTTCGCCGGGGAGAATGCTCTCGTCCCAGACCCGAAGCGCTCTCGGCGCACCCTGATAGAAGAAGGCGGGCAGGGCGTTCATCGTAGACTTCGCCCCGCGAGCGGCAAGGCGCTGCTGGGTCGTGAACATGATCGGCGCCTGATCGTGGAGCGCCTCTGGAGCCCCCAAGGCATTAGTTGCGGGATCACTCGTGAGAACGGCAACCTCGTTTCGGTCCAGACCGGCGCTCACGAGGTAGGCCTCAATCTCCGCTAGGCGGGACACGAGCACGAGAACGCCGTTGGCTGGAAGGAATCCGGAAGCCTTGTAGGCCCGTAGGAACATGGCAACTGCGAGGGACTTGCCGTTCCCCGGATCGACTGCGGACAGGTAGAAGGACGGGGGCAACTCGCCCTTCAAGCCGGCTTCCATGCTCGTGAGGACGGCAGAGAGGGCCATCTCGGCGGGCGGAGACAAGTTGGACCCGAATGAGGTGAGGGCGGCCTTTAGGTTCTTAAGGGCCTTCTCGGCTAGGACCGATCCGCTACAGAGCCTTAGGGCCGCTTTGGGAGTTACCATTATCATGCTTGTACATCCCCCTTATAGGGACTTTTGGTAACTTCAAGCTGAAGGGGATCGTGAGGGTTGATAATCACGGTCCAACCATGAGGACCTCTCGGGCACGTAAGGGGCCTCGCTCCTCGTGTCCTTACCGCGCGACCTCGCTGGCCTTATCAAGGGCCCGGTAGACGCTGGCACGGTTGATGTTGAGCTTACGCGCGATCTCGCTGGGACTCACGCCCTCAGCTTTCAGTTGGCGGATGCGAGCGCCATCGATCGTGGCTGGCCGGCCCTTATAGACCCCAGCGGCCTTAGCCTTGGCGACGCCCTCCATCTGTCGCTCGCGCCGCAGGGCCGTCTCAAATTCGGCGAAGACGCCCAGCATCTGGAGGAAGGCCTTGCCGGCCGGCGTCGAGGTGTCCACCGGCTGCTCGGTCGCCTTGAGGGCCACCCCGCGGGCCCGCAGGTCGCCCACAATGTCCTCCAGGTCCTTGACGGACCGCGCAAGGCGATCGATGCGAGTGACCACGAGCGTATCCCCAGCCTGGAGGAAGGCCAGCACGATCTCCAGCTCGCTTCGGTCCTGACGGCCTGCGCCGCTCTTCTTCTCCGAGCGAATGATGTTGCATCCGGCGGCCCTCAGCGCCTCCTCCTGGATCGAGCAGTCTTGGTCCTCGGAGGAAACTCGTGCGTAGCCGATCACGTTCGCCATCGTCGATCCTGTTGCATATGGGTCTAAGATGTAATGCTTTTGCCTGTCGCATAAATGCTCGTCAATCCAAAATGCGACGGCGATGTGTCGCATTGAGGTGAATGCGCGAGGGTGTACCCGAAAGCGACAGACCGCGACCTAATATCATCCGTGTGTGGCAGGCCCGGCCCAGCGGGGGCCCAATGGCGCCGAGTAGGGCCGGGGAGGCCGGAGATGATGGCGACTGCCGTCAGCCACTCCAATCTCGCCTCCCGGCCTGCTCGCCCCGCCTAGGTCCGCTTTGGGTCCCCCTGCGCACCCACGGGTCGCCTTCCGCCGTCCAAGGGGAGCCCGTTGGGATCTCGGCGGATCGCGTTCGCAAATGGCGGTTTCGCTGCGAGCTGCCTGTGCTGGTCCGACCTTGGACGCAGCTATAGGCCGAGGAGTGCGCGGCGGATGCGGGATTCTGCCTCTTTCACGTGCTTGGCCGTGTCACGGCAGCGTTTCCAGATGAGGGCCGCCACGCCGAAGAAAATGCTTATTGGCAGCGCGAGGTAGTAGAAGAAGATGAACCACACGCCGTCGTGGCCAGCGTCGATGTTTTGCCAGATGGTACAGTAAGCGAAGTAGCCGACGCTCACCGTGAAGAGGATGCTGACCAAGCCTAGGAGGCGCCGGTTCAGGTCGTGGAAGCCGATTTCGATCCCGCTGACCTCCCCGCTTAGACGGCGCACGTTGTCGATCTCCGTTCTCATGCGCTTCGTAGCCACGGCGCTCCTGAGGGTAGCCAGTCGCCGCGACAGTCCGGCCACGCCGGTGCTTGATACGGCTTGAATAACCGCTAACGCCAGATACAGTCCGATGCCAACGGTCTGGACGTTTGCGAGCTGGCCGAAGGTCAGCCCGGCCGTCGCACTGTCCCAAGGGAATAAGTCGATACACACGTGAAAATTTCCGCCGAAGCCCTAGCGAACGTACTTAGAGCCCGCGGCCTCGATCTGGCCAGCCTGTCAACGCGAAGTGGCGTGCCGCTGGACAGACTCGAAAAGGCCATTGATGGCGGTGCCGATCTCAGGGATGATCAGATTGCATCCGTCGCTGAAGAGCTTGCGGTCCCGCTCCAGGCTCTCTTCACCCGCCAAAAGTTACCCTTGTTCCCATCGGTTGATTTCCGGACGGCCTCGCCGAGTATCGGCAAGTTTCAGAAGGGAACGCTCCAGGCCATCAGCTACGTCGAGGGGCTGTCGAGCACCCTATCTGCGCTTGATCTAGACCTCAGTCTTGATGAAAGCCTCGCACCCGTTACAATCTCTCGCTTGGGGCCCGCCGAGGCTGAGGAACTCGCCCATGTTTGGCGCACTCGCTGGGGCATCTCCGACGAGCAGCAACTTGAGTGGCAGGACGCAAACAAGCTCTATGTAAGCCTTCGAGCCTTCGTCGAGCGATTAGGCGTGCTCGTGCTCCATCGCCAATTCAAGAATGACGAAGCCGCGGGGATGTATGTCCACATTGACGACGGCCCCCACACGATCGTCATCAACACCACGAACAGCAGCAAGGCACGCAAGCTCTTCACGCTGGCCCATGAGTTCTGTCACGTACTAATCCGAAAAGAAGGTGCGTCAAACCCCTCGATTGTCAGGAACCGGATAGAGCGCTTCTGCAACCGGTTCGCGGCATGCCTCCTCGCACCCAAGCGGCTCGTCGAAGCGGCGCTGCAACGTTTTCGGTACCGGGCCATCCCTGACGATGACTTCATCCGCCTCTTCGCCAAGCGCCTCGGCTTAAGCCAAGAGGCCACCTTTGTTCGCCTAGTGCAGACGGGGCATCTCCAACGGAGCGACTACAGATTGTGGAAGTCGAAGTTCGGCAATCGGAACTTCGTGCCCTCCGGCGATCAGGCCGAGAAGAGCAGCGGTGGCACGCCCGACCCACTCAGGGATAAGCGGACGCAATACGGCACCCGTCTACTGACGCTTCTTCAGAGAGCCCGACGAATGGGGCAACTCGACGAGATCGATATTTATCGGCTCAGCGGCCTAAAACCTGTCTACCAAGAACAGCTTTTCGGAGCCGCCTAGCGCATGGCGGCAGCGAACTCCGTAACCGTTGCGCCCAAGTGGGTCATCGACCTGCACGGGCTGACGGACGCTCTAACAACGACGTCGAACTCCGCCAAAGCCGCCGTCATAGACGCGATCCGGCGCGGCGAGATGCTGATTATGAAATCGGTGTCGGAGGAGATGAAGGAGGTATACCCGCATCTGTGGCCCCTCGTCACAGCGATCAAGCCGCGGCGGTATATTCGGACTACGGTTGCCGACCACGCCGCGGCCACCACGATGCAAGAGATGCACGGCTCAAGCATACTGGGCGGCCTTCCGCTTTTCGCCCACTTTGAGGCGGTGGCGGTCGCGCAATCAAAGGGCTGCACGCTGGTGTCGGGAGGGAAGGGGCTGAAGAGCTGCAAGCAGATCGCTCAGGGCTGTGGCATCCCGTCCTCCGTCGCAGGCATCTTGGACATCTGAGCGTGGAACGCCCACCCATCGGGCTCCCCGAGGCAACCTGGAGCCAGAATCTCGCGATGCTGTGCCGGCGGGAGATCGACCAGGGCCGGCGGGTTCGTGTGTCACTCCCGGGCGCCGCCGTGCCCCTCCTGGTCGAGGATGCGTACGACTGGACCAAGATGCTCGTCGTCGACCCGCAGGGCCGTCGCTACTATGCGGCTCACCCGGCAGGCGTTGTGGTCCTGTGTGCAGCACCAGCCACTCCAGGTCCCGACGAGAAGCCCTACTGGGCGAATGTAGATGGAGGCGATTAAGGCCCATGTACCCAACGACTTTCACCGAGCTTACTGGGTTATTGGGCATCCTTGTCCCAGTCGTCATTGCAACGTTCGCAGGCCTTCGCAGTACGCATACGAAGGCGCTGGAGAACAATCTCGTGCAATGGCGGCGCCTCAACGAGCTGGCCGCCACGCTCAACAATCACGACGAAAAAATCGGCCTTTGGTCGCAACTCGCGGCAGCGCACGAGCTGGGCGAGGCACCAGCAGCACAACGGGCAGCGGCACGGTCCGTCCTAGCCGCGGCGCGGTTGGCCTACATAAGCAACCCGGTACTCACTGAGGCGCTCGTTCAGGCGCAGCAGCGTGCTAGCCGTGGCTGGTGGCGCCTCTAGGGGGAGGCCCCACTACAGCGGCCCGTAGGGCGCCAAAGGAACGTTCCAGCCCATGCTCGCGCCCGATGTCGACCTCGCGGGTGATCGCGTCCCAGAAGGCCGTTAGCAGGGCCTTGTCGGCACACACAGGCCATAGGCACCTCAAGGCCAGCCTGATCGCTGCTACCTGTTCCCGCCTGTGTCCTGTCCGCCGCATGGCCTCTTGCAGGACCTCTAGGGAGAGCTCGGTGACGACTCGACGGTGCTTTGGGGACATGAAGCGCTGAAGAACACATGGGGAACATGTAGGAAAGCGTTGATGTGACTGAGCTATGATAGCTGACAGGGATCGTACGTCTCTCTGGGGCCGTTGAGGATAGCCGACGATAAATGGAGGCCGCTATGAAGGCCCATGTGAGTGAGAGCGACGGCGTAGTCCTCATCGACGTACAGGAGCCCGGCGTGTGCGCTTTGGCCCTTGAGACTGACGAGGCGATCGACTTGGCCCACCAGCTCCTCGCGGCTGTCGTCGAGGCCAGCAAGGTCGCCCCGTTCGATCCGCGGTTCATTCGGTCCTAGCGTCGCCCGGCACCCTCATGGCATGTCAGTGAGAGACAGGGGGAGGACGTGATGGACGCTGAGAGCCGGCGAGGGCCTGCGGGTCGATAGTCCCTCGCTGTCCTGTTTACACTGTACACCTCACCCCCGACCGTCCACTGCGGCCTGAATGTCCCCAGCCATCGCCGGCCGACGTGCCTCGAAGGGCCAATCTCCCCCACCGATCACCAGGCCCTCAGGACACGCGGGGGTTCTAGCATCCCCCGGAAACCCTAGGACTTCTGCGGGTTTCGGCTGAGGTGGGGGACGTGCTGATGGGGGGATTTCGATTTTGGGTCCCCTTCCCGGACCGGCGGGAGCCCATTGGAAATCGCGGCAACTCGGCTCGAAATCGGCACTTTCGCTGCGGCCCGCTGCCGCCGGTCTGACCCTGCTTAAACCCGCGGACTTCCTCAGGTTTTTGGCCGCCACCGGGCCACGCAGGTCCTCCGGGTCCCCACCCGATTATTTTGCGGGTCCCATCCGGGTCCCATGTGGCACTAGCCGGCCCTGATAGGCACCACCCCGGCCCTATTCTGACACCCCGGTTCCTTTGCTGGACCGAGGGACCCATGGGACTCCCCGGCCTGAGCTAAGTCGGTCGCGCCATTGGTCCGACCGTATGCAAATCGTGCTTTGAACGCTGACGCCGCAATTAATCCCCCCATTTGGACAAGTAGTGTGGCTTCTAAAGCTCTTTTTTCACCTTGAAGCTCCCACGCCGGCTCTCCGTCACATGCCCGCCTATTCCCTCGAACCCAGACAAGACCATGAACACTGAACGTTCTCTTACATACACACGTAAGCCTATCCGCATCGTCACCAACGAGGCCGGCATCTGGCTGGCCGCCGCCGACCTCTACGCTCTGGCCCGTAAGCCCGTGGACCGCCGCTACCTGGCCCACTTCGATCCCGCTCATCTCCAGATAATTCCGTTCTCATCTGATGCGGGGCGCGTCCGGCTCACTGCCGTATCGCCTCTCGGCGCGGTGACGGTAGCAAAGGGTCTGGGCTATCCATACGATAGGATGCTCGATGCGTTTCTTCGACGAGTGACCGACGAGATCGCAGCCGAGGCGGGACATGACGACCTCGGTTACACGCTCCTTGCCGATGGAACTCATCCCACCCGCCCAAGGGCAGATCACGACAACTATCTGCCATGGCACGACCTGACGCGCACCCAGCGCGGTAAGCGCCACCCTATCGACCTCTCGCAAGCGGCCTTGTTCGACGACGATCCGGTGGCCGGCCCGCATGATCCGATCGGGGAAGCCGCCAAAAGGGTCTCAGTGATGGAGCACCTCCGGCTCGCGGCGGACCGAATGTCTGTCGAGGACCCTAGTCGGGCGGCGAAGCTTGACGCGCTCATGGCCCGCTAGGCCGCCGATCTTCTGCCCGAATGGGTATCCACCGACTTCTAGTGAACACCAAGCCATGAACCCACCAACACCACCAATCACGCAGCAGATGCGACTCTTTTTCAACCTTCCGGCGCGTGACGCGGCCGACGCCGAAAGCGATCCTTCTACGCCCTCACCAGCTCAAACCACCGCCCAGGGCCCTTGCAGCGACAAAGGCGGCTTGCCTCATGGGTAACCTCTTCTCCGGGTCTTCCAAGACTACCCAGTCGGGCGAGAGCGACACCGGGCCGTCCAAGTTCCAGCAGCCCTACCTCTCGGGCGCCTTCGATGCCGCCCAGAAGGACTTCACGTCCAAGCAGGGCACGCCCTATTTTCAGGGCGCGACGTTCGCCGGCATGTCGGACAGCGCCAAGGCGACCCTCGAAAACCTCAAGGGCTACGCAAGCGGCGCCGGGCTTAACTCGGCGAACCAGCTCAGCTCGATCGGGTCCAATCTGGCGGGCTACGCCGGTAAGGCAGGCTCGACGATCGACAACTACCTGGCACTCGCCGCCGAGGACCCCACGGCGTCCCTGACGGCCTCCGCAAGGGCCTATGCGGACGATCCGAACATCTCCGGACTGATCGACGCCAGCACCCGCGACGTCACCCGGACGCTCAACGAGGACACCCTCCCGACCCTCAACCGGGACGCTTCCGGCGGGGGCAACATCAACAGCTCCCGCGCGGGCATTGCCGAAGGCATTGCACGCCGGGGCGCCGAGGACCGCGTCGCCGACATCTCGTCGACCATCCGCTCCGACGCGTACAACCGCGGGCTCTCGTTGGCGGCAGGCGAACGGGCGAACAAGCTCAACGCCATTGGCTCCGCCGCATCGGCCTATCAGGGCCTCGCCGGCACTGGGATCAGCGCCTTGGGCGCGGGCACCGCGGCTGGTTACGGAGCATATGGCGCCATGACCGGAGCCGACGAGGCTCTCCAGGGTGACCGGCAGGGCCAGCTCGACGCCGACTTCGCGAAGTGGAAGGGCGAGGACACTCGCAACTCCGACCTGCTCGCCCGCTACTACAGCATCATCGGCAATAACGCCTGGGGCTCGTCGGGCACCTCGAAGGGCACCACTGAGACACGAGAGTCATCGTCGATCCTCGGTCAGCTCGCGGGGGCGGCGGCCATCGGCGCGTCCTTCCTGCCCGGTAAGAAGAAGTAAGAGCGGCATGGCGCAACATTTCGAAGTAATGGGACCCAACGGCGAGACCTATGAGGTCGAGGCCCCTGAGGGCGCGACCGAACAGGACGTTATCGCCCAGGTCCAGAAGGCCTCGCGCCTGGCACCGGACGACGAGGCGGCTTATGCCTCCCTCGCCGCCAACCCACGCACCGGCAAGGCCGAGCTGAAGGCGTTCGCGGCCGAGAAGGGCATCACGCTCCGAGATGGCGACATCGACGCCTTCCTCGCCGCCCGCAACAAGGGCAGCCGCGTTTCCAAGCGGGTCGTCTACGAGAACCTCCCAAAGGCCCCCAAGGCCTCGCTGGCCCAGAACATCGGCGCGGCGGTAGGAACGGCTCTAGACGGCGTCCTGCCGGGGGTGGCCCGCACCGATCGCGGCATCCATGGCGTCATCAACAACGCCGTCCAGTCAGCGATCGGCGACGAGACCTTCGACCCGGCCGCGGCCTTCCAGCAAGGCAAGGACGAGCAGGATTACGCCCAGGCACGCTTCGGCGTCGACCATTCGGATGCCAGCACCGTCGCCTCCGGGCTCGGTATGGTGGCCGGCTTGACGCTCCCCGAGGCCCGCGTGGTCCGTGGGGCCGGCTTGCTCCCTGGCATGGCCAACGCGGCCCTTACGGCTGGCGGCTACGGGGCACTCTCCGGGGTCCTCAACGAGACCGGCGGGGGCAACCTGGAGAACATGGCACTAGGGGCTGGCGTAGGCGGCGTGATCGGAGCTGGAGGCACTCTGGCACTCCGAGGCGCCGTCAATGCCGCAGGCGCGGCCCGCCGGACGATCCCAGGTGCCGACGCCACCGCCCGGTTCCTTGAGAACGTCCCTCGCCGCTTCCGTGGCCGTCCGCAGGCCCAGCCGGGCGACGCTGCCCGCGCTCAAGCGGAACGCATCCTCGCTCAAGAGCTGCCATCGGGCACGATCGCGACCGGGATGGGTTCGGGGAACCTCCCCGCCACCCCGGACAACATCACCGCCGAGGTCGCCCGCCGGACTGCCATGGGCGTCCCCGCGGTCCCCGCCGACGTCACCGAACCCGGCCGGCGGATTACCTCTTGGGCCCTCCAAGGCAATGGCCCGTCCACCAGCCGGGCCCGACAGCTCCTCATGGCCCGCCAGGCCGGACAGGGCACCCGCATCCGCGGGCACATCACCGACGAGCTGGGCCCGGCGGTCGACCCCATTCGGGCAGTCGACGACATCAATCGCCGTGCGTCCGCTGAAGCGGCCCCGATGTACGCGGAAGCCTACGCGCAACCGATGGTCCTCACTCCGCAGATGCGGGGCATCATGCAGACGCCGGCCTTTCAGGACGCCGTCCCTCATGCGATCCGCAACATCCGCAACGCTCAGCGCAACCCCGAGGCCCTAGGCTTCGTCATGCGCAACGACGGTACGCTCGACCCAGAGGCCGCCGAGTTCCTCTCCACCGAGGGCTTCGACCAGGTCATCCGGGCCATGCGGGACAACGGTCAGGCGGCCATGGACACGAGTGGGTTCCGCCCCCGGAACACGACCAACTCGGTCCACATCAACGCCCGCGCCTCGGACCTCCGCAACCAGCTTGCAGACCAGAACGGCGCCTACCGCGACGTGACAGGCATGTACGCTGACGAGATGGGCGTCCGTGAGGCACTGACCAACGGACAGGACGTAGCCAAGCTCAGCGGCCCCGAGATCGCGGCTCAGATGGGCGACATGCGGGCCCCCAACGCTCGCGAGGCGTGGACCACCGGAGCCCGAACGGCACTGGCGGACGACGCCACCCAAGCGGGCCTCAAGCCGACGGCGAACGTCGCTCAGCGCATCCGGCAGGCTTTAGGCCTCTCAGGGGCCGGCAGGTCCGCCGCGGGCGGCGACGTTGCCAAGCAGGAGGCGATTGAGGCCATGGCCCAGCGCCCCGGCGCGATCGGAGGCCTCGACGACCGGCTGGAAGCTGAGGACCAAGCGTTCAAGACCGCTCACGAGGTCTTCGGTAACTCCAAGACCGCGCCCCGCGAGGTACTCGACGAAGCGCTTTCGGGCCACGGGCTCCAGGTCGCCGCTAAGATAGCCGCCGGCCAAATCGTGGGCGCGATCAGTTCCCTCCTGTTCCAGGGCAACCCTCGGGGCGCCTTCGCCTTCAAGCGCGACGTCCAAGACCGGATCGCCGAGATCATGACGGCCGAGGGGGCCCAGAACGTCCAACAGGGCATGGAGGCAATCATGCGCCGCGCCCAGGCGGACGCCGCGTTCGCCGAGATGCTCAACCGAGCTGGGGTCCGCCCCACGAAGCTCGCCGCGGCCTACGCTGCCGCGCTGGATGCTGAAGGGGCCCCTGAGGAACCTGACATCCAAGGTCCCGCCTACACACGCTAATCACCGGGAGCGAGAATTCTAACCCTCGCAGGTGAACCGACCGACCAGAATGACATTGACGGCGTCTTGGCTCGCTACCCAAAATACACCCACAATCCGTTATCGATTTTGACCCTCAGCTTCCCTCCTCGGGATCGCTGGGGGTCTTTTTTTTCGAGGACCTCGGCTCCGCCCCGTGTCACCAGAACGGACAAGGGAGAAGCTCGCCAACCCGCGCGAGTACGGCGAGGCTCCGTCGCGCGAGCTGGAAGCTCTACAGCGGCGAACCGGATGGAGGACCAGGGGCGCTGGACCCCGAGCTTCACGGCTCCCGAGGCCGGCTGAAAGTTGGCGCTTGGTAGAGCCCTCGGGAGTCGCTCAGGGCCCCGCTGGAGCGATTTGACGCCTAGAAGTAGGTGAGGGGGCTTAAGGTCATTGATGTGCCTCAGCGGCCCTCCGTGAGTCACCTGATGCACGAAGCCCCCGGCTCCTTCAGGAACCGAGGGCCGCAAGCGCCTCAAGCCCTAGTAGCAATCAAGCCGCGGCTAGTAGCGCCTCCAAGTCCCTGCGGCTTAGCGTGACCCGCTGAAAGCGAGAAGCCCCGCGACCGCTCTCGTCCGTTTGGTCGACCACAAACATCCCGTCACCCATGTACTCCGCGGTCCCCTCGTCCAGCTTCACCTTGATCGGAGCCATCGCCACTGCCTTCGTCATCACTCTGCCTTTACTCTCACACGCCCCCCGCGGGCCTGTCTGGTTTCAGCAATGGCCCTCAGGCCGTCGCTTCGTTCTCGGGTATCGGTCCGGTGTAAGGGCCCGCCGTCCACCCGTAGTGGACCTTGCAGACACCCCCGGCGGACCATTCGAAGTCCACGGTCCCTGCCGGATAATTGATTACCGCTTTCTTAAAGAGGCCTCGAAGGGCTAAATTAACGCTTTGCCGGTCCAGGTCGCCTTCACGTCCCCGCTCGATGGCCGCCGCGGCCTTTTCGATCCTTGAGCAGAGGACGGGCCCGGCGTGGAGGTCCCGGCGCTCGCGAAGTACCTCCAGCTCCGATTGAGCCCGGACCAGCTCCTCCTCAAGGCTGGACAGCTTCTGAAGCAACGAAGACGATCGACGCTCAGCGACAGCGTCAACGAGGTTCTCGATCTTATCGCGGAGGGCGTGTACAGTCTCTTCCGCATGGAAGACTTCGTTTTCATGCCACTCGACGGCATCGAGGCCCTCGCGGTCTCTAAGGAGGTCCGGCAAAACACGGATGAGCCTCCTTTCGATCGTCTCGTACCTCACCGACTTGTACTCACAGCCCGCACCTTGTTTGGCGTGAGTGCAGACGAGGGCAGGGTGTGACTTCTTACCCTTCTGGACGCGTGTCATCGTTGCGTCACATCGGGGACATTTCGCGAGTCCGGAGAGGACGTTCACGATCGCCGATGCGGCAGGTGCGGGTGCTGCGCGACCGTGAGCTAAGGCCTGCACCTCGAAAAAGACGCTGTCCGGGATTACGGGAGGGTAATACCCAAGCACCGCCTTCAAAGGCTTCCGCACTCGCTTGCCTGTCGAGTGATCCATGACGTGGGGCACCGCGGTGCCAATAACGGCGGTATTCCCGAGAATTTTGGCGACGTAGCTTCGGTACCATATGCGTCCGCGTCCCCATGGGGCGATGCCCTCCTCGTTGAAGCGCTTTGCAATTTCATGCTTACCGACACCGGAGAGGGTCAGATCGAAGATGCGGCGAACTAGCTCCGCTCGCTCGGGTATGACCTCGATCTGCGACAGCTCGCGGTTGAGCTGTAGCCAAGCGGGAACGACGCTGGTGAGCGGGCGTGAAGGCATCGCCTCCCGCTTACCCACCCACGCCTGAGCAAGCCGGCGAGCCTTCGTTGCGCTTTCCTCGTGAGCCCTCTGGGCCGTAATAACGACCGTGATGAGCGCCATGGGGTCGTTATCCAGACGAGCTTCCGTGTACTCCTGGCCATCTGCGAGGGTTACAACTGCCACACCAGCGTCCACGATCGACTCTAGGACCTTGATGGCTTTGCGAGGCACTTCGCGGCTGAGGCGATCGAGCTGCTCAACGAGCAACACGGAACCGGGCGTTACCCGTCCGACGTGAACGGCCTCTAGGAAGTCGGCTAGGCGTCCATCGTCCTTGTTCTTGCCGCGATAGCCCGACACGCCCACGTCATGAAACGTCAGGGTCTCATCAAGATCTAGCCCGTGCTTGGCGGCGTAGGCCGTCGCCATTGTCGTCTGCCGCCTGTAGCTATCGCCCTTACTCTGCTCGGGAGTGCTAAAGCGGAGGTATGAGTAGGCCTTACGGCGGGCACCACCGGCAGCACCTTGGGAAGTCGTCATGATCGTGTGTACCTTACGCGGGGTCCGACGTCCATAACGCGCTGTTCGTCGGGCCGCCGGGCGCGGGCAAGTCGCTAATGGCGGCGTGTCTGCCCGGCATCCTGCCGCCGCTCGACCCCGCCGAGGCGCTGGAAGTGTCGATGGTCCAGTCGGTCGCGGGCACCTTGCGTGCCGGCACGCTCACCCGCACGCGCCCGTTCCGTGCGCCCCACCATTCCGCGAGCATGGCGGCGCTGACGGGCGGCGGGCTCAAGGTCAAACCCGGCGAGGTCAGCCTCGCCCATCACGGCGTGCTGTTCCTCGACGAGCTGCCCGAATTCCAGCGCGCAGTGCTCGACTCGCTCCGCCAGCCCTTGGAGAGCGGCACCGTCAGCGTCGCGCGCGCCAACGCGCATGTCACCTACCCCGCGCGCGTCCAGCTCATCGCCGCGATGAACCCCTGCCGCTGCGGGCATCTCGGCGATGCGGCGCTGGCGTGCGCGCGGGCGC
This sequence comes from Sphingomonas sp. 8AM, assembly GCF_902506455.1. GTDB lineage: Bacteria > Pseudomonadota > Alphaproteobacteria > Sphingomonadales > Sphingomonadaceae > Sphingomonas. The sequence goes on along the minus strand of NZ_LR733844.1, from coordinate 1,743,773 downwards.
CGAAATGCGCTGCCGACTATCAGGCGAAGGTCTCCGGGCCGCTGCTCGACCGGATCGACCTGCACGTCGACGTCGCTGCGGTCAGCGCGGTCGACCTGACGCTGCCACCGCCGGCCGAGGGTTCGGCGGAGGTCGCTGCGCGGGTCGCTGCGGCACGCGCGGTCCAGAGAAAGCGGCTGGCGGAGAGCGGACTACGGACGAACGCGGAACTGGATGGTGATGCGCTCGACCGCTTCGCGTCACCGGACGCTGGCGGCCGCGAGTTGCTGGCGCAAGCGGCAGTAGCGATGAAGCTGTCGGCGCGCGGTTATACGCGCATCCTGCGGGTCGCGCGTACGATCGCCGATCTGGCCGGGACGGAGACGATTGGGCGCATCCATGTCGCCGAAGCGCTCAGCTACCGCCGCCAGCCGCCCCGAAATTGAACAGACAGAAAATCTGTCACTGCGTCATTCCCGCGAAGGCGGGAATCCAGACGCGCGGCTCCATTTGTAGAAGCGAAACGTCAGAGGTTCTGGATTCCCGCCTGCGCGGGAATGACGGTTTGGGCGCAGGGAGGCTGCCAAACCCTCAAACCTCGCGAAAACTCTCCACCTCACGCGCCGGCCCATCCCCGGACGGTGCAGAAGCCCCCACGATCACCGGTGGTTCGCGCGGGTCAAGCCCGCCCTCCCATTTCGCGATCACCGCGCTCGCCACCGCATTGCCGATCACGTTGGTCGCGGTGCGGCCCATGTCGAGGAAATGGTCGATCGCCAGCACCAGCAGCAGCCCCGCCTCTGGCAGCTTGAACATCGGCAAGGTCGCCGCGATCACCACCAAGCTGGCGCGCGGCACGCCCGCGATCCCCTTCGATGTGACCATCAGCACCAGCAGCATCGTCACCATCTGCCCCAGCGACATGTCAATGCCATAGGCCTGCGCGATGAAGATCGACGCAAACGTCATGTAGATCATCGACCCGTCGAGGTTGAAGGAATAGCCGAGCGGCAGCACGAAGCTGGCGATCCGCGGCGGCACACCGAAGCGGTCGAGCGCCTCCAGCATCCGCGGGTACGCCGCTTCCGACGAGGCGGTCGAAAACGCCACCAGCAACGGCGCGCGGACGTAGCGGATCAGCTCGCGGATCCGCGCACCGATGAACAGGAAGCCGATCCCGAGCAGCACCGCCCACAGCACCAGCAAAGTCAGGTAGAAGCTGCCCATGAAATACGCGAGCTGCCCGATCACCGCCGGCCCGCGCTCGGTCAGCGTTCCCGCCACCGCCGCGAACACCGCGACCGGCGCGACGCGCATGACGTAGTCGGTGACCCGCAGCATGACATGCACCAGCGCGTCGATCGCCTTGACCAGCGGCGCGGCCTTCTCGCCGACCGCGGTGATCGCGACCCCTACGAACACCGACATCACGACGATCTGCAGGATCTCGTTCTTGGCCATCGCGTCGACCATCGAGGCTGGCACGATATGGGTGAAGAAGTCCTTGAGATTGAACGCCGCCGTCGCGAGGCCGGTCGCCTCGCCCGCGGGCGGCAGCGGCAGACCGATGCCGACGCCGGGCCGGAGCAGATTGACCATCACCAGCCCCAGCGTCAGCGACAACAGGCTGGCGGTGATGAACCACGCGAGGCTGCGCGCACCGATCCGCCCCAGCGCAGCGGTGTCGCCCATCTGCGCTATTCCCGAAACCAGGGTAGCAAAAACCAAGGGCGCGATGATCATCTTGATAAGGCGCAGGAAGATGCTGGTCAAAATCGAGAAATAGCCGGCGATCTCGGTCAGTCGCGCCTGCGCCGCCGGGCTGCCGTCGTCGAGCAAGGTATTGAGCACCAGTCCGACGATCAACCCGAGCACCAGCCCGCCGAGAATATATAAGGTCAGCCGCTTGGCCATTCACTGCTCCACTTGATGCGCGACAGGGAAGGGGATTGCGGCGCCGCGGTCAAGCACCGTATCGTTCGCAACCATGTTCACTGCCCGCTTCCGCCCCTCGCGCCGGTCCGTTCTCGGCGGTGCCGCTGCCATTCTGGCGACCTCGATCGTCCGCGCCGCCGAACCCGATCTCGCCGGCCTCGTGGACATGACCGGAGCCGCCGAGCCGATCGGTGTGGTCGAGCGCCAGAACCGGCTCGTGCGTGCGCAGGCGCTGATGCGCGCCGCCAACATCGGCGCGGTGCTGATCGAACCGGGCTCGAGCCTGATCTATTTTACCGGCGTCGTCTGGCACCGCAGCGAGCGGCTGACCGCAGCCGTCATCCCGGCGGAGGGCGAGCCGTGTATCGTCACCCCGTTCTTCGAGGAGCCATCGGTCCGCCAGACGCTCGCCGTCCCGGCGGAGGTCCGCGTGTGGCAGGAGGATCAGGACCCGTTGACGGTTGTCGCCGGTTTCCTGCGCGACCGGAAGCTCGCGGGGCGGGCGATCGGGGTCGAGGAGAGCGCGCGCTTCTTCGCCTTTGACGGTCTGGCCCACGCCTTACCCGGCGCAACGCTCGTCAGTGCCAATCCGGTCGTGCGCGGTTGCCGGATGATCAAGACGCCCGCCGAGATCGCGCTGATGCAACTCGCTACCGATGTGACGATTGCCGCCTATCGCTGGACCTATCCGCGTGTCGAGGCCGGGATGACCGGCGCGCAGATCGGCGCGTTGATGAACGCGGCGACCAGTCGGCTGGGCGGCGATCCCGAATTCGCGCTCGCGCTGATCGGCCCCGCCGCGGCGTTGCCGCATGGCAGCCGCGAGGTGGGCCGCGTCGCGGATGCGCAGGTGGTGCTGATGGATTGCGGCTGCACGGTGCAGGGCTATCAGTCCGACGTGTCGCGCACCTGGGTGCACGGGCGCGCAACCGCCGGGCAGCGGAAGGTATGGGAGCAGGTCAGGGCCGCACAGGCGCTGGCGTTCCGCACCGCGCAGGTCGGTGTTGCGGCAGGCGCGATCGACGATACAGTCCGCGCTTTCTACGAGCGGCTCGGCTACGGTCCCGGCTACCGGCTGCCGGGCCTTTCGCACCGTACCGGGCACGGGATCGGCATGGACGGGCACGAACCGGTCAACCTCGTCCACGGCGAGACGACGACGCTTGCGCCCGGCATGTGCTTCTCGGACGAACCCGGCCTCTACCTGCCCGGCAGGTTCGGGGTGCGGCTCGAGGATTGCTTCCACATGACGGCGGACGGGCCGGCGTGGTTCAGCACCCCGCCGGCCTCGCTCGACCGTCCGGTCTGACCGTCAGGCGGTCGCGGTCGCCCGGCGGCGGCGACGGCGCAGCGCCGCGCCGGTGGTCGCGAAACCCGCGATCATCAGCGCCCACGTCCCCGGTTCCGGCACCGCGGGCGTATAGTCGTAGGTCAGCGTATAACTCGCGTTGCCGCAGAAATCCTCGCCCGGGCTGATGGGGTTGCCGCCGGCGACGATGCACGCGCCTTGCAGCTGGTCGACCGTGCCGCCCAGTGGAACGCCGGAGAAGCCGGTATCGCCCGAGCCGACATTCTGCCCGAGATCATAGCCGTTGAAGATCGTCCGGCGATTGAGGAATTGCTTGGGGTCGAACGTGAAGGTCTTCGATCCGAACGCGGTGACCTCGAAGAACCCGTACCGCCCCTGATCGCCACCGCGGTCGAGCGCGACAAGGCTGCTGCCCGTCCCGGCCAGCGCGACGAGCGGATTGCCCAGCGCGGCATTGGTCGACGCCAGCCGCCAGTCGCCCGCGATCGTCCACGACAGGCTGGCGGTGGTCGCACCGCCCGCCGGCGCGCTCACCACCCAGCCGCGCGTCTTGGCGAGGTCGACGGTCAGCGTCACCTTGTCGAGCGTGCCCATCCGGCTGTCGAACCCGTCGAACCCGCGCAGTGCCCCCTGCTCGCTGTCGTACTGGATCAACGTCGCCGCCGACGCGCCTCCCGCCCCGAAGGCGGCGCACAAAGCGGCCATTTTCAGTAAATGTTTCATTCAGCTTAACCCCCGATTCGTCATCGGCGGCTTTGCATACATAGGTGAAAGTGACAATCGCGCGCTGTGCCGCATGCGATGAACAGAAGCGCACACCGGGGCTCTAGGCAGCGCGACGTTCGCGGATTAAGTCGGGCGCCATGACCGCTACCAACGACATCCGCCGCTCGTTCCTCGACTATTTCGGCTCGGCCGGGCACCAGATCGTGCCCTCGGCGCCGCTGGTGCCGCAGAATGATCCGACGCTGATGTTCGTCAACGCGGGCATGGTGCCGTTCAAGAACGTGTTCACCGGGCTGGAGACGCGCCCGTACAGCACAGCGACCTCGTCGCAGAAATGCGTCCGCGCCGGCGGCAAGCACAACGATCTCGACAATGTCGGCTATACCGCGCGTCACCACACCTTCTTCGAGATGCTGGGCAATTTCAGCTTCGGCGACTACTTCAAGGAACAGGCGATTACCCACGCCTGGACGCTCCTCACCAAGGAATGGGGCCTGCCCGCCGACAGGCTGACCGCCACCGTCTTCCACACCGACGATCAGGCGTTCGATCTGTGGAAGAAGATCGCCGGCCTCCCCGATCACCGCATCATCCGCATCCCCACCAAGGACAATTTCTGGGCGATGGGGTCGGACGGGCCGTGCGGGCCGTGCTCGGAAATCTTCTACGACCACGGCGAGCATATTGCCGGCGGCCCGCCGGGCAGCCCCGACGAGGATGGCGACCGCTTCGTCGAGATCTGGAATCTCGTCTTCATGCAGCATGTGCAGGAGGCCGATGCGATCGTCGGCGATCTGCCGCGCCCGTCGATCGACACCGGCATGGGGCTGGAGCGCGTGGCGGCGGTGCTGCAGGGCGTTACCGACAATTATGATACCGACACGTTCAAGGCACTGATCGCCGCCTCCGGCGCGCTGACCCACACGCACACCGCCGGCGACAATCAGGCGAGCCACCGCGTGATCGCCGATCACCTGCGCTGTTCGGGTTTCCTCGTCGCCGACGGCGTGCTGCCCGCCAACGAAGGCCGCGGCTATGTCCTGCGCCGGATCATGCGCCGCGCGATGCGGCACGCCCATCTGCTCGGCGCCAAGGAGCCGTTGATGCACCGCCTCGTGCCGGCGCTCGTCGCCGAGATGGGCGTCGCCTATCCGGAACTGATCCGTGCGCAACCATTGATCGAGGCGACGCTGCGCCAGGAAGAAACGCGCTTTCGCCAGACGCTCGACAAGGGCCTGCGGCTGCTCGACGATGCGACGACGGGGATGAGGCCCGGCGACACGCTGTCCGGCGACACCGCCTTCCGCCTCTACGACACCTATGGCTTCCCCTACGACCTGACCGAGGACGCGCTGCGCGCGCAGGACTTCAAGGTCGATCGTACCGGCTTCGACGCCGCGATGGCCGAGCAGAAGCGCGCCGCGCGCGCGGCATGGAAGGGCTCGGGCGCGAAAGCGTCGGACGAGCTGTGGTTCGATCTGGTCGAGGAAGTCGGCGCAACGGAGTTTACCGGCTATAGCAGCGACGTCGGCGAAGGCGTGGTGCTTGCGCTGATCAAGGATGGCACGCGCGTCGATCACGCCGGCATCGGCGATACGGTCGACGTGATCGTCAACCAGACGCCTTTCTATGGCGAGAGCGGCGGGCAGGTCGGCGATGCCGGGCTCATCAGCAGCGACAATGGCGTGCGCGCTGATGTTGCCGAAACCTCTAAGCAGCTCGGCAAATTGTTCGTCCACCATGCGACGATCGCCGCGGGTGAGCTGAAAGTCGGCGATACCGTCAAGCTGGCGATCGACGTCGCGCGCCGCGCGGCGATCCGCGCCAATCACTCCGCCACGCACCTGTTGCACGAGGCGCTGCGCCAGAAGATCGGCACGCATGTCGCGCAAAAGGGCTCGCTGGTCGCGCCCGAACGGCTGCGCTTTGACGTGTCGCACAACAGCGCGATGACGTCTGAGGAACTCGCCGAGGCCGAGCGCGCTGTCAACGCGCAGATCCGCCGCAACGGCAGCGTCGAGACGCGGTTGATGACCCCCGACGAGGCGATTGCCGAAGGCGCGATGGCGCTGTTCGGCGAGAAGTACGGCGACGAGGTGCGCGTCGTGTCGATGGGCGCCGAGGACGACGGGAAAACCTATTCGATCGAGCTGTGCGGCGGCACGCACGTCCGCGCGCTCGGCGACATCGGTGTGTTCAAGATCGTCGGCGAAAGCGCGGTGTCCTCCGGGGTCCGCCGCGTCGAGGCGCTGACCGGCGAGGCCGCGCGGCAATGGCTCAACGCGCGCGACGAGAAGCTGCGCGAGGCCGCGGCGACGCTCAAGGCGTCACCCGACGAAGTGCCCGCGCGCGTCGCGGCGCTGGTCGAGGATCGCCGCCGGCTGGAGCGTGAACTGGCCGAGGCAAAGAAGGCACTGGCACTCGGCGGCGGCAGCGGCGGTGCGGCTGCTGGCCCGGAGACGGTCGGCGGCGTCGGCTTTGTCGGTCAGGTGCTCGACGGCTTCGAGGCCAAGGGGCTGCGCGGCGCGGTCGACGAAGCCAAGGCGCGCGTCGGCTCCGGGGTCGCCGCGCTGGTCGCGGTCAATGACGGTCGCGCGTCGGTTGCGGTCGGTGTGACCGGCGATCTCGTGGGTAAGATCAGCGCGGTCGAGCTGCTGCGTCAGGCGGTGGCGGTGCTCGGCGGGCAGGGCGGTGGCGGCCGCCCTGACATGGCGCAGGGCGGCGGGCCCGACGGCGACAAGGCCGCCGACGCGATCGCGGCGATCCGCGCGGCGCTGGAAGCGCGCACCGTCGCCGCCTGAGGCGACGTCGCCCACTTTCGGCTACGTCGCTCCCGGACCTGATCCGGGGCCCCGCTTTCACCGTCATTGCGAGCGTAGCGAAGCAATCCAGGGCGTCCTGATCCGGCTCTGGATTGCTTCGCTGCGCTCGCAATGACGGTGGGGCGAATTGACGTTCGGCCCACAAGCCCCCGTCACACGCTCGACTCAAGATCCCGCTTCTTTCCCCCTCCGAAACACAAAAACAAAACGCCGCCCGCGCCTGACCGCACGGACGGCGTCTCGCCGGGAAAGCGGCGGGGCCGACGCCCCGCCACCTCCTAGCCCAGCACTCAGCGCGGCTTGCGCTTGGACTTGGCCGGCGCTGCGGTTTCGGTCGTCGGAGCTGCCGCAGTATCGGTCGTCGCTGCCGTCGCATCCGCGGTGGCACCCGCCGTCGCGCTCGCACCGGCTGTCGGCGCCGCCGCCGACATCGCGGCCTTGAGCTGCGCCGCGGTCATGCCGAGCAGGATGCCCTGCGGCCCCGGCCCGAAGCCGGTTACCGGCAACACCGCGTCACCTTCGGTGGTGGTCAGCGTCACGCCGCTGGCGTCAACCGACTTGATCGTGCCCAGCTGCGAACCGCCAGTGCCATAGACGGTCGCGCCGGGCACCAGCTTTGACTTGAACTCGGCGGAGGCCTGCGCCTGCTGCTGACCTGCGGCCGCTTCAAGCTGCGCCTTGGTCATCGCCAGCACCGGTCCCTGTGCGCCGGCGCCGAGCGAGGTCAGCGGGATCGCTGCCTTGACCGTGCCGGTGTTGACGACCGCGTTGGTGCCGTCGGTGGACTCGACGGTTCCGACGACCCCGCCCGACGTGTCATAGACGGTCGCACCGGTGGTCACCGCTGCGCCCGCCGCCGGGGCGGTCTGGCCCGCTGCCGGCGTCTGCGCCTGTGCCAGGGCAACGCCCGGGATCAATGCGGCAGAAGCCAAAGCGAGGATGGCGAAATGCTTCACGAGGAACTCCTTTACTCGTTGGCAAGAAACTTGGTCGGGACCAAACGGTCGTTCCCGGGCAGGGTTCCGAATGTGTAACAACCTGCCTTGCCCTGCGATGAACGTCTTGTTCATCGCAAGCGTGTTCCCTGATCGTTCCTGATGCGCTAGGGGCGAACGATGGCGAAGGTTCAGAAGAGATTTGTCTGCCAGTCGTGCGGCTCGGTCAGTCATCGCTGGCAGGGACAATGTGCTGATTGTTCGGAGTGGAACACGCTGGTCGAGGAAGCGCCGCTCAATGCCACGCCATTTCAGGCGAAGCACAATCTGCAGGGCGGCGGGAGGATGATCGCGATGACCGCGCTCGATGCGGAATCCGTCCTTCCTGATCGGCTGCCCTTCGGGATTGCCGAGTTCGATCGCGCGCTGGGAGGTGGGCTGGTGGCGGGCTCGGCAACGCTGATCGGCGGCGATCCGGGGATCGGCAAGTCGACCCTGCTGTTGCAGGCCGCGGCGGCGTTGGCACGCGCTGGTCATGATGTCGCTTATGTTTCCGGCGAGGAGGCGGCCGATCAGGTGCGGCTGCGTGCACAACGGCTGGGGCTCGGCGACGCACCTGTGCGGCTCGCGGCGGCAACATCCACGCGCGATATCCTCACGACCTTGGGTCAAGGCACGCCGCCGCGCCTGGTGGTGATCGACTCGATCCAGACGATGCACTCCGACCTTATCGAGGGCGCGCCGGGCACGGTCAGTCAGGTGCGCGCGACCGCACAGGAGCTGATCCGCTTCGCCAAGGAGCGCGGCACCGCGGTCGTGCTCGTCGGGCATGTCACCAAGGACGGATCGATCGCCGGCCCGCGCGTGCTCGAACATATGGTGGACACCGTGCTCAGCTTCGAGGGCGAGCGCAGCCATCAATATCGCATCTTGCGCAGCCTAAAGAACCGCTTTGGCGGTACCGACGAGATCGGCGTGTTTGCGATGGCGGGGGACGGGCTGGTCGAGGTGTCGAATCCTTCGGCCTTGTTCCTGACGCAGCGTGAGGAGGGCGTGACCGGCGCGACGGTGTTCCCGGCGCTGGAGGGCACGCGCCCGGTACTGGTCGAGATCCAGGCGTTGGTGGTGCGTGTCGCGAGCGGGGCGACCCCACGCCGCTCGGTGGTCGGCTGGGATGCGGCGCGGCTGGCAATGATCCTCGCGGTGCTGGAGGCGCGCTGCGGGCTCAGCTTCTCGACCTGCGAGGTCTATCTGAATGTCGCGGGCGGCTATCGCATTCAGGATCCGGCCGCCGACCTCGCAGTTGCCGCGGCGCTGGTTTCGGGGCTCAGCGAGCGCCCGGTGCCCGCCGACGCGGTCGCGTTCGGCGAGATCGCGCTGTCGGGGGAATTGCGCCCGGTCGCGCATGCCCCGTTGCGGCTGAAGGAAGCTGCCAAGCTCGGCTTCGAGCGCGCGTTGCTGCCGGCGGCGGTCGAGCGCGGGGCGATGCGGCAATCGGCCTTCCGGACGCTGGGACAGTTCGTCGATCATTTGCTCGGACGCGGCTGAGCCGGGCTGTCCTACAGCGTCCAACATCGGGCAGGCTGGCAGACCGACGGAGCCAGTGCGTTCGCGCGGCCGGCGCCGCGACCGCCGTTTTGCGTAACCTTCGCCAACATCGGGCCCTAGCCGATTGCGGGATCGCGCCATAAGGAGGGGGCATGAACCTCGAACCGCTCGACATCGCCGTCCTCGTGCTCGTCGCGCTGACCGCGTTCGGCGGGGCGCGGCGCGGGTTCGTCGGCGAGGTGCTGGCGCTGTTTGCGTGGGTGGCGATGATCTTTGCGCTCAAGATCTTCCATCTGCCGCTGTCGAAGGCACTTGCCGGGTCGATCGCGAGCGTCTCGGGCGCAGCGGTGCTGGCGTTCGTGGTCCTGACCGGCGGCACCTATCTGGTCAGCCGATTGATCATCAGCGCGATTTCGGCAAGGACCCGCACGTCGGTGCTGGGGCCGATCGACCGCGCGCTCGGCTTCGGCTTCGGCGCACTGAAGGGACTGATTCTCGCCAGCCTGGCGTTCCTCTTCCTCGTCCTCATGCTCGACCTGACCGGCGGCGGGCCGACGCGGCGCCCGGCCTGGCTGAAGAACGCCCGCACCTTCCCACTGCTGGTGGCGACCAGCGGCGCGATCGCCGACTTCGTTGATCGCCGGCGCAAGGGGCAGCCGGTGTTCGGCCCGCGCACCTCTTCCCGCTCCAGTGACGGACGTTCATGAGCCTCGATCTTTACACCCCTGATGTCAGTGCGCTGGCGATCGGCAATCCGTATCCGGAGCGTCTCGTCGACCCGCATGGCTCGGCCGAACGCCGCTCGCCGATCTGCGGCAGCCGCGTGACGATCGACGTCCGGCTGGGCGAGGACGGGCGGGTCGACGCGCTCGGCACGCAGGTGCGCGCCTGTCTGCTCGGTCAGGCGTCCTCAACGCTGCTGGCGCGTCACGCGCTCGGCCGCTCGCCCGAGGAACTGGCGGCGGCCCGCGACGCCCTCGCGCACTGGCTGGCGGGTACCGGCGACGTGCCGGTCTGGCCCGGAATCGACATCTTCACCCCGGGCCTGAAACTCACCGCCCGCCACCCGTCGATTCGCCTCGCCTTCGAGGCGGCTGCGGAGGCCGCCGAACAGGCACGCGCCGCGAGGAGCAGCTGATGGAGCACGCCGACGTCTCGATGATTCGCGACGGAACGATCCTGCTCGGCACCGGACTGGTGTTCGTGCTGCTGTTCCGGCGCCTCGGCCTTGGTGCGACGCTGGGCTTCCTCGTCGCCGGCGCGGTGGTAGGTCCGCACCTGCTCGGGCTGGTCGGCGATGCCGAGGCGAAGCTGGGATTTGCCGAACTGGGCATCACCCTGCTGCTGTTCATCGTCGGGCTCGAGCTGAGCCCACAGCGGCTGTGGCGGCTGAAACAGGATATCTTCGGGCTCGGGCTCATCCAGGTTGTCGCATGTGGTATCGCGCTGGCCGCAATCCTTGCGCTGGCGGCGCGATTCTCGCTCGCCGCTGCGCTCGCGGTCGGGATGCCGCTTGCGCTGTCGTCGACCGCGCAGGTGCTGCCGATGCTGCAATCCTCGGGGCGGCTCCGTACCCCGTTCGGCGAGCGTGCCTTCTCGATCCTGTTGTTCCAGGATCTGTCGATCATCCCGATGATCACGATCATCGCCGCGATGAGCCGCAACCCGGCCGGCGCGACCGGACCGGAAGGCTGGCTGCTCGGCGTCTATACGGTGCTGGCGATCGGCGGGCTCGTCGCCGCGGGGCGCTTCGTCATGCGGCCGCTGTTCCGGCTGATCGGTCACCTCGGCGAACGCGAGATGTTCGTGTTTGCCGCGCTGTTCACCGTGATCGCCGCCGCGGCGGTCATGGAGCGGCTCGGTCTGTCGACCGCGCTCGGCGCGTTCGTGGCAGGGGTGATGCTCGCGGACAGCCCCTACCGGCACGAGCTGGAAACGGACGTCGAGCCGTTCCGCGCTATCCTGCTCGGACTGTTCTTCCTCGCGGTCGGCATGATGCTCAACCTTGGCGCGATCGCCGAGCGGCCGCTGTTCGTGATCGCGACGGCCGCGGCGCTGATCGCGAGCAAGGCAGCGATCATTACCGTGCTCGGGCTGGCGTTCCGCATGGGCTGGCGCCAGGCGCTGGCGCTCGGCCTGCTGCTCAGCCAGGGCGGCGAGTTCGGGTTCGTGCTGCTTGCGCAGGCGCAACAGGCGCTGTTGATCGCTCCCGATGCCGCCAGCCTGTTCGGTGCGATCATCACGCTGTCGATGGCGACGACGCCGTTCCTGATGATGTTCACGCGCCGCTTCCGCGAGCAGCCGATCGCGGCGGAGACTGATCGGGACGGGCCGCGCGCGGACGGCGCGAACGCAATCATTGTCGGCTACGGTCGCTTCGGTCAGACGGTCGGCCAGATGCTGATGGCGCAGGACATTCCCGTCACGCTGATCGACACCGACATCGAGATGATCGACATCGCGGGTGAACTCGGCTCCAAAGTCTATTATGGCGACGGCACGCGGCTCGATCTGTTGCGGCAGGCGGGCGCGGCCGAGGCCGAGCTGATCCTGTTCTGCATGGACGGTGACCAATTGTCGCTCGAACAACTGGAAGCGGTACACGAGGCATTCCCGAACGCCGCGCTTTATGTCCGTGCCTACGATCGCCGCGCGCTGGTCAAACTAAAGAACGGCCCGGCGCGGGCGGTGGTTCGCGAAGTGCTCGAGTCTGCGGTGAAGATGGCGCGGCTCGCGATGGGCCACCTCGGCATCGCACCGGGCGAGGTGGACCGGGCCGAGCAGATGTATCGCGCCAGTGACAAGGAACGGCTGCGTATCCAGATCGAGGCGGTCGACCAGCGCACCGCGCGCGCGATGATCGCCGAGCAGCATCCATGGGGCGGGGGAGAGCGGTCATGAACCTGATCGTCATGCTGGCGGCGCTGTCAGGCGCAATCGCGGTCGGCGCGGGGGCGTTCGGGGCGCATGGCGCTTCGGGCGCAGCGATCGAGTGGCTGAAGACCGGTGCGCATTACCAGCTCGTCCATGCGCTGGCAGCGATGCTTGCGGTGCGCATGGAAGCGCAGGGACCAGCATGGCTGTTCATCGCCGGGGGGGCGGTATTTGCCGGTACATTGTACCTGATGGCGCTCGGCCTGCCGCGTTGGCTGGGGGCGGTGACGCCGATCGGCGGCGCCTTGCTGATCGCGGGCTGGCTGTGGCTGGCGTGGACCGCTGCGCGCGGCTGACGGTTCACCGGAGCGCAGCGGCCGGCTGAACCTCCTCGACCTCACCGCGCTCGGGGTCGCGGATCGATGGACGCAGCCGGGCGAGGCTGCACACCCCCGCGACGACCGCCAGCGCTGCGGCAACCATCGGCGGCACCGGCCCGGCGCCCACTTCCAGCGCGAGTAGCGCGGCGACGACGGTTGCGCCCGTGGTCTGCCCGACGAGCCGGACGGTGCTGACGAGGCCGCCCGCCGCCGCCGCCCGGTCGCGCGGTGCCGAGCCGATGATAAGCCGCGCGTTTGGGGGAAGAAAGGTTCCGAACCCCGCGCCGCACAGCGACATGCGCCACGCGATATCGAACCAGGTTGGATCGGCGGGCATGAAGGAGAGCAGCAGCAGCGCCGTCGTCGAGATCGCCATGCCGATCCCGCCGAGCAGACCCGCGGGCACGCGATCCGACAGCCAGCCCATTAAGGGCGCGACGATCATGTTCGTCAGCGGCCAGGGTGCGATCACGGCGCCCACTGCCGCAGCGGTCATGCCGTAGCTGTGCGTCAGCCGGAATGGCGTCGACAGCAGCAGTGTCATCGACGCAGTAAACGCGGTGAACCCGCCGATCGTCGACAGCGCGATCACGGGGCGCGACAAGAGATCGACCGGCAGGATCGGCTGCGCCGCGCCCCGTTCGCGGCGGATGTAAAATCGCCCGATCGCCACGCCTAGCGCAACGATCGCAAGCGAGATGACCGGGCTGTCGCCATGCACCGCGCTTTCGGCGCCGCCGATGATAAGCCCGAACATCGCCGCGCACATCACCGCGCCGGTTACGTCGAATGGACGATCGCGCGGCGCCGGGTCGGGCAGCGCGCGGCCGAGCAGCAGCGACGCGATGGCGAAAGGGATCGCGCTGGCGAACACCCATGGCCACGGCGCGACCGACAGCACCAGCCCGCCGACGGTGGGCGCCGCGGCCGCCGAGGAGGCGACCACCACCGAGTTGATCCCCAAGCTGCGGCCGAGCTGCGCCGTCGGATAGGTTTGCCGGATCAGCGCCGACGCCACCGCCAGCGCACCGGCCGCACCGACCGCCTGCACTGCCCGCACCAGGAGCAGAAAGGGAAGGCTTCTGGCGAAAAAGCACAGCAGGGTCGCGACCATGAAGACCAGCTGCCCGAGCTGGTACATCCGCTTCAGCCCGATCCGCTCGCCCAGTCCGGCAAACGGCAGCATCAGCATGACGAGCATCAGCTGATAGATTGTGACGATCGCGACTACGGACGACGACCCGACATGCAGATCGCGCGCGATCGTCGGCAGCGCGACGTTGGCGACGCCGCCATCGATGATGACGAGCGCCGTGCCGAACGACAGCGCGCCGATCGCCGCATACCGTCGCGGCAGGGGAAGGCCGTCGGCGGCCGGTCGCATTTCGGTCATGGTGCGGCCGACGACGCGTCGGGGGCGGGGTTGTTCCCGCCGCGATGGTAACGCACAAGACTATCATAACGAACGGAGTGAGCGGCATGGCGCGTAAGCGGATCGGTTGGTGGCTGGCAGGTGCGGCGTTGACGCTGGCCGCTGGCGCGGCATGGGCGCAGCGCGGGGTGGGTGCCGATCCCTATGTCTGGCTGGAAGACAAGGACGGTGCGCGTGCGCAGGCATGGGTCGCGGCCGAGAATGCCCGTACGTTGCCGCGCCTGCAGAGCGATCCCCGCTACGCACGATTCCATGCCGAAGCGGTGGCGATAGCTGCGGCGAAGGACCGCATTCCGATGCCGACGCAGCTATATGGCCGTATCTACAATTTCTGGCGCGATGCCGATCATCCGCAGGGCATCTGGCGATGGACCAACGCGGCCGATTACGCCCAGCCCCAGCCGAGGTGGACGACGGTTCTCGATCTGGACGCGCTCTCCAAGGCGGAGGGCAAGAAATGGGTCTGGAAGGGTGCGACCTGTCTTCAGCCCGAGGAACGGTTGTGCTTGGTCGCGCTGTCCGAGGGTGGCGAGGACGCGATCAGCTATCGCGAATTTGATCTTGCGAACGGCCAGTTCGTCGCGGGCGGCTTTTCCTTGAGCAAGTCCAAACAGGGTGCCAGCTGGCTCGACAAAGACACGCTGCTGGTCAGTCGCGACTGGGGCGCAGGCACGATGACCGCGTCGAGCTATCCATTCGTGGTCAAGATGGTGAGGCGTCGCCAACCATTGAGCGCGGCGACCGAGGTCTTCCGCGGCCAGCCGAGCGACCAGCTCGGCACCTATGCCAGTGTGATCACTGATGGTCAGGGTCATCGGCTGGTCGCGATCACGCGGCGTACGACCTTCTTCGGCGGTGAGACCCATGTCTGGACGCCGGCGGGGACGCGCAGGCTCGACGTGCCGGCGCGAACCTTCCCGGAGGGCATGGTCCACGGGCAGGTGCTGTTCCGCACTAGCGACGCATGGGGCAAGGTGCCAGCGGGGGCGATCGCCTCCGTGCCGCTCGCCGATGTCGAGAAGGGCACGCTAAATCCAACGATCGTGTTTGCGCCCGATCCGCGCCAGTCGGTCGACGAGGTGGTGACGACCCGGGATCGGCTGGTACTGATCTATAACGACAATGTCCGCGGGCGGGCAGCGGTCTACACGCCGGGTGAGGATGGCTGGACAACGCGAGCGATCGTGTTGCCTGACAACGCCGCGCTGGGGGTGGCGAGCGCCGACGACAAAAGCGATCATGCCTATGTCACAGTCACCGGCTTCCTGACGCCGACGACCCTGCTGCCGCTCGATGCGGCGACGGCGACCGCAGGGCCGGCGGTGAAGACATTGCCGGCCAAATTCGACGCCACGGGGCTGGTCGTCGAACAGCATCAGGCGACCTCGACCGATGGCACCAAGGTGCCCTATTTCATCGTCCACAAGCAGGGCATTTCCCGCGACGGTAGCACCCCGACGATCATGACCGCCTATGGTGGCTTCGAACTGCCGATGCTGCCAAGCTATTCCGCGATCACCGGGAAGCTGTGGCTGGAGCAGGGCGGGTCCTATGTCCTCGCCAATATTCGTGGCGGGGGTGAGTTCGGCCCGGCGTGGCACGATGCCGGGCGCAAGACCAAGCGGCAGGTGATCTACGACGACTTTGCGGCGGTCGCCAAGGACCTGATCGCGCGGCGCTTCACCAGTGCGGCGAAACTCGGGATCTACGGTGGATCGAACGGCGGCCTGTTGATGGGAGTTGAGTTCAACCAGCATCCCGAGCTGTGGAGGGCGGTGACGATCCAGGTGCCGTTGCTCGACATGCTCCGCTACGAACAGATCGCTGCCGGCGCGTCGTGGGTCGACGAATACGGGTCGGTGACGGTGCCGGAGGAGCGGGCGTTCCTGCGGCGCATTTCGCCGTACCACAACATCCGCCGCGGGGTGGCCTATCCCGAACCTTATATCTGGACGACGACGAAGGACGATCGTGTGGGGCCGCAGCACGCCCGCAAGTTCGCCGCGCGGCTCAAGGAATATGGCCTGCCTTATCTCTTCTACGAGGATACGGCCGGCGGTCACTCGGGGGATGCGGATATCGAACAGGGCGCGCGGCTGCAGGCACTGCAGATGACCTATTTTGCGCAAAAGCTGATCGGGCCGCGCTGAGCGTCCCGACGCGGAACGCAGCGTTTCCTCAGGCTGATCTTGCTGCGCTGCGGCGAGATCGGCTATGGGGCCCGCAATGAGTGCCGAACCCGACAGCCGGCCCGCGCCGGCGGTGCCCGATACCGTTCCCGTCGTCTTCGAGGCGATCGTCAAAATGCAGGCGATCGCTGCGATGTACAATCGCGGCAGCGTGACACTGGCACCGCACATCCTCTACACCAAACATGGCGAGATCTATCTCGATGCCCTGACGCTGGAGCGTGACGGTCAGCCGCCGAAGGAGCCGAAGATTGGCGCCTTCAAGCTCGCCGGTTTGTCGGCACTGCGCATCACGCCGCGGCGGTTCAAGCCCAGCGAGTTGTTTGTACCCGGCGAAGAGCGCTACGCCGGGGTGACATTGCTGTCGGTCGAACTCTGATCCTCGCGATCGGGGGCTTCGCGATCGGGACCGGCGCTGTTCAGAGGCCAGCGGTCCTGACAACCGTCAGCAGCAGCCAGTAAAGCCCGCCGGAGAGCAGCATCGCCACCGGCAAGGTCATCAGCCAGGCGGCGGCGAGCTGGACGAGGGTGCGGCGTTGCAGACCATGCCCGCTCGCCACCGAGGCGCCGGCGACCCCGGACGACAGGATATGGGTCGTCGAGACCGGCAGGCCGAACCGATCCGCCGCAAGGATCGTCCCGGCCGCAACAAGCTCGGCCGACGCCCCCATGCCGTAGGTCATGTGCTGCTTGCCGATGCGCTCGCCGACCGTCACGACGATCCGCTTCCAGCCGACCATCGTGCCGAGCCCGAGCGCCAGCGCCACCGCGATTTTCACCCACAGCGGGATGTAGCGCGTACCGCGCTCCAGACGGGTACGATAGTCGACGAGCACCGCCTTCTCGCCCTCCGTCAACCCGTTCTTCTCCGCTGCAGCGATCATCCGCGTCGTGTCCATGACGAGATACATATCGTTGCGGATGTTGGGGGCGGCGCTGGCGGGCACTTGCCCGAGCGAGCCATAACTGGCGACGCGGTGCGCCAGATCGTCGGAGACGGCGATCACCGCACCATAAGTCTGCCCGTTGAGCACCTCACGCTTCTTCAGCGCTCCGCGCAGGACCGCGCGTGCGCGCGCCGCATCGACCATCGTGGCACCGTGTCGGCTCAGCGTCGCGCGAGCGTCGGCAGCGCTGCTCACGAAGGCGGGGGTCTCGCTGGCGGGCAGCGTACGATTGAGGGCGTAAGCGGTCGGGGCGCAGCCGATCAGGATCAGCATGATCAGTCCCATGCCCTTCTGCCCGTCGTTCGACCCGTGACTGAACGACACTGCCGTACAGGTGAAGATAAGTAACGCGCGAATGCCGCGCGGCGGCGGCGTGTCGCCCTCTGGCGGCGTCATCAGCTCAGGGTTCTGCGAAAGTCGACGGATGACCAGCAGCAGCAAGGCGGCGGCAGCGAACCCGATCAGCGGCGCCATCCACAGTCCGGTCATGACCTTCGTCGCCTGCGCCCAATCGACCCCCGATGTGCCGCCACCCTCGCTGGTGAGCAACTGGTTGGCCAGACCGACGCCGAGCACCGACCCGATCAGCGTGTGGCTGGAGCTGTTGGGCAGGCCGACATACCAGGTCGCGAGGTTCCACAGCACCGCGGCGAAAAGCAGCGCGAAGATCATCGCGAAGCCTGCTCCCGATCCGACGTTCAGGATCAGATCGACTGGCAGCAAGGTGATGATCGAGTAGGCGACGGCGCCGGAGGACAGCATCACGCCCAGAAAGTTGAAGAACCCCGACCAGATCACGGCTACCTGCGCGGGCAGGGCGTTGGTGTAGATGACGGTCGCGACCGCATTGGCGGTATCGTGAAAGCCGTTGACGAATTCGAACCCGAGCGCGATCAGCAGCGCGAGTCCGAGGAACGCGAATGCGCCCAATGCAAGCTGCTCGCCGACCTGCTGGGTGTCGATCAGGATGCTGATCCCGGCATAGCCGAAGCCCAGCAGAACCACAGCCAGGAACGCTAGCCGGGCGACGGGATGAGCCGCACCGTCGAACGAGCGGGTCGTCGCGGGCGAGGGCGAAGGTGACGCCTCAAGGACATTGGATGCCATGATGAGTCGCGCTGTCGGCGCGTAGCGTGACAGTTTGATGACCGACGATCGATCGTCACCTCCCGGGGCTATTAAAGTGGATCATCCCCCGCCCAGGTGGGTGGCGACCACGGGCAGCAATGCGACGTCGTCGAGTCACGCCAACCGCTGCTTGCACATGATCTGCCCGTCGGGCGCATGTTCTTCCGGCGCGTCGAGCGTACTGGTCTGGCTGTCGACCAATCCCGGCAAAACGGCGTTCCGCACCGCGGGCAGAATTCGCGCCCGCCATGTTCGGAAGAAGCATAAGTCTGCACTGTGTCGGTCATCGTCACCTGATCGGCGCGGAACGCCATCCAGCCGACGAGCGGGGCGCCGGACCAGCGCCGGCAATCGGTACAATGGCACGACGCGTGGTGCTCGGTCGAACCATCCGCGGTGTACCGGACTGCACTGCAATGACATTGCCCGCTCACCGTCATGGCGCACTCCCGCTGCCGTTGTCGTAATGTTCTATATGTTGCAACGATCGAGCGAAAGAACCGGTGGGCCGACAAGGCGGCCTACCCGGCCTACCGGTCGGCGATGCATGCGCGCTGAAATGTAACGCCGTTTCGCTTGCTCGCGGCGCGCTCGTTCCCTACCTGTTCGGGGTGACCGATCTTACCGCCGCTACGCAGGACCCGCCCTATCTGGCCGGCCTCAATCCGCCGCAACGCGACGCCGTGCTGACCACCGACGGACCCGTGCTGGTGCTGGCCGGGGCAGGAACGGGGAAGACCGCGGCACTGACCGCGCGGCTGGCGCACCTGCTCTGGACCCGCCGCGCCTATCCGTCCGAAATCCTGTCGGTGACCTTCACGAACAAGGCTGCGCGCGAGATGCGCGACCGCGTCGGTCGGCTGGTCGGCGATGCCGTGGAGGGGATGCCGTGGCTTGGCACCTTCCATGCGATCGGCGCGAAGATGCTGCGCCGCCATGCCGAATTGGTGGGGCTGCAGAGCAATTTCACGATCCTCGACACTGACGATCAGCTGCGGTTGCTCAAACAACTCGTTCTCGCCGCGGACATCGACGAGAAGCGCTTCCCGGCGCGGTCGCTTGCGGGGCTGATTGACGAGTGGAAAAACAAGGGCCTAGTTCCCGCCGACGTCGACGCCGCTGAGAGCGAGCGCTACGCCAACGGCCGCGGTGGCGAATTGTATCAGCAGTATCAAGAGCGGTTGAAGGCGGTGAACGCGTGCGACTTCGGCGACCTGCTATTGCATGTCCTGACGATCCTGAAGCGCGAGCGCAGCGTGCTCGATCAGTACCAGCAACGCTTTCGCTACATCATGGTCGACGAATACCAGGACACCAATTCGGTTCAGTATCTGTGGCTGCGGCTGCTGGCACAGGAGCGGCGTAACATCTGCTGCGTCGGCGACGATGATCAGTCGATCTATTCGTGGCGTGGGGCACAGGTAGAAAACATTCTGAAGTTCGAGAAGGACTTTCCCGGTGCCAAGGTGATCCGCCTCGAGCAGAACTATCGCTCGACCCCGCACATCCTCGGCGCTGCCTCGGGCGTGATCGCGAACAATGGCGGGCGTCTCGGCAAGGAATTGTGGACCGAGCTGGATGCCGGCGAGAAGGTACGCGTGCTCGGCGTATGGGACGGTCCGGAGGAGGCGCGGCGCGTCGGTGACGAGATCGAGACGGTGCAGCGCGGCGGAAAGAGTCTCGACGATGTCGCGATCCTGGTCCGTGCGCAGCATCAGACCCGCGAGTTCGAGGATCGTTTCATCGCGATCGGGCTGCCGTATCGGATCGTCGGAGGATTCCGCTTCTACGAGCGCGCGGAGATCCGGGACGCGCTGGCGTATTTGCGTGTCGTCAACCAGCCGGCCGACGACCTGGCGTTCGAGCGGATCGTCAACACGCCCAAACGCGGTCTTGGCGACAAGGCGATCGCCAAGCTGCACCAGCTCGCGCGGGCCGATGGGCTGCCGCTGTCAATCGCAGCCGCGCGCATTCTCGATACCGACGAATTGACCCCGCAGGCGCGCAAGGCGCTCGGACGGTTCGTCGGCGATGTCGCGCGGTGGCGCGATATGGCACGCGACCTCCCGCATCCCGAACTGGCGCGGCAAATCCTCGACGAAAGCGGCTATACCGCAATGTATCAGGCGGAGAAGTCGACCGAGGCGGCGGGACGGCTGGAGAACCTCACCGAGCTGGTGCGCGCGATGGAAGAATATGAAAGCCTCGGCGCATTCCTCGAACACGTCAGCCTCGTCATGGACAATGAAGCGACGCGCGAGGATCCCAAGGTGACGATCATGACGATCCACGCTGCCAAGGGGTTGGAATTCGACACGGTTTTTCTTGCCGGCTGGGAGGAGGGGCTTTTTCCTTCCCAGCGTTCGCTCGACGAGGGCGGGACACGCTCGCTGGAGGAAGAGCGACGGCTGGCCTATGTCGCGATCACCCGTGCACGGCGGCTGGCAACGATCCTTCATGCGGCGAACCGCCGCATCTATGGGCAGTGGACCAGTTCGATTCCCTCGCGCTTCGTGGGCGAACTGCCGCCGCAGCATATCGAGAGCGAGACGAGCATGTCGGGGGGCGAAAGCCTGTGGCGCGCCAACTGGTCAGAGCGGGCGGACCCGTTTGCCGATGTGGCGCGTGGCACCGGACGCGGGCCCGGCTGGCAGCGCGCGGCCGGGACGCTTGGTGCGAAGCCGGGCGGCGAATGGTCGAGCCGCACCTTCACGCGTGAGCCGGTGCGAGTCGTCGAGAGTCGCGCGTCGGCGGTAAGCCTCGGCAACAAGGGACGCGATGACCTGATCGTCGGGCAGCGCGTGTTCCACCAGAAATTCGGTTACGGCGCGATCGCCGAGATCGAGGGGAACAAGCTGGAAATCGACTTCGAACAGGCCGGGCGAAAGCGGGTGATGGATAGCTTCGTCTCCGCCAGTTGAGCGATGCGACTTACTACCGGAGCGGCGGGTTGAAGCGGTTGGAGGTGCGTCAATGTCCGATACTGCTGAGAAATCCGATCCTGCGCTTTGGGACAAGGTAAAGGACGAGGTTACCGCCGGCGCGAAGGGCGGCCGGAAAGGGCAGTGGTCGGCGCGCAAGGCGCAACTGGCGGTCGCCGAGTACAAGAAGCGCGGCGGCGGCTACAAGGGCAGCAAGGACGCCGACAATTCGCTGCACCAATGGACCGAGGAGGATTGGAGTACCAAGTCGGGCGAGCGAAGCGAGGACACTGGCGAGCGCTATCTGCCGAAAAAGGCGCTCGCGGGGCTGTCTGACGAGGAATATGCGCGTACCACCGCGAAGAAGCGCGCCGACAAGAGGAAGGGAAAACAGTTTTCGGCACAGCCGCACGAGCTTGCGACGAAAATCGCTGCTGCCCGCGACCCTCGCACCCGAGACCAGCTTTACGCAGAAGCGCGGGATCGCAGGGCGATCAACGATGACCAAGGCGCAACTCCACGCGGCGCTGTCGGGCTAGCCCGAAAAATCGGGGCGACCCTAACGGGTCGCCCCGTAGTTCAGGGAATGGCCGGGCGAGGGGGATTGCCCGGCGATATGCGATGCGCACCCAACGGGGCACCGCACAAGTCTCTGTAACGCGACAACATTGCTGTCATGTGTCTTTGAAGCCCGTTTTCGTGACTGCAACGACATATATTTGTGCGTTGACGCGGGAGCGGGGCTGCGTGGAAAGGGGACATGGACGTTTCCTCCTCCGCCGCCACCGTTCAGCCGGGCGCCTCACACCGCCGCATCCTGCTCGCCAGCCTCGTCGGCACATCGGTAGAGTTTTACGACTTTTACATCTACGCAACAGCTGCCTCACTGGTCTTCGGCCCGCTCTTCTTCCCGGCAGGTGACCCGTCGGCGCAGCTACTCGCGGCTTATGCAAGCCTGGCGGTGGCTTTTTTCGCGCGACCGGTCGGCGCCTGGGCGTTCGGCCATTATGGCGATCGGATCGGGCGCAAGTCGACGCTGGTCGTAAGCCTGATGCTCATGGGCGGGTCGACGCTCGCCATTGCCTTCCTTCCGACCTACGCGCAGGCCGGCTATCTCGCCCCGCTGCTCCTCTGCCTGTTGCGATTCGGGCAAGGCTTCGGCCTCGGGGGTGAATGGGGCGGGGCGGCGTTGCTGGCGGTCGAGAATGCACCGCCAGGCTGGCAAGGGCGTTACGGCATGGTGCCACAACTCGGCGCACCGGTCGGCTTCGTTGCCGCCAACGGCTTGTTCCTGCTTCTCGGGTTAGTGATGAGCGCGGAGGATTTCGTGGCCTGGGGCTGGCGAGTGCCGTTCGTGCTGTCAATTGTGCTCGTCGGGGTCGGTTTATGGGTGCGACTGAAGATTGCCGAGACGCCCGCGTTTGCGCGCGTGCTCGAGGAAGGCCCGCCGCCGGCGGTGCCGATGGGTGAATTGCTGCGCGATCACTGGCGTGCCGCGCTGGGTGGGACCGCGGGTGCGATCGCGTGCTTTGCCGTCTATTATATCGCGACTGCGTTCGCGCTTGGCTACGCCACGACGCGGCTGGGGATCGCCCGGCCGACGATCCTGTCGATGCAGCTCGGGGCGATCCTCTTCATGGCGGCCGGCATTGTGCTGTCGGGAATCTGGGCCGACCGGCGCGACGCGCGGCATGTGCTGACCTGGGGGTGCGTGTTCGCGGTGGTGGCGGGCTTCGTGCTGGCGCCGGGGCTCGGCTCGGGGTCGCCGCCCTTGATGTTCGCCAGTCTGGCGATAGCGTTGTTTGCCATGGGGTTCGTCTATGGCCCGCTAGGCGCGTGGCTGCCGGGGCTCTTCCCCGCACGGGTGCGCTACACCGGCGTCAGCCTCGCCTTCAACATGGCGGGCATCATCGGCGGCGGGCTGACACCGGTCGCCGCCGAGACGCTGGCGCGGCACGGCGGCCTGTCGCTGGTCGGCGGCTATCTCGCTGCGATGTCGCTCGTGAGCCTGGTCGCGTTGCTGGCGATGCGTCCCCGCGGCGGCGTCGTCTGACGCTCAGGCGAGCCGCAGCAGCATTAACCGCGCCCGACCATGCGTGCGGTCTGCGTCGACGACGAAGCCGGGCGGCACCTCGCCTTCGGCCTTGGCGGTCTCGATCGACACCCAGGTTGCGGGACCGATCCAGCCAAGTCGCGCCAGCTTGTCGGCGGCGACTGCGCCCGCGGCGGTGGCGTACGGCGGGTCCATCATGACGATGTCCAGCGGCGCGCGCGCGGGTCCGAGCGCCATGACGGAGCCTGGGCGAATGTCCCCGCCGCTGGCGCCAAGTTTCGCGACGTTGGCGCGCAACGCGTCGAGCGCGGCCTTGTCTTGCTCAACGAACAGGCAGGAGGCGGCGCCACGCGACAGCGCCTCCAGGCCAAGTGCGCCCGACCCGGCGAAAAGGTCTGCGCAGGCTAGCCCGTCGAAGCTGCCGACGCGGCTGGCGAGCATCGAGAACAACGCCTCGCGCGTGCGATCCGCGGTCGGGCGGGTGGCGTCGCCTTTCGGCGCGGCGAGCGGTCGGCCGCGCCACTGACCGGCGATAATCCTCATTTGCGGCCCCGCGGCCGGGCGCCGGATTTTGGCTTCGGCTTGGCCCAACCCGGCTGACGCTTGATGCGCTCGGGGCGCGCTGGCGTGAGTGCCTGTTCATCGGGTTTTGGCGCAGTCTCCTTCGCTGCGAGGCGCGAGTCCCGCGGGCCGGCAGCTGCGCGCTTTGCCGGCGCGCGTTCGGGTGTCCGCACTGGCGACGGTGCACCGCCAGCGCGTTGCGGGGCACCAGACCGTACCGGACTGGCTGCGCGCGCACCGCCCGCCGGCCGAGGAACGCCAGCGACTGAACGGCCCGTGGACACCGAGCGTGAGGCAGGAGCGCGGCGGCTCCCTGTCACCGCGACATCGGCGACGGGTGGGCGAAGGCGGGCGGCGGCCTTCAGGGTCTGGCGGAAAGCAATCAGGTCCGCGACCCGGACCTCACCGATGTCACCAACCGGCAGATCGCCGAGCACGAACGGGCCGTAGCGGGTACGGATCAGCCGGCTGACGCGCAGTCCGAGATGTTCGAGCACGCGCCGGACCTCGCGGTTCTTCCCCTCGGTGAGCGTCATCTCGATCCAGACGTTCGCGCCGGTGCGGCGCTCGAGATTGGCGTCGATCGCGCCATATCGCACACCCTCGATCTCGATGCCGTGGATCAACTCCTCGAGTTGCGCCTGGCTGATCTGACCATAAGCCCGGGCGCGGTAGCTGCGTTCGACCCCCGTAGCGGGCAATTCGAGCTGCCGCTTCAACTCGCCGTCCGTGGTGAGAAGCAGTAAACCCTCGGTATTGAGATCGAGTCGACCGACCGGGACCAGCCGCGGCAGGTCCTTGGGCAGCCGGTCGTAGATCGTTGCCCGGCCTGCCGGATCGCGCTCAGCTGTCAGCACACCGGTCGGCTTGTGGAAAAGGAACAAGCGCGTCGGTTCTGCCGCCGCGATGGGCGCGCCGTCCACCGTCACCCCGTCGAGCGACGGGAGAACCGTCGCCGGGGTGTCGAGCACGACGCCATCCTTGGCAACGCGGCCCTCAGCGATCATCCGCTCGACTTCCCGACGGGAGGCCACACCCGCGCGGGCGAGCAGCTTGGCGATGCGGTGCGGGGAACGTTCGTCGGCCATCTTGGTCGCTTAGGGTCTGTGAGCGCCCGCAACAAGGACCGTGATCGTGCGCGGGCGAGCAATTGCGGAAAGAGCCGGGACATTATTCACGTCAGCCGTGTTAGACGAAAGCGGCGAAGCGGGGGTATTGAAGGATCATGTTGTTCGGGCGGAAACAGCGGACGATCGAGAAGTTGCTGGTCGTCGAGGACGAGCCCCTGGTCGCGTTCGATACCGAACATATGCTTGGCACGCAGGGCTTCACCGTCGTAGCGACCGTCGACCGTGTCGCGGACGCCGTCCAGCTGATCGAGAGCGGAGCGGCGATCGATCTGGTGCTGGTCGATGTCAACCTCGCCGATGGCAGCGGTATTGACGTCGCACGGGCCGCGTCTGCGCAGGCCATCCCGGTATTGTTCGTGACCGGTGCATGCCCGGTCGGGGCGGAAGGGGTTGCAGTCGGCTGCCTCGCGAAACCCTATACGTCGCGAGACTTGCTGGGCTCGATCGACGTGATTGAGCTGCGGGCGGGCGGCAAAAAGCCACCGCGAATGCCGCTCGGGTTACGGTTATTCAGCGGGGGATCATCGATGACCGGGCTTACCTGATCGCAATTTCCCGCTAAGCCGAGCACCGAGCTTAGCAAAGGCGATGTGGATGACGGTGCGCACCGACGGACGAACCTGGGTAGATGGTGTGCGACCGTATCTGGAACGCGGGCCGGTAGCGGCGTTCGCCCTGGGCGTATCGTCGGGCTTCCCCTACGCGATGATCGCGGCGACGCTGACCACGCGGCTGGCGCAGAGCGGGATCGACAAGAAAACGGTGACGGCGTTCAGCCTTGCGTTCCTTGTCTACAATATCAAGTTCTTGTGGGCGTGGGTGGTCGATGGCGTGCGGTTGCCGTTGCTCGGCGCCTTGGGGCAGCGGGTGTCGTGGCTGCTCGTCGCAGGAGTGTTGGTGATCGCTGCGGTCGCAAATCTGGCGTTGGTCGATCCGCGGGCGAGCATCGGGGCGACGGTCACGGCCGCGATCCTGGTGGCGGTCGCGGGATCGACGTTCGACGTGGTGATCGACGCCTATCGCATTGAGATACTGGAGCCGCGCCAATTGGGTGTCGGCTCGGGAATGAGTCAATATGGCTGGCGGATCGGCTCAGCGGGCGCGGCGTCGTTGGCGCTGTTCGTGGCCGCGCGGCATGGCTGGACGGCGGCTTATCTGGCGACCGCGGTGCTCGCATTGCCGGCGATGGTCGCAGGTCTGATCGTCGGGGAGCCGCGGCGGCACCGCGAGGTCGAGCCAAAGCGCGGAGCGGGTACGACACTAGCGGCGGTCTGGCGACCATTCGTGCAGTTCTTTGCGCGTCCGGGCGCGTTGGTGGTGCTATTATTCATCCTCATCCACAAGATCGGCGATACGCTGGGCCAGTTGGTGCTCCGTCTGTTGCTCAACGACACCGGTTTCAGCAACGACGAAATCGCATTGTACGACGTCGGGATCGGATTTTGGGCTTATCTGATCGGTATTTTCCTCGGCGGGGTCATGTACGCGCGGCTTGGACTCAAGCGCTCGGTGCTCATCAGCCTCGTGCTGATGGCGGTATCCAACGCCAGCTTTGCGGCACTGGCGGCGGCGGGGCACAGCAACCCCGGGCTCGCCGGTGCGATGACCTTCGAGAATATCGCATCCGGGATCGGCGGGGTGACGGTGGTCGCCTATTTTTCGGCATTGTGCGACCTGCGCTTTACCGCCGCGCAATATGCGCTGATCTCGGCGGCGGCGAGCGTGGTGGGACGGATCATTACCGGCGCGAGTGCGGGCGCGCTGGTCGAGCGGGTCGGCTACGTTAATTTCTATTTGTTGACAGTCGTGCTGGCGCTGCCGGGCGTTGCGTTGTTCTGGTGGATGAGCCGGTCAGGGCTGGTCGACCGCTCGGTCGGCAGCGCCGCCACCGAAGGGCCAGGCGACGCGCGCGACGGCGCCGCCGGCTAGACTAGAGACAGACCGGACGGCCTTCATCGGCGAAGGCGGCGGCGAGCGCGGCAGCGCTGGCCAGCGCGCCGTCGACGTGGCGCTGACCCAACAGATCCTGCATCAGCAGGCGCGCGCCATCGATCCGGGTTTCTACCCGCGCGAGGATCGCGAGCAACACATGCTCCGACGGCGTCATCCGCGCGCAGCAGCACGGAGCGATCGCGATCGGCACGGTCGCATTGCCGGCGAGATCGGCCATCAGCGCGCGCATCAGGAGCAGCGGGCGGCGAAACGCCTCGCCGAAGCTGGTGAAAAAGCCATGAGCGGCACGCGCATCCGCAAGCCCATGTGCGCCCATCCGGCGCATCGCGAACAGGATAACCCGCGCGTTGGGGCAGTCCGGCAGTGGGTGGGGCAAGGCACTAGCGGTTAGAACGGGGGCGGGAAGCTCGGTCATGAACAGGCGACTCCTCTTGCCCACCCAACGTCGCTGATCGGCT
Source organism: Sphingomonas sp. 8AM (assembly GCF_902506455.1). GTDB lineage: Bacteria > Pseudomonadota > Alphaproteobacteria > Sphingomonadales > Sphingomonadaceae > Sphingomonas. The sequence continues at coordinate 1,716,493 of NZ_LR733844.1, read as the reverse complement.
ATTGCAAGTCAATCTCAGGTTTATGGATCAGTCCGGCACTTCGTCGTTCGCCCTCAACACTTCGCCGGCCAGATAGAGCGATCCGGCGATCAGCACGCCAGCCGGTCGCGGATGCACGACAGCGATTGTGGCCAGGGCTGCGGGAACATTCACCGCGCTCAGGCGGTGTGGCACGCCCAATTCAGCGGCGACGCGCAGCAGGTCGGCAGGCGCGTGGCAGGCGTGGCCGGGAACGGGTACCGCGATCAGCGTGCCCACTGCATTGGCGAACGGCGCGAGGAACCCGGCCGCGTCCTTGTTCGCAAGCATCCCGACGATCACGGTCAGCGACCGCGTGCAAGGGTCGCCGAGATGATGCGGCAGCGCGGCGGCCACGGCCCGCCCGGCTGAGGCGTTGTGCCCGCCATCGAGCCAGACCGGCACGTCGGAGAGCGGCGCGATCAACGGCCCCGGCGACAGGCGTTGCAGGCGCGCTGGCCAGCGGGTCGTTACGGACGACGCAGCGAGCGTACCGGCCGGCACCGACAGTGTCGATTGGTGTCGGATCATCGCGGCCGCCAGCGCCAAGTTGGCGCCCTGATGCGCGCCGGGCATCGACGGCGAGGGCAGGTCGAGCGACCCATTCCGGTCGTCGTAATGAAGTCGATCGTCGACAGCGGCGTAGTGCCACGCCTCTCCCTGCGAAAAAAACGACGCGCCACGCGCCGTCGCGACGTGCGCAACCTTCGCGGCGATGGCGGAGGGATAGGCCATCGTCACCAGCGGCACACCGGGCTTGGCGATGCCCGCCTTTTCCGCGGCGATCTGCTCGAGCGTGTCGCCGAGAAACGCCTGATGATCGATCCCGAGCGCCGCGATTCCGCACGCCACCGGCGCTGGCAGCACGTTGGTGGCGTCGAGCCGGCCGCCGAGACCCACCTCGATCACACAGGCGTCACCCGGCGTGCGCGCGAAGGCGAGAAAGGCGGCAGCGGTGGTGATCTCGAAGAAGCTGGCGCCGATCCCATCGGCATGATCGAGCACCTCGCTGAGCAGCGCCGCCAGCGCGGCATCGTCGATCAGCCGCCCCGCCAGCCGGATTCGCTCGTTGAAGCGGACCAGATGCGGGCTGGAGTAGACATGGACCCGGTGCCCCGCCGCCTCCAGCGCGCCGCGCAGGAACGCGCAGGTCGACCCCTTGCCGTTGGTACCGGCGACATGGAAGACCGGCGGGAGTGCGCGATGTGGATCGCCCAGCCGCGCCAGCAACCGCGTGATCCGGTCGAGCCCGAGCACGTCAGCGCCCGGCGACAGCGACCACAGCCGGTCAAGCTGCGCCTGAACGGCGGCGTCGGTGGAGACGGCGTGGTCGGCTGTCACCGGTGGTGTGGTCGGGGCGTGATCCATCCAGCTTGATCTACCTGCTGTCGTCACTTGACGTTTCTGTCCGTCCCCCTGGTTCGTCGTCCCGGACCCTTCTAAAGCTCAGAAGGGCCTTGATCCGGGACCCGCTTCCTAGCGACGACCGAGGCCAGAAGCGGGGTCCCGGATGAGGTCCGGGATGACGGAAAACGGCACGTGATCGGCGACTGTCGATTGGCCCACGTAATTCGGGCAGTCGGTCAGGCGGCCTTGCGCTCGCCGGAGAGATAGCTGATCACGGTGGCAAGCTTCGCGCGCAATTCGCGGCGGTGGACCACCATGTCGATCATGCCATGCTCCAGATAATATTCGCTGGTCTGGAAATCCTCGGGCAGCTTCTCGCGAATCGTGCTCTCGATCACGCGGCGACCGGTGAAGGCGAGCGTCGCCTTGGGCTCTGCGATGTGGACGTCGCCGAGCATCGCGTAGGCGGCCATCACGCCGCCCGAGGTCGGGTCGGTCAGCACGACGATATAGGGCAGCCCGGCATCGTGGAGCATCTGGATCGCGACGGTGCTGCGCGGCATCTGCATCAGGCTGAGAATGCCCTCCTGCATCCGCGCGCCGCCCGAGGCGGTGAAGACGATGAACGGTGCGCGGTCCTTCACCGCGGTCTCTACGCCCTGGATGAACGCCTCGCCAACCGCCTGGCCCATCGAGCCGCCCATGAAGGCAAAGTCCTGGACCCCAATCACGACGCGGTGGCCGTCGATTGTACCGCGCGCGTTGACGAAGGCGTCCTGCTCGCCGGTGCTGGCGCGCGCGGCCTTGAGGCGATCGGTGTAACGCTTAGAATCGCGGAACTTGAGCGGGTCCTCGGGCGAGCGCGGGGCGGGCAGCACGTCAATGCTGGCGGGGTCGAGCAAATGCTCGAACCGCTCGCCCGGGCCGATCCGCTCGTGATGGTCGCAGGTCGGGCAGACGTGGAGGTTTTCCTCCAGCTCCTTGGTGAAGACCATCGTCCCGCAGCCCTTGCACTTGTGCCAGAGGTGGTCGGGAGTCTGCGCCTTCGCGCCGCCGGGGACGATCCCGGACAAAGCGTTGCGGACGTTGCTGAGCCAGCTCATGCGGAAACCTTTCGTGCGTCGGCAAGCGCAGCCGACAGCGTCTGAATATAGGCCGCGACGGACGCAGGCGCAGCGGCACCATGCTTGGCGACAATCTCGACGATCGCCGAGCCGACGACGACGCCGTCTGCAACACGGCCGATCGCGCGCGCCTGTTCGGGCGTGCGAACGCCGAAGCCGACCGCGACCGGGAGATCAGTGGCTTGCTTCAGCCGCGTGACCGCTTCCTCGATCGACGCCTGCTGCGCCTGTTGCTTGCCGGTGATGCCGGCGACCGAGACGTAATAAATGAAGCCGCTCGCGCCGTTCAGGACATCGCTGATCCGCTTGTCGCGGGTGGTAGGGGTGGCGAGGCGGATGAGATCGATTCCCATCGCGCGTAACTGTGGTCCAAGCGCATCGTCTTCCTCGGGGGGAACGTCGACGCAGATCACGCCATCCACACCGGCGTCACGCAGTGCGGTGGCGAACCATTCCGGCCCGCGGCGCAGCATCGGATTGGCATAGCCCATCAGCACCAGCGGGGTGAGCGGGTGGCGGGCGCGAAAATCCGTCGCAATCCGCAGGATGTCGGCGGTGGTTACCCCGCCGCCCAGCGCGCGGATGTTCGCGGCCTGGATTGCCGGACCGTCCGCCATTGGATCGGTGAACGGCATCCCCAGTTCGATCACGTCAGCGCCGCCCTCGACCAGCGCATCGAGGATCGCGGGCGTGGCGGCGACCGACGGATCGCCGGCGGTGATGAAGCAGATCAGCGCCGGACGATCGGCGATGAACGCGTCGGATAGACGGGTCAAATCTGCACTCCCAGCGCTTCGGCGACCGTGAAGATGTCCTTGTCGCCGCGTCCGCACAGATTGGCGACGATGATCGCATCCCGCGGCATGTCCTTGGCGATGCGCGCCACCGCGGCGATGGCGTGCGACGGTTCCAGCGCGGGGATGATGCCCTCGGTCCGGCACAGGAGCTGGAAGGCGTCGAGCGCCTCGCGATCGGTGACCGCAGTGTATTCGACGCGACCGCCGTCCTTCAGCCACGCATGTTCGGGGCCGATGCCGGGATAGTCGAGCCCGGCGGAGATCGAATGCGCCTCCGCGATCTGCCCGTCGTCGTCCTGCAACAGATAGGTCTTGTTGCCGTGGAGCACGCCCGGGAAGCCGCCGGCGAGGCTGGCGGCATGTTTGGCCTCCAGGCCTTCGCCCGCCGCCTCGACGCCGAGCATCTTGACGTCGACATCGTCGAGGAACGGGTGGAACAGCCCGATCGCGTTCGACCCGCCACCGATCGCGGCGACCAGCAGGTCGGGCAGCCGTCCGGTGCGGTCGAGCAATTGCGCGCGCGCCTCGCGGCCGATCACGCTCTGGAAGTCGCGGACCAGCTCCGGATAGGGATGCGGGCCGGCGGCGGTGCCGATGATGTAGAAGGTGTCGTGGACGTTGGCGACCCAGTCGCGCAGCGCCTCGTTCATCGCGTCCTTCAGCGTGCGCGCGCCGCTCTCGACCGCGCGGACCTCGGCCCCGAGCAGCTTCATGCGGAAGACGTTCGGCTGCTGCCGCTCGACGTCCTTGGCGCCCATGTAGATCACGCACGGCAACCCGAAGCGTGCGCAGACCGTCGCCGTGGCAACGCCGTGCTGGCCGGCGCCGGTCTCGGCGATGATCCGCGTCTTGCCCATGCGGATCGCGAGCAGGATCTGGCCGATGCAATTGTTGATCTTGTGCGCGCCGGTGTGGTTCAGCTCGTCGCGCTTGAACCAGACCTGTGCGCCTCGTTTTTCGCCATCTTGGCCGTCGGGCGCGCTGTCGCGCAGCGTGTCGGTCAGCCGCTCGGCATAATAGAGCGGCGACGGGCGGCCGACATAATGTTCGAGCAGGTCGCCGAACTGCGCGGCGAACGCCGGGTCCTGCTTGGCGGCGCGATATTCGCGCTCCAGGTCTAGGATCAGCGGCATCAGCGTTTCGGAGACATAGCGGCCGCCATAGGGGCCGAAATGCCCGCGCTCGTCCGGCTGCGCGCGGAAGGAATTGGGTGCGTTCATGATGCGGAAACCCGTTGCAGGAAGGTGGCGATCTTGTCCACGTCCTTGACGCCGGGCGCGGACTCGACGCCTGACGAAACGTCGACCAGCGGGGCGCGGGTCCGTGCGATCGCCTCGGCGACGTTCGCGCTGTCGAGCCCGCCCGACAGCGCCCAGGGGAGCGGGTGGCGGAAGCCGTCGAGCAATTGCCAGTCGAAGCGGAGGCCCATGCCGCCGGGGAGCGTCGCGCCTTCCGGCGTCTTGGCGTCGTATAGCAGGCGGTCGGCGGCGTCGGCGAAGGCGGGGGCGGCGGATAGGTCGGCGCGGGTCTTGACCGCGATCGCCGCCCAGGTCTCGCGTTGCGACAGGCGGCGGAGTGCGGCGACGCGTTCGGGCGTGGTCTTGTGGAGCTGGATCGCGTCGAGCCGCCCGGCGGCGACCGTGGCGGCGAGCAATTCGTCGTCGGGGTCGACGAACACGCCGACCTTGCGGACGTGCGCGGGTACCTGCGCGGCGAGGCCCGCGAGACGATCGAGCGTCAGGTGGCGAGGTGATGGCGGGAAGACGACGAAGCCGACATGGCTCGCGCCGCCCTTGAGCGCGGCGTCAAGCGTTTCGGGCGTGGACAGGCCGCAGATCTTGGCGGTGACGGGCATCGCGTGGCTTTAGGCGCTTGCTGCCACCCTGCCAATAACGCGTTAGAGCGTGGCGGCGATCGCGCGCGCGGCGGCGTCCGGGTCCTCGGCCTGGGTGATCGGGCGGCCGATCACAAGCATCGATGCGCCGTGGTCGACCGCCATCCGCGGCGTCACGACGCGCTTCTGGTCGCCGACCTCGCCATCCGCCGGGCGGACGCCGGGGACGACGAAATAGCCCTTCGGCCACGCGGCATGCGCGGCCTTCACCTCGGCGCCGGAGCAGACGATGCCGTCGAGCCCGGCCGCGTGCGCCAGCTCGGCGAGGCGCAGGACGTGGTCGTGCGCGCTGCCCGCCACGCCGGTCGCGGCGAGATCATCCTCGTCGAGGCTGGTGAGCATCGTGACCGCGACCACCTTCGTCGAGGGATGTGCCGCCGCCTTGGCATCCTCCAGCATCGCGCGGCCGCCGCTGGCGTGGACGGTCAGCACCGCGGGGGCGAGCCCCGCCAGCGACTGCACCGCCTTGGCGACGGTGTTGGGGATGTCGTGGAGCTTCAGGTCGAGGAAGACGGGGAGGCCGATCTCTTCCATCGCGCGGATGCCAGCGGGGCCGTGCGCGCAGAAGAATTCCAGTCCCAGCTTGATGCCGCCGACATGGTGGCGGACCTTCTGCGCCAGCGTGCGGGCGCGATCGAGATCGGGGGTGTCGAGCGCGACGAAGATGCGGCTGGCCATCACTCGGCTCCGGTTGCGGGGGCCGCTGGGGGTGTGTGGGCCGCTGGCGTCTCGGCACCGCGGACAGCGGCGAGCGCGCTCTCGGTCGCGCGTTCCGCGGCGGTAAGTCGCTGACGCAGGCGGAAGCGCACCCAATGCTGGTAGACCAGCGTCGGCACGAAGCCGAGCAGGAAAGTGACCAGCAGCAGCAGCGGCAGGTTCACCTCCGCGACCAGCCCGCCGAAAAGCTGGACGGTGACATTGGTCCAATTGCCGAACGTGAACACCGCGGCGACGAACGCCAGCAGCGACCAGAACAGGATCTTGAGAAACTGCATAAGCGGCACGCTAGCAGGGTCGACGGTTTTTTCCAGTGCGGTGGATCACCGCGGGAGTGTCGCCTTGGGAAAGCCGCGCCACACGTCGTCGTAATCGAGCTGCATTGTTGGCGAAGTTTGCGCCCAGGCGGTGGTACGCACGACGTGACGGGTCTCGAACATGAACGCCATCGCTCCGTCGATCTTGACCGGTTTCAAGTCGCTTGTGACCGCTTTCTCATAGCTCGTCTGATCAGGGCCGTGGCCATTCATCTGGTTGTGGAGGCTCGCACCGCCGGGCACGAATCCGCCGCCTTCCTTGGCATCGTAGGCGCCGACGATCAGGCCCATGAACTCGCTCATGACGTTGCGATGGAACCACGGCGGGCGGAACGTGCCCTCGGCGACCATCCAGCGCGGCGGGAAGATCACGAAATCGCAATTGGCGGTGCCGGGAGTGTCGCTCGGTGAGGTGAGCACGGTGAAGATCGACGGATCGGAATGGTCGAAAGACACGGTGTTGATCGCATTGAACCGTGTCAGATCATAGCGATAGGGGGCGAGGTTGCCATGCCATGCCACCACGTCGAACGGCGAGTGATCGAGCGTGGTTTGCCAGAGCGCGCCCTGAAATTTCTGGATGATCGTGCAGGGCTCGTCGCGATCCTCGAACCATGCGGCCGGCGTTTCGAAGTCGCGGGGATTGGCGAGGCCGTTCGCACCGATCGGGCCGAGATCGGGGAGGCGAAAAGGCGCGCCGTAGTTTTCGCAGACGTAGCCGCGCGCGCGCCCGTTGTTGTCGAGCCGAACGCGGAAGCGTACACCACGCGGGATCACCGCGATCTGGAGCGGGGCGACGTCGAGGCGGCCCATCTCGGTGTCGATCGTCAGCGCGCCCTTCTGCGGCACGATCAGCAGCTCGCCGTCAGCGGAGAAGAAGGCGCGGTCCATGTCAGCGGTCGCGGCGTAGAGGTGGATCGCGACGCCGGTCTGCTCTGCGACGCTGCCGTTGCCACCATAAGTAACGAGGCCGTCGAGCCAGTCGGTCGCGGCGTCCGGCCACGGGAGCGGGTCCCAGCGCATCCGGTTGGGCGAGGGCGGCGTGTCGAAGGGCGCGGCGCGGAGGTTCGGCGCGCCATCGTAGCGGGTGAAGGCGTGGTGCTGGGCGGTCGGGCGGAGGCGATAGAGCCACGTTCGGCGATTCTCGTGGCGCGGCGCGGTGAAGGCGGTGCCGGAGAGCTGTTCGGTGTAGAGGCCGAAGGGGACGTGTTGCGGCGAGTTGCGGCCGATCGGGAGCGCGCCGGGGACCGCCTCGGTCGAGACATGGTTGCCGAAGCCGGGGTGGTAGCGGGGCGTTTCGGTCATGGCTCTCTCCTTTTATCAACCCGCCGGTTCGCGGACCGCCTGCCTCTTTCGTCATCCCGGACTTGATCCGGGATCCCGCTTCTTTTCTCCTCGGACATAGAAGAAGAAGCGGGGCCCCGGATCAAGTCCGGGGCGACGGGAAGGTAACTTACGCCTCGACCTTGACCACGCCGCGCCGGATCTGATCCAGCTCGATGCTTTCGAACAAGGCCTGGAAATTGCCGTTACCGAAACCCTGATTGCCCTTGCGCTGAATGATCTCGAAGAAGATCGGACCGACCATATTCTCGGTGAAGATCTGGAGCAGGATACCCTCGTCGCCGACGTTGCCGTCGATCAGGATGCGGTTGCGCTTCAGCCGCTCGAGGTCCTCGCCATGGTCGGGGACGCGCTTGTCGACCAGTTCGTAGTAGGTCTCGATCGTGTCCTGCAGCCGCACGCCGCGCGCGCGCAGCTTCTCGACCGTCTCGAAAATATCGTCGGTGGTCAGCGCGAGGTGCTGGATACCCTCGCCGTTATACTCGCGGATGAATTCCTCGATCTGCGAGGTTTCGTCCTTGCTCTCGTTGAGCGGAATGCGGATCGCCAGATCGGGGGCGATCATCGCCTGGCTGAACAGCCCGGTGGCCTTGCCCTTGATGTCGAAGAACTTCTGCTCCTCGAACCCGAACAGCCGGCCGTAGAAGCTCGACCACGTCCGCATCTCGCCGCGGCGGACATTGTGGGTGAGGTGGTCGAGGATATCGAGCCCGACGTTGTTCTGTGCGGCGGCCTCGCGCCAGCCGGGCACTTCCTCCCAATCGGCGTAGAGGTCTTCGCCCGCCTTGACGAGATAGAGGTAGCTGCCGCCGATCCCCTCGATCGGGAAGCTGCCGTCGCCGAGCGTGCCCGTCGCGGCGTCGACCGCGGTCGCGCCCTCCGCGATCGCATGGTCATAGGCGGCCTGCGGATCGGCGACGCGGAACGCCATGCCGCTGGCCGACGGGCCGTGAAGCGCGCGGAAGTCGGCGGCCTGCCCGGTCGGCTCACGGTTGAGCAGAAGGTTGATGCGACCCTGTACGTAGCGTGTCACCTGCCTGGTCGGGTGACGGTGCGCGGCGACGAAGCCCATCTGCTCGAACTGGCTGGCGAGCGCGTCGGGATCGGGCGAGGTGAATTCGCAGAACTCGAAGCCGGCGAGGCCGAGCGGATTGGCGGGATCGGTCATGGTCGGGCCTTTCAGGTGAAGAGGTTAGCGGCGGGCGTGCGCTTGCGTGCCGCGCGCGTAGACGCGGTCGTCCGCCAGGATCGTCTCCGGGTCGTGATCCGGCTGGCCTTCCAGCTCGGCGTAAAGCGGGGCGAAATCGGTGTTGAGCGTCTGCTCGAGCAGGTCCTCGAAACTGTCGATGACGAAGTAGCTCTGCTGGAAATCGTCGATCCGGTAACAGGTGCGCATCACGCGCTTCAGGTCGAACGCGATCCGGTTCGGGGAGGGGTCGTCGAGCGCGAAGATCGATTCGGATCGCGAGGAGACGATACCGGCGCCATAGAGCGCGAGGCCGTCGCCCGCGCGCACCAGCCCGAACTCGACGGTGTACCAGTAGAGCCGCGACAGGCGATCGATCGCGCCCATCGCCGCGGCGCGCTGCCCGCCTCGTCCATAGGCCTGCATGTAATCGGCGAACACCGGGTTCGCGAGCAGGGGAACGTGGCCGAAGACGTCGTGGAAGACGTCCGGCTCCTGAAGATAGTCGAGCTGGTCCGGGCGGCGGATGAAATTGCCCGAGACGAAGCGGCGGTTGGCGAGATGATCGAAGAAGACGTCGTCGGGGACGAGACCGGGGACGGCGACGACCTGCCAGCCGGTTGCCTTCATCAGCCGCTCCGAGAGTTCGTCGAAATCGGGGATGCCGGGTTTCGACAGGCGGAGGACGTCGAGGCCGTCCAAGAACTCCGGCGTGGCGCGGCCGGGCAGCATCGCGATCTGGCGCGCGAACAAAGTGTCCCAGGTGGCGTGTTCCTCGGCCGTGTACGCATCCCAGCCCTGCGGGATCGTCCAATCGGCGGCGGCTCCATCGGGGCGGGTGATCGTTGCGTCTGCCATAAGGGCACGATCGCATATGGCGGCGATCAATGCTTATCAGAATATGGGCCTTCGTGGCTTCCGGTGAAACGGGCAGCGCGCTATATGGCGATTAGATGAACCAGTCCGATCAACTCGACCCGATCGATCGCCGGATCGTTTCTGCGTTGCAGGACGACGGGACGCTGAGCAACGCCGATCTGGCGCAGCGCGTCGGCGCGTCGTCGGCGTCGTGCTGGCGGCGGGTCAAGGCGCTGGAGGCGTCGGGCGTGCTGACGCGGACGGTGCGGCTGGTCGATCCGGCGGCGGTCGGGCGCGGGGTCAACGTGCTGTGCAACGTGCGGATGCGCAGCCACGCGGTGGAGGCGCGGCAGGCGTTCGAGCAATTCGTCGACGGGCGGCCGGAGATCGTCGAGAGTTTCTCGATGTCGGGGGAATGGGATTATCTAATGCGGATCGTCGTGGCGGATGTGAGTGATTACAATCACTTCCTTATGCAGGTGCTGCTGGGGCATCCTTCCGTGGCGGGCGCGTCGTCGCATTTCGCGCTGTCGATGACGAAATATACGACGGCGATTCCGGTTTGAGTCGTCATTGCGAGCGTAGCGAAGCAATCCAGGGCGTCCTGGTCCGGCCCTGGATTGCTTCGCTACGCTCGCAATGACGGATGATTAAGCCGCCAGCCACTCCGCGAGCGCGGTGCGTGCACGGTCGGTATACATCTTCTTGCGATCGGCTTTCTTCGTGCGGCCGGGGATCGGCGGGAAGAGCCCGAAATTGACGTTCATCGGCTGGTAGCTGTCCGCCTCCGCGCCGCCGGTGATGTGCGACAGAAGTGCGCCGAGCGCGGTTTCGACCGGCGGCGGCGCCAGCGTCTCACCGCGCAGTTCGGCGATCGCGAAGCGGCCGGCGAGCAGGCCGATCGAGGCGCTCTCGATATAGCCCTCGCAGCCGGTGATCTGCCCGGCGAAGCGGATGTTCGGGCGCGAGCGGAGCCGCAGCGTTTCATCGAGCAATTCGGGCGAGCGCAGGAAGGTGTTGCGGTGCAGCCCGCCGAGCCGCGCGAACTCGGCGTTTTCGAGGCCGGGGATGGTGCGGAACAGCCGAACTTGCTCGGCGTGCTTAAGCTTGGTCTGGAAGCCGACGATGTTCCACAGCGTGCCGAGCGCATTGTCCTGCCGGAGCTGGACGCAGGCATAGGGCCAGCGGCCGGTGCGCGGATCGTCGAGGCCGACGCCCTTCATCGGGCCGAAGCGCAGCGTTTCGGGGCCACGCTCCGCCATCACCTCGATCGGCATACAGCCTTCGAAATAGGGGACGTTCTCCCATTCGCGGTATTCGGTCTTCTCGCCGTCGATCAGCGCGGCGACGAAGGCGTGATACTGGTCCTTGTCGAGCGGGCAGTTGATATAGTCCGTCCCAACATCGGGTGAAGACAGCCCCCGGCTGTCTTCAGTCTGCCCGGGGGGCAGACGGCCCGATGTTCCCTTATTCCAGCGCGACTGGAACCACGCTGTCTCCATGTCGATCGAGTCGCGGTGGACGATCGGGGCGATCGCGTCGAAGAAAGCCAGCGAGTCGCGGCCGGTTTCGGCGGCGATCCGTTCCGACAGGCCGGGCGCGGTGAGCGGACCGGTGGCGATGATCGCAGGCGTGTCGGGGAGCGTGTCGATCCGCTCGCGGACGACGGTGATGTTCGGGTGCGCCGCCACCGCCGCCGTCACGCCGGCGGAGAAGCCGTCGCGGTCGACGGCCAGCGCCGAACCGGCGGGGACGCGGTGGCGGTCGCCTTCGCGCAGGATCAGCGAGCCGAGCGCGCGCAATTCCTGATGCAGCAGGCCGACGGCGTTGCTGTCCGCATCGTCGCTGCGGAAACTGTTCGAGCAGACCAGCTCGGCGAGATCGTCGGTGTGGTGAGCGGGGGTGGTGTCGCCGCCGCCGCGCATTTCGGACAGGCGGACCCTGAACCCGGCGCCGGCCAGTTGCCACGCTGCTTCCGACCCGGCGAGCCCGCCGCCCACGATATGAATGTCATACGTCATCGGGGGCGGATAGCGGGTGCGGCTTGTCTTGTCAGCGGCGCGCGACCACCTCTGGGCACATGACGATCTATACCATCGGGTACGAAGGCGTGACGATGGCGGAGTTCATCGCGGCGTTGCAGACCACGGGCGTGCGGCGGGTGATCGACGTGCGGGCATTGCCATTGTCGCGACGACCGGGCTTCTCCAAGTCGCCGCTCGCGGCGTCGCTGCGCGAGGCGGGGATCGATTATGTGCACCTGAAGGCGCTGGGCACGCCGAAGCGCGGGCGCGATGCGGCGAAGAAGGGCGACGTCGCGACACTGACCGCGGTATATGACGACCAGCTGGAGCTGCCCGAGGCGCAGGCGCAGGCGGCGCAGATGCTGGCGCTGGCGGACGAGGTGCCGAGCGCGTTGCTTTGTTTCGAGCGGGACCCGTGCCATTGCCACCGGACGTTGTTGTTGCAGGCGGTGGGCAAGGGGCGTGAGGTGGTGGATCTATACGCCTGATCGTCGCCCCTACCTCCGCCGGGCGACGGTTAGCCGGTGGTGGGGAGCTTGATCGTGCCGTCGGCGCGGCGGTCGAGCGGGCCGTAGGCGATGACCGTTTCCAGCAGCATCTCACCGTAAAGGTGCGGGAAGAGCTGGCCGCCGCGCGACTCTTCCCACTTCACCTTGTCGCCGTGCGCGGCGAGGTCGACCGCGACGATGTGCAGATCGGCCTGTCCGGCGAAATGCTTGCCGATCGTCTCGGCAAGCTGTTCGGCGGTCGACAGATGGATGTAGCCGTCCGCCACGTCGACCGGCGCGCCGCCGAACTGCCCATGCTGTTCCAGCGTCGCCATCTGCCCGGCGGTCAGGACCTTATAGGCGGTCAGCGGCAGGTCGGTCATTCGCCATCCTCCGGGCCGGCGGCGGCATCGTCGCCGACCGTCGCGTCATCCACCGGCGCTACCGCCTGATCGCCGGCCAGTTCCTCCGCGACCAGCGCCTCGGCGGCATCCTCGGGCTCGGGCTCCTCGTCGATCCGCGCGGCGGACACGACATGCTCGTCCTTGGCGACGTTGAACAGTCGCACGCCGGCCGATCCGCGGCCGATGACGCGCAGCGAGCCGAGCGGCATCCGGATCATCTTCGCCTGATCCGTCACCAGCATCAGCTGCTCGGCCTTGGTCGAGGGGAAGCTGGCGACGACCGGGCCGTTGCGCGCGATGTTGTCGATGTTGGTGATGCCCTGACCACCACGGCCGGTGCGGCGATATTCATAGGCCGAGCTGATCTTGCCGTAACCGTTGGCGCAGACCGTCAGCACGAACTGCTCGCGCGCGCGCAAATCCTCGAAACGGTCGAGCGGCATCGTCAGCTCGCCCTCGCGTTCCTTCCACGGCGCGTTGCGGAGATATTCGTCGCGCTCTTCCTGATCGCGGACCCCGACGCGGTGCAGCACCGACAGCGAGATCACCTGATCGTCGCCCTTGAGCGCGATGCCGCGCACGCCGGTCGAGTTGCGGCTCTGGAACTCGCGGACCTCGTCGGCGGCGAAGCGGATCGCTTTGCCGGCACGGGTGGCGAGCAAAACGTCGTCGCCCTCGTCAAGCAACGCCACGCCGATCAGGCGGTCGTCGGCATCCTCGCCCTCGAACTTCATCGCGATCTTGCCGTTCGAGGGCACGTTGGTGAACGCGTCCATCGAGTTGCGGCGCACCGATCCCTTCACGGTGGCGAACATGACGTGGAGCTTGCCCCATTCCGCCTCGTCCTCGGGCAGCGGCAGGACGGTCGAGATCGTCTCGCCCTGATCGAGCGGGAGCAGGTTGATCATCGGGCGACCGCGCGTCGCCGGCCCGCCCTCGGGAAGGCGCCAGACCTTCATGCGGTACACGCGGCCGAGCGTCGAGAAGAACAGCACCGGCGTGTGCGTCGAGGTGACGAACAGCTTGGTGACGACATCCTCGTCCTTGGTCGCCATACCGGCGCGACCCTTGCCGCCGCGCGCCTGCGCACGGAAGGCATCGAGCGGGGTGCGCTTGATGTAGCCGGCCATGGTGACGGTCACCACCATGTCCTCGCGCTCGATCAGGTCCTCGTCGTCGATCCCGTCGGCGGCCGCAGCGATCTCGGTGCGGCGCGGGGTCGCGAACAGCTCGCGCACCTCGCGGAGTTCGTCGCGCATCACCGCGTAGAGCTTCACGCGGTCGGAGAGGATCGCCAGCAGTTCCGCGATCGAATCGGCGAGCGTCTTGAGCTCGTCGCCGATCTCGTCGCGGCCCAGAGCGGTGAGGCGGTGAAGGCGCAGGTCGAGGATCGCGCGGACCTGCACTTCCGACAGGCGGTAGGTGTCGCCCGCGACATCGGTTTCGAGCGCCTCGACCAGCCGCAGGTACGGCGCGATCTCGGCGATCGGCCAGTCGCGGGTGAGCAGCTTGCCGCGTGCCTCCGCCGGGCTCGACGAACCGCGGATGATCCGCACGACTTCGTCGAGGTTCGTTACCGCGATGACGAGGCCGAGCAGGATATGGGCGCGCTCGCGGGCCTTGTTCAGCTCGAACTTGGCGCGGCGGGTGATGACCTGTTCGCGGAACTGCACGAACGCGCTGATGATGTCGCGCAGGTTGAGCAATTCGGGGCGGCCGCCGCGGATCGCGAGCATGTTCGCGGGGAACGAGCCCTGCGCGGGCGTGTGCCGCCAGAGCTGGTTGAGCACCACCTCGGGGGTCGCGTCACGCTTCAGGTCGATAACGATGCGGACGCCTTCGCGGTTCGATTCGTCGCGAATGTCGCTGACGCCCTCGATCCGCTTGTCCTTGGCGGCCTCAGCGATCTTCTCGACGAGCGCGTTCTTGCCCTGCTGGAACGGGATTTCGGTCAGCACGATCGAGGTGCGGTCGCCACGCCCGGTCTCGATCTTGTGGCGGCTGCGCACGATCACCGAGCCGCGCCCGGTCTCATAGGCCGAGCGCGCGCCGGCGCGGCCGAGGATGATCGCGCCGGTCGGGAAGTCCGGGCCGGGGACGATCTCCATCAGCTCTTCGGTCGTGATCGCGCCATTGTCGAGATAGGCGAAACAGGCGTCGATCACCTCGCCGAGATTGTGCGGCGGGATGTTGGTCGCCATGCCGACCGCGATGCCGCCCGCGCCATTGACCAGCAGATTGGGGAAGCGCGCCGGCAGCACCTGCGGCTCGCGCTCCGACCCGTCGTAGTTCGGTTGGAAGTCGACCGTATCCTTGTCGAGGTCATCCATCAAATAGTTGGCGGACTTCGCCAGCCGCGCCTCGGTATAGCGCATCGCGGCCGCGGGATCGGGGTCCATCGAGCCGAAATTGCCCTGACCGTCGATCAGCGGCACGCGCATCGACCAGTCCTGCGTCATGCGGACCAGCGCTTCGTAGATCGAGCTGTCGCCGTGCGGATGATATTTACCGATCACGTCGCCGACGATGCGCGCCGACTTGCGATACGGGCGGTTGTACAGGAACCCGCTTTCGTTCGCCGAGAACAGGATTCGGCGATGCACCGGCTTCAGCCCGTCGCGCACGTCGGGCAGCGCGCGCGCCACGATGACGCTCATCGCATAGTCGAGGTAGCTGGTCTTCATCTCCTCGACGATGGAGATGTTGGCGATAGCGGAAGGATCGGCGAGGACGGTGTCGTCGGCCAACTTTAGGTACTTTCTTTTTACGGATTCGTTTCAGGCGCGTGTCTAGGCGGCATGAGGCACAAAGTCACGCCCGGGGCGACCGGGATGGGCGAGCGTCTGCCTCGTCCTGTCCTGACGGCCCCAATCACCGCCGCGTCATTGCGACCTAGCTCGCAATGACGAAGAAGGGCGATCACGGCGTGATCTCGGCACCATCCCACGCGAACAGCTTGCCGCTGTCGGTCGGCTTCAGCGCGTCGAGCACGTCGAGCAACTGCACCGCGGCGCGATCGGGCTGGAACAGGTCGCGTCCGCTCTGCTGGAACGGCCTGGACAGCCGGGTGTCGACGGTGCCGGGATGGAGCGCGACGACGATCCCGCGATCGTTGCGGCGCTTGTCCTCGATCGCCAGCGTGCGGATCAACTGGTTGAGCGCCGCCTTGCTCGCGCGATAGCCGTACCAGCCGCCGAGCCGGTTGTCGGAAATGCTGCCGACGCGCGCCGATAACGCCGCGAACACCGAGCGGCCGGTGCGGGGCAGGATGGGCAGGAAGTGCTTGGCCACCAGCGCCGGGCCAATCGCGTTCACCGCATATTGCTTCGCCAGCCACACCGGATCGAGATCGCGCAGCGCTTTCTCCGGCCCGTGTTCCGCGTCGTGAAGCAGGCCGGTGGCCACGACCACCATATCGGCCTTGCCGACCTGCGCGGCTGCTGCGGCGATGGTCGGTTCGTCCGTCAGGTCCAACTCGGCGCGGGTGAGGCGGACGACGTCATTCTCTTCCTCCGCCAACGCGTCGGCGAGTGCCGCGCCGACGCCGCCGCCGGCACCAATCACCACGGCGCGCATCAGGCGGCCCTCCGGAAGGTCCAGCGGGCCTCGTCGCTGGCATTGGCGTCGAAGCGATAGCCGGCGGTGTCGAACGCCTTCATGCCGTCCAGATCGGCGACATGATGCTCGACCAGATAGCGCGCCATCATGCCCCGCGCCTTCTTGGCGTGGAAGCTGATGAAGCGGTCGTCCGCCTCGCGGAAGTCGACGGCGACGACGCGGACGGCCGACGGGAGTCTTCCGGCGACCGCCTCCCAATATTCGTTGCTGGCAAGGTTGAGCACCACCTTCGACCCCTCGTCTGCCACGTCCTGCGCCAACGCATCCGCGATGCGCGGTCCCCACCAGTCGGTGAGCTTGTCGCGGCGCGGCGCCCAGCGTGTGCCCATCTCCAGCCGGTACGGACGCATCGCGTCGAGCGGGCGGAGCAGGCCATAGAGGCCGGAGAGCAGGCGCAGATGATCCTGTGCGAAACGTACCGCCGGCTCGTCGAGCGTTGCGGCGTCGAGCCCGGTGTAGACGTCGCCCGCGAAGGTATAGAGGGCGGGGCGCTCTTCGGCAGTGTCGAAGTCGCGGAAGCGATCGGCGTTGAGCTTGGCGAGCGCAGGCGAGATCTTCATCAGCTCGGAGAGGCGCTTTTGCGTCAGGTGCGAGGCGGCCTTCGCCAGCGTCGCAGCCTCGGCCGCGAAGCGGGCCGGGGTCGCGGAAAAGGGCGGTGGTGTTTCGAGGTCCAGCGTCTTGGCCGGCGAGAGAACGGCGATCATCGCCGCGCCGTACTCCGGGGCCCGGCCGCGTTCAATTGCGGTTCAGCGGCGGCAACGCATTGCTACGGTACATTCCTTGTACACGCGCGCGGTGGGCACTAGAGCAGCGACCGAGCGTTACGCCCGCGAAATCTGGAGAGACGTGTCGATGAAGACCCTTTCGAACGCCGTGATGGCTGTGCTTCTGGCTGGTGGTGCGACGGTCGCACTGTCGCAGCCGGCGGTGGCACAGAAGAAGAAGGAAGAGCAGAAGGGCGATCAGCTCAAGCTCAGCAACGAGGTTCGCGGCCCGGCCGCGCAGGCGCAGACCGCGCTCGCCACCAAGGATGTCGCGACCGCGACGCCGCTGGTCGCGGCAGTCGAGGCCGCTGCCAAGACCGACGACGAGAAGTACATCGCCGCCGCGCTGCGCCTCAACCTGGAGGTGATTCAGCCGGGCGGTCCGAACAACGCCAACCTCGCCGCGCCGCTTGACGCGCTGATCGCCAGCCCGCGTACCGCGCAGGCCGACAAGGCGAAATATGCGTATCAGCGCGGCGTGATCCAGGCGAATGCCAAGGATGCGGCGGGCGCGATGCGCTTCTTCGAGCAGGCGCAGCAGCTCGGCTACAACGATCCGAACCTGCCGCTCCAGCTCGTCAAGCTGAAGATGGACTCGGGTGATGTCGCCGGTGGATCCGCCGCGCTGGCCAAGATGGTCGACGAGCAGATGGCCGCGGGGCAGAAGCCGTCGGAAGACATTTTCCGCTATGCGATCGCCCGCAACAACCAGGCGAAGAACCCGACGGAGACCCGGGCGTGGATGCGTCGCTATCTGACCGCCTATCCGACCGCGAAGAACTGGCGCGACATGCTGGTGGTTTGGGGCATCCAGCCGCAGTCGATCGCCACGCTGGACAAGGCGCAGAAGGTCGACCTGTATCGCCTGCTGCGTTCGGGCAAGGCGCTGGCCGATCAGTACGATTATGAAATCTACGCACAGTGGACCTTCGATCAGGGCCTGCCGTGGGAATCGAAGGCGGTGCTGACCGAGGGCAAGGCCGCGGGCAAGATTCCGGCGAACAGCCCCGACGCCGGCAGCCTGCTGGCAGCCGCGAACAAGTCGATCTCGAACGAAGGTTCGATGGCCGCCGTCGAAGCGCGCGCGATGAAGGCGGCGGACGGCAAGCTCGCCGCGAGCACCGCCGACGCGTATCTGGGCACGGGCGAATATCCCAAGGCGATCGCGCTGTATCGCGCCGCGCTGCAGAAGGGCGGTGTCGACGCCAATGCCGTGAACACGCGTCTGGGCATTGCGCTGGCGAACTCGGGCGACAAGGCTGGCGCCAGGACCGCGTTCCAGGCGGTGACCGGTTCGCCACGCGCCGATATCGCGGGCTGGTGGATCGACTTCCTCGATCATCCGCCGGTCGCGTAAGCGCTCGATCCCGGGACGAAGGGAGAGGGGCGGCCGGTGGGTCGCCCCTTTTTCGTTGCTCAGCTGATCGGGACGCCGGCCTGCGCCTTGAAGGTGCGGATCGTCAGCGACGACTTGACGCTGGTGACATTGGGGGCGGAGGTCAGCTTGGTGGTCAGGATGCGCTGGAAGCTCTCCAGATCCTGCGCGACGATTTTCAGAATGAAGTCGATCTCGCCGTTGAGCATGTGACATTCACGCACTTCCGGGATCGCGGCGACATGCGCCTCGAACGCGGCGAGGTCCGGTTCGGCCTGACTGCGCAGGCTGACCATAGCGAAGACGGTGATCGGAAAGCCGAGCTTGGTTGCATCGCACTCGGCATGATAGCCGCGAATCACCCCGGCCTGCTCCAGCGCGCGGACGCGGCGCAGGCAGGGAGGCGCGGTCAGGCCGACCCGTTCGGCCAGCTCGACATTGGTCATCCGGCCGTCCTCCTGTAGGAGGGCCAGGATTTCACGATCGATCCGATCCAGGGACATCATATCTCACTCAACTGGCTACGCATCTTCGCGATAGCATCTGAAGCGACGGCTATAGGATTGTTGCGCTGAAACGCAATTGTCCAAAGCTGCTTCAATCCGGGATGACCCCGAAATCTCCGCGATGGCTCCGAAGCGGCCGCGTCTCTAGGTACGGCGGCGGGATCAACCCGCAAGAAACAAGAGGTCGATCGTTTCCGTGCGCTTCAACGACAGCCTGAGGACCGTGTTGGCAGCCGAGGCGCGCTCGGCGCTGGGCGCGCGTGCGACCTATCGGCAGCTGGTCGACCTGATCGCGCGGGGCCGGGCGCCTGCCGACGACACGCTGCTGACCCGATTGATCCAGTTGCGGGAACGGGTGCCGGAGGCAGTGCGGATCGCATGCGCTCGCGGACTGGCGCTGGTCGATGCGCCGCTGGCTCTGGTCACGCTATTTGCCACCGACACCGCCGAAGTCGCAGCAGCGACGCTGCGCGCGGTGCGGCTCGACGCGGCGGAGTGGGAGACGCTGCTGCCGCGGCTGGGGCCGGTCGGGCGCAGCGTGGTCAGGCAGCGCCGCGACCTGCCGCCATCGGTGGAGCGCGCGCTGGACAGCTTCGGCGGCAGCGATCTCCGGCTAAGCTACACGCCCGCCAGCGCTCCCGTCCCGATCGCCGGACCGGGTGTGCGCTTCGATATCGCTGATCTCGTCGAACGGATCGGTGCGCATCAACGCAAGGGTGGCGATCCGATCAGGCCGCTCGCCAGTTTCCAGTTCGAGACCGATGCCGCCGGGGTGATCCGCTGGCTGGACGCCGCTCCGCGCGGTGCGGTGATCGGGCTGACGCTCGACCCGCGCGCCGGCATCTGGGCCGGGGCGGCCGTCGACGGCGTCGCGTCGGGTGCGTTCCGCAAACGCGCGCCGTTCGCGGGTGCCCGGCTGCGCGTGCCCGGCGAGTCGGCGATCGCGGGCGAATGGCGGATCGCCGGCGTGCCGATGTTCGATCAGGCGACGGGCGGGTTCACGGGCATGCGTGGCGAGGCACGCCGCCCGCGCGCCGACGAACGCGCCGAGCGCGGTGTCGAGCGCGACCGTGCGGCGGGGGCCGAGGGACTGCGGCGACTGGTCCACGAACTGCGAACGCCGACCAGCGCGATCGCCGGCTTCTCCGAGTTGATCGAGCAGCAACTGTTGGGGCCGGTGGCGCCGACCTATCGCGAGCGGGCGGGGGACATCCGCCGCCGCGTCAGCGATCTGATCGGGGCCATCGAGGATCTCGACCTCGCGGCGCGGATCGACGGCCATGCGTTGGAACGCCGTGACGGCGTGACCCCCGCCTGCGCGCTGTTGGAGCAGATCGCGGACGATCTCGCGCCGCTCGCCGCGCTGCGTGGCGCGGCACTGGCCTTGCCGGCGGTGCGTGACGCGGCTTGGTCGGTGAATCCGCACGACGCGGAGCGACTGATCGCGCGGCTGCTGTCGACGGCCTTGTCGGCGGCTGCGCCGGGTGAGCAGCTCTCGATGGCGCTGGTCGGGGGCGTCGGGACGCTGGCACTCGCGCTGGTGCCGCCGGCGGCACTTGCGCATCGTGACGAGGCGAGTCTCTACGCGCTCGACGACGAGGACGCGTCGCGTGACGAAGGCGCGCCGCTGCTCGGGGTTGGTTTCGCGTTCCGGCTGGTCCGCAATCTCGCCGCCGAGATGGGCGGCCGGTTCGTAATCGCGCCGGCGCTGTTGACGCTGCTGCTACCGGCGGTCGAGGACGATGCCAGCGGGCATGCGACAGGCGGCGCCACGTAGGCGCTTGCCAGCGGGCCGGCCGCGGCGCTACGGGGCGGCGCGGTGTCGGGGCCTGTAGCTCAATGGTTAGAGCTGGCCGCTCATAACGGCTAGGTTGCGGGTTCGAGTCCTGCCGGGCCCACCACCGCCTTTCGGCGGCGCATTGCGCGTCGCGATCGACATCGCCATGTGCGGCCGATGAGCAGTATCGGCACCCCCATCGACGAAACCGGATTGTTGGTGCGCGAGCATGGCGCGTTCGTCCTGCAACGCGATCGCGGTGGCCGCTATGTGCTGGAGTTGCCGCGCGTGCCGGTCGATCACGTCCAGAAGCGTGTCCGCGTGCAGGGCGTGGTGTGCGGGGAGGGGCGCGTCGCCGCCGAAGGCGTCAGCGCCGCGTAGAAGAATGCCGGGCGACGGATCGTTCGTCCGCCGCCCGGGCATCAGGTCAGGCCCAGTTGGCCATCTTCTTCTCGAGGTTGACGCGAACCGCCTCGAAGAACTGCTCGGTGGTCATCCAGCGCTGGTCCGGGCCGATCAGGATCGCGAGATCCTTGGTCATGTCGCCGTTCTCGACCGTCTCGACGCAAACCTGCTCAAGCGTTTCAGCAAAGCGCGTCACGTCGGGCGTGTTGTCGAACTTGCCGCGGTACTTCAGCCCGCCGGTCCATGCGAAGATCGACGCGATCGGGTTGGTCGAGGTCGCCTTGCCCTGCTGGTGCTGGCGATAGTGGCGCGTGACGGTGCCATGCGCCGCCTCGGCCTCGATCGTCTTGCCGTCCGGGGTCATCAGCACCGAGGTCATGAGGCCGAGCGAGCCGAAGCCCTGCGCGACCTGATCCGACTGAACATCGCCGTCATAGTTCTTGCAGGCCCAGACGAACTCGCCGTTCCACTTGAGCGCGGAAGCGACCATGTCGTCGATCAGGCGGTGCTCGTAGACGATGCCGGCGGCCTTGAACTGGTCGGCGAACTCGCTCTCGAACACTTCGGCGAAGATGTCCTTGAAGCGGCCGTCATAGGCCTTGAGGATCGTGTTCTTGGTCGAGAGATACACCGGCCAGTTGCGGCCGAGCCCGTAGTTGAGCGAGGCACGCGCAAAGTCGCGGATCGACTCGTCGAGATTGTACATGCCCATCGCGACGCCCGACGACGGGAAATCGAACACCTCGTGCTCGATCGTCTCGCCGTTCTCGCCTTCCCACTTCATGGTCAGCTTGCCCTTGCCGGGCACCTTGAAGTCGGTCGCCTTATACTGGTCGCCGAAGGCGTGACGGCCGACGACGATCGGGTGCGTCCAGCCCGGGATCAGGCGGGGGACGTTCTTCATCACGATCGGCTCGCGGAAGACGACGCCGCCGAGGATGTTGCGGATCGTGCCGTTGGGCGATCGCCACATCTTCTTGAGGCCGAACTCCTCGACGCGCTGCTCGTCGGGGGTGATCGTCGCGCACTTCACGCCGACGCCATATTTCTGGATCGCCTTGGCGCTGTTGATCGTGACCTGATCGTCGGTGCGGTCACGCTCCTGGACGCCGAGATCGTAATAATCGAGATCGATGTCGAGGTATGGCTTGATCAGGCGCTCGCGGATCCATTCCCAGATGATCCGCGTCATCTCGTCGCCGTCGATCTCCACGACGGGCGTCTTTACCTTGATCTTCGCCATGCTCGCTTGTCCTTCGAGTGGGTGGTTTGGTGCGGCGATAGGGGGAAGGGGGGCAGGGATCAACCTACGGCGTTGTCACCGCGCGCTTCGCTCGATAGGACGAAGCGATGACTTCGCTCGACAAGCCGCCGGTCGTCACGACCACCGTCAAGTGGCGCTTTCCCGCCGTCCACCCGGAAGGGCAGAAATTCACCGCCATTGCGTTCGGCATCACCCTGTTGATGACGATCGTCTCCAAGGTATTCTTCTGGCCGTTTCTGGGACTTACCCTGTGGGTGGCGGCGTTCTTCCGCGATCCGGTGCGCACCACGCCGATCGGCGACGACCTGATCGTGTCGCCCGCCGACGGGCTCATCACCATGATCGAGCGCGTGCCGGTACCGCGTGAGCTGGTCGGCGATCTCGGCGAGGCCCCGATGGTGCGCGTCTCGGTGTTCATGTCGGTGTTCGACGTCCACATCAATCGCTCGCCGATCGCGGGGACGATCCGGCAGGTCGTCTATATCTCGGGCAAGTTCCTGAACGCCGATCTCGACAAGGCGTCCGAGGAGAATGAGCGCCAGCATTTCGTGGTCGAGGGCTTCGACGGCCGCCGCGTCGGGTTCACGCAGATTGCCGGGCTGGTGGCGCGCCGGATCGTCGGCTTCGCCAAGATCGGCGACATCGTCGCCGCCGGGCAGCGCGTCGGGCTGATCCGCTTCGGCAGCCGCGTCGACGTGTATCTGCCGGAAGGGTTCGAGCCGCAGGTCGCGCTGGGGCAGCGCGCCGTGGCGGGCGAAACGGTGCTGGGTCGCTTCGGCGTGCCGCGCATCACCGGCAAGTCGCAATAGGCGCGCGCCGATGAGACCGCCGCTTCGCCGTCCGCTCCGCCGCCCGCCGGGCGGCCTGCCATTGCGCGCGGTCGCCCCCAATGCGGTCACCGCGCTGGCGCTATGTTCCGGTCTGTCGGGGATCCGGTTCGCGATCTCGGCGAACTGGGAACTGGCGGTGATGATGGTGCTGCTTGCCGGCGTGCTCGACGGCCTCGACGGGCGCGTCGCGCGCATGCTGCACGGGGAGAGCCGCTTTGGCGCCGAACTCGATTCGCTCTCCGACGCGATCTCGTTTGGCGTGTCGCCGGCGCTGATCCTGTATCTCTGGTCGCTTCACACGCTGCCGCGGTTCGGCTGGATGGCGGCGCTGGTACTCGCCGTCTTCTGCGCGCTGCGCCTTGCGCGCTTCAACGCGAACATCGATGCCGACGACCAGCCCCACAAGTCCGCCGGCTTCCTCACTGGCGTGCCTGCCCCCGCCGGTGCCGCACTGGCGTTGCTGCCCTTGTTCCTGTGGTTCGTCACCGAGGCGCCCGTCCTCCGCGATCCACGGCTGATCGCTCCGTGGACGGTAATGGTCGCGCTGTTGATGGTGTCGAGCCTTGCCACCTTCTCGACCGGCTCGCTGAAGCTCCGCCCCAACATCCGTTTCGAGGCGATCGCGATCGTTGTCGCGGTGGGTGCCGCGGCGGTCAGCGCGCCGTGGCAAACCGCTGCGGCGGCCGGGGTGGCCTATCTCGTCGCGCTGCCGTTCAGCGTCGCCAGCTACGCGCGGATCAAGCGGCTTCGCGCGAGCGCAGCGTCATCGACGCCACCGTCGAGCCTGCCGCCCAGCGCCTGACCGCGATCCGACGCTCGGCACGTACCAGCGTTGAGAGCGGCTCGAACCGGCCGCCGCCCGATTGTCCCCGCAATACCGCAGCGATCCGGGACGCTTGCGGAAGCACCGTTGCGGCCAGCGCATAAAGCGCCATCGTTGCCGCGCCGCCAAACACCATCACTGCCATCAAGGTTGCCATGCTCGCCTCCTCGCACATCGTGCGAACCGTCCCGCTGTAAATTCCCGCACAGCGGCGTGGTTCCTAAATCAGTGTCAGAGCGGACGTTTAGCAACATAGTTCCCGCTCTGTTCCATCGCCTTGTTCCAGCTATGTTCGCCTTTGTCAACAACCGGCCGGAACTTGCATTATAGGTGACGGTCGGGTAGGGCGCGCGCCTCAACCCCGCATGGGGAGCATTATCAACCGGTGCGCTGGCCTTTCAGGTCGCGTCACTCGCTCCCCAGAGGCTCAACCGGAAGGAAAACACACCATGGCGGCTCCTGTCGTCTCCATGCAGCAGCTCATTGAAACCGGCGCGCACTTCGGCCACCAGACCCACCGCTGGAACCCGAAGATGAAGCCCTACATCTTCGGCGAGCGTAACGGCGTCCACATCATCGACCTGTCGCAGACCGTGCCGCTGTTCGCGCGCGCGCTCGACTTCGTCAGCCAGTCCGTCGCGTCGGGCGGCAAGGTGCTGTTCGTCGGCACAAAGCGCCAGGCGCAGGAGCCGGTCGCCGAGGCGGCACGTCGCGCCGGCCAGCATTTCGTCAACCACCGCTGGCTGGGCGGGATGCTCACCAACTGGAAGACGATCTCGAACTCGATCAAGCGCCTGAAGAGCCTTGAGGAGCAGCTGTCGGGCAACACTGCCGGCCTCACCAAGAAGGAAGTGCTGCAGCTGACGCGCGAGCGCGACAAGCTCGAGCTGTCGCTGGGCGGCATCCGCGACATGGGCGGCATCCCGGACGTGATGTTCGTGATCGACGCCAACAAGGAAGAGCTGGCGATCAAGGAAGCCAATACGCTCGGCATTCCGGTCGTCGCGATCCTCGATTCGAACGTGTCGCCCGACGGCATCGCCTTCCCGGTGCCCGCCAATGACGACGCGGCACGCGCGATCCGCCTGTATTGCGAGGCGATCGCCATCGCCTCGACCCGCGGCAACCAGCAGCAGCAGGCGAGCCGTGGCGTCGATCTGGGCGCGATGAGCGAGCCGCCGGCCGAAGAGGCGCTGGCTGCCGAGCCGGCCGCCGAGCCTGCAGCGGCCGAGGGCGAACCCGCCGCCGCGTAAAGCGAATGTCATGGAGGCGTCGTAATTGGCGCCTCCACTATTTTCCGATCGACGCGCGGCGATGCAGTATCGCCGCGCGTCGACTCCATCACAATCGAGGACAGTCAAATGGCCGATATCACGGCAGCGATGGTCAAGGACCTGCGCGAGAAGAGCGGCGCGGGCATGATGGACTGCAAGAAGGCGTTGAACGAGACCGGTGGTGACACCGACGCGGCGCTGGACTGGCTGCGCACCAAGGGTCTGGCTGCGGCGCAGAAGAAGTCGAGCCGCACCGCCGCCGAAGGTCTGGTCGGCGTCGCCGTCGCCGGCACCAAGGGTGCGGCGGTCGAGGTGAACTCCGAGACCGACTTCGTCGCGAAGAACGAGCAGTTCCAGAACTTCGTTCGTGAGGTGACGCAGATCGCCCTCGCCACCAGTGGCGACGTCGACGCGATCAAGGCGGAGAAGATGCCGTCGGGCACTACCGTCGAGGAGGTGCTGACCAACAACATCGCGACGATCGGCGAGAACCAGTCGATCCGCCGCGCGCGTCAGCTGAGTGTCGCGAACGGCGCGGTTGTCGCCTATGTCCACAACCAGCAGGCGCCGGGTCTGGGCAAGATCGGCGTGCTGGTCGCGCTGGAGAGCACCGCCGCCGACGACGTGCTGCAGGGTCTGGGCAAGCAGCTGGCGATGCACATCGCCGCCGCTTTCCCGAAGGCGCTGAACGAGAACGACCTCGACGAGGCCGAGATCGAGCGTGAGCGCGCGATCGCGACCGAGAAGGCGTCCGAGTCGGGCAAGCCGGCCGACATCATCGCCAAGATGGTCGAGGGCTCGATCGCCAAGTACCGCAAGGAGCACGCGCTGGTCAGCCAGCTGTTCGTCATGGACGGCAAGACCAAGATCAGCGACGTGGTCGCCAAGGCCGGCAAGGACGCCGGTGCCGAGATCGTGCTGAAGGATTATGTCCGCTTCCAGCTCGGCGAGGGCATCGAGAAGGAAGTCTCCGACTTCGCCGCCGAGGTCGCCGCCGCTTCGGGCGTGCCGCAGGGCTGATCCGCCCCGCTGCATCGCGGGCTTTCGCGGTGGCTGCCGGAATATTATGCCGCCGCTCCGGTTCAGACCGGGGCGGCGGTTCATTTTTTGTGCGGCGTGCGGCGCGCATCGCGAACGTGTCAACCCATTGCCAGCCGCGCACCCGCCGCTTAGGGTCCGCGCCGCTTCGCCCTCCCACAACAACGGAATTCCTGTGACCGAGCCCCGCTACAAACGCATTCTGCTCAAGCTGTCGGGCGAGGTCCTGATGGGGCAGGGCGGGCTCGCGATCGACACCGCCGTGACCGCGCGCGTCGCCGAGGAAATCGCCGGCGTGAAGGCGCAGGGCTATGAGCTGTGCATCGTTGTGGGCGGTGGAAACATTTTTCGCGGCATTTCCGGCGCGGCGAATGGCATGGAGCGCGCGACCGCCGACTACATGGGGATGCTGGCGACGGTCATGAACGCGCTGGCGGTGCAGAACGCGCTGGAGACGATCGGCGTCGACACGCGCGTCCAGTCGGCGATCCCGATGCATTCGGTCTGCGAGCCGTTCATCCGGCGTCGCGCCGAGCGGCATCTGGAGAAGGGCCGCGTGGTGATCTTCGCCGCCGGCGTCGGCTCGCCGTTCTTCACGACCGACAGCGGCGCAGCGTTGCGCGCTGCCGAGATGAATTGCGACGCCTTGTTCAAGGGTACCTCGGTAGACGGCGTCTATGATGCCGATCCGAAGAAGGTGGCCGATGCGAAGCGTTATGACACAGTCAGTTACGACATGGTTCTGGCAAAGAACCTGAAGGTGATGGATGCCAGCGCAGTGGCGCTGTGCCGTGATTCGGACATTCCGATCGTCGTGTTCAACATCCGCGAGCATGGCAATTTTGCCGCCGTGCTGGACGGCAAGGGCGTGTCGACGGTCGTGCAGAAGAAGATGGAGACTATCGATGCCCGCGTATGACAAGGCCGATCTCGAGCGGCGGATGAACGGCGCGATCGAAGCGCTGAAGGGCGATCTGAGCGGGTTGCGCACCGGCCGTGCCTCGACGTCGCTGCTCGATCCGGTGACGGTCGAAGTCTACGGCGCGCACATGCCGCTCAACCAGGTCGCGACCGTTTCGGTGCCCGAGCCGCGGATGCTGTCGGTGCAGGTATGGGACAAGACGAACGTCGGTCCCGTCGAAAAAGCGATCCGCTCGGCCGGACTCGGGCTCAACCCGATCAATGATGGCCAGACGCTCCGGCTGCCGATCCCGGATCTGACCGAGGAGCGCCGCAAGGAGCTGGCGAAGCTGGCCGGGCAATATTCGGAGAAGGCCAAGATCGCGGTGCGCAACGTCCGCCGCGACGGCATGGACGCGCTGAAGACCGACGAGAAGAAGAATGTCATCTCCGAGGACGATCGCAAGCGCCTGGAGACCGAGGTGCAGAAGCTGACGGACGCGACGATCGCCGACATCGACGCGGTATCGGCCGCGAAGGAAAAGGAAATCCTCAACAAGTGACGTCGTGCGCGCTTCGGGGAGGGATTTGATGGCGACCGCGGCGATCCCGCAGGCCGCACCCGCCGTCCTGCCGCGTCATGTGGCGATCATCATGGACGGCAACGGCCGTTGGGCCGCCGCGCGGCGGCTGCCCCGGGCGATGGGGCATCGTGCGGGGGTTGAGGCGGTGCGGAGCGTGACGCGCGCCGCACGTGCGATCGGGATCGAGGCGCTGACGCTCTACGCCTTCTCCTCGGAGAACTGGCGGCGGCCGGCCGAGGAGATCGGCGGATTGATGAAGCTGCTCAAGCTGTTCATCCGCAACGATCTCGCCGAGCTGGTCCGCGAGGATGTGCGGTTGCGCGTGCTGGGTGACTATCGCCGCTTTCCCGAAGATGTCGTCGCGCTGATCGACGATGCGCTGGCACGAACCGCCGCCAATCGCGGCCCGATCCTCGCGATCGCGCTGAACTATGGCGCGCAGGCCGAGCTGGTCGCGGCGGCGCAGTCGCTCGCGGCGCGTGCTGCCGACGGCACGCTCGATCCGGCGACGATCGACGCCGAGGCGATCGAGGCGCAGCTCGAAACGCATGACTTGCCACCGCTCGATCTGCTGATCCGCACGTCGGGTGAGCAACGGCTGTCGAATTTTCTCCTTTGGCAGGCGGCTTATGCCGAGCTGCTGTTCGTCGATACGCTGTGGCCCGACTTCGACGCCGACGCGCTGGCCGGGGCGGTCGACGCTTTCGGTCAGCGCCAGCGCCGGTTCGGCGGGCTGTGATCCACCGCGCATGAGCGACGACGCCCCGCTTCCGCCGACGCCGGACGCGAAATTGCGGACGCCATCGAACCTGCGGCTGCGGATGATCGCCAGCGTCGGCATGATCGCGGTCGCCTCGGTCGCGCTGGTCGTTGGCGATGTCGCCTTCTGGCTGCTCGCGGTGGTGATCGCGCTGTTCATGATGGCCGAATGGTCGGACCTTCACCATGTCGATGCCCGCACCAAGCGACTGGCGCAAATGGCATTGAGCGTGCCGCTGGCGACGATGGCACCCGCCTGGCTCATCATCGAGCCGCATGACTTCTTTACGCTGGGGCTGATCGGTGGGGCGGCGTTCTTCGTGGTGATCGTCACCAGGCTGCCGCGACTTGCGGCTGGCGTCGTTTATTGCGGCGTGCCGGTGTTGGCGTTGGTGGTGTTGCGGCGCCATGACGCGCACGGGCTGCTTTATGCCTTTTGGGCGATGGCATTGGTCTGGGCGTGCGACATCGGCGCGTTCTTCGCCGGGCGCTCGATCGGTGGACCGAAGCTGGCGCCGCGGCTGTCGCCGAACAAGACCTGGGCCGGACTGATCGGCGGCACCATCGCGGCGGGCGCGCTTGGGCTGGTGCTTCATGTCACTGCCGGGCTGCCATTGGCGCTGGCGCTATGCTCGCCGGTGCTGGCGGTATTGGCGCAGCTCGGGGACCTGTATGAAAGCTGGTTGAAGCGGCGCGCCGGCGTGAAGGACTCGGGCAATATCCTCCCCGGCCATGGCGGCGTGCTCGACCGGCTCGACGGGTTGGTGCCGGTCGCGCCGGTTGCCGCGATCCTGGTGCTGACCCTCACGGGTTTGGCGGCATGAGGACCGTCAATATTCTCGGCGCGACCGGCTCGGTCGGCACTTCGACACTCGACCTCGTCGAACGCGCGCCGGAGGCGTTCCGGGTGCGCGCGCTGACCGCTAATTGCGATGTCGACGGGCTTGCCGCGGCAGCGATCCGCACCAATGCCGAGCTGGCGGTGGTCGCCGACGAGGCGTGCCTCGAAGCGCTGCGCACCGCGCTTGCGGGAACCGGGATCGCCATCGCGGGCGGGGCGCAGGCGGTATGCGACGCAGCGGCGAACGGCGCGGACTGGACGATGGGGGCGATCGTCGGCTGCGCGGGCCTGCGACCGACGCTGGCGGCGATCGAGCAGGGCGGGACGGTGGTGCTCGCCAACAAAGAGCCGCTGGTCTCCGCGGGCGCGATCATCACCGCCGCCGCGGCGTGCCACGGCGCGACGCTGCTACCCGCCGACAGCGAGCATAACGCGATCTTTCAGTGCCTCGACCTAGCGCAGGTCGACCGCGTGCGGCGGATCATCCTGACCGCGAGTGGCGGGCCGTTCCGCGACTGGTCGCTGGCCGACATGGCGGCGGTGACGCCGGCGCAGGCGGTCGCGCATCCGAACTGGTCAATGGGCGCGAAGATCTCGGTCGACAGCGCGACGATGATGAACAAGGGGCTGGAGCTGATCGAGGCGGCAGCGCTTTTCCCAGTCGACGCCGAGCGGATCGAGATCGTCATCCACCGGCAGTCGGTGATTCACAGCCTCGTCGACTATGTTGATGGCTCGATGCTCGCACAACTCGGGCCGAGCGACATGCGCGTGCCGATTGCGCATTGCCTTGCCTGGCCGGAACGGATGGCGACCCCGATGGCGCCGCTCGACCTGGTAAAGATCGGCAGGCTCGACTTCGAAGCCCCTGACGAGACGCGTTTTCGTTCACTGGCGCTGGCGCGTGCTGCGGTGAATGCCGGCGGCGCGCGTCCTGCGATCCTGAACGCGGCAAACGAGATCGCCGTGGCAGCGTTTCTGAAAGGAGCCATCGGCTTTCTTGAAATCGCCGCAATCGTCGACGATACCCTGCAGCGCTACGACCCGGCCGCGCCGAAAACGCTCGACGCGGTACTCCACGTCGATGCGGAAGCGCGGCAATTAGCGGGCGAGCGCGTGAAGGATTGCGTGGCTTGATCCAGACACCCGGACTATTGCTGACCGTTCTCGCCTTCTTTCTGGTGATCGGTCCGCTCGTCTTCATTCATGAAATGGGACATTATCTCGCCGGACGCTGGTTCGGCGTGAAGGCGGACGCCTTTTCAATCGGCTTCGGGCGCGAGGTCGCGGGCTGGACCGACAGGCGCGGTACGCGCTGGAAGCTGGCGTGGCTGCCGCTGGGCGGATACGTGAAGTTCGCGGGCGACATGAACCCGGCAAGCCAGCCGACCGGCGAGTGGCTGGCGCTGTCGCCCGCCGAGCGCGCGCAGACGTTCCAGGCCAAGCCGGTATGGCAGCGCGCGATCATCGTTGCAGCCGGGCCGTTCGTGAATTTCATACTCGCGATCCTGATCCTCGCCGGCTTCGCCATCGCTTACGGCGACGCACGGACCCCGAGTGTTGTAGGACAGGCCATCCCCGGCACGGCCGCCGCCGCTGCGGGCTTGCAGGCCGGCGACCGCGTCACGGCGCTCGGCGGCCGGCCGGTCGAGACGTTCGAAGACATGGTCCGGTTCGTGAAGATCCGGGCGGGCGAGCGGGCGCGGGTCGACTATGTCCGCGGCGCCACTCCGGCCAGCGTCGAGGCGGTGATCGGCACGCAGGAACAACGCGACCGCTTCGGCAACAGCTACCGCGTCGGGCTGCTCGGCATCTCGCCGGCCGCCCCGGTGATCGAGCGGGTCGGGGTGCTGGAAGCGCCGGTCATCGCGGTGCGGCGCACCGGGCAGATCGTCGGGATGATGGTGGAGACGATCGGCCAGATCATTTCCGGACGGCGCTCGGTCAAGGAACTCGGCGGGCCGCTGTCGATCGCGAAGGTGTCGGGCGAACAGATCACGCTGGGCCTGGACGCCTTCGTTTTCCTGATCGCGCTCGTCTCGATCAATCTCGGGTTCATCAACCTGCTGCCAGTGCCGATGCTGGATGGCGGGCACCTGCTCTTCTATGCAATCGAGGCGGTGCGACGCCGGCCGGTGGCGCCGGAGGCGGTGGAGTGGGCGTATCGCGGCGGGCTGGTGGCGGTGCTGGCGCTGATGTTGCTGGTGACGTTCAACGATCTGGGCAACTTCGGCCTCTGGCGGCATCTGGCCGGGTTGATCGGGTGAGCAAGGTAAGGCAGGGCGGCGCACGCGCCGAAGACCGGGCCTCGATGGACGGCGTTTACTCTCGGGTAGGAATGCAGTGACGGTGCTGAACACTTCGACTTCGCGGGCGCGTGCCTCGGCGACCTTGCTGGGCTGCACCATGCTGGCCGGTGTGCCGCTGGCCGCGACCGCCCAGACGCGCCCGGCCGCCAATGCAACCGTCCGTCCGGCGACGACTGCGCCTGCGGTGGCGCCGGCGGCGCAACAGGGCCCGGCGATCGCGCAGCCGGCCGCCCGCACGATCACGACGCTGCGCGTCGACGGAACGCAGCGGATCGAGCCGGAGACCGCCCTGAGTTATACCAAGCTGCGGCAGGGCGACAGCTACACCAACGAGACGCTCGATCAGGCGATCAAGGACCTTTACGCGAGCGACCTGTTCGCCGACGTGCAGATCGATGGCGCGGCGACCGGCAATATCGTGATCCGCGTGCGGGAAAATCCGATCATCAACCGCGTGATCTTCGAGGGCAACAAGCGGCTGAAGGAAGACAAGATCGGCAAGGAGGTGCGTCTCAAGCCGCGGCAGATCTTCACCCGTTCGGCGGTGCGCGCCGACGTAGCGCGGATCATCGAATTGTATCGCCGGCAGGGCCGCTTTGCTGCAACTGTCCAGCCCAAGATGGTCAGCCTCGACCAGAACCGCGTCGACGTGATCTTCGAGGTGAACGAGGGGCCGAAGTCGAAGGTTCGCCAGATCAACATCATCGGCAACCAGGTGTTCGACGATGGCAAGCTGCGCGCCCAGATGGCGACCAAGGAAGCGCGCTTTTACCGCCTTTTGTCGTCGGGGACATCCTACGATCAGGACCGCCTGGCCTACGACCAGCAGAAGCTGCGGCAATTTTATCTGACCGAAGGATATGCTGATTTCCGGGTGACCTCGGCGGTCGCCGAGCTGACGCCCGACCGCAAGGACTTCATCATCACCTATGTGGTCGAGGAAGGCCCGCGGTATAAGTTCGGCGACGTCACGGTCGACAGCGATATCCGTGACTTCGACGGGAAGAAGCTCGCCGCCGGGTTACCGATCAAGAAGGGCGACTGGTATAACGCCAAGGCCGTCGAGGACACCGTCGACAATCTGAGCGAGACGGCCGGGCTGTTCGGCTATGCGTTCAGCAACGTCGCGCCCGAATTCCAGCGTGACCGTGAAACGTTGACGATGTCGATCAACTTCCACATCGGTCAGGCGCAGCGCACCTACGTCGAGCGCGTTGATATTACCGGCAACACGCAGACGCAGGACAAGGTGATCCGGCGCGAGGTGCGTCTGGGCGAGGGTGACGCGTTCAACAGCTTCCAGGTGAAGCGTTCGCAGGACCGCATCAATTCGCTCGGCTTCTTTCAGGACAAGTTCGAGATCAAGCAGACGCCGGGTTCCGCACCCGACCGCGTCGTGCTCGACGCCAATGTCGAGGAGCGGTCGACCGGCCAGTTGCAGCTCTCGGCAGGCTTCTCGAGCCTCGAGCGCTTCATCATCCAGGCCAACATCACGCAGAACAACTTTCGCGGCAAGGGTCAGACGCTCAGCGCCGGCGTCAATTACTCGACCTATTCCAAGTCGATCCAGCTGGGCTTCACCGAACCCTATGTGTTCGACAAGAACATTGCGCTGGGCGTCGACGTGTTCCGGCGCGACTATAACGCCTTTAATTTCATCGGTACCAACCGCAATACCACCTACAGTCAGGTTTCGACCGGCTTCCAGGTGCGTACCGGCGTGCCGCTGACCGAGTACTGGCAGCTCGCCGGCCGTTACGGCTTCTCCTATGACGAGGTCGGGCTGGACCAGAACAGCTTCTACACCAACGGCAAGTGCGACCCGCTCAAGGCCGGCCGCTATCTGTGTGACTCGCTGGGCAATCGTCTGACCTCGTCGGTCGGCTATTCGCTGATCTTCGACAGCCTCAACAGCCGGCTTCGTCCGACCGCGGGGCAGCGCTTCGTGTTCAGCCAGGATTTTGCGGGGCTGGGGGGCGATGTGAAGTACATCCGCTCGAAGCTAGACTTCTCGAAGTTCGTGAATCTCGGCAGCGGTTTCATTGGCTCGTTCGTGGGCGAGGGCGGCTATATCAAGTCGCTGGAGAAGTCGCGCGGCGAAGGCGTCGATCGCGTCCGTATCAACGACCGCTTCTATCTTGGCGAGCCGCAGTTCCGCGGCTTCGACATCCGCGGCGTCGGGCCGCGCGTTCAGCGACGCTATTACACGACCGACTCCGCGGGCAAGCAGGTGCTGATCACCGATCGCGACCAGTTGGTCGACGACGCGCTGGGCGGCACGGCCTACTATCTCGGCCGGTTCGAGGTCGAGATTCCGCTCGGCTCGGGCGCGCGCGAAATGGGGCTGCGGCCGTCGATCTATGCGCAGTTCGGCAGCCTGTTCAACATCACCCAGCCGCTGCCGACCGCGACGTTCCCGACAACCACCGATGCCAACGGCAACACGGTTGTGCTGCCGCTGCCCGTCAAGGATGCCGCGGGCAATCCGCTCTATTCGTACGTCAATGCCGGGGGCGCGCTGGTGCCGACCACCTGCGCCGCCGGTATCCCGAACGGCAATGGCGGATGTAACGGCATCGTCCCCAACTCACCGCAGATCGCGTCGCAGCCATTCGAGGAGCGCTTCCTCGGCAATTCGGCGCGGCCGCGTGTATCGGTGGGTGTCGGCGTCAACTGGAATTCGCCGTTCGGCCCACTGCGCATCGATCTCGCCAAGGCGCTGATCTCGCAGCCCGGCGACGACCGTAAGCTTATTACCTTCAACGTAGGGACGCAGTTCTGATGACCAACTTCAAGCACCTCCTGCTTGCCGCGGCGCTCGTGACGCCGGGCGCGTTCACCGCCGCTACCGCGACCGCGCAGGTTGCGGGTATCGCGGTGGGCGACCCCGAGGCGGCGGTTGCCAACTCCAAGGCGTGGGCCACCGCGCGCACGCAGATCCAGGCGACCTACAAGGCGCAGCTGGATCAGGCGAACACCCGCCGTCAGGCGATCACCACCGAGCTGCAGCCGCTCGTCGCCGCCTATCAGAAGGCCGCTGCCGCCCCCGGCGCGACCGAGGCATCGCTGCGCACGCAAGCGCAGGCGATCCAGACCCGCGAGCAGACCGCCAACGCCGAATTGCAGCGCCTGACGGCGCCGGCGAGCCGCGCGCAGGCCTATGCGGTCGAGCAGATTTCGGCCAAGCTGCCCGACGCGGTGAGCGGTGCGGTGCGTGCCAAGAACGTCAGCCTGCTGCTGCGTCCGAACGCCGCGCTGTTCGCGCAGCCGACCACCGACATCACCTCGGCGATCACCGCGGAGCTCGACCGGCTGGTGCCGACCGTCGGGATCACCCCGCCGGCGAACTGGCAGCCTGGCCAGCAGGGCGACGCGGCCGCCGGTGCGCCGGCAGCGACCGCGCCCGCGGCGGCTCCCGCGGCAGCTACCCGCGCGCCCACCGGCCGGTGAGCGAGGCGCCGGCCACCACGACGGGCGGGCCGATCGGCCCGCTCGAAATCGTGGACGTGATGGCGGCGCTGCCGCATCGTTATCCGATGCTGCTGGTCGACCGGGTCGAGGAGATCGTTCGCGATCGCTCGATCAGGGCGACCAAGGCGGTGTCGATCAACGAAGGCTTCTTCCAGGGGCATTTCCCCGGACGTCCGATCATGCCGGGCGTTCTGATCGTTGAGGCGCTGGCGCAGGCCGCGGGTGTGCTGGCGGTCGAGAGCCTCGGACTCGCCGGATCGGGCAAGCTGGTCTATTTCATGGCCATCGAGGGCGCGAAGTTCCGCAAGCCTGTCGAACCCGGTGTGTTGCTGTCGCTTGAGGTCGAGTTCGTCCAGAAGCGCTCGTCGGTGTGCAAGTTCGCCGGGGTCGCGAAGATCAACGGACAGGTTGCGGCAGAGGCCAATTTCACGGCGATGATCGCGGATCCGCCCAAGCGCGGCTGATCCACCACACGCTTTGACTTCGGCGCGCGTATCGATTAGGCGCGCGCCTTCCTTTCAGGCTGGTCGGAACCAGCCATTTCGGAGCACGACCATGAAGAAAGACACGCACCCCGACTATCACATGATCAAGGTCCAGATGACCGACGGCACTGTGTACGAGACGCGCTCCACATGGGGCAAGGAAGGCGACACGATGACGCTGGAAATCGACCCGCTGGCGCACCCGGCCTGGACCGGCGGTCGTGGTCAGTTGCTCGATTCGGGCGGCCAGGTCGCGCGCTTCAACAAGCGCTTCGGTGGCGGGCTCACGCTCCGCAAGTAAGTGCGACAGCCTTAACGTTGCGTTAAGCATGGCGGCGTAGGTTCGCCGCCATGTTCGCAGCCGAATATACGCCAGCCGCTCGTCCCTTCCGCCGCAGCAAGCGCGCGCGACTCGAGCTCGACACGCCCGCAGAGCAAAGCGGGATGGCCCGCACCTTGTGCAAGGTCGTCGATTTGTCGGAGCATGGCTGCCGGCTGCTGACCTTCTCCAGCATGGACCGCAACCAGCCCATCTGGCTGAACCTTCCCGGGCTCGGGATGATCGCCGCGATGGTGGTATGGGCGGACGACCTCGTCGCCGGCTGCGTCTTCGCCTCTCCGCTTTCCGCGGACGCCTTCAACGCATTGGTCAGTCGCCACGGACTGATCCATTAGCCATTGATGAGGCTTGCAAGATAGTCGTCGACCCGCGCCGCCGTCTCCGGCGGGACGTGGACTCCAAGCTTGCTGCGGCGATAGAGGATGTCCTCGGCTGAGCGTGCCCATTCCTCGACCCGCAGATAATCGACCTCTCGGGTCGACAGGCCGGCGCCCAGGTCATCGCCCAGATCCGCCGGGGATTGCGCATTACCCAGCATCCGCTCGGCGCGCGTGCCATAGGCGCGCACGAGGCGGTGCAGCAGCGGCGGGGGAAACGCCGCATAGCGCCGCTGGAGCGTTGCAAGGTAGCGTTCAACGTCGAGATCGGCGATGTCGCCACCGGGAAGCGTGGCGTCAGCAGTCCATGCCGGTCCGATGCCGGGGAAGAAGCGGGTGAGTTCCCGCAGCGCATGTTCGGCAAGCTTGCGATAAGTAGTGATCTTGCCGCCAAAAATGCTGAGCATCGGCGCGCCGTCGGTCCCTGTGTCGAGATCGAGCACATAGTCGCGCGTCACCGCTGAGGCACTGGTGGCGTGGTCGTCGTAGAGCGGGCGGATTCCGGAATAGCTCCAGACGATCTCGTCCTGGAGCACCGGGCGTTTGAAATAGCGCGCGATGGTGTCGAGCAAATAGGTGGTCTCCTGATGGTCGATGGTCGCGCGGCCTGGCGCTCCCTGCCAGGCTTCGTCGGTCGTCCCGACCAATGTATAATGCTGCTCATAGGGGATGGCGAATACCACCCGACGGTCGGGGTTCTGGAGCAGGAAGGCGTGTGCGCCGTCATAGAGCCGCGGCACGACGATGTGACTGCCCTTGACGAGTCGCACGCCGCGATCCCGCCGCGCATCGGGTACCTTTCCAAGCACGTCAGCCACCCATGGGCCGGCAGCGTTGACGACCGCGCGGGCGCGCACGGAGCGTTGTCCCGCCGTATCCTCGATCGTCGCCACCCAGTCGCCTCCGTTTCGCCGGGCATCGATGAGCCGGGTCCTGGTGAGGATCGTCGCGCCGCGATCGGCGGCGTCACGCGCGTTCAGCACGACCAGTCGACTGTCTTCGACCCAGCAATCCGAATAGACGAACGCCTTGGGATTGCCGGGCTTCAGTCCTCGACCGACCGGATCGCGGTCGAGCGCGACGGTGCGGGTGGCGGGCAGCCGTTTACGACCGCCGAGATGATCGTACAGGAACAGACCCAGCCGGACGAGCCACGCCGGACGTGGCGAATTGCTTTGCGGGAGCACGAACTCCAGCGGCCAGATGATGTGCGGTGCCATCCGCCAAAGTCGCTCGCGCTCGATCAGCGCCTCGCGAACCAGCCGGAACTCGCGATATTCGAGATAGCGGAGGCCACCGTGGATCAGCTTGGTAGAGGCAGACGAGGTATGGCTCGCCAGATCCTCCTGTTCGACGAGCAGTACCGACAATCCGCGGCCCGCCGCGTCGCGCGCGATACCTGTGCCGTTGATCCCGCCGCCGACGATCAGCAGGTCGACCTCTTCGTCGAGGGCTTGGTTCGGATGCTGCACGGGAAGCGCCTCATAACGGTTGGGTCGGGCCAACATATGGCAAGTTCAGGCTGCGCTTCAAACCGGCATTGACCTTGCTCGCAAACATAGGAAGGTATCGCACAGCGCCCCCATGAGGCGCGTGGGGAGGATGGTACGTGGCGCGGCAGCATGGCTTCAGGGGCGAACTGATCGCCGAGGCACTGGCGGTGACGATCATCATCACGCTTGGCAACTCCGCCGCGGCGATGCTGATCCTCTACGATCCAAGTCCCTATGCGACCGCCTATTGGGGCGTGTGCATCGCCTGGGGACTGGCCGTGACGCTGGCGATCTATGTAACCGGTGCCGTGTCCGGCACGCATGCCAACCCGGCGGTGACGATCGCACTCGCGATCTTCCGAGATTTCCCGAAACGCAAGATCCTGCCTTACGTGGCGGCGCAGATCGTCGGCGCGATGATCGGCGCGGCGCTGGTCTACCAATTGTTCGGCCCGGTGATCGAGGCATATAACAGCGCACACGGCCTGACCCGCGCCGCTGGTGGCGCAGCAGGCGTGTTCTTCACCGCGCCGGGCGCGCATATTACCCGGGCCCACGCGTTCTGGGACGAAGTGGTGCTGACCGCGATCCTGCTGCTCGGTATTTTCGCGATCACCGACGAGTTCAACACCCAGGCGCCGATGGCGAATGCCAGTGCGCTGATCATCGGCTTGCTCGTGGCGTGCATCGGTGCGTCGGCGGGCTATCTGGAGGGATGGCCGATCAATCCGGCGCGCGACTTTGGCCCACGGCTCTTTTGCTGGCTGATGGGCTGGGGCGACTCTGCGCTGCCCGGGCCCGGTAATTACTGGTGGGTGCCGATCGCGGGGCCGCTGGTCGGCGGGGTGACGGGCGCCGCCATCTACCAATATCTCGTGCGGCCCTACCTGCCGCCGCGCGCGCGCAACTGACAATCGAGGAGACAGACGTGGCGGGTCCGCAGCATATTCTCGCGATTGATCAGGGCACGACGTCGACGCGGGCGATCGTTTTCGGCGTCGACACGCGACCGGTCGCGACCGCGCAGCGCGAGTTCGCGCAGCAATACCCGCATCCCGGCTGGGTCGAGCACGATCCCGAGGACATCTGGCGCGACACGCTGGACACGGCGCGCGAGGCGATCCGGCAGAGCGGCGTTGGTGCGGAGGGCATCGCAGGGATCGGTATCACCAACCAGCGCGAGACGGTCGTCGTATGGGATCGCGCGACCGGCGCAGCGATCCACAACGCAATCGTCTGGCAGGATCGGCGTACCGCCGAACTCTGCGCGCGATTGAAGGAAGAAGGGCACGAGCGCGTCGTGCGTGCGAAGACCGGGCTGCTGCTCGACCCGTATTTCTCGGCGACGAAGCTGGCGTGGATCCTCGATCATGTGGAAGGTGCGCGGGAACGGGCGGAGAGAGGCGAGCTGGCGTTCGGCACGATCGACAGTTTCCTGCTCTGGCGGCTGACCAACGGCGCGGTGCATGCGACCGACATCACCAATGCCAGCCGCACCTTGCTCTACGACATCCATGCGCAGCGCTGGGACGAGGCGTTGTGCGCGCTGTTTGACGTGCCGATGGCGATGCTGCCCGAAGTGCACGACAACAGCCATATCTTCGGCCACACCGCCAACGGGCTGTTCGACGCTGCGATCCCGATCGCCGGCGTCGCGGGCGATCAGCAGGCGGCGCTGTTCGGGCAGGCGTGTTTCGCGACGGGAATGGTCAAATCGACCTATGGTACCGGCTGTTTCATGCTTCTCAACACCGGTGCGGAAGCGGTCGCATCCGAGCATCGATTGCTGACCACACCGGCCTACCGACTGGATGGGAAGGTGACCTATGCGCTGGAGGGGTCGATCTTCATTGCCGGCGCGGCGGTAAAATGGCTGCGGGACGGGATCGGCGTCATCACCCACGCCCGCGACACCGACGATATGGCGACGCAGGTCCCCGACAGTCACGGCGTCTATATGGTCCCGGCGTTCGTCGGGCTCGGCGCGCCTCACTGGGATCCGGATGCACGCGGCGCGATCTTCGGGCTGACGCTCGGCTCGACGCAGGCGCATCTGGCGCGGGCCGCGCTGGAGGCGGTCGGTTATCAGACGATGGATCTGGCGGACGCGATGGTCGCCGATGGCGGTGAACCGCCGGCGACGATCCGCGTCGACGGTGGAATGGCGGCGAACGACTGGCTGTGTCAGTTCCTCGCCGACATGCTGCAGGTCCCGGTCGAGCGGCCGCGGCATCTGGAGACGACCGCGCTCGGGGCTGCGTTTCACGCCGGGCTGGCGACAGGAGTCTGGAAGGATCTGGACGCCTTGACGGCAACCTGGGCGCGCGCTGCCTGCTTCGAGCCGAAGATGCCGGACGAGGCACGCGCAATCCTCGCGTCCGGTTGGCACGCGGCGCTTGCCAAGACGCTGACCGCGAGAAGCTAGAGGTAGAGGTAGAGGTAGAGGGGCGCCCGGGATCACGTGCGGGCGCAGGAGGTCAGCTGGCGATTTTGCGATCGAGCCTCGGCACCAGCAGGTGGACGAGCAAAAGAGCGATCAGGTAGGCGCTACCAGCCCACAGGAACACCGGCACATAGGTCCCTACCGTCTCAAGCACCTGCCCAACGTACTTCGCCATAATCATCCCGCCGATCGCGCCCGCCGCCCCGCCGATCCCCATCACCGAGGCGATCGACGTGCGCGGGAAGGTGTCGGACACCATCGTGTAGAGGTTGGACGACCAGCCCTGATGCGCGGCGGCCGCCAGCCCGATGATCGCTACCGCGGCGGTCAGGCTCGATACGCTGCTGGCGAAGACGATCGGCGTCACGAGGATCGCGGAAACGAGCAGCGCGAGTTTCCGTCCCGCATTGACGCTGAAGCCGCGCTTGATGAGCGCCGACGACAGCCAGCCGCCGCCGATGCTGCCGACGTCGGCGAGCAGATAGACCGCGATCAGCGGGGGGCCGAAGGTCTTGAGGTCAAGCCCGTGGCGCTTGGCAAAGAAATCGGGAAGCCAGAAGAGGAACAGATACCAGACCGGATCGGTAAGGAACTTGGCGATGACGAACGCCCAGGTCGCGCGGCGGCGGAACAGTTGCGACCAGCGGATCGGTTCGGTGCCGGCGTCATTGTCCTGATCGGCGGCGATATAGGCTAGCTCCTGCGCTCCGACGCGGGGATGTTGGGCCGGAGCACGATAGAAGAGCAGCCACGCCGCCAGCCAGAGGAAACCGAGCGCGCCGGTGATGAGGAAGGCCGCCTGCCACCCGTAGCTGAGCGCGATCATCGGCACGACGATCGGCGTTGCGATCGCGCCGACATTGGCGCCGGCGTTGAGGATGCCCGCAGCCAACGCACGCTCTTTCTTGGGAAACCACTCCGCCACCGACTTGATCGCTGCCGGAAAGTTGGCGGATTCACCGAGGCCCAAGGCGAAGCGGGCCATGGCGAACCCGCCGGGGCTGCGCACCAGCGCGTGGACCATGGCCGCGACGCTCCACAAGGTGATCGCGGCGGCATAGCCGAGCTTCGAGCCGACCTTGTCGATGATCGGCCCGCACGCCAGCAGGCCGATCGCATAAGCGGCCTGGAACCAGAAGACGATCGTGCCGTAGTCGATCTCGGACCAGCCAAGCTCCGACTGGAGCGTCGGCTTGAGGATGCCGATGACTTGCCGATCGATGTAGTTGATGGTCGTGGCAAAAAACAGCAGGGCGCAAATCACCCAGCGGATGTTGCCGCCGGCCTTTAGCGGTGCAGGTCGCTGATCGGTCATCGGCATCCGTGGGTCAGAGCTGGAAATTGATCGCAAGCGCGTAAGTGCGCCCGAAATAGGCGGTGTAGAGCGGGTCCTGACGAACGGTGTCGGCCGTAAGCCGATTGGTCTCGTTGGTGATGTTCGATACCTCGGCGATCAGCTTGATGTTTTCCGTCAGATTGTACGAGGCGGAGGCATCGACGAAGATCGAGCTGGCGTTCACGGAGGCATCCGCATCAACCGAGCCGCTCGGGACTGCCGTCAGGAACGGCGAACGGTAATTGACCGTCGAGCGGATGCTGAACTTGCTGTCCTCGTAATAG
Organism: Sphingomonas sp. 8AM; assembly: GCF_902506455.1. Taxonomy (GTDB): domain Bacteria; phylum Pseudomonadota; class Alphaproteobacteria; order Sphingomonadales; family Sphingomonadaceae; genus Sphingomonas. Next base: position 1,674,679 of record NZ_LR733844.1, on the reverse strand, counting down.
AGGGTGCCGCTTGCGGTTTCGCCCGACAGGCCCACCAGCGGCGCCACGCGAGTCCGGCCGTTGCCAAGCAGGTACGTGATGTTCGAGCGAACGCGGGTGAAGTTGCCGAGCGCGCCGAAGTTGCTGAGCGCGCCGGGAAGGAAGCGGAACGGCAGCTGTACGTTGACCTCGAAGCCGCGCAGCGGCCCGCCAGGGGTGTTGACGTTGCGCTGCACGCTGAACAGGTCGGTCGGGCGCAACTGCGTGCCGGTCAGCAGCGAAAGCGGAAGGCCGATATCCTGAAACGGCACCAGCTGCGGCAGCGCCTGAATGTAGGTTTCGATGTTCTTGTAGAAATAGCCGAGCGAGACCAGCGAACCCGGCGCAAAATACCACTCCAGTGCGGCATCGATCGTGTTGGCCCGGATCGGGTCGAGAAATGGATTGCTGAACGAGGCCGTCTGAATGACGAGGTTCGCCGATCCCGCCGGGATGAGCTGGCCGTACGATGGCCGCGACATCACGCGCGCTGCCGAGAAGCGCGCGATCAGCTCGGGGGTGATATCCAGTGCGAGGTTTACCGCCGGCAACCAATCCTCATACGATCGGCTAACTTCCGAAATCACGAACCGCGACGAATAGGTCGAACCGGCCGGCGCGGCAGTGGTGATCGGCCCGTACGTATCGAGATCGGTGTGGACGTAGCGAACACCGGCGTCGCCGCGGAGCCCGAACGGCAGCACATCCTTGGTATCGAAGCGCACCATCAGATAACCCGACTTGTACTTTTCATCGACGCCGCCGTACGTCCCGCGCGCGCATTCGATGCTGCAATAGGCGTAATCGTCGAGACCCACCGCGTTGCGGAACTTGATCGGATCAACCGACACAAAGTCCTGAAGCTGCCCGTCAAGGTTCTTGCCGATGCCGTTCGTGGTATAGGTGAAGTCGGCGATCGACACGCCGGCGGGCAGGGTCAGCGGCGTCGTCGTGCCCAGCTGGCGTTCCCGCGCGGTGTACCTGTTGGTGCGATACTGGCCGCCAGCCACGACGGTAAAGCCGTGCGCGGCCTCCCATTCGCCGTTCAGCTCGAAGGTCTTGCTGAGGATGACGTTGCGGCGGATGAAATTCGACAGCTGCCCCTGCTGGTCGCCGTTGGTGAGCGGCGGCCCGTAGCGGAACAGTGCGGGGTTGGTCGTGTCGATCCCGTAACCGATCTTCGGAATGTCGGGATTGTCGCGGAAGTCGATCGACCAGTCGCGCGTGTCGTTCGAATCGACCGCGACTTGAAGACGGTCCACATCAAGACGGGATTCGTTGATGCCGACAAGACCGAACAGCCGGACCTTGTCCGAGAAGCGATGGTCAAAATTGAGATTGGCCTGCCGGTATTCGGAGGTGAACCGCTCCTGCTGCATCTCCGAGCGCAGATCGACGCCATCGAACAGGCCGTGGATCAGCGAGCCATTGTCGTCGACCTCGATCTCGCGCACCGAGGTAAGCGGCTGACCGTTATTGGAGATCGCCCGCCCGAACGACCGCGCATCGAAATAGGCGTCGAGCCGGTCGACTTTGAAGCGCGAGTAGAGGCCGTCGAGCGAGATGTCGGTGTTGTCGCTCGGCTTCCACTGCAAGGTGAGCGTGCCGGCGAGGCGCTGCTGGTCCTGGCTGCTCTTCACCGGGCGCGGCAGGCGCGGCAGGAAGACGCCGCCGCCAGGGCGGCCGCTGACGCCGGTGCGGCTCATGATGTAATCATACGCTGCGGCGGTGCCGGTACGCGGATTGCCGGCGCTGCAATTATTGGCGTCCGCACCGATCGCGACCGCGTTGGGCTGGGCGTAGCCCGGCACCGGGCTGGTCGTGGCGGCGCCGTTGTAGCTGTAGCCCACCGGGGTGCAGAACGGGAAGATCACGCCCGCATTCGGCGCACCGTTGGGGGCGGCCTGCCCGTAGACATAGGTCGGAACGACGTCGACAGCCGAATAGGCGTATTCGTCGATCCGCCGCTTCGAATAGGCAACGCTGCCAAGGATGCCGAACGTATCGCCGAACTTCTTCGAGACGATCGCCGACAGGCGCGGGTCGACGTCCTTCTTGATGTCGTTATAGATGCCGCGCGCCGTTCCGGAAAGGACGAAGTCCTTCTTCTGGTCGAACGGGCGTGGTGCACGCAGGTCGACGGTCGCGCCAAGCGAGCCTTCCTCGACGTCGGCGGACATCGTCTTGCGCACGGACAACGCCGAGAAGATCTCGGTCGGGAAGGTCACGAAGTCGAACGAGCGGCCGGTGGCGACGCCACCGCGGATATCGCTGCCGCTGACCTGCGATACACCCTCCATGCCGTTGATGCGGACTCGCGTAAATTGCGCGCCCAACCCGCGAACCGAAATGTTGCGACCTTCGCCGCCGTCGCCGCGCGACAAGGCGACGCCGGGGATGCGTTGCATCGACTCGGCAAGGTTGGAGTCGGGGAATTTACCGATGTCCTCCGCGACGATGCTGTCGATTGCCGCGGTTTCGTTCCGTTTCTGGTTAAGGGCGTTGTTCAGTGCGGCGCGGAAGCCGGTGACGACGATGTCGGCGACCTGGCCCTCGGGCAGATCCTGATCTGCAGCGGCCGGGGAGGGCGCCTGTGCATTGGTCTGCGCGCGGATCGGCGCAGCGGCGACCATGCTTATCAGGCTGATTGAGACGTACAGATGGCGCTTGTAGCGGTGCTGACTGGACAAAAGCCCTCTCCCTGCCGGCTGGCGCGCTGCATTGTGCAAAACGGCTGCTGCCTTGTGACAGTCCGCCGAACGCGTCCTTACCTAGTTGTCAGGTAGCATTGTCAGTCCATGCTGACAATGCTCACCGCGATTTCATACGGCACGACGGGCAAGCGCATGGCGGCGCTGCGTGGCTTCCGCGCGTGCGCGCTCGACTGCTTCGGTTTCGGTGACGTCGAGCAGATGGTCGATCACGCGCGAGAGATGGTCGCGCATCGCATTGCGCGCGTCGACGGGCGAACGCACCTCCAGCGCGGCAAGGATGCGGCCGTGTTCCGCCATCCGGCTCTCGGTTCCGAGGCTGCCCGCCTTCACGAGCACCTCGCGCGCAAGTGGCGACCGAAAGCGCATGTCCCAGAAATCGGTGACTGCAGCGATGATGACCGCATTCCCGGTCGCTTCGGCAATCGCGATGTGAAAGCGGCGGTCGGCATCCTCGGCGGCCGACACGTCGCTTTGCTCCATCTGGGCGAGCAAGGACCTGAGTTCAGCGAGTTGCGCCGTATCGATCTCGGTGGCGGCCACCGCGGCCACCTCGCCCTCCAGCAATCGCCGTGCCTCGGTGATCTCGAACGCGCCGATGTCGAGCTCGCGACTCGCATCGACTGCTCCGGTCGCGAGCACGAAAACGCCCGAACCTTTGCGTGCTTCGACGATCCCCTGCATCTCCAAAGCGATCATCGCTTCGCGGACGGTGGGGCGGCTTACCCCGAAGCGCTCGGTCAGGTCGCGTTCGGCAGGCAGGCGCGTCCCGACCGGGTAGATGCCGTCGGCGACGTCAGCCATGATCGCGTCGACAATCCCGCGGTACAATTTGCCGCCACTCTCTGTCTTCCGCATCGATCGTCCTGTTTCGTCCGCAGGCGACCGTTGCGACGCCGGGATGTGACCCTAGCCTAACGTAAGGCGGTCGCCAATGTCTGACATGTCTATTGCAAGTGGTCGGGCCGCGACCTAGGCTCAGTGTCGGGAGAGGTGCAATGGCACCCGTCACAAAACGGTTCGGGCGTTCGCGTCCGGGCCTCGCAACAGGGCAGGGTGCTTGATGAAGGTCCGAACACTCGTAGCGGGGGCATTGCTGTCGACCTCGCTGCCCACCATCGTCACCGCCCGGCCGCCCCAAGCTGCGCGGCAAGGCGCGCCGTGGCGCGACGTGACCCCACGCGCGGGACTCGGCGGCTGGCACAAGGTCGGGGGCAACGCGACCTATGATGTCGCCGGCGGCGAGTTGGTCGGCCGTGCCGAACCGGGCAAGACGAACAGCTGGCTGGTATCCGACGCGCAATATGGCGACTTCATCATCGAATTCGATGCGAAGACCGATCCGGCGCTCAATTCAGGGGTGATGATCCGGGGGCAGAGCCGCCCGGACTACCGCAATGGAGTTGTCTTCGGCTACCAGGCGGAGATCGATCCCTCGAAACGGGCATGGAGTGGCGGACTTTACGACGAGCAGCGGCGACAATGGCTCTATACGCTTGGACGCAACGAAGCGGCGCGACGGGCTTTCCGCTCGGGCGATTGGAACCACTATCGTGTCGAGGCGATCGGTAATCGGCTGCGGACGTGGATCAACGGCGTGCCGGCCGCCGACGTCGTCGATGACATGGACGCCCGCGGGTTCATCGCCTTTCAGGTGCACGCCATCCCCGACGCGGACGCAGCACGCCACCCCGAGGCGCGCTTCCGCAACGTTCGGATGATCACGGATCGGCCGGCACGCTTTGCGCGGCCGGCGACCGGGATACCGCAGCAGGGCTGGCTTTCGAACCAATTGTCCGACGACGAGCGCGGCGCAGGCTGGAAGCTGTTGTGGGACGGGCGGAGTACCAGCGGCTGGACCGCGGCGAAGGGCAGCGGCTTTCCGGCGAAGGGCTGGTCGATCGCCAACGGCCTGTTGACCGTGGAAGGCGCCAACGGCGCGGAATCGACCAACGGTGGTGACATCATCACGACCCGCGAATACCGGGATTTTGAACTGTCGGTGGATTTCCGGCTGAGGGAGGGTGCCAACAGCGGGATCAAATATTTCGTCGACCCGGCGCTGTCGAAGGGCGAGGGGTCGGCCATCGGGCTGGAGTACCAGCTTCTCGACGACGCGCGGCATCCCGATGCCAAGCGCGGCCGCGACGGCAATCGCACGCTCGGCTCGCTCTACGACCTCATCCCGGCCCGCAACCTGTCGGATCCCGACAGCCCGGGCAAGCGGATCAACCCGCCGGGCGAATGGAACCGCGCCGTGATCGTGTCGCGTGGCCATCATGTCGAACACTGGCTCAACGGCTTCAAGGTCGTGGAATATGAGCGTGGATCACCAGCTTTCCGGGCGCTGGTGGCGCAAAGCAAGTATGCCAAATGGCCGCAGTTCGGCGAGCGCGCGCAGGGCCCGATCCTGTTGCAGGACCATGGCGACCGCGTCGACTTCCGGTCGATCAAGATTCGTGAATTCAAAGGGATGAGCCGATGATCGATCGTCGAACGATGTTAACCGGCGCCGGTGCGGCGCTGGGTGTCGCGATCAGTGCGCGAAGCTATGCGCAGATCAAGGGCGCCAACGACCGGCTCCGCGTCGCGGTCGTCGGGGTCAACGGCCGCGGACAGGCGCATTTGAGCGCCTTTGCCAAACAGCCGAACGTCACGATCACGCATCTCGTCGACGTGGACTCGGATGTGCTCGCGAAGCGCGCCGCGGCGTTCGCCGCCAAGGGCAACAGCGGTGTGAAGACCGAGGGTGATTACCGCCGGCTGCTCGATCGCAAGAGCGTCGATATCATCACGGTGGCGACTCCCGATCACTGGCACGCCAAGCTGGCGGTCGATGCAATGGATGCCGGGCGCGACTGCTATCTGGAAAAGCCGATCGGTATCGCACCCGCCGAGGGTGAAGCGCTGATAGCCATGCAGAAGCGCACCGGGCGCAAGCTACAGGTCGGTAACCAGCAGCGCTCGAGCCCGGAGACGCAGCAGCTCGGTGCGCTGATCCGCGCCGGGGAACTAGGGGACGTCTATGAGGCACAGACCTGGTACGCGAACAATCGGGGCTCAATCGGCAACGGCAGCGTCGTCGCGCCACCGGCCAACCTCAACTGGGATCTCTGGCAGGGTCCGCGACCACGTGGTGACTATCGCTCGAACCTCGTCCACTACAATTGGCACTGGTTCTGGAAGTATGGCACCGGCGAGATCTGCAACAATGCGATGCACGAACTGGACGTCGCGCGCTGGCTGATGGGGCTGACCTATCCCAAGACGGTGGTTGCGCGCGGAGCGAAGCGTTTTCACAAGGGCGACGACTGGGAGATGTACGACTCGCTCGCGCTGGACCTGATCTACGACGGCGACCGTGCGATCCGCTGGAACGGGCAGAGCTGCAACGCGCAACAGGCTTATGGCCGGGGGCGCGGGGTCCTGCTGCTCGGCACCAAGGGGTCGGCTGTCGTCGACCGCAATGGCTTTGAGTTGTTCGATCTGGCTGGAAAGCCGACCCGGCAGGTCAAGGCTGCTGCGACGTCCGAGACCACCGGTACGGTCGGCGAAGGGGTCCTCGATGTCTATCACGCCCGCAATTTCGTCGACGTGATCCGTGGCCATGTGTCGACGCTGGCCTCGCCAATCGCGGAGGGGCATATCAGCACAACGCTCTGCCACCTCGGCAACATTGCCTATCGCACCAACAGTGAGCTGACGATCGATCCCTCGACCGGCAAGCCGACCAGTCCGGAGGCGATGAAATTGTGGGCGGTCGATTACCAGCCCGGTTGGGAAGTCAAAGCCTGACGCCGCAGGCGGCCTCGACAGGCGCGTTGCCCGCGAGCGGAGAGCTGTGTTTCGCTGCAATGGGCACGCGGATCGAGCTGCATCGCTTCGGCGGCGGCGCCTCCGACGCGCTGGCGCTCGCGCGGGATGCCATCGAGCGGGTCGACGATACGCTCACGATCCACCGCCCGTCGCCAGCGACCGCCATGAACGAGGCGCTGCGCGCCGGGCAGACCGCAAAGATCGCCGATCCGATCCTGTTCGACGCGCTGATCCGGATCGATGATGCGCGCGCTGCGACCGAAGGGCTCTTCGATCCGACCATCGATGCGCGACATGCCGTCGGCTGGGCGGGGATCCGGCTCGACCGGCACGCGGCGACGATTGCCTTTGACGCGTCGGTCGCGCTGGATTTCGGCGGCTTCGGAAAAGGTTATGCCCTCGATCTTGCGGTATTGGCGTTGCGCGCGGCGGGGGTAGGGTGCGCGCTGCTGTCCGCCGGAGAGAGTTCGATCGCGGTAATCGGCGAGCACCCCCTGGGCGGCAGCTGGTCGCTCGCGGTACCCGATCCGCGCAATCCGGAGCGGTCGCTGGTCGTGGTCGAGCTGGTCGACGAGGCGCTGTCGATTTCCGCGACGGTCGGGTTCGGCACCGCCGCTCCGGAGCGCGCGGCACTGCTGCGGCCAGGTGCGTCAGCACCCATTATTTCGCCGCGAACGGCCGTCGTCGTGGACCGAAGCGGCGCAATGGCCGAGATGTTGAGTACTGCCCTGATCGTGGCGGATGACGTCGCCGCGCGACGGTTGCATGATGACAAACGACGGATGCTGTTCGATTTCGCGTCCGCCGCCTCCACCAGGATGTTCGCTTGATGACCGACAAGACCTTCGACCTGAGCCGCCGGACGTTTCTCGACCGCGTGCTGACGGCCAGCGCGGGCAGCGTGATGGCAACCGCCACGCCATGGGTGGCCATGGCGGCCGGGGCGGAAACCGCCGGTGCCGGCAAGGTGCGTCTGGGCGTGATCGGCACCGGCGACCGCGGGCGTGCGCTGATCCAGAATATCGCCAAGACGCGCAATTGCCGAGTCGCTGCGCTCTGCGACACGTATGCGCCCAATCTTGCCAAGGCGCGGCAGTGGGTAGCGGCGGGCACGCCCGAGTTCAGCGATCATCGCGCGATGCTCGATGCGCGCGGGCTGGACGCTGTCGTGATCGCCACGCCGCTTCATCGCCATGCGCAGCACACGTTTGACTCGATGGATGCCGGGCTGCACGTCTGGTGCGAAAAGGCGATGGCGCGGACGATCGCCGATTGCAGCGCGATGGTCGAGCGTGCGCGAGCCCGTGGCAAGGTTCTGCAGATCGGGCATCAGCGGATGTTCCACCCGACCTATCTGAACGCGTTACGGCGCGTGAAGGCGGGTGAGATCGGGACCGTGACGCAAATCCGCGCCAGCTGGCACCGCAACAATGCGTGGCGACGCCCCGTTCCGGCGGACAGTGACGATCGTCGGATCAACTGGCGATTGTATCGTGAAAGCTCGGCCGGATTGATGACCGAGCTGGCAACGCATCAACTACAGGTCGGCAACTGGTTCCTCGATGCGGTACCGACGCGGGTGATCGGATCAGGCAGCATCTGCTTCTGGAAGGATGGCCGCGAAGTCTACGATCATGTTGCGTTGATCTACGAATATGCCGGTGGGCGGAAGGTGATCTACACGTCGCTGCTCAACAATGCGCGCTACGGGTGCGAGGAGCAGGTACAAGGCAGCAAGGGGACGATCGAACCCGAGCTGGGCCGCATCTACCAGGAGGTGCCCGCGCGCGCACTGGCGTTGCAGCGGATGCAGGCCGACGTGAAGCGCGGGCACAAGCGGACCATTCCGATCGGCGGCGCGACATGGTTTCCGGAGCTGCCGGTGACGACCCCGGGGGAGTCGCTCGGCTGGGGTGAGTATGACGAGACGATGCTGCAGTTCGAGGGGTTTGGCGAGGCGGTACGATCCGGCAAGCCGCTGCCGGGGCTGTTGCAGCAGGCCTATCATGCCAGCGTGGCCTCACTGCTTGGCGAGCAGGCGATGGACAAGGGCGAAGCAAAGACATGGCCAACGTCGCTGGTGACGGTTTGAGAGGGACAATATCATGACGCATTCCGATCGCCGCGCTGTGCTGGGCATGGGGCTGACTGCCGGGTTGATGGGGCTGGCGGGCGATGCGCTGGCGCAGTCCGCCACGCGCGGCGATGCGCCGACCGAGACCGCGGTTGCCAAGCCGGCGCCCGAAGCGAAATACCGGGTGCCGTTCGCGGTGATCGGCATGGATCACAATCACATCTACGGCATTACCGACGCGATGATCCGGGGGGGCGGGGTGCTCACCAGCTTCTTCGCTACCGACCCACAGCAGATCGCCGCCTTCCGCAAACGCTATCCGGGCGCGAAGCTGGCACGAAGCGAGGACGAAATCCTCCAGGATCGCGCAATCAAGCTTGTGTGCAGCGCGGCCGTCCCGAGCCTGCGAGCACCGCTCGGTATCCGGGTGATGCGCGCGGGCAAGGACTATCTCAGCGACAAGGCAGCGGTAACGACGCTGTCGCAGCTGGCTGACGTGCGTCGCGCGATCAAGGAGACCGGGCGCAAATACGGGATCATGTATTCGGAACGACTGGAGGTGCCCGCCGCGGTGATGGCGGGGCAGATGGTGCATGACGGCGCGATCGGGCGCGTCATCCAGACGATCAACCTCGCACCGCATCGGGTGTCTGCGCCCAACCGCCCGGACTGGTTCTGGGATCCGGCGCGCAATGGCGGCATCCTGACTGACGTCGGCAGCCATCAGGCCGACCAGTTCGTCTACCTGACCGGCAGCACGCGCGCGCAGGTGCTGGCATCGCAAACCGGCAATTTCGCGCATCCGGACCATCCGAAATTCGAGGATTTTGGCGACATGATGCTCCACGGCGATGGCGGAGCGGGCTATATTCGGGTCGACTGGTTCACGCCCGACGGGCTGCCGACCTGGGGCGACGGGCGGCTCTTCATCCTCGGCACCGAGGGCTACATTGAACTGCGGAAATATGTCGACATCGCCGGACGTCCGGGCGGCAACCATCTGTTCGTCGCCGATCGGAAGGGCACGCGTTACATTGATTGTTCGAAAGTGCCGCTGCCGTTCGGGCCGCAGTTCATCATTGACCTCGTCGAGCGGACCTCGGTGGCGCAGGATCAGGCCGGTGCGTTGCTGGCAGCAGAGCTTGTGCTGACTGCTGAAGCAAAGGCCACACGGGCAACAAAAAGCTGAGCGAGACGACTGGTTCGGAGCAGCTGCTTGTCTCGATAATCCACGTTATGTAAATAGGGATGCCGTAACGAGGAGGGTCGTGGCGATTCCGAGCCAGATCGCGCCGTAGATCAACATGGTACGTGCTGGTACGCGTCGCGCTATCAAGCTGGTCAGCGGCAGGACCAGCACAAGGAGCAGGATCGCGACCTGCATGCTTCGGTCCGTCACGCCGACCATTCCCATCCGTCAAAACCTGGCTCTACGCCGGCCGGAAGTTCCGCACATAGCGAGGCATAGTCCATCGATTGGTCCATATGGACCAGCGCGGTGCGGCGTGGTCGCAGCGCTTCCTGCCACGCCAGCACCGTTGCAAGGTCGGGATGCGTCGGATGTGGACGACGGCGCAGCGCGTCGACAATCCAGACGTCCAGGTTTTGGTAATGATCATGCATACTGGCCGTCATCGCGCTGATATCGGTTGCATATCCGATAACCTGCCCGGCGGCCTCAAAGCGCAATCCGGCAGAAGTAATCCCGCCGTGGGGCTGATCGACGACGCTGATCGCGATCGCGCCGATCTGAAGGCGATCAGGTAAGTCGTTGAGATTGACTGTGGGTGGGTAGCCGCGGTTACCCTCGAACACATAACCGAACTGCCGGCGGAGCGCGGCGGCGGTGCGCGACCGCGCATAGCCTTCTACCGGGCGACCGAGCACATGATAGACCTGACGAAGATCATCGATTCCAAAGACATGGTCGGCGTGCTCGTGGGTCCAGATCACGGCGTCGAACCGCTCGACACGCGCCTCCAGCAATTGTTCACGCATGTCGGGGCTGGTGTCGACGAGGATGCGAGTGCCTTCGTGCTCGACCAAAATCGACGATCTTTTCCGTCGGTTACGCGGCTCGGTCGGATCGCAGTCGCCCCAGTCGTTGCCGATGCGAGGGACGCCGGACGAAGTGCCGGAGCCGAGGATGCGGACCTTCACGCCGGGTGCGTCTTGCTGAACAAATCGTGGAAGTTGCGCGCGGTATAGGTTTGTAATTCCTCGAGATCCTCGCCGCGCAGACGAGCGAGGAACGCAGCAGTGTCGGCAACGAACGACGGCTCGCCGGGCCTGCCGCGGTGCGGAATCGGCGCCAGAAATGGCGCGTCGGTTTCGATAAGAAGCCGCTCGCGAGGCAGCCGGGTGGCGGTTTGTTGCAGGTCGGTCGCGTTTCGGAACGTCACGATGCCGGAAATAGAAATGTAGAATCCGAGTTCGAGCGCCGCATCGGCGAAATTGGCGCTTGCGGTGAAGCAATGGATCACGCCGGTGTACGTCCCCTGCTCCATCTCTTCGCGCAGGATGGCCAAGGTGTCCTCTTCGGCGTCGCGAGTGTGGACGACGATCGGAACCTGCAATTCGCGCGCGGCGGCGATGTGCGCGCGGAAGCTCGCCTGCTGGCGATCGCGGTCGGAATGATCGTAATGATAGTCGAGCCCGCTCTCGCCGATGCCGACCACCCGCGGATGCCGGCCGCGCGCGACCAGCCTGGCGGTATCGACATGCGGGTGCGCGTCGGCCTCGTGCGGGTGGATGCCGACCGTCGCCCACACGTCGGGCTCACGCTCGGCGGTGGCGAGCACCGCGTCCCACTCGCTCTCCCGCGTGGCGATGTTGAGCATCGCGGTGACGCCGCGCGCCCGCGCACGTTCGAGCACCGCTTGCTGTTCCTCGACCAACCCCTTGTAATTGAGGTGGCAATGGCTGTCGGCGAGCATCAGGACGGCTCCACTTCCGCCGGCATCTCCAGCCGCGGGAACGCAGGCGTCGGGGTCGCGAGCACGAAGCCGGCCGCCGCCTGTCGCGCGTACCAGCCGTCGTCGTCGATCGCGGCGTGGCCACGGTCTTCTGCGCCGAGCAGATCGAGGATAAGCCCCGCGCCGGCCGGTACCACCGGCAGGATCGTGATCGCCAGCATCCGGATCGCGCGGACCAGCGTGCCGAGCACCGCGTGCATCCGCTCAGGATCGGTCTTGCGGAGTGCCCACGGGGCCTGCGCGTCGATGTACTGGTTGCAGGCGAAGACGCCGCGCATCCATGCCTCGATGCCCTGGCTGAGCAGCAGGTCGTCAAACGCCGCCTTGAAGCCGGCGCAGGCGACGACGACCTCCTCGATCAGCTGGGCGTCCGCCACGTCCGTGCGCCCCGTTTCCGGAAGCGCACCGCCGAGGTTCTTGGCGATGAACGACAAGGTCCGCTGCGCCAGGTTGCCGAACGCGTTCGCCAGTTCGGCGTTGACGCGCGTCACGATCGCGTCGGCCGCGTAGCTGCCGTCCTGCCCGAAGCTGACTTCGCGAAGCAGAAAATACCGCAGACCGTCGACGCCGAACGCATTCGCCAGACCGAGCGGATCGACGACGTTGCCGAGGCTCTTGGACATCTTCTCGCCGCGATGAAGCAGGAAGCCGTGGCCGAACACCGTCCTGGGCAGCGCGACACCGGCCGACATCAGGAACGCCGGCCAGTAGACGGCGTGGAAGCGGACGATGTCCTTGCCGATCAGGTGCAGATCGGCCGGCCAGTGCGGCATCTTCCCGTCGGGATAGCCCGCACCGGTCAGGTAGTTGGTGAGCGCGTCGACCCACACGTACATGACGTGTCCAGGGCTGTCGGGAACCGGCACGCCCCAGTCGAAGCTGGTGCGCGACACCGACAGGTCGGACAGGCCACCCTCGACGAAGCGCAGGATCTCGTTGCGGCGGGATTCCGGGCGAATGAAGTCGGGGTTGGCGGCGTAGAAATCGAGCAGCGGCTGGTGGTATTTGGAGAGACGGAAGAACCACGTCTCCTCCGCGGTCCACGTTACGGGGGTGCCCTGCGGCGAAAGCTTCTCGCCCCCCTCCCCGTCGACCAGTTCCTTCTCGTCGTAGAACGCCTCGTCACGGACCGAATACCAGCCCTCGTAGCGATCGAGGTACAGGTCTCCGGCGGCGGCCATCGCACGCCACAGCGCCTGGCTGGCGACATGATGATCGGCGTCCGTGGTGCGGATGAACCGATCATAGCTGATGCTCAGCGCGTCGCACATCCCCCTGAAATAACCAGACATTTCATCGGCGAGCGCGCGGACCTCGACGCCCTTGTCGCGTGCGGTCTGGACCATTTTCAGGCCGTGTTCGTCGGTGCCGGTCTGGAAGCGAACGTCGCGCCCGGCCTGACGCTGGAAACGCGCGATGGCGTCGGCGGCGATCGCCTCATAGGCATGGCCGATATGCGGACGGCCGTTGGGATAGCTGATCGCGGTGGTGATATAGAAGGGGTCGCCCATGCCGCTTCACTAGGGTTTGATGGTCGGCAGAACAAGCGGGGGTGACACAGGCCGGGAGCGCCATGTGTCATACCGGCCGCGGCACGAGACAGACATGGGCCCTTGCCCGCGCAGGGGCGACGAAGTCAGCGGACCGGCTGGTTGGGGCCGGCGAGGCGGGCGACGATCCCGGTGAGTTCGTAGACGGTGCCCTGTGCATCCAGCGACAGGCTGCGCGCCGCGGCGGCGACCTTGCGCGCCTCGTCATAGGCGTCGAGCGCGGCACGCAGATCGGTGCCGACGCGCAGCGCGATCATGCGCGCGATCACCGTCGGGACCCGATCGAGGAACGCCTCGTAGCGGGGCTGCGCGGCCTTCGGTGACAGCGCGCGGGCGAGTGCCGAGCGGCGCGTGAGGGTCGGGTCGCCGTCGCGGCCGATCGCTTCCACGGCAGTGTCGATCGCACCGAGGTCGAGACCGGCATAGCCGGCCGCACGGCCGGGGGCCCCCTCCCCGATCCGCACCAGCGCCGCACGTTCGTCGGGATCGGTATCGGGCAGGATGTCCGCCAGCACTGCCGCCATGTCGGCGTCGTCGAGCGGATCGAAGCGCAGCAGTCGGCAACGCGAGCGGATCGTCGGCAGCAGCCGGCCGGGCGCGTGGCTGACCAGCAGAAACACCGTGCCGGCGGGGGGCTCTTCGAGGCTCTTGAGCAGCGCGTTCGACGCGCCGGGGCGTTCGAGATCGTCGGCGGCGTCGATCACGATCACACGGCGTGGTGACAGCGAGGGCATGGTGCCGAGGAACGGCCCGAGGCTGCGGATCTGGTCGACGGTGATCGACCGCGCGAGTTCGTCCTCCTTGTCCTTCTTTGCGAGCCGGCGCAGCACGCGCAAATCGGGATGCGAGCCTGCGGCCATCAGCTTTGCGGCGGGATGGGTATCGGGCACCGCGAAGCCGGGCGGCACCACGCCCGGCGTCATCGCATCGGCAAGCAGCCGAAGCGCGGCGGCTTGCGCGAACGTCGCCTTGCCGACGCCAAGCGGGCCGGCGAGCAGCCAGGCGTGGTGGAGCGCACCGCCGGTGCTCGCCGCCAGAAAGGCGTCGATCGCGGTGCGATGACCGCGGAGCGATGTCACGGCAGCAGGTCCGCCAGCGCGTCGAGTATCGTTGCGGTCACCGCCTCGGGCGGGAGCGTGGCGTCGATGCGGGTGAAGCGCGCAGGCTCGCGCGCTGCGAAGCCCTCGAACGCGGCGGCGACGGCGGCGTGGAAGTGCGGATCGCGCCGCGCGAACCGGTCGGCTGCGGCACCGTCCCGCGCTGCCGCCCGTGCCGCACCGATCGCAGTCGGCAGCGCGAGCAGGAAGGTGCGATCCGGGAGCAGCCCCTGCGCGCCGAAATCGTGCAGCGCGCGGATCGCTGCATCGTCAATCCCGCCCGCCAGCCCCTGATAGGCGCGGGTCGAGTCGAGATAACGGTCGCAGATCACCCAATGCCCGGCATCCAGCGCGGGGCGGATCACCTTCTCGACATGGTCGGCCCGCGCGGCAGCGAACAGCAATGCCTCCGCGCGCGCGCTCCAGCGCGTCGCTTCGCCCTGCATCAGCAGCGCGCGGATCGCCTCCGCCCCCTCGCTGCCGCCGGGCTCGCGGGTGACGACGGTGTCGATCCCCCGGTCGCCAAGCGCGGCGGCGAGCGCGCGGACCTGCGTCGACTTGCCTGCCCCCTCCCCGCCTTCGAGGCTGAGGAACCGCCCTCTTGTCATGCCGGTGCTGCCGGTCAGCCGAACAGCCCCTGCCATGCACGGCCGAAGAAGCCCGCCTCGCCGACGTCGCCACCGGCGACTAGTGGCATCCGCTGCTCGGGCAGGCCGGGCGACGACACGACGAGATCGGCGATGTGCGCGCCCTGCTTGATCGGCGCCTTGATCGGGCCGTCATAGACGATCTTCGCGGCGAGCTTCGGCCGGCTGCCCGACGGGATCGTGACGGTCAGGTCCTTCGGCGCGACGAGCTTCACCTCGCGTGCGCTGCCGAGCTGGACCGCGGCAGTGCCGACCTCGCGGCCGGCCTTCACGACCGGCTTGGCCTGCCACGCGCGGAAGCCCCATTCCATGAAGCGCACCGATTCACTCGCGCGCTGGTTGAAGCTGGTCAGCCCGGCCAGCACCATCACGAGCCGGCGGCCATTCTGCTCGGCCGAACCCGTGAAGCCATAGCCGGCTTCATCGGTGTGGCCGGTCTTCAGACCGTCGGCGCCGGCAACCCGGCCGAGCAACGGGTCACGATTGGCCTGGGTGATCGCCTGCCCGCCGCCCAACGTCTTGCCCCAGGTGAAATCACGCCGCGAATAGAATTGCTTGTAGAGCTTCGGGTGCTGCTGGATCGTTGCTGCCGCCAGCGTGGCGAGATCGCGCGCCGTGACATAGGTGACGCCGCCGTCCGGCCAGCCGTTCGCGGTACCGAAGTGGCTGTTCTTGAGCCCCAGCTTCGCGGCATCCTCGTTCATCCGCTCGACGAACGCCTGCTCGGTACCCGAGATACCCTCGGCGAGCACGATGCACGCGTCGTTCCCCGACAAGGTGACGATGCCGTAGAGCAGGTTGGCGACGGAAACGCGCTCGCCCGAGGACAGGAACATCGTCGACCCCGCCTGCGGGCCGTGCCACTTCTGCCACGTCTCGGGCCGCACCTCGAACTCGGTGTCGAGCTTCAGGTCGCCGTGCGCGATCATCTGGAACGCGGTGTAGACCGTCATCATCTTCGCCATCGACGCCGGGGGCATCCGGCGATCGGCGTCGCGCGCGAACAGCACCGCGCCCGACGACAGATCCTCCATGAAGGCGACCGGTGCCGGCGTGTCGAACTGCGGCGCGGCGGCGACGGCGGGCATCGCCAGCGCGACGACGGCAGCGGGAAGCGCAAGGACGGTCAGCAGCTTGGTCATTTATGATTCCGTGTGTCGAAGCGAGAATTAACGATGTGGCGACATGCCATAGCGCCGCGCCGCGCGCGCGTCACCCGCCGCTATGACGCAATCGCATCGGCGAGCAGGCCGACGGACAGCGCGTAGAAATTCGAACAGTTATAGTCGAGGATCACGCGGTAATTGCCCGTCAGCAGATAGGCGGTCTGGCCGGGGCCATCGGGCTCGATCAGCGTCGCCTGCACGTCGTCAGCCAGCGTGCGGCCCTGCGTCGACACGCCCAGCGCGCGCCACTCCGCCATCGAGTGCCAGCCGCTGTGCCGCTCGAACACGCGCGGGCAGCGCGGCGAGACGAGCCGGTTGCGCACCTCGCTACGGTCGAAGCTGGCGGGCACGTTGACCGCGACGCCCCACGGCTGGCCGCGTCGCCAGCCGGCCTGGACGAAGTAATTGCCGATCGACGCCAGTGTGTCGGCCGCCGAGTTCCAGATGTCGGCGCGGCCGTCTCCGTCACCATCACGCGCGAGGCGGAGGTAGACGGAGGGCAGGAATTGCGGATTGCCCATCGCGCCGGCCCAGCTCCCGGTGAGCTGCGTGCGCGAGACGCCGCGATCGATCATCTTCAGCGCGGCGATCAGTTCGCCCTCGAACAGCGGGCGGCGGCGCCCCTCGTACGCGAGGCTTGCGAGGCTGCGCACCGTGTCGAAATCGCCGGTGTAGCTGCCGTAGTTGGTCTCATGGCCCCAGATCGCGACCATGATCTCCTCGGGTACGCCGGTCGCCGCCTCGACCCGCGCCAGCCGGGCGCGCTGTGCGGTGTAGGTGGCGCGTCCGCGCGAGATGCGCGCGGTGTCGACGTGCATGGTGCGATAGGGCGCGAAGCGTGGGACCGGGGCATTGGGGCGCGCTTCGGGCTGCTGCTGGTCGAGCGCGACCACGCGCGGGTTGAAGGTCAGCGCGGGCAGTACGTTGTCGGCCGTCGCCGCCGAGACGCCCGCCGCCAGCGCACGCCCGCGTACCTGCGTCAGATAGGTCCGGAACGCGCTGTCGTCCTGTGCCGGGGCCATCGTCGGCGCGATCAGGCACGCCCCTGCGGCCAGACCGCGCGTGAGAGTTGTTACCGCTTTCATGATCGTCCGGTTCTGACACAGCGCGTGCTGCGGCGGTACCGCAAATCGTCGCGCCCGCGGCACGGACGACCGCAGCGACACCAGGGGGCTTGAACACGTCCGAGCCTTGCTGCCATAGGCACCGCCACCGCGCGACGGGAAGAGTGGCCGAGCGGTTTAAGGCACTGGTCTTGAAAACCAGCGAGGGTGCAAGCTCTCCGTGGGTTCGAATCCCACCTCTTCCGCCGCCGTTTTCCCGGTTGGGCCGGCTATGAGTATGCAATCGCCGCCGGCTGCATCACCTTTCGGCTCGCTTTGCCGGCGCTCACGGTTGAATTGGATGTTGCCAGGCCGTTCTCATGCTGGGCTGATCCGGCGTCGTTCATCCCGTGGCATGAAGGCGGGTGCAGGCGATTGTTGCCGATCGGGCACGATCAAGTTGCTGACGTGCTCGGTTCAGCCGATCGTCGTGGCCGAAGCGTATCGCTCCGGCCTCCCGATTTCCCTCGAAGCTTTGTCCCATCCGGACCGGGACCAGATCATCATGATGCCGCGTTCGTACTTCCTTTTGGCGTGAAAAAGGGAAGGCCGAGCGCATCGGCCGGTTGCTCCTGCTTCATCGGGTATCATGACGGCCAACTCCGAACTTCCGACACGAAGCAAGCGCAGTTCATCGTTACGCGACGATATCAACACCAATCGAATAGCGGCAGGACCTTGTTCGGGGAGCGCTATAGCGCTTGGCGCGGTCACACACGACGATCCGCATGCCGCGATCTGCGATAGCATCGGTCATGACCCAATGCTCCTCCGCATCGAGCGCGCGACGGGCGCGGTTTCCGCCCGGCCCGCAAGCGAGCGGCGAGGCGAAGCGTCGCCGTAAGATCACCAGGGCGTGGTCAGGATCATGAATCGCGTCATCGCTGGACATTACGTCGCACTAAGCCTGTTCGATGATGCGCCGCCGCCGGCGGCAAACGGAGGATCCCTAGGTGATTTTGCCCGGATCCCTGCCGTCCCCGCCCGATGGCGTGAAGCCGGCGGCGAGCGCGACCTGGAGCAACTCGGTCAGATTGCCTACATCGAGTCGGTTCATGACCTGTGCGCGGTGCAGTTCGACGGTCCGCGGGCTGATGCCGAGCTTCTGACCGATGATCTTGTTGGTGCCGCCATCGACAAGGCCGGCGAGCACCTCGCGCTCGCGCGTGGTCAGCCGGGCGATGCGCGCACCTGCGTTCTCGTCGCGAGTCGTCGGACGAGCCGCGCCGTGACATTCCGCCATGGCGTTTGCGAGCGTGCTGGCCGCAAATCCCTCGTCCCCGGCGATGACATAATCGATGGCACCGGCTTTCATGGCGGCGACCGCCGCCGCAGTGTCTGCCCCGGGCGCATCGATCGCGATCACCGGCAGCGCCACCGATCGCGCCTTGAGCTCGCGCGGCACCGAAAGTCCGTCACTCCTTGCCTTGCGCAGGTCCACGAGTACGCAGCCGGGAGCGAGGACCGCCGCAATGTCGAGGAACGCCGCGGCGCTGTCGAATGTCCGCACGCGGTAACCGAGCGACCGGACGAAGTTTCCCAGCTTGCGCGCTTCGGTTGCCCGGGCGCTGACCACGTACGCCTGACGAATGTCCTCCTGGGTCAAATCCTCCGCGATGCCGCCGATCCGGGCCACGACACCGGCATCGTCGGGGATCGGAAAGCTGGTGTCGCGAAGCCAGCGGATCGCGCCGTCTTGCGGACGGATGATCCGGTATTCGAACTGGACAACCTCACCGGCCTTGACGGAGGAAAGCGCATGTTCGACCTGCGATCGGTCATCGGGATGAACGTCGTTCATCCATTCGACGAAACCGGTCGCTCCGGCCGGACAAGGTATGCCCCAGATCCGTTCATAGGCGGCACTTCGATAGATGATCGTGTCCGCAACCGGGTCTCCGATCCAGATCAGGTTGCTGCTGTGAGCGGCAAAACCGCGAAACTGCGCCTCGTTCACCCGGATTGCCGCCTCGGCGGTGCGTTGCGTTGTCATATCGATCGCCGCACCGACGAAGCCGACGGCCCGACCCTCCCGGAAGCTGGTCTGGCCGGAAGTCGCGATGTGCCGCGTGACGCCGTCGTCTCGCCCGATCACACGATATTCGATGCCGTAATGGCCGTCGCCCGCCGGATCGATGCATGCCGCTATCGCGCTGTGGACACGCGGGAGGTCGTCCGGGTGAATGCCGGCCTCATACACGTCGACGTCGACTGCTGCGTCAGGCGGGAGACCCCACATCGCACGCAGCCGCTCGTCCCAGTCGAGCGCGCCGGTGACAGGGTCCCAGGCGTATATACCGACGCCCACCAGCTCAGTCGCGGCGCGAAGCCGCGCTTCGCTCTTGCGCAACGCCTCCTCGCAGGCGCGCCGCTCACTGGTGTCGCGTGATACCCCGACGACCTGCTCGATGACCCCATCTGCGCCACGGACCGGCCCCCAGAGGTAGGCGAAGAACGCGGCGTGACCGGACGGGGTGCGATAGAATACCTCATCCTCCACGGTCACACCCTCGGCAAAAATGCGATCGATGTGGCCATTCAGCAGCGCCGCCAGATCAGGCGGGTAATCGAGGTCGGCAAAGGTCTTGCCGACCATCTCATCCGAGGTGAGCTCGAAGAGCGCCAGCATGGGGGGATTGGCATAGGCGAACCGACGTTCCCGATCGAAGGCGTAGACGTAATCCGGGAACGACGAGAGGTTGGCTTCGAGAAAGCGCAACTGACGCGCCAGATCCTGATCGCCGACGCCTTTCGCAACGTCTTTTGACCCAGCGGTCGGTGATGCCTTCTCGATCAAGGCGCGCGGCCTTCGCACATCGGCATCGCAGCCGCGCAAGCGCCGGAAGACGCGTGATGTTCCCTAGGGATCACCCGCATGTTCGGCATTGATTATAGAAGTTTAGGTGATCTCCCTTAACCGAGGAGACCAGCATGAAGGCCCTAGTCTGGCACGGCAAGGAGGACATACGGTACGACACGGTGTCTGACCCTTCGATCGAAGATCCGCGCGACGCAATAATCAAGGTTACAAGCTGCGCGATCTGCGGTTCCGATCTTCACCTCTTCCACAATCTCGTGCCCGCGATGCTGCCCGGCGACATCATGGGGCACGAGACGATGGGCGAAGTGGTCGAGGTCGGCAGCGGGTCGAAAGGCAAGCTGAAGAAGGGCGATCGCGTCGTCATCCCCTTCACCATCCAGTGCGGCGAGTGCGAGCAATGCCTGCGCGGCAATTTCTCGGTGTGCCAGCGCACCAACCGCAAGGGCGATCTGGGCGACAAGGCGTTCGGCCACCGCACTGCGGGGCTGTTCGGCTACACGCACCTGACCGGCGGCTATCCCGGCGGCCAGGCTGAATATCTGCGCGTGCCCTTCGCCGACACCACGCACATCAAGGTGCCCGACGGCATCGATGACGAAAAGCTGCTGTTCCTGTCCGATATCCTGCCGACCGGATGGCAGGCGGCGGTGCAGGCCGACATCCAGCCCGGCGACACCGTCGCGATCTGGGGCTGTGGGCCGGTGGGGCAGATGGCGATCCGCTCGGCGATCCTGCTCGGCGCGGAACAGGTGGTGGCGATCGACCACCTGCCCGAACGGCTGTCGATGGCGGCTGCGGCGGGCGCGATCACGATCAACTTCGACGAGGAAAGCGTCGTCGAGCGGCTGAACGAGCTGACCGGCGGCCTCGGCCCGCAAAAATGCATCGATGCGGTCGGCACCGAGAGCCATGTCAGCTTCGGCCAGCCGGACACGATGCTTGATCGCGCCAAGCAGATGCTGATGGCGGAGAACGATCGGCCGCATGTGTTGCGCGAGATGATCTTTGTCTGTCGCCCGGCCGGCGTCATCTCGATCATCGGGGTCTATCTCGGCCTGGTCGACAAGATCCCGATGGGACAGGCGATGAACAAGGGCCTGACCTTCCGCATGGCGCAGGCGCATGTGCCCCGCTGGACCGGCGACCTGCTGCGCCGGATCGAAGACGGTCAGATCGATCCCTCGTTCGTCATCACCCACAAGGTCGACCTGTCCCAAGGTCCCGAAATGTACAGGACGTTCCGCGACAAGGCGGACGGCTGCATCAAGGTCATGCTCCAGCCCTGACGGAGGCACCCATGTCACTCACCAATCTTACCGGCATCGCCCGCTCGCCCGGCGATCCTCGCGTCGAGCGTAAAGGTCCCAGCTCGATGAGCGGTGCCGACCGGCTCGCCCGTGCGCTCGGCTGGTTTTCGATCGGGCTCGGCGTCGCCGAACTGGTCGCGCCGGGCAAGCTCGCCCGCAGCCTTGGTCTGGAAGGCAAGGAGGCGCTGATCCGCGGCTATGGCGCGCGCGAACTGGCCAGTGCAGTCCCGACGCTGTCGATCGACAAGCCGATCGGGCTGGCGGCACGGATCGGCGGCGACGCGCTCGATCTCGCGACGCTTGCCACTGCACTGCATCGTGACAACCCGAAGCGACACAATGCTGCGGTGGCGACGGCGCTGGTCGTGGGCGTCACGTTGCTCGACATCGCCGCCTATACCGGTGTGAAGGCCGCCCACCGGCGCGACGCAGGCAGCGATCGCGACTATTCGGATCGCAGCGGCTGGCCGAACGGCGAGCAGGCGGCCCGCGGGCGGGCCCGGCAGGATTTCGAGACCCCGGACGACTATCGCGCCGAAGGCACCGTCGCGGACGCGCTGCCCATGGTGGTTGCCTAGCGCCGGACAACGCACCGCAGCACCAAACCCGCGTCATCCCCGGCGGCGCTGCGGCGGCTGCGCTGCCTTCCCTCACGCGATCCCGGGTCGCAACAGAAAGGGCTTACCAATGACCGCAGATACGACCGACGACGTTCTGGATGCGGCGGCGCGCGCCGCCATCACGATCGGAAGGCCCGCCGACGAACTTCGTGCACTATGGCTCAGCCCCGATGTCCAATCCGCTATCTGGGCGGACTTTGCCGATGTCTCGACCGCCGACGATGGTGCGACCGACTGGGTCGCGCACGGTCCGGCCGGCGGCACGTATCGCTGGCGGACGGCGGCGCAGGCGACGGATGACGAGGTCCGCTGGTCTACGCTCGACGGCGCCGATGTGGCGAACACGGGTGTGCTCACCTTCCGCACCGCGCCCGGCGATCGTGGGACCGAACTCCATCTCGACGTGCGGTTCGATCCCCCCGGTGGTGTTGTCGGCGAAGCGGTGGGCAAGCTGTTCCACGTCGTCCCGCGTGAGATCGTGGCCAAGGCGCTCTACCGGTTCCGTGCGCTCGCGCTGACCGGCGAGATCCCCACCACCGATCCGCAACCCGCCGCCCGCAACGGCGGCACCGATCGCTAGGAGAAACCGGATGCGTGCACTCTGCTGGAACGGCGTCAACGACCTGCGCGTCGAAACAGTCGACGATCCTTCGATTCTGAACCCCAATGACGTGATCCTCAAGGTCCGGTTGTCGACCACCTGCGGATCGGACCTGCACCTGATCGATGGCCTGATCCCGACGATGAAGGCGGGCGACGTTCTGGGTCATGAATTCATGGGCGAGATCGTCGATGTCGGTCGCGACGTAACCAAGGTGAAGCGCGGCGATCGTGTCGTCGTGCCGTCGTTCATTTCCTGCGGCCAATGCTGGTATTGCCAGCACGACCTCTATTCGCTGTGCGACACGACCCATCCCAAGCCCGAATTGCAGGAGCCGCTGCTCGGTTATCCGACCGCCGGCATCTACGCCTATTCCCACGCGTTCGGCGGTTATGCCGGTGCACACGCGGAATATGTGCGCGTGCCGTTCGCCGACACCGATTGCTTCGTCGTCCCCGAAGGCGTGTCGGACGAAGCCGCGCTCTTCATCTCCGATGCCGCGCCCACCGGCTTCATGGGTGCCGATTTTTGCAACATCCAGCGCGGCGACGTGATCGCGGTCTGGGGTTGCGGGGGCGTCGGCCTGATGGCGCAGCAAGGCGCGATGATCCTCGGCGCCGAGCGCGTGATCGCGATCGACCGCTATCCCGAACGGCTGGCGCAGGCTGCCGCGTTCGGCGCTATGACGCTCGACTACACCAAGGTCGATGTCGTCGAGGCGCTGAAGGAACTGACCGGCGGCAGAGGTCCCGACGCCTGCATCGATGCCGTCGGGATGGAGGCGGGCGGCACCGGGCTCCAGCAGGCCTATGATCGGGTCAAGCAGGCGTTGTACATGGAAACAGACCGCGGCACCGCGCTGCGTGAGGCGATGCTGGCGGTGCGCAAGGGCGGCACGCTGTCGATCCTGGGCGTCTACGGGATGATGGACAAGTTTCCGCTCGGGCTGCTGATGAACAAGGGTGTCACCGTGCGGACCGCGCAGCAGCATGGACAGGCCTATGTTCCGCGTCTGCTGGACCACGCGCAACGCGGCGAACTGACGCCCGCCGCCCTCGCCACGCATCGCTTCGCGCTGGAGGACAGCCCGAAAGGCTATCATATGTTCAAGCACAAGGAGGACGGCTGCCTGCGCGCGGTCTTCATCCCCTGAGGCATCCGGCCATGCAAGCGACCATCTCACTCGAACAGGTCGGCGGGGCCGCGTTGATGCTGCTTTTCCTCGCCGACATCTTCCTGACCATATTATACGCGCGGGTCGGTACGGGGCTGTTCGCACCCTATTGGGATCGCGCGATCTGGGCGCTCTTTCGTGTTGCCGCCAGGGCGCTCCGCCGATGGCATGGAGCGATCCTGTCCTTTGCCGGGCCCATCATCATCGTCTCGCTGATCGGCTTCT
This sequence comes from Sphingomonas sp. 8AM, assembly GCF_902506455.1. Lineage (GTDB taxonomy): Bacteria > Pseudomonadota > Alphaproteobacteria > Sphingomonadales > Sphingomonadaceae > Sphingomonas. Next base: position 1,650,774 of record NZ_LR733844.1, on the reverse strand, counting down.
GGGCAGTGGGGCTGGCGGTCGGGGCCGCATTGGTTATCCAACCGGAACTCGGCACCGCGATCCGGCCCTCGACCGGTGAAGCATCGACGGATTTTGGTACGGCGCTGCTCATCGCAGGCAACAGTCTGTCGATCGTCGGCGGCGGCGACTACAGCCCCCACACGACCGCGACGCGGCTATTATTCCTTGCCAATTCGTTGATCGGTGCGTCGGTGTTGTCGCTGGTGCTGAGTTACCTCGTTCAGGTATATTCGGCGCTTCGCGAACGCAACGCGCTGGCGCTGACGATCGACCTCATGAGCGATGGTACCGGCGATGCCGCGGTGATGCTGGCGCGGCTCCTGCCAGACGGTGACAGCAGCGGCGCGACCAGCGAGCTCGGAAACCTGGCCCGCGCCCTCGTCGCCACCAAGGAAGCGCATCATTTCTACCCCTTGCTCTTCTACTTCCGATTCAGGGAACCGCGCTACGCCGTGTCGCGGTTTACGGTCGTGCTTCTCGACCTGACGACACTGATCGGCTCCGCACTCGATCGGCAGCGATACCGGACGTTGGTCGACTCCGCGCCGGTCGCGACACTCCACGGGGGCGCTCTTCTGCTGGTTCAGACACTCCACCGGCATTTTGCCGTGGCGGCTCGAACCCACAGCCCCGCGGCTGAAGCCTCGCGAGACGGTAAGAGCGACGATGCCGCAATGGCAACCCTCGCGCACGCCGGAATCGCGGTGCGACCAGACGGCCTCGGTCGCTACGTCGCCATGCGGCGTGAATGGGAGCCGTTCGCCACTCGTGTGCTGCCCGGGGCCGGCTACGCGGTTGATGAGATTGATCGACGCTCCGATAGCCGGCAGCACCACCCTGGAACGGGCATTTAGAGGGCATGGCGTAAATACAGTGCCCACCGTGGCGGATTTGGACATCGGCAATAAGGGATCGATCTAAGTTACTCTTGCAACTTGCGTGATGGCAGGAGGTTTGGGGCGGCATGCCAACCTCACTCACACCCTATGCCGTCGTCGTCGAGGACGACCCCATCATCAGCATGGAGACGGCATACATCCTCGAAGAAGCCGGCTTTCGCGTGCACGAATGCCTCGGTGGCGACGAGGCCATCGCGCACCTGTCCCACCATTGGGAGCGGACAGTCCTGCTATTCTCGGATGTGGATATGCCCGGCGCGATCGATGGTTTCGCTCTCGCGCGGCACGTCGCCGAACATTGGCCGCCGATCGAGATCGTCATCGCGTCCGGTCATGTCTCACCAAACCAGGGAGATATGCCGGAAAAGGCGACGTTCCTGTCGAAGCCCTTCAATCAGCGGACGGTTCACGATCACCTGAAGCGCATCCTGCCCAACGACAAGAAGCCAGAGCCGCTGAAGAAGGCCGCTTTATAATTTGACCTTGCCGGCGGCGGCCTCAACCGAAGTCACCCTTCTGACAGCGCTTCTCGCAGGCTGGCATTCTCAAGCGCGAGGCCGGCGCCCAGCGCGACACAAAGCAATGGTGCGTCGGCAACCATCACCGGGAGGCCGGTCGCCGTGCTGAGCACCTCATCGAGGCGCGAGAGCAAGGCACCGCCGCCGGTCAGCACGATGCCTTGGTCGACCACGTCGGCCGCAAGTTCCGGCTTCACCTCGCTGAGCGTCCGCAGAACGGCTTCGACGATTTGGCCGACCAGATCAGCAAGCGCGTCGGCGATTTCGGCTTCGCCGATGCTGATCTCCTTCGGAATACCGTCGACAAGGTCGCGCCCCTTCACCCGCAACCGCCGTTCGGGTCCATGCGGCCGGCTTGCTGCGCCGAGCGCGATCTTGATGCGCTCGGCGGTCGCCTCCCCCACCAGCAGGTTATGGCGGCGTCGGATGTACGAGATAATCGCGTCATCGAGCTTGTCACCGCCGACCCGCACCGAGCTGCTATAGGCCAGCCCGCTCAGCGACAGCACGGCGACTTCGGTCGTGCCCCCGCCAATGTCGACGACCATCGAACCGGTCGGTGCGGTGATCGGAAGGCCGGCGCCAAGCGCCGCCGCCAACGCCTCCTCGATCAACCGCACTTCGGACGCGCCCGCGCTCAACGCAGCCTGCCTGATGGCGCGGCGTTCGACCTGTGTCGAGCCCGTCGGGACCGAGATGACCATTCGCGGCCGGCGCTGCATACGGCTCGCACCACCGTGCACCTTGTCGATAAAATGTTTGATCATCTGTTCGGCGACATCGAGGTCGGCGATCACCCCGTCGCGCAGGGGGCGGATCGTGCGGATGTTCTCGGGGGTCTTGCCCATCATGAGCTTGGCGTCGGCACCTACCGCGAAAACGCGCGGGACACCCTCGCGCACCTCCAGCGCGACCGCCGATGGCTCATCGATGACGATGCCGCGTCCGGCGACATAGACCAGCGTGTTGACGGTTCCCAGATCGATCGCAACATCATGCGACCGCAGCCCGAGCATCGAGAAAAATTGCACAGGCGTCGCTCTTTCGATCATGCCAGCGCGTCGCCGGCGGCGGGAGATGAGCCACTTGTCGCTAAAGACCCAGGCGTCAACGCCGTTGCGACGAGCGACATCGGGCCGGCGACCGGCGCGTGCAAGCTATCCGCGCAACGGCACGGTGGTGAGCGATCGGTCATCCGGCGCCACGCTCCGTTATGTCTCTAAGCACGTCACAGGCGCGGGCAAGCCCCGCTTAGGCGGATGCAAGCAAGCCTTCGCCGCCTAATCACCATCAGAGACGTAGAGAATGACGGATCTTAGAAAGCCTGAAGAACAAGAAGGGGAATTCCGATGAGCACCACCCGAGCCGCGCTGTTGGCCGGCGCCACGCTGCTGCTGCCGACGCTGACGGTGGCCGCTACGGCGCAGACTGCGCCACAGGGTGCGTCCGCCGACACCGGCGACGTCGCCTCTGCAGCCGCAGAGCCGGTCGGTAGCGAGGTCGTCGTCACCGGGACGCGCGCGCCCGGGCGCAGCCGCCTTGACACGGTGTCGCCGGTCGATGTGCTGACCGGCGACGCACTTCGGGCCCAGGGAACGACCGAATTGGCCGATGCGCTGTCGACGGTGGCGCCTTCGATCGACTTCCCGCGCCAGGCAGCGGTCGATGGCACTGATGCGATCCGCCCCGCGACGCTGCGCGGGTTGTCGCCGGACCAGACGCTGGTACTGATCAATGGCACGCGTGCGCATACCTCGGCGCTGCTCAACATCAACGGCTCGATCGGGCGCGGCTCGGCGGCGGTCGATCTCAATACGATCCCGACCGTTGCGCTCGACCGGGTTGAGGTGCTGCGCGAGGGCGCATCAGCGCAATATGGCTCAGACGCGATCGCCGGCGTCATTAACCTGCGACTGCGCGAGGCGCGCGAGGGCGGCGGCGCGAACGTCACCTTCGGCACCTATGCGACGAAATACGATGCGGCACGGACCTCGCGGTCGATACGCGACGGCGAGACGGCGACGTTCAGCGGGTGGAAGGGCTTTGCGCTCGGCAGCGAGGGGTTCCTCACCGTCTCGGGCGAATATGTCTCGCGTCAGCCGACCAATCGCGCCGACATAGATCCGCGTGGGCTGACAACACCCCGGATCCGCGCGCGGTTCGGCGATCCCGAGGTCGAGCAGGGCACGGTCTACGTCAATGCCGCGGTGCCGCTGGGTGACGGCAACTGGACCGCCTATGTCAATGGCGGATTCCAGCAGCGCGACAGCGAGAGCGGCGCTTTCCCGCGCGTCCCCGGCGGCCCGTTTCCCGGCTTGCCTAATTCGCAGAACAGCAACGCGGATGCGCTCGTCGGCATTTATCCGGACGGCTTCCTGCCCCTGATCGGATCGCGGTCGAAGGACTATAACGGAACGGTCGGCGTCCGCGGCGATCTGGGCGGGTGGAATACCGACCTGACCGTCAGCTACGGTCGCAACACGATTGATTTCGAGACGCGCAACTCGGGCAACGCGACCCTGGGCAGCGCCTCGCCACGTGATTTCGACAGCGGCCGGCTGCGCTACGATCAGTTGACCGCCGGCCTCGACCTGGCGCGCGAATATACGCTCGGCGCAGCGGTCATCAACATCGCCGCGGGTGGCGAGTATCGTCGTGAGGGCTTTGCGATCGGCGCCGGGCAGCCGGAAAGCTACAATCGCGCCGCGGGGGCGCCGAGCACGCTGGCATCCGGCGCGCAGGGCTTCGTCGGGTTCCAGCCCGGCAACGAGGTCGACGTTCATCGCAGCAACGGCAGCCTCTATCTCGATGTCGAGGCGCGGTGGTGGGACAAGCTGACCTTCGGCGCGGCGGCGCGTGGCGAGACCTATTCGGACTTCGGCGAGACCGCGACCGCCAAGCTGTCGGCACGCTATGACGTGGCGCCGTGGCTGGCGTTCCGCGGCTCGGTGTCGACCGGCTTCCGCGCGCCATCGCTGCAGCAGCAATATTATACGTCGACGCAGACCCTGGTCACCGGCAACCTCGGCCCGCAGGAAACCGGTCTGTACCCGGTATCGAGCAACATTGCCCGCGCGCTGGGCGCATTGCCGTTAAATCCCGAGAAGTCGCGCAACTACTCGCTCGGCACGGTGGTGCGCGTCGGCGGGTTCAGCCTGACGGTCGATGGCTACCGCATCCGCATCCGCGATCAGATCGCGCTTTCCGAGAATATCCAGGCTACGGCTAGCGCGCAGGTCGGTGCGCTGCTCGCGCCGTTCGGGGTGCAGGCGGCACGGTTCTTCATCAACGGCATCCAGACCACCACCAAGGGGCTGGATATCGTCGCCGCTTATACGCTGCGGACGGAAAGCCTCGGCAGCTTCAATCTAAGCGCCGCGGCGAACCTGAACGACATCTCGGTTGACCGCATTCCGACCTCGACCGCGGCGCTCAACCCTGCCCCCGGCCTGTTCGGGCGCAACCGCATCCTCACGATCGAACAAGGCACGCCCCGTACCAAGATCGTCGGCGCGGTCGACTGGCGAGGCGACGCACTCGGCGCGACGCTTCGTGCCGTCCATTATGGCAACGTTCTGCAGCCCGGCACGGTGCTGGCGAACGACGTCTACACCGGCCGCCACACGATCATCGATCTGGAGGCACGGTACCGTTTCAACGACAAGGTCACGCTGGCGCTGGGGGCGGAGAACCTGTTCGACATCTATCCGGACACCATGCCGGCCGCGCTCAACAACAATGGCGTGACCGCCTTCCCCTATTACTCGCCCTTCGGGTTCAACGGGCGGCAAATCTATGGCCGGCTTAATCTGAACTGGTAATCTGGTTCACGCCGCCGCGGTTCACGGATCGCGGCGGCGGCGCTATGCGGGTCACCATGCGTAACCTGCTGATCGCCCTCGCCGCCTTGCTGTCGACCGCCGCACCCGCAGCGGCCGAGACGATCCTTTTCGTCGGCAACAGCTTCACCTTCGGCGCCAATGCACCGGTGCGGGTGCTGAATGCCGACCGGGTGACCGATCTCAACAACGAGCGGATCGGCGGGGTGCCGGGTCTTTTCAAGCGCTTCGCCGAGCAGGCCGGGCTCGACTGGCAGGTGTCGCTGGAAACCTCTGGAGGCAAGACGCTCGGCTGGCATCTCGCCGAGCGGCGCCCGCTGCTCGACCGCCCGTGGGACCATGTCGTTCTGCAGGAGTATAGCACGCTTGACCCGCATCGCCCCGGCGACGGCACTGCGACGATCGCCGATGCGCAGCGGATTGCCGAGTTGCTGCGGGCGCGCAATCCAAAGGTAGCGATCACGATGACCGCGACGTGGACGCGGCCCGACCTCGTCTTTCTGCCCGGCAAGCGCTGGTCGGGGACGTCCGTCGAGGTGATGGCGAACGATCTGCGCCGCGCGACCGACAGCGCGGCGCGGCGCGCACGTGCGAATGTCGCGCCGGTCGGGCAAGCCTTCACCTGCGCGATCCGCAGCGGGGTCGCCGACGCCAACCCGTTCGATGGTATCGACTATACCCGGGTGCCCCTGTGGTCGTACGATCATTACCATGCCAGCAGCTACGGCTATTACCTGGAGGCGCTGGTACTGTTCGCGCGCGTGACCGGTGTCGATCCGCGCACGCTGGGCGCGCGGGAGGCGGCAGCCGGGGACCTCGGCTTTTCGGAGGCCGAGACGGTGGCGCTCCAGCAGTCCGCCTCTGACGCGATCGCGACCAACGGCGGCTGCGGTCGCTAGCGCGCGCGTCGGTGTCGCTTCATCGCGGAGCAAGATGGCGGGCGCCATACAGCGCGGAGCGTGCACAACGATCGAGATCGCCTCATCGATAATCGCTACCGCCGTCACCATCGTCTGCGCCGCCGGACCAAGGTCCTCGCCTTCACGATCTTCCTGACGCTTGTGGCGGTCGCCAGCGCCGGGCTGTGCCTGTTCGCTCTGAAGGGCTGACCACCCTTCTCTAGACCCCCGCGTCGCGGATCGTCTCCATCGCGACGAAGGTCGACGTGCTCGCGACATGCGGAAGCGAGGAGATACGCTCGCCGAGCACCTCGCGATAGCGACGGATGTCGGCGGTGCGGACCTTGAGCAGATAATCGAAGCTGCTGGCGATCATGTGGCATTCCTCGACCTCGGAAATGCGCAGCACGGCGCGACGGAATTCCTCCAGCGCGGTCTCGCGCGTGTCCGACAGCTTGACCTCGGTGAACGCGACATGGTCGAGCCCCAGGCGCGTCGGATCGACGATCGCGCGAAAGCCGAGGATGTAGCCGTTGTCGATCAGCCGCCGCAGCCGAACCTGACACGGCGTCTTGGACAAACCGACCCGCCGCGCGAGTTCGGTCACCGACAATCGCCCTTCGGCACGCAGCGCCTCGATGATCCGCCGATCGAACGCATCGATCGGCCCGGATGCGACGACCTTATGGTCCGATTGGCCTGCCATGATGATCCGATTAGCTGCGTTCGGGTCGAAAATGCGCCAAATGCGGGCGGATTGCCATAGCTTCTTCGGCTATGGAACGGGCACCACGAGAGGATATTCCGCGATGCGTGCCGCTTTGCCCCCGTTCGCCGATTTCGCTCCGCCGATCCGCCCGCAGAGCGCGTTGCGGCAGGCGATCACCGCCGCCTATCGCCGCAGTGAGCCCGAATGCCTCGCCCCGCTCCTCGATGCCGCCACGCTGCCGGATGAGGTGCGCGACGCGACGCTGGCCACCGCGACCGCGCTCGTCACCGCGCTGCGTGGCAAGCATACCGGTAGCGGGGTCGAGGGTCTGGTGCAGGAATATGCGCTGTCAAGTCAGGAAGGCGTGGCATTGATGTGCCTTGCCGAGGCATTGCTTCGTATCCCCGATACGGCGACGCGCGATGCGCTGATCCGCGACAAGATCTCCGGCGGCGACTGGCGCGCGCATGTCGGCGACGGTCGCTCGCTGTTCGTCAATGCCGCGACCTGGGGGCTGGTCGTGACCGGCAAGCTGACCGGCAGCGTCAACGACAGTGGGCTCAGCGCTGCGTTGACGCGGCTGATCGCGCGCGCGGGCGAGCCGGTGATCCGCCGCGGCGTCGATATGGCGATGCGGATGATGGGCGAGCAATTCGTCACCGGCGAGACGATCGCCGAAGCGTTGAAGCGCGCCCGCCCGCTCGAGGCGCGTGGCTTCCGCTACAGCTATGACATGCTGGGCGAGGCGGCGACGACCGCCGCTGACGCTGACCGTTATTATCGCGATTACGAGAACGCGGTGAAGGCGATCGGCGCGGCCTCGAATGGCCGCGGCATCTACGAAGGGCCGGGTATCTCGATCAAATTGTCGGCGCTCCATCCACGCTATGTTCGCGCGCAGGCCGACCGGGTGATGACCGAGCTGTTGCAGCGGGTGAAGTCGCTGGCGGTGCTCGCCAAGGGCTATGACATCGGTCTCAATATCGACGCCGAGGAGGCCGATCGGCTGGAGCTTTCGCTCGACCTGCTCGAAAGCCTCGCGACCGATCCGGACCTTGCCGGCTGGAACGGACTGGGCTTCGTCGTGCAGGCCTATGGCAAGCGCTGTCCCTTCGTGATCGACTGGATCGTCGATCTGGCGCGGCGTGCCGGTCGGCGGATCATGGTGCGACTGGTCAAGGGCGCCTATTGGGACGCGGAGATCAAGCGCGCGCAGGTCGACGGCCTCGCCGACTTCCCGGTCTACACGCGCAAGGTCCATACCGACGTCGCCTACACCGCCTGCGCGCACAAGCTGCTGGCGGCGCGCGACGTGGTGTTCCCGCAGTTCGCCACGCACAATGCGCAGACGCTGAGCGCGATCTATCATCTCGCCGGCCCCGACTTCACCGTCGGCGATTACGAGTTCCAATGTCTGCATGGCATGGGCGAGCCGCTGTACGACGAGGTGGTCGGTGCCGCGAAACTGGACCGGCCCTGCCGGATCTACGCGCCGGTCGGCACGCACGAGACGCTGCTCGCCTACCTCGTCCGCCGGTTGCTCGAGAACGGCGCCAATTCGTCGTTCGTCAACCGGATCGCCGATCCCGACGTCGCGATCGCCGACCTGGTCGCTGATCCGGTCGAGACCGTGCGGCGGATGGCGTCGCCCGGGCAGAAGAACCCGCAGATCGCCTTGCCGAGCGAGCTTTACGGTCCGCGCCGCAACTCCGCCGGCCTCGATCTGAGCGACGAAACGGTGCTGGCAGCGCTGAGCGACACGTTGGCGACCGAGGGACCCTGGCAAGCAGGTGAGGTTGGAGCCGAGCGGATCGTCCGCAACCCGGCGGATCATCGCGATCACGTCGGCACGGTGCGCGAGATGTCGATTGCGCAGGCGCAGGCGGCCGCTCGGATCGCCGCTGGCGCCGTAGCGGATTGGGGGACGCGGCCGCCTGCCGAGCGCGCCGGACTTCTCGACCACGCCGCCGACGCGATGCAGGCGCGGATGCCGCAGCTGCTCGCGCTGATCGTGCGGGAGGCGGGCAAGTCGTTGCCCAACGCGATCGCCGAGGTGCGTGAGGCAATCGACTTCCTGCGCTATTACGCCGAACAGGCGCGCTCGACGTTGGGCGCGGGGCATATGCCACTGGGCGTGGTGACCTGCATCAGCCCGTGGAACTTCCCGCTCGCGATCTTCACCGGGCAGGTCGCCGCCGCGTTGGTCGCGGGCAACGTGGTGCTCGCCAAACCGGCGGAGGAGACGCCGCTGATTGCTGCGCAGGGCGTGGCCCTTCTCCACGAGGCGGGTGTGCCGCGCGAGGTACTGCAACTGATCGTCGGCGACGGCGCGATCGGCGCGGCGCTGGTTGCCGCTCCCGAAACCATGGGGGTAATGTTCACCGGCTCGACCGAGGTCGCGCGGCTGATTCAGCGTGAGCTCGCCACGCGGCTGCTTCCCGGTGGCGCGCCGATCCCGTTCATCGCCGAAACCGGCGGACAGAACGCGATGATCGTCGATTCGTCCGCCCTTGCCGAACAGGTGGTCGCGGACGTGATCGCCTCCGCCTTCGACAGCGCCGGGCAGCGGTGCTCGGCATTGCGCATCCTGTGCCTTCAGGAGGACATTGCCGATCGCACGCTGACAATGATCCGCGGTGCGCTGCACGAGCTGTCGATCGGGCGCACCGACCGCCTGTCGGTCGATATCGGTCCGGTCATCACCGCCGAGGCGCAGGCGATGATCGAGCGGCATATTGCGTCGATGCGGGACCGCGGGCTGCGTGTCGAGCAGGTCGCCGTAACGGGCAACACCGCAAACGGCACGTTCGTGCCGCCGACGATCGTCGAGCTGAACGACATCGCTGAACTGGAGCGCGAGGTGTTCGGCCCGGTGCTGCACGTCGTTCGCTTCCGGCGCGCCGATCTCGACCGGTTGATCGACCGGATCAACGCCACCGGCTACGGCCTGACCTTCGGACTGCACACCCGGCTCGACGAGACGATCGCGCACGTCACCAGCCGGGTGAAGGCCGGCAACCTGTACATCAACCGCAACGTGATCGGCGCGGTGGTCGGAGTGCAGCCGTTCGGCGGGCGTGGGCTCTCGGGCACCGGACCGAAGGCGGGCGGTCCGCTTTACCTTGGACGGCTGGTCGCCGGGGCCGCGCTTCCACCGCCCGTGGTCAGCGATCATGCTGATCCCGCGGCGCGCGACCTGGCGATGTGGCTGGAGGAGCGTGGCGAGATCATGCCAGCAGCGCGGGTCCGCGATGCGATCGCCGCCTCGATGCTGGGGGCTGAGGTCGAACTCGCCGGACCGGTCGGCGAGCGCAACCTCTATGCGCTGCACCCGCGCGGCCGCGTTCTGCTGCTGCCGCAAACGCGCGACGGGCTGTTCGAGCAGCTCGGTGTCGCGCTGGCTGCCGGCAACGATGTGGTGGTGGGTGATGCGGCGACGGTGCGCGACACGCTGGCAGGGCTGCCCGGTCCGGTAGCGGCGCGGGTGCGGATCGCGGAGGATTGGCAGCGTGAGCCGGCATTCGCGGGGGCGCTGATCGAGGGCGATGCCGCGCGGGTCGGCGGGGCGCTTTCCGCACTGTCGGCGTTGCCGGGACCGATCGTGCTGCCGCAGGCGGCGAGCGCGGGCTACCGGCTCGACTGGCTGGTCGAGGAAGTGTCGACCTCGATCAACACCACCGCCGCCGGCGGCAATGCGAGCCTGATGAGCCTCAATTGACGTTGATGTGGGTCAAGGCAGCGTGACGGTACCGGAACGGCCGCCGGGGTGAGCCGTATAGCCTTAATACACGATCGAGGAACTTCATGGCGCTCACCCCGCGCCTATCCGGGCAGGTTGCTGCCCGGGCGCATCATTCCGGCGCGGCGCGCCTTCTCAAACGTGCCGCGCCTTTCTTCGCGATCGGCGAGGTATCCGGCGGACCGTTGCTGATCGCCTCGCTGATTGCGCTTGTTCTCGTCAACTCGCCGCTCGGCGCCGCTTACGAGCAGATCTGGGATACCGACCTGCGGCTGAGCTATGGTGGCGAGGGCGTCGCCATGCCACTGGCCGAATGGGTCAACGATGCGTTGATGCCGTTGTTCTTCCTCATCATCGGCACCGAGGTCAAACGCGAGTTCAGCAAGGGCTCGCTGTCGTCGATCAAGACGGCCGTGCTGCCCGTCGCCGGGGCGATTGGCGGTCTGGTGGTGCCAATCGGCATCTATCTGGCCTTTAATTACGGCGCACCAACGCAACATGGCTGGGGCGTCGTCGCGGCGATGGACACCGCGTTCAGCCTGGCGATCGTCGCGATGTTCACGACGCGGTTACCGGGCGCCGTCCGCGCGGTGCTGCTCGCGTTCGCTGCCATCGACGATGTCTTCGGGCTGCTGGTCATCGCGGTCGCATATACCGAGACCCTGCAAGTCACCTACCTGCTGCTCGCAGCGGCGGCGTATCTGGGCATCCTGCTGTTGCAGCGGCTCGGGTGGGTGGCATCGGTCGCCTATGTGGTGCTCGGCACCACGGTGTGGGTCGGAGTGCTCGGTTCCGGCGTTCATCCGACCATCGCGGGGGTCGCGATCGGCTTGCTGTTGCCGACCAGCTCGCGTCTGTCGGAGGAGCGCTTCGCCGAGCGCGTGCAGCGCCCCGTCGACCGGCTTCGCCGCGCGCAACGTGTGGCGACCACCGCCGACGACGACGCGATCGCCGAGCGTGGACGCGAGGAGGCGCAGAGCCAGCTCGGTTACATCCATGAAATGGCGGCGGCGACCGACGAGCCAGCCGAGCGGCTGGTGCGGATCCTGACACCCTGGGTGTCGTACCTAGTTCTGCCCTTATTCGCGCTGTCGAACGTGCGGATCCATCTCTCGGCCGATCTGATCGGAGCGGCGCTCCAATCTCCACTGGCGTTGGGGATCGTCGCCGGACTGGTGATCGGCAAGCCGGTCGGCTTCTTCGCGGCCACCTGGGCGGCCGCGGCCGTCGGCGCCGCGCGGCTGCCAGACGGTGTCACGTGGCGGATGATCGTCGGGATCGGGGGTGTCGCGGGAATAGGCTTCACGATCTCGCTATTCATTGCCGAGCTGGCCTTCGCCGGGGGGGCCGGCACCGAGATCGCCGCGCTCGGCATCCTCGTCGCGTCGCTGGTCGCGGGGCTGTTCGGCTATCTGATCCTGTGGAGCGCCGCCAGCCACGGCACGCCGAGTGATCCAGCAACGGATTAAAATCGTCGTTCCGCTGCGGCAGCGCATTGTCCCGCCCTTCTTACTGATCTAGGTTGGAAGCATCTTGGATCGTTCTCCTCTCGCCCCCCGTCCGGTCGCTCCGTTCGTGCCGTCTCCCGAGATCGGCGCAGCGGTGGCGGCATTCGCCCGCACGCTGGACCCGAGCGATCCGTTTTTTGCGGCTGTTGCGCATTCGATCACGCCGATGGTGGTCAGCGATCCGCGCTTGCCTGACAATCCGCTGGTATTCGTCAACGCCGCCTTCGAGGCGCTGACCGGGTTCCCGGCGGTCGAGCTGATCGGTCGGAACTGCCGCTTCATGCAGGGTCCGCTGACTGCCGACTCCGACATCCAGCGTTTGCGTGACGCAATCGCGCGGCGCGAGCGGATCGAGATCGACCTGCTCAACCACCGTCGCGACGGGACGCCGTTCTGGAACCGGCTGATGGTCGCGCCGGTCTTCGACTCCAACGGCACGCTGCTTTATTTCGTCGCCACGCAAACGGACGTGACGATCGAGCGATATCGCCTGCGGCAGTTGCAGGACGACCGCGACGCACTGACCGCCGAGGTCGCCCGCCGCGAGACTGCGCTGGCCGAGCGCGAAGCCCGGCTGGCGATGGCGCTGAAGGCGGGCGGGCTCGGGACCTGGACGGTCGCGCTGCCCGAGGTGAGCCTGACGGTGTCGGCCGCGTATCTCGACAATCTCGGGCGCCCGGCGGACGAGGTCTCGACGTTCAGCTTCGCCGATTTCGAGCAAAGCCTTCACCCCGAAGACTATCAGCGGGTCTGCGCGGCGCTGACCGATACGATCGATCATGATTTGCCCTACGACATTGAATATCGCGTGCTGACCCCGGCGGGTGAGCAGCGCTGGATCCATGCACAGGGCGCGCTGCAACGGCGCGCCGACGGGACGCCGCTGGCGCTATCAGGATTTTCCGCCAACATCTCGGTCCGCAAATTTGCCGAGGAGCATCGCGGGATCCTCGCACGCGAACTGACGCATCGCGTGAAAAATACGCTGGCGACGGTGGGCGCGGTCGTCAGCCAGACGCTGCGCGACGCCAGCTCGCTGGCCGAAGGGAGGCGCGCGGTCGCGGGGCGGATCGCCAGCCTTGGCACGGCGCACGAGTTGCTGGTGCGCGACGAGGTCGAAGGCGCGGCGATCAGCGAGATCGTCGAGCGCGTCCTCGCACCGTTCATCGACGCTGGCGGCCAGCGCTTCGCGATAGCGGGACCGGCTGTTCGTCTCTCGCCCGAGATCACGCTGGCGCTGTCAATGGCGCTCCACGAGCTGGCGACGAACGCGATCAAATATGGCGCGTTGTCGGTCCCGGAGGGATCGGTGCAAATCAGCTGGGCGCTGGCGGGCAGCGCCGCCGAGCGCCGCTTCCGCTTTGCGTGGATCGAGCGGAACGGCCCGCTGGTCGTCCCGCCGACCAGGGTCGGGTTCGGAACGCGGATGATCGAGCGGGTGCTCGCCGGCCGGGTGAGCGGTACCGCGGCGATGCGCTACCCACCCGAAGGTGCGCGGTTCGAGATCGAGGCGCCGGTCTGAGCGCGGTGCCGCTCATTCCTCGGACTTTGCAGTATCGTCACAGCGGCGCGCAGGACGCGATGCCTTGCGCGTCGGGGCGGTTTTTGCGAACTCGGCGGCGTCCATCGCGCCGGAGTGATCGCGATCGGCGTCCGTGAAGCGCGTAACGGTCTTGATCGCCCATTCATCGAAGGTCAGGCGCCCGTCGCCATTGCTGTCGAGCTTGGCGAATGCCTTGCGACGGGGCACCAGATATTCCTCGCGGCTGATCCGGCCGTCGCGATCCTTGTCGTAACGCTCGAACCTTTTCTGCTCGCGGGTGCGCGCCGGCGCCTCTGGCAGCGTCGTGACCGCAGGATCGTCCGGTGCAGTTGCCGCGGGTGCGCCCACCGCGGCAACCTGCTTCGACAACCCGTCCGGATGGGCGTCTCCGTCGAAGATCAGCCACCCTGCCCCGACCAGCGACAACGCTGCGAGACCGCCCACCAGATACCGCCACATGCCCCCATGCTCCCCGTTGCGATCACCGGCACGCTAGCGTCCGAACAGGCCGGTGCAAGACGACGATCAGCGTCCAGTGACCCGATGCCACAACAGCCGCGCCGCGCGAGCCGGATGACCGTGTGGTCGCGGCCGGGCTGCCAGATCGAGCCGGGCAGTCTGCGCCATCGCACCGATTGCACGCGCTGCGGCCGGCCAGCGAAAGGCGCGTGTGATCTCAAGCAGTTCCTGCGCCATGGCGCGCGCCAGTGCCGCCTTGTCGGGGGCTTCGATATGCCGCGCCAGGTCGACCAGCGCCCAGCCCTCGCCTGACGTTGCGACCGCAGGATCGTCGACGCCGACGATCGTTCCGATCGCGGCGAACAGCCCGCCGCCACGGTGCGTGGCATAAGCAAGCATCGCGTCGCGGTTCAACGCCGGTTCGAGCAGCGCCTCCCACCCCTCGACCAGCGTGGCGAGTCGCGCGCCGTTCACCCGCGGAACGACATCACGGGCAAGTGCCTGCAGGACCGGCTCGGCAGGCGGTGGCGCCTCGTCGAGCGCCGACAGTGCGGTGTGCCACCACGTCAGCCGCATCTGTCCAACCATCGGCTCACGCGTCGTGCGCAGGATGTCGGCGAGCCGGTCGTCGAGCCCCCACAGCGCGGCCAGTGCGGGGCGCTGCTCCGGCGCCGCATAGGTCATCGCCAGCGTGCGTTCGGGGTCGGTTCCGGACCCAATAAACGGCTGATTAACCATCAAAGTTTAGCAGTCCTTACCTGTTCCTGCTCCATGGCTTCACGCCCTAGCGATCTGATGTGTAACGAGAAAATGCGCGTGTCGTTTCTCCTGTCGCGTACCCTGCCCCGCCTGCTGCGCGACGTTGCCGGCAACGTCGCGATCATGGCGGCGTTTGCAGTCATCCCGCTGCTGGCGATGATCGGTGGCGCGATCGATACCAGCCGCACCTATATGGCCTATACGCGCCTGCAACAGGCCTGTGATGCCGGAGCGCTCGCCGGCCGCAAGGCGATGTCGAACGTTACGCGGCTTACCGACGCCGAGAAGGCCAAGGCCAGCGAGTTCTTCCGTTTCAATTTCCCAGCCGGCACCTATTCGGCGGAGCAGATCAATGCGGTCTACGACAAGGCTGCGGACGGCGTGGTCGTCGGCCGGGCTTCGCTGTCGATGCCTACGACGCTGATGCGGATGTTCGGGTTCGGGTCGATCCCGGTCACCACGACGTGTCAGGCGGAGCTGAACATCCCCAACACGGACGTCATGTTCGTGCTGGATGTTACCGGCTCGATGGCGGCGACACCATCCGGTCAATCGACCAGCAATCAGACCCTGACACGCATCTATGGCTTGAAACAAGCCGTCAAAGACTTTCTGGCGGCCCTTGGCCCCGGTGCGACGACGGGGGCCGGTCGAATCCGCTACGGGTTCGTGCCCTACGCGCAGAACGTCAACGTCGGCCGCGTCATCTACCGGCTCAATCCGAGCTATATCGCCGGCGGCGCCGGGGATGAGAACGTCAATTTCCCGTCTCGGCGTGGGGAGTACCGACGTCAGACCTGCCAGAATAGCTCTGGGGGGTATTACAACTGCGACTATGTGCAATGGTATTGGACGAGCCTTTCAGTAAATACCAAAAGCTGGGTGCAAACCGGCAATCAAATCACAAATCCGGCGTACTGGCAGGGTAACCCGACCGGCCAGAACGATGGTGCACCTGCTTCGTTCGCCTGGGACGGCTGCATTCGAGAGGCAAGCACCGTGCAGGGCATCGATGGATCGTCCTCGCTTGAGGCGCCCGCCACTGCGTACGACCTGCAAATCGACCTCAAACCGAACAGCGCTGCAACGCGCTGGAAGCCGGCATTGTCACAGCTTCAATATCATAACGCGACCTATAACAACCGTCTTCTCAGCGTGTCCTATAGCTGCCCACAAGAAGCCAGCCCGCTGCAGCAATATACAGGCGATTACAACCCGACCTCCAAGACATCCGCAGCCTTCAATGCCTACGTCGACACGCTCTTTCCAACCGGAAAGACCTATCATGACATCGGGCTGGCTTGGGGCGCCCGTTTCCTTGCTCCAGCAGGAATATTCAGCGCGACCAACTCAGATGCAGTAGCTCCGGGGGGATATCAGGTCTCCCGCCACATCGTGTTCATGACTGATGGGCAGCTTGATACAGAAGGGACCATCTCGGACGCCTGGGGTGTGAACTGGATGATGGACAAGGTCCAGCCCGACAATGCGGTGGCGCCAGCAGACGCGAGCGAGGACCGGATCTATGCGAGCCATCTCCGCCGCACCCAGATCATCTGCAACGAAATGAAGAAGCGCGGCTTCATCATCTGGATCGTGGGTTTCGGGACCGAAGGGCTGTCGCAAGAACTGAAGGAATGCGCGACCGATCCGGACCATTGGTCAATCGCCTCCGATACAACGGCCTTGCGGCGTTCCTTTGCCAAGATCGCGCAGACGATCGGCGGATTGCGACTGTCGTGACGATCGGTGCACGAAGGTCCTTGCGGGCGTTGTTCCGCGCGCGTGACGGCGCGACCATGGTCGAGTTCGGGCTGGTGGTGCTGCCGTTCTTCACGTTGGTGATGGGCGCGCTCGACCTTGGTTATCAGGTCTATCTCAGCGCGCTGACCAACGGCGCGATGGAGCGGGCGGCGCGCAAGGCGACGGTCGGGAGCATCAGCAAGGATCAGGTGGTGACCGTGATCCGCTCGGAGGTCCGCACGATCCTGCCCAAAGGCACCCGCGACGATCCGGCGGCCGTGACGGTGACACCGCTCAGCTACACCAATTTCGCTTCGGTCGGGAAAGGCGAGCGGATCGTCGCCGACACCGCGCCGGTCGGTCAGTATAATTCGACCGATTGCTACGAGGATCGCAACAACAACGGGCGGTACGATGCCACGGTTGGCGGTGGTGACGACCTCGGGAGCGCCGACGACGTCATGTATTATGATGTGCTGGTGAAGGTACCGCGGCTGTTCCCGCTGGCCAACGCGATCGGGCTCGGCCCGTTCGCGATCGTCGACGCACGGACGCTGATCCGCAACCAACCCTATGGCGATCAGCAAATCCGGGTTCGCTGCTCGTGACTCCCGCAGCAACCAGCCGGCGCAACTGGCGTCGGCTCGTCGGCGACCGATCGGGCGTTGCGATGCTCGAATTCGCGCTGTCGCTCATCTTTCTGGTGCCGATCGCGATGATTGGGATCGAGCTGGCCAATCTGGCGGTGGTGACGCTGCGCCTGAACCAGCTTTCGATGATGGTGGCCGACAATGTCGCGCGGTACCGCGGCAGCATCGACGAGGCGCAGGTCGACGAGGTGATGACCGGGGTCGCGTTCGCCGGGCGCAACATCGACTTTGGTGGACGCGGGCGCGTCATCGTCTCGACAATGGAGAGCAACGGACAAACCGGCACCCAGACCGGCTACAAAATTACGTGGCAACGCTGTTTCGGTGCCAAGAACGTCGCCTCCTCCTTCGGTCTGGAAGGGGCGGGAGCAACCGACGCCACACTCGCGACCGGCATGGGACCCGCGACAAACAAGGTGAAGCCGGTCGACAATTCGGCGCTGATCTTCGCCGAGCTGCGCTACACCTACCAGCCGATCGTCGGCCGCGGCTTCATGGCGCCGCGCGAGCTGTCGTCGTTGCAGTCGTTCACGGTGCGCGACCGCTCGTCACAGACGTTGACGAACAGCACCAACATGACCGATGCGCAACGTCGGCTGTGCGACGCCGCGCACCTCTCCGCCACCTGAGCGGCGGCGAAGAGGGCGGGCCTTCATTTAGCCGCGGTAGCAAACCTTCTTGACCGTCTTGACGATCTTGTCGGTCGAGATCAGCGCGAGCTTCTCGAGATTGGCGGCATAGGGCAGCGGCACGTCTTCGTTGGTGACACGCAGCACCGGCGCGTCGAGGTCGTCGAACCCTTCCTCCATCGCGATCGCCGCGATTTCAGACGCGATCGAGCAGGTCGGCCAGCCTTCCTCGACCACGACCAGACGGTTGGTCTTGGCGAGAGACTTGAGCACGGCCTGCTTGTCCAGCGGACGCAACGTGCGCAGGTCGACGACCTCCGCCTCAATCCCCTCGCCCGCCAGCTTCTCGGCCGCTTCGAGCGCCAGCCCCACACCGATCGAATAGCTGACGATCGTCACGTCCGTGCCCTGACGCATGATCCGCGCCTTGCCGATCGGGAGTACCCAGTCGTCGAGCTTGGGGATCTCGAACGACCGACCATACAGCAGCTCGTTCTCGAGGAACACGACCGGATCCTGGCTGCGGATCGCGGCCTTGAGCAAACCCTTGGCATCGGCGGCATCGTAGGGCGCAATCACGATCAGCCCCGGCACCGAGGCGTACCACGGGCCGTAGTTCTGCGAATGCTGCGCACCGACGCGGCTCGCCGCGCCGTTCGGACCACGGAATACGATCGGGCAGCGCATCTGGCCGCCGGACATGTAATTGGTCTTGGCCGCCGAGTTGATGATGTGATCGATAGCTTGCATCGCAAAGTTGAACGTCATGAACTCGACGATCGGCTTCAGCCCGCCCATCGCCGCGCCGGTGCCGACGCCGGCAAAGCCATATTCGGTGATCGGCGTGTCGATGACGCGCTTGTCGCCGAACTCGTCGAGCAAGCCCTGCGTAACCTTGTAGGCGCCCTGATATTGCGCGACTTCCTCGCCCATCACGAACACGCGCTCGTCGGCACGCATTTCCTCGGCCATCGCGTCACGCAGCGCTTCGCGGACCGTGACCTTCACCATTTCGGTGCCGGCCGGAATCGCCGGGTCGGTGACTTCCGCCTTGTGCGCCGCCGCCTCGAACAGCTGGCGTGCGCCGGTGTCGACCTTCTCCTGCGCCGGGTGGGCCGAGTCCTCGACGGTGTCGGCCTTCTTCTCATCGGCCGGCGCGTTCGCGGCGGGCGAGTCGTCCTTGGTGACAACACCGGCGTCCTCGCCCTCACCGGCGAGCTGCATAATGACCGTGCCAACCTTTACGCCGTCGGTTCCCTCGGCCACGAGGATCTTCGCGACGGTGCCTTCGTCAACGGCCTCGAATTCCATGGTCGCCTTGTCGGTCTCGATCTCGGCCATGATGTCGCCCGACTTCACCGTGTCGCCTTCCTTGACGAGCCACTTGGCAAGCGTGCCCTCCTCCATGGTGGGCGACAGCGCCGGCATCTTGATGTCGATCGCCATCTCAATACTTCTCCACCAGAATATCGGTATACAGTTCGGCCGGATCCGGCTCCGGCGTGCTTTCGGCGAAATCGGCCGACTCGGCGACCTGCTTGCGGATGCGCTGCTCGACCGCCTTGAAGTCCTCTTCCTTGACTCCGTGGCCCTCGGTCAGCAGCTTTTTCACGTGCTCGATCGGGTCGGACTTGTCGCGAACCGCCTGCACTTCGTCGCGCGAGCGGTACTTGGCCGGATCGGACATCGAGTGGCCGCGATAGCGATAGGTCTTCATCTCCAGGATGATCGGCCCCTTGCCCGCGCGGACCCACGCCAGCGCTTCCTCGGCGGCGCCGCGCGACGCCAGCACGTCCATTCCGTCGACCTGGATGCCGGGGATACGGAAGCTTTCGCCGCGGCGATACAGCTGATCCTCGGCCGAGGCGCGATTGACGCTGGTGCCCATCGCATACTGGTTATTCTCGATCACGAAGATGATCGGGAGCTTCCAGAGCTCGGCCATGTTGAAGCTTTCGTACACCTGACCCTGGTTGGCCGCGCCGTCACCGAAATAGGCTAGGCACACCCCACCGTCGTTGTTGTACTTGTGGCTGAACGCCAGCCCGGCCCCGAGCGAGACCTGCGCGCCGACGATGCCGTGACCGCCGTAGAACTTGTGCTCGACGCTGAACATGTGCATCGAGCCGCCCTTGCCCTTCGAGATGCCGGCCTGACGTCCGGTCAGCTCGGCCATGACGTCCTTGGGCGGGATCCCGCACAACAGCATGTGGCCGTGGTCGCGATAGCCAGTGATGACCGAGTCCTTCTCGGTCAGCGCGGACTGAAGACCGACCGCCACGGCTTCCTGCCCGATATACAGGTGGCAAAAGCCCCCGATCAGGCCAAGGCCGTACAGCTGCCCGGCCTTCTCCTCGAAGCGGCGGATCAGCAGCATGTCCTCGTAGAATTTGAGGAGTTCGTCCTTGCTCGCTTCATAAGGGCGCGGCTCGGCGGGACGCTCGCGATTCGTTTTCTGCGGGTCGGCAGCCGGTGCTTCGCTGCGTGCTGCTGGGGCTTTTGCCACGATGGACACTACCTCGTTTCTTGAAAGACGTAGCGGCCTATAGCCACGGCACGGCACAGACTGCAAACCCCACCGGCTTGCAAGGGATTGGGGCGCGGTCTAGGCGGACGTCGATGAGTGCGCCGGACCCCTCGCCTGCCCCGCAGCATCCGCTGCGGATCGCCAACTTCCGCGCCTATTGGCTGTCGCGCTTTGCCGGGACGATCGCGGTCAGCGCGCAGGCGATCATCATCGGCTGGCAGGTCTACGGCATCGCGCGCGAGACGATGGACATCCGGCAGGCCGCCTTCATGCTCGGCATGATCGGGCTGGTACAGTTTATCCCCTTGTTCCTGCTGACCCCTGTCGTCGGGCTGGTCGCCGACAGCGTCGACCGCCGCTGGATCGTGCGCGCGACCACCGCGCTGCTCGTCGTCAACGCGGCAATCCTGGGCATGCTGACCTGGTCGGGTAATCTTTCATTGCCGGCGCTTTTCTCCGCTGCGGTGTTGATCGGGATCGCGCGCGCCTTTTCCGGACCGGCTTATTCGGCGCTCGCTCCTAACCTCGTTCCCAAGGAAAGTCTGCCGACCGCGATCGCGATCTCGTCGATTGCATGGCAGTTCGGGACGGTCGCAGGGCCGAGTATCGGCGGCCTGCTCTACGCGATCCATCCCGATGTCGCTTATGGCGTGATCTCGGCCTTGCTCGCGCTGGCACTGGCCACGATGTTCCTGATCGGGAAGGTACCGCAGCCGCCTTCACAAAAGGACCGCCGTCCGGTCCAGCGCATCCTCGACGGTTTCTCCTATGTGCGTCGTAACCGGCTGGTTCTGGCTGCGATTACGCTGGACCTGTTTGCGGTGCTGCTGGCCGGTGCGACGGCGTTGCTGCCGATTTATGCCCGCGACATCCTGCACGTTGGCGCCAGCGGGCTCGGCTTTCTCGCGGCCGGCATGGGGATTGGCGCTGGGACAACCGCAGTATGGTTCTCGTTCCGACCGATGAAGTCGAACGTCGGCGTCAAAATGCTGAGCGCGGTGGTCATCTTCGGATTGGCGATCCTCACGTTCGGCATCGCCACGCAGGTGACCGAGGCGCTCGGCATTACGCGCGTCGGCGCGGAGGGCGCGATCCGGGTCGATTTCGTCATCAGCCTGATCGCGCTGATCGTCGCGGGCGGCGCGGACATGGTGTCGGTCTACGTCCGAACGTCGCTGATCCAGCTTCACACGCCCGATGAGATGCGTGGACGGGTCAGCGCGGTCTCGCAGCTGACGATTTCGGCGTCGAACGAGCTGGGCGAAGCGGAGAGCGGCTTGCTCGCCTCGCTGCTGGGCCCGGTCGGCGCGGTGGTGTTCGGCGGAGTCGGCGCGATCGCGGTGACCTTGCTCTGGTCCCGACTGTTCCCGGAACTCCGCCGCGCGCGAACCTTTGATCCGCCCGACATGATCGATACCGTCCCACAACATGGAGTAGCGCAGCCATGAAGGTTCAGAACGTCCTCGCGACGATCGGCAACACGCCGCATATCCGCATCCAGAAGCTGTTCCCTGGCTCCGAGGTCTGGATCAAGTCCGAGCGGGCGAACCCCGGCGGCTCGATCAAGGACAGGATTGCACTGGCGATGATCGAGGCGGCGGAAGAGTCCGGCGCGCTTCAGCCCGGCGGGACGATCATCGAGCCGACCAGCGGCAATACCGGCATCGGTTTGGCAATGGTCGCCGCGGTCAAGGGCTACAAGCTGATCCTCGTCATGCCCGAGAGCATGAGCCTTGAGCGTCGCCGCCTGATGCTCGCCTATGGTGCCCAGTTCGACCTGACGCCGCGTGAGAAGGGCATGAAAGGTGCGATCGAGCGTGCGCTGGAGCTGGTCGAGCAGACCCCGGGCGCCTGGATGCCGCAGCAGTTTGAAAATCCGGCGAACATCGACGTGCACGTTCGCACCACCGCGCTGGAAATCCTCAACGATTTTCGAGACGCGCCGATCGACGTCCTCATCACCGGTGTTGGCACTGGCGGGCACATCACCGGCGTCGCCGAGGTGTTGAAGAAGGAATGGCCAAACCTGAAGGTCTATGCCGTCGAGCCGCAGGCCTCGCCGGTGATCGGCGGCGGTCAGGCCGGGCCACACCCGATCCAGGGGATCGGCGCCGGCTTCATCCCGGCAAACCTCCATACGCAGGTGCTCGACGGCGTGATCGAGGTCGATGCCGCCGTCGCCAAGGACATGGCGCGGCGCTCGGCGAGCGAGGAAGGGCTGCTGGTCGGCATTTCGTCGGGCGCGACGCTGGCGGCAATCCTGCAGAAGCTGCCCGATCTTCCGGACGACGTGCGGGTGCTCGGCTTCAACTACGATACCGGCGAGCGCTACCTGTCGGTACCGGATTTCCTCCCGGAGAATTGAACTGCGCGAACTGAGCTGGACCATGCGCGCGATCCTTGGCGGAATCGCGACGTCGGCGCTTGTAATTCCGGCGCTGGTCGCGCGCCGTGCGCCTGCCGTGCCAAGCGCGATCGCGGAAAAGGTCGTGCGGCCGCAGCGTGTTGCGGTGGCGGGCGAGGTGCCGGCGGTCGAGCCGGTCGAGCTTCAGGACCTGACCCCCGAGGACGCGCGAACCTACAATGCGGCGATTCCGTTCGTTCGCGGTCCGCGGCCTGCGGCGCGCCCGTTCCTGTTTGCCGGAGATGACGAGCAGCGCGCGCGCGCGACCGACTGCCTCGCGGCCGCTGCCTGGTATGAGGCCGGCGACGATCCAGTCGGTCAACAGGCGGTCGTGCAGGTGGTGCTCAATCGTCTGCGTCATCCGGCCTTTCCGAAGACGGTGTGCGGCGTGGTGTTCCAGGGCCAGGAGCGCGCGACCGGTTGCCAGTTCACCTTCACCTGCGACGGTGCGCTGACGCGCCGGCCATCGGAGCCGGCGTGGGAGCGCGCACGGCAAGTGGCGACCAAGGCGCTGAACGGCGCGGTGTTCGCGAAGGTGGGCTACGCCACGCATTACCATACCGACTGGGTAGTGCCCTATTGGAGCGCGAGCCTCGACAAGCTCGCCGAGGTTCACACGCATCTGTTCTTCCGCTGGACCGGTTGGTGGGGTACGCCCGCGGCGTTCCGGCGCACCGTCTCGAGCGACGAGCCGATCATTGCGCTGCTGGGAGCCATTTCGCCGGTGCACCGGCTGGGCGACGCGTTGCTGGAAGCTGGGGACGCCGTGGCTGCCGCCTCGCCGCTCGTCGCGGCGCCGCCGATCGCGACGAGCGCGATCGCGGGCGAACCCGACAGCTTCACTGCCCTGCTGAGCGGCGGCGCAGCCGAAAGCTATCCGGCGGTAGCGAAAGCGGCGTGTGGCGCGCGTCCAAGGTGTAAGTTCCTCGGCTGGACCGACCGGACGATGCTGCCCAACGGTGCCGCAATGACACCGGTGCAGATGGCCGGCATGTCGTTTAGCTATCTGCGCGACAAGGACGCCGGACTGGAGCGCGAGCTATGGAACTGCCGCGAGTTTCCGCGCACCGGTCCGGGATTGTGCATGCGCCGGCAGGTAGTGCCGGTCGCAATGCCGACCAGTGCGCCGGTGCTGCGCGGGACCGTCGGACTGGAAGGGGTGCGTCGACGCGAAGAACAGGTGCCGGCGTCTACGCCCGGGGCGATCAAGCTTCCCTGAGCCGCATCCTTGTCGCGGGAGCGGCGCTGCGACCTTCGCCGCATCTCGCCACTGCTTACGTGTTTCCGAATTCCGCTTACAACCTGGTCCGCCAGATCACGGCGGCTGGAGGCGTGGCCACGTGACAGAAGAGAGGCGCCGTGGATTTCTGCCGCGCTCATCCGGATCGTGGGGGCGACACGTTTACCGTCTCAATCGTCATGGCCCGCGAGGCACTGCAATAGCGAAAATTGCGGGACTTGGTTTGTCACTACGTCCGATGAGCGTAAATCAAGACGCGTCTTGCGGTCAGATCTCGGCTGACGCCAGGTGCATCTATCTCAACGACATACGAAAAGGGCGACCCGCAGGCCGCCCTTACCTAGCTCCGAAGCAAACCGTATCAGCGCCCGCCGGGCGCCGGCCCAGCCGGACCGCCGGACGCGCCGCCCGGCCCACCCATGCCCGGCATTCCGCCCATCATGCTCTGCTGCATCTGCATCTGGCGAACGGTTGCCTCGGGAAGGAAGTCCTGCAGCTCGACATCGAAGACGAGCGTCGAATTGGCAGGGATCGGGCCGTTGGCGCGCGCACCATAGCCGAGTTCCGGCTTGATCCAGAACCGGTACTTGGCGCCCTTGTGCATCAGCTTCAGGCCTTCGGAGAAGCCGGGCACGACACCCGCAACCGGCAGCGGGGTCGGCTGCTGCGACTTGTCGAAGACCGTGCCATCGACCAGCCGGCCCTCATAATTGATGAGCGCGACATCAGTGTCGGTCGGCTGGCTGCCCTTGCCTTCGCCGGCCTTGAGCACCTGATACCGCAGCCCCGAAGCGGTCGTCGCGATCCCGGTGCTCCCGAGCCGCGCCAACGTCACGCCCGCGACCAGAGCGATCAGCAAGCCCACCACCAGCCACAGCACATACGCGCGCCGGACGGGCGCAATCGGAACGGCGGTGACAGTCGACATCGGCGGGAAACCTCAGGCTTGCACGCGTCGAGGCCACGACGCGCTGGCAGAAACGGGGTGAGCGCAGCACCGTGTCGAACGGCGCTGCAGTCAACGCAGCGTCTTACCGCGCGCCATCACGCTCCGCACGCTTGCGCTCCAGCTTGCGCGCACGACGCACCGCCGCCGCACGCTCACGCGCACGCTTCTCCGACGGCTTCTCGTAGTGCCGGCGCAGCTTCATTTCGCGATAAACGCCCTCACGCTGCAGCTTCTTCTTGAGCGCGCGAAGGGCTTGGTCAACATTGTTGTCGCGAACGATGATCTGCATTGGAACCTTCAACTCCGGATCAAACAAGTAATGCGGCGGCGAGCGAGGCCCGCGCCGAACACTCCGGCCCTAGCAGCAAGTGCCCAGTCCCGCAAGCGTTCACGTCCCGCAAGCGTTCACGTCCCGCAAGCGATCACGCGATCCTGATCGGAGCGGTTACGACACGGCGGTGCTTGAGCGCGGGCACGCGGCTGCGCACGTCCTGAACGCGTACCGGGTCGATGTCGGCATAGCCGATCCCGGCTGCCTCGCCCATGTCGAGCAACACCTCGCCCCAGGGATCCACCACCAGCGAGTGGCCGTAGGTGGCGCGGCCGTCTTCGTGCTCTCCCGTCTGCGCCGCCGCGACCAAATGGACGCCCGCCTCGATCGCGCGGGCGCGCAAAAGCACATGCCAGTGCGCAGCGCCGGTCGGGCGCGTGAAACTGGCAGGAACCGACAGAACATGTGCGCCGGCGTCGGTCAGCGCGCGATACAGATCGGGAAAGCGCATGTCGTAGCAGATCGACAGGCCCATCGGCCCAAGCGGCGTGCCGACCACCACCGGTCGGTCGCCAGCGGCATAGCTCGCCGACTCGCGCCAGCTCTCGCCGTTCGGAAGGTCCACATCGAACAGATGCATCTTGTCGTAGCGCGCGCGGATGTTGCCGATCGCATCGATGACGAAGCTGCGATTGGCGAGCCGGCCGTCGGGTCGGCGGAGCGCGAGCGAGCCCAGGTGAACCCAGACCCGCGCCCTCACCGCCGCCTCGCGCACCGCCACCAGCACGCGATCCTCGCCCTCGCGGACCAGCGACGGGGCCGCGCGCGCGCGGTCGCGATCGAGCAGGCCCGACATCTCCGGCGTAAAGACCATCGCGGCACCGGCGTTCCCGGCTTCGTCGATCGCCGCCACCAGCGCGGCCGCATTTTGCGCAGAATCGATCCCGGTCGTGGTCTGAACGACGGCAATCTTCGTCACATGGGGCTCCTTGCTGCTGCACGCTCCGGAACAGCAAGCGCATCACATGCGCAAGTGTTGCATCGCGGCAACATCTGCAAACGGTTGGCGCAGCGGGGCGGGCGGATTAAGAGCGCGCCATGACCGGCATTCCCCTCATCCTTTACAACAGCCTTTCGCGACGTGCCGAGACCTTCGCGCCGCTCGATCCTGACAACGTCCGCATCTATTCGTGCGGCCCGACCGTCTATCATTATGCGCATCTCGGCAATCTGCGGGCCTATGTGTTCACCGACACGCTCAGCCGGACGATCGCGTGGAAGGGCTGGCGGCTGACGCATGTCATCAACATCACCGACGTCGGCCACCTGACTTCCGACGCCGACGCGGGCGACGACAAGATGGAAGCCGCGGCCCGGGCAAGCGGTCGGGACATCTGGGCGATCGCGCGGCATTACACGGACGCCTTCCGGCAGAACCTCGCCGACCTGAACGTCCGCACGCCGACGCACATGCCGCTCGCCACCGATCACGTCGGCGAGATGATCGCGTGGGGCGAGAAGATCGCGGACCGCCATTGCTACCAACTGGCCGACGGGCTGTATTTCGACACGACCAGCGTTCCCGATTACGGCCGACTCGCGGGAACGGCTGACGATGCTGCGCATGGGCGGATCGAAACGGTCGCCGGCAAGCGCCACCCGCAGGATTTCGCGATCTGGCGCACCACCCCGCCGGGCGAACCGCGGCAGATGGAGTGGGACTCGCCATGGGGGCGCGGGGCGCCGGGGTGGCATCTCGAATGTTCGGTGATGGCGGCGAAATATCTCGGCCCGTCGTTCGATATCCACACTGGCGGGATCGACCATCGGGAGATCCACCATCCCAACGAGATCGCTCAGAACCAGGCGCATTGCGCGTGCGCGGACACCGGCGCGACCTTCTGGATGCACAACAACTTCCTCGTCGATCGCACGGGAAAGATGAGCAAATCGTCTGGCGACTTCCTGACCTTGTCGCGCGTGGTGGCGCGCGGCTTCCACCCGCTTTCCTACCGGTTGATGTGCCTGCAGGCGCATTATCGCAGCGAGCTTGAATTCTCGTGGGAAAATCTGGCGGCGGCGCAGGTGCGTCTCAAGCGCTGGGTGCATGCGGTCGAAACATTGCGCCCGCGCGCCGGCGACGCCGGCAAACCGGCCGCGTCCTATCTCGACCAGCTCGACACTGCGCTCAGCGACGATCTCGCGACCCCGCGTGCCTTGCCGGTGCTCGACGCACTGCTGGGCGACAAGAAGGTCGCCGCCGCGGATCGGATGGCGACGCTGCGCGCGTTCGACGAGGTGCTGGGGCTCGACCTCGCCCGCCTCGACCGCGCGACGCTGCGCGTACGTCCGGCCGACGCGCGGATTGACGAACCGGCAATCGCAGCGCGATTGCTCGAGCGGAAGGAGGCACGCGCGGCCAAGGACTTCGGACGCTCCGATGCGATACGCGACGAACTCGCCGCTGCCGGCGTCGAGGTAATGGACGGCGATCCGCTCGGCTGGGACTGGAAGCTGCCGGGCTGAGCGAGCGAGAAGGAGGATCGAAATGGATCTTGGACTGACCGGGCGAACGGCGATCGTTTGCGCATCTAGCCACGGGCTGGGGCGCGCCTGCGCGGCTGCGCTGGCGCAGGCTGGCAGCAGGGTGGTGCTCAACGGTCGGGACGCGGCCGCGCTCGGGGCGACGGCCAGTGAATTGCGCGACGCTGGCGCCAATGTTCTGACGGTCGTGGGCGATGTCGGCGAGGAATGCGTGCAGCAGGCGTTGATCGACGCGGCGGATGGTCGGGTCGACATTCTCGTCAACAACAATGGCGGTCCGCCGCTCCGCGACTTTCGCGCGCTGGACGGCGCTGCGATCCATGCCGGAGTTGACGCCAATATGGTGACTCCGATCCGGCTGGTGCAGAAGGTGATCGACGGCATGATCGAGCGCCGCTTTGGGCGGGTCGTGTGTATCACCTCCGGTTCGGTGAAGGCCCCCGTCCCCGGCCTCGACCTTTCGAGCGGCGCGCGAGTCGGGCTAACGGGATTTCTCGCCGGCGTCGCAAGACAGGTCGCGCACGCCAATGTTACGATCAACTTCCTGTTGCCCGGTCTGTTCGAGACCCGGCGGCTGGCGGGCGTTCATGCCTTCAACGCGCAAACGAACGGCGTGTCGGTCGAGGAAGCCGCGGCGAGCGCGCGCGCGCGCATTCCGGCGAAACGCTTCGGCGACCCGCAGGAGTTCGGCGATGCCTGCGCCTTTCTCTGCGCGGCCTCGTCCGGTTTCATCACGGGGCAAAGTCTGCTGATCGACGGCGGCGCCTATCCGGGCGTGTTGTAAAGAGGAAGTTGATTGCGACCCGCCTATGGTTGGTCCAAGGCGCAGGTCTTATTTGGAAGGATGAATACCATGGCCACCTGGGCCCCGCACAGCTGGACAAATGCCGAAGCGCGCCAGCTCCCCATCTATCCTGACGCGGCCGCGCTGGATGATGCGACCCGGCGGCTGGCCTCCTTCCCACCATTGGTCTTTGCCGGTGAGGCCCGCAATCTGACCGCTGACCTCGCCAAGGTGGCGGACGGAAAGGCGTTCCTTCTGCAAGGCGGCGATTGCGCGGAAAGCTTCGCGGAATTCCATCCCAACAACATCCGCGACACTTTCCGGGTAATCCTGCAGATGGCGGTGGTGCTGACCTTCGCCTCGAAATTGCCGGTGGTGAAGGTCGGGCGCATGGCCGGACAATTCGCCAAGCCGCGCTCGGCCAATACCGAGACGATCGATGGCGTCGAGCTGCCCAGCTATCGCGGTGACAACGTTAACGACATCGCCTTCACCGCGGAGTCGCGCGTCCCCGATCCGGAGCGAATGATCCGTTCCTACGCGCAATCGGCGGCGACGCTGAACCTGCTGCGCGCGTTCGCGCAGGGTGGCTATGCGAACCTTCACCAGGTTCACCGCTGGACGCACGACTTCATGGGCCGCAGCCCGTGGGCGAAAAAGTACGCCGAGACCGCGGACCGGATCGGCGAGGCGCTCGACTTCATGGAAGCGTGCGGGATCAGCCCGGACACGGTGCCGCAGCTCTCGCAAACCACCTTCTACACCAGCCACGAGGCGCTGCTGCTGCCGTTCGAGGAAGCGCTGACCCGGCAGGATTCGTTGACCGGCGACTGGTACGACACGTCGGCGCATTTCCTGTGGATCGGGGACCGCACCCGGTTCGAGGGCTCATCGCACGTCGAGTTCCTGCGTGGGATCGGCAACCCGATCGGCGTGAAGTGCGGGCCATCACTCGATCCGGATGCGCTGCTGCGGATGCTCGACACGCTCAATCCGCAACGCGTGCCGGGGCGGATGACGCTCATCACGCGCTACGGCTACGACCAGATCGAGGCTCATCTGCCGAGGCTGGTGCGCGCAGTGAAGCGCGAAGGGCATTCGGTTGTTTGGAGCTGCGATCCTATGCACGGCAACACGGTCAAGGCGACCAGCGGCTACAAGACGCGACCGTTCGAGCGCATCCTGTCCGAGGTGCGTGGATTTTTCGCGGTTCACCGCGCCGAGGGCACGCATGCCGGCGGTATCCATGCCGAGATGACGGGGCAGAACGTTACCGAATGCACCGGCGGCGCGATCGACGTCACCGAGCAGAGCCTCGCTGATCGCTACCACACGCATTGTGATCCGCGCCTCAACGCCGGGCAAAGCCTGGAGCTCGCGTTCCTGCTGGCAGAGATGCTGAACACCGAGATGGCGGAGCGGCGCAAGGCGGCGGCCTGAACGGTGGCGGCGCCACAACGTGCACGCCGGTAGGCTGCAAAAGCGCGGGCAGTCGCTAAAGTCGCTTGACGCGCCTGCCCCCGCCTCCTAACAGCGCGCCTCAACACCGCGCTCGGCCCCTTCGTCTAGCGGTTAGGACGTCGCCCTCTCACGGCGAAAACACGAGTTCGATTCTCGTAGGGGTCACCAGCGGCGCGCGGAGTGTAGGCGGAGTTGCCGAGGCGGCCGCCTGTCAACATTCACAAATCGTACGGCATATGACGTTGCACGGCTAAGTGGATTGTTTCGATCGCTCGACGCGGATTGCTGACTGCCACGCCACATCGACCGGCCGCTGACGTGTAACAGCTCGCGTCCAGAATGTTCTTGAGGTTGAACGGAAGCGTTATCCGCCGTGCTGCCGGTTGCGCACTGCAGGTGAGGAACGCCCTGGTTGCGACACAGGCCGGGAGTCGGAAGCTCTTGCGCCGTTGCCTGGCCGATATTCAACGTGGCGCCCGCTAACTCGACCCGATCAGCGCGATCGCGAGCTGTGGATTGAGCAGCAGTTTTCTTTGCGACGATGTTGATGACGCCGCCGGGATTTATGCTGCTCCAAAGCAATTAGACCCGCCGCGCGATCACTTGGACACTCTGCGACGCGGCTTTGAACCCCCGGCTTGCACCAGCAGCATGCCGTTGCGCGTCGCCGACCCGTCGCAATTGCCATCGAGGCCGCGCTTCGTCACCGTAGTCCCGCTCCTCACGCTCCCCGCGATCTTGGCGCCGTCAGGCGGTTGCGACGGCCCGTTCGAGCGCCGGATGGCCGCGGGAGTGCAGGAGGTTCGGGGATGGTTCGCCAACGCGGGTTGACATCGGACTCGACGTCGGTGGCGGGGGAGAGTGGCGGCTGCGCGAGGCGGACGCCATCGGTAACCCTTGATCGAAGGCGAAGCGAAAGGCTGGTCGAAGACGCAGCACCCCTACCCGCTTGCACTGGCGCGGTGACCACGCGTTGCTGCCGGTTGTGAGGCGGCGCGCGATGCACCGATGGCGCGACATGCAGCCGGAAGCGGGCGATCTGCTGCATCATTTCGTCGACTTCGCCGGCCAGACTGCGCGCGGCGGCGGTCGCCTGCTCAACCATCGCGGCATTCTGCTGTGTCACGCCGTCCATCTCGGCCACGGCCACATTGATCTGTTGCAGACCCGTGGACTGTTGTTCGGCGGAGCTGGCGATGGTCGCGATCAGTTCGTTGACCTCAGTGATCTTGCGGATGATACGATCCAGCGCTCTCCCCGCCTCGTCGACCAACTCGACCCCCGCGGAGACCTGCGCCGACGACGCCGTGATCCGTGTTTTCACATCCTTGGCCGCATCCGCCGACCGCTGCGCGAGCGCGCGAACCTCGGAGGCGACGACGGCAAAGCCCCGACCGGCATCCCCGGCGCGCGCAGCCTCGACCCCGGCGTTTAGCGCGAGCAGGTTGGTCTGAAAGGCGATCCCATCGATGACGCTGATGATCTCGCTGATTTCACTCGAGCTACGTTCGATGCCGCCCATCGCCTCCATGGCTCGGCGCACGATCGCGCCGGATCGCTCGGCCTCCACGGCGGCGTCGCGCACGGCGGCATTCGCACTGAAGGCGTGTCCGGCCGTGCTCCGTACCGTCGCGGTGATCTCGTCCATCGCCGCAGCGGTTTGTTCGAGCGAAGCGGCCTGTTGCTCGGTGCGCCGGGACAGGTCGTCCGACGCTTGCCAGATATCGCCGGTGCCGCTGTCGATGCCTGCAGCTGCCGCAGCGACTTGCGCAAGAGTGTCATGCAGGGCTGCCGCGGCCTTGTTGAAGTCGGCGCGCACCTTCGCGTAAGCATCGGGGAAGTCGTCGACGATCTGTGACGTGAGGTCGCCGTGCGCCAGCGCGGCGAGCCCGCTGGCCAAAACCTCGGTAACGCGCGCCACCACGAGCGTCTTCTGCTGCTCGGTTTCGATCACCGCGCAGCGGAACTCGTCGACGGCGCGCGCGATCTCGCCGATTTCATCCTGTTGATCGAGATGCGGCATCGTCACCGCGCCCTGCTGCGTCGCAAGCGAGGGCAGCGTGTTCGCCAGCCGCCGGATCGGTGCGACCACTTGGCCGGAAATGATGTAGAGCGACGCCGCCAGCACGCCAACCGCCGCCACGATCAGCGCCGTCATCAATAATCCGCTAAGATGCGCCGTCGCGCTGGCGTCATTCCCGGCCTGGGTAGCGACCTTCAGCTGAACGTCCACCAGCTTGGCGATGGCGGCCGAAACCGGATCGATGGTCTGGTAAAGCCGCGTCCGTACGAAGCGATCCAGCGCCGGGCGGTCGCCATGATCGAGGATCGACTGCAACTCGTCGACACGATCGTCCGCTGCGCGCATCCGGGCCTCGGCGACGCGCGCCAGCACTTCCTCCTCCGGAACGACCTTGGTCAGCGTGTAGGCCCGCCAGCTTTCATGCAGCGCCTCGCTCCCCTTCCGCACCTTCTCGGCCGCTTCCTCGAACGACATATTCCCGTTGCGTGCCTTGTGCGACGCATTGACGATGTCGACCGCATATCTGTCCGCGACGATCTTCAGGTCGCGCATCGGCGCAACGCGGTCCTGAACGATCGTGTCAATCGCCGCCTCGCTCGTGCTCATGCTCCAGAACGCAAAACCGGCGAGGAGCGCGATCGACACCCCCAGGCCCCACAGGGCAGCGAACAATTTGGCGCGAACGGTCATGACGCAAATATAGCAGGCCGACGGCCCGTACCGATCAGCGTGGCGCGATCAGCGCGGGGCGGCGACCGCGGCGCTGGCCCAGTCTGGCGCCCGTCGACGCCTAGTCGTGCAGGATCGGACCGATGGCGTTAATCGTCAGTTGCAGGCTCAGCGCATGCTCCATCTGCGGCCTGATCCCGTTGCGCCCGAAGCGATACTGGTTGAGATAGCCGATATCCAGCAACGCCTTGCGGGTGATCAGCGGGATCGTCACGCCCAGCATGTTGCGCATGCGCTCGTAGCCTGACCGTTGGCCCCAGCGGGTTGAATTCGGCAGGACAAAGCTTTCGTGCGAGGCGAAGAGCGCGAACCCGGCGCGGCGCAGCGGGAAGTTTCGGCGTAGCAAGGGTCTGATCCGGACCCCTATCTCGTCACCACCCGGATTGAAGCGCTCGTCAACACGGAGACGGGCGAACAGATTGCCGTGGGTCAGCACCATCTGCTGCCGCAGCCGGTTCTCGTGTACCGACGGGCCGGAGGCGCTATACAGCCCCACCCGGCGATAACCGAAGCCCAGCTCGACCGCCTTGCTGACTTTCCAGCCGAGCAGTCCGCCATATTCGGTCTGGCTGATCCCGTCGGCCCGCTCGCCCCACCGTCCGATCTGTTCAAGCGTCACGCGCACTTCCGGCGTAAGCGGAACGTTGACGTTCACCTGCTCCCAGAATTGCTGGTCTTCCACCTGAGCCGCAGCAGGAGCGGCGAACAGCAGCGCACCCGAAAGGAATGCCGCACAACGCGATTTGGACACGCACAACCCCCCGGGGAAGCTCAACTCGCCGTTTCTATAGCGAGCCCCGACGACTTGACCATGCGGCGCGGGCGACAATCCTCATGCAGAGTTCATTCATCGTATAAATTCGGTCGCTTGCCGCAAAAACATTGCTGCTACCAAGCCCGCCCGCTCCGCTTGGTGCGCGCAGCGGACGAACAGGGACACAGCGTCGCACGCTGCTCGAGAGAACGAAGACATAAGGTCGGGAGAGGAATATGAGATCGTGGTGGATGCTGGCTGCCTTGAGCGCCAGCTGCTCGGTATCGTCGTTGGCACTGGCGCAGAGTGCACCGCCTGCTCCGGCTGATCCGCAAGGCCCCGGCGCACTGGCGCTGCCCGGGCAGGCCTCGGGTCCGGCGGCAGGCGACCAATCCAGCGCGCAGGCCGAGCCCGGCGCGGCCAGTGATATCGTCGTGACGGGCATCCGCGCCAGTCTCAGTTCGTCGGCACAGACCAAGCGCGACGCCAATCAAATCGTTGACTCGATCTCCGCGGTGGACGTCGGCAAATTCCCCGACGCGAACATCGCGGAGTCCCTCCAGCGGATTACCGGCGTCGCGATCGACCGCTCGGGCGGTGAAGGGCAGTTCATCACTGTGCGCGGGCTTGGACCAGAGTTCAACACTGTGCTCGTCAACGGCCGTGTGATGGCGACCGACAATGCCGGACGCGAATTCTCGTTCGACGTGCTGTCGTCGAACATGATCCAGCGTACCGACGTCTTCAAGTCGCCGGTGCCGGAGTTGCAGGAAGGCGGGATCGGCGCGACCGTCAACATCGTCACCGCGCGACCGCTTGACGGCCGCAGCGGCCTCCATGCCGCGGCGCAGATCGGGGGCATTTATGACCGCTCGCGCGAGCGCGTTACGCCCGACCTCGCCGCGACCGTCTCCTACGCGAACCCGGACAAGACCTTCGGCATTTTACTCGCCGGCTCGTACACCAAGCGCGAGAGCCAGACCGACACGATCGCGATCGACGGCTGGATCAACGGCCGGCCGGACATCGTGCAGACGATCGGCGGTGTGCCTACCATTATCACCGGATCGGACCCGCGCTACCCGGTTACTGGCAACGCCAACCTGCCGCAAAGCGTCTACTATCAGCGCGCGCAGGAGGAGCGCGGGCGCATCAACGTCTCGGGGGCGGTGCAATTCAGGCCGGCTGACAATCTCGAAATCACCGTTGATGGCATCTACTCGCGCTTCAACATTTCGGGCGTGACGCGCCGGCTCGATAATTTCATGGCTGCCCCCTACTATCAGCCGACGTTTGACGGCACCAACACCGCGACCGGCCTGACCATGTTGGGGCGTGACTTCATCGCGGCCAACCCGCAGTTCCTGGCAGACAACCCGACACTCACCAACAATGGCGTCAACGCCAAGGTCGATCACGTCTACAACACGACCAACCGCAAGTCGGACAGCTACCAGATCGGCGGCAACATCAAGTGGAACCCGGCGGAGAACGTCGAGCTCCGACTCGACGTTTCCACCACCGGCGCCAATCGCAATTCGCCAAACGCTTATTACGTCTACGGAGCGCTGCTACCCTACAGCTACCAGTTCTCGCTCGATGGCGGGAAGGGCATCCCGTCAATTTCGTACGATAACAACATCATCAACAACCCCGATTTGATGCGGCTGCATTACATGGGGATCGACGCCAACCGATCGCGCGATCGCGGCTCCGAATACCATTTCGACACCAAGTGGGACGTCGATGGCTCGATCATGCGCAATGTCACGTTGGGGGGATCCTATACCGAACGGCGCAAGATCAACCGCCAGTTCAACAACAGCGACTCCAACTGCACTTACTGCGGCTATCAGGTGCCGATCGCCTCCGGCCTGCTCCAGCCCTATGAATGGGGCGACCTGCTCGGCGGCGGGCAGAACATCCCGCCCTCGCTGTTCGAAGTCGATCCGCAGGCCTTCCTCGCCTATCTCAATGATCCCGCCACGCTCAACATCCCGTCGAACGGCCGCACGCCCGAGCAGCAGGCGGCGTTTGCGGCGCAGGTTCAGGCGTTAGACGGCGGTCCGTTCGGCGTGCGCGAGCAACTTCGCGGCACCGTTAACGTGCAGGAGCGGCTGACTGCAGGCTATATCAGCATGCAATTCGGCAATGATCGCTGGACCGGCAACGCCGGCGTGCGCGTGATCCGCACTCAGGTACTCTCCGCGGGCTTCGACACGCCGGTCACGGGGATCAGGAACACTCCCGGCGACGATACGCTGCAATATACCTATGGCCCGGCGACCGCGATCGCGGTGCGCAACAGCTACGTCAACGCGCTGCCCTCGGCCAATTTGAAGTACAACCTGACCGACAAGCTGATCGCGCGTGCCGCCTTCTCGCAGACGATCACGCGCCCGACGTTGACCGACCTCGGCGTCAACAACGATTACGGCGGGCGCATCGCGGTGCCGCTATCGTCCGGCGGCAACCCGAACCTGTTGCCGTTCCGCTCGACCAACTACGATCTTTCACTGGAATGGTACCTTTCGCGCGTCAGCTACATTAGCGTCGGCGGTTTCTATAAGGACCTGTCGGACTTCCTCGAATTGCAGACGTTGCCGGTCCAGCGCTTCGACCGGGTCTATCAGGACACCCGGACGCGCAACGGGCAGAGCGGCACGATCAAAGGCATCGAGGTCGGCGGACAATATTCGTTTGACGCGTTGGGCGGATTTGTCGGCGGCTTTGGGCTCACCGGCAACTACACCTATGTCGCCAGCAGTGCCGAGCGCGATCAGGTGCTTGCGGATTTTCAGTGTGGTTACAACGGGCTGTCACCACACTCCGCGAATGGCAGCGTCTTCTACGAAAAATATGGCATTTCGGCGCGCGTATCTTACAACTGGCGATCGGACTATTTGCGCAATTGTCGCGACAGCCAGTCGCGGCCACGCAACCGTTCCTCCTATGGCCAGCTCGACTTCAACGTCTCGTATGACCTCACGCCCAACTTCCAGGTCTATCTGCAGGGCGTGAACGTCACGAATGAATATATCGACGAATGGTCGGCCATCAAGGAGCGCTATCTGCTGCAGCAGGAGACCGGCGCACGTTACAATTTTGGCGTTCGCGCCAAATTCTAACACGTTTCATATTCTGACCGGCGCTGAAGTGTTGGCAGAGCGGCACGGCGCGGCGACGGTAACGTCGTCTGCGCCGTGGACGTGACGGTGACATACGCTACACTAGGATCCGGGGTCGCGCGCTGCCGCCGATTGCGGGAGGGAAATGAATGACGTTGCAAACGATCGATCTGGTCGTGGTTATTGGATATGCGATCGGCATCTTCGCGCTGGCGCAGTGGGTTAGCCGGGACAAGGCCGGCGAGACCAAGGACACGTCCGATTATTTCCTGGCGTCCAAGTCGTTGCCGTGGTGGGCGGTCGGCGCCTCGCTTATCGCTGCCAACATCTCCGCCGAGCAGATCGTGGGCATGGCCGGATCGGGCTATGCAATCGGGCTGGCTATCGCCTCCTACGAATGGATGGCCGGCGCTACGTTGTTGATTGTCGGGAAGTTCTTTCTGCCGATCTTCCTGCACAACCGCATCTATACCATGCCGCAGTTTCTCGAGCAGCGGTATGGTACCTCGATCCGGACGATCATGGCGGTGTTCTGGCTGGCGCTGTATATCTTCGTCAATCTGACCTCGATCATCTGGCTTGGCTCGATCGCGGTGACGCAGGTCGCCGGGATCAACCAGGATCTGGCGCTGGTCGGGTTGGGTGCTTTTGCGGTTCTGTACCAACTGCGTGGCGGTCTCAAGGCGGTGGCGTTGACCGATATCGTGCAGGTGACGCTGCTGGTGTTCGGCGGATTGCTGGTGTCCGCGCTGACGCTGCGGGCCATCGGCGGCGATGCCGGCATCATCGGAGGTTTCGGGGAGCTGACGCGGCGCGTCCCGGATCATTTCGACATGATCCTGTCGCCGGACAATCCGCATTATAAGGAGCTCCCGGGACTTGCGGTGCTCATCGGTGGCATGTGGATCGCCAACCTGAGCTATTGGGGTTTCAACCAGTACATCATCCAGCGCGCCCTGGCCGCGAAGAGCCTGCCCGAAGCACAGAAGGGCATCGTCTTCGCCGCGTTCCTGAAGCTGCTCATGCCGCTGGTGATCGTGCTGCCGGGTATCGCCGCGGTGGTGCTGGCGCCGGACCTCGCCAAGCCTGACGAAGCCTATCCCGCGATGCTGCGGCTGCTGCCGCCCGGCCTGCTGGGGCTGGTGTTCGCGGCGTTGATCGCGGCGATCATCGCGTCGACCGCCTCGAAGATCAACGCGATCGCGACAATCTTCACCCTGGACCTCTACGCCAAGCAATTCGGCCGGAAGACGGTTGCCGAAAACGGGCGCGCCGATCCGGCGCAGGAGCGCCGATTGGTGCTGGTCGGGCGGATCGCTGCCTGCGTGTCGATCGTGATCGCGATGCTGACCGCGCGTCCGCTGATCGGGCAATCGGATCAGGCGTTCCAGTTCATCCAGGAGTTCTCCGGCTTCTTCACGCCGGGGATCACGGTGATCTTCCTGCTGGGCCTGTTCTGGAAGCGCGCGAACGAGGCGGGCGCGATCGGCGCGGCGGTGGCATCGGTGGTGTTGTCCTACGTACTGCGTGCGGCGCTGCCCGACCTGCCGTTCCTCAACCGCATGAGCCTGGTTTTTCTGCTGAGCCTCGCGCTGGCAGTGGTGCTGTCGTTGCTGGTACCGTCGCGCGCGAATGCCAATCGCGTTACCGTGCAGGACGTCGACTTCCGTACCACCACCGGCTTCAACGTCGCATGCCTCGGCATCGTCCTGATCCTGATCGCGCTCTACGCAACCTGGTGGTGAGATGACGTCGTGACGGCGTGGCACAATTCAGCCGCCTCCACGACCGGAACGAGGCGGTCGTGGACCGCTGGATCGCCACGCCCGCGGCCGGTGACCGGCGGTGGCATCGTCCAAGACTTTCGTCCTGTGGCGTCGCTAGCGGGATAGCGCTATCAGCATTGTTCGGACACAATCGAGAACCAGGACGGGCGGGGATGACGATGCGGGGCGTGAGCTATCTGGCGGTGGCGTTGATGACGGTCGCGGCGGGCGGGGCCGTAGCGCAGGTCGCGCATCCAGACCGCTGGCCGGTCGCGAAGAGCACCGGGCTGGTCGATCCCGCGACCGAGGCGAAGGTCACCGCCCTGCTCGCCCGGCTGTCGCTGGAGGAAAAGATCGGCCAGATGATCCAGGCCGATATCGGGGCGATCAAGCCCGAGGATTTGCGCAAATATCCGCTCGGCTCGATCCTCGCCGGCGGCAGCTCGCCGCCGATCGGCAGCCCCGACCGCTCGCCCGCCGCGCCGTGGGTGGAAACGTCGCGCGCGTTCAACGCGGTGGCGATGGAACAGCGCGCCGGGCACGTCGCGATCCCGCTGATGTTCGGGGTCGATGCGGTGCACGGCAACAACAATGTCGTCGGCGCAACGATCTTCCCGCACAATATTGCGCTTGGCGCAATGCGCGACCCTGCACTGATCCGTCAGATCGGCGCGGCGACCGCAGCAGAGACGGCGGCAGCCGGGATCGACTGGGCATTCGGGCCGACCGTGGCGGTGCCGCAGGATGACCGCTGGGGGCGTAGCTACGAGGGCTATTCGGAGGATCCCGCGGTGGTAGGCTCCTATTCGGGCGCGATGGTCGAGGGATTGCAGGGCGTGGGCGGCGATCGCGGCATCCAGCACGGCCATGTCGCTGCAAGCGTCAAGCACTTCCTCGGTGACGGTGGCACCAAGGACGGCGTCGATCAGGGCGACACGCAGGTCGACGAAGCCACGCTGATCCGCATCCATGCCGCCGGCTACCCGCCCGCGATCAAGGCCGGCGCGATGACGGTGATGTCGAGCTTCTCGAGCTGGAACGGGCAGAAGATGCACGGCAACCGCTCGCTGTTGACCGACGTGCTCAAGGGCCGAATGGGGTTCGAGGGGTTCGTGGTCGGCGACTGGAACGGCCACGGGCAGATCCCCGGCTGCACCAACACCGACTGCCCGGCGACCTTCAATGCCGGGCTCGACATGGCGATGGCGCCGGATAGCTGGAAGGGACTGTTCGACACGACGCTGGCCGCGGCGCGCGCGGGCAAGATCCCGATGGCGCGGATCGACGATGCGGTGCGCCGTATCCTGCGCGTCAAGATGAAGCTGGGGCTGTTCGACCCTGCCCGCCCCTATGAGACGCAGCCGCAGCAACTCGGGTCGGCGGCGCACCGCGCCATCGCGCGCGAGGCGGTGGCCAAAAGCCTCGTGCTGCTCAAGAACAACGGCGTGCTGCCGATCAAGGCCAGCGCCAACATCCTCGTCGCGGGGGATGCGGCCGACGATATCGGGCGGCAGTCGGGCGGCTGGACGCTGTCATGGCAGGGTGACGGCAACACCAATGCCGACTTCCCGGGCGCGACGTCGATCTTCGCCGGGATCGCCGCGGTGGCCAAAGCGGGCGGCGGCAGCGCGACGCTGTCGGCCGATGGTCGGTTCACGACCAGGCCCGATGTCGCGATCATCGTGTTCGGCGAACAGCCCTATGCCGAAATGCGCGGCGACGTCCGCACGCTGGAGTTCGAGGCCGGCGACAAGCAAGCGCTGGCGCTGCTCAAGCAATTGAAGGCGGCAGGCATCCCGACGGTGTCGGTGTTCCTGTCCGGCCGGCCCTTGTGGGTTAACCCGGAGCTGAACCAGTCGGATGCATTCGTCGCATCGTGGTTCCCCGGCTCGGAAGGCGAAGGCGTCGCGGACGTGCTGATCGGCGGCAAGCGCGACTTCACCGGCACCTTGTCGTTCAGCTGGCCGAAGACCGCGGGGCAGTTCACCCTCAACCGCGGCGCGCCCGGCTATGACCCGCTGTTCCCGTTCGGCTATGGGCTCAGCTACGCCAGGCCGGGCAAGGTCCCCGCGCTCAGCGAAGTCGCTGGCGTCGATGCGAGCCTCGCCAACACCAGCCTGTTCTTTGCGCGCGGGCGCGTCCCTGCCCCGTTCCGCCTCGACCTCGATCCGGCGGTCACGCGCGCCGCGGTCGACAGCGCGACCGCGCAGGAGGGTGCAACCCGGCTGACGTGGAAGGGCAAGGGCTCAGCGAAGATCGCCGGTCCAGAGCTGTCGCTGCTCCGCGAAACCAACGCCGACCTGAACCTGCAGATCACCTATCGCGTCGATACGCCGGCGACGGGTCCGGTCGGGCTGGCGCTGGGTGGCGGGCGCGTCGACATCGCCCCGCTGCTCGGCAAGAGCGGGTGGCAGGTACTGCGCGTGCCGCTGAAATGCTTCCGCGAGCGCGGCGCGACGGTCGAGGAGGTATCGACCCCGATGACGATCGACGCCACTGCGCCGTTCGCGCTGTCGGTGTCGGACGTGCGGCTCGCGACCGATCCGGCCGGGGCGACCTGTCCGGCGGCATGAGGCGGGTGTGGGCGGGGCACCTCCCCGCCCACCGTCGTTTGACCTTCCCGCCTGTGCCGGTCATCACAGGCGGATGAACCATCTCGTCTCGCGTCGCGACACCTTGCTCGGCCTGACCGCCGTTACTGCTGCCACCGCCGCCGGGGCGGCGCCGTCCGGCGAGAACGCGCAAGCGTTCCTTGATCGGGTCGCATGGCAGGTGCTCGAACTTCAGCCCGAACGCGCGACGACGCTGGGCGTCGACGAAGGCGCGCATGCGGGCTTGCGGCGGCGGCTGGAAGATCGCTCCCCGACCGGCGTCGCGGCGCGGCAACGTTTCCTGAGCGGCGCGCTGGCCGAGCTGGCGAAGGTGCCGCGCGCCGGGCTCGACCCCTCGACCGCGACCAGCCTCGCGGTGGTCGAGAGCGCGTTCCGGACCGCGCTCGACGGCATGGCGCTGCCTTACGGCGTGGCGACGATCGGTGACTGGCGCAACACGCCCTATGGTGTCGTGCAGAACGTCGGCGCATGGCTGGACGTGCCGCAGATGCTCGACGGCGACCAGCCGGTGCGCGACAAGGCCGATGCCGAAGCCTATCTCGCGCGGCTTGCGGCGATGCCGACGCAGCTTGACGGTGAGACGCAGCGGATTCGACAGACACGCGCGATGGGGGTCGTGCCGCCGTCGTTCCTGCTCGACAAGACGATCGCGGGGATGACGCGGACGCTTGCCGAGGCAGCGAACGCGGACGGGCCGCTGATCGGCCCGCTGGCGCGCAAGGGCAAGGCGGTTGCGGGCGACTGGACGGCGCGCGCCGCGGGGATCGTGCGCAGCACGATCGTACCGGCGCTGGAGCGGCAACTGGCGGAGATCCGTGCGCAGCGGGCGGTGGCGACCGCCGCGCCGGGGATGAACGCGCGCCCGCACGGCGAACAATGGTACGCCTGGGGCCTGCGCGCGGGCACCACGACGCGGCGGAGCGCAGCGGACCTCCACGCGATGGGGCGTGCGCGGCTGGCCGACCTTCAGGCGCAGATGGACGTGATCCTGCGCAAGGAAGGGCTGACGCAAGGCAGCGTCGCCGAGCGCACGATCGCCTATCAGCAGCGCCCCGGCATCGGCTTTCCGGATGGCGACGAAGGGCGACGCCAGATCGTCGCCTATATGCAGGGCCGCATCGGCGCGATCCGTCCCAAGCTGCCACAGGCGTTCCGTCGGCTGGCGCGTGGCAACCTTGAGATCCGGCGGATGCCGCTCGCGCAGGAACCGGGGGCGCCCGCGGCGTATGGCGGGCCCGGCACGATCGACGGGCGCGAGCCGGGCAAGGTGTGGATCAACCTCGGCGATCCCTCGATCCACAATCGCGTGACGATCCCCGACCTCGTCTATCACGAGGGCATTCCCGGCCATGTCTGGCAGGGCGAATATGCGCAGCGCCTGCCGCTGATCCGCTCGATCCTCGCCTTCAACGCCTATTCGGAAGGCTGGGCGCTCTATGCCGAGCAACTGGCCGACGAGCTGGGCATGTATGAGCGCGATCCGGCCGGACGGCTCGGCTATCTGATGGGACTGGCGTGGCGCGCGGTGCGGCTGATCGTCGATACCGGCATCCATGCGCTCGGCTGGTCGCGCGACAAGGCGCTGGCCGAGTTCGTCGCCGCGACCGGGCTGCCGCGCAGCAACGCCGAAAGCGAGGTCGATCGGTACTGCGCATGGCCGGGTCAGGCGTGCGGCTATGAGGTCGGGCGCGCCGAGATCGTCGCGCAGCGCGCGCGGGCACGGACGGCGCTCGGCACGCGCTACGACCTGCGTGACTTCGATCAGGCGGTGGTCGACGGCGGCAACGTGCCGCTGAACGTGCTGGCCGACAACGTCTCCCGCTATATCGACCAGCCTGGCTGAGCACACGCCCGCTTGCCTTCGGTCGCCGGCTCGGCAACGATGCGGCAAAAGGGGGGTTCAGGGATGTTCAAGGCTTTACTCGCGGCTCTTGCGATGACGACGGCAATGCCGGCGCTCGCTCAAGCCCCGGCGCCGGGCACGGTGACCTACATTCAGGCCGGTGCATTGCTCGACCGGCCAGGACAGGCGCCGCGCGGGCGCACCACGATCGTCGTGCGCGACGGCAAGGTGGCGGAGCTGCGCGATGGCTTCGTCGCGCCCGAGCAAGGGGCGAAGCTCGTCGACCTGCGCGATGCGTTCGTGATGCCGGGCATGGTCGACATGCACGTCCATCTGTGGGGCATCGGCGGCGATCCGATGCGCGCGCGGCTGGAGGCGCTGACGCGCGACAGCTTCGACGACGAGATGACCGCGGTCGCCAACGCGCGCGCGACGCTGGCGGCAGGGTTCACGTCGGTGCGCGACCTCGGCGGCGATCCGCGCGGCATCCGTGCGCTGCGCGATGCGATCGACGCCGGGACGGTCGAGGGTCCGAGCATCACCAATGCCGGCGAGATGATCTCGGTGACCGGCGGGCACGGCGATGCCGGGAACGGGCTTGCCGAAGAGTTCGCCGAGGCGGTTCACGCACATGAGATCAACCTGTGCGACGGCCCCGACGACTGCCGCCGCGCGGTGCGCGCGCAGGTCGGGATGGGCGCGAAGGTCATCAAGTTCGCCGCGACCGGCGGGGTGCTGTCGAACGTCAGCGGCGGGCTGGGGCGCGCGATGACCCCGGAAGAGATGCGCGCGATCATCGACACCGCGCATGCGCTCGGCCGCAAGGTCGCCGCGCACAGCCACGCCGCCGAGGGGACGAAGGCCGCGCTGGAGGCCGGCGTCGACTCGATCGAGCACGGCACGTTCCTCGACGGCGATACGATCCGACTGTTCAAGGCCAAGGGCGCGTATCTGGTCCCGACCGAAATCGCGCCGGTCGCGGCGCTGGCGCAGGCGCGCGGCGGCGCGTTGCCACCCGCGACGATCGCCAAGGCCGAGCAGGCGGCGGCGGCGATGGCGGCCAGCCACCGCCGCGCCTATGCCGCCGGCGTCAAGGTGGCGTTCGGCACCGACACCGGCGTCTCCAAGCATGGCGACAATGCCACCGAGTTCGCGGTGCTCGTCAAGAACGGCCTCACCGCGGCACAGGCGATCGCCGCCGCGACCACCGGCGCCGCCGACCTGCTGGGGCGCGACGACATCGGCACGATCGCGCCGGGCAAGACCGCCGACATCATCGCGGTGCGTGGCTCGCCGCT
This sequence comes from Sphingomonas sp. 8AM, assembly GCF_902506455.1. Lineage (GTDB taxonomy): Bacteria > Pseudomonadota > Alphaproteobacteria > Sphingomonadales > Sphingomonadaceae > Sphingomonas. The sequence goes on along the minus strand of NZ_LR733844.1, from coordinate 1,606,526 downwards.
CGACGACGTCACGCGGCTCGAGCATGTCGCGTTCGTCATGCATCGCGGCACCGTCGTGACGCTTCCCGCCACCGCCAGCTGATCTCTGAAGGAACGCCTCCTTGCGCCTGACCCCCACCCTCATTCCCGCCCTCGCCCTGCTCGCCGCCAGCCCGGCTGTCGCGCAGCAACAGCCCAATGCCGCCCCCGTCGACGCGCCGAACCGACGCTTCACCGGTGAGGATCTGTTCGGCCTGTCGATCGCCGCCGATCCGCAGATCAGCCCGGACGGTCGCACGATCGTCTACGTCCGGCGCAGCGCCGACATCATGACCGACCGGATGCAGTCGTCATTGTGGCTGATCGATGTCGCCAGCGGGCGGCAATCGCCGTTCGCGACGCAGGGATCGAGCCCGCGCTGGTCGCCCGACGGGACGCGCGTCGCGTATGTGGCGGGCGACGGCAACGGATCGCAGCTGTTCGTCCGCTGGCTCGCCACCAGCGCGAGCGCGCGCGTCACGGGCTTTCCCGGCGACCCGCAGGCGCTCGCCTGGTCGCCGGACGGCACCCGGCTCGCCTATATCGCGACGGTCGCGGGCGAGCCGACCACACTCGGCAAGGCACCGGCGAGGCCGGAGGGCGCGAAATGGGCCGAGCCGCTGACCGTCATCGACCGGATCAACTATCGCAACGATGGCGGCGGTTACGTGAAGCCGGGGCGCGACCATCTGTTCGTGGTCGCAGCCGAAGGCGGGGCGGCGCGGCAGCTGACGTTCGGCGCGTTCGACGACGGCGGGCCGCTGTCGTGGACGCCCGATGGCCGCGAGATCGTGTTCGCGGCGATCCGCGGACCGGATGCCGAGCGGCAGATCCTGAATTCCGACGTGATGGCGGTCGACGTGAACACCGCCGCGCTGCGGACGCTGACGACGCGCGACGGGCCGGATGGACAGCCGCGCGTGTCGCCCGACGGCACGCGGATCGCGTGGCTCGGCTTCGACGACAAGCGGCGCAGCTATGAGAACACCCAGCTCTACGTCGGCGATCGCAATGCCGGCGCGCCGCGCTCCCTGACCGCGCCGCTCGACCGCGCGATCGAGGAGGCGAGCTGGGCGGCGGACGGGCGGAGCCTCTACGCCAGCTACGACGATCGCGGGCAGCGGCGGATCGCCCGGATCGGGCTCGACGGGCGCGTTCAGCCGTTGATCGACAACGTCGAGGGCGGCGGGATCGACCGGCCCTATACCGGCGGCGACTTCTCGGTCTCGAAGGGCGGGACGATCGCCTATACCGGCGGCGACGCGAGCGCTCCTGCCGACGTCTGGGTGTGGAGCGGCGGCAAGCCGCGGCGGCTGACGCAGCTCAACGACGTGCTGACATCCGCGAAGACGCTGGCGAGTGTCCGCAAGATCGCGGTCACCGCCCCCGACGGTCGCGCGATCGACGCCTGGCTCGCGACCCCCGCCGGCCGCGCGCCGGGAGCGCGGGTGCCGCTGATCCTGGAAATTCACGGCGGGCCGAACAGCGCCTATGGCCCCAGCTTCGCCTCCGACGTCCAGCTCTACGCTGCGGCGGGCTATGCCGTATTGTGGACCAATCCGCGCGGCTCCACGTCCTATGGTGCGGAGTTCGCGAACCTCATCGACAAGAATTATCCCTCCGCTGACTATGACGACTTGATCGCCGCAGTCGACGCCGCGATTGCAGACGGCACCGCCGACCCCGACAATCTGTTCGTCACCGGCGGATCGGGCGGCGGCGTGCTGACCGCCTGGATCGTCGGCAAGACCGATCGCTTCAAGGCGGCGGCGACCCAGAAACCGGTCATCAACTGGACCAGCGAAGCCCTGACCATGGACGCGATGCTGTTCACCTCGCGCTACTGGTTCAGCAAGTTGCCCTGGGAGGATCCGATGAGCTACTGGAACCGCTCACCGCTCAGTCTCGTCGGCAACGTCAAGACCCCCACGCTGGTCGTCGTCGGGAGCGAGGACTATCGCACGCCGGTGAGCGAGTCCGAGCAATATTATGCCGCGCTCCAGATCCGGGGCGTGCCGACCGCGCTGGTGAAGGTGCCCGGCGCCAGTCACGGCGGATTCACGTCGCGGCCCTCGCAATCGGCGGCGAAAGCGGCGGCAATCATCGCATGGTTCGATCGCTATCGCACGCGCGGAATGGCGCGACCATGATCGGATCGCGTCATCCCGGACGGATCGGGGATGGCGTCATGTGGCAACGCCACGATCATTGACCCGGCGCTGACCTGCCGTTAACGCGACTTACTCGCACTAGCGGGGAAGTGCTGGGTTGATGACGCGTTCGGTTCTGTTTCAAATTCACTGGTTTCTGGGGATCACCGCGGGCGTGGTGCTGGCGGTGATGGGAGTGACCGGCGCGTTGATGAGCTTCGAGGCGGAAGTCCTCGCCGCGCTCAACCCCGGCGTTGTCATCGTCACGCCCGCGCCGACCGCTCCCCTGCCCGCAACCGCATTGATCGCGCGCTTCGGTGCCCAGCGCCCCGACGCGACGATCACGCGACTGGTGCTGGAGCGCGACCCGCACCGCGCCGCGGCGGTGACCTTTGCGGTCAAGGGATCAAAGGCCCGTCTTCGCAGCTTCATCGACCCGGCGACCGGTACACTGCTCGGCGAGCCGCGCGGCGAAGGCTTCTACCGCGTCGATGAGGACCTGCACCGCTGGCTGGCGCTACCCGGCGGCGGCAATGGCCTCGGCCGGCAGATCACCGGCCTCGCCGCGCTGTCACTGATCTACTTCGCGCTGTCAGGGCTTTACCTGCGCTGGCCACGGCGCCCGCTCGACTGGCGCAACTGGCTGGTGCTCGATCTGCGCATGACCGGCCGCAACCTGTACCGTGCACTTCATGCAGTGGTTGGCGGCTGGGTGCTGGTCTTCTATCTCGTCAGCGCGGGGACGGGGCTGTGGTGGTCCTATGATTGGTATCGCCGCGGCGTGCAGCAGCTGCTGGCAGTGGAGCGACCGCACGACCCACGCCCGCGCCCCGGCACGGGACCGGACGCCGACCTGCCCCGCGCCTGGGAGGTTTTCGCGCGCGCTACCGCGGGGCGGCGCTACGACACGATCACCGCCACCGGCCGCAACGGGCCGGAAGTGCAATTCCGCGGCACCTTGCCCGGTGCTCGCCACGACCGGGTATCCGACGAACTGACGATCGACAGCCAGACCGGACGGGTCGTTTCCGACACACGCTACGCCGACCGATCGACGGGGGCAGATATCGTTGCGAGCGTCCTCGAGATCCACCGCGGAGCCTATTTCGGGCTCGCGGGGCGAATCGCGATCATGCTGTCGAGCCTGACAATGCCGCTGTTCACGATCACCGGCTTCCTGCTGTACTTCGCACGCCGCCGTCGCAAGCGCGCGCTGGCAGCGGTCGTGTCGCCGACACCTCCCTCGACGTCGCAGGGTAACGCGACGACGCTGGTTGCCTTTGCGAGCCAGACGGGCGCGGCGGAGCGGATCGCGCGCCTGACCGCGCAGGCATTGCCGGGCGCGGTTGCGCTGCCGGTCGCTGCGCTCGATGCGACAGCCCTGGCCAGCGCGAAGCAGCTGTTCGTCGTCGCGAGCACTTATGGCGAAGGCGAGCCGCCGGACGCCGCTCGCAGGTTCGCCCGCATGATGATGCATAGCGGCGGCGAACTTTCGCATCTCTCCTATGCGGTGCTGGCCCTCGGCGATCGGGAATATCGCGACTTCTGCGCCTTCGGGCATCGTATCGATCAGTGGTTGCACACGGCCGGCGCGGCGCGATCGTTCGACCTGATCGAAGCGGACGGCGAGGATGCGGACGCGCTACGGCAATGGCAGCAGCAACTGGCGGGTATCGGCGCGCGGACCGACCAGCCCGACTGGGCGCCAGCGCCGATGACGGAATGGCGATTGATCGAGCGGCGGCTGCTCAATCCCGACAGCGTCGGCGGGGCGGCGTGGCATATCGCGCTGACGCCGGTCGGCGGGCCGGCGACATGGAAAGCTGGCGACATCCTCGAAGTGCTGCCGCAGCAAGATCCGGCACGCGTCGATGCGTTCCTGCGCGCGCACGATCTCGTCGCTACCCCTGCGCTGCGTGCGACGCTGATGACCCGCCTGCTCCCGGCAAGCATCGACGACGGCTTTGAGCCGGCCACGCTGAAGCCGTTGCCGCACCGTGACTATTCGATTGCGTCGATCGCCGCGGACGGTCGGGTCGAGCTGATTGTCCGAGCCTGCGCGGCGGCGGACGGGTTCGCCGGGCTCGGCTCCGGGTGGCTGATCGACGGCGCGCCGCTCGATGGCGTGGTGCAGGCGCGGATCCGGAACAACCCGGCCTTCCACGCGCCCGCCGATCCGGCGACGCCGCTGATCCTGATCGGCAACGGCACGGGGCTAGCCGGGCTACTCGCCCACCTGCGGCAGCGCGCGGCCGACGGCGGGGCGGCGGCATGGCTGTTCTTCGGGGAGCGCCATGCCGCGCACGACGACCTTTATGCCGAGGTCCGCGCGGCGTTGACGGCGTGTGGCGTGCTGACGGAGACGTGGTCCGCGTGGTCACGCCACGCCGACGGTTCGCGGTACGTGCAGGATGCGGTCGCGCTGGCCGGCGAGCGGATCGCGGCTGCCGTGGCGGATGGCGCGGCGATCTATGTGTGCGGCAGCGTCACCGGCATGGCGCCTGGGGTCCATGCTGCGCTCGCCACCATCCTCGGTGAGGAGCTGCTCGAACAGCTGTTGTCGGAGGGGCGCTACCGCCGCGACATCTACTGAGCCGCCGTCGCAGCGTTCATGTGGATCAACGACAGCGGCGTGGCGACTGCGCATGACAGGGCCCCAGGAGAAGGAGGCCCCATGGCCGATGCACAGACCCCCTCGCCGGGCGCCTCCGCGCTGCTCATCATCGACATGATCAACGATCTGGCGTTCGATGGTGGCGAAGACCTCGCGCCCGCTGCGATCGCCGCGGCGAAGCGTATCAGTGACGTGCGCGACGCCGCGGACGCGGCACAGGTGCCAGTGATCTACGTCAACGACAATTTCGGGGATTGGTTGTCCGAGCGCGGTGCGATCGTCGACCATTGCCGCGCGGCAGCGAGCCGCGGCAAGCCGTTGATCGACCTGCTGCACCCGCGTGACGGCGATTATTTTGTCGTGAAGCCGCAATTTTCCGGCTTTTACGCGACCAACCTGCCGGTGCTGCTTCCGCAACTGGGGGTTAGCCGGCTGATCCTGACCGGCATCGCCGCCGACATCTGCGTGCTGTTCACCGCCGCCGACGCGCATATGCGCGACTATGACCTGTGGGTGCCGGAGGACACGGTCGCCAGCGAGCAGCGCGAGCATCAGCAATGGGCGCTTGAGCTGATGCGGCACAGCATGTGCGCCGAAACCGCCGCCAGTGACGCGCTCCCCCTGTCGGCATGGCTCGAGCGCGCCTGACCGCGCCCACGACGGCGGGCGGCGACCGCCGGGGATAGTAAAAGAACCCCCGGCGGTTCCCCGAAACGGATCAGAGCCGCGCGGATAACGCGATGTCGAACGAGCGCGGCGCCCCGATATAGACGTTTGTCGCGGGATAGCCGGAGTATTCGCCGTAAAAGGCGTCGGTCAGGTTGCGTACGCGCGCGGTAAGCGTCAGCCCTGACGCGACCGGGGCCGATACGCTCGCGTCCAGTACCGTGTGGCCCGCCACCCGGATCGTGTTTGCGGTATTGGTGTAGAATGCCCCCGCATGCCGCAGGAACCCGCCGACCGTCACCGCCCGCCCGATACTATAGAGCGCCGACGCGTTGACGGTCGTCGCGGGCACATTGATCGGCCGCTTGCCCGTCCGGTCGACCGCCACGCCGCCGATCAGCTCGACCAGCCGGTCATAACGCGCATCGGTCCACGAAGCACCGCCCGACAATCGCAGTGCCGTGAGGGGCACCACCGCGACGCTGGCCTCGACACCTTGCGATGATTGCCGTCCGCCCTGCACCGCCAACGTCGGATTAGCGGGATCACGCGTCAGGATGTCGCGCTGCGTGATGCGAAAGACGGCGGCCGTCAGCGTGGCCCGGTCGCTCCAGCCGCTGGCCTTGATCCCTGCCTCATACGAACGACCGCTCGTGAGCCGGAAGCGGCTGTTGGCGATCGAGGCGAGCAGCACCGACGATACCGGCGACACTGCGGTGGTATATTGCGCGTATAGCGTGACGCCGCGCGTTGCCTCCAGGGTCGTGCCAGTGCGCCAGGAGACCGGATCGAAGCCCGGTTGGTTCCGGTCGATCGCTCCGCCGACGTTCTGGATCGTCGCACGATCAAGGGCGATATGGTCCCAGCGGACACCACCGACCAGCAGCCAGCGCGGCGTGATGTTCAGCGCATCCTCCGCGAACAACGACGTCTGCCGCAGCCGGGAGTCGAACGTGACATTGAGGCTGGTGAAGACGCCCGTCCCGTCCGGCACCGCCACCACCGCGGGGTTGCGGACATCCAGCGTCGGCAGGACCGCCGCGGGCGCCTGCCGGCGCAGGCTGATGAAGTAGGTAGCGTTGTGCTCCAGGCCAAGGCTGAAGCGGTTGCGCAGCCCGGCGACGTTGCGGTCGTTACCGATGACGCCGCGTGCGTTCCAGAAGCGGTGGTCGTGGCGAAAATCCTGGAAGCTCTGCCGGAAACCGCCGTGCGGAAAAGCGGCGCCGGGCGCGACGAAGGTCTGGCTGTCGGCGAGCAGGAAGGCGCGGTCGGCGGTATAGGCGGTCAGGTCGACTGCGACGGTCCAACCGGTACCTGCCGCCCAGTCGAGCCGCGAGCGAATCGTCGTGTCGTCAGCACCCGAATAAGCGCCGAGCGGATTGTAGTTGCGCCGTCGCAGCGCGCGATCGGCGACCAGCCCGGCGGTCGAGCGGACCGCATCGCTCGGCCGTTCGGCGTAAGCGGCCGGGATCAGCGGCAATCCCTGATAGCTGGAGGCGTAGCGATCCTCGAAATGGTCGATCGCCACCAGCAACGAAACGCGATCGTCCGGGCGCCACAACAGGCTGGTGGTCAGCCCGCCCGAAAATGTGGCGTTGCGATCGACATCATATAGGCTGTCGGATCGCTGATAACTTGCATCGGCGCGGATCGCGATCGTCGCATCGACCGGCAGGTTCACACCCGCCGCCGCGAAGAGCGTGTCGAAGCTACCGCCCGATAGCAGCAGGTCGGCGCGCCGCTCGCCGAGCACGGGCTTGCGCGTCACCTTGTTGACGACACCTGCCAACGCTCCTTCACCGTACAGCACCGAGGCCGGGCCTTTCAGCACCTCGACGTGGTCGTAATGCCAGTTGTTGGTATCGCGCTGTACGACAGTCGACGCCGACACACGCACGCCGTCCTGCAGGATCGCGACGGTGTTGCCGGAGAAGCCGCGCAGGCTGATGACCGCCGGATTGCCGGGGACGTTGCCCGCGATCGCGCCGACCACGTCGTTGAACGTCTCGCGCATAGTCCGCAACCCACGGCGCTGGAGATCTTCCTGAGTCAGAATCTCGATGCTCGCCGGCGTTTCCAGGCTCGTCAGCCCCAGCCGGCTCGCCGCCTGCGGGCGTTCCCTGAGGCGCAGGGGATCACGCTGGCCGGTGACCACCACCGTCGGGTCGGCGCGATCCTGTGCGGTGGCGGGAACGGCAAGCAAAAGGCAGCACAGGACGGATCCCGCCCAAAGGGTATGTCTCGTCATTCAGGGTAACCTTCGACCTGCCCGGCAGGGCGTACCGGGCGAACAGCGGATGCATACCGTCGACGACGGCACGTGATGGCGGGTCAGAAGGTGGCGGGTGGTCCGCGCAACGGGGGACGAAGATATGGCGCGCGACGAAGCGGAGGGATTACGGCGGGCGCAAAGCCGGTCGCGATCACGAAGGCGATCAGCGCCGCGAGCAGCAACGGACCGGCTGCACCCAGCGTCGCCGCCGACAGCCCCGCGAACGCACATGGCAGGTCGGCGCGGCCGTGCTCGGAGGGGCGCTCGTGCCGCGGCATCGCCGCGTTCATCGCCGGCATCGTCGCGACCGGACCGAACCCAGAGCAGGCGACCAGCACCAGCCGTCCCTGCCCGGCCGCGATCATATAGCCGGCCGGCACCAACAATTTCAGCAACAATGCCGCCGCGCACAGCAGCAGGACGCATCGGCGTTGCGCGAGAAGATGGCGGATCGCCGTCACATCCCGTCGGTAGCGCGGCACGCGCGCCAAGTCACCGGGCGTGATCGCCGATGCAGATCAGCATCACTCTCGTCGCGAGCTGACGCGTGGTCGTAACTGGTCAAGCGCGTCAGCATTGTCGCGCCCCCAGGCATAGAGCAGCTCGATCGGCTCGACGAAGCGTCGGCCGAGCCGCGTCAGACGATATTCGACCATCGGGGGCATCACGCTTTGCACATGCCGGCTGAGCAGACCGCTTTCCTCCATGTCGCGCACCGTCTGGGTCAGCATCTTTTTGGAGATACCGGGCAGGCTGCGCTGGAGCACGCCGGTGCGCGCCGCACCACCGTGGCGGACGTGGAGCGTGTGGAGCACCATGCTCGTCCATTTGGTGGCGAACAGTTCCAGCACGCGGCGCGGCGCGCAATCCTCGCGCCATTCCTCGTCGCGCGTGCCGGGCTGCATGTGGTTACCCTTCGGTGCCTGGGGAGGTGAATGGTGCCGTCTAGAAGACACCCACCGCACTGCCTAGCTGTCTTGAAGATGAGGAGATTATATGGCGAAGACAGCATTGGTGGTCGGCGCGAGCGGGATCGTCGGCGCGGCCGCCGCGGCGTTGCTGGTCGAGCGGGGCTGGACGGTGCACGGGCTCGGGCGCCGTCCGGTCGAACAGCCGGGCGTGCAGCCGGTCGCGGCTGACCTGCAGGATGCGGGAGCGACTGCCGGGGCGCTGCGCGACATCCACCCCGACGCGGTGTTCATCACGACCTGGGCGCGGCAGGACAGCGAGGCGGAGAACATTCGCGTCAACAGCGCGATGGTCCGCCACCTGCTGGATGGACTGCCGCGTGCGGCCGGGCCGCGCCATGTCGCGCTGGTCACCGGCCTCAAACATTATCTCGGGCCGTTCGAGGCCTATGGCAAAGGCACGCTTCCGCAGACGCCGTTCCGTGAGGAACAGGGTCGGCTCGACGTCGAGAACTTCTATTATGCGCAGGAGGATGAGCTGTTCGCCGCCGCCGCGCGCGATGGCTTCACATGGAGCGTGCACCGGCCGCATACCGTGATCGGGCTCGCGGTCGGCAATGCGATGAACATGGGAACGACGCTGGCGGTCTATGCGACGCTATGTCGCGAAGCCGGGCGGCCGTTCGTCTTTCCGGGTTCGGCGACGCAATGGTCGGGGCTGACCGACATGACCGACGCCGGGCAACTCGCAGCGCATCTTCTCTGGGCCACCGAGACCGGAGCCGCGCACGATCAGGCGTTCAACGTCGTCAACGGCGACGTCTTTCGCTGGCAGTGGATGTGGGCGCGGATCGCGGAATGGTTCGGCGTGGAAGCGGCGCCCTTCGACGGCGTGGTCCGCCCGCTGGAACAGCAGATGGCGAACGATGCCCCGCTCTGGCGCGAGATCGCGGCACGTGAAGGTCTGGCCGAGCCGGATCTCGATCGTCTCGCCTCGCCGTGGCACACCGACGCCGATCTTGGTCGACCGATCGAGGTGGTGACGGACATGAGCAAGAGCCGGCGGCTCGGCTTTACCGGTTACCAGCCGACCGACGACGCGTTTTTCTTGCTGTTCGAGCGGTTGCGCACTGCGCGGCTCATCCCGTGAACTGAAGAAATGTCCGCCCGCCCCGGCCGGGACGGGCGGCGACGCATGTTACAGCTTCAACGAGACACCCGCGACGATCTGCCGGCCGAGCAGGTCGTAGCCCATGATCGTGTTGCCGCGCAGCAGCCCGATCTTCGAGCGGCTGTCCGGCACGATCGGTGGGTCGCGGTCGAACAGATTGTTCGCGGCGATCCGGAACGTCATGCGCTTGTTGATGTCGAAAGCAACGGCGAGGTCGATCCAGTCGTAGGCGGCAATGCCCGGATACTGATCGCGGCGCTGGCTCTCGTCCTGCGCCGGGATGCCGGTGCTTGCGGGCGCATAGAAGGTCGTCGGCATCCCGCTGCGGTGACGCCAATTGACCGAGACGTTGGCGATCCGCTCCGGCGCGAACCACGTCACGCGCATCTGGTGCGCCCAGCGCGGCATGCTCTCGCCGCACCCGCTGCTGAAATAGCCGGTGCAGTTGCGCTGGATCGCGGCCGGCGACGCCTGCCCGCCGTTGCGGGTCATGAGTGTGCCGTTGAAGCTGACATCAAGCAGACCGGCGCCGCCCAGGCCGACATTGTACTGACCCTGAAAGTCCCAGCCGTAGGACTGTTCCTTATAGCCGTTCGACGATCCGCGCGCGACCCAGCCGGTCGACGGGCTGGTCGCCGGCGAACTCGACAGCGTGCCAGTGCCCGGGTTGCGGATAATGCCACGGCAGAAATAGTCGAGCCCGGTGGTCAGGCATTCGTTGATGATGTCCTGCGGCTGGAGGAACGTCAGTTGGTCCTCGAGATCGATCAGCCAGCGATCGACCGATACCGTCAGGCCGGGAATGAACCGCGGACGCAAGACGACGCCGAACGTCTTGGTATAGGCGGTCTCCGGCTTCAGGTTGAACCCGCCCTCACGCACCGTGCAGCGATCATCGGGGCAGATCAGCGTCGTGCTGCCGTAGAGGTTGGCAGGCAGGCCGGTGTTGGCGCATTGCGCCGCACTGTAGAGCGGTGCGAGACGCGGACCATTCGGGTTGCTGCTGTCGACGCGCGGGGCGCACGGATCGGCGTAGAAACCCTGGTTCCAGAAGATGTTCGATGCGCCCGCTGCCGCACCCACGCCCGGCGCCGCCTGTGCCTTGTTATACGAGGCGCGGAAAGTAATATCCTCGATCGGGGACCACAGACCCTCGACCTTCCAGGTGGAGAAACGATTCTCCAGCCGGTTGTACTTGGACACGCGATAGCCACCGTTGAACTGCAGCAGCCGCGTCCACGACTGGTTCTCGACCAGCGGCGCCTGGATTTCGGCGTTGGCCTCCAGAATATTCTGCGTAACGCGCTGGCTCTGGCCGCCGTTGTTGTCGATGAAGATTTGGTTGACGATCGTCCGCTCCATCTCCTCACGATATTCGGCGCCGAGCGCGATCGCGACGCCCTGCTCAGCGAACGGCGAGGTGATGCCGTATTTGCCGAGATCGCCGCTGGTGGTCGCGAGGAACTGCAACAGCCGCGGGATGCGCGTGCTGATGCCGCCGGTCGCGCCGCCGTACAGGTAGTCGTTGAGCGCCTGGTCCTTGTTAAAGGGGGCGAAGGCGTTGAACGGGACGCATGCCGGGTCGCTTCCGTTCACCACTGAGCGGCAGGTCGGCACGCCACCGACGTTGACGACGTCGAGCGAGCGATTGACGTTGGCGAATTGCGCGAACGGCTGGTCGATCGTGTCGAGCCGTGCGCGCGAGATCATCGCCGCCACATCATAGCTCCAGACGTCGTTCAACCCCTTGCCACGGAGGCCCGCAACGATGCGATACCCCTCGTTGGTGAACTTTGACCGGACCAGCGGAAGACCGTCAAAACGGTAGCGTACGTCGATCGGCGCATACTGCCCCGCCACCCCGGCGTTGGCGCCGCACAGATCGCCGGCCTGCGATGCCGACAGGAAAGGATTGTCGCAATTCACCCGATACGGGTCGGTGCCATAGGCGCCGAAGTTGAAAGTCCGGTTCAGGATCGTGTTGTACGACTTGTCACGATAGAACAGCGCATTGGCGTAGAGCTCGATGCTGTCGCTAATCTCGGCGGTCAGGAAGCCGCCGACGTTGACGCGCTCAAAGGGCCGCTGAAAGGCGTGATCGTCATACGGGTTCGCCGACGCGCCCGCCGGTCCGCTGTTGATCGGGATGAACGTGCCGTCGCCGTTGGGATTGTTGACGAGTTGCTGGCCGTTGCGCGGGCCGGACTGCGGAATGATCGTTCCGGCCGGCGTGAAGCTGGCGCGGTTGCAGCCGAGTGGGGCGTTGTTGGCGGATTGCGTCACTTCGCAGACCGCGGTCGAACGATCGCCGAGCTTGACGATATTCGACTGGCGATAGTTGATGAAGCTGCTGAAATTGACGCGGCCATCGAACAGGTTCGTGCCGGCCGCTAGGCTGATGTCGCTGCGCCCGCCGTCGTTGGTCAAACCGTCCGGCGAGGCGAAGCCGGCGCGTCGCGCCGCCTCGGTCACCGCGTTGGCGGAGTTGTCATGGTTGAAGAAGCTGTAATTGGCATCGATCCGGATGCCCGAAAAATTCTTCTTCAGGATGAAATTGACGACACCCGAGACCGCGTCCGAACCATAGACCGACGAGGCGCCGCCAGTCAGCAAGTCGATTCGCTCGACCAGTGCGTTGGGGATGATCCCGACGTCGACGGTGTTCGGCAGGCCGATCCGCAGCCCGTCGATCAGCATCAGCGTGCGCTCATAGCCGAGGCTGCGCAGCTTAATTCGCTGGCGCCCTTCGGAGTCGCTGAAATTCTGCTCGGAATTGACCTGCACCTGCGGCAGCCGGTTGACGACTTCCTCGATCGTCGTCGCGCCCTGCGCGGCAATGTCAAAGGCGGTGGTGGTGACGATCGGCGCAGCGGAGCGGTTGTTCGGACGCACGATGCGCGTGCCGGTGACAACGACATCCTGTGCGCTGTCGCTGCTGTTGATTCGACCCGCATCGCCGGCCAGCTTGGCTGAGGCGACCGGATCGCCGATCAACGTGGCAGGCCCAGTGTCGGTCTGTGCGGCGGCGATCGACGGCATTGCCATCAGCGCGGCCACGCAACAGCCGTTGGCCAGCAAATTCCTCATCGTCATCATTATTATCTTCCCCTTACGCTCCCTGAAGCGCCCGGAAGAACATGCCCTGCCCACCTTGACGATGGATCGTGAGCGTTTGTCGCAAAGGCTGATCTCCCGGCGTCAGCGACGCGGGTTTGTCACTGCCAAGATGATTTAACAATAAAAATTTCGCTAATTTAGCAGCCCTTTGATTTCATTATTTGATTAGAGTGCGAGCTTTCACGGCTCAGGTCGCTGGCCGGCGCGCGAGGGTCAGGCGGCCAGCCGCGTAATGGGTCCGCCCGACCGACCGCGATCCGCTGGCGCGGCCACCGCAAAGCGCGACACCTGTCGCGATAGTTCGTCCGCCTCGCTCGACAGACTGCGAGCAGCGGCGGTCGCCTGCTCCACCATCGCGGCGTTCTGCTGGGTCACGCCGTCCATCTCTGACACGGCGGTATTGACCTGCTGCAGCCCGGTCGCCTGTTGCTCCGCCGCCGCACTGATCGCCGACATCAACGCGCTGATCTCATCTATGCGCGCGTTGATCGTTTGCAGGGCAGTGCCGGCCTCGGCGACCAGCCCCACGCCCAGATCGACCTGCTCGGTCGAGGCAGTGATCCGGGTCTTGACGTCCTTGGCGGCGTCCGCGGAGCGTTGGGCCAGCGCGCGCACTTCCGATGCAACGACCGCAAAACCTCTGCCCGCATCGCCGGCGCGCGCCGCCTCGACCCCGGCGTTGAGCGCCAGCAAATTGGTCTGGAAGGCGATCGCGTCGATGACGCTAATGATGTCGCTGATCTCGCCCGACGACCGCTCGATTCCCCCCATCGCATCGACCGCGCGCCGCACGACGTCGCCGGACACCGCCGCCTCACGGCGCGCGGCGGCGACGATCGTGTCGGCCTGTGCGGCATCCTTCGCGGTCTGCCGCACGGTGCTGGTGATCTCCTCCATCGCCGCTGCGGTTTCCTCAAGGCTGGCGGCCTGCTGCTCGGTGCGCTGCGAAAGATCGTCGGACGCGGAGCGGATGTCCGCCGCCCCGCTCCGGATGTCGCTGGAGGCGCGCATCACGGCGGTCATCACCTGCGCCATCGCCTCGATCGCACGATTGAAGTCGGCCTCGAGCCGGGCATAGGTCGGCGGGAAGCCCGACAGCCGCGCGCCGAGATCGGCATCCGCAAGCCGCTGGAGCCCGGTCGCCATCTGCTCCATTACCATCTGGCGTTCGTGGTCGCCGCGTTGTTTCTCCACCGCCGAGTCGCGGAAAACGAGCACCGCCTTGGCGATGCTGCCGATCTCGTCGCTGCGGTCGATGCTGGGGACGGCGATGTCGGTGCGTCCGGATGCCATCTCGACCATGATCGCCGCCATATCGACGACCGGCTTCGCCAGCGCGCGCGACAAGAGCACGCCAAGCGCCCCCGCAAGCGTGATCGCGACCAGCCCGCCGAGCCCGAGCGCCAGCTCGACCATCAACTCGGCGTGATGCTGCTCGAGATCCTGATGCACGACCCATTCCGCCTGCGCCGCCTGAATTTCCTTGTGCGCCTTGCGGATCGCGCTCAGTTGCTTGGCACCGGCCAGTTCGCGCGCGGTCTCGCGCGTTGCCGGGTTCGCGTAGGCCGCGAGTGTCGGCGCCACCTTCATCCGCTGCCATTCCGCGACGGCTGCGAGAAACTCGTCGACGCGCCGCAACTGGTCCGGGCGCGGCGCGCTCTGCTTGAACTTGGCGGCGGCCGAGCCGATCGCCGCACGATTTTCGTCATGCGTGTCGAGGAATGCCTGCTTGCCGAGCAGCACATATCCGCGGATCGCGCTCTGTCCCTCCACGACCCCGGTGAGCATGTCGTCGGCATGGTCCGAAGCCTGCTTGGCCTGGTCGCGCACCACCGCAACGTCGTGCAGCCGCGCGACGTTGACGAAGACGATCACACTGACCGCCGTGAAGGTGGCAACCAACGAGGCAAAGGCGAGCGCCAGCTTCCGCGGTATGGGCAGATTGCGAAAAAACATGGATTCCCCTCGACTTATTCAGTCAAGGATAGCGAAAACCCGTTAATGCCCCGCTAAGCCGATGACGTAGGCATATCCGGGAAACTCAGGGTCGCGCGCAGGCCCGGGTATGTGTTGACCAGCGACAGCTCCGCGCCGATGCGCTGCGCGGCCGTTTGCGCGATCGCGAGCCCGAGGCCGGTGCCTTCGGTTCCCTGACTGGTGGACAGGCGTGCGAAGCGATGTCCGGCTTTGTCGAGCTCGGCGTCGGGCAGCCCAGGACCGTCATCCGCGACGATCACCGACGCGGCGCTGTCGCCCTGCGCGACCACCACAATGACCTGCCCGCCGCCGCCGTTGTAGCGGATGCCATTGTCGACGAGATTGGACAGGATCTCGAAGACCAACGTCCGATGGCTGTTGATCGCCACCGGCTCGGGGGCATCCAGATGCAACTCCACCGACGCATCTATTGCCTGCGCGATCCGCCGGTTGATGACCGCGATCGCGACCTCGCGGAGGTCGACACGTTCCGACGGTGGAGCCATACCGGCTTCCTCTGCGCGCGCCAGCGCCAGCAATTGCTTGACGAGATGTTCGAGCCGGTTGCCGGCGTCGGCGATCTCCCCCAATGCCGCAGGATCGCCGCGCCGCGCCAGCGCGACCTGCACCTTCAGCACCGCCAACGGCGTGCGCATCTGGTGCGAGGCGTCGGCGGTGAAGCGGCGCATCCCGGCGGTGGCGGTGTCTAGCCGCGCGAGCAGATGGTCGAAGGCATCGGCGAGCGGGCGCAACTCGGTGGGCAACGGGCCGGCGTCGAGCGGCGACAGGTCGGGCGTGGCGCGCGTGTCCCGCGCTGCCACGGCATCGCGCAGGCGCGACAGCGGGCGCAGGCTCCACGAGAGCGCGGGACGGATCAGCAACAGCGCGACCCCGACCAGCACCACCTCACCCAGCAGCAGCGCGGCGAGCAGGCGGCGGCGCAATGCGCGCCGACCGTCGAGCG
The DNA here is from genome assembly GCF_902506455.1 of Sphingomonas sp. 8AM. GTDB lineage: Bacteria > Pseudomonadota > Alphaproteobacteria > Sphingomonadales > Sphingomonadaceae > Sphingomonas. The sequence continues at coordinate 1,590,669 of NZ_LR733844.1, read as the reverse complement.
TCTCGGCAACCTGCACCACCACCGGTTCCGCGATCCGCGGCAGCGCACGGCGGACTTCCGCGATGCGGATGTCCTGCCCGCGATAGCGCGCCGAGCGGAAGCGCGGCATGTCCAGCGTCAGCTCGGCATCGTTCGGCGCCGGCAGGTCCGCATACCCCGTCAGCAGGCGCCCACCGACCGCGATCCGGTAATAGACGTTGTCGCGCTCACTGTTCTCCAACATCCCAAAGGCGGCGGGGGACAAGTCCATCGTCACCTCACCGCGCTCGACCTGCACCGTCTCGGCGATCGCGCCCAGCGCGCCGCCGAGCACGCGATCGTTGGTGCGCTGAACGGTGTCGGCGATCAGCGTTGCCCCGGCCAGCCCGAGCAGAACCGCAATTCCCAGCAACGGGGCGAGCAGCGCCGCGAGCAGGCGCGTCCGCAGCGCCAGCGCGCGACCGCGCAGCGCCTCATCCGCCATCGAGCAGATAGCCGACGCCGCGCACGGTACGGATCGCCGGACCGTCGGGTGCCAGCTTGCCGCGCAGGCGCGTGATGTTCACCTCGATCGCGTTGGGACCAACCGGCTCGTCATAGCCGAAGACCTCAGACTGCAGCGTCTCGCGCGTCACGATCTGTCCGGCGCGCGTCGCCAGCGCGTCAAGCACGGCCCATTCGCGACGACGCAGGTCGAGCGCGCGTTCGCCGACGCGCGCCGCACCGGCCGAGCGATCCAGCACCAGCGTCCCCACCACCAATTCTGGAGTCGGATCGCCGCCGCGCCGCCGTCCGAGGGCGCGAATGCGAGCCTCCAGTTCCTCGGGCGCGAACGGCTTTCGCAGGTAATCGTCGGCACCGAGATCGAGCCCGCGCACCCGATCGTCCAGCGCGTCGCGCGCGGTCAGCATCAGCACCGGCACGCGATGGCCCTGTCGGCGCAGCGCCTGAAGCACCGCGAAGCCGTCGACTCCCGGCAGCCCGACGTCGAGCACGATCAGGGCATAGGCCTCGTCGCCGGCGATCATCAGCGCGTCCTCGCCGCTCGCGACATGATCGACCGCATGGCCGGCGCCGCGCAGCAACGCGACGATCCCGCGGGCGAGCGCCGCATCATCCTCGACGATCAGAATCCGCATTACGCCGCCGAACCGTGAAAGGTGGATGACAGCTTGCCCGCATAACTCATGTTGAACAGCTTACCCGAACTCAGAGGCGGGAAGCGAGAGGACCTGAACGATGCGGAAACTGATCCTGTTGATGCTGGCGGCGGGGATCGTCACCCCCGCCGCCGCGCAACGCCCGGCGGGCTATCCCCGCTCCTACGACGCGCTGATCGCCGCGGCTCGGGCCGAGCGCGAGGTGCACGTCTATGGCAACGCCGATGCGGCTGCGATGCAGCCGGTGATCGCCGCGTTCCGGCGCACCTATCCGGCGATCGCAGTCCGGTACGACGATCTCGAGTCGCGCGACATCTATCGCCGCGTCGTCACCGATGCCGCCATGCGGAAGCCGGGACCCGATCTGGTGTGGTCATCCGCGATGGACCTGCAGGCCAAGCTCATCAACGACGGCTATGCGCAGCCGTATCTCAGCCCCGAGAAGCCGGCGCTGCCTCCAACGGCAGTGTGGAAGAACATGGGCTATGGCGTCACCGCCGAACCGGTGGCGTTCGTCGTCAACCGGCGGCTGATCCCGCCAGCACTGATCCCGTACACGCACGAGGCATTTGAGCGGCTGCTGCGGGACCGGCGCGGCGCGCTGACGGGCAAGGTCGCCACTTATGACCCCGCGCAGTCGAACGTCGGTTATCTCTATCTCAGCGAGGATCATGCGATCACCCGCGACACGCGCTCGCTGGTACAGGCAATCGCCGCGACACGCCCGGTCCTGTCGCGGACCACCGGGCCGATGCTAGACGCGATCGCCGCCGGGCGGATCGCGGTCGCCTACAACGTCGTCGGGCCTTATGCGCTGACGCGGGCGCGTCGCGATCCGCGCATCGGCGTCATCTTTCCGCGCGACTACACGATCATCGCCTCGCGCGTCGCCTTCATCGCCCGCGACGCGCGGCGACCCGCGGCGGCGCGGCTGTTCCTCGACTTTCTGCTGTCGCGCCCCGGGCAGACGCTGCTGGCGCGCGAATGGCTGCTGCCGGTGCGCGCCGACGTGCGTGCGCCGCGGCTGCCACGCGAACGACAGCGACCGATCCGCGTCGGGCCGCAGCTGCTCGTCAATCTTGATACGATCACCCGCCGACGGTTCCTTGCCGACTGGCGCGCGATCCTCGCCGAAGGGGCCAGAACGCCATGACCTTGTTCCGAACCGCCAGTGCGCTGGTCGCGCTGCTCGCCGCGACGCCGGCGCTCTCGCAGACGCTGACTGCCGACGAGCTGGCCGTGCTGGTCCGCCAACAGGCCGCCGAGATCGCGACGCTGCGCGCGCGGCTTGATCGGCTGGAAGGCGCGCAGCAGATTACCGCAACCCCTGTCCCTGCTCCTGCCCCTGTAACGCCGGCGGCGCCGCAGCTGGCACAATCCGACAGGTCGGGGCGCGATACCGTGACGCGGCCGTTCGCCCCGCAGCTCGTACCGCCAGGCCCCGCCGAGCGCGATATCGTGCAGGCACGGCAGGCGAATGCGGCCGGGGTTACGACCGAATGGGGCGCCGGGCTGCCGGTGTTCCACTCCGCCGATGGCATCTACACCTTCAAGCCGCGCGGGCGCATCCTGACCGATGTCAGCTCGACGTTCGGCTCCAAGTACGGCGCGCGCAACATCACGACCACCGGGATGCGCGCGCTGCGCCTCGGACTGGAAGGCGGAGTCGGTACGCACTTCTTCTACCAGTTCGAGTCTGACTTTTCCGAGAACGAGGTCGATATCGTCACCGCCTTCGTCGGCTGGCGCGACCGCATCGGCAAGGGGCTGGACTATGACGTCCGCGCCGGCCATTTGTTCAACGATCGCGGCTCCGAGGGCGCGACCGGATCGGACTCGACGCCGTTCATGGAGCGGACGGTGGTCGCCACCGCGATCATCCCACAGCGCGGCTTCTACGGTGTCGGTATTATGCCGCGAGTGTTCTGGAAGAGCGGGCACGCCTCGCTGACGGTCACCGGCGACCGGATCGACGGCACCAAAGCGTCAGCGACAGCCGAACCGCGCTCGCCCGCGCGCACTGGAACCCCATCAAGACCGGGCGCGGCGTGCTGCACCTCGGACTCTGGGGGTTTGATGAAGCCCTGTCGTCGGCGGCCACCACGCTGACCCGCAACACCGTGATCGGCGGCCGCTTCAACGGCGCACTCCGCGTGTCGACCGGCGCGCTGCCCGGCGGCCGCAGCACGACCGGGTACGGCGTGGAAGCCGGCGGCTACGTCGGCCCGATCTGGGTGATGGGCGAAGCGGGTCAGCGCCACGCGCGGCTTGACGGTGGACGCCCCGATTTCGTCAGCAAGGCGTGGAGCCTCTCGGGTGGCTGGTTCGTCACCGGCGACCTGCCCCCGTACAACCCGCGTCTCGGGAGCTTCGGGCAACCACGCGTGCTGAAGCCGATCTTCGACGGCGGCCCCGGCGCGATCGAACTCACCGCCCGCTACGAGAATCTCGATTACACCAGCCTGCTCAGCGGCGGGCGCGGCTGGGCGGCGACGATCGGGGCCAATTGGTACCTCAACAGCTTTACCCGGTTCCAGATCAACCTGGCCCATTGGAACACCGACAATCGCGCGGGTGCGTACACGGGCGGCGATAGCGGCGAAACGCTCGGCACGCGCATCGCCGTCACCTTCTGATCTTCTTTCCTCCTGACGAAAGCATCCTTTCGATGGACCTTGCCCTGCTCGGCTTCCTGATGGTGGCCACTTTCATGACGCTCATCATGACAAAGCGGATGACGCCGCTTGTCGCACTGATCGTCGTGCCGACCGCGTTCGCGCTGCTCGCCGGCTTCGCCTCCGGGCTGGGCGACATGATGATCGACGGGATCAAGAACCTCGCGCCGACCGGCGTGATGCTGCTGTTCGCGATCCTGTTCTTCTCGATCATGACCGATACCGGGCTGTTCGATCCGCTGGTCAACCGCCTGCTGCGCGTGGTGCACGGCGACCCTCTGGCGATCCTGATCGGCACGGTAGTGCTGTGTGCGATCGTCAGCCTCGATGGCGACGGATCGACCACGTACATCATAACGATCGCCGCACTCCTCCCGCTCTACAAGCACTACGACATGAACCGGCTGTACCTGTGCTGCCTCTTGATGAGCACCAGCGGGATCATGAACCTGACGCCATGGGGTGGCCCGACCGCGCGCGCAGCGAGTGCGCTGAAACTCGACCCGGCGACGTTGTTCCTGCCGCTGATCCCGGGCATGATCGCGGGACTGGCCTTTCTGATCGGGCTGGCGATCTGGTTTGGACGTAAGGAGCGTCGCCGCATCGGGCATGTGAAGGCAAACGAGCCGACCAGCTTTACCGGCATGGCGGTCTCGCAATTCCCCGAGGCACGCCGTCCGAAGCTGCGGTGGTTCAACGCCGCGCTGACGATCGCGCTGATCGCGGGTCTTGTTTCGGGTATCCTGCCGCTCTCGGTACTGATGATGCTGGCGTTCGCGGTCGCGATGATCGTCAATTACCCGCAGGTCGCCGAGCAGAAGGAGCGGATCGCCGCACACGCCGGCAACGTGTTGTCCGTTGTGTCGCTGATCTTCGCGGCAGGCATCTTTACGGGCATCCTGTCGGGGACCGGAATGGTCGAGGCGATGAGCAAGGAAGTGGTGGGCATGATCCCGCCGGTGCTCGGGCCGTATATGGCGCCGATCACCGCGCTGCTCAGCCTGCCCTTCACCTTTTTCATCTCGAACGATGCCTTTTATTTCGGGATGCTCCCGATCCTCGCCGAGGCGGGGACGCATTACGGCGTCGCACCGATAGCGATCGCGCGTGCCTCGCTGATGGGGCAGCCGGTGCATCTGCTCAGTCCGCTGGTCCCGTCGACCTATCTGCTGGTCAGCCTCGCGGGGATCGACCTTGCCGACCACCAGCGCTTTACCCTGGTCCCCGCCATCGCCGTGTGCACGGTCATGACCCTGGTCGGGGTTGCGGTGCTCGCCTTTCCGCTGGTCGGTTGAGGGGGAAATAGGATGCCGCTTTCCCCCACCCTCCCGCTCGTCCTGCTGCCCGCGATGGCGTGTGACGGGCAGCTCTGGGCACAGCAGATCATCGCCCTCGGCGACGTAAGCCATCCCGAACTCGGCGACCTGACCGTCGATACAACGCTGGAGGCGATGGCGGCGCGCGTGCTCGCCCACACCCCGCCGCGCTTCGCGGTCGCCGGTGTCAGCCTCGGCGGCTACGTCGCGCTCGAAATGATCCGGCAGGCGCCGGAGCGGATCGAGCGGATCGCGCTGTTCGGCACGCGCGCCTCGCTGCGGATGCGGGCGCGGACGCTCGGCGAACAGGGCTTGCTGGCAACCGCGCCACACGCCGATCCGATGCTGACCCCGATCATCAGCGGCCCGGTCCAGGCGATGGCCGAGCGCGTCGGTGCGGCGGTGTTCGAGCGCCAGCAACGGGCGCTGCTCGCCCGCCCAGACCTCGACGGGGCGATCCGCGGCGTTCGCGTTCCGACGTTGGTGGCAGTTGGGGAGCGCGACCGGATCTGTCTGCCCGATGATGCGCGTGCGTTGGCGGCGAGCATTCCGACGGCGTACTTCCGGCTGATCCGACACTGCGGCCATCTCGCGCCGATGGAACGTCCGGGCGAGGTGACGTCGCTGCTGCGCGCGTTCCTGACTGACCGCCTCGATCCGCAATGATTACGCCAGCAGCGGGTCAGACGCGCAAGTACCAGGCGCGCCTGTCCATATAAGCAATCGGGTACCAGACGATTGCGACAAACAGCGCGACTGGCGCCAGCGCCGCCACCTGCGTCCCGACCAGCGGAGCAAGCCATTTGAAGGGCAACTGGATCGCGTCGCCGGTCAGGATAATCGACGCGACCTCGTGAAGCACATAGGCGGCGATGGCGTTGCGGCCGAAGCTGCCAAACAGGTCGCCCTTGCGCGCAGGGCGGTCGTCGCGATCGAACCAGCGGTGAAACAGCCCGAGCAGGACGATGGTCAGCCCGGTCGACAAAAGGACGAAGCTGCTGGACCAAAGGCTCTTGGCGATCGGGAACACCACGCCCCACACCAGCCCCGCAGCGATGCCGGCCGCGCCAGCGACGAGCAGCGTCTTCGCGGCGCGGTCGACCCGCAAACCGCGGCCGAGATAATCCCCTGCCAACGTGCCGAGCAACGCCTGCGCCACTGCAGGCAGCGTGCCCAGCAGTCCCTCGGGATCGTAGCCGAACGGCCCTTTAACGTAGCGCCACTCGCCGAACACCAAACGGTCGACCCACGCGATGAAATTGTGCCCCGGCACCCACAGGTCGGTCGCACTACCATCGGGAACCGGCAGCAGGCACAGCACCCAATAGCCCAGCAACAACGCGCCCGCCGTCATCGCGCGGGCGCGCGTGCCCATGCGGGGATACAGCAAAGCGCAGACTGCGAAGACGATACCGATCCGCTGGAGCACGCCGGGGAGCCGCACGCCATATCTATGAAAATCGGCGAGGAAGAACATATGGCCGAGCAGCAGCCCGATCAGGATCATCCGTGCGGCGCGCGCCAGCACCCGCTGCGTCGCCGCACTCCCCGCTCCGCCGCGCGACGATATCGCAATCGACACGCCGACCATCGTCAGAAAGGCCGGGAACACCGTATCAGCGAGCGTGAAGCCCACCCATTCGGCGTGGAGGAGCGTCGCGAACACCGGCTTGTCAAGCGATTGCACTCCGGCGGTGGCGTTGACGGTGATCATTCCCGCCACCGTCACCCCGCGCAACAGGTCGAGCGAGCGCAGCCGCCGCCCGGCGCGGTCATGCGGATCGCGCGGCCCGGTCGCGGTGGTGCCCGGCGACGCGATGCTTTCCTCCACGGGTGCGGTCATGGCGATTTTCCCCTTATCGGGCGCCTGATCAGCAGCTTACCCACATGCCGCGGTAAAAGGTCCAGGTTGTCGCATCAAGGACTTGCGGTCGCCGGCACGGGCGTGCCTGCGCCGCCAATGCAGCCGACCTCTGAATCTGTGCCGTTGCCGCTTTTCGGCGCCGGCCGCTGCGGGTATCGCAAAGGCCGGGAGTAGGGAATGGGTTCGATCAAGAGCACGTTGTCGGATCGGCAGGCGGTGTGGGCGTTTGTGCTCGGCTGTGTCGCGGTGACGATTGGAGTGGTTGCGCATCTGCCGATGTTCGCGATGGCGCGCGCAATGCATTACCAGCTCGCCGGAATGCCGATGGACAATCTGATGGTCGGCGGCATGGCGCTGATCGTCCTCGGCACGCTGGTGGCGGCTTACGGGTTGCTGCCCCGCAACGTCGCCGCGCAGCGCGCCGCAGCGGCGGAGATTGTCGTCGCTGCACCGGAGGATGCGCCGCTGGGGCCGGCGCATTGGGGATTGATGGCGGTGCTGGTGGTCGCGCTGGTGATCGACGTCATGAAGCCGGCCTCGCTCGGCTTCACCGTGCCCGGCATGATCGCCGAATATGGCGTGCCAAAGAAGACGGTGTCGCTGGTGCCGTTCTTCGCGCTGGCAGGCACCGTCACCGGATCGGTGCTGTGGGGCTGGATCGCCGACGTCTACGGGCGCAAGGCGTCGATCCTGCTGTCGGCGGTGATGTTCGTCGGCACCTCGATCTGCGGCGCGATGCCGAGCCTCGCCTGGAACATCGCGATGTGCTTCATGATGGGCGCCGCTGCGGGCGGGATGCTGCCCGTCACCTATGCGCTGCTCGCCGAGATGATGCCGAGCCGGCACCGCGGCTGGAGCCTTGTGCTCGTCGGCGGGATGGGCGCGGTCGGGGGCTATTTCGCCGCCAGCGGGATGTCGGCGGTGCTGCAACCGGTGTTTGGGTGGCGGATCCTGTGGCTGGCGAACTTGCCGACCGGGCTGACGCTGGTGCTGCTGGGGGCGCTGATCCCGGAATCGGCCAAGTTCCTGCTCGCGCGCGGGCGGGTGGCGGAGGCCGAGGTGGTGATGCGACGCTTCGGCGCGACGGCACAGACGGTGCGGCCGGTGCATTCCGCTGCGCGGCATACCCAGCCGCTCCAAGGGCTTCACCTTTACGGGAAACTGGCGGCGCTCAGCATCTGCGCGCTGTCGTGGGGACTCATCAATTTCGGGCTGCTGCTCTGGCTGCCCGCCGATCTGGTCGCGAAAGGCTATTCGGTCGGCGTGTCGAGCCGCCTGCTCGCCGAGAGCGCGCTGATCGCCTTTCCGACCGTCTTCGTCGCGGCGTTGCTGTACAGCCGCTGGAGTACCAAATGGGCGCTGGCGACGATGATCGCGCTGACGCTCGTCGGCTTGCTGCTGGTGCTGCGGCTCGAAGTGGCGGGCAGCGGAAGCCCGGTACTGCCCGTCGCGCTGCTGATCGTCGGAACGAACGGTATCATCGCCATCGTTCTTCCTTATGCGGCGGAGAGCTTCCCGCTGCGCGTTCGAGCGCGCGCCACCGGCTGGGTCGCGGCCTGTACCAAGGCAGGTGGCCTGATCGCGCAGGGGCTTACGATCAGTGGCTTCGCGCTGTCGATGAGCGGTTCCGCCCTTGTCGTGATGGTGCCGACCGCACTGTCGTTCGTACTGGTCGGTTGGTTTGGCCGCGAGACCCGCGGGCGCGACTTACGGGATATCGATTAGGCGCGGAGGGCGTCCAGTCGCACCGGTGCAAAGTCATGGACGTCGACCCCGACGTCGAACTGGCGCGGCATCGGCTTCAACCGTCCATGGCTATGCCCGTGCAGGTTGAGCGCGCCCTTGTGCTGACCGTTCCAGCTGCGAAAGGGATAGTGGCAAAGCACCAGCCGACGGTCGCCCAGCTCGATTTCGGCGTAATCGCGAACGCTCGCCCATCCCTTCGCAGCCACCGTGCCCTCGGGATCGTTGTTCCCACGCAGCAGATGCTTGGTCCCGTGCAGCCGGTCGAGCAACGCTGGAACGTCGGCAGCGCGCCGCGCGACGTCGCCGAGATGCCAGACGATATCTTCGGGCGCGACGGTCGCGTTCCAGCGCGCGATTAACACATCGTCCATCTCGGTAACGCTCGAAAACGGCCGCTTCTGAATGTTGATCGTGCGGTGGTCGCCGAAATGCGTGTCGGCGGTGAAGAAGACCGTCATGTCCAGTAGAGAATCCGCGCCGCGGGCAGCACCACGCCGATCCGTTCCTCGAAAAAGCGGCGCAAGGCCCGCATCGTCGCGGCGTCATATACCTGCTTCTCGGTACCGAACTTCGTGCGCTTGGTGGTTCGACCTGCCGCGCCCATGTCGAGCGACGATCCCGGATACCAGCTGTCCAGCACCGCCTTCGATGCGGCGGTGAAGCGGTGGGTGATCAACTCGACGGTCAGATCGATGTCGCGCGCCGCGGCGAAGCTTGCCGCGACGTCGTCGAGCAGCGCGCTGTATGCTGCCTCCCAGCCATCCGCGGCGATGATCGGCGCGATCGTCAATCCGACCGGGTAGCCCGCCGCCGCCATCCGCGCGAGTGCCGCGACGCGGGCAGCGACCGGCGCGGTCCCGCCTTCGAAGCGTCCGAACAGCGGCGGGTTGATCGAGGCACGCATCCGCGTGCGGCCGTGATGGTTCAGCGGGAGCAGTGGATCGACATCGGCGAACTTGCTCGTAAAGCGCAGCTGCACTGGTGCCTCCCACCGCCCGAACCACGCGATCGTCGTCGACAGCGCGCCGGTGATCGGTTCCAGTGCCAGCGGGTCGGTATAGCAAGACGCCTCGAAGGTGGTTCCCTCATGCGCGCGATCCCGGCTGCCCGACGTGACGCGCCCCTGCCCGACATAGGCCGCCAACCCGTCGAGGATCTCGTCGAGATTGGCATAGACGCGCGTGATCGGCGGGCCCTTCAACGAGCCGGCGAGATAGCAATAGCTGCAATGCGCCGGACACCCTTCGGCAAGGTCGACGCGCCAGTCGGCGCTCGGCGCGATCGGCTGGAGCCGCCGCTTCGATGGCGGCGCGACCACCACCGCGAGCGTCGACTTGGCCAGCGCATAGGCGCGGCGCGGATCGTTCGGGAGGTCGAGCGCCAGGCGGTCGCCGCGGAGCTCGACGATCTCCACACCGAGCGCCGCCGCACGCTCGACGATCGCGCGCCCCTGCGCAAAGCCGAGCGACGACCGCGTCACCAGAAGCCGGCGCGGGCGCCAGCCCTCGCCCGCTGCTATGCGGTCCTGTCTTGCGAGCGCCATGTAACGGGAACGGCTGGGATCGCGGTTCGGTCCGTATCCGGTCAGCCGTGATGCCCGCTCATCTCGGCCCCGGCGTCGGGCGCGAACTTGCGGTTCCAGATCACCGCCGAGGCCGAGATCGTCGCGACGAGCAGGAAGGCGATCGAGAAGGTCTCCAGCGTCGGCTGGCGGCTGGCATTCAGCAGCGTGCCGAGCTCGAGCACCGTCGCCGCGGTGCAGATCCCCAATGACAGCGTCAGTTGCTGAAAGGTCGCGTAGAAGCTGGTCGCCGCGCTCATCCGCGTCTTGTCGACATCGGCATAGGCGATCGCGTTGAAGCCGGTGAACTGGAACGAGGTGAAGAAGCCGGAGACCGCCAGCACCGCCAGCAGCGCGGCGGTCGGCCAGTCGGGACGGACGAAGGCGCAGGTGGCGTAACCAGCGCTGCTCGCCAGCCCGGCGACGATCAGGCTGCGGCGGAACCCCCAGCGGCGCAGCACGCGCGGCGCCAGCGCCTTCATCGCCAGTGCGCCGATCGCCCCCGCCATCGTGATCGAACCCGTCTTCGCGGCCGACAGGCCAAAGCCGAGCTGGAACATCAGCGGGAGCAGGAACGGCTGCGCACCCTGTGTGATGCGGGTCAGCGAGCCGCCGATCACCGACAGGCGGAAGGTCGGAACCCGCATCAGCGTCAGGTCGAGGATTGGATCGGCGGCGTGGCGTGCGTGCCGGACATAGCCGAGTCCCAGCATCGCGCCGGCCAGCAGCAACACAGCGCCGACCCAGCCGGTCGCCGGCCGGCTCGCCAGCTCGAACCCGAACAACAAGCAGCCGAGCGACAGCCCGGACAGCACGAATCCAGCGCCGTCGAACCGCGCCCGCGCGTCCCCGCGCACCTCGGGCACCAGCAGCAGGGCGCCGATCATGCCGATGACGCCGATCGGGAGGTTAAGGTAGAAAATCCACCGCCAGTCGAGCCAGGTGACGATGAACCCGCCGAGCGGCGGTCCCAGTATCGGGCCGATCAGCGCCGGCATCACCAGCCACGATAGCGCCTGCACCATGTCCTCCTTGGCGACGCTGCGCAGCAGGACGAGACGGCCGACCGGCACCATCATCGCCCCGCCGATCCCCTGCACGAAGCGCGCCGCGACCAGCATCGGCAACGACCCGGCCTGCGCACACGCGATCGAGCCGAGCAGGAACACGCCGATCGCCGCGCAGAAGACGCTGCGCGACCCAAACCGGTCGGCAAGCGTGCCGCTGGCGGGGATGAACAGCGCGAGGGCGAGCAGATAGCTGGTCAGCGCAAGACTGAGGCTCGCGGCGGGAGTGCCAAGATCGCGCGCCATCGTCGGCAGCGCGATCGTCAGCACCGTCCCGTCGAGCTGCTGCATGAACAGCGCCGAGGCGACGACCAGCGCGATGACGCGATAGCCACGCGTGGGCGGCGTTTCGCTGGCATGGAGCCGGGCACCGGTGACCGCCTCCACCGCAGGAGCGAGGCCGTCTCCGACATCGGCGCTCATCGAGGCCAGGTTGCGTCGTCTCCATCGCATCCCGAGCGCCATCGCGGAAAAGTCGCGCGATGGCTACGGTAACGATGCGCGCGTCCGGGCCGAGCGCTCAGGAAAGTCTAGAAAACGCGCAGCGCGGCGTCGAGCAGCAGGACGAAGATCAGCCCGAACACCCCGACCAGCGTCTCCATGAGCGACCACGACCGGAACGTATTGCGCAGCGAGAGGCCAAAATACTCCTTGAACATCCAGAAGCCGGAATCATTGACGTGGCTGCACATCAGGCTGCCCGCGCCGATCGCGAGCACCATCAGATTGGCGTCGGCCCCGGTGGCGACGATCACCGGCTGGATCAGCCCGCCCGCGGTAAGCCCCGCCACTGTCGCGGAGCCGACCGCGATGCGGATCACGCACGCCAGCAGCCAGCCGAGCGCGAGCGGCGGCAGCGGCAGGTCGGCGAGCTGCGCGGCCATGATCTTGTCCGCGCCGCTTTCCACCAGCACCTGCTTGAGCGCGCCGGCTCCGGCGATGATGAGCAGGATCGGCGCGATATCGCGGATCGCCACCGCGAACCCATCCATGATCTCGACCCGCGTCAATCCCGCGCTGCGCCCCAGCGCAACGATCCCGACGGCAATCGACAGCAGCAAGACGTTGGTCGGATGCCCGATGAAGGCCACCCATGTGGCACTCGCCGGCGCTAGTGGCGCATAATGGAGGCCGGTGGCGCCGGCGATCAGCACGACCGGCATCAGGGCGCAGGCGAAGCTGGCGAAGGCGCCCGGCAACGCGCGGTCGCGCGACGCAGCGGCGGCCTCGAACAGCGGCGACGGCGGTGACGTAATCCTCTTCAGCGTCCTGGCGAACAATGGCCCGGCGATCGCGAGCGTCGGGATGCCAACGATCAGCCCATAGGCCAACGTCACGCCAAGATCGGCACCGAGCTGCGCCACGACCGCGGTTGGTGACGGGTGCGGCGGCAGGAAGCCGTGCGCGATTGACAGACCGGCGAGCAGCGGGATGCCGACGTGCACCGCCGGCAGTCCCGAGCGCAGAACGATCGAGAAGATCAGCGGCACCATCAGGACGAAGCCGACATTGTAGAACAACGGGATGCCGACGAGGAACCCGGTCGCCGCCATTGCGATCGGCAATCGCGACGGGCCGCACCAGCCGATTAATGTGTCCGCTATGCGCTGCGCGGCGCCGCTGTCGGCGATCAGCTTGCCAAGGAAGGCGCCCAGCACGATCGTGATGACAACCGGGCCGATCGTATCGCCAATGCCCTTTTCGATCGCACCCGGCACGCGCGCCAGCGGGACGCCCAGCAACAAGGCGGCGCAGAGCGCAGCAACGACGAAGGCGAGAAACGGCGGCGCTCGCAGTGACACCAGCGCAATCAGCACCACCAGCGCCACCACCACCGAAAGCAGGATCATGCGCGCTCTTCCGAAAGAGGCAGGGTGACACTCGCGGGATGCTGGCAGGGATGATTCATCGCTGCAGACATCGCACGTTGCGCCCGCGCGTCAATTCAGACCTTCGCCGTACTGTGGCCGATCGACATCCCTCAATTGACGGTCTTCGTGCATCATCCCGGGCCCGCTTCGGGAATCTGCTTTGCAAGGCCGGTGGACAAGAAGCATGTACCCGGATCAAGTTCGGCTCGACGAAAAAAGCGGAACGAGAACGATGACGGTCTACGGCTGCCAGTTCGGGCGGTAGGTCGGGTCGAGCCGCCTGTCGATGAAATAGGCCGCGCTGATGAAGGCGAGATGGGTCAACGCCTGCGGAAAATTTCCCAGCGCGAGCCCGCGGCGATCGACTTCTTCCGAAAACAAGCCCAGCGGGTTGGCATAGGCCATGCCCTTGGCGAGGATCATCTCCGCCTCCTCCATGCGTCCGGCCCGCGCGAGGCACTCGGCATACCAGAAGGTGCAGGTGGTGAAGGCCCCCTCGCCGCCCTCGAGCCCGTCGGCGTTGCAGTAACGATACACCAGCCCGTCATCGCGCAGCCCGGCGCCGATCGCATCCAGCGTCGTGAGCCAGACCGGATCGGTGGAGGAGACGAACCGGACCAGCGGCATCATCAGCACGGCGGCGTCCAGTTCGCGACCGCCGCGCTCCTGGACGAAATAGCCATGTTCGGGATGACGGAAGTTCGTCCAGACATCGTCGACGATCGCGTCGCGCGCTTCCGCCCAAGCGACGAGCGGCGCGGGCAGCGAACGTTGGTGCGCGAGCCGGATCGCGCGGTCGAGCGCCACCCAGCACATCACCCGCGAATGCAGGAAGTGGCGCGGTTCGCCGCGCATCTCCCAGATACCGGCATCGGGTTCCTGCCAATGGGCAATGACGTGATCGACGATCCCGCGCACGTGCTGCCACCCTTCGTGGCTGATCGCGTGCCCGTATTTGTTCGATAGGTAGACGCTGTCGAGCAACTCGCCAAAAATGTCGAGCTGGGTCTGGGCGTGCGCGGCATTGCCGATCCGTACCGGGCGGCTGCCGGCGTGGCCGGCGAGATGGGACAGCTCCTGTTCGTCTGCCGCCTCCGATCCGTCGATCGCGTACATGATTCTGATCGGGTGTTCCGGGTCCGCCGCCATGACGCGCTTCGCTGCCCAACGATTGAAATGCTCGGCTTCGTCCACGTAACCGAGCCGCAGGAACGCATAGACGGTGAAGGATGCGTCGCGGATCCAGGTTGCGCGATAATCCCAGTTACGGCCCGCGCCAGTCGCCTCGGGCAAGGAGAAGGTCGCCGCCGCCGCGATCGAACCATGCCGTGCCGAGGTCAGCAGCTTCAGCGCCAGCGCCGAACGCGTCATCATCTCGCGCCAGCGACCGTCGTATGTCGACTTGCGCGTCCATGCGCGCCACGCCTCACTGGTGGCGGCGATGTCCGCCGTAATCGCCGCATCGTCCGGGCAGATCAGCGCGTCGTCGCCGAGCACCAACCACGCGCTCTCGCCGGCACGGAGCGTGAAGTCGGCAGCCGCCGCGTCGCTTTCCGCAACAAGCGGCACCGAGGCGAACAGGCGCAGCGACAACCCGGACCCCGCAAAGCGAATGCCGCCTTGCGCTGCCTCGACCGAGGGCACCTCGCGCGCATAATCGAAGCGCGGCGCGCAGCGCATCACAAATCGGACGCAGCCGCGGGTCACGGTGACGCGACGGATCAGGCAGCGTGCGGCCCGATCCGGATGGGCTCGCGCATCCGGCAAGGGCATCAGATCGCGCACTTCGGCGCTTCCCTCCTCTGCCATCCAGCGCGTCAGCAGGACGTTGGTGTCGGGAACATAGAGCTGCAGTTGCCTGGACCGGTCGAGGACGGGAGCAAGCATGAACGCTCCGCCTTTTTGTTCGTCGAGCAGCTCCGCGAAGATTGTCGGACTGTCGAGTGCTGGCCAGCATAGATAGTCGATCGTCGCGTCGCCTGCCACGAGCGCCGCCGTTTCGAGATCGCCGATGATGCCGTGGTCGCCGATCGTATGGAGCGGATCAGCCATTATCGCGGAACTCGGGGTACAGGGTCATTCCACCGTCGACGAACAATGTCGTCCCCGTCACATAATCGGCCTGATCCGACGACAGCCACACCGCGGCGCGCGCAACGTCCTCGGGTTCGCCGATCCGCCCGTAGGGGATCAGCCGCAGCAATTTCTCCAGTGCCGCGTCGCTGTCCCATGCCTCTTTGTTGATGGGGGTGCGGATTGCGCCGGGCGCGATCGCATTCACGCGAATGCCGTCGACCGCCACCTCCTGCGCAAGCGAGCGGGTAAACATCCGGCTGCCGCCCTTCGAAGCGGCGTAATTGACGTGGCCCGCCCATGGGATCACTTCGTGGACCGAACTCATCGTGATGATCGAGCCCGCACTGCGAGCGGGCCGAGCGTCCGTGGGCTGACTCCGGAAACGGCGAACCGCCTCGCGGGCGCACAGGAACTGGCCGGTCAGGTTGACGTCGATGACGGTGCTCCAGTCCGCCAATGTCATGTTCGCGATCGCGGCGTCCTTCTGCACCCCGGAGTTGGCGATCAGCACATCGACGCGTCCGAACGCCGCGACCGCCTTGTCGAACAGACGGCCGACCTCATCCTCTTCCGAAACATTGGCGCCGACAGCGACGGCACGTCCGCCGCCTGCGGTAATATTTGTCACCAGATCCTCGGCAGCCTCCGCATCCGAGTGGAAATTGACGACCACAGCGGCTCCGGCCTCGGCCAGCCCGGCGGCGACCGCGAGGCCGATGCCGGAGCTGGCGCCGGTCACGATCGCGACATGATCGGAAAGCAGGCGGGCGGGGTTCGACATCGGCATCTCCTGAAACAAGGAAAGAGGATCAGGCGCCGGTTGGCGGCGCGGCGTTTACCGGCTGTGGCGGTGATATGCCGCGCAGTGTCTGCTCCTGCGCATCGGGGTCGATGCGGCGGCTCCGCGCCAGCGGTTCGACTGGCGCCGTGCCACCCGATTGCAGCGCTGCGACGATCGCCTCGATCACCAGCAGATCGGCCAGCCCTTCCTCGCCGCCGGGCTCCGGGGCGCGATCTTCGAGGATGCAGTCGGAGAAGTAGCGAAGCTCGCCCCCAAACTGGTCGGTCGCCTTATAAGTCTCGTGGGAGCGTTTCTCCCCGATCTGGCGATAATGCTCGAGCCCCTGGCCGAATCCGAAGGCCGGGTTCATCGTGATCGAGCCCTTGGTTCCCGCAATGGTGAGGGTGTCGACGTTGTTGGCGTAATAGCTGACGGTGAACTGCGCGAGGCGATCGTCAGGCAGCCGCAGCGTGACCGCAATCGTGTCGTCAAAGTCGCCCAAGCCGGCGGCGGCATGGCGGGTCCCGACGGCCGATACGACCTCGATCGGTTCCGCACCGAACAAATAGCGGATTGCGTTGATCGGATAGGCGCCCATGTCGAACAGCGGCCCGGCCTCGATCCCGTTTGACGCGCGGTGATTGGCGGGATCGACCATCTGCGTGAAGCACGCGGTGAAGGCGATCAACTCGCCCAGTTCGCCCGCGCGGATCCGGCGTATTGCGTCAAGCGTGGCGGGTTCGAAGTGCAGACGATAGGCTGTCATCAGCTTCGCCCTGCCGCGCTCCGCCGCCGCGATGATCGCGCGCGCCTTCTCGGCCGAGACGTCGAGCGGCTTCTCACAGAGCACGTGGATGCCTGTCTCGAGCGCGGGGATGGCGAACTCGGCGTGACGCCAATTGGGCGTTGCCAGATAGATGGCGTCGATCGTGCCCGAGCGGAGCAGCTCCGGAAGCTGCTCGTATGAATAGCGCGCCGCGATGTCATAGCGATCGCCGAGCGCCGCCAGTTTCTCGGGATCGCCCGAGACCAGCGCGGTCATCTCCGAATTGCCGGTATGCGCAACGCCCGGCATCAACGCTTCCTGCGCGATGTCGCCGAGCCCGACGATTGCGTAACGGACCTTGCGTCCGCCTAGTCCCAGTGCCGATGCGATGCTCATGAATTGTCCCGCGTGATGGTCGACGACAGCCGCAACCGCTTCGCGCACCGGAATAGTTCCCTTGGCACCGGTGGCCCCATCACGCGGGACGCACGCGCTACGCCGCCACAGCACTCATCCGTTCGCCACACCGTGCCACCCAGTCGCGCAGTGCGGGATCCTCGGGCAGCATTTCCGCGAACCAGAGGAATGGCGAACTGCACAGCATGTCCGCTGCGGAGAAGCGCTCGCCCAGCAACCACGGTCCGTGGCGTAGCGGCTCCAGCAGCCGCTCGATCATTGTATCGAAGTCGCGCAGCCCTGCCGCGATCGCCGAATGGTCGACATTCGCCCATTTCAGGATCAACAGCGGTTCCATGATCCCCTGGTAATAGAACAACCACGACAAATAGTCCGCCCGTCCCGGCTCACCCGCCAGCGGTCCCAGACCCGCAGCGGGATAGGCATCGGTCAGATAGAGGATGATCGCGCCGCGTTCGCGCACGGCTTCGTCGCCGTCGGTCAGGTACGGGACCTTGCCTTCCGGATGCGGGTTGGCGGGATCGCGCCCGCCCGTGCCGTCCTGACGGGCGATCGTCACTTCGCGCAATGCAACATCGGCCGATAGCATCCGCACCAGCGCGACGATCGTGTCCGATCGCGACCTGGGCGAGTGGTAGAGGGTACGCATCATTCTGCTCCTTGTGTTGAACGATGCGGTCGATCTACGCAGGGCATCCTGACAATATCGGGCAGCAGGGAATGGCGCGATCGGACCGCTTGATGCGCCTGCTGGAGGCACTGCGGCGCTTGCCCAAGCCGGTCACCGCGCTCCGGCTCGCGGCCGAGACCGAGATTTCGGTGCGGCAGCTGTATCGCGACATCGCGACGTTGCGCGCCGGTGGCGTCTTGATCGACGGCACCGCCGGCTTTGGCTACACGTTGACCGAGGATCCGACGCTGCCGCCGCAGAGCTTCTCGCGGCTCGAGATCGAGGCGTTGCTGCTCGGGGTCGCCAGTCTCGGCGATCTCGGCGACGAAGCACTCTCAGTTGCCGGGCGCAATGCGTTGGCGCGGATCATTGCGAGCTTGCCCGATCGGCAGGCGCGACAGGCAGCGCACGCCACGATGCGCTCGTGGCGGCCACCGGCGCCGCGCGCGATTGTCAGCATCGACCTGGAGCTGCTGCGCGCCGCATGCTGGGACGAGTTTAGCGTTCACATCTCCTATCGCGACGCGCGCGACCAGCGAACGGATCGTGAGATCCTCCCGCTCGGCATGTCGTACAGTCCGCAAACCCTGATGCTGGTCGGCTGGTGCCGGCTGCGAAATGGTTATCGCACGTTCGAAGTGCCGCGGATCGAGCGTCTGGAGCGAGGCGACACCAGCTTCCGCCCGCGGCGGGTGCAGATGCTGCGCGACTATGTCACATTGCGGACTGCCGAATGGGAGCGTCGCACGCAGCAACCGTTGCCCGACCGATGACGATCGGGACCCCGCACCTCGCTACACGGACAAGGCTTTTGCCTGCGCCACTTTGCGGCGCGCCGAATCTCGATTACGCTTGTGGCATGATGACCCGGCGCACCATGCTCGCTTCCTCCCTTGCCCTCTCCGCGACCACCGGCGTTGCCGCCGCGCCGCCCCGCGCCGGGCGGTTGAAGCAATCGGTAAGCCGCTGGTGCTATCAGGACATTCCGCTCGATCGCCTGTGCGTCGCCGCCGTCGGTATGGGGTTGCAGGGTATCGATCTGCTGCAGCCCGCCGAATATGACGTGCCGCGTCGCCACGGCCTGCGCTGTACGATGGGCTATGCCGCGGAGATCATGACGATCCCCAATGGTCTTAATCGTCGTGAGAACCACGACGCCATCGAAAAGGCGTTTCGGGTCGGCATTCCGCAGGCGGCGAAGGCGGGCGTGCCGAACGTGATCGCCTTTTCCGGCAATCGCCGCGGCATGTCCGACGAAGAGGGCGCGGCCAACGCTGTCGCCGGGCTGAACCGCATCAAGGGGATTGCCGAAGATCATGGCGTGACGATCTGTATCGAATTGCTCAACAGCAAGGTCGACCATGCCGACTATATGGCCGACCATACCGCGTGGGGCGTCCGGGTGGCAAAGGAAGTCGCGTCGCCGCGCGTCAAGCTGCTCTACGATATCTATCACATGCAGATCATGGAGGGTGACCTGATCGACACGATCAGGAAGAACATTCAATGGATCGGGCACTTCCACACCGGCGGCGTGCCGGGACGCCACAACCTCGACGCGACGCAGGAGGTCAACTGGCAGGCCGTCGCGCGCAGCGTCGCCGACTTGAAGTTCCAAGGCTATTTTGCGCACGAGTTCGTGCCGGTCGGCGATCCGCTGACTGCGCTGGCGGAGGCGGTGAAAACCTGCACCGTCTGAACCGGATCGTGTTTGCGGCCCGTTGCGACGTCTTCCCTCACGCTCGTCGCCAGCATCGCGTTAAGGCCCGATTTTAACCATACGGTAACGCCGCCGACGATAGACGCCCCGCATCGCAGCGCCGGACCGTCACGTCCGGAACACCGCGGCAGAAGTCGCCGCTGCGTTCAGAAGGGGAAATCGTCGTGAAGTTGATCAAGGCAGCGCCATGCGCGCTGCGTAACGGGATCTCGGCTGTGGCACTGGCCACCGCGATCGTCGCTCCGGCAAACGCGCAGGAGCTCGTTCCGGCCGCGGCGGCGCTGTCGCTGACTGCGAACGAAGCAGCGCCCGCCGATGCCGCCACGTCCGCGCAAATTGCGCCGACCGCCGACACCGCAGCCGAAGAGGCTCCCACGGTCGTCGTCACCGGCACGCTGTTCCGTGACTCCAACGCCACCTCGATATCGCCCGTCACGGTGCTGAGCGGAGCAACGCTCGAGCGCGCGAACATCACCACCGCGCAGGACGCGATCCGCTCCGTATCCGCGGACAGCGCCGGATCGATCTCGACCGGCTTCCGCAGTGGGTTCTCGGCGGGCGGCGCGGCGGTGTCGCTTCGTGGACTCGGCGTGTCGTCAACAGTGGTGCTGATCGACGGCCTTCGCTCGGCCAATTTCCCGCTGAACGACGATGGTCACAACGCCTATGTCGACCTGAACTCGATCCCGTTCAGCACTGTCGACCGGATCGAGGTGCTCAAGGACGGCGCGTCTTCGACCTATGGTGCCGACGCGATCGGCGGCGTGGTCAATCTGATCAGCAAGAAGAACGTTCAGGGCGTGCAGGGCTCGGTACAGGGCGGCGCGACCGACAAGGCCGATGGCGCACATTATCGCGCCACGCTGACCGCCGGGTTCGGCGACTATCCCTCGCAGGGCTTCAACTTCTATGTGAACGGCGAGTACACGCACGACGGCTTCATCACCAATCATTCGCGCGGCTATCCGTACAACACCACCGACCTGCGCCCGAGCGGGTTGCTGGATCGCAACCGCAACGATGACTCGCTGACCACGCCCAATCCGCAGGCGGTGGTGACGCGCGTGACGCAGACCGACCTCAACGATCCGCTGGCCGGAAAGGTCGGTGCGCCGCTCACCAATCAATATCAGCTCATCAACCCGAATTCCTGCCCGTACGGCACCTTCACGCTCACCAGCGGGTCGGAGATCGGCACGGGCTGCGCGCACAACCTCCCCGACGAATACAATCTGATCCAGCCGGAGCAGCAGCGTTACTCGACGACCGCGCGGCTCACGGTACGGCTGAGCGACAATCTCGAAGGCTTCGCCAGCGCCAGCTATTCGCATTCCGACGTCACCATCACCGGCGCACCGCAGGGGATCCGCCAGGCGCAGCCGTTCGGCGGTGCCTCCGCGCTCGCGTCGAGCAGCCCCGGGATCGTGCTGCCGGTCTATGTCTGCGCGGCCGGCGTCGATTGCGTATCGGCGAGCGATCGCCGGCTGAACCCGAACAATCCCTATGCGGCCGCCTATGCCGCCAACCCGACGCAGGGCGCGGCGCGCATCTATTATCTGTTCGGCGACATCGCCGCGCGCAGCGAGCGCTCGCTCAACGTCTTCCGTACCACCGCCGGCATCTCGGGCGATCTGGGCAACGGCTTCAAGTTCCGGCTGAACGGTGTCTATGCGCGCGACGAGCTCAGCGTGACGCAATATGGCTTCATCAACATCCGGGGCTTGCTGAAGGCGATCAACACCGGCGCTTATAACTTCGTCGATCCGAGCCAGAACTCGGCCGCAGTGCGCAACCAGATTTCGCCGGCGCGCACCACGCCCTCCTATTCGACGGTCGCGACGATCGGCGGATCGCTGCTCAAGTCGCTGATGGAGCTGCCGGGCGGCGACCTCAACGTCGGCGCCGGTTTCCAGCTGCGCCGCGAAACGCTGATGAACCGCAATGCGAATGCCGATCTGAGCTATTACGGCCTCAACACGTCGTCGGCGCAGGGTCAACAGACCGTCACGGCGGGGTTCTTCGAGATCGACGCGCCGCTGGCCGAGCAGTTCGACCTCAACGTGTCCGGGCGCTACGATCATTATTCGCAGGGTTACGGCCATTTCTCGCCCAAGGTCGGGATGAAGTTCTCCCCGGCGTCGTTCGCGTCGTTGCGCGCGACCTATTCGCAGGGCTTCCGCGCGCCGACGTTCGCCGAGAACAATCCGGCGAGCAGCTACGCCGGCTATTCGTCGTTCATCCCGCCCCGCAGCTTCATCGCCGCGCACCCGGGGAACACGGCGTATAGCGGCACGTACAATATCGGCAGCGGTTCGACCGGCAATCCGGCCATCCTTCCGGAAGTCTCGCGCAGCTTCACGGCGGGCATGATCCTGAACCCGACGCGCTGGTTCAACCTGACCGCCGACTATTACAACATCAAGAAGTCGAACCTGATCGTCAGCGGACCGCGCCGCTCGGCCGCCATCGATGCCTATTACGGGGCGACGAATGCCGCGGATGGCTGCGCGGCGCTCGCCAAGGTCGGCGAAGGCAATCGTTGCAACATCATCGACGCGCCCGATCCGTCGAACCCGAACGCCTTGCCGCGGCTGCTGGTGTTCGACGTCCCTTACGTCAACGCCAATTATCAGCTCAGCTCGGGGATCGACGTGCAGGCGACTGCCAGCGGCCGGATCGCCAACGGCACGCGCCTGACCAGCCGGCTCGACGTGACCCGCGTGCTGCGCCTCGATCTGGTGACGCCGGACGGCGTGGTCCAGAAATATGCCGGTACGCTCGGGCCGTATCAGCTGTCGTCGGGTGGCGGGACCCCGCGCATCCGCGGCAACTGGCAGAATTCGGTGGACGCGGGCAATTTCTCGCTCACCGCCACCACTTATTATGTCGGTCGCATCAAGCAGGTGGCGGCGGACCGGATAACCGCGGTCGACAACGTGATCGACCTGTCGTGCAAGAACACGCTGGCGCCGATCGTCAAGGGAACCGACCCCAACAAGCAATGCTACATCCGGCCGTTCATCTATGTGGACCTGAACGCCGCGCTGCGGGTCAACGATCAATTCCGCTTCTTCTTCAACGTTCAGAACCTGACCAATGCGCGCGCTCCGCTCGCATCGGGGGCGTATACGAGCAACCCCAACTATCTCGTCAGCTGGCATTACGCCGGGCTCGTCGGCCGCAGCTTCAGCGCGGGCGCCAGCTTTAACTTCTGATCGAGACCGGACCGGTCGTCATCGGGCGCTGCCCGGTGCCGACCGGTCGCCTTTGCAGCGTTCGTATTGCAAGCACCTGTTCCTCTTGCGCTTCTGCCGCCCTCCCGCGAAGGAGCGTGCCAGAGGTGATGCGTGGCGAGTGTCGAGACCCAGGGCCTGAGCAAGCGATTCGGTGCGACCGATGTCCTTGCCGCCACCGACCTGTCGATCCTAGACGGCGAGTTCGTCGCCATCGTCGGACCGTCCGGCTGCGGCAAGTCGACACTGCTCCGCCTCATCGCCGGCCTTGATGAGCCGACGCGCGGCCGCGTGCTGATCGACGCGCGCGACGTGACCAATGTGGCGCCTGCCGAGCGCGGGCTGGCAATGGTCTTTCAATCCTACGCGCTCTACCCGCACCTGACAGTCGCCGAAAACATCGCCTTCCCGCTGCGCGTCGCCGGACGGCCCCGGTCGGAAATCGCGAGGCGCGTGGCCGCGGTGGCGGAGACGCTCGACCTCGTTGGGCTACTCTCAAGTCGCCCCCGCGCGCTGTCGGGCGGGCAGCGGCAGCGCGTGTCAATCGCGCGTGCGATCGTGCGCGAGCCGCGCGTCCTGCTGCTCGATGAGCCGCTGTCCAACCTCGATGCCGAGCTGCGCGTCCGGATGCGGCATGAATTTGCGCGCCTCCACGCCGCGTTGGGGGCGACGATGATCTATGTCACGCACGACCAGCTGGAAGCGATGACGCTTGCCAATCGCATCGTGGTGATGAACGCCGGCCGGGTCGAGCAGGTCGGCGCGCCGCTCGCGCTCTACGATGCGCCGGAGACGCTGGCGGTAGCGCGCGCGATTGGCTCGCCGGGGATGAATTTGCTGTCGGGTGAGGTCGTGCGTGTCGACGCGCGTGGTGCCACGGTACGGGTGACGGGCGGTGCGGTCGTTGACGCGGCCGTGCGCGCGCGGCCGGGCGCGCCAGTGACGCTGGGCGCAAGACCCGAGCATCTCGTCCCCGATGAGTGCGGCGCCTTCGCCGGCGCGGTCGAGCTGTTCGAACGGCTCGGCCCGCTGTCATTCGCGCATCTCGGTGCGCCAGGGCTGGAGACGACGATCGTCGCGCAGCTGCCGGGCGATCGGCGAGTGACGCTGGGCGAGACGCTGCGCTTCGGGATCGCGCCGGCGCGGGTGCACGTGTTCGCGGGCGACGGCCATGCGCTGCCACGCATCGCCGCTAGCCTTTGATGCTCCCGCCCAGCAATCCACCGATGTAATAGCGCTGCAGCGCGAGGAACAGCAGCAGGACCGGCGCCGTCGTGACCATCGCGGCGGCCATCATCAACTCGCCATCGGCGGCATGTTCGCGGGAGATCGCCGCCACCGCCACCGGCAGCGTATAATGGTGCTGATCCGACAGCACGATCAACGGCCACAGGAAGTCGTTCCAGCTCCCCAGGAACATGAACAGCGCCAGCGTGACGGTGATCGGCGCCAGTAGCGGCAGCACGATCGAGGTGAAGATCCGCATTTCCCCCGCCCCGTCCAGCCGCGCGGCGTCGATCATCTCGTCGGGGATGCCAAGCGTCGCCTGACGGACGAACAGCACCGCAAACACCCCGGCAAGGCTTGGCAGGATCACCCCGGCATAGCTGTCGACCAGTCCCAGCGCGCGACAGATCAGGAACAGCGGCAGCATTGCCACCTGCCCCGGTACGACCAGACTGGCGATCAGCACCCGCAGCAGCCGCTCGCGCCCGCGGAAGCGCAACTTGGCAAAGGCGTAGCCGGCCGGCACCGTCAGCAGCAGCCCGAGGAGTGTCGACGCGGCCGCGATGATCAGGCTGTTCCCCAGCGCCGGCAGGATGCGATAGTCGAACCACGCGCCGTCATATTGCCGGCGCACTAGAAGTTCGTGGTAATTCTCCAGCGTCCAGCGGCGCGGCCAGAACGGCGGCGGGATACGGCTGGAATCGTAGCGAGGCATGAACGACACCGTCACCATCCATGCGAAGGGCACCAGCGTGACGAAGGTGACGATTGCCACCAGCGCGTTGAGCACGATTGCGCGCATCCGCCGCGGGGTCACAGCCATTCGTACCGCCGCCCGATCCGCGCCTGCACCCAGGTCACCGCGAGGATCAGGATCAAGAGCACGAACGCCACCGCCGACGCCTGGCCGAGGTTCCACCATTTGAAGCCTTCGTCGAACATGAAGTACAGCACCGTGACCGTCGACTGCGACGGCCCGCCCAGCGTCATGACATAGGGTTCCGCGAACAATTGCAGGAAGCCCGCGACGCTGAGCACGGCGGCGAGCAACAGCGTCGGCCCGATCGCCGGCAAGGTGACGTGACGAAAGCGCCCCCAGGCATCCGCCCCGTCGAGCCGCGCCGCCTCCATCAGGTCCTGTGGCACGGCGGCGAGCGCGGCGGTGAAGACGATCATGTTGTAGCCGAAAACCTTCCAGGTCACGAAGAGCAGGATCGCGGGGATTGACCAGCGCGGGTCACCCAGCCAGTCGACCGGGGCGATGCCGAGCGCCGCCAGTCCTCGGTTCAGCAACCCGAAACGCGTGTTCAGCAGGAACCTCCAGACCACGGCGGTGGCAACGATCCCGGTGACATAGGGGGCGAACAGCGCCAGCCGCCAGAACGGCTTCCAGCGTACCGTCGCATCGTTGAGCAGCAACGCGGTGAACAGCGACGCACCGATCGCCAGCGGGACGCCGAGCAGCGCGAAGAGCGCGGTGTTGCGCAACGCTCGCCAGAATAAGGGGGTCGTCAGCAGGTCGGTAAAGTTGCCGAACCCAACGAAGCGCAGATTTGACCAATCCGCCAATGCGTAGATGCTGTAGTCGGTGACGCTCAATCCCAGCGCCAACAAGGTCGGCAGCACAAAGACCAGCGCAATCGCCACCAGCACCGGCGCCGCGAACGTCCAGGCAGTGCGCTCCTGCCGGGTCATGTGATCCTTCCCGTTGCGACCAGCCGGCGGCGCTGCGCCAGCAGCGCATCGACACGTGCATCCATCGCTGCCAGCCCCTCGTCGATCGTCAGCCCGCCGCGGACGACACGCTCGGCGACGATCTGCACCTCCAGCCGGATCCGCTCCCACTCGACGATGACCGGCTGCCGCGCCGGCTGCTCGATCTGATCGGCGAACGGCCGCAGCACCGGATCGGCCAGCTGCGGGTCGCGCCAGGCGCTGCGCCGTGCCGGCAGGACGCCGATCATGTGCTGGAACCGCAATTCGCTTTCCGCAGAGGTGACGTGACGGGCGAGCCGCCATGCATCGTCGGGGCGCCGCGTGTGTGCCGCGACCGCGATGCTGTTGTTGATCGCGGAGACCGGGCCCGGGCCGTTCGGTCCCGGCATCCGAGCCACGCCCCACCGTTCGGGCGCGATCTCGGCGGTGCGACGGTGGAGATCGGTGAGCAGGTTCGGACCGCTTGGATAGATCGCGAACCACCCTTGCGCGAACGCCGCCAACGGGTCCTGCACCTCGTTCGACGCCACCGGCGGCGCAAAGCCGTCCGCGAATAAAGACACGTAGAAGGCAAGCGCTTCGCGATAGGCCGGGGTCCGAAAGTTGCCGCGGGTGTCGCGGTCGCGGAGCGGATAGGCGCCGGTCTGGCCTGCAAAGGTGATCAACGTGTCCCACCAGTTGAGGAACATCAGCACCGCATAACGGTCAGGATGGCGGCGCTTCAGCCGCGCACCCAGGTCACGCCAGCCATCCCAGCTGAGCGGCGCTTCATCATAGCCGACCTCGGCGAGCAGATCGCGCCGGAAGAACTGCGCTTGGCTCCCGACCGACCATGGAATGGCGTACGGCACACCGGCCACCGTCAATGGTGGCACCACGCCGGGAAAAGTGTCTCCGGCTAAGGCCAGGTCCGGCAGCGGTGCGATCGCCCCGATCATCGCAAACTCGCCGACCCAGCCGGACGGGAGCATCATCACGTCCGGAAGCGTGCCGCCGGCTTGCGCGGTGAGATACTTTTCGTGCGCCGCGGTGCCGGGCAAGGACTGCGTCTCGACCGCAATGCCGGTGTGCGCGGTAAACGCGGTCATCAGGTGCGGCGCATAATCGCCCTCGTAGCCGGTCGCCCAGAACGTCAAGGCGGACGGATCGCGCCGCGAGAGACAGCCGGGGAGCAGCAACGCCGCGCTTCCGGCCGACGCCGCACGCAGCGCCATGCGGCGCGTCCAGTCCAGCTCTTTTCCGTCGTTCATCACACGGCTTGTGACAGTGGTGGCTGAAGGCGACCAGTAGCTTCGGCCGCCCCACCCCCGGGCCATTTGTGTCTGCCGCATCGTCGCCATCCCGACGAACATACATCAACGGGTTAATTAATTCGTGTTATTACTTGAAGTTGCCTACGAAGGCAAATCATGGAACAAGTGCCGAACGCTGGAGAACAAGTGCGGATATCCGAACCGCCCGCTCCGGACAGAGGGGCGAGGACATGCCGACCACCACGATCCGCACATTGCTGACATGTACGACAATGCTCGCCCAACCGCTGCTGGTGATGGCTGCGCTTGCGCAAACGGCCCCAACCACGCCAACGACGAGCGATGCGGAGGCACCCGCGTCCGACGACATCGTGGTCACCGGATCCCGCATTCGGCGCCCCGATTACGAGGCTCCCAATCCGATCATCTCGAGCGACGCCGAGGCCATCCGCGAGTCAGGCAACGTCAACGTGACCAATTTCCTGGTGCGCGTTCCTGCGTTGGTCAATTCGCGCGATAGCACGCGTGCCGGTGGCGGTGATGCGGTTTCAAACGCGCAGTTCGGTCAGGCCGGGCTCAACCAGCTGAATTTGCGTAATCTCGGTGTTAACAGGACGCTGACGTTGGTCGATGGTCGTCGCCATGTCGCGGCGGAGGCGAGCAACGCCGCGGTCGACATCAACGCGATCCCGGTCGACCTCATCAGCCGGGTCGACGTGCTGACCGGCGCGGTTTCGGCGATCTACGGCGCGGACGGTGTGACCGGTGTGGTCAATTTCGTACTGCGCCGCGATTTCGACGGCGTCGCCGCCCGAGCCCAGATGGGCGTTTCGCAATATGGCGATGGCGCGACCCGCTTCGCCTCGCTGCTGGCCGGCCGCAATTTCGCCGATGGCCGCGCCAACGTGACGCTCGCCTACGAATACAGCGGCGAGTCCCGCATTTCCTACGAGGCCCGCAAATACCTTCGGCAGGGCCGGCGGAAGTTCCTGGTCCCCAACCCCGCCGACCAGCCCGACGATCCGCGCGCTCCCGACCAGATCCTCGCTGGCGACCTGCATTACACCTACGTGTCGCCGCTCGGCGCGATCTTCGTCGGTGGTGAGTCCAACCCCAGTTTCGACGGGCTCGGCCGCCCCTACGATCCGGGGCGCCCGATCGCTTATTACTGGCAGGGCGGGGTCAGCACCGACGTCCCCGGCTTCTATCAGGGCGATCTGACGCCCGGCATCGAGCGCCACGCCGTCAACCTGTTGTCTTCGTTCGCGGTGTCGGACGCGTTCAAGCTGTCGATCGACGCCAAATATGTGCGTACCGAGGCGACGACGTTCGGCCAGTACCCCGAGACCTATTATCTGCCGATCGCACTCGACAATCCATTCGTGCCGGCATCGATCCGCACCGCGGCGGCAACGGCGGGCGCCGACGGGCTGTTCTTCAACCGCCACAACATCGACTTCGGGCGGCTGGGCGAGCGCGACCTGCGCGAGACGTATCGCGGCGTGATCGCCGCCTCCGGGCGGCTGAGCGATCACGCGACCTATGATGGCTATTACCAATTTGGCCGCACCGACGTGCAGATTACCCGGCTGGGCAGCAGACTGGCCGCGCCGTATCTGCAAGCACTCGACGCGGTCGCCGGCCCCGGCGGTTCGGTCGTGTGTCGCTCGACGCTCACCGATCCGTCGAATGGCTGTCGGCCGATCAATCCGTTCGGCGCCGGCCCGACCGGCGATGCGCAGCTCGGCTATTTCCAGCGCAATGACCGCAGCTATGCGCGGATCGAGCAGCAGGTCGCCAGCGCCTCGGTCAGCGGCGACTTCGGCCAGCTCTTCCACTTGCCGGGCGGGCCCGTGCAGTTTTCGTTCGGCGGCGAATATCGCAAGGACAGCAGCCGCTTCGACCCCAACGCCAATCTCGTCGCCGGTGCCTATTTCGGCACGGACGAGCCGGCGGTCGTCCTGCCGAGCCGCGGCAGTTTCGAGGTGTGGGAGGCGTTCGGCGAGCTAAACGTACCGATCGTCCGCGACCGGCCGTTCGCGGAGCTGCTGTCGGTCGGTGCTGCTGGACGCTACTCGCATTATTCGACGGTCGGGAAGACCGAGACCTGGCAGTTCACCGGCATCTACGCACCGATCTACGATATCTCATTCCGTGGCTCCTACGGGCAAGCGGTGCGCGCACCTAATATCGGTGAGCTGTTCCAGCCACGTAGCACGTCGCAGGGCTTCCTCGACGATCCCTGCACCACGCGCTCGGTCGGCAACGGCACCCAGTATCGCGAAGCCAATTGCCGCGCGCAGCTCACCGCAGCCGGGCGGACGACACTGCTCGGCGAGAGCGACACCGGCTTCGTCATCAATGGCGTCTCGCAAGGCAACCTGGCGCTGCGCCCCGAACGTGCGCGGACCTGGACGGCCGGCGTCGTGCTGCGCCCGCGCTTCGTCCCCGGCCTGACGCTGTCCGCCGACTGGTACGACATTTTGCTGAAGGACGCGATCAACACCGTCCAGGCCAACGACCTCATCAACCTGTGCGTCGACCAGCCGACGCTCGATAACGCTTTCTGCGATTCCTACACGCGCGCCAGCGGCACCGGCCGGCTCAACGGCTTCACGGTTTCGCCGCAGAATGTCGCGAACTATCGCACGGCCGGGCTCGACCTCAATCTCGATTATCGTCTCGCCACCGCCCGCGTCGGGACGTTCGATGTGCGACTGATCGGCGGCTATCTCAACCGGTTGGCGTTCGTCGCGATCCCGGGGGCGCCGCAGACCAACATTCTGGACACGCCCGGCGCGCCGCAGTGGAACGCGAACTTCGCGCCAACCTGGACGCTGAACCGCGTGTCGGTTAACTACAATCTGCGCTGGTTCAACGCGATGCGTGCCTTCACCCGTAACGAGACCGCTGCCAATCCCGACATCGCCGCCGCGGACTATCTGCGTTTCGCGCCCCTGTGGCAGCACGATCTGCAAATCGCCTATCAGGTCCCGGACGGGTTCGGCTTCTACGGCGGCGTTACCAATCTGACCGACCAGAAGCCTGACCCGGCGGCCTATGGCACCAATGTGCCGATCTCGCCGCTGGGCCGGTTCTTCTACATCGGTGCGCGGATCGGGCTCGACCGGCGCTGATCGGGCGCGCGATCAGGTGCGGATGATCAGCCGTTCCAGCACGACATTGTCGTCGATCCGCAACACCCTGATCGTATGCCGGCCGGCGACGACCCGGCCGAGATCCACCGAGAGCCGCACGACATTGTCGCTCACCGCCGCCGCCCACGCCTGTTTAGCCGGCGTGTCCTGCGCGCCACCAGTCGCCTCGAGCCGCGCCTGAAGCAGTCGGACCGGGCCATCGTCGAACGCCACTGCGACCCGCACGCCCTTGCCGCCGGTGGTGTCGAGCGACGGCGCCAGATCGAGCGTGAGCTGCGCCTCTCCGCCAGCGGCGAGCGTCACATCATAGTCGAGCGCCACCTGATCCTCGGCGGTCGTGGCGGGTCGTCCCTGCGGCAGTGCGACCATCGCGCCGCGCGTTCGCCCGAGATGCGGGATCGCAGTCCAGCGTAGCCCTTTTGCTCCATGGGCACGAGTGAAAGCGATCGCCTCAACGGTGACCTCGCTCGCGCGGCCCGCCGGCGGTTTCGCGAAGCGTGGCAGGCGGTTGCGCTCGGAGATTGGTGTGTCGGCGGCGACGCGGGTGATGCTGGGCATGGATTGCTGCGTCGGGTCGTTCCAGGTGACGTAGCTCATATGGACCTGCGCCATCATCCCGTCCCACTTGCCACCGTTGATTTCGTGGTATTGTCGGGTCAGTTCGGCGTCGCGGCGGAAGGTCGCCTCGACCTGGTCGGCGAAGTAATTGGCGCGCGGATCGTTGCTGCCGGTGAGCCGCTGGTTCCACGCCGCGGCGTAAAATAACCGGTACAAATTCGCCATCGCGGCGACCGGATGCTCGACAAGCTGGAAATAGGCGTCACGGGATGCAGGCGGGAGCATCGCGCGCGCCGCAAGCATCCGCCGCTCCAGATCGTCCCATTCGGCGACCAGCGCGCCGAACACGCCGCCGTCCAGTTCGGTCGCGGTGACGCCGCCCAGCGGGAAGCTGTTCTGGTCGATCAGCTCGGGCTTCCGCCGCGCGGCATAGCGGCTGTAGTCGGTGACGATCGCGCCGATCGCCTCGGCCTGCGCCGCACCGAACGTCGCCGTTGCCCACGCACGTGGATAGTCGGCGAGCGCCTGCGGGGTCATCGCCTCCGGGTTCCACGCCATCTTGAGGAAGAAGCCGAGCGGATATTCCATCGGCTTGATGTCGCCGACATTGACGATCCACATCGTCTGCACCCCGCCGCGATAGGCGAGGTCCATCTGCTGCCAGACCTTTTCGATCTGGTTGGTGTTGATCCATTTGTAGTTGCGCGGCACCCCGACGTAGTCGAAGTGATAATAGATGCCGTAGCCGCCCGTGCGCGGTGCGGCGCCGGCATTGGGCAGGCGACGGATCTGCCCCCAATTGTCGTCCGAGAACAGCAAGGTGACGTCGTCAGGCACCTTCATGCCCTTGTCGTAATAATCCTGCACTTCCTTGTAGAGCGCCCAGACCTGCGGCGTCTCGCTGGCGGGGCGGTGCGTGACCTCGGCGATGATCGCGCGCTGGTCGGCGACGACGCGTTCGAGCAATTCGGTCGCGGTGCCCTCCGCCATCGCCTCGTCGCCGTCGCCGCGCATCCCGACGGTGACGACCGACTCATAGCCCGTGCCGTCGCCCTTCGACATCATGCGTTCGATGCCGCCGCGCCAGAAGGTGCGCAGATTGGCGGTGTTCTTCGTATAATCCCACGCGCCGCCGCGCGTGGGGTCTTCCTTGTGGCGATGCCATTCGGCCTGCGCGCGCAGCATCGGTTCATGATGCGAATTGCCCATCACCACGCCCATCGCGTCGGCCAGCACCATGCTCTTCGGATCGTCGTCGGCGAACGCCTTGCCCCACATTGCGGGCCACAGATAATTGCCCTTCATGCGCAGCAGCAGCTCGAAGACGTGCGCGTACATCGCGGAATTGACGCCGCCGAACTTCTTCGTCGCCCAGCCCTTCAGGCACGGGTCCTCGTCGTTGATGAAGAAGCCACGATAGCGGACCTTCGGCTGGTCGCTGCGCGAGCCGGCGGGGAACAGCACCTCCTTGCGGCGAGCGACCGGCACGTCGGCGAACCAGTGCCACGGCGAGACACCGATCCGTTCCGACACGTCATAGCTGCCGAACACCGCGCCGCGCCGGTCCGCACCGACGATCACCAGCGCGCGCGGCACGTTGGGCCACGGCCGTTCGACAACGATCTGGCGGAACGCCTCCCATTCGCCGCGCAGATCGTCTGCGGCAATCTTGCCGGCGGCGACCAGCGCGTCGATTGCCTTGCTTTGGCCGAGCACGCCGATCAGGACGACCGGTCCGCTGACGCCGTCGACCTGCTGTGGGATAGGCTTCGCGCGCGTACCGGCGACGCGGGCGAGGTCGTTCGCAAGGCTGGTGGCGACGCGCTGGACCGCGCTGTCCGCCTCGCGATCGACGACGACGGTGGCGACGCGGCTCCCCTGAATCAGCGGGAAGGCGGTGCGTGGGTCGAGCGTCTCTCCATCGCCACCCGCCGTTGCCGCATGTGCGGGCATGGTGGCCAGCATCGCGCTGAAGCCGGCGGCGGACAGTATCGCGCGCCGCGAGACCGCATCGTCAATCGCGCTCATAATCGAATGTTCCTGACTGTTCGTATCGACTATCTTCCTCGTTCGTCACCCCGGATACTTCGACAAGCTCAGTAGAGCCTTGATCCGGGGTCCCGCTTTCCACTTCAGTGGCGAAGAAGCGGGGTCCCGGATCAAGTCCGGGACGACGGTTCAGGGTTGACCGACAAGCTCCTAGAACGTCCCGCGCAGGCCGATCAGGAACTGGCGACCGGGCTTGTACTGCGTGAAGGTTGCGTTCTCGAACTGGAAGTACGAGCGCAGCGTGGCGTCGGTGAAGTTGGCGATGTTGAACGTCAGCTGCGGCGCGTTCGGAATGCCGAGCAGCTTGTCGAGATCGAACGACGACGAGAAATCGTAGGTCGTATAGTCGGTCCCGTACAGCGCCGCGGCCGGGATGCCGTTCTGCGCCGCACCGCTGTTCTGCGATCCCTGCCGCGAGGTCGTCGCAACGCGGAGCATCACGCCGTTCTTCTCGTAATAGCCGGTGATGTTGTACGTGAACGGCGAGACGCCGAACGCCACCGCCGGGCCATCGCTGCGCTGGTCGACGATCGTGGCATTGGCGTTGAAGCCAAAGCCGGTCACGCCGATCGCACGGGTCAGGAAGTCGAGCGGCTGCACCCACTGGAATTCGAGGCCGTTGATCGTCAGCTTGTTGGCGACGTTGACCTGCGAGGTCACCTGCACCTGCGCCGCGGTCGGCCCGCCGCGCGAGTTGAGCGCGATCTGCTGGGTCGGGTTCAGCGTGTCGTAGGTGATGCCGTATTGCGCGAGGTTCGAGAACGGCACCGTGTTGATCGCGGTGGTGGTGAACCCCTCGATCGACTTGCGGAACGCGTTGAAGCTGACCACGCCCTCACGCCCGGTATAATATTCGAAGCCGAGATCGAGGTTGGTCGACAGATACGGCGCGAGCGCCGGGTTGCCGATCCCGGCCTGATCCGCCGAGGGAGCGCTGAAGTTGACGCCCGGCAACTGCGCCGACGGATCGGGGCGCGTCATCGTCCGCGAGCCCGCGACGCGCACGACGGCATGTTCGCCGACGTCATAGGCGAAGGTCGCCGCCGGCAGCCATTCTGAATAGACGTTGCGCGTATCGGCGATGGTGACGATGTTGGGATAACGGCTGCCGTCCGGCAAGCTGGCACCACTTGCCGTGGTGTTGCGCGGATCGGGGACGGAGACGCGACCCGAGATCGTCTGGATCGTGTTGACCCAGCGCACGCCGACGTTGAACCGCAGCATGTTCTCACCGAGTTCATGCGCACCGCTGACGGTCGCGAACAGGCCCTTGTTGACCTCGCGGATCAAACCACCGCTCGCCCCCGTCGTCGACGAACCGCTCTCGGCCGCATTGTCGTGGTAGAAATCATAGTTGGTCGCCGCAGCGAACGCCGGGAAGTCGACCGTCACGAAGCCGGCCGGGCCGGGCTTCAGATAGGTCGGCGCGGCGCTGTTGGGGACGAGCGAGCCGCCATAGGTCAGCGGGGTCGCGGTGCCAGCGCTGTAGCCGGTGCCGAGCCCCGGATAGGTCGGATAGCCGGTCGGGGCCGCACCGGGGGCGTTCAGCCCTTCGCACGGCGGCTGGCTGTTCGGCGACGGCACAAACGCGCTGGGATTGTTGCCGCAGACCGCGTTCTGCCATTGCTGCGACGCGTCGAAGCTCCTGATCCGGCGCGACACGTCGTCATAGGAGCCGCCGACGCGCAGGTTGAGCGACTTGTCGCCCCACATCACGTCGCCACGGAAGCCCTTGTTCTCGTTGACGCGACGTTCGTCGTTCACGCCGACGCGGCTGCCGGTGTACCAGCCGAAGTTGTTGGGATCGTTGAGGTCCAGCCCGCTGGTGATCGTCGGAACGCCGCCATCGCTGGCGAAAGTGACGGTGTTGCCGACGCCGAGCGGCGTGGTCATGCCGACGGTCGGGTTCTCGCGGTGGAAGGTCGAGCGCGCGTAATTGCCCTGCAGCGTCAGCTTCAGGCGGTCGGAAATCTCCCACTCGCCGCCCGGATTGACGCTGACCAGCTTGGTGGTCTCGATGTAGGGCCGATATTCGTTGAAGAACTGGACGTTGGCAAAGGTGCCGCCGGTGACGGTGCAGCCCGCGCTGCAATCCGATTTGTCGAAGGTGAGATTGGTCGGGATCGCTGCGCCGTTGCGGACGATCCACGCCATGTTCTCGCGGATCAGCTCGTTCTTCTTATAGCCGTACAGGCCGTCGATGTAGAAATGCAGCGTGTCGGTCGGCTGCCATTCGGCGCTGACGATCGCATTGAAGCGATCGCGCGGACCGCGGATGCTGGTGGAGCGGCCGAGGCGCGGGAGCAGCCCGTTGTCGATCTGCTGGATCGTCGCGCCGGGATTGTTGGCGAGCAGGAAGGCCTGATCGATCGTCGTGCCGGCGACCAGCCCGGCTCCGGCGCCAACCGGCACCGTCGCCGGGATCGTCCAGTTGCCGCCGCCGGTGGTGTTGCAGCCCGAGGTCGCGCCGCACTGCGCGGCGGTGAGCGCCGGGTTGGTATAACCGATCGTCTCGAACCCGCGCGTGTCGGTGAACAGCCGCTGCGCCGACACGCCGGCAAGGATGCCGAACGTTTCGCTGCGCCAGCTGCCGATCAGCGAGCCGCGCGCGCCGATCCGGTCCTCGGGCGACTGCTTGGTGCCCTGGATGTTATAGGCCAGGAATCCCGTCTGGCGATCGAACGGCCGCGCCGAGCGCAGATCGATGTTACCGGCCGCACCACCTTCGAGCAGGTCGGCGGTATAGCTCTTGTTGACGGTCAGCTTCGTGAACAGGTCGGTCGGGAAGAAGCTGAGGTCGACCGAACGGTCGGTGCCCTGCGCGTCGGTCGACCCCGATGACGCGACCGCGATCGTCGCGCCGTTCAGCGTGACGTTGGTGAAGTTCGAGCCGAGCCCGCGGATCGCGACGTTCGTGCCTTCGCCGGTGACGTCGCGCGTGATCGTGATGCCGGGGATGCGGTTGAACGACTCGGCGATGTTGGTGTCTGGGAACTTGCCGATGTCCTCGGCAAAGATCGAATCGGTGAAGCCGGTCGAGGCGCGCTTGGACTCGGTCGACTTGGCCAGTGACGAGCGATAGCCGGTGACGACGATGTCTTCGCCCGGCGCCCCCTGGGTGGAATCCGTCTGCGGGATCGGCGCGGTCGCGGGGCCATTGTCCTGGCCATCTGCGGGCGCCTGCGTCGCGGTGGGCGGAACCGCCTGCGCCGAGGCCACGGACGAAGTGGCAGCGCCGAGGACGGTTGCACTGAGCAGCAGCGTACGGGTGGCGCGAGCGAAATCACGGCTCTTCATTGGTTGTTCCTCTCCCTTGGGCACCGCTTCTTCGTGAGCGCGCCCATGTCGTTCCGGCGCCCGTTTCCGGACGCTCATTGGCTTCCCCGGCGATCCCGCGGACCGCGCTGACGCGCACCCGACGGATCGACCGATCGACCGAATTGATAGCGCTACCTCGACCAAGCTGTCTTACCTGTCAAGCCGCCTCGGCCTGACAAATTTCTGATTAGCGCCAGAATGTTGTAAGAGGGCGGCACGCCGCGCCGGCAACACCGCTTCCGACTGTCAGGCCGGCATGTCACGCGCGGTAGCGCAACCTCGCTGCTCGCGAGGCGCGATCGCCGGGCGAGTTGACGATCACTGGCTCGATGGCGCCGGAAGCCGGACGTGAGCGGTGCGGCCGCTCGCTCCTGCTACTCCGCGAGCGACTTGAGCGGAACGGACACATCGCCGAGCAGCGCCGGGTCCGCCACGACGCCACCGGCCACCAGCGCCCTGCCCTGGACGAAGTCACGCGTCGCGTTGACGCAATCAAGCGCGATCACGCGCCCGGCTTTCAGATACACCAGGGAGAAACTGCGCTCCGCCGGATCGCCGCGGACGATCGCGGTGTCATGCCCGATCGACAGCCCGACCGTCTGGAGACGCAGGTCATATTGGTTCGACCAGAACCATGGCACCGCGGCATTACCCGGCGCCTCGATGCCCGCGATCGTCTTCGCCGCGACCGCCGCCTGATCGTTGGCGTTCTGCACCGACTCCAGGCGGATAGAGGCGGCGTCGGCGAAGACGTTGGCATGCAGCGCGCAATCGCCGATCGCGTAGATATGCGGCAGACTGGTCCGACAATGGCCGTCGACCGCGACGCCGTTCCCGCCCGCAGCGCCGACGCGCAGCAAGGGTTCGACCGCGGGCACGATGCCGATGCCGACGATCACCATCTCGGCGGACACGATCGCTCCGCCGGCAAGCCGTACGCCGCACGCGCGCCCGTCGCGCGCCTCGATACACTCGACCGTCACACCGAGGCGGACGACGACACCGCGCGCGCGATGTTCCGCTTCGTAGAAGCGCGACAGCGGCTCGCCGGCGACGCGCGCGAGCACACGGTCCTGCGCCTCCAGCACGGTAACCTTCTTGCCCAGTCTGGTGAGGACGGCCGCTGCCTCCAGTCCGATATAGCCACCGCCGATCACCGCTACCTGCCGCGTATCCGGCAGTTCGGCGATCATCCGGTCGACATCGGCGCGCGTCCGGACGCTATGGACACCGGTCAGATCATGGCCGGTGCAGGTCAGGCGGCGGGGATGGCCGCCCGCCGCCCAGACGAGGTCGCCATAAGCGAGCGTCTCGCCGTCGCCGGTGCTGACGGTGTGCGCTGCGGGGTCGACCGCGATCACCCGTCGGCCGGTCAGCAGCGTCACGCCGAGGTCGGCCCATTTCTCGACCGGCCGCAGCAGCATCCGCTCGAACGGCTTCTCGCCCGCGAGATACTCCTTCGACAGCGGCGGGCGTTCGTAGGGCGGCTCGGCCTCCTCGCCGACAATCGCGATCGAACCCGTCACCTTCGCCTGCCGCAGCGCGATCGCCGCCTGCGCGCCGGCATGGCCGCCACCGACGATCACGACATCGAACCGTATCATGCCTGCTCCATCCGCCCTGCCCTGCTTCGCCCGCCATGCTCCGCGTGGATGGCGGTTAGCAGCATCTGCGCCGGTTGGGCCACCGTCGCGGCCACCCGGTACCGTCCGGCGTCAGGGTGAACGATCTTCAGGATCGCACGGCCCGCCGGTCACGCAGCGCGTCGATCCCCCACCCGCCTCCGCCCTCACAGGCGATGTAGAAGAAGATGAAGCAATAGAGGATCGCCTCGCTGCCGCCATTGACGCCGGGCCAGAAGCCCGCCGGCAGGTGGCCGAGGAAATAGGCGGCCGCCATCTCGCCCGCGGCGATGAAGGCAGCGATGCGCGTGAACAGCCCGAGCGCCAGCAGCACACCCAGTGCGATCTCCAGCACCGCCGCCACGACGAGCAGCGTCGGCAGCGGATCGGGTGCGCCGGGCTGTGCCACGGGGAAGTGAAACAGTTTCATCAAACCGTGCTCCAGAAACAGCAGCGCGGTGACGATCCGCAGCATGCTGAGCACACGCGCCGGCCAGAGTGACATAAGAGCTTTCCTCCAGTGAGCGATGCCGGGCGCGATCGCGTCGCACCCGGCCGGAACGGGTCAGGCGATCGCGGCTGCCACAGTGTTCGGCAACGGCGTGGTAGGGCGCCCGATCAGCATCGAGAGCTGGCGACCGTCATCGAACAACGCGCCGTTCGACGCGGCGACGTCCCAGCCGGCGATCGCAGCGGCGAGGTCGTCCGGCATGCCAGCGCGCCTGAGCGCAGCGGCATAGTCGGCGGCAGGCAGGTTCTCATAGGCGATCTCCTGCCCGCTCTGACGCGACAGTTCGGCCGCCAAGTCGGTCAGCGTCCAGGCGAGATCGCCGGCCAGTTCGTACGTGCGGCCTTCATGGCCGGGGCCGGTCAGCACGACCGCCGCCGCCTCGGCATAATCCGCCCGTGCGGCGCTCGCGATCCGGGCCCCGCCCGCGCTGCCGATCAACACGCCGTTCGCCAGCGCACCGCGCACCGCGCCAAGGTAATTCTCGGTATACCAGCCATTGCGCAGGATCGTCACCGGCACACCCGCCGCGGCGAGCGCGGCCTCGGTCTCGCGATGCTCGGCGGCGAGGTCGAGCGGCGAGGTGTCGGCGTGCAGCAGACTGGTGTAGACGATCCGGCCGATGCCGGCTTCCTTTGCGGCGGCGATGACGTTGCGG
Organism: Sphingomonas sp. 8AM; assembly: GCF_902506455.1. GTDB lineage: Bacteria > Pseudomonadota > Alphaproteobacteria > Sphingomonadales > Sphingomonadaceae > Sphingomonas. The sequence goes on along the minus strand of NZ_LR733844.1, from coordinate 1,551,700 downwards.
TGCTGCGCGGTACGCTGCCCAATCGCGTTCGAGGACACCAGCAGCAGCGTATCAACCCCCGCAAGCGCCGGTGCCAGCGCGCCGGATCGGGCATAATCGAAGGCGCGCACCGCGACACCGAGGTCGGCGGCCTTGTCCGGCGACCGCGCGAGCGCGACAATCCCGTCGGCGTCGACCTTCGAGGTCAGACGCTCGACGACGAGGCGGCCGAGCTGGCCGGTGGCGCCGGTAACGGCAATCGTCATGTTCGTTACTCCTCTTGCGGATCAGTTGAAGCGGAAGCCGGAGATCATCGTTTCCATGACCTTTTCCGAATAGATGCGTTCGCCGCCCCCGTTGCTGGCACCCGCGGCGACCATCAACGGGAGCAGATGCTCGGCGGCAGGATGCGACAGGCGGGCGGCGGGCGCGCCCTCCCACTGCGCGAGTTCTCGCGCACGTATCGGGCCAGGCCTGGCGGCGGCCTGCGTCAGCCATGCGTCGAAGGCGGCGCTCGGCGCGGTAAAGCGCGGATCGCCATACCCACGCATATTGTGGAAGCTCATTCCCGTCGCGAGGATCAGCACACCTTCATCGCGCAGCGCGGACAGCGCCTCGCCCGCCGCGAGGTGCAGCGCCGGGTCGAGCGTACGATCGACCGACATTTCGACCACCGGAAGATCGGCATCAGGGAGCGCGACCTTCAGCGGCACGAACACGCCATGATCGAGCCCGCGCGCCGGATCGATCGTGGCGCTGATCCCCGCCACGGTCAGCAGCGCGGCCGCACGCTTCGCGAGCACCGGCGCCCCCGGTGCGTCGTAGCGCAACGCGTAGGTATGGTCCGGAAAGCCGTAATAGTCGTAAAGAAGCGGCGGTGCCGGATTGCCGGTGAAGGCGAATCCGTTGGTCTCCCAATGACCCGACACGACCAGAACAGCTTTCGGGCGTTCCGGTAGCATCGCCGGCAGCGCGCGGAGAAACGCCGCCATACCGGTCCAGGTGCCGCGCGGATCGTCCATGAAGAAACAGGGGCCGCCGCCATGCGGGAGGAAGAAGGTCGGTTGCTGCATGTTCGATCCTTTCGCCCGCCGATATGGATCGTGTATCCGTCCGTGATAATCGATGTTTTTGTGCAATAACCTTGAACCGGGAGTAGCAAGTGGCGGATCGTCTGACCGGCATGGAGGTGTTCGTCCGCGCGATCCGGCTGGGCGGACTGTCGGCCGCGGGTCGCGCGATGGGCATGTCGCCGACGATGGCGGCACGGCATCTCGACGCGCTTGAGGCCCGATTGGGAACGACGCTCGTCAATCGCACCACCCGTCGCCTTGCGCTCACCGATGCCGGCCTGGCCTATCTCGACCGCGCCGAGCGGATCCTCGCGGAAATCGCCGAGGCGGATGCCGACGCCTCGGCGCAATCGCGGACGGTCGAGGGATTGCTGCGGGTCAGCGCACCCGCGACGTTCGGGGTGATGCACGTCGCGAGGCTGGCGGCCGAGTTCCACCGCCTGCACCCCGGCGTCACGGTCGAGCTGGGACTCGACGATCGCCACGTCGACCTGCTCGAGGAGCGCTGGGACCTGGCAATCCGCATCGGGCGGCTGAGCGACAGCAGCCTCATCGCGCGCCGGCTCGCACCGATGCGGCTCGCGATCTGTGCGTCGCCCGCCTATCTCGCCGAACGCGGCATGCCAGCGACGCTCGCCGACCTCGGTGACCATGATTGCCTCGGCTACACGCTTGCCACGCTGACCGGTACCGCCTTCTGGGGCTTTGGACGTGACGGCGCCCACCACGTGCCCGTGCGTGGTTGGCTCCACGCCAACAATGGCGAGGCGCTGGTGCGCGCGGCGGTAGCGGGGCAAGGTCTTGTCTATGGACCACGCTTCATCGCGGCCGGCGCGATCCGGCGTGGCGAGCTGGTCGAGATCGCGCTCGATGCCGACTATATCGACCTCGGCGCCATCCATTCGGTCACACACGCACGGCGGCGGCCATCGGCGCGCGCTCGCGCATGGCTCGACTTCATGGCCGACCGCATTCCTCAATTGGCCGAGGATTGGTGAAGGACCCGCGCCCCTCGGTCGCGACCTGGAACTCTTACAGATCCAGCGCCAGACTCAGCCGAACGGTCCGTGGCAGCCCCTGGGCGAGCAGGCTTGATCCGGTAGCTGCCCAGTGGCGCCGGTCGGTGACGTTGTCGCCATACGCATGGACTGTGGCGCCCTTCCCCAGCAACGCAAAGCGATAGGCCATTCCCACGTCCACGGTCGTGTAACCCGGCGCAAAACCCTGATTGAGCGCATTGACCGCGCGTTGCGCCACCCGGAAGACGCCGGCCGACACGCTCAGCCCCGAGAGCGACGGGAGACGATATTCGGCGAAGATCGACCCTGAGAACGGCGCCGCATTCTCGATCCGCTTGCCGACGACAGTGGCGGCGCCCGTCCGCTGCCGCGCGGAAAGCGTCATGGCGCTCGCGGTAATCGACAGGTGTCGGCCGATCTCGCCCATCGCGCTGAATTCTGCGCCCTCGTAGGTCGCTTCGCCATCCTGTACGAAGACGTTGGCACTGTTGAGGTAGGCCGATGGACGCGCGATATGAAACCAGGTGCCGGTCAGCAATATACCGGCAAGCGGCTCGACCTTCACCCCGGCCTCTTTCTGGCGACTGACCGCGGCGGGCAGGATCTCGCCGGCATTGTTGGCGATCTGCTGCGCGATCGGGCCAGGCTCCAGACCCTCGATATAATTGGCATAGGCGCTGATCCAGCGCACCGGCCTGACCATCAGGCCATAGGAGAAGGTGTCGGGCGTCACCTTGTAAAGGCTGGTGCGGCTGACGTCGGTGTAGCGCGTCTTGCGCCAGCCGACCGTCGCCTGCAGCCAGTCGCCCACTGACGCCCGGTCGAAGCCGTAGATACCGAGATCTTCGGTCCGGGTCGGGCTGGGTATTATTCGGGGCGGTGACGGCTGATAGGGGATGGCGACCGGATCGTAGAGGTTCTGCGCGAACGTACGACGCACGGCGGTTGGCACGTTGCCGTCGCGCGTCTGAAAGGCGATGCCGATCAGAAGGTTGTGCTCGACCGGTCCGGTACGCACCGTCCCGGACAGGTCACCGCGATAAACGGCATTGGTGTAGTCGTTCCCGGTGGTCTGCGCGACCGTCAGCGTGCCGTTGCCCGTCTCCGGATCAAAGCGGCCGAACGACGAATAGGCGCGGTTGCGCGTCAGATACGACCGCCCGACCGCCGCCGCGATCCGCCAGCCGGGCGCAACGTCGACATTCATGCGCGCGAGCAGATTGGTCTCCCTGCCGCGCGCCTGCATCCAGTCTGCGCCGAGGTTCGTGCGCGACGAGCGCAGCGGCGGCAGGGTGATCGTGCCGTTCACCGGCGTCAGGCTGAATTCGGCCGGCTCGGAGATCGTACGGTCGATATATTCGGCATCCAGCAGCAGCTGGACGCGGCCGGCCAGCTTCCAGTCGAACGCGCCGGTCACGAAGCTGCGTGTTCCTTCGGTGCGGCGAACCCCCGTTTTGAGGATACCCGTGCCGGCGTTGACGCGAACGCCCGCGTTCGCGAAGCGACGGCCGACATCGACGTTCATGCCGGCCGAGCCGTTCGCGTCAGCTTGCCATTCGGACCGGGTCACGGCCGCACCGGTCGGGCGCTCGGTAACGAGATTGACGATGCCTGACGGGGTGGCGAAGCCATAATAGAGGCCGGCAGCGCCCTTCAACACCTCGATCCGGTCCTTGCTCTCGATCGGCTGCTCGACGAGATTGACGACCGGCAGCACGCCATTCCAGCGGACGTTGGTGAAATTGTTCAGCGTGATCCCGCGTACCGCCAGATTGCTGTAGATGCTTGTGTTGATCTGGGCCTGGCTCACCCCGGCCGTATTTCGCACGGCATCGTTGATCGACCGCGCCTGCTGCGCATCGAGCAACTGTTTCGTCATCACCGCAACGGTCAGCGGGGTCTCGATCAGCCGCGCATCGCGGAACGTGCCAGCCTGCACATAATCCGCTCCGAAGCTGTCCTGACGATCGGCGGTGACGACGATGTCATCGCCCGGTCCTGCGTCATTCTGCTGCGCGGTCGCGACCGCGGGGCTCAATGAGCCGGCGGAGACGAACGACACCGAGCAAAGAAGCGCCTTCGCGGAGCGAGCCCGCAGCATAGCCAACATAGATGGTCCCCCTTCGGACCGCCCATGCCATCATTGATAATGACCTGCAATAGCGTCTGCGCGTGCGACTTTTGCGGGATGCTCGGCCTTTGCTCGCCGGCTTTCGCACCGCGATCGCATCGATCAGTGCTCACAGCGCTTTACGCGACGATCGTCACCATCGTTGGTGTGGTCTTCACGATGCCGGGTCAGGCCGCCTCCCTGCCCGCGGTCAGCGCGTGGACACGCAGCCGCGGGAAGACATCCTCCATCGCCTTCGTGTCAGGTAGCACGTACACATAGCCGCCCTTCTTCTGGAACAGCGGCCGAAGGTCCGCGGCGTAGAAGGCTGTGGGAACGTTGATGCACCCGAAGGTGATGCGGTTGTCCTCCGGTTCCGGCGAGAGCATCCGCGCGCGGCGCTTCTCCGATCGGGCGGCGTCGCCGGGGATCGGGTGGATCGCGACGCTGTTCGTGTAATCGACCCACAGCACGCGCTGCCGTCCGAACGCATAACCGAATTTCGCGAGGAAGCGGCCGGCGGGGGTCGTCTTTTCGGCAGGCCCGATCTCGCCGAGCTTCTTGCTGCCGACACCGGGCGTGGCGTCGTCGCCGGACGCGATCCCCAGCAGCACCGGCACCTGCGCGATTCTTTTACCCGTTCCGTCGAAGAGGATCAGGGAGGCGTCGCGCTTGTCGATAACGGCATAGGGCAGCGCGTGATTGTCGCGCGACGTGGCGATCCAGTCGGCGACCCGCATAGCATCGGGCGACGGCTGCAGAACCGGCAGCGGCGCGGATGCTGGCGAACTTGCCGGCGCGGGACGGTGTGGCTTGGCCTTCGCGGCCTTCGGCCCGGATGGTGCGCCGGCAGCGATCAGCGCAATGCCGGTAAGTATCTGTAAAATCATTCTATGCCGCCACAAGCCGGAAGCGGCCGCCCACTGGGGACGGCCGCCGGATGTTTGTCAACTCTCGTACGCGTCAGTCGACCCGCCGGGACTTCTGCGCACGCACGATCCGGATGACGTCGCTTAGTGACGCGGGCGTTTGCCGCGCTGCTCCTGCTGCTGGAGGCGCTGCTCGACGCCATCGACGCGGCCGTTGAGCTGATCGAGGCGCTGCCCGCTCTGCTGGAGCTGCCCCGAAGCGGCCTGCGCTTCGGCGAGCGCCTGCTTGGCGGTGCCGTCGGTGGCCTGCAGCTGCGTCTCCAGCGTGCTGACACGCGCGCTGACCGGCTCGATCTGCTCACGCACGTACTTCTTGGTGGCGCAGCCGCCAAGGGTCGGCGCGATCAGCAGGATCGCAACCGCGGGGGAGAGTTTGGCAAAGGAGGTAAGCATCACAATCTTCCAAATAATCTCTAGCCAGGCGAGGGAGCCCGGAAGATGGCGCAGCGGCAAGAGACGAGGCGATCAACCGAGGCCCTGATGCGCCGAACCGAGGTGTGAACTGCCGTGATGTTCGTGATAGAATGTGTGTCAGCCATCCCGCAACTCCAACAATAGTTCCTTATTAACCATTGCTGAACGGTTTGGGGTGGTTCGTTACTTCCTCGAATCGCGGCGCGCGGCACCGGCAAACGGGTCCAGCGGGATGCGATCGCCACGATCGCGCGCCGGTTTGCCGACCGCGGGGGTACGCTGACGATCGACACAGCTACGAAGTGCGGCGACGGCGGCACCGCTGCCGTCGAGCCTCAGCTCCTCGACCGGAACCTCGCCGCGCCGGACCTTTAGATAATCAGAGGTTGCAAAGCTGCGCGGGAAGGTAACGCCGAAGTCGGTGACGAAGCCGCGCTTGCCCTGCGGCGCGATCCCAATCGCGACATGCCGCGGAAACGCGGAATTGGAGAGGCGGAAGTCGAGTTTCAGCTGCTCACGCGCGCGGATCGACCAGTTGGGATTGAGCAGCGTCAGGCGGTTGCTGCCGTCGATGTCGAGCCCGAACTGTAACGTCGTGCCCCGCGGTTCGGGGTAGGTGCGGGTAACGAAGCAGCCCCTGCCATCGCTGCTCACCGCGACGATCCAGGCGCCGACCTCGCGGGTGGCATAATCGGCGGCAGTCGCAGGTCCCGCTACGGCGACGGCGATAGCGAAGGCGGACAGCAGGGCGGCGGGGGTCAGGATGCGCATCACGGTAGTTTAGCGCAAAATGGCGGCGAGTTTAGCGGTCATTCGCGAACAGAGATGGTCGCGGACGCCGACGCCGCGCGCTCAGGCGCCGCGCAGCAGCCGCATGACCGCCGCGCGCAACTGACCGCGACGACCAGCCGCCAGGATCCCGTGACGCTCCTCCGGCAGGTGCGCGAGCGGATGACCGTCCGGCCGGAAGGCATAATGATCGAAGAACGCCCGCCACGCGGCGCGCTCGGCGGGCGGTCGCTCGGCGATCGTCGCGATCGCGAGCAGCATCGCGGTATAGGGCGTATCCGGGCCGGTCGCGGAGGCATCCCACCAATAGTTGACGAGAATGTTGAGCGGCGACAGCGCCTCGACCTGATGCCACCACAGCTTGGGCAGGTAGAGCGCGTCGCCGGGTTCGAGCTCGACCGTCAGGGCACGCGCCCGCGCTGCGCCGAAGCGCGGAAAACGCGGGTCGTCTGGCGGCGCGCCGACCGCCATCGCGACCGGCTGCCCCGCCATCGTGTGATCGATCGGTCCGACGTACAAATCGCCGATCGCGTCGGGCGGGAACAAGGTAAAGCGCCGCCGCCCGGCCGCGACACAGGCCAGATTGTCGAAATTGTCGTGATGGCAGGCGACTGTCGAGCCGTGCCCGATCCAGAGCCGCGGGCGCGCCGACGCCGGGACCAGCGGCATCGCATTGTCGGTCGCGAACGTCGGCAGGTACAGATCGGTCGGAAGCGAGCCGGCATAGATCGTCGGTTCGTCTGGCACGCCGGCGGTCGCGACGATCCGTGCGACGATCGTCGCGAGCGGCGCGCTGAGGCGGCTGAAATTGAACGCGGTGAGATCGCTGTCGTAATAATAGCGGCCTGCGATCGCCCGGTCGCCGACGAACGCTTCGGCCGTTGCTCCGGCGTCGAGCCCGTGCAGATAGGCCAGCAACCGTTGCGATGACGACGCGGCCGCGTCCGTCAGCGGCCAGTCGCGGGCGAGCCCGCGCAGGATCGCGGGCTGGCAGCGCGCGACCACCCGCGCCTGGAAGTCGGCCGCGTCCGCGATCTCGCCGGGAGCAAAGGTTTCCAGCATCGCCGCGGCGGATCAGGCGTCGGCGAGCCGGTCGTTGCGGCGACGCGCCAGCAGTGCGATCTGATCGAGCGAATTGGCCATCGTATAGGCGAGCCGAAGCGCGCCGTTGTCGTGGAGCGTGGCCACCTCCGCTGCGCCGAGCTGCGCCAGAGCGTCGCGGCTGATCGTGTACAATCCGTCGAGCGTGATCTTGCGCCCGTCATCAAAGCTCAACGTCAGGTCGATCGGCTCGATGAGTTGCTGGCGAAGCAGGTGCGCGACGTGCGAGCGGGTCTGCTCGATGCCGGCGTTGATCGCCGCCAGTGCGTGCTGAACCTGCCGCAGCCGGCTTCCCCCATCGAACAGCGTCACGCCATCCGCGGTCGCGAAGCGCGCGTGCGCGCGGTCGATCGCGATGTCGTCGCCGGCGATGAAGAAGCCCGCCCGTTCCAGATCGTGCGGCATATAGCCGTCGAGCCGACCGTCCGCGTCGACGAGCAGGTTCTCACCCGGCTCGAACCCGAACAGCGCACCGATGTAGAATTGCCCCGTTTCCGGATGCTTGGTGAACAGCAACGGACAACGCGCCGCCATCCTCGCACATTCGTCGGGCACGACCTGTACGAAATGGCGGCCGGCAGCCGTCGCCGGACGAACGCGCAGCCCGGCATGGGTATCGGTGTTGAGCAACTCCCAGGCGGGGGCGTCCGGCGGTGCTCCACCGACGTCGACGGCGAGTGCGCCCGATTGCTGCATTCCGATGCCCTCCCCGTTGTGTATGTCGCGCTATACCCGAACCATCGCCCCCGGCGCGAGCATCATCGCACCCGCCCCGGCCGACCCGGAGCGGGTGCGGCCGGTCAGATCCGGAAGTGCACGCCCAGCGTGAAGCGGCGCCCATAGTCGAACACCTGCAACAACTGATTGTCGAAGCGTCCGTGCGAACTCAGCACCGCATTGTTCAGGTTGAGCGCCTCGAAGAAGATGTCGAGGTTCTTGTTGATCTGGTAGCTGGTGCTCAGATCGACCTGCACCTGTGAGTCGACGAACGTCGGCTCGGTGCCGAACGCCGAGTTGTTCTGGACCTGTCCGAATTGCGACAGATATTTGTCGCGCCAGTTTACAGCACCGCGGATCTGGAAACCGTTCTTGTCGTAGAAGCCGACGAAGTTGGCGGAATTGGCCAGTCCCGTCACGGCGAAACCGCTCTGCGAGATATTGAAGCGGTCGTAAGGCTTGTTCGTCTGCACGAACGTGCCATTCGCCTGGAAGCCGAACCCGGTATCGCCGAAGACGTGCTGCAACGCGACCTCGACGCCCTTCACCGTCGCGTTCGGCCCGTTCAGATAGCTCGACACCGTGAACACGGCGGGCTGTCCGGTCGTCGGATCGACGACCCCGTTGATCGTCTGGCGCTGCGATCCGGCGACGATGAAGTTCGTCACCTGCTTGGCGAACAGATCGACCGAGAAGTACGAATTGGCGTGATAATACCATTCGGCGGCCACGTCGAAATTGTCCGACAGATACGGTTGCAGGTTCGGGTTGCCGCCCGTCGCGACCAGCGCGTTGACACGCCCGCCGACACCGGTGAGCACCGGAGTCAGGCGATTGAGCGGCGGCCGCGTCAACGTGCGCGACGCGTCGAAGCGCAGCTTGAGCTGGTCGGTCACGTCGAGGCTGAGGTCGAGGCTCGGCAGGAAGTAGGAATAGTTCGACCTGGTCGACACCGGCGTCGTGCCCGAGAAGGCGAAGACGAACGCCGTCGGGTCGCTCGACGGCACGCTCAGACTGGTCGGCACCGTCCCAAGACCGGCCGAGGTGATGTGCGTCACTTCCTCGCGCGCACCGAAGGCAATGTGGAACGGCATGTTCGCGATCTGCGTCGTCTGGCTGATCGTGATGAACGCGGCCCAGGTGCTCTCGAGAATGTTCTGCACGCTGCCCGGATCGGTCACGGGCGTTTGCAGCCCGCGATAGTTCAGCAGCCCGTTACCGGTGTCGGTCGCGCCCGGATAATTGAAGCCCGGGATGTTCTTCTCATAGGGGTTGCCGAAGCTCTGTTGCAGGTTCTCCTGCGCGGTGGCGCTGAAGATCGGCAGCGCCGCGGGCAGCGACCCCGAGAAACCGGGGATGAAATCGCGGGTGTTGAACGTTCCGGTGATGAAGCCGGCCGGGATCAGCACGCCGCTGCTGCGGCCCGAGGGCGGGCCATAGCCGGCATAGGACTGCCAGAAATTGTTGTAGAACGTATTCTCGTTATGCAGCTGGAAGCGGTCGTGGATGTATTGGCCGCCGAAGCGGATCTTGAGCTGGTCCTGCTCCCACGATCCGGTCAGCCGGATCTGCTTGACGTCGTCGCGGTTGCGTTGCGTCGAATCGGTGAGGACGTGCGTGCCGATGATCGTCGGGTCGATCAACCGCGCGGGATCGCCGTTCGGTCCGTAGCCAACGAGGGTCGGGAAGCTGTCGCTGCTCTTGCCGGTGACCTGCACGCCGGTGTTGGCACCCAGCACACCGCCATAGCCGATGTCGCCGCCGCGGTTGGCGACGAAGTCGCCGGGGTTGAGATAGCTGCGCCCCCATGCCGCATCGAGGTCGAAATGGAGCCGCTCGCTCGCGTTCCACTTCAGGTTCGCGCCGAGCTGGTTCGTCTGCAACACCTGCCGGTTGTCGTTGGCAACGAAGTCCATCGGCGACCCGGCCTGGGTGAAGTCGATGACGGTGCCGTTGGCGTCCTGCTTGATGTTCTGGAGCGCGCCCGAATTGAACCACACGCCCATTCCGTTGACCGTGGTGTGGATGTCCTGCCGCGAGAAATTGTCGTCGATCGTCAGCAGCAGGTCGTCGCTGGGCTGCCATTGTATCGCGATGCGGCCGTCGATCCGCTCGTCCTTGGTATAGTCGCGTGCGATCGTGTAATCCTGCGGATACCAGCCGACCTTGGTCTGGGTCGCCGACGTATTCTCACCGTCGGCGCAGGCCGCCGTCAGCTGACACGGCGCGAAGCGCGTTCCCTGCCAGCCGTTGGTATCGACGCGGTTCGTCCTCGTATCGTGGCGCGTGTAGATGCCGTCGACCAGGATGCCGAAGGTGTCGTCCGCGAACGTGTCGCTGAGCAACAACCCGCCCGACGGTACGATCTTGCCCGCGCCGTCCTGGATCGACGCCGAGGCCGAGCTGGCGAGGCGGAAGCCGGGATGGTCCATCGGCTTGGGAAATTTGATGTCGATCGTGGCGCCGATCGACGACGCATTGAGCGCCATGTCGGGCGTCTTGAGCACGTCGAGCTGACCGACGAAGTCCGAACCGACCGTCGAGAAATCGATCGCGCGCCCGCCGGTCGCGGTCGAGATCCGGCGACCGTCGTACAGCGTCGCAACGAAATCGCCGCCGAAGCCGCGCACCGTCACGCCGGTCGGCTCACCGCGCGCGCCGCTGCGCTGGATCGAGACGCCCGGCAAACGCTGGAGCGAGGCGGCGACGTTGGAGTCGGGGAACTTGCCGATGTCCTCCGCCGAGATCGCGTCGATCACGCCGGTGGCGCTGCGCTTCAGGTCGAGATTGCGCTGTAACGAGCCGCGCAGGCCGGTAACGACGACTTCCTCACCCTGCGTCCCCTGCCCGTTCGTGGGCAGACTGACCGCGGTCGAGTCGGTGGTATCGGCGGGTGTCGGGGTCGTTTGCGCGAAGGCGGGTGTCGCCAGCGCGAGCACGACCAGACTGCAAGCCCCCCTCAACGCTGCACGCGACGAAAGACGAGCGACGACGCACTTCTCGGACATGGGAAACCCCTCCTCACCGACCGCCGCGGACATCTGCGTGCTTGCTGCGCACGTCAGCCCCGGCTCCTCGATAAGAAACGTTGCACAACATTGCCGGGCCTACAATCGCTAATTTTAGCGCTATCATTTTTTGCTGCGGAGGCGACGGTGGCAGATCGTATCAATGCTAACGACCGCTCATCCTGCCTTTATGTGACACCGCAGAGTTGTAAAGAATGGCCGATGCTTCGGGATGAACCCTAACTTCATGGAATCTGGACGCGCTGCGTGCTTCACCATTGACCGGTCCTGCGGAACGGCAGCATATCGCGGCCAGGAGAGTGGCAGATAGGGGCGCGACAGAAGTGATGATAACGCTCTCGTATCGTCCGTGCCGCGGGCCGGTAGCGATCCGGCGCGCATGCGCCGGGCAAGCGCAGTGAGCGGGGCCGTGCAGACCGTGGTGATCGTCGGCGGCGGCACTGCCGGCTGGCTCACCGCCGGGGTGATCGCGGCGCGCCACAAGGCGCGGATCGCTGCCGGCCAATTCGAGGTCGTGCTGGTCGAGTCGCCGAACGTGCCGATCATCGGCGTCGGCGAGGGCACCTGGCCGACCTTGCGGACGACGCTCCGCAAGATGGGTGTGTCAGAGACCGATCTGTTCCGCGAGTGCGATGCCGCGTTCAAACAGGGCGCGCGGTTCGTGGGCTGGACCACAGGGGCTGCCGACGATGCCTATTACCACCCGCTGATGCTGCCGCAGGGCTTCGCGCAACTGAACCTCGCGCCGCACTGGCTGGCGGAGGGCGGCGCGACCAGCTTCTGCGATGCCGTTTGTCCGCAGGGGCAAGTATGCGACGCGGGGCTGGCGCCCAAGACGATCGCCACCGCCGAATATGAAGCGGTCGCCAATTACGCCTACCATCTCGACGCCGGCAAGTTCGCTCCGTTCCTGCAACGCCATTGCACCGGCACGCTGGGCGTGCGGCATGTGCCGGCCGACGTCCGCTCGGTGGAGCAGACCGAGTCCGGCGACATCGCCGCCGTGGTGACCGAACAGGCCGGCCGGGTCGCCGGCGACCTGTTCGTCGATTGTACCGGCTTCTCGGCGCTGCTGATCGGCGAGGCGTTGGCGGTGCCGTTCGTGCCGTGTGACGACGTGCTGTTCTGCGACACCGCACTGGCGGTGCAGATGCCCTATGACGATCCCGACGCCCCCATCGCCTCGCACACGATCTCGACCGCGCAGTCGGCCGGCTGGATCTGGGACATCGGTCTGCCGACGCGGCGCGGGGTCGGCCACGTCTTCTCCAGCCGCCACATCACCGACGAGGCGGCGGAGCGCGAACTCCGGCAGTATCTGGGCGCGGGCGCGGCGGACCTGCCGGTGCGCAAGATCCGGATCCGCTCCGGCCATCGCGCAAGGTTCTGGAAAAACAACTGCGTTGCGGTCGGGCTCGCCGCCGGGTTCCTCGAGCCGCTGGAGGCGTCGGCGATCGTGCTGGTGGAATTGTCCGCCAAGCTGATCGCCGAGCAAATGCCCGCAACGCGGGGCGTGATGGATATCGTCGCGCGGCGCTTCAACGACGTCACCCTTTATCGCTGGGGACGGATCATCGACTTTCTGAAGCTGCATTATGTGCTCACCAAACGGCGCGATACCGCGTTCTGGCGCGACAATGTCGATCCGGCGACGATTCCGGCGCGGCTGAATGACCTGCTGAAGCTGTGGGCGCATCAATCGCCGTGGTTCTACGACGAGTTCGATCGCCTCGAAGAGGTGTTTCCCGCGGCCAGTTACCAATATGTCCTGTACGGCATGGGCTTTCGCACCGCGGTGAACCCGCTCGACATCGCGGGCGAAACGTCGCTGGCCCACCGCCTGCGCCGCGAAAACGACACCGCAACCGGCACGATGGCGACCAAATTGCCGCGTCACCGCGACCTGATCGAGCGGATCAAGGCCTATGGTCTGCAACCGGTCTGATCGCCCGCCGTTCAGAACCGCTCGACGAGGCATCGTCGGGTCAGGCGGTGCTATCGTCCCGGTCGCTGAAACGCGCTTTCCGGCAACTACCGCGGGCGGGCGGCGATGGATCGTCGGCCACTCTCAGCCGCAACAACGCTTGTGTTTTCTGCCTGAGCCGCAAGGGCACGGATCGTTGCGGCCGGTCTTCCGCGCGGGCGTCGTGGACTGAGGCGCCACGGCAAGTCCGGCAGAATGACCGAATACCGCATAAAGGCGAAGCACCGCGTCCGTCAGGTCGCTTACGGCATGGTCCTGAAGAGCGTTGACCTCCACGCTGTCCATATCGCCATCGTTTCGGGCCGCCTTGATCAGCGTCTGCAATTGCGACCACGGCTCAGCGGTATCGTCATCCTTCGACAGCGCGCTCCACGCATCCGGACGCAATGCGACCGCCTCGGCGAACCCGATCATCCAGTCCTCCCAGATCACGTCGCGATCCCGCTCGTCGATGTCGAGGATCGGTTGCAATCTGCCACGGGAAAGGTCGCGGGCGATCTCTGCCTGCCGGGCCGCCACCGCCGCGACAAACCATCGCACGTCGAGCGGATCGTCGAAGGGCGGCACGCCCGGGGTGTCCGGCCCCCAAATGACCGTCATCCACTCGTCAGCCGGCACGGCCTGCGGAGACACAAGCAATCCGGTAAGGAAACCATCAAGCCCGGTGAGCAGCATCGGCTGCTCAACGGGAAGGTCGGCGAGCGCCCCGTCCAGACGGCGGAATCGTGATGGCGGTCGTATCATAAGCTGATGTGGCGGCGACCCATTTCGTCCTGGGTCATCTCGCGAAGCGGGCTTGGGCCGCGGTCGGCAAAGATGTCGGCGAGATCGAGCAGATCCTCGTCGCCCAAGGCTGTAATCGACGCTTCTATTGCAGCAAGGCGATCGAACATGCGTTCGACCATCGCTTCGTGGCGTTTAATCCGTGATCTGAGCATGTGCGATTGCTAGCAGGATTGGTGGCGATGGCCAGTCGTCTGGCGCCGCACGGCCGTAAGAACCGTTGAGCCATTCGCGCCACCGACCGGACGGAACAGGCCAGACCGGCCCACGCGCTCGCGCCCGAACCGGCCGGGCCTGGTTCGATGCTGCCAGAGGTCGTGACTCAAGGTGCCGGGCTCGCCGCGACGGGGCTCGAACATACCGTCGAGCAGCGCGCGCGCCCGATCGGCGGCACCGGCGCGGGCGAGAACATAGGGGCCCGCCTGCGCCCTCAGGAGGCCGGGTAGACAATGACCGCTACCCTTCCCGCGCTGACTGCCTTGCATGAAGGGAAAGACGTTCCGTCATCGCTCGCCAGATGGTCTCCTACCGGGTGCCGCTTGCGACCATCACCGTCGTTCGATGAGCCCGTTTCCTTCGCTCATCGAGAACGGGGCCGCCTCCGCCTTCGCACCCCATGCCTTGTTCGGCGTCGGTCCCATGACGAAGCGAAGCGTGCCGCCGGCCTGCAACGCCGCGCGCGACAGCCACGGCCGGTCATGCGTCGCGCCGTTCAGCGTCGCCGACTGGATGTAGACGTTGTCGCGGCTGCTGTTCTGCGCCTCGATCGTCAGCAGCTTGCCGCCCGGCATCGTCACCCGCACGCGCCGGAACAGCGGGCTGCCGATCGCATATTGCCCGACCGTCGGCGTGACCGGATAGAAACCGAGCGCCGAAAAGACGTACCAGGCCGAGGTCTGGCCATTGTCCTCGTCGCCCGGATAGCCGTCAGGCGCCGACGAGTAGAGCTTGCGCATCACCGCGCGCGCATGGAATTGCGCCTTCCACGGCGCCCCTGCCCAGTCGTACAGGTAGATCATGTGCTGGATCGGCTGGTTGCCGTGCGCATATTGGCCCATGTCGACGATCTGCATCTCGCGGATTTCGTGGATGACCTGCCCGTAGTAACTGTCGTCGAAGATCGGCGGGGTGGAAAAGACCGAATCGAGCCGCGCGACAAACTTCTCGCGCCCGCCCATCAGATCGATCAGGCCGGCCACGTCCTGCATTACCGACCAGCTGTAATGAACTGAATTGCCTTCGGTAAACGCGTCGCCCCATTTGTACGGATTGAACGGCGTCGACCACGAACCGTCGCGGTTGCGCCCGCGCATCCACCCGCTCTGCGGGTCGAACAGCTTGCGATAATTCTGCGCCTGCGCCGCATATTTGCCCGCGTCGTCGTTCTTGCCGAGCGCCGCGGCGAGACGCGACAGCGAGAAATCGGCAGTGGCATATTCGAGCGTCCGCGCGGCACTCTCGTTGATGCCGACGTCATAGGGGACGTAGCCGAGCTGGTTGTACAGCTCGACACCTTCGCGCCCGACCGCGGTCAGCACCTTGCCCTTGGCATCGCGCGGGCGACCTTGCGAGGTGGTCGCGTTCTTGACCATCGCCTCGTAGAGCGTGTTGACGTCGAAGCCGCGCACGCCGTTCAGATAGGCGTCGGCGATCAGATTGGCCGAGTTCGACCCGATCATCACGCTGCGATGCCCGGGGCTCGCCCATTCGGGCAGCCAGCCCGATTCCCTGTAAGTGTTGACGAGCCCCTGCATGATCTCGCCGTCACGCTCGGGGTACATTAGCGCAAAGAACGGGAACACCGCGCGCCATGTGTCCCAGAAGCCGTTGTCGGTGTACAACGGCCCGGCATGCACCTGCCCGTCATAGGGGCTGTAATGGACTTGCTGGCCGCGCGCATCGACCTCGTGGAACTGCCGCGGGAATTGCAGCATCCGCCACAGCGCCGAATAGAAGGTGCGACGATTGTCGATGTCCGGATCGTCGACCTGGATCCGGTCGAGCTCACGCGACCACGCCGCCTTCGCCTTCGCCTGCGTGGTCGCGAAAGTATCGCGCCCGATCTCGCGATCAAGGTTGCGCTGCGCCTGCTCGGCGCTGATGAACGACGAGGCGACGCGCACCGCGACCTGCTCGCCCGCGCGCGTGGCGAAGCTGACCACCGCGCCGACATGATCGCCCTCGGCACGATTCCCCGGTGACACCGCGCCGGCGCCATCGAAGGTGCGCGTCACGGTGAAGTCATGGTCGAACTCGGCGACGAACCAGTTGCGAAAATTCGCGGGTACCCCGCCGTGATTGTTGCGCACGTAGCCGGTGATCCGCCGCCGCTTCATGTCGATCGACACCATCGACCCGCCCGAATAGCCGTCGAGCAGGACATGCGCCTGATCGGTCTTCGGGAAGGTGAAGCGAAACTGCGCCGCGCGCTCCGTTGGCGCGACCTCGGCGGTCACGTCATAATCGGCGAGATAGACCTTGTAGCCGTAGGCGGTGCTGACCTCGGCCTTGTGGCTGAACCACGAGGCGCGATCGGCTTCCTTCACCTTCAGCGCGCCGGTCATCGGCAGCAGCGCGAAGGCGGCGTAATCGTTCATCCATGGGCTGGGCTGATGCGTCTGCTTGATGCCGTTGATACGGTGCGCGCTGTAGGTATAGCCCCAGCCGTCGCCCATCTTTCCGGTTACCGGCGTCCATGCGTTCATGCCGAACGGCAGCGCGATTGCCGGATAGGTGTTGCCGTACGACAGCTCGTAGCTGGAGTCGGTACCCATCAGCGGATTGACGAGATCGATCGCAGCGGCCGGCGTGTCCTGCGCCACGGTCGTCGCCGGTGCAGCGATCATCGTCCCCGCGCACAGCGCCGCAATGGCCTTGCGCATCAGCTTGCTGTTCAACGGACTTCCTTTCGGCGCAGCGGGTGCGGCGTGGTGACGCCGGTGTCGGTCAGCGTGACGGGCACGATCGAACCATCGGCGGCGAAGTGCATCGGCTCAATCGCGATCTGGCGGTGCTCGCCCTTGTCGTCGTTCAGCGGACGGCGGTGATAGACGATGTACCAGTCATCGCTGCCCGGCACGTTGACCACCGAATGATGCCCTGCCCCGCGCGCCACCTTCATGTCCTGCGCGAGGATCGTCCCGCGCTTCGTGAACGGCCCGACCGGCGACGCGCCGGTGGCGTAAGCGACGCGATAGTCCGGTCCGGTCCAGCCGCCTTCCGACCACATCAGGTAATAGACGCCCTTGCGCTTGATGACGAACGAGCCCTCGACATAGCCCGGCGGCGTGATCTCCTTGAACGTCGTGCCGTCGGGGTGCTTTTCGACCGTCGACAGATCGGCCGACAGCCGGACGACGTTGCAATGCTTCCACCCGCCATAATAGAGATAGACCTGTCCATCGTCGTCGCGGAACACGAACGGGTCGATCGGCTGCGCACCATTGTGGAACGCGCCAATCAGCGGCTTGCCGAGCGCATCGCGGAACGGGCCGCCGGGCGTGTCGCTGACCGCGACGCCGATCCCGCCCACTTCCTTGTCGCTCTGGATGTCGTTGGCGCTGAAGAACAGATAATAGCGCCCGTTCACCTCGATCGCCGACGGCGCCCAGATCGCATAAGCGGCCCAGCCGATATTCTCGACATCGAGCACGCGGGGGTGCCTGCTCCAATGCACCAGATCGGGCGACGAGAACGCGTCGAAGAATGTCTGCCTGGCATAGGACGGTCGCACCATCCGGCGCTTGCGATCCTCGAGTTGCTGCGCGGAGAAGCGCGACGACGCGGCCGGTGTGGCGGGGTCATCCGAATAGGTCGGGTAGATCCAGTATTCGCCCGCGAAGATGCGGATCTCCGGATCGGCATACCAGCCGGGTACGATCGGATTGGCCGCCCATAGCGCACCCGCCGACAACAGCGCCGCGCCGGCGACCAGCGTTGCCTTCGCCCATCTGCTTACCGTACGTTTCTTCATCAAGCGCCCCTTGTCAAAAAAGCGGGTGGCCGCACCGCGGCCACCCAGGGGGGAAGGATAACCGGCATTAGAACTTGTACGATACGCCGACATACGCACGTCGGCCGGAATAGACGTTCGAGATGAACCGCGCGCCGGTGTCGTTGCCGAGATGCTGGCGCTGTTCGGACTTGGTCAGGTTGATCACCGAGGCGCTCAGGACGAAATTCTCGAACAGATTATACGAGGCGTTTAGGTCGATCTGCTCATAGGGATCGTCATAGACGTTCAGTCCGGATTGCAGCCCGCGCACCACCTCGCCGCGCCGGTTGTACGACGTGCGCAACAGCATGCGATCGTTCTCGTAGAATAGCGACCCGTTGATCTGCGTCTTGGCGCTGCCGACCAGCGGCGAGCTGCCGACGTTCTGGCCCTCCAGCGTGATCTGCGCCACCGACGTGTCGTTGTAGGTGAAGTTCACCTGTGCGCCGAGCCCGAACGGGAGCGTGTGCTGCGCGTAGAGCTCGACACCCTGTGAGCGCGCGTTCGAGCCGTTGGCGACCGTGCTGTACGGCTGGATCAGCACCGGCTCGCCGTTCACGTTCTGCGTGACGTCGAGCACGAGCGGCACGATGAAGTCCGACACATCCTTGCGGAACGCGGTCGCACCCAGCACCGACCCGCGCTTGAAATACCATTCGATGCCGATGTCGTATTGCCACGCCTTGAAGGGGTTGAGCGCGCCATTGCCGCCCGATCCCGACCAGCCCTCGCGCTCGCCGAATTGCCGGCGATCGAACGCATATTCGGGCGAGCGATAGGTCAGGCTGCGCTGCGACCCCAGGTTGGTGAACGCCGGTCGCGCGATCACCCGCGCCACCGCGCCACGCAGCAGCAGGTTGTCGGTTAGGTCGTACGAGGCGTTCAGGCTCGGCAGCCAGTCGCTGTACGTTCGCGTCTGGTCGAGCTTCGTGTTGACGATCGTCTCGCGCTGCGCGAGCGGCAGCGTGATGCAATTGCCGTCCGCGCCGACCGGTGGCGTCACGAACGGGCCACCCTCTGCGTTGACGCAATAATCGTTCAGGATCTGCAACCGGTCGGACGTGACACCGGTCTGGCGCGTGTTGACGTAACGCAGACCCAGATTGCCGCGGAAACGCTCCGTCTTGAAATTGGTCTGGACATATCCGGCCCAGATGCGTTCCCCGATGCCGTAAACGAACCCGGTCTCATCGACACGCACCGCGTCGCCGTAGGTGCTGTTCAGATAGCCGAGGTAGTTGCGGAAATCGATCGCCGGAAAGGCATTGCCGCTGAAACCGCCGGCAATATTGCCGAGCGGCTTGTCGAAGAAGAAGCCCGGCCGGGTGGTCGCCGCCCCAGGCGTGTCCTGGTAGCGCAATTCGGTGGCGGGATCCGCGTACCATTCGTTACGTCCGGTCGCGCGATTGACCTGTCCATCGCGCCATTTGGCACCGACCTGCACCGAATCGAGGAAGGCTTCGAAGCGGCGGGTGAGGTCCAGCTGCGTATAGCGTTGCGCGATCGAGCTGCGGTTGAACGACGAATTGGTCGAACCCAGATCGATCTGCGTCAGGCCGTTGTTGATATTGTCCTGAAGCTCCGGCGAGAATTCGAAGTTCGCCGACTGATCGGTGAAGTTCCACGCGCTATACTGGTTGCCGTTGATCCCGACGATGCCGTTCACGACGCGCGGCTTGGCCGCTACGCTGAAACGCGCGGACGGGCCGCCGGTCGCGCGGGTCTTGCCGAGCTTGAACACCGCCTCGAACCGGTCACGCTTGAACGCGCCCTCGACGTCGAAGGTGTTCGAAACCGCCTTCTCACGACTGTACGTGCCGTAGATCTGCGGCGTCTCCATCGTGCACGGCGGCTGGTTGCCGACCTGCACGCGGCATCCCGTGCCATCCGCGGGCACCTGGAATTGCGCGGATTGAAAGATCGTGCCGCTCTTGTCGAGCGTCGCGCCCGAGAAGAAGTTGCCATATCCCCATTCCGGGATCTGGATGCCGTTGCTGATATAATCGTCGTCGACCTGGAAGCGGAAGTAATTGGCGGTGACGGTGAAGTCGTCGAACGGCTTCATCTGCGCGGTCGCCTGGATACCCAGCCGCTTGCGGTTCTGCTCGGTGACGGTCTGGCTGACCTGCTGCGGCGCCCAATAGCCCGAGAAACGCTGCCCGGCCTGCGTCGTCGCGCCACTGTCCTCTGGCCAATAGGAGATCGCATCGTCATTGGCGTACGGATTGCCGTTGACGTCGGTGGCGGGCTCATTCGCACGGTCGTAGGTCCACCAGTTCCAGCTCGACGCCGCGGCGCGGTGATCGCGCACCGTCCGCTCCTGATAGGTCGCACCGACGAGGAAACCGAGCGTCTCGTCCTGGTTCTTCCACGACAATTGTCCGCCGATCTGCGGCTGCACCTTCTCGGTCACATCGGCGTAGGTACCCTCGACCGACACGAAGCCGCTCAACGACTTCAGGTCGAGCGGACGCCGCGTGTGGAGGATGATCGTGCCGCCGACCCCGCCTTCGTCAAGCCGTGCCTCGGGCGATTTGAAGACGTCGACGCTGCCGATCATGTTCGACGGCAGCAGCAGATAGTTGAACGAGCGCGACGGCTCGTTATCATCGGCGGAAGCGATGAAATTGCCGTTGAGCTGCGTCAGCGTCAGGTCGGATTGCAGACCGCGGATGCTGACACGCGAGCCCTCGCCGCCGTCGCGGTCGATGATGATGCCCGGGACGCGCTGGAGCGAATCCGCGACGTTCTTGTCGGGAAATTTGCCGATATCCTCGGCGGTGATGACGTCGACAAAGGCGTTCGCCTCGCGCTTGCGGCTGAGGCTCTCCTCGATCGAGCGGCGATAGCCGGTGACGACGATGTCGCCTGCCGCTGCAGCTCCGGTGGGTGCGGCACCGGCGTCCTGCGCCGTGCCGACGTTGCTATCCGGGACCGAAGCGGCCGGCGTGGCGGCATCAGGCGCGACCGCGGGCGCGGTGGCTGGCGTGGTTTCCTGGGCATGGACCCCAGCGGCGACACTGAAGCCGGCGGTCGCCAGCAGCAACGTCATCAAACGTCGCCCGGGCACACCCGGCCGATGGTGACGATCGGACATTCAACCTCTCCCTTGTCCCGGCCGAGCGTCAGCCCGTAACCGGCTCCCTGTGTGTCGCAGCAACGTCACGCTCCTGAGATGGCGTCGGTTCACGCTGAAGAGGCGCACCCGCTCGTTGCCGCTACGACAACCGGCTTGTCGCAATAAAGAAAACAACTTGTCAAATAGAAACCCGCAGAAATGTTTTGTAATCAATGCCTTAATGCAGGTTGCGATAACGGTAACAGCGCGAACCCGGCTCGCGGGACACGCGGAACACAAGATCATCGTCGTTGCCGATGACGCTCCTTGCGCCACCTGCTGTTGGTGCAACCGTGGCTTGGCTTCCCGGGAATGATCCTTCCAAGCAAATCACGAAAATTGCTGTTTTTATTCTGCTCACATGCCATCAGCCCCGCTCGATCGGCATGAACGACGGAGCGCGTGATGAGCAACGATCAGCGGCGGAACCCGCTCGCGGCATTTGGCGTCGCCGCGCTGACGATGGCCCTCACCGCTGCGCCGGTGGCGGCGCAAATCGCCGACACGATCGCCGCCGTTGATCCATTCATCGGCACCGGCGGCGACGGCCATACCTTTCCCGGTGCGGTCGCCCCGTTCGGCATGGTGCAACTGTCGCCCGACACCGACACCGCCTGCGTCATCCGGGAATGCTACGCGCATGCCGCGGGCTACCGGCACGATGATCCAACCATCGAAGGCTTTAGCCACACGCATTTCTCCGGCGCGGGTCACTCCGATCTCGGTGACATTCTGGTCATGCCCACGTCCGGCGAAACGGTCGCTATGGATCCGGGCACCGTGGCGGTGCCCGGCTATCGCTCGCGCTTCTCGCACGCCAGCGAGCAGGCGACACCCGGCTATTATGCGGTGACGCTCGACGGCCCGAAGGTCCGCGCCGAGCTGACCGCGGGCACGCGCATTGGTGTTCACCGCTATACGTTTCCCGCCAGACAGGCCGCGCATCTGATCGTCGACTTGCGCAGTTCGCTCTACAATTATCCCGGGAAGATCCTGTGGTCCGGGCTGCACCTGCGTCCCGACGGCACGCTGACCGGCTTTCGCGAGACGCGCGGCTGGGCACCGGGGCGCAAGTTGTTCTTCGCGATGCGTTTCTCCGCGCCGTTGACCGGCCACGCGTTGCTCGATCGCGACAAGGACGTCACGTACAAGGGCTTTGCACCGCCGGGACGCGGCACCGACATGCTCGCCGAGAAGCTGGGTCGGGCACTGGAAGCGCGGCTCGATTTCGGCGCGCTTGATCGCCCGCTCGAGGTGAAGGTGGCGTTATCGGGGGTCGATGAAGCCGGAGCGGTCGCCAATCTCGACGCCGAGCCGGGCGATTTCGACGCCGTCCGGGCGCAAACGCAGGCAGCGTGGCGCGACGCACTTGGCGCCATCGAGATCGATGCGCCGACGCCGATGAAGACGAT
Source organism: Sphingomonas sp. 8AM (assembly GCF_902506455.1). Classification (GTDB taxonomy): domain Bacteria; phylum Pseudomonadota; class Alphaproteobacteria; order Sphingomonadales; family Sphingomonadaceae; genus Sphingomonas. The sequence goes on along the minus strand of NZ_LR733844.1, from coordinate 1,529,249 downwards.
CGTCGCCACCGCGCTCTACCACAGCCTGATCGCGCCCAGCGTGTGGAGCGATGCCGACGGTCGCTGGCGCGGACCCGACGATCAGGTCCACCGCGCCGAGGGGTATACGCAGCGATCGACATTTTCGCTTTGGGATACGTTCCGCGCCGAACATCCGCTGCTGACGCTGGTGCAGCCCGAACGCACGACTAGCGATGTGGTCAATTCGCTGCTCGCGAGCCAGCGCTTCAGCCCGGACGGCATCTTGCCCGTCTGGCAATTTGCCGGGCGTGAGACCTGGACGATGATCGGCTACCACGCGGTTCCGGTGATCGCCGACGCTTACATGAAAGGCATTCGCGGCTTCGATGCCAATGCCGCGCTCGACGCGATGGTCGCCAGCGCCAGCTACGCTCCCTATGGCGGGCTGGGCGAGTACATGACCCGCGGCTATGTCCCGATCGATCGCGAACCGGAGGCGGCGTCAAAGACCGCCGAATATGCCTATGACGACTGGACGATCGCGCAGATGGCAGGGGCGCTGGGGCGCACCGACGTGGCGGCGCGCTTCGATCGTCGGGCGACCTTCTGGCGCAACAGCTTCGACGTGAAGACCGGCTGGCTGCGTGCCCGCCGCAGCGACGGCGCGTTCCGGACGCCATTCGATCCGACCGCGATCAACTACGGCTCCGATTATACCGAGGGCAATGCGTGGCAATATAGCTGGTTCATGCCGCAGGATCAGGCGGGACTGTTCCGGCTGCTCGGTGGCGACGCGCGCGCGATCAAGAAACTCGACGCGATGTTCGATTATGACATGTCCAAGCTCGATTACAGCCATGCCGAGGACATCGCCGGGCTGATCGGGCAGTACATCCACGGCAACGAACCAAGCCATCACGTCGCCTATCTCTACAATTATGCCGGCGCGCCGTGGCGGACGCAGGAGCGCCTCGCGCAGATCGTGGCGAGCCAGTATAAGGCAACGCCTGACGGGCTCAGCGGGAACGACGATCTGGGTCAGATGTCAGCGTGGTTTGTCTTCACCGCGCTCGGCTTCTACCCGGTCGCGCCCGGCAGCAACGAATATGTGATCGGACGCCCGTTCGTTTCCGGCGCGAAACTGCGCTTGCCGAACGGGCGCACCTTCACCGTCAACGCCCGGAATCTTTCCGACGCGAACCGGTACATAGGCTCGATCGCGCTGAACGATCGGCCGCTCGGCCGCACTTATCTCAGAGACTCTGAGATCCGGGCCGGCGGTACGTTGACGTTCACCATGACGGACAAGCCCAACACCCGCTGGGGTCGCACCGCATCGGCCCGGCCGTACTCGCAGTCCACTCGTGCAATCATCGGCCCGATGAATTAATAGATGATCGTCATCGGCACGGCGTGGTTAATTTGACGGTTCGTCCGACAGAACGCCGCCATCGCCGGGTGTGGCGACTTTCGTGAATTGCCGTCAGCGAGAACACAACCGAGCTGAACCGTCATGCCGTGCTCGCCCGGTGCGAGGGCGTTGGGGCACCCTGCCCGTCCCTGCGCCTGCAGAGTTCACTCAGGATCGGGCAACGCGGCATCGGCCGAAATAAAGATGCTGCACATCATAAGTGGTGGCATCGTTCGCGCGGGCCATGAAGATCGTGGCATCGGCTTGGTCGGGCGTGACCTGCGCGATCACGATCACGTTGGCGACCACGTCGCTGAGGGGCGTCATCATCTCCACGCGCGATGGCCATAGATCGACTACGCGATGGAACGGCCTGGACGCTGCCGCCCCGGCGATACCATCGGGATCAGCGACGATCCGTGTGCGGGGGTCCACCGGCTCAGGGGCGGCGGTGGCATCGGGCGGCGGTGTGGTTCTCGCAGGAACGGGGGGCAGGAACAGGGTTAGGCGATGGCGTCCATCGTACCGATATTCGGCGACCGGCTGGTCACGCGACGCGTCGAAGTTCACGACCCGACCGAGCAAACAGTGCAGCACGCGCGGCGGCAACATCGCTGGCCTGGCACCATCCTGCCGGTGCGCGACGCCTCGCTCCATCGGCAGCACCCCCATTGTTCCGAGCGCCAGGACCGATGCCGCAATCATCGGCTTGATAATCATACCCATGCCCCGTCCGGTCAGCAGGACCAACCCGGTTCCTATCAGGCGCGAACATGACGGCGTCATTAAAGGCGGGCGGGATAATATCGGGCGTCATCAAAAAGGCATAGTGCACCTGTTATACGCAGTCCCGATCAGGCGATGTCCGGCGCAGGAACAGGTAATGCTACGAGCGCTGATTGCGGCCGTCTGCCTATCATCTTGCGCAGCGCGTGCAGAAGCAGTTGAATTCACACCCGCTACTATCGAGGATCCCGCAACGGCTGTGCATTGTCTGAGCTTGGCTATTGCTTATGAGGCCGGTTACGAAAGTCTGGCGGGGCAACAGGCGGTGGCGGAAGTGGTGCTCAATCGCTGGCACGACGCAGCCTTTCCGAAGACGGTATGCGGTGTGGTGTTCGCGGGCGCGAAGCGTCGCACCGGGTGCCAGTTCACCTTCACCTGTGACGGTTCGCTCTACCGCCGCCAGCTTCCGGCTCGCGTCCTGCAAGCCGCCCGGGTCGTCGCCATCGACGCGCTGGCCGGGCGCCTGCCGTCGCGCGTGCCATTTGCCACGCATTATCACGCCGATTACGTCCACCTCTATTGGGCGTCGACGCTGGTCAGACCGACGAAGATCGGCGCACACATCTTCTATCTGCAGCGCGCGAACATCGCAGCCGCGCCTTTAGCCGCCTTGCCGCCGACCCACGTGGATGGTCCGTCTTCCGTTTCGACGCCGTTCACGCCATGGGGCCTGACATTGCCGGCCATCCCGCGACGACCATGACGCGCAGACTCAGTCGGCGGCGATGACCACATACGGGACGGCGGCGTCGCCAGTGAACTGGACGACATTCCGGCGCACCGCCCTGCCATCGGGCACTTGCGCCTCGACGGCGATCGACAACGAGCGACCGCGCCAGTCCTTCGGCCCGGAGAAGGCGATGGCGGTTCGTTGCCTGGCCCGCTCCCGGGCTCTCTCGATGGCGGCGATCGCCGATTTTGCGCCGGTCCCCGACATCAGCGCCAACACCTCCGGCCGCGCGACGCGCGGGTCGAACCGGCCGGGCGGTACATAGACCGTCGCGAGCAATCGAAGGTTCGCGATCGTGCGCGTGTCGAAACCACGCACCAGCCGCAACTCGTCGATCGAGTCCAGATCGCCGTTGGCGGGGCGGATGCCGCTGTCGGCATAATCGCCGCGCTCGGCACCGAACGGGCGCGGCATGTCGTCGGCATCCTGCCAGTCCAGCAACGAGTCGCGTGCAACCAGCAGCCGTCCGCCCTCCACCCCCGCCGCCTCCAGCAGGCGCGTCGCGACATCTTCGGTCAGGCCGTTGAGCGGGATCTTGCCCCGCTCATCCTCGACCCGAACGTGGATGACCGCGTCACGATAATGGAACGTGCGGGTGCGACCATCCGCAAAGGCGCGTTCGCCCGCCTCCGGCGAGAGCAGCCGCGCCATGACGAGCGCGAAGCCGGCATCCGCCGCCGCGCCCGCGCGTAATGTCGCCTGTTCGGCAACGGCGTCGTCCGTCGCTATCTGCATCGACGACACAAGGGTCATGGCGATGAGCGCGAAGACGACGATACACGCCGCAGCGGCGACCGTGATATAGCCGCGCTCGCGCCGGGCGATCACGGGATCTTGCCCTGAGTCCGGAACGGTTCAAGCGTGCGCAGCTTGGCGCGCAACTCCTCGGTGACGGCACGGCCGTCATCCGGCGTGCGGATAACATGCGGCTTCAGCAGCACGATCAACTCGGTGCGCGCCTGCAGGTCGTTGTGGCTGCCGAACAGGCTGCCGAGGACTGGAAGCCGCGACAGCAGCGGCAGGCCGTGCTTGCCGGAGGACCGCGCATCGCGGAACAGTCCGCCCAGCGCGATCACCTGCCCGTCCTGCACCGCGACGGTCGTCGCTATCCGACGAGTCGAGATCGTCGGCGAGGGCGTCGTCTGCTCCGCGCCGGTATTGCCGTTGGTGCTGACGTCGCTCACCTCCTGCGACACGTCGAGCTGGACGGCACCACCGGCATTGACCCGCGGTGTGACCTTCAGGATCACGCCGGTGTCGCGATATTCGATCGAGTTTACGATCGGCGCCTGCGGGTTCTGGACGCTCACCGCATTGCCGGCCGACACCGGCACCTGATCGCCCACCTGCAAGGCGGCGGTCCGGTTGTTCAGCGTCACCAGCTTCGGCGCCGACACGACCTTGACATGGGTCCGTTGCTCAAGCGCGTTGAGCGCGGCGCGGATGCTTCGCCCGGCAAGGAAATAGGAAAAGCCCGGCAGCCCGGGGGCGGTCGGCACCGTCGCACCGTCGGCGACGCGGAAGTTGCTGTCGCCAGTGAGCCAGTTCCATTGCACGCCGTAGCGCAGTGTTTCGTTGAGCGTCACTTCCGTGATCGCAGCTTCGATCATGACCTGCACCGGCGGCACATCGAGTTTGCGCAACGCATCCTCGATGACCGCATAGTCGCGCGGCAATGCATAGATCACGACGGCGTTGTTGACCTCGTCGGCGCTGACCCGGCCGTTCATCTCCCGCCCGGACGGCGTCTGGACCAAAGGGTCCTGTCCGCTGCGCGGCTCCGCCGGGCGCGATACCGGTGAGTTCGGTGCATCGTTCGGGCGGGAAGATGCGGGACCGGCGCCCCGTCCACCGCGTTCCGTTGTGGACGCGAACGGATCGCCGATCTCGTCGGTATCCCCGCCGCCGCCGTTGCCGAACGCGCGGTTCAGCGTGCGTGCAAGATCGCGCGCGCGGCCGTTCTGCACACGATAGACGTAGATGCGCTTCACAGCGCTCTCGCCTTCATGATCGAGCACCTCGATCCAGCGCTTTATGTCGTCTAGATATTGCCGTTCGCGGCTGATCGCGAGGATACCGTTTAACCGCTCCATGGTGATCAGCCGCACGAGCCCGCGGGTTGGGGCATTCTCGGCGTTGATGAGCTTGTCGAGTTCGGGCGCGATCAACCGTGCGTCAGTGCGCTCCGGGATGAACAGCCCGAACGCCATATCGCGCAGCCAGTCGACGTCGAATTGCCTGATCAGATCGTGCGCGCTGTTGCGCTGGCCGGTTGTGCCGGCGATAGTGACGCGGTTGCCGGACGAGTCGGTCGCGCTGACCACGCCAGGGATTGCGCCGTCGAGCACCTTGCGGAGCTCGTCGGCGTTGATGAAGCGTAATGTGATGACCTCCGTCCCGTAGCCGACCGTATCGCTCGCCACCGGTGCTTGCGCGGTCGCCACCGGACGCACGACATAGCCGCCGCCAGCCGGAACCAGCGCCAGATTGGCGGTCTTCAGCGCGGCCTCGAACAGCGGCAAGACTCCGGATCGCGCCACCTTGCCCGGCGTCACGAGCGTCACCGTGCCGGCGGCGCCCGTATCGACCCGGATCGGGATGCCCGTCACCCGCTCGACCGCCGCCGCAGCCGCACCGATGTCGCTCTGGGGCAGGTTCAAGCCAATGGTGCCGGCCCGCGGGGGGCGGGCCGCCCCGCCCGCCGGGTCGTTACGCGCCGGCTCCAGTGGCGTCCCGCCGAGGATCGTCGACCGTAGCTGCGCATCCGCCTGCTCGCCGCCGGCACCGATCGCGGGCGGCGCCGGCGTCTCGAGCGGCAGCGACGCGGGATGCGGCGCGCAGCCGGGCGAGACAAGCAACAGTGGAAGGGTGGCCGCGACAACCGGCTTACGCATCGTCAGGAACTCCTTTGGGGGGGCGCAGCGCTGGCGGTCCGCGCACCGAACGGCAGGGTGATCTGCCGGCCACCGCGACGCAGGACCGCGCCGTCGGGTCGCAGCCCGACCAGGGTCCAGTCGCCGATCCGGCCGCCGGTTGCGACGATACGGGTGACGGCGCCCGGTCCCTGCACCACCGCGAGTTGCCGCTCGCCGGAGCGGATCGACCCGGCGATCGTCACCCCGGCAAGCGGCTGGTCCTCGGCCGAAGCCGGCGTTGGCTTGCCCGCCGTCGCGAAGATCGAGCGGGCGAGGATCACCGCCGGTGTGGATACCGGTGCCTCGATAGCTGCAGGCGACGGCTGACGCGGGCCGCTGCCGATCGGTCCCGCTTCTAGCGGTATGACCTCGCTCCCCGCCTGAACCTGGTAAAGCAATAGGATCAGCAGAAGGACCGCCAGGGCGAACGGCAGGCGCGCCGCGCGATCAAGTGGCGGCAGCACGGATCGGTACCATGACGTCGACCTGCACCTCCAGAACGGATGGATCCTTCGGGACCGCGGCTCCATCAGCGACGACGGTCAGGCGGCCGACCACCAGCCACGGTGGGCCGATCTGCAACGCCTTCAGGACTCCGACGAGTTGCGGCTCCGTCAGGCGGGCATCGGCCCGCGCCCCCGCCCAGCCGGGCGGCGCGCCGGCATCGACTGCATCGCGCCATTCGCCGCCGCTCTGCTCGACGGTCCGTTGCAGTCGCGACTTCAGCCATTCGCGCGCATCGTCGCCGCCACGGACGCGCAGGATCAGCGGCGCCAGCGCGGCCCGCTCCTCTTCTGCTTGACGGCGCAGCCGCGGGATGGCGGCGATGGTTTGGAGATCATGCATATAGCGCAGCGACAAGGCATCACGGGCCGCAGCCCGCTCCGCAAAGCCGGCCACGATCGGCGAAACGATGACGAACCAGCATAGCGCCAGCAGCGCGACGAGGATCAAAAGCGCGACGAGCCGCCGCTCTCGAGGAGACAGCGCGCGCGTCACCGTCGGATCCGAGCGGTCAGATCGAACGGCTCGCCACCCGATGTCGCTGGCAGTGCCTCGTCGGTCAGGGCTTGCACCGCGACGAACCGGCCGGCACGGCGCAAGGCCCGCGTGATGTCGGTTCGCGGCGGCTTGTCGCCCGTCAGCCGCACCGTCTCGCCGTCCCAGCCATAATGCTGGACCCGCACGCCCGGCGGCAGCACGCGGCTGACGAGCACCAGCGTGCCCAGCGCATCGTGACGCGCGCGCACCGCCAGCACATGACGGCGCATCGTGCGATCCCGGGCCGCGCGGCGATCGATAGAGCGGGCGACGGCCAGCGCGGGCTGCTGCGCCTGCACCATCCGGTCGAGCCGGGCGACCGGATCCGCATCGCGCCGTATCATCACCGCCACGTTGAGGAGGAACAGCAAGCCCACCAACCCCCAGGCCCACGGCATCGCGCTGCGGGTGATCGCCGTCAGCCCCACGGCTCGCATCACCGGAGCGAAATCGACAGCGCCGACCGGCAGCGGGCCGTCAAGCCGTACCTGCACGGGCTGGATGCCGAGCCGCTCGGCCGCCGCCGCGATGGTGCAAGCGGTCTGCTTCGGCATCCCGGCGACCGCGATCCGCATCCGGCCGGCCCGAGCCGCGTGCCAGCGACGAGTGACGTGTCCGGCGGGAAGGGCAGCAATGTCTCTTGCTCGAACGCGATCATGCGCTGCAGGTCCTGGTCGCTCATCAGCGGCCGCTCGATCGACCTGATGAGGCAGCGATCGGACGGGACGCGGACGATCGCTCGTGTGCCCCGCCGCACGCCCCCCCCTGCCCGGACCCGCTCGGCAGGCTCAAGCGCAGCGCCGTTCAGGCGGAAGGCGGGCAGCCGGTCTCGCTCCTCGCGGCGCGCGCCGGCCGGGACGATCGCGTGCAATTCGGTGACCCACCATGCCCAGCCCTGCGCCGCCCACCGCCCGAGCGTCCGCAAGTCGGCGTTGAGAACGGTACACGCGTTCATCGCTCCTCCACGCAGCGCCCGGTCGTCGGATCGACCGGGCAGATGCCATATTTGGTCGCTTGCGGCTGGATCAGCAGGTCAGGCCAGACGCGCGGATCGCCAGGAGCGAAGCCGATGCGGATGCGGATGAGTTCGGGCAGGGTCGGCCGTTCCCACCAGACCGATTGCCAGCCGCGCAATCGCTCCCCCGGAGCGCGCCCACGGGCCGGGCCGAAATAGGCGATCGACAGGTCGCGGACGCCGCGGATCACGACGTGCGGTGTCCAGCCGGTCAGATCATGCCCACCGACATCGACGCCCGTTCGCCGCATTCCCAGCGTGTACAGGATTAACGCGCCCTCAGCGCTGCGGATGAGCCGAAACCATTGCAACGAGCCTGACGCGTTCCGGTCGAGCGGTGGACCGGCGACGCCCAGCATTGTCGCGGTCCCGCGCAGATGGATGGCCGGCGTCTCCGCATTCACCATGGGCAACGGACGGAGCCGCGCGACCTGACTGCGCAGGAAATGCTCGGCGGCGATTACCTCGTCGAGCGCCTGGTCGCCTCGCTGCTCCCGCCTGTCGAGGATGGCGGCGATGCCCAGCACCTGCATGACCATCGTCGCCGCCATGCCCATCACCGCAAGCCCGACGAGCAGTTCGATCAGCGTGAACCCGGCACGGGCGGATGGCGGCGCCATGACAGTGCGCATCACTCAGCGTACCAGTCGCAGGGTGTTGACCCGCGTCAGCCACCGGCCCGAGTGGTGGTCCGCAACTGAAACCTCCACCTCTTCCAGCGGGACGGCCGCCGCGGCGTCGCCCGGGGCGGCACGCCGATCGATCCGCCACGCGAGGACGCCGAATCGCCCCTCGTCGCGCGCCCGGGCGGTGCCGCGCAGCATGACGGATTGCGCGAGAAGCGAGTGCGCCAACAAGATCGCCATCCGCTTCTCGGCGAGATCACGGGTCGCCCGGGCGTTGCTGGCGATCACCTGCATCATGATCGCCGCCATCGTCGCGATGACGGTCAGCGCCACCAGGCACTCCAAGAGGCTGAACCCGGTCTGCGCACGCCGGCTCACGGCATCCGCTCGATCAGGCCACCGACCGCGCGAATGCGCCAGCCGCGCACCAGATCCGATCCGCGCAGTTCAAGCGTGCCGCCATGCGCGCTCCCGTCCGGGAAAAACACGATGTCGCCTTCCGGCGACGCGGCGACGAGATCGTCAGGCAGCCGCTCGAGTCGTTCCCCGTAGCCGAAACCATGCCCGTCTGGCGTGACGACGAAGCGCACCGCCTCACTTCGCCGCGGGGCCGTCGCCCGCGCCCCATGGAGCGCGCGTTCGAGCCGCGCGGCGCCTTCCCGGGCGCTTTGCAGACGTAGCGCCCTGTCGATCTGCGGAAAGCCGATCCCGGCGACCAGCCCGAGAATGGCGAGCACCACCAGTGCCTCCAGCAGCGTGTACCCGCTCTGCGCCGCGGCGACGCGAGGCTCACCAATTGCCGACATCCTTGGCCTCACCGGTTCCGCCAAGCTGCCCGTCCGCGCCAAGGCTGTAGACATCCACGTCGCCGTGCTCGCCGGGGCTCCGCATCAGATATTTGCGCCCCCATGGATCGACGGTCGCGGTCTCCTGCGGCAAATACGGGCCATTCCAAGCCTGGGCATTGGAAGGGGCCTTGACCAGCGCATCCACGCCTTCCTCGGCAGTCGGATAACGCGTCATGTCGAGCTTGAAGAGGTTGACCGCCGCCACGACGTTCTTCGCCTGGATCCGCGCTGCAGGCGTACCCCCAGCGACAACCGTCCCCGCGCGCTCAGGTCATGATCCGCGCGCAGCCGCGCCTGCCAGCCGCCAAGGGGCGCCGCGATGCGACGCACGCCGGGGTCGCGGGTCATGGTGCCGCTGGTCATGACGTGCCAGCCGTCAACGGCCGGGCCGCCCGCATACCCATCAACGCGGACCAGACCACGGCTATTGCCACCGATGCGCCACCCGCCCGCGCGACGATCGCCACCACGGCGGGTACGCAGATTCAGGATACCGCCCGGGGCGCTGCTGGCGAAGATCGCCGACGGTCCGCCGCGCACATAGTCAACCGGCTCGAGACCGAGGTCCGGGCGGATGAATTGGTCGACATCGGTCCAGGGCAAGGTATTGTGCTGCACCGGCAGCCCGTCTTCTTCGATCGCGGCCGCCCGATAGCCGTCGAGCGGGATACCACGCACGCGGACCGTGTTCGCCGCAATGCCGGCGGACGTGTCCGCCCAGACGCCGGGGATGGTGCCGACCTTGCAAAGCGAAACATAGAACCCGTCATCTCCGGCAGGTCAAACCGCCGAATGAGGATCGAACATGACCGAACGCTCTACAAGCAACGCAACCGCATCGGGCGTATGTTCGGCCACCTCAAGATCATTCGCGCCATCGCCACCCGCTACGACCAGCTGGCCAGCAGCTTCCTCGGCATGGTTCACCTCGCCACAGCAAGGTACTGGCTCGAATTTGTCCACGCCGCCTAGGCGCCGACAAATCGCAACCGCTTGAAGTTGGTCGGCTCCTCGATGGCGGTGATTAACGAAGTGACGGTCACGATTCCGACTCCCAGGGCGGACATTAGCAGCTGGCGGGCATCGCTGCGCCGGGCGTCTGCCAGCAGTTTGCGTCCCCTTTCGGTGCCACCGCCCGCCGCCGGGCGGGAAGGCGATGGTGGTCATCATAGGAGTATGGCGACCTGCGCCGATCATGAGCGCATTCTTCGGCTATTCCGACATCCCCGCCACCCGGAGCTTCGAATTGCGGGACTTCCTGATCTCGCAGGATCTCGACAAGGACATCCTCGACGCCGACACCCGCATCGAAATGACCGTCGGCGACTATCCGTCACGACCATCGCTCATGCGCTGGGTGGCCGGCGTCGCCCCGCTGCCGCCCGTCGCGCTGCTTGGGCACGGCGCCTTGGGCAGCGCGATATACGACAGCCTCGGCCGCTCTGGAATGGAGGACGTGCTGGTCTGGGACGAGGACCGGATCCACCCGCACAACCTGACCCGGCATTCAGCCCGCACTAAGGACGTCTACGCCAACAAGGCCGACTAGGCGAAGCGGCTGGCCGACGCGCTCTGGCATGACGAGGGCCAGTCCGCGGCTGTGCGGGACGACATCGCAACCTTGGGGATCGACGAACTCAAGGCAAGGACCGAGGGACGGCTCGTGATTGATGCCAGCGCCGACGCAAGGGTCCGCTTGCGGATGGACGAACTGTGTGGATCGGCACGCGCGACCATCGTAAGGACCGAGATGTTCCACCAGGGGCGCCTGGGCATGACGTTCGTGTCGCCGCCGGGCGGCCCCACCATGTCGGACATGAGACTAGCGACGATCGGGCTTGCGCCCGACATCCCAACGTGGCAGCATGGCTCAACTACGAGGATCGGCATCCGCTGGGGCCCGACCCGCTGCTCTACGGCTTCGGCTGCACCTCGATGACGGTGCACCTGCCCAATCTGTCTGACTGATATTTATTTCGACGCAGGTCAATGAAAAGCATCGTACGCGGTGCCGGCATGGCGCACACCCGGCGGCAGTGATGCATTCCCGCCACTCTTGCAACCACTCGCACCCCTGTCCCGCTATGTCTGCAACACCCCTTGAAGCTGCGAGCACGCCATGGACCGTTCACTGCATCCCGAACGCATCATCCGGCTAGGCGCGGTGGTGGAGCGCACCGGCCCTAGCCGTTCGACGCTGTACCGCAAGGTGGCGGACGGCAGCTTCCCGCGACAGATCGCCATCTCGAGGCGCTGCGTCGGCTGGCGCGCCAGCGAGCTGGAGGTCCGGCTGCACAATCCGGTGTTCTTCCACGTCGACGAGCTGCCGCGCCGCTAATCCGGCGGCGCCCGCCGTCATGCCGGTGACGAACTCCGCCCATGCACACAGCATGCGGCGGCGCGCGGTGAGATATAGTGCGGTGTTGTAGGCGCCGCGCACCTCGTCGCGCTCGACATGGGCGAGCGCCAGCTCGATCCAGTCCGGCCGATAGCACTCCGTTTCATTGGCCCATGTCGAGGCGAGACCGCAGAAGCCGTGGACGGACTGGCGGCCACTATACCCTATCCGCTAGCAGCCGTAGATCATCGTGTTCTGCGAGATCGCCTGCTCCGGCTTCTCGCCGGCGAAGACATAGCGGCTACGGCTGTAGCGGCGCACGTCAGCCAGCAGCGCCACCACTGCGGGTGACAGCGGCACGAGATGCTCGCGTTGCATCTTCATCCGGGTGACCGGCACCCGCCACAGCGGCTCGGGACCATCGAGCCCCTCGAACTCGTCCCATGTCGCCAGCCGCGTCTCGTTGGTCCGCGCCCATGTCAGTAGGTGAAGAGCAACGCCGCGCGGGTGACCGCCCGCCACCTCGGCGCTTCGTCACCATCATAGCCATCAATCGCGCGTACAAGCTCCGGCAGCTCGTCCACGCCGACCCGCGGCATGTGGCGCACCCGCGGCTTCGCCTTGAGCAGGTCGCCGAGATGTTCAGCAGGATCGCGCTCCGCCCAGCCCACCGAGATGGCGAAGCGGTAGATCCGGCTGACATGCTGCTTCAGGCGCCGGCTGACGTCGAGTGCGCCGCGCGCCTTGACGCTGCGCACCATCGCCAAGACATCGGCAGCGGTGACCACCTTGAGGTCGATATGCCCGAGCGCTGGAAAGGCATCGCGCCCAAGGCGCAGCCGTTCGGCACGGCCCCGTCCCCGCCCCCGTCAGCGGCTGCACCCACGTCGACTGGGAGTTGTAGGTCCGCGGGTCGCCGAACGTGGTCGGCGCGGTCCAGGGGCCGGCCATGCTGGTGGCGGTCTGATAGGCGGCCTGGTTCGGGTTCCATCCCGTCGCGGCCGAGGTGATGAGGAAATAGACGCCGTCGCGTTTGAACACCGCCGGCGCCTCGCGGTGATTGCCCGCCAGCACCTTTACCAGCGAGTCGATGCCGGTGAAGCTGTCGTTGAGCTTGTAGATGTTGAGGTCGTAATTGTTCTTGGCGGCGGAGATGAGGTATCCGGTGCCGTCGTCATCCAGGAACAACGTCATATCGCGCGACTCGTTGTCGAGCGGGCGAAACTCGCTTTGATAGACGTAATTGCCGTCGACCGTGTCGGAGGTCGCGACGACGACCCTGGCCTCGTTATAGTTGGTGCCGTTTTCCTTGTGCGCCCATAGCACGTACTTCTTCGTCGCGGCGTTGTAGATGATCTTGGGCCGTTCGATGTTCGAGGTGTTGAGGCTGGTGGCCGACGCCGCGGTCAGCACGTCACTGGCGAAGGTCCAGGTCTTCAGATCGGTGGAGCGGTACATGCTGACCGCCTTGAACAGATAGCCGGTGCGGTTTTCGCCGAAGAGGTAATAGGTGTCGTCGACCTTGATGATCCCGGCTCCATGCGCCTGGATCGCATTGCCGGCCGTATCGGCGAACTGCGATCCGTTGTTGATCGCGACCGACTCCGCCAGCGCGGGCGTCGTCGCAGCGATCAGCGCGGACGCCAGACAACAGACTGATTTCCATGAAAACATGGTTCAACTCCTCTCCAAGGTCATCGGCTCGACCGACGATCCGTGGAAAGATTAGGGCGGAGGAATAAATATGACAAGTTACTAAGAAACTCGAAGTGGAATCTATCCTGTTGGAGTGCAGGAGTAAAAACGTGATCGATGCAGCCGAAGCCTATGTAAATATGGAAATATATTCATGTATGCCTGGGGTCTGCGGATCGGATGCCAATACCGCCGGGTATGAGAGCGTGCCGATACTTGGCGCGCCCCGGTGTCGTCGCATAATCCGACACCGGGGCGCACGCACCACCTAGAAGCGCGCCGACAGGCCGACCCGCACCGTCCGGCCGCGGACCTGATAATAGGTCGGGTAGGTGTTGAAATACTGCCCGGTGCCGTACGTGAGGTCCTGCCCGATCAGCGGCGGGTCCTTGTCGAACAGGTTCTGGACGTTGAAGCGCACGTCGATCCCCTTCACCAGCGTCACGTTGGCGTTGAAATCGAAATAGCTGTAGGCGGGGATGCGGTTGGCGAGCGGATAGGTCTGGCCCGCGGCCGCCTTCAGCACCGTGCTGCTCGACAGCTTCGAATTCTCGGTCCCGCCGATATAGCGCCACGTGAAGCCGATGCCGCCCTTGATCCACGGCAGCTGCCAGTTGACCCCCGCGACATGCCGCCAGCGCGGCATCGGGTCGGCGCAGGCGAACCCGAAATAACCGAGGCACGACCAGGGTGTATTACCCGGTGCGAACTGCCGCTCGAACTTGGTGGTCAGCGTGCCGTTGAAGTTCAGCCCGAACGTGCCGAGGTTGTCGGCGATGCCGAGCCGCTTGGGATCGAGTGAATAGCTGGTGCTGAAGTCGATCCCGCGCGTCGCGGTATAGCCCGAATTGTTGTAGCGGGCGTCGGCGACCAGCAGCTGCCCGGTCTGCGGATCACGCTTGTAGAACTGGCAGAAATATTCGACCTTGTTGTCGTAGCATTGGTTGAACGCCATCCCGATCCGTGTCCATTCGAACGCGCCCTGGATGTTGATGTCGTACCAGTCGGCCGAGGCCGTGAAGCCGGGAATGCCGCGTGGCTGCAGCACCACGCCGAGCGTCTTGCTGCGCGAGCGTTCGGGCTGCAGGTCCGGATTGCCGCCGTTGATCAGCGTCGTCGGGCAGAAGCCCTGTGAATCGCACCCGGTGTAGCTGCCCAGCGCGTCATATTGCGCGCGCGTCATCCCGATCGAGCATTGGTCGAACGTATAGCGGGTCGCGCCCTTGCCGTCGCTCGCAGCGCGCGGCGGGGCGCACAGATCGAGCTGGAGGTTATTGGGGTAGCGGTTCTCGCCCTCGAGCCGCTGCTGCACCCCGACGCGCACCGCGCGATTGTAGCTGCCGCGGAAGCGCAGCCCGTCGGCCGGCGCCCAGCTCGCCTCCGCCTTCCAGCTGCGGATCAGCTTCTGGTAGACGTCGTAATCGGAGATCCGGTAGCCGCCGTTGATGCTGAGTTCCTTGAAGAACGGCTTGTCCTCGATCAGCGGGATGTCGATCTCGCCGCCCAGTTCCTTCACGCTGGTCCGCCCGTCAAAGGTGGTGAAGGTCGACCAGGCGCCGAAGCCCTGCGACTGATTGCGGTATTTGCGATATTCGCCGGTGACCGCAAAGCCGATGCCGCTGGTCGCGAACGGGCTCTTGAGCCCGTATTTCTCGAGCGTGCCGGAAATGACGCCGTTGAAGACCTGCAAATCGTTTTGCTGGCGGCGGCTGCCGTCGCCGGTCACATAATTGTAGACGGCGTCGCTGATCGTGGCGTTCGAGGAGAAGGCATCGATCGGCTGGCAGTTGGGATCGGTGCCGTTGATCGCCGACAGGCAGGTCGGCACGCCACCCACGTTGCGGACCTGCAGCCCCTTGGTCAGCCGGTCGACCTGATCGTCGAAATACAGGTGGTCGGACGCCCCCTCCATGATGTTGCGGGTCTGCTGGTAGCTGAGCTCGAAGCGGATGCTGTCGACGATCCGCCCCGACAGGTTGAGCGAGCCGCGCCAGTCGGTGGTGGTGTTGCGGAAGTTCTGGATCATCCCCGGCCGGAACAGCGACAGCGCGATCGGGTCGCTGAGCGCGGTGGTGCCCGCCCTGGCGCCGCAAATCTCCTGCGCCTGCGCCGCGCTGAGGAACGGATTGTCGCAATTGACCGGCGAGGACGGGGTGTAGAGGCCGCCGTCGACCGAGTTGGCGCCGCGCTCGTTGATGCGGCTGTAGAGGAAGCTGCCGTTGAGGCGCAGTCCGAGCGGCAGTTCGGCGGTCAGGAAGCCGCCGGCATTATAGGTCTCGCTGCGGCGCTGGATCGAGTCGACGCGCTGGATACGGACCTCGTCGGCGGTGTCGTACGGGCGGAAGCCGCGCGACCCGTCGCGAAGGTTGGTGCGGTCCTGATTGTTGATGCTGAAGTAATTGTACGGGTTGTAGGTGGTGCCGTCGCACGCATAGCTGGTGTTGCCGGCGTCGCGATTGTTCGGGTCGAACATCAGCAGCGGGCAATTGACCGTGTCGATGTCGCGATAGGCGATCGGCAGCGCCAGCTTGTAGGTCGCGAACGCGCTGATGTTGAGCGCGCCGCCGAGCAGGTTCTTGCCCGCCGCCAGCGACGCAAAGTAATTGCCGCCGCCCAGCCACGGTCCGCGTGGATAGGTGTAGCCAGCCTTTTGCGCGGTCTCGCGCAGCAGCGCGCTGTCGTTATTGTGGCTGAACCCGCTGACCTCGCCGTCGAAGGCGATGCCGTCGAATTTGCGCTTGAGGATGAAGTTGACGACGCCCGCGATCGCGTCCGAGCCATAGACCGCCGAGGCGCCGCCGGTCATGATGTCGATCCGGTCGATTAGCGCGCCGGGGATGATGTTGACGTCATTGTCCATCCGCTGCCCGTTGAGCAGTGTCAGCGTGCGGCCCGCGCCGAGGTTGCGCAAGCCCACCGGCGCCGCGCCCGACGTCCAGCTCTGCCCCTGCAACCCGAGCATCGGGGTGACCTGCGGCAATTGCGCGAGCGCATCCTCGACCCGCGCGAGCCCGCGCTCCTTCAGATAGGTCGAGTCGATCGTCGCGATCGGCGCGTTGCTCGCCATGTTGGGGCGGATGATCCGCGTGCCCGTGACGATGACGTCGGCGGGATCGACCTTGTCCTGCTTCGCGTCGATCCGGTCGGTCGAGGCAGCGACGCCGGTGACGGGGGGCGTCTCGTCCTGTGGTGCAGGGGTAACGCTATCGGCAGCGACCTGCGCGCTCGCCATTCCCGGCCATGCCAGCGCAAGAAACGACACGCCGAGCAGGTGCCGCACGTAACGATATTCCCCCACTTTATACCCCCAGAATTTTTTTCTGAGGTCCTTCAAGCATATCCGCAGTTACATTACAAATATATTATACAGTATTTAGCGCTACCTGCTTGGGGCGAGGCGCGTCATCGGTGCCGTCGTTATGCGGGCGTCTGCGTCAGGTATGGCAAGTGCCCGACCTGTCGTTCTCCGATCTGCACCGGTGACGATGCCGCGCAGTTCGGGAAGCACTACCGCGATCTGCGAGCGGCGCGGCCGACGGATCAGAGCGCGCGAAACAGGGGCAGGATGTGGTCGCGGGTCAACGGTGCGAGCGGCAGCGCCAGCGCCGTTACAGGATCGACCCAGACCGCCGCCTCGATCTCCGATCGTATGGCGGGAGGCTGCCGTGTCCGCACATGGAAGATGTCGGCATCGACGATATGGCCGGGTTCGTTCGCCGCCGGTGCCGCGTAGCGGCCGAGATGGCGTGCCTCACCCTCGGCCAGCACCAGCCCGATTTCCTCGACCAGTTCGCAACGCAGGGCGCTGACCGCGCTCTCGCCGTCTTCGATCTTGCCGCCCGCTTGCATGAACCAGCCGGTCCCGGCCTTGCGTACCAGCAGCAGGCGGCCGGCGCCGTCCTCGATCAGGGCGGCAGCGATCCGGATCGCCCGGGCGCTCATGCGGCGGAACCGGTCGCGGCGTTGCGCCCAACCGCCACGCCGCCCCGTCGGATATCCGGCGTCATGGCTCGTCCTGCCGCATGGCGCGACGCACGCATCAGCACGCCGACGGGTCAGCGCGCCGCGGCGATCGTCGCCTGTCGCGCGATCAGTTGCCAGCCACCCGTGCGCTTCGCCCAGATGTCGGTGAACGGGCGGGTGACCTGCTTGCCCGCGCCCGGTCCCTTGAGCGGGACCATCGTGTCATAGCCCATGACGACCGTCACCTCGGGCTTCTCGCCGACGAAGGTGATGTGCTTGCGGAAATCCTTATAGTCGAGGAAGTCCTGCGCCATCAGCGCGATCACCTCCTCGCGGTGCAGCACGGTGTCGCCGGGCGAGTTGACCACGAAATCCTCGGCCCACACCGTCCGCACGCCGGCCGCGTCATGCGCCATCATCGCCTTGCCGAGCCGGCCATAGGCCTGGCCGATCCCGGGCGGCATCCGCACGCCGGGGGCAAGCTGTGCCAGCGCCGGGGCGGCGGCGATCAGCGTCAGCAGCGGTGCGGCGATCCGGTACATGACATGCCTCCCATGCGCGCCGCGATCATGCCGTGCGCCGCCGGTCGCCGCAACGGTCAGTTGTCGTCGCGCACCGGCGGGGCCAGTCGTGCGCCCAGCAATGTCGCGAACCGCTCGACCGGGCACAGCCGTGCGCAGCCCGGTACCGTCATCGCTGTCGTCGTCACGCGGTTTCCGAGCCGGCCGAGTTCCGCGGGCGTCTGCGTCCGGTACGACAGGCGCACGAACCGCGCGCCGCGGGTGTCGCGGAGCAGCTCCATCGCCAGCGCGCCGGCGGGGGCGGTGTCGTTTCTGGCATAGTCCGGCGACACCAGATCGACCCCCAGCGCCGCCGCGAGCGCGGTGACGTTGGTGTCGTGGCCGACCAGCAAGTCGAGCGCGGGGCTGTCCTGCGCGGTCAGCGACGCGAGCACGCGGCGGCCGAGCGGGCCGGCCTGATGCGCGGCCATGTACGGGGAGCGCGTGAAGACGTCGAACAGCGCGGCATGGAGCTGCCCGAGGCGCGCCAGCACCGCCGGCGTTGCGCGGCCCCAGCCGGGGTGCGGCATCCCCTCGGCGGCTTCGAGCAGCAGCACCTGCGCGATCCCGGAGGTGCGGCGGATCGCGCCGTCGAGTTCGACGCCGCGGCCATCGGCGGTCGCGCGCAGCGCGGCGGGCGCGCCGGGGCTGCACGTCGGCTGCGCGCAGGCCAGCACGCGGTCGAGCAGCCGCAGCCCGGCGGCGTGCTTCGCCACCAGCCGGTCCATCCCGCCGGTGAAATGCTCGATCGACGCGATCGCGTCGGTGGCGCGGAAGTCGGTGGTGTGCGCGCGGAGTGCCTCGAACAGTGGATCGACCTCGCCGGCCGCGCGGTGCCCGACCGCGATGGCGCAGCCGGGGGCGAAGCCGGCGACGAAGCCTTCGCCGCTGTCGATCGTCCGCTGGCTGACGTTGGTCCAGACCGTTACGCTGGCGGGTGTCGGGCAGCCGGTCGCGGGGAGTACGCCGAGCGCAGCGAGCCACGCGCGGTCGGCGCGGCCGCGGATCGCCATCGCCCGCGCGCCGTGCGGGGTGATCTGCTCCGCGGCGACTGGCCAGCGCGGCCACGGCGCGGCGGTCAGCGTGCCGGCGGGCACCTCGCCGTCGATCGGCGCGCGCACGCCGTGGCGCATCACCATCACCACGCGCTCGACCTGTGGGGTGGCGGTGGCGAGGGTGGGGGTGGTGGCGATGGCGAGCGCGAGCAAGGTGTGGAGGAGCTTCATACGTTTTCCCGAGGCCCGTCATTGCGAGCGCAGCGAAGCAATCCAGTGTCGGACCAGGACGCCCTGGATTGCTTCGCTACGCTCGCAATGACGGTTGTGCTTAGCGCGTCATCGTCAGGCTGATCTGGAAGACGCGGCCGGTCTTCAGATAGCCGCCGTTGCGGTCGTTCGAGATATACTTCTCCGACTTGCCGACCGTCGTCCAGTAGCTGGCGCTGTCGAGCAGGTTGCGCGCCGACACGCCGATCTCGAGGTGATCGGTCGCGGCGAACGCGAGGCCGAAGTTCAGCTCCTTGAGCGGCTGGACATAGATGTCGGGCTGGCTGTCCTGCACGGTCGCCAGCACGCTGCCGGTGTAATTGTACCACAGGTTCGCGCGCATCGGCCCGGCGGCGTAGAACAGTTCGGCGTTGTAGATCAGGTTCGGCGCCTGCGGCAGCCGCGAGGTGCGGATGTCACTGGCGGCGATCTGATAGGTCGCCTCGGTCTTCTGCAGCGTCACATTGCCACCGACACCGACGCCGCTGAGCAGCGGCGAGGTGACGAGGTCGCCGATCGTGAAGCGACCCGACGCCTCGATGCCGGTCGCCTTGCCGCCGCGCCCGTTGGCGGGGCGGACCAGCACGACGGTCTGGTTGCCGACCTGTTGCGAGCCCTGCCCGAACGAGCGCGTGCCGGTGGGCACGAGGATGTTCGACAGATCCTTGTGATAGACCGCGACCTGCGCATAGCGACCGGTGCCGCCGTAATATTCGACGCCGAGGTCGTAGCTCCACGCCTCGACCGGCTTGAGGTTCGGGTTGGGCTCGCTGATCGTGATCTGCGCGTCGGTCGCCTCGCCGCTGCGCCGCGTCGGGCCGGCGAGCTGGTCGAACGCCGGGCGTGCGTAGCTGGAGCGCACCGCGCCGCGCACCACGAAGCGGTCGTTGGGTCGCCACGCCGCCAGTACGCTGGGGTCGACATGGTCGTAATCGCGCCCGGCGTTGACGAAGCGCGCCGTCGCGCCTTGCCCCTGCCAGAAGCGCGCACGATAGCTGTTGTCCTCGTAGCGGACGCCGGGCACCAGTTCGAACGTGCCGGCGGCGAGCGTCGCGGTGGCGTAGAGCGCCTTGCGCGTCTCGTCGCCGGTCAGCAGCCCCTGATTGATCGTCGCCTGCGACACCGCCACGGACGGCACCAGCAACCGCGCCTGGCTGTCGAGCTGCGCGCGCGACAGCACCTTGATCGGACGCACCGGGTAGTAATCGAGGAAGTCCTTGAGGACGTATCCTAGATATTCGTTGATCGTCGGCCCGGTGACGCTGCCGTTCTGGAGCGGGGTGCGGAAGCGGTAGCGGGTGTTGTCGGGCGCCAGCGAGCGGCCGGTGCGATCCGAATCCTCGTACAGCCCGCCCACTTCGACGCGGCGCAGCACGCCGTCGCCGTTATGCCCGATGCTGGCGCGCAGCGTCTTCTTCTTCTCGCTCAGATAGTCGTAGCCCTGCTGGACATAGAGCTGCGTCGGGCGATCGAGCGACGCGACATAGGCCTGCGCGCCCGTCGACAGCACCGGACGCGGCGAGACCGGGTTTGACAGGTCGACGCCCCACGCCTCGGTCGCGGTGCCGCTCTGCGTGGCATTGCCGTAGGAGATGCCGCGGAACGCCGCCTCGATGCGCGTCGGCTGGTCGAAGCGGCCGTCGGCATAGGCCCCCTCCAGCGCGGCGGTGAAGCCGTTCCAGTGCGCCTTCGCGCCGAGTTGCGCCGAGAACAATTCCTGCTCGACGTCCTCGGTGCGGAAATAGCTCGCCGGGTTGACGCCGATCGGCGTGTAGACGCCGGCCGCGCTGTACGCGGTGGTCTTGCCGCCGTTATGCGCCTGCGACGGATTGGGGTTGCTCTGGCCGCTGGTCAGCTCGTTGCGCAAGCCGGTCTGGTTCATCGTGTTGGTGTTGAGATACGTCGCGTAATTGACGCGCGCATACAGGTCGAGCGCGTCGGTACGCATGTCGAGCGAACCGCTCGCGCCGTACCGCTTGATCCGGTTGTTGTAGAAATTCCACTGCACGCCGTCCGCCGACAATGCATCGCCGTTGGCGCGCGCGGTGCCGACGTTGACCTTCGTGGTCTTGTAATCGTTCTGCACCGCGGTCGATTCCGCGGCGTTGGCGCGTTCCTCGTAATAGCCCGCGAGATAGAAACCGAATTGCTGCTCCGCGCCGAAGCGCCGTGCGGCGTCGATCCCCATCGCGCCGCCCCATGCCTCCTGATTACGGTCAAGCGCGAGGCCCGCGCCCTGCGCCAGCACGCGGCCGCGCGTGAAGTTGGTGCTGAAATCGAACGCGGTCGGCGTGCGCAGGTCGATGATCCCGGCGATCGCATCGGCATCACGCGCCGCGCCCGGCGTCTTGTCGACCACCAGCCCGCCGATCGCGAACGGCGAGAACAGGTTGAGCGAGATCGCGCGCCCGGTGCCCGCGGTCTGCGGCAGCCGCACGCCGTCCAGCGTATAGGCGTTGAAGCCGGTGTCGAAGCCGCGGATCGTCGCGAACTGCGCCTCGCCGGTCGCGCTCTGGTTGCGGCCCTGATCGCGCGACACCGACACGCCGGGCAGCCGCCGCGCGAGATCGGTGACGTTGGTCTGCGAGTTGATCGCGACGTCGCCGGTGGTGATGATGTCGACCACGCCGGGCAGGTTGCGCTCTTCGGCGAGCGCGCTGCGATCACGACGGCCGTTGATCACGATGTCGCCGGTCAGCACCTCGCTGGTCGTCTGTCCCGCGGTCTCCGGCGCGTCGGGCGCGCGCTCCTGCGCGAACGCGGGCAGGCTGAGCGCGAGCGCCGAACAGGTCAGCAGCTGACGGACGCAGGACGAACGACGCCGGCGCCGCCGGACAGCCGGCAGCGGAAGATGCGAGAACATGGAACCCCCGATATGATGTGCTTATGGGCGGCAGTCGCCGCGCGGCCGCGTTAGGGCCGGTCTGCGACGATTCGATGACACCAATTTATAACTTTTATGAAACCAGTCACCCCGCTCGATAGGGCGAGCCGGCCGTTCGGGAAGCGTAACCCTCTCCGGGTCGTGCCGCGCCTGTCCGCCCGACGATCAATTCTCTATCGGAAGGCATGACCGATCCGGGCATCGGTGCACGACGGCGCGTGACCCGCCGACCGGTCGCCGCTGCCAGCCGGTTCCCGAGACCGATCCGGCAACGACGACGCGTTCAGGGCTTGCGCCGCAGCGACCAGATGACATTCGCCAACGCGGTGAGGATCGTGGCCACCGCCAGCAGCACGGGCGTGTCGATCATCATGACTCGACCTCCTTTCCTGCCACTACCTCAGCAGGTTAGGGGCATGTAGGAAAGAACAAAAAGAGAACAATGCAGGCTCCCTCCCTTTTGAGGGAGGGGCTGGGGTTGGGTTACGTCCAGGTAGTACGGTTGCCTTATCGCGCTGCTGGCGACCGTAATACCAAAACGCTACCCACCCCGACCCGGCGACAGGTAAACGTTGCGCCGCATCGTTTAGATCATGCCGGGGGCATGACCGACCTGTCACTCTTGAAAAGGGAGGGGCGTGTCGGCCGGAGATAACATACCCGTATCGCTGATTTCTCCGGCATAAGACCCGGCATGACCCCCGCAGCGGACCGCGACGACGATATGCCCCGCTGGCCCGCGGCCGCGATCGCGTGCTTCCTGCTCCTCACCATCCTGTTCGGCGCGCCGTTCGCGATCTTCGCACGCGCCGCGCCGCAGGATCCGCTCACCGCATTGATCGGCGCGGCGTTCATGTGGACGCCGGGGCTCGCCGCGCTCGTGACCTGCCGCGTGTTCGGCCGCCGCATCGCGGCGCTGCCGTGGCGGTGGCCGGCGGCGCGCTATGCGTGGCTCGGCTATGCGATCCCGGTCGCCTATCTGCTCGCCGCCTATCCCGTGCTGTGGGCGACCGGGCTCGCCCCGGCGAGCATCGCGGCCTTCGATGCGGGCGCACGCGCCGCGCTCGGGCTGGGCGAGGGGACCGCGACGCTGGTCGCGGTCGTGCTGGTCGCGACGGTCGGGGTCGTTCGCGCCGCCGCCAATGCGCTCGGCGAGGAGATCGGCTGGCGCGGCCTGCTGGTGCCCGCGCTCGCCGACCGGCTGTCGTTCGCGGGCGTCGCGTTCGTCAACGGCGTCATCTGGTTCGCGTGGCACATCCCGAGCATCCTGCTCACCGATTACAATGCCGGCGCGCCGGTCGCGGTGACGCTCGCCTGTTTCGGGGTCGGCACGATCGCGATGGGTGGCATCGCGGCGTGGCTGTCGCTGCGATCGCGCTCGCTGTGGCCGGCGGTGCTGCTCCACGCCAGTCACAATGCGTGGACCGAATTGCTGTTCGACCGGATGACGGTCGTCAACGCCCGCAGCGCCTGGTGGGCGACCGAGTTCGGCATCGGGCTCAACGCCACCACCGTCGTCGCGCTGCTGCTGCTGTGCTGGCTGGGCGGCGTCCCTGCGACACGCGCGGATCGCCGCTGACCCGCGCGCCCCAAACATGGATTGGGGCGTTCTCGCGATCATGACCATGCTGATCCCGGTGCTGGGCGACCAGTTGACCCACACGCTCGCCAGTTTGCGGGACGCCGACCGCGCCGGATCGGTGGTGCTGATGATGGAGGTGTGGGACGAGGCGACCTATGTCCGCCATCACAAGAAGAAGATCGCGCTGATCTTCGCGGCGATGCGCCATTTTGCCGAAGCGTTGCGCGCGGACGGCTGGACGGTCGACTACGTCCCGCTCGACGCGCCCGACAACACGCACAGCTTCACCGGCGAGGTCGCGCGCGCCGCGGTGCGCCACGATGCGCGCGCGATCCGCACCGTCGCGGGCGGCGAATATCGCGTGCGGCAGGCGCAGGACGACTGGGGCTTGCGCACCGGCCTGCACGTGGAGATCCTCGAGGACGATCGCTTCGTCTGCCCGCTCCCCGATTTCTACACCTGGGCGCAGGGGCGGCGCGAGCATCGCATGGAATATTTCTACCGCGACATGCGCCGCCGCACCGGATTGCTGATGACCGCCGACGGCAAGCCCGAGGGGGGCAAGTGGAATTACGACCACGACAATCGCGACACGCCGCCGCGCGGGGTCAATTATCCCGCCCCCGAACGCTTCGCGCCGAATGCGATCACGCAGGACGTGCTGGCGCTGGTGGCGCAGCGCTTCGCGGATCATTTCGGCGACCTTGATCCGTTCGCGCTGCCGGTGACGCGCGCGCAGGCGCTGTGCGGGCTCGATCATTTCATCGCCGCCGCGCTCCCCGATTTCGGCCGCTATCAGGATGCGATGATCGCCGGGCAGGACTATCTGTTCCACAGCAGCCTGTCCTCCAGCATCAACCTCGGGCTGCTCGGCCCCATCGAGGTGTGCGAGGCGGCGGTCGCGGCCTATCAACGCGGCGACGCACCGCTGAACGCGGTCGAGGGGTTCGTGCGGCAGATCATCGGCTGGCGCGAATATATGCGCGGCATGTACTGGTGGGACATGCCGCGGCTCGCGACGCGCAACGCGCTGGAGGCCAATCGCGCGCTCCCCGATTTCTACTGGACCGGCGACACCGACATGCGCTGCCTCGCCGAAAGCGTCGGGCAGACGAAGCGCGAGGCCTATGCGCATCATATCCAGCGGCTGATGGTGCTCGGCAATTTCGCGCTGCTGGCGGGGATCGATCCGCAGGCGGTGTCGGACTGGTACCTCGTCGTCTATTTCGACGCCTATGAATGGGTCGAGATGCCCAATGTGATCGGGATGAGCCAGTTTGCCGACGGCGGCGCGATCGCGTCGAAACCCTATGTGTCGAGCGGGGCGTATATCGACCGGATGTCCAATTATTGCGGGCGTTGCCGGTTCGACGTGAAGAAGAAGACCGGCGCGGATGCGTGCCCGTTCAACGCGCTCTACTGGGATTTCCTCGCGCGCCACGAGAAGCGCTTCGCGGGCAATGCGCGGATGCGGAATATGTACGGGACGTGGGGGCGGTTTTCGCCCGAGAAGCAGGCGGAATATCGGGAGAGCGCGGCGGCGTTCCTTGAGACGCTGACCCCGGCGGAAGAGGGGTGGGCGCGGTAACCGTGATGTCGGTGGTTTCTCCTCCTTCGTCGCCCCGGACTTGATCCGGGGCCCCGCTTCTCCTTCTCGACCGAGGGGAAGAAGCGGGATCCCGGATCAAGTCCGGGATGACGGAAAGAGGCAGGCGCCCGCCCCAATCTCAGCCGCCGACGACGTCCTTCACCTTCTCCGCCGCCTTGGCGAGCAGGCCCTTTTCGGCCTCCTCGGCCTCGGCCTTGGTCCTGAAGGCGGCGCCCTCGGGCTCGGCGGGCGGCGCGTAGACCGAGAACAGCTTCAGCACGCCCGCGCCCTTGTTGACGACGTTATGCTCGGCGCCCTTGGGCACGACGACCAGATGGTTCGGTCCGGCGGTGGTGTTGTGGCCGTCGATCGTCACCTTCGCCTCGCCCTCGACGATGAAGGTCGTCTGGTCGGCGCGGTGCGTCTCCATCCCGATCTCCTCGCCGGCCGGGATCGCCATCAGCACGATCTGCACCTTCGCGTCGCGGTACACTTCCTTCTGCCACAGCTCGTTCTTGCCCGCGAGCGCGACCATGTCCTTGTTGAAGATCGCCATGAAGCTCGTCCTTTCTCGAATGGAGTCGAGGGGACGAACGGCGCAGCCGGCGAAGGGATGCATGAGGGGCTGGGGGGCGACGCGACGTCGCCCCCGCGGGAGTGTCGATCAGCTCGTTAGGTAAGGCGCCGACCGCCGTCAGATCGTTCAACGTAGCGCCCCTTACCTGTGGCGGCAAAGACCCACCCGGCAGCAAATGAGCCGGCGATGACAACAAGGTTAAAACCCCATTGACGCTGCCCCGTCGGCAGGACAGTCTCCGTCGAAACTTCCTCGGAGGAGACGGGAGTGGCGACAGGGTACCGGTCGGGGGCAAGGATCGCAGCGGCGTCGTCGCTGGCGCTGCTCGCGGCTGACGCCGGCGCCCGGCCCGCGGCGCCCGGCCAGCCGCCGGCCCCCGCACCCGCCAGCCCCGCGCCGATCTGGCAGGACCTCACCGCGCTCGGCATCACCTGCCTCGTCCACACCCCGCGCGGGGTCGACACCGGCGCGCTCCACGACCGGCTGTGTTCCGCCGTCACCCGGCAGGCTGCGAAGGGCGCGCCGGTGCCGGTCGAGACCGCCGCGCTCGGCGGCGCGGCGCTCGCGCCGGGGCGCGTGACCTTGCTGGTGCAGGCGACCGTCGCGCCGGTGCACGGCGCGGACGTGATCGCGCTGACGCTCCGCCCGTTCCGCAATGCCACCGGGTCGGGGCAGTTCTTCGCCGCCGCGCCGCGGATCGTCGCGGCCGACGATGCGGCGGGGCTCGACCGCGCGGTCGCCGCGCTGCTCGCCGAGACGCTGCCGTGGCAGGCGGTTCGCGCCGCGCGCGGGCGTCCGCTGCCCGGCGCGCCGCCGCAATCCTGACGCGGATAACGGCCGCACCAGACCATCAATGTAGAGACCAAAAAGAGGGGAAGACGGGTTTATGGCGATCGGAAACACCGCTGAGATCGAGCAACTGATCCAGCACAGCGAGCATCAGAGCAGCGTGCTCAAGGATGTGGCCTGCACCTGCCCGGCCTGCACCGGCGGCGTGCAGAAGGACGTCGGCTTCGTCGACCCGCTGGCGGGGCTCAAGCTGACCGCCGAGCACGGGTCGGTCGATTATCTCGCCGGCACCACCGCCGCGAACGGCAAGCCGATCTGGTCGGCGGACCAGATCGCCTCCTACCTCAACCGCTCGGGCGCGAGCTGGATCGGCGGGCCGGACCCGGCGCGACAGGGCGACAGCAACCTGCGCGAGGTGACGTTCGGCTTCCACTTCTCGCAGGAACAGCTCGCGGCGAGCGGCTATTCCTATCGCTACGAGGGCAAGGTCGAATATCTCGACGAATATTTCAACTTCGGCGCCTTCAATGCCGCACAGCGCGACGCCGCGCGGCTCGCGATCGGCTTCTGGGACGATGTCGTCGATATCTCGTTCCGCGAGGTCAACGCCTATCAGGCCGACATCAACTTCGGCAATCTCGCCAACGCGCCGGACACGCAGGCCTATGCGCGGCTGCCGTTCGGCACGGTCGACGATGATCCCGTCGTCAACGGCGACGCCGAGCGGATCGTCGGCGACGTCTGGGTCTCGGCCAGCCAGCCGAGCAACTTCCAGCTGACCCCGGGCGGCTACGGGCTCAACACGCTGACCCACGAGATCGGCCACTCGATCGGCCTGTCGCATCCGGGCAATTACAATTTCGGCCCCGGCTTCGCGGTCAATTACGCCAATGGCGCGGAATATTATCAGGACGCGCGCAACTACACGATCATGTCCTACTGGAACCCGGGCGCGATCGGCGCGGGCGACATCGACTGGAACACCATGGCCTATGCCTATGGTGGCACGCCGATGATCCACGACATCCTTGCGGTGCAGAAGATGTACGGCGCGGACACCACCACGCGCACCGGCGACACCGTCTATGGCTTCAACTCGACCGCCGGCAAGACGGTGTTCGACTTCACGGTCAACAAGGCGCCGATCGTGACGATCTGGGATGCCGGCGGCAACGACACGCTCGATGCCTCGGGCTATCGCACCGATCAGGTGATCAACCTCAACGCCGGCTCGCTCAGCAGCATCGGCGGCGTAACGATCGAGGAAGTGCGCGATCGGCTGTCGTTCGACCAGGTCAACGCCAACCGCGCCGCGCTCGGCTATGAAGCGATCGACCGCGCCAGCTACGACCGGCTCTATGCGCAGCTCCTCAACGGGCAGCGCAACCTCGCGCTGACCGACAATGTCGGCATCGCTTATGGCGCGATCATCGAGAATGCGGTCGGCGGCAGCGGCAACGACACGATCATCGGCAACGGCGTCGTCAACCGCCTCGACGGCGGCACGGGCACCGATATCGTCAGCTATCGTGACTCGGCGGACGCGGTCGCGGTCTCGCTGCTGACCGGGCGCGGCACCGCCGGCGATGCCAGGGGCGACATCTACCTCAATTTCGAGGGGATCGAGGGCGGCCGCGGCAATGACACGCTGACCGGCGACAATGGCGCCAACATCCTGATCGGCGGCGCGGGTGCCGATACGCTGATCGGCAACGGCGGGTTCGACACCGCCAGCTATCGCACCTCGACGGTCGGCGTCGCCGCGTCGCTGGCATCGAACGGCGGCACGGTCGGCGATGCCAAGGGCGACAAGTTCGTCAGCATCGAGGCGCTGGAAGGCGGCAGCGGCGACGACGTCCTCTACGGATCGAACAACGCCGATACGCTGACCGGCAATGCCGGCAACGACAAGCTGTACGGCAACGGCGGCGACGACACGATCTTCGGCGGTGCCGGCAACGACATCCTCTACGGGCATGACGGCAACGACTGGCTCGATGGCGGCTCCGGCAACGACCAGCTGTACGGCGGGCGCGGTACCGACACGCTGTACGGCGGCGACGGCGACGACATCCTCGACGGTGTGTTCGACGACGACGTGCTGTTCGGCGGCGCGGGCAACGACACGCTGCTGGGCGGTGACGGCGACGACCTGCTGATCGGCGGGACCGGCAACAACATCTATGTCGGCGGCTACGGCGCGGACATCTTCCGCTTCGTCAGCCTGGGGGTGAAGGACACGGTCAAGGACTTCACGCGCGGTGTCGACAAGATCGACCTCAGCCAGCTCGATGCCAAGACCGGCGGCGCGATCGATCCGTTCAAGTGGCTCGGCGACGGCGCCTTCACCAAGACCGCCGGCGAGCTGCACACCGTACGCGTCGACGGCCTCTACTATCTGGAAGGCGACGTGAACGGCGACGGTGTCGCCGACTTCTCGATCCAGACCAACCTCAAGATGCTGTCGAGCGACATCATCTTCGGCTGATGACGGAAGGCCGCGGGCGGCGACGCCCGCGGCACTGTCACGGGAACGCGGCGCGGCGGGCGATGCTCACCGCGCCGTGGTGCGTTTTCGCCGCACGAAATGGAAGCGATCTGCCGGTCGACGATCGGAGCCGCCAAGGCCTTACATCCCCGAGGCCGCCAGCTGCGCGCGCCAGAACGCCAGCGCCGTCGGATCGGCGTCCGGGCGTGGTGCGGCGGGCTTGCCGTGGCGCAGCCGCTCACGGTCGCGCTCGGGCGGTTCGACGACGCGCACCCGCACCGCGCCGTGCCCGGAGTCGCGCAGCCCCAGCGCCTGCGCCGCGCCTTTCGACAGATCGATGATCCGCCCGCGCGCGAACGGGCCGCGATCGTTGACGCGCACCACGATCACCCGGCCGGTATCGAGCGACGTCACCTCGACATAGCTCGGCAGCGGCAGCGTGGCATGCGCGGCGGTGATCCAGCCGGGGCGGAACTTCTCGCCGCGTGCGGTGCGGTTGCCGCTCTCGCCGCCATACCAGCTCGCGCGCCCCAGCATGTCGTAATCGGGGGCGGCGGCGGGGACGTAGCTGACCCCGCGCACCACATAGGGCCGGCCGATCGTCACGGGCGTGTCGCTGACCGCGCGGTAGCGTCCGCCGCAGCCCGCGAGCAGCAGCGCCAGCGCGCCGATCAGCCAGGCGGGGCGGGGAAGCGCGTGCATCCCGCGTCCGCTACCCGGCGACCGGCGTGCGGGCAATGCCGCGCACGGGCCGAACGAAGCGCGCGCTCATGGATTATGCACGGTCGGGCGCCTTTTGCGGAGACAGCGTATGACGACGATCGACCTCCACTACCGTCCCCGGCTGGTGGATCTGCGCCCGCTGGTCGCACCAGCACCGGCGCTGCTGGCGGAAGCGCGCACCTCGTCACCCGCCTCGCTGGCGGGACGCGAGGGCTATAGTGCCGACCATCTCGGCGCGTTCGCGGTGCCGCTGCCGACCGTCCCGGCCGACGCGGTGCTGCCCGTCGCAGGACGCGACGACGGACGGCTCGACTATACGCATTTCACCGTGGTGATGTCGCGGACGCGGCGGCTGGCGCTGTTCACCGCCGCCAATCTCGACGGCAGCGCCAGCGTGTCGGTGCCGCGTGGCGGCGATCCGTGGGCGCTCGACGGCCGCATCCCCGCGGAAGCGCAGGCCGGCGACGCGCTCTACGCCGACAACGATTTCGACCGCGGGCATCTCGTCCGCCGCGAGGACCCGAACTGGGGCCCCGACGCCGCGACCGCCAACCGCGACACGTTCCACTTCACCAATTGCGCGCCGCAATTGTCGGTGTTCAACCAGCGGACGTGGCTGGAACTGGAGGATTATATCCTCGCCAACACCCGTCGCGTCCGCGAGCGCGCCAGCGTCTTCACCGGCCCGGTCTTCCGCGCCGACGATCCCGTCTACCGCGGCGTCGCGATCCCGCTGGCCTTTTGGAAGGTGGTGGCGTTCGTTCACGACGACGGCCGTCCGTCGGCGACCGCCTATCTGATCGCGCAGGAGGTCGACGTCGACGGCATGGCGCTGCTGTTCGGCGCGTTCCGCACCTATCAGCGCTCTATCCGGTCGATCGCGGAGATGACCGGGCTGGATTTCGGCGCGCTGCCGGACGTCGACGGCTTCTCGAACGAGGAACGCGCGACCGGCGAGACGGTGCGGCAGCGGATCACCGGGGCGGCGGACATCAGGGTGTGAGGCAATCGGGCCCCGCCCGCTAACCCCCTCGAAACGCTGTCCTACATCGCGCGACTATGGAAGGATCGCCCCGACTCGCCGATTGAAGGAGCGTGCGGATGCGTCGTTCGGTCCCGTTGCTGCTGTTGCCCGCCCTGCTCGCCGGGTGCGCGGGCAATGCGATCCGGCTGGAGTCGGCCGGGGCGGTGCAGCGCGACACGCGCGTCGCGGTCGCCGCCAGCGCGCGCTATTTCGACGACATCGAGGCGCGGCGCCGCGCCGCTGCGGCCGCGCTGGTCGCCAGCGATCCGGGCTGCCTGCCGCTCACGCCGCTGCGGATCCAGATCCCGCTCGACCCGCGTGCCACGCCGGCGCCTTTGTGTCCTGGCGACGCCGCACCCGCGCCCGGCCATGCCGCCTTCGCGATCGACATCGCCGACAGCCCGCGCGCGATCCTCGCGCCGCGCATCGCGTTGCTCGCGGCGGTCGCCGATTATGCCGATGCGCTCGCCGCGATCCTCGACGCGCCCAAAACCGATGTCGTCGCCGAGCTGACCGCGTTCGCCGATCAGGTCGACCGCGTCGCGCGCTTCGGCAATTTCGTCGCGGGAACCGACATTCCCGGCATCAACGCCGCTGCGGCGAGCGAGCAGGGGCAGAGCCTGATCGCGCTGATCGCCTTCGCCGACCAGCTCGCGCGCGAGGCGCGCGACGTGAAAGCGGTGCGCGCGCTGGTGGCGGAGCGTGGCGCGACGGTCGATCGCGCGCTCGCCGCGCTCACGGTGCAGGTCGATGTCTGGGGCAAGGGCGCGGCGCGCACCGCCGACGATCTGTACGGCAACGCGCTGTTCCGCAGCTATCTGCGCGGGCGCGCCGATCTGGGCGCGGCGCAGCGCGAGGAACTGGCAGCGCGGATCTTCGCCGCGCGTGCCGCCGCGCGCGATGGACCGGCACGCGCCGCCGAGGTGAGCGCCGCGCTCGCGCTCGCCGCGACCGCGCAGGCCGGGCTGCGCGACGCGCTTGCCGGACGCTTCACGCCCGCGCAGCGCCGCGCCGCGGCGCGCGTGAACATCGATCGTCTCACCCGCGCACTCGGGCTGATCGCTTCGCTGGGGACGCCGCTATGACCGACTTCGCCACCGCCGTCGCAGCCGCCGACGCGCTCGCCGACCAGCTGCAAGGTCTGGTCGAGGACGCCCGCTTCGTCCCGCGTTTCTTCGACACGTTGTTCGGGTTGCGCACCACGCTCGGCAGTGCGCGCGACCGCTTCGCCGCGGCGCCGGTCGCCGGCGACCAGCCGGCCTATGCGTCCGTGCAGGATCGCAGCGAGCAGGCGGTCGCGATCGGCGCGGCGCTCGCTCCCGACGATGACGCGGTCGCGCGCTACGCCGCCGCGGTCGGGCGCGCGATCACCGCGCTCGGCATGCCGGTCGCCACCACCCGCCCGGCGCTGCGTGGTACGTTGCGGCTCAGGCCCGACCCGCTGCGCAAGACTGCCGCCGCGCCGCCGCCCGCCGAGCCTTATTACACCAGCCTCGTGAAGCTGTTCCCGGTCGAGGCGGTGACGCTCTACCCGCTCGCGACCGGCATCGCCGCCGGTCATGCCGGGCTGCGGTTACTGCTGATCGGGGTCATTATGCTGTTCGTCGTCGCCTTGCGCTGGTTCGCGACGCAGGATGCGGGCGGCAGCGCGGACGTGCCGGCGATCGCGGTCGCGGTCGTGTCGTTCGCGCTCTACGCCGCGTCGCTGGGCGGGTTCGGCTATCTGCCCGGCGGCGCAGCGCAGACCACGCAATTGCTCGCCTTCCTGACCGTGATGTGGGTCGCGCTGGTGCCGTTCGCGCTCCGCCGCGCCCGTCGCGATGGCGCACCAGAATGAGTTGGCTCCGTTTTGTCGTCATTGCGAGCGCAGCGAAGCAATCCAGGGCGTCCTGGTCCGGCTCTGGATTGCTTCGCTACGCTCGTAATGACGGGAGCTGACGCCCTTTTTCGTTCTAGAAGGAGAATGCCGATGTGCCCGCACGCCCACCGCCACGCGCTGCACTGCATCCTGCCGCCGTACATCCTGTCGCGGATCGCCGAGCATGGCCCGCCCGAGCTGCGCGCGGCGGCGATGCGCGGGCTGCTGGTCGATCCGACGATCCGCATCGTGCGCGCGACCACCGCCGGCCCGGTGCTCGGCGCGCTGGCGCGGTTGCGCGCCGCGGCGGGCATCGTGCCCGCACCGACCCCGCTGCGCACGATCCGCGATGCGAAGGGCGCGGCGCAGGCGCCCGGCGCGACGATCGTCCGCCGCGAGGGCGAGGCGCCGACCGGCGACCCGGCCGCCGACGAGGCCTATGACGGGCTCGGCGCGACCTTTGCGCTGTTCTGGGAAGCCTATGGCCGCAACTCGATCGACGATGCCGGGCTGCCGCTCGATGCGACCGTCCATTACGATCGCGATTACGACAATGCCTTCTGGGACGGGACGCAGATGGTGTTCGGCGACGGCGACGGGCAGCTCTTCAACCGCTTCACGGTCGCGCTCGACGTCATCGGGCACGAACTGGCGCATGGCGTCACCGAAAAGGAGGCGGGGCTCGCCTATTATGGCCAGTCGGGGGCGCTCAACGAGAGCATATCGGACGTGTTCGGGAGCCTCGTGAAGCAGCATCTGCTCGGGCAGAGCGCCGCGGAGGCCGACTGGCTGATCGGTGCCGGGCTGCTGACCGCGGCGGTGAACGGCGCGGCGTTGCGCTCGATGAAAGCGCCCGGCACCGCCTATGACGATCCGGTGCTCGGCAAGGACCCGCAGCCGGCCGACATGGCCGGGTTCGTGCGCACCAATCAGGACAATGGCGGGGTGCACATCAACTCGGGCATTCCGAACCGCGCCTTCTATCTCGCCGCGACCGCGATCGGCGGGCATGCGTGGGAGCGCGCCGGGCAGATCTGGTACGATGCGCTGCTCGATCCGGCGACGCGCGCCAATACCGATTTCGCGGGCTTTGCGCAGATCACCCGCGACGTGGCCACGCGCCGTTATGGCGCGGACGGCGCGGAGGCGAAGGCGGTCGCCGACGCCTGGGCGACCGTGGGGGTGTTGTGATGGCCGACGAGGCGCGGCTGCGCGTCGAGGGCGGATTCGCGCACTTTCCCGGCCGCGCGCGCGATCATGCGGTGGCGCTCGACGATCTCGACCCGCCGGTGCGCGCGCAGCTGTGTACGCTTGCCGAGGCGGCGGACTTCTTCGGCTGCGCAGCCCCCGACGAGGCACCGCGTCCCGACGCGCGCACCTATACGCTCGGGCTTACGCTCGGCGAGCGCACGCGCGAGCTGCGCGTCGCCGAGCCGATCCGCGATCCGGCGCTCGCCGAGCTGGTGTCGACGGTGCGGCGGCTCGGGGAGGGGCAGGGGTAGCGCGGGCCTAGGAGCGCCGCCGTACCCGCACGCCGGGCTGACGCCCGACCGTCAGCTTGTACGAGCCGAGCGCGGCGCGCTTGACCACCACGGTTTCGCCGGAACGCGGGGCGACCGCGAACGCCTGCCCGTCGGTCTGGAGCCAGCGCGAGCCGTCGGCCAGCGTGAAGCTCCAGTTGCCGTCGCCGGTCCGCGCCGCCTGCGCCAGCTTGCCGGTCAGCGTGTCGAGCCGGTTGCCGTCGGCGTCCTGCAATGTCGGCAGATCGGCGGCGCGGCGGCGTTCACCGAAGCGCGCGCGGCGCTCGGCCTCGACCCTGGCGCGGTCGACCACCACCACCTGCCGCGCGGCGATCGCGCCGTTCAGCGCCCCCGCGGCGGCATCGAAACATTTCAGCCGCGCCGCATCGCCGGCGATCGTGCGGCAGCGGAGCACCGCGTCGGCGACCCCGCTGCGATCGGGCGACGCGGGATCGGCGCTCGCCACGCCGGACAGGCACGACACGAGGATTGCGCCAAAAACAGGCACGAAGACCGTCGATCTGCTCATTTTTCCCTCATCATCGGCCCGAAAGTGTAACCCGACTGCAACAGATCTAAAATTTCGTTGCAATTCAGACTAGTCGAGATTGCCCATTATTTCCGCCGTTCGTAGCGTCGACACAAGCGCTGCCAGCTTAGGGCGCGATAGAACACGGCTATTTCAAAATGGGGGTCTTATGAAGACGATTTCGATGAGGCGTCGACTGCTCGCCAGCACGATCGTTGCCGGCGCGATGCTGGGCAGCCTGCCCGCCGCGGCGCAGGTCGCGAACGATCCGACCGGTGCCAGCGCCGGTCCGCTCGAAGGCCAGGCACCGGTCGCGAACGCCGATGGTGACAACAAGGCGGCACAGGGCGGCGACATCGTCGTCACCGGGTCGCGCATCCGCTCGCCGAACCTCGAGGCGACCAGCCCGGTCACCGGCGTCGTCAACTTCGTCATGGACACCGACTTCGAGGGCTTCCGCCTCGACGGCCAGTATTCGATGTTCAACCACAACAACCGTGGTGGCAGCGGCATCCTGCCGGCGCTGAACAGCAGCTCGCCGTACGGCGCGCCGGCCGGCTATCCGACCGGGATGGCGACCGACGGCGGCACCATCGACGTCACCGCGGCGTTCGGTACCAGCTTCGACGACGGTCGCGGCCACATCACCGCCTATGGCGGCTACCGCAAGATCAACCCCGTGCTCCAGGCGAACCGCGACTATTCGTCGTGCTCGCTGAGCGCGAACGCTGCCGGCGCGGCCAATCCGTTCGCCTGCGCCGGTTCGGCGACCTCGCCGCAGGGCTCGTTCGTTGCGTTCGACGGCACCGGGGCGGATTTCACCTCGACCTTCTTCCAGCCCGGTCAGGGCGGGACGTTCGCGGCCGGCCGCACGCCGTTCAACTTCAACCCGCTGAACTATTACCAGCGCCCCGACGAGCGCTACACCGCCGGCTTCTTCGCGAACTACGAAGTGTCGAACGCGATCAAGCCCTACGCCGAGTTCATGTTCATGGACGACCGCACCGTCGCGCAGATCGCGCCGTCGGGCAACTTCGGCAACACCACGTCGATCAACTGCGACAACCCGCTGCTGGGCGCCGCGCAGCAGGCGTTCGTCTGCCGTCGTGACAATCTGCTCGTCGCGAACAGCCCCGCCAACCAGCTGACCGGCCAGCGCGTCGTCGGGCAGGCGATCTACAACCCGAGCGTCTTCGGCGACACCACGGCCGCGCAGTTCTTCGATCCCACGACGGGTGCCGCCTACAACCGCGGCTATCTGCAGACCTTCCGCCGCAACGTCGAGGGCGGTGCGCGTCAGGACGATCTCCAGCACACCAGCTTCCGCGGCGTGATCGGTTCGCGCGGCGATCTGGGCAGTGCCTGGTCGTATGACGCCTACTACCAGTACGGCCGCACCAATTTCGCGGAAACCTACCTCAACGACTTCTCGATCACGCGCCTCGGCCGTGCGCTCGACGTCGTGTCGAACCCGAACGGCGGCGCGCCCGTCTGCCGCTCGGTGCTGACCGGTGAGGATCCGAACTGCGTTCCCTACAACGTCTTCTCGCTCAACAGCGTGACGCCGGAGTCGGTCGCCTATCTGTCGACCCCGGGCTTCCAGCGCGGCGTCGTCAGCGAGCAGGTGGCCTCGGCCAGCTTCTCGGGCCAGCTCGGCGAATACGGGATCAAGAGCCCGTGGGCGAGCGAGGGTCTCGGTCTCGCGATCGGCGCCGAATATCGTAAGGAAGCGCTCGACCTGAAGACCGACCAGGCCTTCCAGACCGGCGACCTGTCGGGTCAGGGCGCGGCGACGCTCCCGGTCTCGGGCTCGTTCAACGTCAAGGAAGTGTTCGGCGAGCTTCGCGTGCCGGTCGTGTTCGACAGCTTCATCTACAACCTGTCGTTCACCGGCGGCTATCGCTACTCGTCGTACAAGACTTCGGCGGGCCGCGGCTTCTCGACCGACACCTACAAGATCGAGGGCGAGTTCGCGCCGATCCGCGACATCCGCTTCCGCGGCGGATACAACCGCGCCGTCCGCGCGCCGACCGTCCAGGATCTGTTCGCGCCGCAGCGTGTCGCGCTCGTCGGCAACAGCGATCCGTGCGCGGGTCGCGTGCTGACCGCGGCCGATCAGGGCTGTCTGTTGCAGGGTCTGCGCATCGGGCAGACCGTCGCCGAGAACCCGTCGAGCCAGTATAACGGCCTGATCGGCGGCAGCCCGAACCTCGTGCCGGAAGTCGCCGACACCTACACCGCGGGTGTCGTGATCCAGCCGTCGTTCCTGCCGCGCTTCGCGCTGACCGTCGATTACTTCGACATCAAGGTGAAGGGTGCGGTCACCACGATCGGCACCGACACGATCCTCAACGCCTGCAACACGACGCTCAACACCGAGTTCTGCGGGCTGGTCAATCGTGACGCGGCGGGTTCGCTGTGGCTGACGCCGCAGGGCTATGTCACCAACACCACCAAGAATATCGGTGGTCTGGCGACGCGCGGCATCGACGTCGGCGCCAGCTATTCCTACCCGCTGGGTGGCCTCGGTTCGCTGGGCTTCAACTTCAACGGGACGTGGCTCGACCGTCTGGTCACTGATACGGGCGTCAGCGGGTCGTACGACTGCGTCGGCCTGTTCGGCACCACCTGTCTCCAGCCGACCCCGGAATGGCGCCACAACGCGCGCATCAGCTTCAGTTCGCCGTCGGGCGTCGGGTTGTCGGTGCGGTGGCGCTACTTCGGCAACGTGAAGATCGACGCGACCGATCCGAACTCGAACCTCAACAACCCGGGCGCCAGCGGCCCGGCGCCGGGTGGCGTGCCCCGTCCGGGTCTCGCCGAACTGGGCGTGCAGAGCTACTTCGATCTGGCGATGACGTTCCGTGTCAATGACGCGTACACGTTCCGTCTCGGCGCGAACAACCTGCTCGACCGCGAGCCGCCGCTGACCGGTTCGCAGGCGTGCCCGGGCGTGGTCTGTAACGGCAACACCTTCCCGGGCGTCTACGACGCGCTCGGCCGTTACATCTACGCGGGCGTGACGCTGAACCTGTAAGGGTCCGGCAGCGCCGAAACAGAGAGGGGCGGGTCTGCGGACCCGCCCTTTTTTGGTTGGAGGGGCCTTCATGTTCGTCATTGCTTCGCTCCGCTCGCAATGACGGATCAGTCCGATCCACCCGCTCCAAACCCACTCCTCCCGTCACCCCGGCGAAGGCCGGGGCCCGGTTGGGAAGGCCCACGGGAACGAAGCGCAACACGCATCACCAGCGCCCCCCGACTGGACGCCGGCCGTCGCCGGCGTGACGTGCCAGCTTCGAGCGTGCACACTTTCCACCCTGTCATCCCGGACGTGATCCGGGATCCCGCTTCTTCTCCCGGTCACCACGAAGAAGCAGGGCCCCGGCTCAAGGCCGGGGCGACGGAACGAATCAACCTGTTGTCCAAGCCGGATCGAAACCATGTCCACCCCGACCACCGCCGCAGCACTCGCCCCGCAGGTCGCGCGCGCCGTCGCGGCATGGCGCGAGGCGGACGTGATCGCCGCGCTGACCGCCGCGCTCGCCCATACTCCCGACGACGCGGCGCTGTGGCAATTGCTGGCCGCCGCGCAGCGTGCGGCGCAGGACCACGCCGCCGCGCGGGCCGCCGCGCGCCGGGCCGCGGCGCTCGCCCCCGACGACGCGCTGATCGCGCACACGCTGGCGCGCGTCACGCTCGAGATCGGCGAGCCCGCGGTCGCGCTGTTCGACCGCGCGCTTGCGCTCGCGCCGCTCGACGCCGGCGTGATGCTCGGCCGCGCCGCCGCGCTGGTCGCCGCAGGGCAGGTGGATATCGCCACCACGTTTCTCGCCGACGTGCTGCGCCAGCACCCCGGCTGGTATGACGGCCATGCGACGCTCGCGCGGCTGCGCTGGCAGGCCGGCGACCGTCAGGATTACGCCGCGGCTTATGTGACCGCGCTCGCGACCCGCCCGCGTGACGGATTGCTGTGGCGCGACCATGCCGCGACCGTCGCGCGCGCCGGGCAGCCCGCGGCCGCGCGCCGGATCGTCGCGCAGGCGCGCGCCGCGGTCGGCGCGAGCCGCACGCTCGACCTGCTCGAGGCGGGCACGTGGTCCAAGGACGGCGACCTCGCCGCGGCCGATCGCCTGTACCGCGCGCAGCTGCCGATCGCTGATGTCGAGGCGCTCGCCGGCTATGTCCGCCACCTGCTGCGCGCGCGGCGCGCCGATGCCGCGCGCGCCGCGCTCGAAGGACGGCTGACGCACGACACACACGATCTGTGGCCGCTCGCTGCGCTGGCGTGGCGGCTGACCGGCGACGCGCGCAGCGACTGGCTGGAGCGGGGCGGGGGATTGATCCGCGTCTTCGATCTCGGCGACGCCATCGGTCCGGTCGACGATCTCGCCGCGACGCTGCGCACGCTCCACCGCACGATCGCCGCGCCGCTCGACCAGTCGCTGCGCGGCGGCACGCAGACCGACGGCCCGTTGTTCGCGCGGCAGGATGCGACGATCGTTCGGCTGCGCGATGCCGTACGCGCGGCAGTCGCCGGGTATGTCGCCGCGCTGCCGCCCCTCGACCCCGCGCACCCGTTGCTCGCGCCGCGCCGCGACGCGCTGCGCTTCGCCGGATCGTGGTCGGTGCGGCTCACCGATCGCGGGCATCACGTCGATCACGTCCATCCGGCGGGGTGGATCAGCTCGGCCTGTTATGTCGCGCTGCCCGACGCGCAGCCGGGCGATGCGGCGCAGGCGGGCTGGCTCAGCCTCGGTGACGCGCCGACGCTCGTCGGCGACACGCTCGCGCCGTGGCAGACGATCGCGCCGCAGCCGGGGCGGCTGGTGCTGTTCCCCTCGTATATGTGGCACCGCACGCAGCCGTTCGCGGCCGGCGAGCGGCTGACCGTCGCCTTCGACATCGCGCGGCCACCATTCTGAGGTGTGATGGCATGCGGCCGAATTCATCATCCGTCATTGCGAGCGCAGCGAAGCAATCCAGGGCCGGACCAGGACGCCCTGGATTGCTTCGCTGCGCTCGCAATGACGAGCTGGGGGCAAGGTGACGCTTCAGCTACGACGGATCACGCTCTAGGGTCTCTGATATGACAGACGTTTCCGAGCTGATTGCCGCGGCGACCGCCCGCGCCCGCGCCCATGACGCCGCCGGTGGTCTCGCGCTGATCGAGACCGCGTTGCAGCACAGCCCGAACGAGCCTGCGTTGATCGAGTTCGGCGGCTTGCTCGCCGCGCATTCAGGAAAGGCTGACCGTGCGGCCACGCTGTTCGCGCAACTGCTCGCGCTCGACCCCGGTAACGACCCGGCGCGCATCAATCTCGCCACCGCCTTGATGAGCGCCGGGCGTGCCGAGGAAGCGCTGGCGGTCGGCAACGGCCATGCGCATCCCAAGCTCCGCCTGCTCGCCGCGCACGCCCGTGTCGCGACCGGGGCGGGGGAGGCGGCGGACTACGAGGCGATCGTCGCCGCCGATCCGCGCGACTATCGCGCGTGGAACAACCTCGGCAGCGCGCGACTTGCCGCCGGCCGGGTGGACGAGGCAGTCGCGGCGTTCGACGAGGCGGTGCGCTACGCTCCGAACGACGTCCGCCTCTACATCAACCTCGCGCAGGCGTTGCGCGACGCCGGGCGCTTCGACGTCCGCCAGCGCGTGATGCGCGACGCCGCCGCCCTCGCCCCGAACGACCCCGAGGTGCAGCTCGAACTCGGCACCGCCGAGGCGGCGTGCGAGAACCCGCGCGCCGCCGAACAGGCGTTCCGCCGCGCGATCGCGCTGACCGATGGCTATACCGGCGCGTTCGTCGAGCTCGGGCTGCTGCTCGAAAGCGTCAACCGCATCGACGAGCTGGAGCAGGTGGTCGACGCGCTGGCGGCGCGCGCGCCCGACGCGATCGAGCTCGACTTCCTGCGCGCGTGGGTCGCGCGCCGCCGCGGCAACGTCGCCGAAGCGCTGGCGCTGGCCGAGCGCGTCCCGGATGAAATCCACCCACTGCGCCGCCATCAGTTGCTCGGCGATCTCTATGATCGGCAGGGTCAACCCGAAAAAGCCTTCGCGGCCTTCACCGCGATGAACGCGGCGGCGCAATCGCTCTATCCGGCCGCACCGGGTGACACCTATCGCGATCGGCTGGGGGTAATTTCGGCGCGATTGACGTCCGAACGGGTCGCGTCGTGGCACCCGGTCGCGCCCGATCCGCACCGCGCCGCGCCGGTGTTCGTGGTCGGCTTCCCGCGCTCGGGCACCACCTTGCTCGATACGCTGCTGTTGAACGTCGACGGCGTGCATGTCCTTGAAGAGCAACCGTTCCTCGCGCTCGCCACCCAGTCGACGGGGCTGACCGAGGAGGGGCTGGCGACGCTCGACGATGCCGGCGCCGCCGCGTTGCGCGCCGAATATTTCCGGCAAGCCGATGCGGTTACACCGCCGGGCACGCAATTGCTGGTCGACAAGCACCCGCTGCACATGGTGCGCGTCGCGACGATCCGCCGGCTGTTCCCGGATGCGAAGATCGTGCTGGTCGAACGGCATCCATGCGACACGGTACTCAGTTGTTTTATGGCGAATTTCCGGCTCAACACCGCGATGCGCAGCTTCACCACGCTCGACGAGACCGCCCGCGTCTACGACGCCGCCTTCACGATTTTTGAGCGCGGAACCAGTCTCTTCCCGGAGCTAAAGGTCCACCGCGTCCGCTACGAACGGATGATCGCCGACCTCGAACAGGAACTGCGCGGCCTGCTCGATTTCCTCGGGCTCGCCTGGCAGCCGCATTATGCCGATCACCGCGCCAGCGCACTGGCGCGCGGCCCTGTAAAAACCGCCAGTTACGCGCAAATCACCGAGCCGCTCTACACCCGCGCGCTGGCGCGCTGGGAACGGTATCGCCAGCCGCTGGCGCCGGTCATGCCGATCCTCCAGCCATGGATCGACGCGCTCG
The DNA here is from genome assembly GCF_902506455.1 of Sphingomonas sp. 8AM. Classification (GTDB taxonomy): domain Bacteria; phylum Pseudomonadota; class Alphaproteobacteria; order Sphingomonadales; family Sphingomonadaceae; genus Sphingomonas. The sequence continues at coordinate 1,487,595 of NZ_LR733844.1, read as the reverse complement.
GCTATAAGGACTGAGCGGCGGGACGGACTTAGGTCCAGCCCGCTTTCCCGTCATCCCGGACGTGATCCGGGATCCCGCTTTTGTCTTCGGGTACAAAGAAGAAGCGGGGCCCCGGATCAGGTCCGGGGCGACGAAGGAGGAAAACGCCCGGATCGAAGACGCCGACGATCCGCGCCGTGACCGGTGTCAGTTGTTCTTGTAGCGATTGGCCTGCACGCGCTCGATATCCTGCTGGTTCGCGGCCTTTTCGGCCGCCCAGTCGCGTGCCGACATGCAGCGCTTGGTCTTGGAGAGGCGGCTGCCGGTGTTCTCTTCGGAGCGGCAGATTATCTTGTCGGGATCGGTCACGGCAGCGGACTTGCGCTCGCGCGCCACCGCGCCGCTCGCCAGCAGCATCGCGACGGCTGCCAACCCCAGACCCACATAACGCATCGGACTATCTCCCCCGGCTCGCCCCTGCGACCGAGCCGCGACTGTCGTGCGGTTCGGCTGGTGCGTCAATCCCGTTTGCGGGGTGTCGCAAACAGCAGAGATCAAGCGGTTTTACTGCCATCCGGTCGTGAACAGGCCGGCGTGCGTCCAGTCCGTCTGCGGGCGCACCTTGCTTGCATGTCCGGTGCTGTCGAGGCTCAGCGGGTTGTTGTTGCGTAGCGTGCGGGCATAGCGCGCGTTGATCGCGTCGAGCCGCGTCTGGATCGACGCGCGGCTGTGCGCCGAGAGCGTCCCGCCGTCGCGCTGCTGCCGGAGCAGCGCCACCTTGCGCAGCGCCAGCAATGCCTGCCGATGCGTGAAGGCGATCTGGTCGGGAAGCACGCGAACGACCGCGCCGCTGCCCGAGAAGACCGGCCCCGCCTGCGTGGCCCCCGGGAGCAGCGCCGCCGTGCCGGCAGCGATGGCGATCCGTGCGAAGGACCTGACGTTCATCGACAAACTCCCGCTATCCGGGCGCGATAACCTGCGAGCGCATTGCTCGTATCCCGGTAGAGGCTGCGCCGTGCCGCACCGCTCGTCAAGCGGGGATGACGCGTGGATGTCGCCGCAGGCCAGACCAGACCCAGGCGTCACACGGGCAGCAATGGCGCCGCTACAAGTACTTGGTTTCATACAGTTGCAAGCAGGAAGCCCAAGTAAAACGGCCGCATGACTGACGACAGGGGCAACGGATCGCCTCACCGGCTGCGGTCAGCGCACGCTATCCACCGTATTCCTTACAAAATGTCGGCGGCGTCGAACCGATGTGCGCACAATCGTCTATGAATGAAACGAGCGCGACAGCACTCATCAGCAGACTGGAATGATTCACATCGGCATTGCCGGCCATGAACGTCAGTCAAACGGGACGACATCGCTCAGGATAGACAATGCCGTAACCGCGCAATTGGGTCTAGCCGTATATGCCGGAAAGACGTGCCCCATCGAAAGGGCGCGATGTAATTTGCGCATACAGGAAGATACGAGATTATGCAGCGAAATATTGTGATGAAGCAGTTGCTTGTGACCGGGATCGTCCTTTCGGCCGGAGCGCCGGTAACGGCGTTCGCCCAGACCGCCTCCCAGATCACGCCGTCGACGCTGGCGCCGCCGGTCAGGCAGGCGCAGGGCCGGGTGGAGCTTCCGCAGGGCGGGGGTCCCGAGACCCCGCCGGGCGCCGAGGCGCTGGAGGTCACGCTGGGCGACCTGACGGTCGAGGGCGCGGCGGTCGATCCGACCGCGCTGGCGGAGCTGCGTACCGCGTTGCTGGGCAAGCGCATCCATGTGTCGGACATCTATGCCGCGGCGCGCGCGCTGGAGGCGCATTACGCGCAGGCCGGGCAGGTGCTGGTGCGCGTCACGGTGCCGCCGCAGCAGCTTGACGACGGAACGACGCTCAAGCTGATCCTGACCCCGGGCTTCATCGAGCGCATCGATGCCACGGCGGTGCCGGCGCGGGTCCGGTCGCGGGTCGCGGCCACGCTGCAGAAGCTGGTCGGCGATTCCACGGTGACGCTGGCGGCGATCGAGCGCGCGCTCCTGCTGGCGGGCGATCTGCCCGGGCTGCGTCTGCGCTCGACGCTCGCGCCGGGGTCGCAGGTCGGGGCGACGGTGCTGGTGCTCGACGGCACGCATCGTCCGGTCACGATGCAATTGTCGCTCGACAACGGCCTGTCGGAAAGCCTCGGCCGCTACGGTGCGGGGCTGGGCTATACGTTCAACTCGGCGCTCGGGCTCGGCGAGACGCTGTATCTGCGCGCCAGCGGCTATCCCAACACCACCAAGAACCGCTCGATCCTCGATCCGTCGCCGCGCAACCGGTTGCTGGCGGCGGGCGTCGTGCTGCCGCTGGGCAATGATGGTCTGACGCTCACCGCCGAGGCGGTAGAATCGCGCGCCGCGCCGCGGCGGCTCCGCTCCCAGCCCGGCTTCGGCAGCCGCTTCCGCCGCCTGTCGGTCCGCGTTCGCGATCCGCTGCTGCGCAGCCGCGCCACCAATATCGCCGTGACCGCGGCGTTCGATGCGCAGCGCGAAGCCGTCTCGATCATCGCACCGGTCGATTTCCCGCTGTCGCTGGACGAGCTGCGCGTCGCGCGCGGCGGCGTCGACGCCGTCACCGTCCTGCCGTGGGGCGGGACGGTCTCGACGAGCGTGCAGGCGTCGTTCGGGATCGACGGGCTGGGCGCGCGCTCGGCGCGCGATGCCTCGCGGCTGCTGCCGTTGTCGCGGGTCGGATCGGATGCCGGGTTCGTCAAGCTCGACGTGTCGGCCGGGCTGGAGCAACCGCTCGGCCGCCATGCCGAGGTCGGCGTGCAGGCGCGCGCGCAGACCGGCTTCGGCGATGCGCTCGCCAATGCCGAACAATTCGGCATCGCGACCGCCTACGACCTTTCGCCGTTGCCGGTCGGCACCTTGCAGGGTGACTCCGGCGCGACAATGCGCGGCGAGCTGCGGGCACCGTTCACCTATGTCGATGCGAACAGCTTTGGCCGGATCACACCCTATGTCTTCGGGGCGTGGGGCACGGTGCATTACGTGCATCCGACCGTGGTCGAGCGGCAGCGCACTGGCGCCTATGCCTATGGCCTTGGCGCACGGCTGAACACCGGCGCCGTTGCCGGCAGCCCGGCGGTTGCCGCCAGCGTCGAATATGGCCGCGCCGGCGTCGATGGTCTCCGCCGTGAGGCCAACCGCTTCCTGTTCTCTGTTTCGACCAGCTTCTGAAGGACATCGGCATGATCCGTACGCCCGCCCGCCCGCTGCCCCGCCCGCTGCACCGTCCCTTGCTGGCCGCGCTGCTCGCCTCGTCCACACTCCTGCCCGCCACGGTGCTGGCGCAGACCCTGCCGACCGACGGTCGCGTGGTCCGGGGGGCGGCCAATATCCAGACCGTCACCCCGGATGCGATGACCATCCGGCAGACCACCGACCGCGCCGTCATCGAATGGTCGAATTTCTCGGTCGCGCAGGGCGCCCGCGTCGACATTCAGCAGAATGACGCGCGCTCGGCGCTGCTCAACCGGGTGACCGGCGACACGACCTCGACGATCGCCGGGCAGATCACCGCCAACGGGCAGGTGTTCCTCGTCAATCCGAACGGCATCCTCATCACGTCGACCGGCAGCGTAAAGGCGGCGGGCTTCGTCGCCTCGACGCTCGACCTGTCGAACGACGCGTTCATGGGCGGCGACATCGTCGTCACCGGGCGCGGCGGGCGCGTGACCAATGCCGGCACGATCGACATCGTGAAGGGCGGCTATGCCGCGCTGATCGGCGGTCGCGTCGAGAATAGCGGCAGCATCCTCGCGCCGCTCGGCAAGGTGGCGATCGGCTCGGCGCAGCGCGCGACGCTCGACCTCGAAGGCGACGGCTTCCTCCAGGTCGCGCTGCCGGCGGGCGGGGCGGATGCGGGCATCTTCGCGTCCGGGCGGATCGTCGCCGACGGCGGCGCGGTGGTGCTGGCGGCGGGCGCGGCGCGCGAGGCCGCGCGCGGCGTCGTCAACCTGACCGGCAGCATCGCGGCACGCGGGCTGGCCGGGCGCAACGGCGCGGTGACGCTGACCGGCGGCGAGATCGCGCTGGCCGGCGCGAGCATCGACGTCTCCGGCGCGCACGGCGGTGGACAGGTGCGGATCGGCGGCGACCGGCAGGGCGGCGGCACGCTGACCCACGCCAACACGCTCGCCGTCGACGCCGCCACCACGATCCGCGCCGATGCGACCGGGCAGGGCGACGGCGGGCGCGTGACCCTGTGGTCGGACGCCGCGACGCATTTCGCGGGCACGATCAGCGCGACCGGCGCCGGCCATGGCGGCGACGCCGAGGTGTCGGGCAAGGCGCATCTGTCCTATACCGGCCACGCCGATCTGCGCGGCGCGGGCGGCTTCGGCACGCTGCTGCTCGATCCGCACAACGTCACCATCTCCGGCGACGAGCAGACCAGCGGCGACGATTTCGTCGCGACCGCCGACGACAGCGTCGTCAACGTCGCCAAGCTCCAGACCGCGCTGGGCACTGCGAACGTCACCGTCTCGACCGGCAGCGACGGGACGCAGGACGGCGTCATCACGCTCGCCGCGCCGCTCGCTTGGAACAGCAAATCGACGCTGACGCTGAGCGCGGCGGGCGCGATCGCGCTGAACCAGTCGATCACCGCGGCCGCGGGCGGGCTGACGCTCGACGCCGGCGGGACGATCACCCCGAGCGCGGACGCCGCCGTGTCGGTCGGCCGCTTCACGCTGGCGCATGGTGACTGGCAGCAGGTCAGTGCGACGCTGCCGGCGTTCGCCGCGCACGATTTCCGCCTGACCGGCGGGACGTTCGTGCGCGCGCTGGGCGGCACCGGGGCATCCGACGACGCATATCAGCTGACCGACGTCTTCGGGCTGCAGGGTATCGGTACGCTGCTCGGCCGCAACTATCTGCTCGCCAACGACATCGACGCGTCCGGGACGCGCAACTGGAACGACGGCGATGGCTTCGCGCCGGTGGGGACCGCGGCGAGCCTGTTCACCGGCAGCATCAACGGTCGCGGGCATGTCGTCTCCGCGCTGACGATCGATCGTCCGGGCACCGACAACGTCGGTCTGATCGGCGCGCAGGGCGAGGGGATCGTCACCGCGATCGGCCTGGAGGGCGGTGCGATCTACGGCAAGGACGCGACCGGCGCGCTGGTCGGATACAACGCTCTCGGCGCGGTGACGAACGCCTATGCCACCACGGCGGTCAGCGGCGGCAAGAATGTCGGCGGCGTGGTCGGCAACAATCACGGCACGGTGAGCCTCGTCTATGCCAGCGGCGCGGTCGATGGCAAGGAAGCGGTCGGCGGGCTGGTCGGGTTCAACGACCATGGTGCGGTGGGCAACAGCTATGCGACCGGCGCGGTCAGCGGTGGCACCGGCAGCAATCAGGTCGGCGGGCTGATCGGCAACAACGACCATGGCGAGCTGCTCAACAGCTATGCGACGGGCGCGGTCAGCGGCACCAGCCATGTCGGCGGCCTCGTCGGCGCGGATGACAGCGGCACGGTGACCGCATCCTTTTGGGACAAGGACACCAGCGGGCAGGCGACCAGCGCGATCGGTGCCGGGCTGACCACGGCGCAGTTGCACGACGCGACGAACTATACGGAGTGGGATTTCGGGAGCACCTGGTTCCAGGCGGCTGACCTGCGCCCGATCCTGCGCTCGGAGCTGCCGAAGGACGCAGATGGCAGCTATCACATCGGCAACGTCCACCAGTTGCAGTTGCTGGCGGCGGATCTGGCCGGCAATTATGTCCTGACCCGCAACATGGACGCGACGGCCACGAACGGAACCCACGCGGGCGACATCTGGGGCGCTGGCGGCTTCGTGCCGGTAGGGACCAACGACACCCCGTTTGCCGGCAACATCAATGGCAACAGCCATCTCATCTCCGGTCTGACCATCAATCGGCCGACGGACGACAATGTCGCGCTCGTCGGCGTTCTCGCATCCGAGCGCACGATCACCGCGCTCGGTCTGGATGGCGGTGCGATCCGGGGCCGGAATTTCGTCGGTGGGCTGGTCGCCACCAACTCCGGCACGGTGAGCAACGCCTTCGCCACCGGTGCGGTCAGCGGCGAGACCAGTGTCGGCGGACTGGTCGCGCTTAACTATGGCACGGTCAGCGACAGCTATGCCACCGGTGCAGTCAGCATCACCGCCGACGGTGGCTATGCGAGCGGTGGGCTGGTGGCGAGTAACATCGGCACGATCAGCAATGCCTATGCGACCGGAACGGTCAGCCGCGGCGATTCGATCGGCGGACTGGCCGGTAGCAACACCGGCACGATCAGCAACGCCTATGCCACCGGTGCGGTCAGCGGCGGTTCCACGGTCGGCGGGCTGATCGGGGAGAACAGCTCCGGCAAGATCCGCAACACCTATGCCACCGGCGCAGTCAGCAGCAGCAGCAAAAGCAGGGTCGGCGGTCTGGTCGGGCTCGACGACAAGGGCGAGGTGACCGGATCCTATTGGGACAAGGATACCACCGGCCAGAACGATAGCGCGCTCGGTAGCGGGCTGACGACGGCAGAGCTGCAATCCGGCTTGGCGATCTGGCGCGAGGACGCGGATAGTGGGCTCGTCAATGCGTTCGCCGGCGGCACGAAGGGCCTGTACCCGTATCTCGCGAGCTTCTTCCCGGACGGCGTGCAGGCGATCAGCGGCACGGCGAGCGGCACGAACGTCGCAGGCGGGCGCGTGGCGCTGTATCGTGACGGGCAGGTGCTCGGTACCGCGTCGGTCGGCGCGAACGGCTATTATTATGCGCCCGTCGCGGCCGGCAAACTGACCGGCCCGGTGACGCTGGGCGGGGTGGTGCATCAGCGCGGGGTGAAGACGGCCGGCGGCTTCTTCTACGCCGACGGGCTGGCGCTGGACGAGAACAGCAATCTGTCGAAGACGGACATCGCGGTCGGCCGTCGCGACGTCACGACCGACGCGACGCGCTGGTCCGTAATGAGCGAAGGGTTGACCAACGCGTTTGGCTCGAACCTCAATAAAGCGCTCGACGCCGATCTGCTGGGGGTCGCAGTGAACGTCACCGCGCGCGGCGACTTGCTGCTGGACGACGAGCTGACGGCGCCCGGGACCGATGTGCGGATCACGACACCGGGCGGGATCTCGATCGCGAAAGGCGGATCGCTGTCGGGCCACGACCTGATCCTCGACGGCGCACTCGGTTTCGCGAACGATGGCGGGGCCAAGGCGCTGACCGCGACCGGACGCTGGCTGGTGTTCTCGGGCAGCCCCTCCTACGATCGGCACGGCGGGCTGACGCCCGACTTCGTGCAGTACAATGCCACCGCCGCGACGACGCCGGCGCAGGCGACCGGCAACGGCTTCCTGTACAAGATCGCGCCGAAGATCACGGTCGAGCTGACCGGCACGGCCAGCCGCGCCTATGACGGCACGAACATCATGAACCTGACGGACGCGAACTTCACCGCGATCGGTGGACAGGTGGGCGACCTTATCGATTTCAAATACCATGTCGGGACGGTTGCGACGCCCAACGTCGGGGATCATCTGCTGGTGACGGTCGCCGATCTAAAAATCGGAGACGCCACCACCAAGAATGGCGTGCCGGTTTACGGCTATAGCTTCGCCGCGCCGACGGTGATCGGCGCGATCGGACAGGTCACGCCCGCCACGCTCACCTATACGGCGCATGCCGCGTCGCGCGGTTACGGCGCCGCCAATCCCGGGCTCGGCGGCGACGTGACGGGCTTCGTCGCCGGCGAGACGCTGGCGAGTGCGACCGGCGGCGCGCCGGTCTGGTCGAGCACGGCCACCGAGGGCAGCAACGTCGGCAGCTATGCGATCACGGGCGGCGGGCTCACCGCCAACCACGGCAATTACGTGTTCGTTCAGGCCGATGCGAACGCCAAGGCCCTGACGATCGTCCCGCGCAACCTGACCGTCGCGGCCGACGCGATCACCCGCAAATACGGCTATGCCAATCCCGCGCTGACCTATCATACGGGCGGCGACGGGCTGTACGGCAGCGACGCGCTCACCGGTGCGCTGGATACCGAGGCGGACGAAGACAGCGATGTCGGTCGCTATGGCATCACGCAGGGTTCGCTGACCGCGGGCGGCAATTACAAGGTCACCTTCAGCGGCGCCGACCTGACGATCGTCCCGCGTGACCTGACGATCGCGGCGCTCGAGGCGAGCCGGGCGTTCGGCGAGGCCAATCCGGTGCTCGGCTATCGCGTGGCAGGCGATGGCTTGTATGATGACGACAGGCTGTCCGGCACGCTGGCGACGTCGGCGGACGCCAGCGCCGCGGCCGGTCGCTACCCGATCGAACAGGGTTCGCTGACGGCGGGCACGAACTACACGATCGCCTATACGGGTGCCGATCTGATGGTGACGGCGGCCGCGGCGCAGCCGACGCCGTCGACCGGCCAGTCGGGCAATGGCACGACGACGCCCGAGCCGACCGGCACCACGGCACAGCCGACGCCGTCGACCGGCCAGTCGGGCAATGGCACGACGACGCCCGAGCCGACCGGCACCACGGCACAGCCGACGCCGTCGACCGGCCAGTCGGGCAGCGGCACGACGACGCCCGAGCCGACCGGCACCACGGCACAGCCGACGCCGTCGACCGGTCAGTCGGGCAGCGGCACGACAACGCCGGCGCCGACCCAGCCGACGTGGCAGCCCGACCGGGCGGCCGCCGCGGCAGTCCGGACGCAGAAGGCAAGCGCGATCGCGCGGGACTGGCACGGCGCACCGACCGTGCCGAACCCCGTCGACGATCGGGCTACGACCGAGCGCGACGGCGTGCTGCCCACCATTCGGCGCGAGGTGGTCAAGCTGCGCTGATCACGTCGCGGGGCACCCGTCCATGGCGGTTCCCCGGCACGTGAAGACGCCCGCCGCCTCCCTTGCGGGGAAGGCGACGGGCGTCTCCGGGTCTGCGGCCGGCCGGGGGCGACCCCGGCCGGCGCGTGTTGCATCAGAAGCGGAAGCGGACGTTGCCGCCGATGCGATAGCTTTCGTAATTGCCCGCGCTCGCGTCGAGGCCGATCCGCACCCCCTGGCCGACATCGAACTGCGCACCGACCCCGGCATTGACGCGATCACGCGCCAGCCCCGGATTGGTCATCGTCACGGTGATCGGATCGATCGCGCCCTCGGCGGTGATCGGGGTCAGTCCGTCCTTGAACTCATGGACATACCCCACCTTCACGAAGGTCAGCGCATTCGGCGTCACCGAATAGCCCAGCTGCGCATTCAGGCGACCGATCCCGCTGTCGCGGCGCTGGCGCTGGATCCGGAAGAGATCCAGCCCGGCGTCACCGGTTTCGGTGAAGCCGTCGACGCGCTGGTTGATCCCCAGCACCTCGGCGGTGCCGCTCAGGACCGTCCGGCCGAAGTGCTGGTAATAGCCGAAGCCGCCGCCATAGACGAAGCTGTTGGCATCGACCGAGCGGAAGCGCGCGCTGCCGCCGATCACGCCGCGCGTGCCGCTGCTGGTGTAATCGCCGTAGGCGACCCGACCGATCAGGCGCAGCGCCTGGTCGCCCGTCAGCGGCGCGGACACGCCCAGCGCGATCTGGTTGCCGTTCAGTTTGGCGTCCATGTTCGTGCTGCGGAAGCCTCCCTCGGAATGCGCGTAGCTGAGGTTGGCGCGCAGCACCGACAGATCGTGGCTGACCCCGATCTGATAGGCGACGTCGCGGAAGCGGTTGTGCGCATAGCCTTCCTTATCGAGCCCGCGCAGTTGCCCGCCGTGGATCCCGCCGGTGAAGGCGCTCTTGCCCGGGGTGAGCGCGTCGTAATCGCTCACCTCGACCAGACCGTCGATCATCGACGCGCGCATCCCGTCACCGATGCCCGCATAGGCATCTGGCGACCAGCGTGCGAAGCTCGCCTGCGTCGCGTCGCGCCCGGCCGTCACACCGGCAGCCAGCGACTGGAGCAGGTTGCCGCCGTAATATTGCGGCACGCCTCCGGTGGTCTTGACCAGCATCGCGGCCAGGGCGTTCTTCTGGCTGGCGGTGAGCGCGGTCGCGTCCGACAATGTCTGCGGCGTGTACGAACCCATGCCGATCACCGTGCCGTTCGACAGGTTGAAGGCAAGGTTCTGGCCGAAGTTCGCCTTGGTCACCGACCCGAACGACCCGCTGAGGCTGCCCGGCTTGAACTGGAAGATCTGGAGCGCGGTGCCCAGCGGCAGCTCGTAGCTGTTCGCGGGGACGCTCTTGTCCAGTGCCAGTACCGATGTGCCCGACAGCGTAAGCTTGCCCGTCACGACGATCCGGTCATAGCCGTTCGCCACGCCCGCGCCGGCATTGCCGTCGATCTGCATCGCGGCCACCGCATTGTTGCCGAACGACAGATCGGCGAACGTCAGGATGCCCGGCGAGTTGCCCGGCGCGATCACGCCCATGCTGTTCCCGCCGACCAGCGTGGTGCCGCTGACCGAACCGTTGCCGCTGATCTTGCTGTTGCCGTCGACCGTGGTGGTGGTGCTGGTCAGCTGACCCGCGGTCGCGCCCGCCGTACCCAGCGCAAGCCCGTTGCCGAGGTGCAGCGTACTGTTGTCGGTGACCGTGGTGGTGGTCGCCGCCACGCTGCCCGCCAGGTTGATCGTGCTCTTGACCGCGCTTAGCGTCGTGGTCGCCAGCGTGGTGGTGGTGCTGACGTTGAGCGTGCTCCCCGGCTGCACCGCGAAGGTGCCGCTGGAAACGGTGCCCGCGGTGTTGAGGTCGAGCGCGCCCGAGGTCAGCGCGATCCGTCCGGTGCCGTTCACCTTGCCGGTGAAATTGCCGCCGGTCGACAACGTCAGGGTGTTGGCCCCGATGTTGAGCGCGCCCGCGCCGCTCAGGTCGCGGATCGTCTGGTCGGCCTGCAGCGTCAGCGCGGCGGGTGCCGCGATCGACACCAGCAACGCCTTGTCGAGCAGGCCGGCATTGGCGACGGTCAACTGGCCCTGCTCGATCGCCAGCGCGGTCGGTGCGAAGCTGTCGACCGCACCGGCCAGCGTCAGCGTCGCCGCGCCCAGCTTGGTCACCGTGCCGGTGCCCGCGATCACGCCCTTGTAGGTGCCGTCGACCGTCTGGTTGATGGTCAGGCGGTTGGCGTTGATCGTGATCGTGCCGCCCGCGCCCGACAGCGACCCGGTCGCCATCGCCGCATTGGCGGTCAGCGAACCGGCGTCCTGCTGATAGGCGCCGGCGATCGTCAGCGCGTCGTTGGCGACGATCGTGCCGTTGTTGGTCAGGCTGCCCAGCGTCGGGGTCGAGCCCGATGCCAGCGTAAGCGACGCACCCGCAGCGTTGCTCACCGCGCCGTTCACCGCGAACGCCTTGTTGGCGGTCAGGGTGCCGGTGTTGCGCACGCTGCCCGCGACGAGGCGCGCGTCGAACTGCGCGGTCCCGTTGTTGGCGAGCGTGGTGACACCGTAATCGGCGTTGGTGGTCAGCGTGCCGGCGTTGGTGACGCTGCGCACCACGTCGGTGGTGCCGACCGTGTAGCGCGCGCCTTGCGCGACCGTGACGTCGAGCGTGTCGGCGAAGGTGCCGCCACCCGTCGTGTCGATCGTGCCGGCGTCGATCGCGAACGTGCCCGTGAAGGTGTTCGCGCCCGTCAGCACCAGCGAACCGGTGCCCGCCTTGGTCAGCTGGCCCGAACCGGCGACGATGCCGGCGTAGCGGCTGTCACCCGACTGGTCGATCGTCAGTCTGCCCGCATCGGCCAGCGTGACCACGCCGGTGGCGTTGCCCGCGAAGGTCGATGCGTGGAGCGTGCGCGCGCCGGTCACCGCGATCTGGCCGTTGTTGACGGTCCCGCCGCTGGTGGTCAGGTCGGCGTTGAGCGCCACCAGACCGTCGTTGGCGAGCGTGGCGATCGCCTGATCGGCTCGCACCGACAGCGTGCCCGGTGCGGATACCGCCACGGCCAGCGCGTCGGCGAAGATGCCCCCATTGGCGGCGGTCACCTGGCCCTGCGCGACGGTCAGCGCGGTCGGCGCAATGCTGTTCGCCACCCCGGCCAGCGTCAGCGTCGCCGCGCCGGCCTTGGTCAGCGTGCCGGTGCCGGTCAGCGTGCCGGCATAGCTGCCGTCAACGCTCTGATTGACCAGCATCTGCGTCGCGCCGTTCAGCACGATGTCGCCACCCGCACCCGCCAGCGAACCGGTCGAGAGATCGGCATTGGCGGTCAGCGTGCCGGCGTTCTGGGTATAGCCGTCCGCCACGGTCACCACGTCGTTGCCGACGATCGTGCCCGCATTGGTCAGGCTGCCCAGCATCGGCGCCGAGGTAGCGTCGAAGGTGATCGCGCCGCTGGCGGCGTTATCGACCGCGCCGGTCACGAGCAGCGCGTGCGCCGCGTTGACGGTGCCGGCGTTGGTCAGGCTGCCGAGCTGGGTGGTGCCGCCGTTCGTCATCAACAGCACGCCGCCCTGTGCGTTGGCGACATCGGTGTCGACCACCAGCGCCCCCGCCGCCGTGACATTACCGGTGTTGACCAGTCTGCCCATCACGCGGGTGCCCGACGTGCTGGCGAGGTTGAGCTGCCCGCTGTTGCTCACGTCGCCGCTGGTGACGAGGATCGCATTGACCTGCGCCGTGCCGCTGTTGGTCAGCGCCGCCGCGCCGTAATCGGCGTTGGTGGTCAGCTGTCCGGCATTGGTGACGGTGCCGACGATGTCGTTGGTGCCGACCACATAGCCGGCGCCGTTCGCCACCGCGATGTCGAGCGCGTCGGAGAGCGTACCGCCGCCCGTCGTGTCGATCGTGCCCGCGTTGATCGCGAACCTGCCGGTGAAGTCGCTGGCGCCGGTCAGCGTCAGCGTGCCCGCGCCGGTCTTGGTCAGCGCGCCCGCGCCGGTGACGACACCGGCATAGCTGCTCGTGCCCGACTGGTCGATCGTCAGTCTGCCCGCCTCGGCCAGCGCGACGACGCCGGTGGCGCTGCCCGCGAAGGTCGTGGTGTGGAGCGTCCGCTCGCCGGTCACCGCGATGCCGCCGTCGTTGACGGTGCCGCCGGTGGTGGTCAGGTCCGCGTTCAGACGCGTCACACCGAGGTTGGTCAGCGTGGCGATCGTCTGGTCGGCCTGTACTGACAGCGTGCCCGGCGCGGACACGGCCACCGTCAGCGCATGGCTGAAGATGTCCGCATTCGCGGCGGTGACGCGACCGTCGGCGACGGTCAGCGACGTCGGCGCGATGCTGCCGACGTCACCCGCCAGCGTCAGCGTGGCGGCCCCCGTCTTGGTCAGCGTGCCGGTGCCCGACAGCGTGCCGGCATAGCTGCCGTCGACGCTCTGGTTGACCAGCATCTGCGTCGCGCCGTTCAGCATGATGTCACCGCCGGCGCCCGACAGCGAACCCGTCGAGACATTGGCGTTGGCGGTCAGCGAGCCGGCGTCCTGCGTATAGCCGTTCGCGATCGTCAGCACGTCGTTGCTGAGGACAATACCGGCGTTGGTCAGGCTACCCAGCCACGGGGTCGAACCCACGCCGAGGTCGAGCGTCGCGTTCACCGCATTGGTGACCGCACCGCCGACGACCAGCTGGTGCCGCGCGGCGACATAGCCGGCGTTGGCGAGGCTGGCGAACTGCGTCGCGCCGCCGCTGTACAGGATCATGCCCGCACCCGCCTCGTTGCTCACCGCGCCGTCGACCAGCAGCTGCCCGCTGGTGCGGAAATCGCCGCTGCCGGTGTTCGCCAGCGTGCCGCGCAGATGCGCGATCGCGGTCGCATCCATCCACAGCTGACCGCTGTTGCTCACCGCACCATCGGCGATAAAGCCGCTGGCGACACGCACGAACCCGCTGTTGGTCAGGTCGGTCACCCCGAAATTCTCGGAGGCGATCGTCGCGCCGGCGTTGGTGAGGTTGTGGATCGTGTCGGCGGTGCCGACCAGATAATAAGCGCCGTTCGCCACCCCCACGTCGAGCGTGTCGGCGAGCGTGCCGCCGCCATAGGTGTCGACCACGCCGTTGTTGATCGCGAACCCGCCGGTGAAGCTGTTCGCCCCGGTCAGCGTCAGGCGACCCAGCCCGGCCTTGGTCAGCGCGCCCGCGCCGGTGAAGACGCCGGCATAGGTGCTGAAGCCCGACTGATCGATCGTCAGCGATCCTGCGCTGCCGTCCGCGCCGCCCAGCAGCACGCCGCCGCTGGCATTGCCGCCGAACGCGGTGGTGGTCAGCGTGCGCGTGCCGGTCACCGACAGCAGCCCGTTATTGGCCACCGCGCCGTTGGCGGTGAGCGCGCCGTTCATCGCCCAGCTGGCGTTGTTGGTGATCGCGCCGGTGGTCAGGTCGGCATTCTGGAGCAGCAGTCCGGCCTGATCGTTCAGGATGTTGCCCGCGGTCGCGGTGCCGTTGAACACCAGCCGCCCGGTGTTGGCGATGCTGCCGGTGCTGGCGGTCGCGCCGAAGCGGATGATGCCGGCGTTGCTGATCGTGCCGGTGCTGGTCGCGCCGTCCGCCAGCAGCATCGCCTGGTCGGCGACGGTGACGGTGGTCAGCTTTTCGGTATTGGCCAGCCGCAGCGTGCCGCCGGTGACGGTGACGTACCCGCCGACGCCCGCGTCCATCAGGCGCCCCGACAGATCGTCGAGCTTCGTCGAGACGAGGCCGTTCTTGACGGTGATCCCGCGCAGCGTGTTCTGCCCGGTGAGGTACAGGCTGCCGCTGTAATTGGCGCTGTTGGCGGTCAGGAAGCCGTTGGTGACATTGCCGGTCAGCAGCGCGAAATCGCCGGTGCCGCCCAGATTGTCATAGACCGCGATCTTGCCGTTCAGCCCGTTGAGATTGATGTTGTTCTGCAGCTGCACCGCGCCGGTCGCCTCGACGGCGTCCGATCCGAACACCAATGTGTCGGCGGTGCGGACGAATCCGCCCGAATTCCACGTCAGGTCCTGCCCGCGGCCGCCGTTGAGCGACCCAAAGTTGAGCGTCAGCCCGTTGGCCAGCGCCGCGAAGCCGCCGCTGCCGCCCGCGGTGCCGGTGACGTCGGTCCACGACAGCTGGTTCGGCATCACGCCGACGCGGCGCGTCATCGTGCCTGAGGTCAGCAGCGTGCCGGCGTTGGCGGTCGCCAGCGCGGACGCGCCGCCGATCGTGCCCGCACCCTCGAACAGGATGTGGCTGTTGGCGTGGATGCCGACGCCGTCGTCGGCGCGCAGCGTGCCGCCCTGCAGGCGGGTGTTGCCGGTATAGGTGTTGACGTTGTTGAAGCGGACCAGCCCGCCGCCCGCGATCGTGATGTCCGCGCCGTAACCCGAGGCGATCCCGGTCGTGCCGAGGCTCGCCGCGCTGTCGTCGGCGATCGTGCCGTTGAAGGTGATCGTCTTGCCCGCGCCCGGCGACAGGATGACGGTGCCGCCACGCATCACGAACAGGTCGCTGCCCGCCGCGCCGCCGGCCGCGCCGCCGTTGTTGCTCGATCCGCCCAGCGCCGCATTGCCGTCGAACAGCGCGTCGCCGTTGACCTGCAAGGTGCCGCCGTCGCGGACGAAGATCGCGCCGCCATAGCCGGAGCCACCGCCACCGCCCTGGCCGTTCGAAGAGCCGGTACCGCCGCCGAACCCGGCCGCGCCGCCGGCGCCCGCCGAGCCGTCGAGGCTCTGGCCACCCTGGCCGCCGGCACCGCCGGCACCGCCCGAGCCACCGCCCGCGCCGAAGCCGCCGGCGCCGCCCGCGCCACCGGAGCCGCCCGCGCCGCCGTCGGTGATCGACAGCGCGCCCGCGCCGCCCGAGCCGCCCCCGCCGCCGGCACCGCCGCCGAAGAAGGTCGCGCCCGCGCCGCCGTTACCGCCCGCGCCACCGGAGCCGCCGAACGCGACCTTGCCGTTGGCCATGTCGATGTTCCACGTCACCAGATCGGCGATCGACTTGGCGAGCAGCACGCCCGCGCGCGCGGTCTCGATCGCCAGCGCCGCCGACAGCGCCGCGCCCGGCGGGAAGGTGGCGAGCGCGCCCGCGACCTCCGCGGCCTTCAGCCCGACCTCGATGCCGTTGTTGATGGTGTCGATCACCATGCCGGTGTTGACCGGCTTGCCGTTGCTGCCCGCGCCGCCGTTGCCGCCGTTGCCGCCCGCCGCGGCGGTGCCCGCCCCGGCGTTATAGCCGTTGGTGCCGACCGAGCCCTCGCCGTCGTTGAGGATCGCGTTAAAGTTGCTGCCGGTGCGGCCACCCGCGCCGTTGGTGCCGACCGTGCCGGTCGACACCAACGCGTTCATCGAGCCGCCCTTGACGAGCTGCGCGACCGCCGGGTCGATGCGGTAGGTGACGGTGTTGGTGGCGGCGTTGATGCCGGTGACCACCGCGTTGGCCGGGATCGCCGGATCGCCGGACAGCACCTGCCCGACCTTCATCCCGCTGATCGACACCAAGGTGACGGTGTGCGCGCCGGTGTTGATGCTCGCGACCGGGCTCAGCGTGACCAGCATCTTGCCCTTGCTGATCGCGTTCAGCCCCTCGCTGCCGATCGTGCCGCTCAGCGTGATCGTGCCGTTCGCGGCGTCGATGCCGGTGATCGTCGTGCCATCGGCGATGCCCTGGCCGCTGATCTTCTGGCCGACGCGCATCCCGTTGGTCGAGCTGACCTTGACGATCGCGCCGCCGCTGTTCGAGACGACCGGGTTCGACGCCGCCTTCAGCGAGGTCACGGTGCTCAGGTCGACCGCGTTCGACAGCGTGACCGCGCCGGTGTCGGGGTCGATCGCGGTGACGATCGTGTTCGCGGGTACGCCGTTGCCGGTGACGGTCATCCCGACCTCGAACCCGGCCAGCGTGCCGCCGGCCGGCGGCGCGATGACGGTCGACAGCTGCGGGGTGATCGAGGCGGCGAAGCGGGTGATGTCGAATTGCGTCGCCGACGACACCGCCACGTTGACCGCGCTGGTCGAGCCGTCCGACAGCGTGAAGCTCTTGACCTTCTGGTTGCTGTCGTAAGTGACGTTCTTGACGGTCACGCCGGCGGCGATGCCGCTGCCATAGACCACCGCCCCCGGCAGCAGCTTGGCGGCGTCGATCGTGCCCGAGACGTAATAGCCCGCCGGATCGCCGTTCGCGGCCGCCTGATAGGTCGCGGTCACGACGCTCCCGGCGTCGAGCGTGTACGGCTGCGCCAGCGTGACCTGCTGCTTGCCGTCATTGTCGACCGTCACCGCGCTGATCGTCGCGCCGACCGCGCCGCCGCCCATCGCGACGCCCGCGCCGACGCCGATCAGCGAATTTTCGTTATCCAGTGTGAAGCCGGTGACGCGCAGGCTGGTGCCGTCGTAGCTGGCGGTGACCTTGGGGAAGTACAGCTGCACCGCGGCCGCGTCGGCGCTGTTGGTGGCCAGCGAGAAGACCTTGGGCGCGACCGAGAAGATCGGCGCACCGCCGCCTTCGCCGCCCTTGGTGGTGTTGCTGGAGAAGCTGACGTTGTTGAGCGTCAGGCGGCCGCCCTGATCGACGAAGAACACGCCGCCGAAGCCGCCGCCCCCGCCCGAACCCGCGCCGCCCTCGGTGTTGAAGTTGGTGAAGACCGTCTGGTGGCTGTCGTCGCCCTGCGAAACGCTGCCCGAAACGATCGCGCCCTTGCTGCCGCCCCCGTCGATAACCGTGGCGGGCGCGGTATTCGTCTGCGCCTGCGCGGGAACCGTGGTCAGCACGCCCATGGCGAGCACGGTCGACGTCAGCAATTTCACCTGATTCTTCACGTGAGCAAAACCCCCAGTAACGATCGTGAGACCGGGCAGCCTTCTGCGTCCCGCCTCTCACAGCGGCGGTCTCATGGGGGAGAAAGGGTTAAGGTCCCGTAAGGGCTGTTCTATGTTGAAGAAAAAGCCGGCGGCGGAGCGACGAACGCTGGTTTGCCGCTTTACGGAGGACAATGGGCAGCGCTTATCTTGAAAGCTATTTGAAAGGTAGGCTGCGCCAACGATGAAAGGCACGGGTGAGAGAGAGCCAAATTACTTAATATGTTGACGACAGTGCCCTGAACCGGCACATTCGACCGACACAGTAGTAGTCAATGACGAATGTCATGAAATCTCTCTGAAGTCAGATTAAGTTCAGCCCGGCGGAGCGTGATTGCAGATTGGACGAATTGTAGAGAACGCCTCAAGCGAAGGTGGGTTGCGCAGTTACTGGGCCCTCAGTTCGCTGCCAGCAATCGTTATCCAGTCAACGATTGTGGATGTTGGCTTGAACTCTTCGACCGCCCGCGTCAGAACGTCGAGGAGACTGGTCACGTCGCGCTGTCGCAATGCTTCACCCAGTTGATCGAGCAGCAGGTGGATTTCCTCGAGTGTAAGATGCCGCTCGTTGGCGACCATCACCCGCGGATGGCGGGTTGATTTGGGGGAATCGCCGATCAGCAATTCCTCGTACAGCTTCTCACCCGGACGCAGTCCGGTAAAGACGATCTCGACGTCACCCCCATCGCTTGCGGCGACACGTGGCTGGAGACCGGCCAGCTGGATCATGCGGATGGCGAGGTCGTAGATGCGGACCGGTTCACCCATGTCGAGCACGAAGACTTCGCCGCCAGTGCCCATTGCACCGGCCTGCAGGACGAGTTGCGCCGCCTCCGGGATGGTCATGAAGTAACGAATAATGTCCGGGTGGGTGACCGTCAGCGGGCCGCCCATTGCTAATTGCTTTCGGAAAAGCGGAACCACGGAGCCGCTGGAACCGAGGACGTTGCCAAACCGCACCATCGAGAAGCGGGTTGACGGCTGATCGTTCGCCAACGCTTGCAGCAGCATCTCTGCCATCCGCTTGCTTGCGCCCATGATATTCGTCGGGCGCACCGCCTTGTCGGTACTGATGAGGACGAAGCTTTCGGTGTGGTGCCGAAGCGCAGTCGACGCCGTATGCCAGGTTCCCAGTACGTTGTTCCGGACGCCTTCCAGCGGATTATGCTCGACGAGCGGGACATGCTTGTAGGCAGCAGCGTGATAGACAGTCTGCGGTTTCCAGGTGGCGAAGATGTCGTCGAGCCGAACCGCGTCGGTAACAGAGCCAAGCAGTGGAATCAGCCGGGGCGGCCGCGCGCAATCTATCCCCGCCATTTCCTGGTGAATGGCGTATAGCGCATATTCGTTGACGTCGAACAGCAACAGGGTCGATGGGCAGGCGCGGACGATCTGGCGGCAAAGTTCGCTTCCGATCGATCCTCCTGCGCCGGTGACGAGGACGCGCTTGTTGCGAATATCGCGTTCAAGCAGATCACTCATCGGTGCAACTGCATCACGTCCAAGGAGATCGTCGATCTCCAATGGTTTAAGATCGCTGATCGTGACCGACCCATGCGCGATGTCGAGAATGCCCGGCAGGGTGCGCGTCGCCAATCCTTCATGACGAATTGCGTCGATGATCTCGTTGCGGCGTCGACGGTCGGCGGATGGGATGGCGAGAAACACCTCGTCGACGCCCTCACGCACGGCGACCGCCCCCATTTGCGCACGCGGCCAGACTCGCAGGCCGCCGATAATGCTGCCGTGCAGGTTCGGATCATCGTCGATGAAACCGACCGCGCGGAAGAAGGTGCTCTCGGCCAGCGCACTCGCAATCTGCCGGCCGGCGGAACCTGCTCCATAAACTAGCACCTTGGCGCGCTCGCGCCCCGCGGTTGTCAGGCGCAGGTATCCACCACCGAGCATGAAGTGGACGACGCTACGGGATACAGCGACGAGGATGAGGAAGAGCGCCGGCTGGATAAAGCCGATTGTCCTGGGGACCCCGTCGATGACAACCGCGGTGAGGATTGACGAATAGATGAACCCGTAGACGAGCGTCGCGGGTGCTATGACGGGCACGACCGAGTGGCTGCCGTGTCTGAATACGGTGCGGTACACGCCAAAGAGATAAAAAATCGGGATGGCGATCAGCGCGAGCACAGCGGCCTGCCATCCGCGATCGGACAGGGCAACCCAATATCCCAGCCGCAGATAGAAGGCGAGCCATACGGTCAGCACGGCCAGACAACTATCCACCACCATGGCAGCGGCACGCTTGAGGCCGCGCGGCAGAGCGATGATGGGGACGATCATCCGATCGAGCGACATATAGGAACTCCGGGCGGCTCGTCGAGCGCGACGTCCGACGCCCTTAGGAGAAGACGTCGCATAAGGCAAAGTTGACCAGGCCGGTCAAACTGCATTGCGGCACGCGTAGGCCTATGCCACGGCACCACGATGACGAACGTCGCGGCGCCGCTGGTCAAGGCTGAACTGGTGAACCCGCCCGGTGCAACGAAGCCGCTGGTCGTGTGCATCCATGGTGGCGGCTGCAACGCGCGTTATTTCGATCTTCCCGGCTTCTCCTTTCGCGAACGGGCCGTAGCCCGCGGCTTTCCCCTTTTACTCGTTAACCGTCCCGGTCACGGCGGCAGCGATGATGCGGCGGCGAGCTCCTTTTCTGCCGGGGCCGCCGCAATCCTAAAGACCGTCGTCGATTGTCTGGCAGAGCGGTCGCGCCACGATTGGTTTCTAATCGGTCATTCCATCGGCGGCGCCATCGCCATCATGATCGCGGGTGAACAACGCGTGGCCGGTTTGCGCGGCGTTGCCTTGTCCGGCATTGGTGACCGACCGACAGAGCAGGCGCGATCCTGGGTGGGAGGCACGGCAAATCCACTGTCGGGGGTGGCCTTGGCCGAGGAAATGCTGTTCGGTCCGCGGGAAAGCTATTCCTGGCGGGCACCCAAGGCGTTACGCGCTGCCGCTGAGCCGTGGCGACCCGGCGAAGTGATCGAGGCACTGGAGCATTGGCCTTACCGCTTCGCACCGATCGCCCGGAAGGTTGGCGTTCCGGTCCATCTCCGCCTCGCAGACGCCGAACACATCTGGGAAACGGGCGCGAAAGCGATCGCCAGAATGGCGGCAGCTTTCGAGGACGCGCCCGCGGTCGATGCGGCGATCCTCCCCGACGGGGGACACCTATACGAGGTGCACCGCCGCGGCGGAGAGCAGATGGAGGCGCAGCTCGACTTCCTTGATGGACTGTCGCGCCGCCTTGATTTCGGTGCGGGCGTCGCCATACCGCGTCAAGTATGAACCGGATCGCCAGGAGCCCACTTGCGACAGGCGCAACCATCGCCGGAATCGCGACCCACTTGCCGGATGGCGTGCTGGGCAACGAGGCGCTCGCCGAAATCTTTCCCGAGTGGCCAGCCGCCAAGATCATGGAGAAGATCGGCATTCGCGAGCGGCGCGTTGCGGCACCCGGTGAAACGGCCGCAGATCTGGCTTTCGCCGCTGCCACAAAGCTGTTCGCCAAGGAAGGTTGCGATCCGGAATCGATCGATTTCCTGATCTTCTGCAGCCAGGCACCCGACTATATCCTCCCGACCACGGCGTGCGTCCTGCAGCATCGGCTGGGTCTGTCCACCCGTTCAGGCGCGGTCGACCTTAATCTGGGCTGTTCGGGGTTCGTGTACGGCCTCTCGCTCGCGACAGGGCTGATCGCTTCGGGCGCGGCGCGGCGAGTGTTGTTGCTGACTGCCGATACCTATTCCAAATATATCCACGACTTGGACAAAAGCGTTCGAACACTCTTCGGGGATGGCGCCGCCGCAACGCTCGTCGTGGCGTCAGAACACGGAGGAACGATCGGCCCGTTCGTTTTCGGTACCGATGGCCGCGGCGCCGACAGTCTGATGGTGCCGGCGGGCGGGTTCCGCACTCCGCATTCCGAAGCGACGGCTGTGGAGCACACCGATCGCGCTGGCAATGTGCGCAGTGCGAACCACTTGTACATGGACGGCGCCGCGGTCATGGCATTTACGCTGCGGGAGGTGCCGCGCGCGATGCATCAGCTGCTCGAGAAGAGCGGGGCCGTGATCGACGACTACGAATTCTTTGTGCTGCATCAGGCGAACAAGTTCATGCTCGATGCGCTTCAGAAGAAGCTCGGCATTGCAGATGATCGCTTCCCCCGGCGCTTTGAAGACATCGGCAATACCGTATCCTCCACCATACCTTTCGTTTTGGCTGGCCTGATGGCGGACGGGCAATTAAAGGCCGGAACGACGATCATGGTGATCGGCTTTGGGGTCGGCCTTTCCTGGGCCGCCGGCGCGATCACGCTTTGATGGCAGGAGTTACGGGAATGAGCGAGTTTTACGAAGGTCTGGCCGAAATCCTTGAAATCGAGCCGGCGACGGTGAACAGCGATCTGGCGCTCGACGAAGGGGCGTGGGACTCGCTTGCTGTAGTCTCGACGATCGCCCTGATCGACGAGGTCTTCGACCGCACGGTCAGCGCCGATGCGCTGGCGGATTGCCGCACCGTCGGCGACATAGAGAAGTTGGTGGGCGCTGACGCCTGAATTTCAGCACGGGTAACAGAAAAATGAAGAGCGGCACGGTTGCACGCACGCGTGGTTCCCGCATCGCGGGTGTCGTGTCTTGCGTGCCGCCCCGGATCGTCGACAATGCCTATTTCACCGATCGCTTCGGCGACAAGGTGAACGATGTTGTCAAGATGACCGGGGTACAGACGCGGCACTGGGTGGAACCGGGGGTCACCACCTCGGATCTGTGCGCACGCGCTGCCAACAGGCTTCTCGACGGGTTGGCGTGGGGGCGCGATACCATCGACGCGGTCGTATTCGTCTCACAGACCCCCGATTTTCGTCTGCCGGCGACGGCCTGTACGCTACAGGATCGTCTCGGCTTGCGGACCGGGATCGTTGCGTTCGATGTGCCGCTGGGTTGCTCAGGCTATCCCTACGGGCTGTGGTTGGCGATGATGATGGCGCAGACCGGGGCCGCCAGGCGCGTGCTCCTTCTTGTTGGTGACACCAGCACGATCATGAACGATCCCGACGATCGTTCCACGGTAATGCTTTTCGGCGACGCGGGCACCGCGACTGCGATCGAGGCGGCTCCCGAAGCGCCCGAGGCGACCTTCATCCTCGGTACTGACGGGGGCGGGGCCGAGAATCTGATCGTTCCCAAAGGCGCTTTTCGCACATGTGCCGGACATGCGAAGTTCGGCAATTTTCCAGCCGACACGTTGTACATGGACGGGGGTGAGATCTTCAATTTTACCCTAAAGGCGGTGCCGGCGTTGATCCGCGATACGATGGAAGCCGCCACGCACGAGGTCGGCGATTATGACGCCTTCGTTCTCCATCAGGCCAATGCATTCATGATCCGGCATTTGGCAAAGAAGGCAAAGCTCGATCCAGCTCGCGTTCCAATCAACATAGACCGATACGGCAACACGAGCAGTGCGACGATTCCGCTGGTCATGTCTTCGGACCTGTCGTCCGCACTCACATCGGGCGAGCGGCTGCTGGGATTGTTTGGCTTTGGTGTCGGCTATTCGTGGGCGTCAGCGTCGCTCACGGTCGGTGACCTGGGGATTGCGGACACAATCATCCTATGATCTTCGCTGCCGATTGCATGCATGACCGTACGGTTTTGGTAACCGGCGCGTCCTCCGGCCTAGGTCGTGCGACGGCAAACCTGCTTGCCCGGTGCGGTGCCCGCATCATCCTCAATGGCCGTGATGCTGCACGTCTCGAAGAAACCCGTTTGACGCTCTCGGGAGACGGGCATGAGACAATCGCCGCAGAATTGTCGAACGCCGATCAGGCGCATGATCTGACCATGGCGGCGGTGGCGCGTGTCGGTACGCTCGACGGTGTGTTCCATAGCGCGGGCACTACCAAGGTGCTGCCGGTCAAGTTGGTAAAGGACAAGCAACTCGACGACGTGTTCGGCGCAAACCTGTGGGCCGCGTTCGGGATTGCGCGCGCGGCAGCGAAGCGTGACGTCGTTCGCGATGGCGGTGCCTTGATCTTCATGTCGTCGGTGGCAGCGGTTTGCGGACGTCCCGCACTCTCGGCTTATTGTGCGGCCAAGGCGGGCCTCGACGGGATGGTTCGATCGATCGCGGTCGAGATGGCACCGCGACGCATCCGGGTGAATTCGATTGCCGCAGGGGCTGTTGAAACTGCGATGCACGATACGTTCGTGAGCTCCATCAACGAGGAAGCCCGTCGCGATTACGAAGATTTTCACTTGCTGAAGTTCGGGGTGCCAGAGGACATCGCCAATATGGCGGTGTTCCTGCTTAGCGATGGTGGACGCTGGATCACGGGTGCCTCGCTGGCGGTCGATGGCGGTGCGGCAGCGAAATAATGCTGGTCGACCCATCCTCACGACCGATCGACGCAACGTCGGCTACGTTTGATCCGCATGCATTGGCGGGTCGCCGGATCCTGGTGACTGGAGCGTCGTCTGGACTGGGGCGAGCGGCGGCGATGGCGCTTGCCGCCTGCGGTGCGCAGATCATCCTGCTTGCGAGAGACCCGGGGCGGCTCGAGGCAACCCGGGCGCAGCTCGGTGGCACCGGCCATGTAACCGTCGCGCATTCGCTCGATCACGCCGATCGTACTTTTGACCTGATCAAGGATACGACAGTCCGGCATGGCGTGTTGCACGGCATTTTCCACGCCGCTGGTTCCTATCTGGCGATGCCTGCCAAGGCGACGCGGCAGAAACATATCGATGCGGTGTTCGCCGCCAGCGTCATGGCGGCTTATGGCATCGCGCGGGCTGCGGCGCATCAGAGTGTGCTGGCTGCGGGTGGTTCAGTCGTCTTCATGTCGTCGGTGGCCGGCGAACGGGGGCATCCAGGAACTCTCGCCTATGCTGGTGCCAAGGCGGCGATTCACGGGATGGTGCCCGTGCTTGCGGTCGAACTCGCTCCAAAAAAAATTCGTGTGAACGTGATTACCTCGGGGACGGTCGAGACCGAAATGCACCTGACGACCGCTGCGGGTCTGCCGCCTGCGTTGATCGAAGCCGGCGCTCGCCGACATCTTTTTGGGTTCGGTGAGCCGCGCGATATTGGTGAGGCCGTCGTTTTTCTGATGTCGGATGCAGCACGCTGGCTCACCGGTACGTCGCTCAACGTCGACGGAGGATATCTGGCGCAATGAGCAAAGAGCGCCTGATCCTCGTTGGAGGAGGCGGCTTCTGTCGCGAACTCTATTTCTGGGCTTCCGAATGCCACGCCGCGGGGCGGCTGCCACCGGTTGGCGGGTATCTGGACGATGCCGGAGACACGCTGATGGGCTTCGATTATCCCGACATGCCGTGGCTCGGCGGTGTCGAAGCGCACGAGCCTGGTTCGGGTGACCGGTATGTTTTGGCGGTCGGGCATCCTCGAGCCAAACGGGCGCTGCACGGCCTGCTTGCAACGCGCGGTGCGATCTTCCCCCGGTTGATCCATCCGAGCGCGCGCGTGTTGCGCACGGCCGCGCTTGGCGAGGGAGTGATCTTCTGCCCAGGGTCTGCGGCGGGACCGGACACCAAGATCAATCGTTTCGTGACGTTCAACGCGGTTTGCGGTGCGGGACATGATGCGCAAGTCGGTGAATTCACAACCATCAGTTCCGCGGTCGACATCACCGGCGGCGTGCAGATCGGCAAAGACGTCATGATCGGTTCTGGCGTAACGTTCCTGCCGCGGATCAAAGTCGGGGATGGTGCGACGATTGGGGCGGGATGCACCGTGTATCGCTCGGTCCCGGCGGGCGCTACCGCCTACACGCAACCGGCCAAGATCCTGCGCACCATTCGGAAGGATCCGTCATGATCCCACGCGGCCATTACTATCGCGATGATGTGCTCGAACAGGAGATAAATTGCCTTTTCCAATCCGGCTATGAATTCGTCTGCCTGTTGAGCGAGGTCGCGAACGATAAGGACTTCGTCTGCATCGATTACCGCGGCTGCGCGGTAGTGGTGCAGAATTTCAAGGGAGAATTGCGGGCATTCCAGAATGTTTGCACACACCGGTTCAATGCCATTCAACATGATGAGCGTGGCAACCGGTCGTTGACGTGCCAGTATCATGGCTGGACGTTCAACAGTCGCGGCTGTCCGATCGGGGTCGAGGCGCGCGTGGTGTCCGGCAGCGGCGGTGCACTCGATCTCTGCCTGCCCGAATACCGCATCGATACATGTGGGCAGTTCGTGTTTATCAAACGCAGCGCCAGTGACTTGACGCTGCCGGAGTTCCTTGGCGGCTATTACGCGGTGCTAGAGGAGATCAGTCAACATCTTGGCCCAGTAACGCTTTTTCGCAGTGTGCCGCATAAGGCTAATTGGAAAGTTCTTGTTGAAAACGTGATCGACAACGTCCATTGTCCGATCTTGCACCGGGACACTTTCGTCGCGTTCGGGTTCTGCCGCACCCCGGTCGAGCAAACTGAGATCGATGGACCACATTCGAGCTGGCATGTGCCGCGGGTCGAGATCGCGCGTGAAAAGCTTCGTGCGCGAGCAATGGCGCATCTCGATGCCCGTGCGTACAAGCACAACAGCTTCTACCACATCTATATTTTTCCCAATCTATTCATCGCGTCAACCGAGGGCGCATCCTTTTACATCGGTCACGCGCTACCGATTGGGCCCGAAACGACATCATTACGCGCCCGATATCTCGGTCCCCGTGTCGAACTCAAGGAAGCGCATCGCGCGCGGCAGGATGTTCTCGACGCACAGAGTGAGGCGTCTGGCCTCCGTATCGTGGAGGAAGACCGCTTCATTCTCGAAAGCATTCAACGGGGAGTGCGCTTGTCTACCAAGCCAGGCGCGATCGTGAAAGGAGAGCCGCGGATTGAGGCCTTTATGAAGACCTATGTGGCGTTGATGGACGGGAACGCCAGCTCGCGTGACAAGAGCAGCGAAGCGATCTAAGCGCACCGCTTGGTGCAGTAGCGGCGGACCTACGACAAAAAATTCTTATGCTTCAGACAGCCCGGCCCTCCCGTTACGTTTGGCATCAGGGCCAGATGGTCGCTTGTCGGGTCGACGACCGTCGGCGCGGGGCCTCACGACCGGCGATCCTGGTCGTCATTCCGTACTACAACGCCGAGGCATGGATCGCACCGTGTCTCGAGGCGCTTGGCCGAAGCGATATCGCCCACGACATCCTCATCATCGACGACGGCAGCGACGTGGTGGTCAACCCTGGCTCCCCAGCTGACAACCTAGTCATCTGCCGTTTCGAGCAAAATGCCGGGCTCATCACCGCATTGAACTTCGCTGCGAGCTTCGCACTCGAGCAGGGTTACGCATTTTTCGTTCGTCAGGATGCCGACGATCTTTCGCGCCCCGCCCGCTTGCGGCGTCAGTGGGAGGCGATGGAAGCCGAGCAAGCTGATCTGGTAGTTTCAGGCGTCCATGCTGTCGACGAAGTGGGCGAGACGATCTGGTCCGGGGCGATCCAGGTCGACCCAGCGGGGTTGCGGCGGCTGCTCGCCAGTCGCAACCCGGTGGTGCATTCTACGTGGTTCATGCGCACATCACTATTTCGTACTATCGGCTGCTACGATGAGCGCTTTAAGGGCGCAGAGGACTTCGAGCTGCTTCAGCGCATCTTTCGACAGGGATCGGTCGCGATCGTGCCCGAGGAGCTGGTCGATTATCTTGTACGATCAGGATCGATCCTGTCGGGGTCGCGTGGCCCGGCCGCGCAGACGGTGCGGGTGCTCGCGCGCCATTTTGACCCCGCTTCGCCGCAGGCTTATGTCGGCATCGCACGGGCAGCGGCGGCCGTGCTGGCATCTCGTCATTTGAAAACGATGGTTCGTCGGTTCATTGAGAAGCACCGACGTTGAAATTGGCACGGTCTCTCAAGACGAATGCGCTGGTCTACCTGATCGGCACTGGACTGTACGCACTTACACAATGGGCGCTCGTCGTCGTGTTCGCGCGCTCGCAGGGGCCCGCGGCAGTGGGATTGTTCGCCGTTGCGACCGCCGTCAGCGCACCGATCATCGTATTGTCGCAGATGAGCATGCGGCAGGTGCTGATCGCCGACGTGAAAGGGCGTTTCAGTTTCGTCGATTATCTGCGCGCGCGTTGGTTGCTCAGCGTCGTGGCGTTCCTGACGATTGTCGCAGTCGCCCTCGCGATTGGTTATCGCGGGAAGGGATTGTTGATCATTGCGGGTTTCGCGCTGGGCCGCGTGTTCGAAAGTGTCAGCGACATCTACTACGCGCAAAGCCAGGCCGAAGGTGGATTGCATCGGGTATCCTTCTATACGGCGGCGCGTGGGATCGTGACGCTGAGCATTGCCGCGGGCGCCGCGATAGTCACACATGATCTGCTGACGGCCGCCTGCGGCTTTGCAGTGGCGAGTTTGCTATGCCAGTTGGGCGTGCGCGAGATCGAAGGCCGCATCATACCGGAATCGCGTCGAAAGCCTACGCTTCGCCTTTCCGGGGCGTTGTTGCGCCACGCCGCACCGCTGGCGGTATCGCAGTTTCTGATCGCGGCGACCGCTTACGCGCCACGCTTGATCCTTCAGCATTTTGGCGGGGAACAGCTTGCCGGTCAGGCCAGTGCGGTCGAATATTTCCTGGCGATGGGCACGCTGGGCGTGGCTGCCCTTGGGCAGGCCGCCTCGGCGCCGATTGCGGCAGCCTACCACCGCGCCAGTGACCGGACGTTCGTTCGGCTGGTCACGATGATTGCAGGTGGTGCGGTTCTGCTTGCCGCCATCATGGCACTCGCCGCCAATCTGTTTGGTCACGCCGTCATCTTGGCGCTGTACGGTTCCTCCTTCGAGGCGGCTGCACAGGCTGCGCCGGCGATCGTCACGGGCGGCGTGGTCGGTTACATCGCCAGCGTTTTAGGTTATGCCGTGAGCGCGACCGGGCGATACGATCATATGGTGCGGTGGGCCTTCGCCGTACTACTGACAACGATCATTGGCGGGTGTGTGATGGTTGATCGTTTTGGCTTGATCGGGCTCGGCTACGCGCTCGCGGTCGGTGGCGCCCTCAATATCGCTGCCTACGTCCATCTTCTGCACCGGGCCTGGGCAACGTCGTCCTCTGCAGCGGCAGCGATCGACGCCGGAGCCAGGGAAGGGGTGTTTGATGGCTGATGCGAGCTCGGACGACAGCTTCGCGTTGAAGCTAACGGTAGGGCTGGGGGTGGCCGCACTCCTGGTGGCGACGGCGATCGCGACCTTCCTCGACAACCCCGTGGTCGTGCTTATCACCTCCTATGCGGTAGCGTGGGCAGTCGCGATCGTTCTTTTTGGCGACGATGCGTTTTCGCGCGCGGTGAACGTGCTTATCGTTGTCTATGCCGCAGTTATTGTCTTCGTTTGTACGCTTAGTCCCTTGCCCAACTCGGCAATCGAGGGCCTGCCACTGACCGACCGGCTTAATTATTACTATATTTATTACATCGGAACCGGTCTCGCAGGGGTCCAAGAGAATATCGAGACAGGATACCTGCTGTTGGTGACAGCAGCACACGCAATGATGCCGTTTGAGGTCTTCCTTGCTATCCTCGCGGTCGGAGTATTCGCTACGCTGATGATGTTGTTGCGCGCGATTGGCTTTATTCAGCTCGTTGGTGTGTTCGCACTTTTGCTTCTTGCGTATTTCTCTTTTTGGTCCGGCGCCTTGAATATCACCCGGCAATTCGTCTCCGCGGGTCTTGGTTTCATGGCTGTGGTCGCGCTTGTGCGTGAAGGATCGACGAAGCAGTGGGTGCGCATCACTTTCTATGTTACTTTGGTAAGCGCATCTTTCAGCGTTCACTCGTCGGGGTTCATTTTCGGAATCTTTGGTGTCTTGTATGCGCTGCGCCGCTATGGTCACCGTCTTCTGACCTGGATCTGGGTTGGAAACATCACCATATTTTTGTTAAATTTCTTCAATTACTCTCCGTTGTCGGTCGTGCCCGGTCTTTCGGATCGTCTGGCGCGTTACGACAGCAGCCAGATTTCCGACGCCGGACTCGCAGCTTTTCAAAGCTCCGGCGTGACGACGGGCAACCGCATCGACTGGGCAGCGGCGCTTCTATTGCCGATGCTGTTTCACGGCGCCGTCGCGCTGTTGAATGCCAGGCGGCCGGCCTTCCGTGAACGCGCGGACGCATTGTTCATGCTTGGCCTCGTCTACACGTCGCTTTGCATTCCGTTCTATCTGCTGAGCTTCCTTGCGTTCGGCGATCGTATCGCCTTCTATTCGTTCCTCGTTCTGCCGGGTTATTTGTTAGGCACCCTGGTTGTCGGGGTCGGTAAGGAGCTCCGCTATGTAACCTTGGCCCTGCTCGCTGCGGGGTGCATCGCGCAGGTGGCTTTGGGTATCTACGGGTACACGCCAAAGCTTTGGCTGACGGGATTGCCGTGATCGTGGCCGTGACGAAGATCGCTATCATCTCCTCGAGCGCCGGAGCGCTCGTCAACTTTCGCGGTCCCTTGATCGCGGAGCTTAACAGGCGCGGCTTCGCGGTGGGCGCTTTCGCTCCGGATTTCACGCCCGCGCTGCGCACCGCCGTGATCTCGGCAGGTGCAGAGCCCCTCGACTATCGGTTGGAGCGGACCGGTACGAGCCTTCGCAACGATCTGGCCAGTCTTTGGGATCTGGTCGGACGATTGCGCGCGTTCGCGCCCGATCTGGCGCTCGCGCACTTTATGAAGCCAGTGATTTACGGGACAATCGCCGCGGCGATCGCGCGCGTGCCGCATCGTTATGCGATGATTGAGGGGCTGGGCTATGCCTTTACTGACACCGGAGAGCGATCGCTCAAGCGTCTCGCCATCCGCAAGGTCATGCAGGCCATGCTCCGTGGTGCGTTGCGGCAGGCGCATGGCGTCATCTTCCTGAACGAGGACGATCGCGCCGAGCTGGTCTCGGCGGGGATCGCGCCCGCGCAGCGATCGGGCGTGCTTGGCGGGATCGGGCTCCCACTGGCCGACTTCCCCTATGCACCGCCGGTTCAGGGGAAGCCGATTTTTTTGATGATCGGCCGGCTCATCCGTGAGAAGGGCGCATACGAGTTCGTTGAAGCGGCGCGGTTGTTGCGCGCCAGCCACCCCGATGTCCGTTTTGTGTTGCTGGGCGGGGTGGATCCGAAGCCGGGTTCGTTGTCGGCCGTGCAGGTTCAGGCGTGGGCCGACGAGGGGATCATTGAATGGCCGGGTGAAGTGAGCGACGTCCGACCATGGTTACGCGCCTGCACAACGTTCGTCTTGCCGTCCTACCGGGAGGGTTTGCCACGTAGTACGCAGGAGGCGATGGCGACTGGACGGGCAATCATCACCACGGATGTTCCTGGTTGCCGCTCAACGGTGATAGAAGGCCGCAACGGCCATCTCGTACCGGTGCGCGATCCTCGTGCCTTGGCGGCGGCAATGGCGGCACTCGCCCGCGACCCCGCCAGTGCGGCGGCGATGGGTCGTGAGAGCCGGCGTTTGGCAGAAGAACGCTTCGACGTTGCGCGGGTCAATGCGCGCTTGCTTGAGATGATCGGGATCGCTGGCTGAGCCGTTGCCGAACAGCTCGGTGCGGCTAGGCGTGACCGGGCACGATAGAGATCCTGCGGCAGTTGGCGACGATCACTGGCTCGGTCTCGTTCGGCTTGGTAACGGCGATGCGTCCGCCGCGAAGGCTCAGGCCGTCGACGCCCGAGATGCGCAAGGGACCGTTTTCAAAAATGTTGTTGACCAGCGCGACGTCACGGAAGGTAGGTTTCTGGCCACGATATTCGACCAGCTGAGCGATGCCGAGCGGCGGATCCCACCGGCTTCCCCCCGGTTCGTCGAAGCGGCAACGGCTAATCCAAAGCCCGCGGCGCGCGACGAATCCCGGACTGTCCGGGGAAACCTGCGAATAGACGAGCGCTCCGGTGCGATTGCCGCGACAGTCAGTGTCCTCGATCCGAAGCCCTGACCAGCCGGTACCGACGAGATAATCCTCGATGTCGAAGGGGCGACCATAGGGCGTACCATTGAAACGCGCTGCCGCAAGACCGTGATCGGAGGCGATGCCCTGTTCCAGATCGGCACCGTTCCGGCTTAGGGTGCAGCCGACCACGGCGAGATTGTCGAAAGCATCCGCGGAAAGGCCGTGGCGCCGGTTGTCGGTGGCGATGACGTTCAGCAGCGTGATGTCGCGCAGAATCGGGCGGTCGTCCGCGCCGTGCTGGAGATCGCTGAAGATCATCACGCCGTCGGTAGCGCAATTGACCGCCTTACAGTTGCGGATCACTACCTGCTCGACCCGCCCCCTGATTTGAAATCCCGAGCGCGCGCCATCGGCGTAGCCGCTCCGGCCGACATGCTCCTGTGCTGCACGGTTTCCGTCGACGATCACATTTTCGAAGATCAGGTCGCGTGTGGTCTTACCGCGCTGTCCGATCGCAACCGGGCTGCGATCATCGCGGTCGCCGGGACACAAAACGAGGCGGATGTGAGAGAGGCGGGTGCCGCCCGGCCAATAGACATTGTCGACCTGATAGCTGCGTCCTTGGGCATCGATCCGCTGGCCGCCGGCTGCAGCCACGTTCGCCATGCGCTGAATCGCGGCCGTGTCGTCACCCCGACCGGTCGCGCCGAAATCCTCCGGCCGGACGGTCGCCGGTTGCGGTTGGGAGCACGCCGGTGTCGCGATCATACCGAACGACATCAGCAGCAAGCGTCGTCGATCGAAGGTCACGTCGCTCACGTTCCTGGCCGATCGTGGTCGTCGCTAACGAGCGCGGCAGAGCCGATAAATTCGGGCATCGTCGCCTCGCCGGCCGCGCTGATGCCGTCGCGACGCGCGACCTTCAGCACGGTGAGCAATAGTATACGGAGATCGAGCAGGAATGAGCGATGATCGACATACCAGACATCAAGTGCAAACTTTTTGTCCCACGATAGCGCGTTGCGTCCGTTGATCTGTGCCCATCCGGTAACCCCGGGGCGAACCTCGTGGCGGCGTGCCTCCGTCGCATTATACCGGTCCAGATAGGCCATGAGCAACGGGCGCGGGCCTACGAGGCTCATCTCGCCGCGCACAACATTGTACAATTCCGGTAGTTCATCCAGGCTCGTGCGCCGCAGGAAGGCGCCCAGCCGCGTGATCCGCTCCCCGTCCGGCAGCGGGCGGCCAGATGCATCGTGCGCGTCGCGCATCGTTCGGAACTTGACCATCCGGAACGGCTTGCTTCTCAGCCCGGGGCGCTGCTGGACGAAGAAGACGGGGCGCCCGAGCGATACTGCGACCATGGTTGCCAGTACGGCGATGAAAGGCAGCAGGATAAAGAGCGCGGTTACGGCCACGACAAGGTCGAAGACGCGCTTCATGCCAGAGCGGTGATCACGGCTGCAACGCGTTCGACGTCCTCGTGCGTCATCGCCGAACCCGAGGGCAGACACAGGCCGAAGGTGAAGGCGAGGTCGGCGGCATCGTCGCCGTGGTAACGTGCGGTGGCGAACAGTGGCTGGCGATGCATTGGCTTCCAGACCGGACGACTTTCGATCTGCGCTGCCTCGAGCGCGTGACGCGCTTTCTCCCGGTCAAAGCCCGTGTCGGGGGCGATCTCGATCGTCGTCAGCCACCGGTTGGCCAGGACGTCCGGCGCCTCGGGGGTGAAGCTGATACCCGGTACCGCGGACAGGAGCATGCGGTAATGATCGTGAATCCGCCGCCGTGCCGCAACCCGCTCAGCGAGAACCTCGAGTTGTCCGACGCCGATCGCCGCGGAGATGTTGCTGAGCCGGTAGTTATAGCCGAACGTGCGATGTTCGTAATGCGCACCGGGCTCTCGCGCTTGCGTGGAGAGGAAGCGCGCCCGTTCGATCGCCTCACCGTCGTGAGAAACCAGCGCACCGCCGCCGGACGTGGTGATGATCTTGTTCCCGTTAAACGACAGGATGACAAAATCGGCCCCGTGCCCGGCGTGTCGACCGCCGCAATAGCTCCCCACGGATTCGGCGGAATCGCTGATCCAGACAAAGCCGTAACGACGCTTGAGCGCGACCAGTCGATCGATGTCCGGCACCAGGCCGTACAGATCGGTGGTGATGACTGCCTTGGGTGGTTGCTGTGCCTGCGCAAGCTGTTCCTCGAGGACATCCAGATCCAGCAGCATCGTGTCGCGTTTCACGCCGAGGAACACCGGTATAGCTCCCTCGTAGAGGATGGGCGCAACGCCGCCGATGAACGTCATGGTCGCTGACCAGACCTCGTCGCCTGGGCCGATCCCGCACAGGCGCAGCGCAAGATGCAAGGCGGCGGTGCCGCTCGACAAGGCGGCGACGTGCGGAATGCCGCACAGCGCGGCCAGTTGCTCTTCGAAGCGGGAAACGAATGGCCCGATGGGCGCAATCCAGTTCGAGGCGAACGCCTCGGATACGAGCACCTCCTCCCGACCGCTCATATGGGGCGGTGAAAGCAAAAGACGACGGGAAGTAGACACGTGAGCTCCGATCCATAAGCGAGCGGTGCGGGTGCGATAGTCGAGCAGTCGAGGTGGAGCAACAAGCCGCCGACCGGATCGTCCAAGCTGTAATTGCGCATTGCTGCGCCGTCGTGGCAGTGGCAAAGGATCGACGGAATTGAGGACGGGCATGGTACGAACGAAGCGAAAAAATCGAGCTCGATCGCCTGTTTCCTTGTCCGTGGTCCTGTTAGTGGCCTTTCTGGCATGCTTGGCCATCGCTGGTGGTGCATCGCGTGCCGACGTGCTGGGGCAGGCAATTGTTCGGGCCTCTGCCGGGCTCGTCATCGCCACGTTGCTCGTTTCTGGAACGCCATTGATACGGTCCGGGTTTCGATGGCCGATCCTGATCCTGGTGGCTGCGATCTTGCTGCCGTTGCTACAGCTTGTGCCGCTGCCCCCTTCCTTGTGGTCGACCTTGCCGGGGCGCGAGCCTTTTCTCGACGCTGCGCGGGTCGCGGGCATGCCGCAGCCTTGGCGGCCGATCGCCATCTCGCCCGATGCCACGCTAAACGCCCTCCTGTCGCTGCTGGTGCCCGCGGCGATGCTCTTCTTGGCAATCGGGCTGGAGACCCGCACTCGGGCGCAGCTGCCGCTGTTTGTTTTCTTGCTGACAATCTTCAGCGCAACGATCGCCGTGCTGCAGCTGTCTCGTGCCTTTGGGGACAATCCCTTCATTAACGAAACCGTCGGAACGGCGACCGGGATATTCGCTAACGTCAACCATCAGGCGTTGCTGCTCGCGATCGGTATCGTGGCCGGTGCGGCATGGGTGGCAGAACGACAGCACGGTGCATCCTGGCGGTTGGCGCTCGCGGGCGCTGCGACGATCTGGTTCCTGTTGATGATCTTGGCCTCAGGGTCCCGTACCGGTCTGGCGCTGGGCGTGTTGGCGATAGTGCTGGCAGCGATTATCGCCTGGCGCCCGCTTCACGGGCGGCTTCGTAACGCGCCGATATGGCTGCGCTGGGCATTGCTCGCGGCAGCGGTGATCGTGTCGGTCGGGCTGGCGGTCATCACCGTCACCGCCGGGCGCGCCGTGTCGATCGATCGGCTGCTCGCCTTGTCCGCGGGAGAAGACATGCGGTCGCGAGCGCTGCCCACCGTCCTGGACATGGTGGCGCGCTATTTTCCGTTCGGGTCGGGGTTCGGCTCATTCGAGGCACTGTTCCGGATGCATGAGCCCGACGCGCTGCTGAAGCTGACGTTCTTCAACCACGCTCACAGCGACCTTGTTGAAATTGTACTCGACGGCGGTCTGCCCGCGATCATCTTGCTGGTCGTGGCGCTCGGCTGGGCGGCGAGAGCGGGATTGCCGGTCTGGGCGGACCGAGCCGGACGGGCTCCGGCGCGATTTGGAGGGGCGATGCTGCTGCTGATCACGCTCGCCAGCCTGGTCGACTATCCAGCGCGCACGCCGATGATCATGGCATTGATCGCGATCGCTGCGGTTCTGATCGCGGAGCGCCACGTTCCCGTCAGCCGCGATGCTTTACGCAAATGAATCGACCTCGTATAGCCCGCGCTCCTCAACGGACACAAATCTTGCATGCGTAAGCCCGTCATCGCCTTCGTGATCCTGCTGTGTCTGGCAGGATGCGGCGGCAGAGAACCACTTCGGTCGACAAGCGACCTGACCGTCGTGCCGGATTCGGCAGGGCTGCCTTCTCCCAACCGGCAGGATCTTATCGCTTCCGATCGGCAGAGCCTGATCGGGCCGCTTGATACGATCGGGATCGACGTCTTCAACGTTCCCGATCTTAGCCGGGAAATGCAGGTCGACGCGGGCGGTCGCATCTCGATGCCTTTGGTAGGAACGGTCGATGCGCGCGGCAAGACGGCCGAGGAACTTGCCAAGCAGATCGAGGATGCGCTGCGGGGACGCTACGTCCGCAACCCTGAAGTCACGGTCAACATCAAGAGTTCGGTGAGCCAGGTAGTGACTGTTGACGGCCAGGTTGTGGAGCCCGGGCTATACCCGGTCACGAACCAGATGACGCTGATCCGCGCCGTGGCTTCGGCCAAGGGGCTGTCTGAGTTCGCCAGGGTGGAT
The DNA here is from genome assembly GCF_902506455.1 of Sphingomonas sp. 8AM. Taxonomy (GTDB): domain Bacteria; phylum Pseudomonadota; class Alphaproteobacteria; order Sphingomonadales; family Sphingomonadaceae; genus Sphingomonas. The sequence continues at coordinate 1,451,328 of NZ_LR733844.1, read as the reverse complement.
GATGTCGTTATTCTTCGGACCGTGAATGGCCGCCGCATGGCGGGGCTCTACAACATCGCCTCGATCCGGCAGGGATTGTATGCTGATCCGGCAATTTACGCGAACGACGTGATTGTCGTAGGTGACTCTCCGCAACGACGGTTGTTCAGGGACTTTGTCTCCCTTTCGCCGATCTTGGCTGCGCCTCTTATCGCATTTCTCCAATAGGGCGACGGGCCTTGAACTTCCCTACCACTATGCCGTCGACCGGCCCCCGCTCTTCCCTAAGCGCCGACTTCCGTGGGCTGGATCGGGAGTCGATGCCGTTGCTGCGGCAGTTGTTACGCATCGCGCTTCGTTGGCGATATCTGTTACTCGGTACGGTTGCGGTCTGTCTGATCGCGGGCCTCGTCGTCACCTTGCTGATGACACCGAAATATACTGCAACGGCTCAAGTCGAGATATCGCGTGAATCAAGCAAGATAACCGACTTTCAGGGCGTAGAGCGTGAAACTAGCATTGCCGACCAGGAATTTTACCAGACGCAATATGGCTTGCTGCGTTCACGTTCGCTTGCTGAGCGCGTTGCGGTAGAGCTCCGCCTGGTCGACGACCCGGCGTTCTTCACGATGTATGGCGTCAATCAGGACAAGCCGGCGTTCGAGATGACGAACGGCCGCTATCCTGCCAGCGGACGTGTCGATCGGCAACGTATCGCCGGAGAGGTCTTGCTGAAGAATCTGCGTGTCGATCCGACCCGCCTGTCGCGGCTCGTCGAGATCATGTTCACCAGCCCCGACGCGGTGCTTTCCGCCAAAGTGGCCAATCGCTGGGCGCAGAGCTTCATCGAAACCAATCTCGAACGCAAGGTCCAGGCGACCTCCTACGGCCGGGAGGCGCTGCAACGGCAACTCGCCCAGCTTAAAGATCGGCTCGATCAGTCGCAACGACAGCTTGTTGCCTATGCCGCGCAGGAGCGGATCATCAATCTTCCCACTGCGAGTGCCGATGGTGGCCGCACCACATCGGAACGCTCGATCATCGCTGACGAACTCGCTTCGTTGAATACTGCGTTGTCGCAAGCGACCGCCGATCGCATCCAGGCGCAGGCACGGTCCGACCAGAGCGGTCGCTCTGGTGCTACCACCGAGGCGTTGCGCAATGTTGCCATCAACAATCTCCGCCAACGTCGCGCGGAACTGTCCGCCGAATATCAGCGCATGATGGTCCAGTTCGAACCGGCTTACCCGGCCGCAAAGGCCATCAAGACGCAGCTCGATCAGATCGATCAAAGCATCGCGCGTGAGGAACGTCGGGTCTCCAGCTCGCTCGAGGCGGATTATCGGGAAGCGGTCGCGCGGGAGAACGCGCTGCAGCGTCGGGTCGAGCAGTTGAAGAGCGATTATCTCGACCAGCGGCGGCGCAGCATTCAGTACAATATCTACCAGGGCGAGGTGGATACCAACCGCGTTCTCTATGATGGCCTGCTGCAGCGCTTCAAGGAAATCGGTGTCGCTGGCGGCGTCGGCGTCAATAACATCTCGATCGTTGATCCGGCGGACGTTCCGCAGCGTCCGTCCAGCCCACGCCTCATGATCAATCTCGTCGCCTCGCTGCTGATGGGTCTGGTGATTGGCGGGTTGCTTACGTTCGCGCTTGAACAGGTTGATGAGGCGATCGCCGATCCGGCGGAGGTGGAACGTCGGCTCGGGCTACCGCTTCTCGGCTCGGTGCCGAAGCTTGCCGACGGAGAGCCGAAGGACGCATTGCGCGACCGGAAGTCGGACATGGTCGATGCTTATCTGGCGATCCAGACTAACCTTCAGTTCACGACCGAACACGGCGTTCCACGTTCGCTGGCGGTTACGAGCACGCGACCCGCAGAAGGCAAGTCAACTACCGCGCTGGCTCTTGCCACCATGCTAGCCCGCGCGCAGCGCCGGGTTATCCTCATCGACGGCGATATGCGTTCGCCGTCCATCCACCACCTCGGCGGCGTGGATCATCAATATGGGCTCAGCAACTTCCTAACCGGCTCGGACAATATAGATGAAATGACGTTCGAGATGGTCGATCTTGGCTTTACGGCGATGTCGGCTGGCCCGATCCCTCCGAACGCGGCGGAGCTGCTGACCGGCAACCGGCTCGAGATCCTGCTCGAGCGGTTGCTAGAGCGTTACGATCATGTTGTTATCGACTCGCCACCGGTGATGGGACTTGCCGATGCACCGTTGATCGCCAGTCGCGTCGAAGGGGTGATCTATGCCGTCGAATCCCATGGGATACGGTCCAGCCTCGTGCAAACCGCCCTCGCACGCCTTTCGAACGCCAATGCCCGCATCTTGGGCGGTGTGCTGACCAAGTTCGTCGCCAGCAAGGCGCACTATGGCTATGGGTATGAATATGGCTATGGCTATGGCCGCTCGACCGACAGGGATGCAGCTTGACCACGGCGGTAGGTTCCAATTACTGCGTCGCCCGCTGGCTGCTTGCCGCTGCGGCAGCGGGGCTGGGCGTCTACGCGGCCAGCCAGTCGCTCGGGTTGACGTTACGACAGTCTCCTTCAGGACTATCGATGGAGCTGGCGTCAAACAACGCGCGCGTCCTGACGGCGCGGGCCGATGCGTTGATCGGCGATGGCTCGTCCTCTTCGGGCTGGCGACGGGCCGCGGCTTATGCCCGCCGCGCCTTACTGCGCGATCCGCTCTCGGCCTCTGCCGCCGCGACGCTCGGCTTCGAGGCTGGGCTGCGGGGCGACGACGCTGCCGCCCACCGCGCCTTCGGCTATAGTGGCACGCTTTCCCGACGTGAGTTCAAGACCCATTTATGGGCCAATGAATATGCCGTGTCGCGCGGCGACATACACGAAGCGCTGCATCAATATGACCTGGCGCTGCGTACGTCGCGCCTCGCGCCGGACGTGCTGTTCCCTGTGCTGGCGAATGCCATCGCCGACGAGCCGATCCGCAAGGAACTCATTCCTAAATTGCGTGCCGGTCGCGAATGGGGACCAGCGTTTCTAAACTTTGCCGCGATTTCCGCCCCTAACCATCGAGCGGTTGCGATCCTTTTTCGGGATCTGACCAGCCGCGGGGTAAAGTTGCCGGCAGGCGCGGAGGCATCGCTGCTTGGGGCGCTGGTGCATGATCGCGATTTCGCCACGGCACGGATCTATCTGCGCGCTACCGGCAACGCCAGCGACGTGACGCGGTATCCGCGCTTTGCGGGCAACCCGGCGGTGCCGTCGCCGTTCGACTGGAATCCGCAGAATGATGTCGGTCTCAGTTCCTCCATCCAAAGCAGTCGCGAGGGTGGGCTGCTTGTGTTCTCCGCTGTAACCGGGATGGGCGGAGGCGTCGTTCGTCAACTTCACCTCCTGCCGCCCGGTCGCTACACCATATTCAGCCGGTTGACGTCGCTCACGCCAGCGCAGTCCGTTCCGGCATGGAGCGTCCAATGTGCCGATGGCGCAGAGATTGCGCGCTTTCGGTTGAAGCTGGTGACACCGGACGCTTCTCCGACTGCAGAAGGCACGTTCCAGGTCGATCCGGGGTGCACGGCGCAATGGCTTTCGCTGATCGTACCCGCCGGCGAAACCGCGGGCGGCCTCATGGGAGAGGTCGACTTCGCCACTATTCGTCGCGTGTCGGGCCGTCCGCAATGAGCCGGCACAACAGTCTCGTTCAATATACTGCCGTTCTCGTCGCCTTGCTTACTACGGCAACCATTCCCACTGCGCACGCGCAGACGCGCGCGGGGCAGGTCGCCAAATCCGCGGCTGGGGAGATCGGACAGCGCCAGACCCGCGAGGATGCCGAGCGCGTCACTGCGATGGGCGTGGTGAACGGCCGAGTCCAGAACCGGATTCAGTCGCGACTACGCACGCGCATTGACCGTTTCTACAACCCGCGGGCAAATGCCTTGTCTGCTTTCGCAGTGGCGAACGACGAAGAGCGTCGCGGCCCCAACAAGCGTCGATAATCGCAACATCTCCCCTACGACAATGTGAGGCCTGAGGCCGCTCGCCATCAATCTCGCGAAATCAGGACCAATGCGCGTCTACTGATTACTTTGCGATAAAAGGAAAATTACCTCAACTTCGGTCTACTTCGCCCGAGCTTTGACGATAACTGATTGACGACTGTCCGCGGTTCGATGACCGTTTCGATAACGGTCGTGCTCCAAGGAGCGCTTGCGCTCTCGGGGGCAGGAACGTGCAGCTGGAAAATCGGACACGCCGCGACGGAAGGATGCAGATGGGTAGCAAAAGATTGATCGGTGGTTTGGTGGCCGCCATAATTCCACTACTGATGTTGGCGGGGTGCGGCGACTCTGAAGAACCACTGGCGGCAGTGCCAGAATCCCCAGTGACGGTAAGCGTCGAGCAAACCGTTCATCCTTTGATCGCCCGCCTGAAGGTCCCGTCGGCGAAGGCGTCGTCGACCGTTGAAGCCGAGTTTGGGCCAACGACCAGTTACGGATTTTCAACGTCCAAGACCTCGGTGACGGCGGCCGGTCTGGCGTCGCTGCTCATTGCCGGAATGCGCGCCAATGCGACATACCATATGCGGGCCAAGATCACGGATGCGAACGGCTCGGTGCGCGTCAGCGATGATGTGACGTTCACGACCGGATCATTGCCGGAAAACCTCGCTGCGGTCCGTTTGAAGGCTGAGACGGCCGCGGGACAGAAGCCCTCGCCGGGTGTCGAGCTGATCAGTACGGCGAATGCTTCGCCTTACCAGCCTTATGTCGTGGACCTGCAGGGCAATATCATCTGGTATTATCCGTGGTCGGATCACGAGCAGTCGTTCACGCCAAACGGGATCGAGCAACTCGCAAACGGCAACTTCATCAGTTCGTTCGGTCCAAGTTCCACGCTGCCGATTTCCGGGAAGCCGGATCCGACCAAGTCATTGATCCGGGAGTTTAACCTGCTCGGGGAGACAGTTAAGCAACTCTCGATCGCGGACCTCAACACCAAGCTTGCGGCGGTGGGGTTCAACGTCCAGCTCGGCGTTTTCCACCATCATGTTGAGGTGCTTCCGAACGGCCATTGGCTGCTTCTCGCGAATACGGTGAAGGTGGTAGATGGTCTATCGGTGTTGGGCGATGTAGTCATCGATGTCGACGCCGATCTGAAGCCGACCTGGGTGTGGAACAGTTTCGATCATCTGGATGTCGCCCGCCACCCAATGGGAGCGCAGGACTGGACCCATGCGAACGCCGTTACTTACTCCCCGACCGACGGCAATTTCCTGATATCGATCCGTCACCAACATTGGGTAGTGAAGGTTAATTATCGTAATGGTCAGGGTGACGGCTCGTCGGTCTGGCGGCTAGGTCCCGGAGGCGACTTCAAGCTCACGAACGGCAAGGAGCCGACTGACTGGCAATATGCTCAGCATTACCCGGAATTCGTCAGCCAATCGTCCGCCGGGGTGTTCGATCTCAGCCTGATGGATAACGGCAACGAACGTGTGAATGCGAATGGCGGCATTTGCGGCAATATTGGTGTTCCCCCGTGCTACACAACCATGCCTATTTTTCGGGTGGACGAGCAGGCAAAGCTGGTGACTATCCGCTCACGCGTGACCTTGCCACCGGAGTTGTACAGCCGGTTCGGTGGTAATGCCGAGGTTCTCGACAATGGCAATTTCGAGTTCGATCTTTGCGGCGTCGACTCAGGGGCCGTCGTGCAAGAACGCACGTCTGACGATAAGCACGAGCTCGTATGGTCGCTCACCAGCCTGAACGGCGCCTTTTTCTATCGTGCGTTTCGAATGAAGAGCCTTTACCCCGGCGTAACCTGGGTCACCCTGTAATCAGGTTTATCCTGTTGGATGGGGGCGCGGCGATGCCGAGGCACCCATCCAAGCGCAGCGCTGCCCTCGCTAATGCGGTCACGTTTCGGCTCTCGCCCAACCCGCTGCGCGAGCAGCGGGCTCGGTCACATTCGTTCGCGGCAGTTCACGTTTTGCAACGTTCCGGTCGTGATCTAGCGGCAGCACAGGTTTTCGATGCTGCAGATGTGGTGAAGCCGCATGGGTTTAACGAGGTGATCCTGCAGCGGCGCATTGGTTCGCTCCACACAGCCCTTGCCATCTCTATCTGGCGGGATGGTGTCATTTCTATCTGGCGTTTCCAGCACAAGCTCCCGATAAGAAGTCTTATGTAAACCTCGCCTACCGTCCCGTGACCCACGCCTCGGCTTCCTCTACCGAGGTGAAGTAGGACGCCTGCCGCTCCGATGCGGCGCGCTTGATCTGCAACCGTGCCAGCGAGCGCGCCACCACGAACGCCAATCTCCGTGACGTATGACGCGGGTCGCCGAGCACTTGTTGGAAAGCAGTGACCGTCTCCTGCGACTGGATCTGCATCGCGCGCATGTCGACCAGCGTGGCGTGCGCGTTGGGGCCGCACCGCAATTGCTGGTGCGCGGCATCGCGCGCGGCGACGAAGCGACCGACATCGTCGGGGGTGAAGAAGCCCGCCAGCGTGATGCGCACCAGATCGCGCGCGGGATCGACGTCAAAGGACATGCGGGGCGTCATCCGCGACCCTCTAACGGTTAACCATGCGAAATCATTCACTTATGTCGGTGAAAGCCACCCGCCGGCGAACCCGGCGCGCTCCAGCCCGGCGCGGATATACGGGTTCTTCTGCATTGTCTTCCAGATAAGGCCGCTGCGCCAGTTCTCGATCATGCATGCGATCGGCCCCTGGTCGATGCCGAGGAAATCGTCCGCGACCCAGCCAATATAGGGCACCACCTTGCCGTGCTGAAGCTTGACGTCGGTCAGCGTCAGCGTCGGGTTGAAGCTGTCGCGAAAGCCGTAGCGGTCGTAAATCGCTGTGCCGTAAGTCGAATACATCGCGCGCGCGGCGGGCAGCACGATCTCGGGCGCGAACGCTACCGAGCCGAGCGCGGCAGTCGGTGCGATCGTCCCGTCGTCGCGGTCGCCGGGGCCGCGCGCCGAGTAAGAGAAGAACTCGCGGTTGCGGCCGTCGATCTCGCGGACGAAATCGCCCGGGCCGTCGCACGCGGTCAGGCCCCAGACATCCTCGCCATAGCCGCGCCAGCCGGCGGGATTGCGCATCGCATAGCGGCGCTGCGCATAGGTCGCACGACGGCTGTTCTCGAAATAGTCGAAGCCGCGTCGTTTGGAGTAAGTGTCCATAAGACCACGGAAATCAATCCACACCTGGCTGTATTGATGCCCGAATAAGGGTGGGAAGGCGGTGAAGGGATTGGCGTAATTCTCGTCCCACGACGGGTCGAAATTGGCGGTCCACGCGTCCCATGTCGTTGGCGGCAGCGCGTGGGTCGGCGAGCCGAGCGCGAGCACGTAGAGGATCAGGCTCTCGTTATAGATGTTCCAGTCGGAGCCGATGAACCCGCTTTCGGGATGCCATCCCATTGAAACGAAAGGCTTGCGCGGGGTGATCCAGTCCCATTCGACCGCGCGGTAGAGCTGGTCGGCAAGCGCGCGGATCTCGCGTTCGGCGGGGTCGGCCTCGTCGTCGAACCATGTCTGCGCGAACAGCACGCCGCCGAGCAGCAGCGCGGTGTCGATCGTCGACAGCTCGGTTTTGGCGAAACGGTGTCCTTTGGTGACACCGAGGAAGTGATAATAGAAGCCCTTATAGCCGCTGGTGCCCTCTTTTGCCGGCCCCTGCGGTGCTTCGGCGAAGAAGCGTAGCGTCGCGAGCGTGCGCTGCGCGGCCGCGGCCCGCGTGATCCAGCCGCGCGTCGCCGCGATCGGATAGGTGGTGAGCGCGAAGCCGACCGCGGCGATCGACGCGAAGCTGGGCGTCGGCCAGCGATCGGGGGCGAGCCCGGTGGCCTGATCGGTGGTGTTCCAGAAATAGCTGACGGTGCGGCGCTGGATGTCGTCCATCAGCGGGTCGCTGGCGCTGGCGGGTGTGGTGCCGATTTCGGGCAGCACGCCGGGGAAGGCCAGCCGCGGCGCCTGTTTCGGCGCGAGCGGCCCGGCGGTGCACCCCGCCAGCCACCCCGCCCCGCCGAGCGCGGTCGCGCGCAGGATGTCGCGTCGGTCGAACGTCATGCGGTCCTTTCCGTCATCCTTGCCTTGTCGCCGTCACCCCTGCACCGTCACCGTCACCCCGGCGCGAGGCCGGGGTGACGGTGGGGACGCATCAGAAATTGAACCCCGCCGACAGCTTCACGGTGCGCGGCGGGTTGCCGCCGATGCTGTAGGTCGAGTTCTCGCGATAGACGCTCGGCGAGCTGGCGGTGCGCGTCGTGTCACCGGGGTCGTTGTTGTAGTCGACGTAATTGCGGTCGTTCATCGCATTGATGATGTCGACGCGGATCCGGATCCGGGTCTCGTCGCCGATGAACTTGAGCGGCACGTACTTCGTGAACGCCAGGTCGAGCTGACGCCGGCCCCAGCGATCGCCGAGCCCGAATACTTCGGAGCCGACCAGCGTCCGCTCATAGGGCACCGAGGTGTTGAGCAAGGCGCGCTGGAAGGTCGGGCTCTCGATCTGGAACTTCGCCGACAGCGTCACGCCCAGCGGCGTGTCGGCGCTGCCCGCCACCACGAAGCGGTGCCGCGGCACCACCCCGGAGCGCAGCATCGGGTAATCCGAGGCCTTCGGGAAATCGAGCAGGAAGTACGACGACTGGTCGTTGTTCGGCCGGTTATCCACTGCCGCGGTGAAGGTATAGGTGGCGTCGATGCTCCACGGCGAGGCCGAGGAATAGGCCTTGGTCAGCTTGGCATAGGCCGAATCCGCCTTCGTCTCGAGCCCGTTGTCGCCAAGGATGATCGCGCCGTAGCCGCTGGGCGCGAAGCTGGTGTTCGGGCTCTGCGGCGTGCCGTCGGTCGGCGACGGCGCGAAGAACGACCCGTCGGCGCGGCGCGTGCCGAGCAGATAGACGAACCCGTCCTTGCTGACGATCCGCGTATAGCCGACCTCGACCTCGACCGGATTGAACCGCCCGCGCACGCCGAGGCTGAACTGGTCCGAATACGGCACCTTCAGGTCGTTGTTGATGAAGCGGAACTCGCGCCCGCCCGGGCTGCCGTTGCCGATCAGCTGCTGGCGGCCGGCCTCGGTCAGATATACCGGGTTCCAGGGAATGCAGTTCGGCCCCGGGGTGCAGGGGTTCACCGTATCGGCGTTCTGGAACAGGAATTCGCGGCGCTGGAAGCGGCCGTTCGACAGCTCCTGCTGGAGGAAGTCGAACTGGTTGCGGTCGTAGGAGCGGCCATAGCCGCCGAACACCGCAAACCGGCCCTGCTCGTCGAGGCGATAGGTGAAGCCGACGCGCGGCTGCCACGCGCCCTTGAACGCCTTCCGCTGGCTGCCGTTGGTGATGTAATCGTTGATGTTATAGTCGGCGTTGACGAGGTTCGGGTAATTGGCCGGCGACACCGCGTTCACGTTCTCGGCGGGCGTCACGTAATTCAGGAACGCCGGGGTCCGCTCGTAATCCCAGCGCAGCCCGAGGTTGAGCGTCAGCCGGTCGGTGAGGTCCCAGTCGTCCTGCGCGTACAGCCCGAGCTGGAAGTTCTTCGAACGGATGCGCGGATCGCCGAGCCCGTTCGCGCCGAATTGCAGGCTGTACGGCGTCTGGTCGTTGAACCCGCTCGCGGTCGGCAAGGTGGTGTCGTACAGGTACAGCGGGTTGATCAGGTTCTGCTCAAGCGAGTTGAGCGTCACCCACTTCGCCTTCGCGCCGACCTTGAACGTGTGGTTCTCGACCCCGGTCCAGGTGAAATCGTCCTGGACGGTCCAGCCCTTCTGCCCCTTGTCCTGGAAGCCGAGCCCCGCACCGGTGCGGAACAGGTCGAAGGTCGAGGTGCTGGTGCCGTTGCGCGTCGTGGTGCGGAACTGCTGGCCGATGCCGTTTTCGGCCGGCTGCGGCGACCAGGCGACATCCTCATAGGAGACGCGGATGTCGTTGATCCACTTCTCTTCGGTATGCTGCCAGCGCAGCATACCGCGCTTCTCGTTGACCTTGCTCAGCGTGCGGGTCGAGAAGGCGGCGTTGCCGTTGCCGATCTGGACGCCGGTTTCGTTGCGGTACTTGCCGGTCAGCTCGAACAGGTCCTTGTCGGTCGGCTCGAGGTCGATCTTGCCGAAATACAGGTCCTGGCTGAACGTCGAGTTCGCCGAGCCGAAGATGTTGCGATATTGTGCGGGCAGGCTCGACACCGCCACGCCGTTGGTGGGCAGGATGTCGATCGGAACCTGCCGGCGCTTGCCTTCGTAGCTGGCGAAGAAATGCGCGACGTCCTTGACGATCGGGCCGCCCAGCGCGACGCCGAATTGCTTGTCCTCCGAGGCGATCTTGGCGATCTTGTTCGGGAAGATCTCGGTCGGGCGGCGTTCGCGCAGATTCTGGTTGGTGAAGTCGAAGAAGCCCTCACCGTGGAATTCGTTGGTGCCCGATTTGGTGCCGGCGATGATCGCGACCGAGCTGACCTGATCCAGCTCCGCCTTGTAGTTCGACGACAGCACCTGATACTCGCCGATCGCGAGCTGCGGGAACGGGTTGCCGGGCGAGCTGTCCTGTCCGGTCAGCCCGCCGCGCAGCACGTAATCCTTCTGGCTGACGCCGTCGATGAACACGTTGACCGAGTTCGACCCCTGCGCACCGCCCTGGATGCGCGAGCTGCCGTCGGAGCTCTCGATGAAGCGCACGCCCGGCGCGAGATCGGCGAAGGCGAGGAAGTTGCGGCTGTTCTGCGGCAGCTGCTCGATCAGCCGCGGGGTGATGTTGATCCCGACCTGTCCGCCGGACAGCGAGCGGATGCGGCTGCCGGTGACGATGATGTCGCCTTCCTGCGCGTCCGCGGGCGGCGGCGCGGTCTCGCCGGCGGTGTTGTCGGCGGGCGCCGGCTGCGTCGGTGCGGGCACGGTGGTCAGGTCGAGGTCAAGCCCGGCGTTCTGGCCGACGCGCAAGGTGAACTGGTCGGAATTGCGCGTGCCCTTCTGGAGGCGGATCTCGAGCCGGTACGCACCCGCGCGCAGCGACGGGAAGTTGTAGCTGCCGTCGGCACCGGGCACGACCGTGCGGCGGAAGCCCGATCCGACCTCCACCAATGTCACGTCCTGCACCGGATTGTCGGGCGCCGAGCGGATCACGCCGCGTAGCGCCGCCTGCCCGGCCTGCGCCGCGGCGGGCGCGCTCCACGTCATTGCGGTGCCCAGCCCCGCCAGCATCGTCGCGCCGGCAAGCGCCAGCCGGAAAGCGTTGCTCTTCATATCCCTAGTCCCTGCCTGCTTGTTTCTATCGTTGTTTCGCGCACCACCAGATGCGGGACGATCGCCTCGTCCGCTCCGCTGGATCCGCCTTCCAAAAACCCGTCACGTGCCGCGCTGATCCGCGCCGCGAGCTGTGCAACCGCGCGCGCGCCCATCGCCGCGATGTCGATCGCGACGCTGGTCAGCGCCGGCGACACCAGCCGCGCGAGCGGAATGTCGTCGAACCCGGCGACCGCCACCTGTTCCGGCACCGCGACGCCGTGGCGCTTGAGCGCCATCAGCGCGCCGATCGCCATCATGTCGTTGCCTGCGAAGATCGCATCGGCCTCGATCGTTCCGGCCGCGACGCACTCGCCGACCACCGTGCCGCTGCCCTCGCGGAAATCGCCCTCGACCACGCACAGCGTCACGCCCGCGGCTGCGGCGGCTTCCTCCGCGCCCGCGCGGCGTTCCTGTGCGTCGAGATTGCCCGCCGGCCCGGAGAGATGGACGATCCGCGTCGCCCCGCCCGCCGCGAGATGCGCGACCGCCGCGGCCGCCCCGGCGCGATTGTCGATCCTGAGGCTCGGGCTGCCGTCCTGCGGCGCGCACGCCAGGAACAGCGCCGCCACCCCGCGCGGCATATGCTGCGCGACGACCGCGGGATCGAGCTGTGGCGCCATCACCACCAGTCCGTCGACCTGCCCGCGCAACAGCGCCAGTGCGTCGAGCCCGCGTCCGTCGTGGAGCACCGTCAGCAACAGCCCCAGCCCGCGCGTGCTCGCCTCGCGGTCCATGCCGCGCAGCAATTCGGAGAAGAACTCGCCGTGCAGATCGGGCAGCACCACCCCGATCGCGCCGGTGCGCGCCATGCTCAGGCTGCGTGCGCCGGCGTGCGGCACATAGCCGAGCTGCGCGGCGGCTTCCTCGACGCGCGTCCGCATCGCCGCGCGGACATGATCGCGCCCGTTGAACACCCGCGACACCGACGCGACCGACACGCCTGCGACACGCGCGACGTCGTGGATCGTGGCGTGCGCGATCCTTGGTGTCGGGGCAACAGGTTCGGGTCGGGCAGGCGACATGGCCAGCGAAGCATCCTCTCGGTAACACGGGCTTGTAACCGCTTACAGAAACCGCTTACATGACGACAGGATGATAAGCAATCGGGTGACTTAGCGCGTCATTGCGAGCGCAGCGAAGCAATCCAGGGCGTCCTGGTCCGACACTGGATTGCTTCGCTGCGCTCGCAATGACGAAGGGGCGGGGTCGCCGTTGTATGACGCAAAACCTCCGCCCGTCGCCTCGGCTCAAGGCCGGGGCGACGGGTGGAGGTGGCGCGGCCTCACGGCGTGGATGACGCGCGGACGAAGCGGGAAAGGGAGCAGGATGAACGGACACGACCGGCGGATCACACGGCGCGCATGGCTGGCCGGCGCGGGCGCGGCGCTGGCATGGTCGGCGAGCCCGGCGCGCGCCTTGCTCGCCACCGTTGCTGCGCGCCCCCTCCCCGCTTCGGTCGAGGCGCTGATCCCGCGGATGACGCTCACCGAAAAGGCCGGGCAGCTCAACCTGCTCGCCGCCGCCTGGGCGGGCGGCGCGGCGATCTCGCTCAATCCGGCCGGCGCGGCGTCCAGCTTCGACGCGCAACTGAAGATGGTCCGCCGCGGTGAACTGACCGGCGTGTTCAACGGCAATGGCGCGGAAATGGCGCGGCGGATGCAGACCGAGGCGGTGCGCCGCTCGCGGCTGAAGATCCCGCTGCTGTTCGCCGCCGATGTCATCCACGGGCTTCGCACCGTCTTCCCGGTGCCGCTCGCCGAGGCGGCCAGCTTCGACCCCGAGCTTGCGCGCCGCACCGCGCGCGCCGCGGCGGTCGAGGCGTCGGCGTCAGGGATCGACTGGACCTTCGCGCCGATGGTCGACATCGCCCGTGACGCGCGCTGGGGGCGCGCGGTCGAGGGATCGGGCGAGGACGTGCTGCTCGGCCGGTTGATGGCGGCGGCGCGGGTCGAGGGCTTCCAGGGCAGCGGCATCGCCGCGCCGGACGCGGTCGCGGCCTGCGCGAAGCATTTCGTCGCTTATGGCGCTGGCGAGGACGGGCTCGATTACAACAGTGTCGACATGTCGGAGCGTACACTCCGCGACATCTATTTCCCGCCGTTCCAGGCGGCGTTCGCGGCCGGCGCGCCGACGGTGATGGCGTCGTTCAACGACCTCTCGGGCGTGCCCGCGACCGCCAATCCGTGGCTGCTCGACACGATCCTGCGCAAGGAATGGGGGTTCGGCGGGCTGGTCGTCTCCGATTACACCGGCGACGAGGAGCTGATCGCGCACGGACTGGCGGAGGACGGTCGCGTCGCCGCGCGGCTCGCCTTCCTCGCCGGGGTCGATATGTCGATGCAGAGCGGGCTGTACCTCAAGTACCTCCCCGACCTCGTCGAAAAGGGCGAGGTGCCGCTGGCGCGGCTCGACGAGGCGGTGCGCCGCGTGCTCGCGCTCAAGGTCGCGCTCGGGCTGTTCGACGACCCGTTCCGCCGCATCGATCCCGCGCGTGAAAAGGCGCGGTTGCGCACGCCGGAGACGCTGGCGCTCGCGCGCGAGGCGGGCGCGCGCAGCATCGTCATGCTCCGCAACGACGGCGCGCTGCTCCCCCTGCCCCGCTCGGGGCGCAAGATCGCGCTGATCGGCCCGTTCGCGGGCGGTGGCCACGACCTGATCGGCCCGTGGAACGTCTACGGCACCGATCGCGAGGCGGTCGACCTCGAAACCGCGGTGCGCGCGATCGCGCCCGGCACGACCATCGACGACGGCAGCGACGTGGCACGCGCGGTCGCCGCGGCGCGCGCGGCCGATGTGGTGGTGCTCGCGATCGGCGAGACACAGAACATGTCGGGCGAGGCGCAGTCGCGCACCGCGATCGTCGTTCCGCCCGAACAACAGGCGCTCGCCGAGGCGATCGCCGCGACCGGCAAGCCCTATGTCGTGCTGCTGCGCACCGGCCGCGCGCTCGCGCTGGCCGGCGCGGTGGCGAAGGCGCCCGCATTGCTGGTGACGTGGTTCCTCGGCTCGCAGGACGGCCCGGCGATCGCCGACGTGCTGTTCGGCGCGGTGTCACCCGCGGCGCGGCTGCCGGTGTCCTTCCCGCGCGCCAGCGGGCAGGTGCCCTATTATTACGCTCACCGCAGCACCGGCCGCCCCAACCCGGCCGGCGCGCTCCAGCCGTACAAGACGCACTTCCGCGAGGTGCCGAACAGCGCGCTGTTCGCGTTCGGCCACGGCCTGACCTATGGCGAGATCGGCTATGCGGACCTGCGGCTGAGCGCGAAGACGCTGACCGACGCCGCCCCGCTGACGATCCGCGCGACGATCGCCAACACCGGCCGCGTCGCGGCGACCGAGGTGGTGCAGCTCTACGTCCACGATGTCGTCGCCAGCGTGACGCAGCCGGTGCGCGTCATGAAGGCGTTCACCCGCGTCACGCTCGCGCCCGGCGAGCGCCGGACGGTCGAGTTCACGCTCACCCGCGCCGATCTCGCCTTCACGGGCCGCGACCTCAAGCCGACCACCGAACCCGGCGCCTTCCGCCTGTGGGTCGCGCCCTCCGCTGAAGCCGAGGGGCTGACGGGGACGTTCATGCTGGCGTGAGGGGGAGCCCCTTAACCGTCGCCCCGGACTTGATCCGGGCCCCGCTTCTTCTTGGCGACAAGGAAAGAAGAAGCGGGATCCCGGATCAAGTCCGGGATGACGGCTTGAGGCGGCGGTGGATGTCGATCCGCCCTAGGCCGGATCGACATTCAGGATTCCCAAACGCCGTGAAGGCTGATTCATAGGCATCCGTGTCGAGGCTCGGAGCGAGTGATGGGGATTAAGCGGTACGAGTTGAGCGAGGCGCAATGGTCGCGGNTCATGCCCGGGGCCTTGAGGATGATCTTGACCTGCGTCTGCGCGATATCGGGATAGGCGTCGACCGGCAGGGTCGCGAACGCCCATGCGCCCAGCGCCGCCGTCACGATCGACAGCGCCAGCACGAGCAGGCGATAGGAGAGCGACCACGCGGCCAGGGCACGAAGCATCGGTCCGCCCTCAGTTCGCCGCGAGGGCCTTGAGCTCGCTCGTCCCGGCGACGGCGACCTGTTCCCCGGCCTTCACGCCCGCGGTGAGCACGGTGCGGCCCCCCGCCGCGCCCGCGCTGGTAACCGCGCGGCGCTCGACGCCTTTTGGCGTGCGCACGAACACGACCGGCCGCCCGTCGATGATGACGACCGCGGCGCTCGGCACCGCGACCGCCGTGCCATCGGCGGGCTTCAGCAGCGTGGCGGTCGTGGCGCGGCCGGCGACGAGCCCCGGCGCGGCGGGAATCCGCGCACGCAGCAGCGCGGAGCGCGTCTCCGCCTCGACCGTCGCGCCGACGCTGGTGACGGTGCCGGAGACGCCGTCCAGCAGCACCGTCATTCCCGGCTTGATCGTGCCGATCAGCCGCTCGGGCAATTGCGCGGTGACTTCGTAGCGGCCCGCGGCGTCGATCACGAACGGCGCGCTCGCGCCGTCGACGGGCATGCCGGTCTGCACGCTCGCCTTGGTGATCGTGCCCGCGATCGGCGCGGTCAGCGTATAGCTGCCACCGCTGCGCCCGGCGTTGATCAGCGCCAGCGTGCGGCGCTGTTCGCCCAGCTCCGCCTCCGCCTCGCGCCGCGACGCCGCGGCTTCGTCCGCCCGGCTGCCGGCGATCACGCCCTCGCGCGCGAGCTGGTCGAGCCGGCGGGCGTTGAGCCGCGATACGCTCGCCCGCGCCGACGCCTGTTCCATCCCCGCCTGCATCGTCAGCACGTCGCGGCTGGCGATCACCGCGAGCGGCTGTCCGGCGCGAACCTGCTGACCCTCGACGACCATCGTGCGCGTTACGACGCCGGGGATCGTCGCGGCGACCGCCACGCGCGCATTGGGCGGCGGGGCGATCGTCGCGGGCACTTCGGCGACCGGCACCTCGGTGGCGCTCTCGGCGCTGGCGAACCGGATATCGAGCCGCGCGATTTGCGCGGCGCCCAGCCCGATCGTGCCGGGCGCCGTCGTGGGCGTGGGCGTGGGGGCCGGCGCCGGCGCCTCGCCGCCCGAACAGCCGGCGAGCAGCGCTGCGAACAGCGGCGACAGCGGAAGGTGCGTCTTGGTCACATCCGTCTCTCTATATGGCGAACCTGCCAAAATGCTGTCAGAGGATCGCGATGCGCATCCTGATGGTCGAGGACGAGGCGGAACTGGCGCGGCGCACGATCGCCAGCCTGTCCCGCGCCGGGATCACCGGCGAGTGGCTGGCGAGCGCCGAGGATGCGGCAGGCTTCGTCGACGACGGTTTCAACGCGCTGATCGTCGATCTCGGCCTGCCCGGCATCAGCGGGCTCGAGCTCGTCCGGCTGTTGCGACGGCGCGGCGCGACGGTGCCGATCCTGATCCTCACCGCGCGCGGCAGCTGGGAGGAGAAGGTCGAGGGTCTCAACGCGGGGGCGGACGATTTCCTTGTCAAGCCAGTGCGGGCGGAAGAGCTGATCGCCCGCCTCCACGCGCTGGCGCGGCGCGCGGCGGGGCATCATGTTGCGCGGCTGGCGGACGGCGCGCTGGCGCTCGACACCGGCACGCGCGAGGCGTGGCTGGACGGCGCGCCGGTCGAGCTGACGCGCAACGAATTCCGCCTGCTCCGCGCCTTCCTGCTCGAGCCGGGCCGCACCCTTTCACGCGACGCGATCCTCGACCGGCTCTATGCCCTGGAGGCGGAACGCGATCCCAATACGGTGGAGGTGCTGGTCGGTCGCCTGCGCCGCAAGATCGGTCGCGACCGCATCGCCACGGTGCGCGGCTTCGGCTACCGGCTGCTGCCATGAGCCCGCGCGCGCCCAGCCTGCGCTTCCGTTTCGCGATCGCCTCGCTGCTGTGGGTCGGGCTGGGGACGCTGGTGGCGGGCTTCGTCATCAGCGGGCTGTACGGCCGGCATGTCACCCATACGTTCGTCAGCGACCTGGCCAATCACCTCGACGAGTTGACGAGCCTCACCGAACCCGGCCCGGACGGCCGCCCGGTGCTCGATCGTCCGCTCTCGGACCCGCGCTTCCAGCATCCCCGCTCCGGCTTCTACTGGCAGGTGGAGCGTGGCGGGAAGCCAATGCTCACCTCCGCCTCGCTGGCCGGCCACCACCTCATCACCGCGCGCAACGAAGCCCCGGACGTCCCGATATGGACCCGCGACCATCAGGAACGCCTCCTGCGCATCGACCGTCCCGGCGCGGGCGGGCTGCTCTTCTCGATCACCGCTTCCGGCCGCGTGCTCGACGCCGAATTGCGCGCGTTCGACAGCGACCTCACCCTTTCGCTCGGCGCGTTTGCCGCGCTGATGCTGGTCGGCGCGGCGCTGCAGGTCCGCTACGGGCTGCGCCCCACCCAGCGCCTCGCCGGCTGGATCGACGAGCTGCGCCGCGGCGACCGCGACCGGCTTCCCGACGCGGTGCCGCGCGAATTCGCCGGCATCGTCGGGCGGCTGAACGAACTGATCGAGGCGCAGGCGGTGCTGGTCGCAAGGGCACGGGTGGAGGCCGGCAACCTCGGCCACAATCTGCGCACCCCGCTGGCACTGGTGACCAGCGAGGCGGAACAGCTCGCGCAATCCGGTCAGGCCGACGCCGCGGCGTTCATTCTCGACCAGTGCGACCGCATGCAGCGCCAGATCGACTATCAGATGAAGCGCGCCGCGGCGGCCGGCGGACGCGGCACCGGCATCGTCGCCGATCTGGCGCTGTTCACCGCCGGGATCGTTGAGGCGATGCGCCGGCTGCATGCCGGACGTGACGTGGCCATCATCAACGCTGTGCCGTCGCGGATCGCGGTTCCGTGCGACCCGGGCGACCTGTCCGAAATCCTGTCGAACCTGATCGACAATGCCTGCAAATGGGCACGCGAGACGGTCCGGATCACGGCACGGGTCGAGGCGGCGTGGATCGAGATCGTCATCGCTGACGACGGCCCGGGGATTCCTGACGAGGCGCGCGACCGTGTCCTCGGCGTGGGCGTACGTCTCGACGAGACGAAGCCGGGCACGGGACTGGGGCTGGCGGTTTCACGCGATATCGCCGGCCTGTATGGCGGCACGCTGGACCTGGGCTTCAACGAGAAGGGTTCCGGATTACAGGCGATTGTTCGTGTTCCGATCGCCCGATCGTAGGGAGACGCGCGACGCAAGGCGCGTTCCGCCATGCGTTCGCCGTCGACATTCCGATCGTCGATCGCCTATCCGGACCACGCTGCGGTGGTCAGGACGCGTTTCTCGGGAACAGGGGTATCAGGCCGGATGATCGGAGTTGGGCTGATCGGCTATGGCCTCGGCGGGCGGGCCTTTCACGCCCCGTATGTCGCGGCGTCGCCCGCGCTGACGCTGCGTGGCATCGTCTCCCGTGATCCTGCGAAGGTTCATGCCGATTTTCCGGAGGTACGGGTCGTCCCGGAGGTGAGCACGCTCCTTGCCGACCCCGCCATCGACCTGGTGATCGTATCCAGCCCCGATGCGCTGCATGTCGCGCACGCGCTCGCGGCACTCGCGGCGGACAAGCACGTCCTCGTCGACAAGCCGTTCGCGACATCCGTCGACGATGCTCGCCGGCTGGTGGAGGCCAGCGAACGCTCCGGTCGCTTGCTGACCGTGTTCCACAATCGCCGATGGGACGCCGATTTTCGCACCCTTCAGGCGCTGCTTGCCGATGGCCGCCTTGGTGCCGTGGCAACGATGGAAAGCCGCTTCGATCGCTGGCGACCCGCTCCGGCCGACACCTGGAAAGAGGCACGTCCGGGCGGATCGTGGATCGATCTGGGTCCACATCTCGTCGATCAGGTGCTGGTGCTGTTCGGACGGCCGCTCGCGATCAGCGCCGACATTGCCACGCTGCGCGCGGGCGCACAGGGCCCGGACTATTTCCAGGCGACGCTGCGATATGCCGACAAGCGGGTGACGGTTCATTCCAGCAAGCTGGTTGCGGCGCATGACCTGCGCTTCGCCGTCCACGGCACGGGCGGCAGCTGGATCAAATACGGCATCGATCCGCAGGAGGCGGCAACGGTGGCGGGCCGCAAACCGGAAGGCGACGCGTGGGGCCACGATCCGGTGGACGGGCTGCTGACACCGGCGGACCTCGGCAAGGCCCCCACCCGCATTCCGAACAGGAACGGCGATTATCGCCTGTTCTGGTCGGCGCTTGCGGCGGCGATCCGTGGAGAGGGGCCGAACCCGGTGCCGCCCCGCGAAGCGCTCGCCGTCATGGACGTACTGGATGCGGGCGCCCGAAGCGCCGCGACCCGCCGCGAGGCCCTGCTCTAGCGACGCGGCTGCGCGTCCGACCGTCGACCGCGAACGACGATCGGGGTCCGTCCCGATCGCTGGCTGGTGAGCGACGGTGCGCGCCGGCGCCAGGCTGGGTACGTGATGGAACACGATGTTGCGGACGGGATCGCGGACCGGCAGCCTGTTCAGGTCCTTGGCGCGCGGCGTCCAGGCTATCCGGGGTGCCGCCGCTCTTATCCCGACCGCCGCGTCACGCCTGCGCTGCGGGCGTTGATCGGGGCGCGGCGCACGTGACACTGGCACATGCGGCGTTTCCACGCTGCCCCACCATCATCCGGGTTGCGTATGCCCTGCGCGGTCATGCCCCGACGTTCGGAGGTTCTCCGTCAACGCCGTCTCACCGACATCGCCCGTTATCGAGCGACGCTCCGGCGCCGGGCTGACGTCGGGCGCGGCGGTCCTTCTGGCACGGACGATCAGAACCGCCCCCAGCGATGCCGCGGCGACCGCGCCGATCCTGGCGAGCAATCCCGCACGATTGTGCTTCCACTCGGCGCGCAGCCCCATCTCCGCGGGGATGTTCGGGACGGCTCCCTCGCGCAGGTCGTCGAGCACGCCTTCCACCACGTTGATGCGGTCCGCCCCCATCAACAACAACCAATGCCACCAGTCGGACTCGCTGCGGCGGAAGGCGTAGCGGCGCAGCATTCCGCTGAGTCCGCTCGGCGGCGTCGACGTGCCGACCACCGCCGGCAAGCGGTTGTGCTCGATCGAACGGAGGATCTCGACATCGGGCCGCTGAAGCGCGGGCCGGCTCCACGCCAGACCACGCGTCTTCTGATCCTCAATATGGCGGATCGGGTACGTCGGATCGTTTTGCGGGTCGGCGTCGACCCCCCAGCCGGGCACCGTGGCCGGATCGATCAAGGCCTTGCTCATCATCGTGCTCCTTTCACGCGCCGTTCGGCAGCAGGACGGGCTTGATGCAGCCATCCAGCTTCGCGGAGAACAAATGGTACGCATCCGCGACATCGGCGAGCGGCACGCGGTGCGTGATCATCGCTTTCGGATCGATGTGGCCGACCCGGATATGCTCGATCAGCCGTGGCAGCAGGCGCTTCACCGACGCCTGATTGGCGCGCATGGTGATGCCCTTGTTCACGACGTTTCCGATCGGAATGATGTTGCCGGTCGGGCCATAAACGCCGACGATCGAGACGATCCCGCCCTTCTTCACCGAGTTGATCGCCCAGTGCAGCGCGATCGCATTGCCGGCCTCGAGCTTGAATTTGGTGCCGAGCAGCGTCTGGAGCGCGTTTCCCGCGGCGTCGCCGCCGACCGCGTCGATGCAGACATCGGCCCCCAGCGAGTCCGTCTGCTTCTTGAGGAAGACGACGACGTCGTCGATCTCCCGGAAATTGTAGACCTCGGCCGGTCCGAAGGTGCGGGCGAATTCCAGCCGGTAGTCGAGGTGATCGATCACGATCACGCGACCCGCCCCGAACAGCCACGCCGACCGCGCCGCCATCAGCCCGACCGGGCCGGCCCCGAACACCACCACGGTGTCGCCCTTCTGGATACCGCCCATCTCTGCGGCCTGATAGCCGGTCGGCACGACGTCGGTGAGCAGCACGGCGTCATCCGGGTCCATCCAGTCGGGGATGACCATCGGGCCGACATCGGCATAGGGAACGCGAACATATTGCGCCTGCCCGCCATCATAGCCGCCGGCGGTGTGCGAATAGCCGAAGATGCCGCCGACCGCGGTCGCCTGCGCATTGGACTCATGACAATTGCCGAACAGCCCCTGCTGGCAGAAGTGACACTTGCCGCAGGCGATATTGAACGGCACCAGGACGTGATCGCTCACCTTCAGATGGTGGACCTCCGGTCCGACCTCCTCGACGATCCCGCAGAACTCATGCCCGAAGGTCATGCCGACCCGCGTGTCGGGAACCATGCCGTGATACAGGTGAAGGTCCGATCCGCAGATGCAGGACCGGGTGACGCGGACGATCGCGTCTTCCGGATGCAGCAGCGCGGGCATCGGCTTTTCTTCGAGCCGAACGCGATACGGTCCGCGATAATTCATCGCCAGCATGTGCGTTTGCCCTTTCCGGAGAACCCGGCTGCGTAATGATTGACAGCAACGGGTCAAACACTTCGCAGATTGATGGTTCCGGAAAGAAGACCTTGATCTCAGGCAATGAGCCCGATCGCTCTACTTTAGATTAGCATGATACATCGTTGTGGCGGGGCAACGGGTCGCTCCGCGAAAGCGTCATCATGCGGGAGCAAGGGTGCTGGCAACGATCTGGTGGATGCCGATACTGATCACAGTATCAAGGCGGAGGGCATTTCCGCCTCGATCGAAACAGCAGCCTGCCCGGGCAGATCTGGACGTTTCCGCCGGCGCCTCAGCCGTCTTCGCAAGTATTGACGACGTCGAGTCGATCACCCGACAGACGATATCGGTTGGAATCGAGAAGAGCGTCGTCGTAAAGCTTTTTGACGTTCAGGCTCAGCTTGACCACCGCAAGGCAGATCAGGGCGGCAAAAGCCAGGTACATGATCTCCCCGGTGTTCGATAACGTCACGTCAGCCCTTTCGAAAGCCGGCGATCCCGTTCTTCGAATGGCGGCGCAGCCACGGCGGGGTTTGCGCCGCCGGCTCCGCCGTCTGTCGAAGCGTTTCGATCTCCGACCGCAAGCTGGCGACCAGCATTGCCAATGTTGTAACGGCCGTTTCATGCTCACTTAATGAGTTAGCAGTGGCAGGATTTGCCTGCGCGTCCGTCAACGTCACGGAATTTTCATTTGCGTTGGTTGCCATGATCTTTCCAAATCCAAAAATGGACTAGAACAATGGCTTACCATCATCGCAAATGTGACGTACATTAATTTTCAGACATCTATGCCGCGGGGAACGCTGGCGCACCTTCGGGGGGCACGAAGCGACGGTGCGGCGCCTGCGCTTATCGGAACTCGGCCCAGACCGAATGGCCGCGCTTGACCAGCGCCGCGACGATCCAGCCGTGCGCGAAGTGCGTCTCGTGCGCCGGGTTCCTCTTCGCACCGTTCGCCTCGTCCCAGAACCGCACCAGCAGCGTCCGCTCGGCGAGGAAGGGTCGCAACACGCGCAGCGCCAGCCGAACGGCGGGCGTCGCGACATCCTGCTGGTTCGCGCGACATGCGGCGTCCTTCAGCACCGTCAGCGCCAGGTTGATGACCAATGTGTCGGCGCGGCGCGCGCGCAATTCGCGATCGGTGCCGCCAAACGGGATGATGCCGACCTTGATTCCGGTCCGCTCCGGCGCGCAGTTCCAGCACCACACGTCGTGCAGGAACACGCCCCAGTCCAGCGACCGGCGCTGGAAGCTGCGCTCGCGGATCAATTCCTCGAGGTCGTGGACCTTGATCGTCGCGCAGGCGTCGCAGGTGAGGCTGATCGCGCCATGAACTTTCCGGACGTCGTAGAGCGTCTTGGGCTGACCGACCACATTCGCGGATCAGGCGAGCGCCGGCAGCGGCAGTTGCTCGCCGCGGACCAGCAGCACCGCCCGCGCCTGGAGCGCGGCGTCGACCGCCTGGCGGTAATGCACGGTGGTGCAGCGCTCCGCCTCGTCAAAGCCGGTCGGCGACCAGTCATCGCTGGGATAACAGGCGTCGTAGATCGCGCGCGCCGCCGCACGCAGCAGGAGGTCGTGCTCCATGCCAGGCTCCTTCCATGTCGATGCGCCGTCGGTCGGCGATGCGGCAGGCTACGCCGATTGCCGCTTGATTCGCAAGAACATTACCGGAACATTTGTTTGCGGGCTTCGATCCGGCGGCCGGTGGACGCGCACTGCCGCCCCGGTCCAACCTGCGCCCTTGACGGGCGCGACCGCCGCCACGACCTTCGGACCTCGATGGAGATGTGCAATGGTCGAAGCGCGGTGGAACGGGGCGGTGATCGCCCGCAGTGACGAGACCGTCATCGTGGAAGGGAACCACTATTTCCCGGCCGAGGCGGTCGACGCGGCGGTGCTGAAGCCGAGCGGCACGACGACGATCTGCCCGTGGAAGGGCACCGCGCATTATTACGGCCTCTGCGTCGGCGACGCGATCAACCCCGACGCGGCGTGGTATTATCCGGATCCCAAGCCCGAAGCGGAGCAGATCCGCGGCCGCATCGCCTTCTGGAAAGGCGTGACGATCGACTGACCGGCCCCGCCCGGACCGCGCCGGCGGCGCGGCGGCCTATCGTCGCAGCAGCGCCGCCTCGGCCCAGGTGGTCGGCAGCGGGACCCCGCCGGCGCCGTCACTACGCGTGACGAGTTCGATGATCCTGACACCGGTCACGTCCGCGGTGATCTCCTGCCCCGCGTCGCCCCATGTCATCGCCCGGCGCGACGCCAGCAACTTGCCGTCGCCATAGACCGCGAACGTCGCCGCGCGTCTGGTATCGCGCGCCGAGTCGTTGACGCCGACTATCGCCCGAAAGCGGCGATACCCCTGATTGCGCACCTCGAGCCGGGAGTTCGCCAGAACGCCCACGCCCGTGTCGAAGCGCACGCCGTTGATCGCGAGCGCCTCGCCGTAGGGCGCGCGATCGGCCTGCACGCCGCCCCAGCCGGCGTAGATCGGTCCCTCGCCGCTGCCCCTCGTACCTTGCCAGCCGGTCGCCGAGCGGTGGATCATCGGGTCGGGCGTCGGCTCGGCCACGCCGTCGACCGCCGGATTGACGTTGCCGGGCTGCTCGGACAGATAAAGCCCGTCGGTCAGGACGCGCTTGCCCGTCGCCCGGAACAGCAGCGTCTGGTGGCCAGCGATCCTGAAGGTTGACCCCTTGCGAAGGCGGCGCGTGCCGCCGTTCCACAGGTCGACGAGGTTCACGTCGGCATCGTCACGGAACTTCATCTGCGCAGCGGTCAGGTCGACGTTCAGCGCCGCCGCGGTGCGGTTGAAGATCGCCACCGCCTTCTCGCCGCCGGCGAGCGTCTTGACGAAGATCTGCACGTCGTCGCTGTCAAAGGCGACCACCGCCTGATGGCCGCCGGCATCCTGATCGAGCGCGATCACCTGCGCATTCCCGAACACGTCGAGCAGCGGTTTCGGTGCCTGCCGCAGATCCATGCCGATCATCAGCGGCGCGTTGATCATCGCCCACATCGACATGTGCGAGCGCGCCTCGGTCAGATGTTCGGTGTCGAAGTCGCCTTTGCCGATGAACAGCATGTCAGGGTCGTTCCACGATCCCGGATGGGCGTAGAACGCCCGCTTCGCCGCGCTGTCGAAATTGGTCAGCATCCGGCCCCAGGTCGGATTGATATCGTCGCTGGTGCGCGAAATGTTGCCGACGTTCTTCCCCCACGACCGGACGTCGGCCGCGCCCCAGATGCACAGCGACAGCAGATAGTCGCCATCGGGGTTC
The DNA here is from genome assembly GCF_902506455.1 of Sphingomonas sp. 8AM. GTDB lineage: Bacteria > Pseudomonadota > Alphaproteobacteria > Sphingomonadales > Sphingomonadaceae > Sphingomonas. Next base: position 1,426,400 of record NZ_LR733844.1, on the reverse strand, counting down.
TCGCGGACCAATGCGGCGTTGATCTGACCGAACAGCGCCTGCACGGCGGGGATGTCCGAGCGATTGACGAAATCCATGTTCAGGATCGGCGGCAGCGCGCGATACTGGCCGGATCTGACCTTCGCGGCATCGGCGCCATAGGCGCGCAGCCCGCAGCCATCGACCTTGATGAAGTCGAAGCCCCAGGTGGCGAAGAACAGCGCGATGTCCTGATCGATATGCCCGTAAAGGCCGATCTCGCGTTCCGGCACCGATCCCCTGGGCAGGTCGGTGTCGTCGGACGAATAGGCCTGTGAACAGGTGTTGCGGCCGAGATCGGAGTAGATGCCGGCCTTGAGCCCCATGCCGTGCAGCTGGTCGGTCAGCGGACGGAAGGAAGCGTCGCCGCCGGGGCGTTGCGTGATCGGAAAGCGGCCCGGCCGGATGATGAGCGCCCCGTCGCGCACGCGGCGCTGCAGCGCCCAGCCATCGTCGATGTTGACGTAGCGATAGCCCTTGGCCGCCAGCCCGTCACGGACCAGCGCGCGTGCCGCCCCCAGGATCTTGTCCTCGTCGATATCGGTCGCGAACGCGTTCCAGCTGCTCCACCCCATCGGCGGCGTGGCGGCGCGTCCGGCGGTATAGGCGCTCCACCGGCCCGTGGCGGCAAGCGGCTCGTCGGCCGCCTGCGCGCCGGTCGCGAGGACGGACGCCATGACGGCGAGCGCCGGACCGATGATCACCTTGCTGAACGTCATGCCATTCCTCTCCACCATGCGCGGCGCCGACGGCCGCGCGACGTTTCCAGCACGACTACAACGCCACGGGGCGGGATGGAAAGGCCGGGCAGCGGCACCGGCGGCAGCGTCACCGCGACGCTGCGATCCGCCGTCATCGCGATGTCGTCATCGGGCCAGCGCGGCGCGATGTCCGCGTCGTCACCGACCATTGCGGTATCCCGCTTCCGGGAGCGTGATGCGCAGGCGGATTACCGGTTCAGTCCGCCGGCCCTTCGGTGCCCCGCCCCCATGCCCCGGGATCTGGAAAACGCCCCGGCTGAACGGCAACGGCCTCGATCACCTCATTATAGATCACGGGCTTCTGCAGGCACGGCGTGTCCGCAAGGTCGCGCGGTACGATCGACGGGTCATAGCCGGTCAGGATGATGCTTTGAACCTGCTGGCCTTTCAGCTCGCGAACGATATCGAAGCGGGCACCGGACCCGTCCAGATTCAGATCCAGAACGGCATGGGAGGGCTTGAACTCCTCGATCATCCGCATCGCATCGTCGGCACTCGGGACGGGCCCGAGGACGATGGCACCGGCGTCCCTCAGCGCCTCGGCCGTATCGGCGGCGATAAAGTATTCATCCTCTACCACAAGGACGACGCAACCTGCCAGTTTGCGTTCCATCGCATCTACCCTGTCCGTGACGTTCGTCATTATCACACGTCTGAAATCATGATCGTAACAACAAAGGATAGGCGCCTTGATCGCGATCAAGACTTTCTCTGCTTGCTCAGGCCTGATCGAAAACATGCTGCTGCAGCAATATGCCGGCGATCCATGATGCGAGGACACGAGCGTCGCCGCGCCGATAGCAACCGACGCGATCTGGATCGTGCAGACCCGCAACCAGGCCTTGTCGCAACGACACTCGCCCGGCACACAAATAAAGCAGATTCTGTCGTCCCGGGGTGAACACAGAATAGGCTGCTTCGTTTAGCGGCATACCGATAAACAACGAACCGCTGGCAGATCAGTAATTCAGGTAAGGATCATAGTAATGGAGGCAGCGTTGAAGCCGCTCGACCGCCAAGTCATTGTCATTCGGGAAGCCGGCAGTGGCGCGCGACTTGGTACCGCGAAACTGGCGGCAGGGGCCGGCGTCACCATTCCGGCGATGAAAGCTGGCACCGATGTGCTGACCATCATGTCGCTGCGACGGCGCGCAGCGGCGGCGGAGTAAGCGCGGTGGCGACACGGACGACGGAGAGCGTGAAACTGGCCGAGAGCATCCCGGGTGTCAGCGCCTATGTGCTGGCGTTGCGCGGCGAGTTGCAGAACGGCGGGATGAAGCGGATCGAGCGTCTCCGGCTCGGCGATCTGACCGTCGAGGTCTGTCGCAGCGGGGATTCGATCTGGGTGCTGGTGCGACGCCCCGGCAAAGGCGGCCTCGCCGTGCGGGCCGCCTTTGTGCCCGACGGGGACATGACGATCCGCAAGGTCCCCGCCGAACCCGGCGAGGCGCTGCGGCTGGATGTCGAGGGAACGATCGGCCGCCACGTCATCGCGCTGCGCACCAGCGAGGCGGACCTGCACCGGATGCAACTGGCGGTGTGGCTGATCCCGGCCGCGCCGTTGCTGATCCCCTTCCACCCGCGCGACCTGTACGTGCTCGACGCCGACGACGATCCGACCGGCGCCAACGGCACCGTCGAGGCGGCGCAGCGCGGCGTGAACGGCGGGCTGATCTACTTCCGCTGCGACGATCCGGCGTTCGGAAGCGTGCTGTATCTCCAGAACCTGACGCGATTGAACGACTATTACCGCGCCACGCATACCGTGCCCGACGCCGCGGTCGGCGGCGAATGGCCGGAGCTGGGCTATCTGCTCCCCACCCCGCCGCAAAGCGGCACGCCGCCGACGCATCCGCTGCCCGCGGGCGAGCCGGTGATGCTCAGCAACCCGATCATCGTGTTCCGCGACGGCGCCGCCGACAATGAGCTGGAGATGGCGCGGCAGTTCCTCCAGATGCTCGGGCTCGCGTATCAGGCACTGCCGCTGCCGCGCGTCGACTATCGCGACTGGATCGACCGCGCCGACCGGACGATCGCCGATCTCGAAAACGCGCCACAGGCCACCGTCCGCCATTATGGCCATACCTATGTCATGCCCTACCCGGACGGCGAATATCCCGACGTGATGGTGCAGATGTCGGTGCTCGCCGCACTCCACGATTACGGGCGCTGGCGCGGCGAGCCGCTGCCGCTCGAAGCGGAATTGCGACGCGGGCTGGCGCGCTTCTACGATGACGAGCTGAAGGTTGTGCGGCGGTATCTGCCCAATGTCGGCGACGACAAGGATGCCGATGCGATCGACAGCTGGTATCTCTATCATCCGCTGCTCAACATGGCGCGAATGGCGCTGGACGGCGACGAAACGTGCCGTGACCTGCTGTTCAGGTCGATCGACTATGGCATCCGTGCGGCGCGGCATTTCCATTATGCGTGGCCGATCATGTACGATATCCGCGACTTCTCGGTGAAGACGCAGGCGCGCAACGACGATCGCTTCGGGCAGACCGACGTCGGCGGCATCTACGCGCAATTGATGCTGTTCTGCTATCAGCTGACCGACGACCAGACCTATCTGCACGAGGCGCGCGCCGCGATCGATGCCGCGGTCGGGATGCGCTTCAACCTCGAATATCAGGCGAACCTGACCGCATGGGGTGCGGCGGCGTGTCTGCGGCTGTGGCGGATCACGAACGAGGAACGGTATCGCGGGCAAAGCTACGTCTATCTCGCCAGCTTCTTCCACAATTGCGAATTGTGGGAATCGGAGATCGGCCACGCGCAACATTATCGCACCTTCCTCGGCGCGACCTGTCTGCATGACGCACCGTATATGGCGATCTACGAATGTTTCGACAGCTTCACCGCATTCGAGGCGTATCTCTCCGACAGCGGCCCCGATCTGGAGCCCGCCGCGCGGATGCTGATCGGCTAATATTGCAGATATGCGCTCGACCGGGCGTGGTATTATTATCCCGACGCGCTGCCGGCCGAGGCAATCGCCGGGCCGCCGCATCAAAGCGGCGTCATCAATCCCAAACTCTCGTTCCCGCTCGAGGACCTGTACGGCGACGGACAGCAGGCCGGACAGGTCGGGCAGGAAATCTATGGCGCCGGCGCGGCGATGGTCTTTGCGTCGCGGGCCTTCCACCATGTCGAGGACGCGCCCTTCCGGCTGTTCTGCAACCTGTTCGTCCGTGCGATCGAGCGCACCGGCGAGCGCGCGCTGACGCTGGTGCTCGACGGCGGCGAGACGTGCCACGCCGATCTGTCGCTGGTGCGGCTCAAGCGCAGGCGGTTGCCGGAGGCGACGCTGACCAGCGCGCACGGTGACCGGCTGCGCCCGCATCACGCCGACAAGGATCGCCTCGACTTCCGCGTGCCCGCCAGCGGCCGCCTGATCCTGCAATGGAGCGAATGAGATGAAGGGCAAGCGGATCATCGTCACCGGCGGCACCACCGGCATCGGCCGCGCCACCATCGCGCTGCTCGCCGGTCAGGGCGCACGGATCGTCACGGTCGGGCGCGACCCCGATGCGCTCAAGGAAGCGCTCGACGGCTTCGCCGCTCTTCCCGGCGAGGTGCACGGGGTCAGCGCCGACCTCGGCACGCCCGAGGGTATCGAGACGCTGTTCGCCGCGGCCGACGCGCAGCTCGGCGGGCTCGACGCTCTGGTGTCGAACGCCGCGCTCGGTGCCGAGCCGATCGACGAAATGCCTGACGCCGACTGGCGCTACGTCGTCGCGGTCAACCTGACGGGGGCGATGGCGGCGGCACGCGGCGCGCTGGCGCGGCTCAAGGACGGCGGACAGATCGTGATGGTCGGCTCGATCAGCGCCTCGATCCATGCGCCGGGCGAGAGCGTCTATTCCGCGACCAAGGCCGGCATACGCGCCTTCGTCGAGACGCTCCGCAAGGAGGTCGCACCGCGCGGCATCCGCGTCGGCGTGGTCGAACCGGGCACCACCGGCAGCGACATGCAGGCAGCCTCGCCGGACGAACAAGACCAGCAGATCGCGCGCGACGAGATGCTGCGCGCCGAGGATGTCGCGGAGGCGATCGCGTTCCTGCTCGACCGGCCGGCGCGCGTCGACATCGTCTCGTTGCGGATCGAGCCACGGCTTCAGGAATTGCCATGACGCGCGTGCTGGTCGGCACCTATGCGGCGAGCGGCGGAGCGGGGCTGCTCCCGATCACGCGTGCGGCGGACGGGCGCTGGACGCCGGGCGCGCCGCTGTCGCATGTCCGCAACGCATCGTGGATCGTGGCATCGGATCGTCACGGCCTGCGCTTTGCGGTCGACGAGGTCGCCAACGAAGTCGCGGTCTATCGGGGCGATGACTGGACGAGGATCGCGGCGGTTCCCTCCGGCGGCAGCGCGCCGTGTCATCTCGCGCTCTCGCCCGACCACCGCAACCTGGCCGTCGCCAATTACGGCAGCGGCAGCGTCACGCGGCTCGCGCTCGGCGCCGACGGCCTGCCGCAGGGCGCGGAGACGTGGAGCGGAGCGGGACGCGGCCCCGACGCGGACCGGCAGGCAGGCCCGCACGCACATTGGGTCGGCTTCGCACCCGACGGCACGGTGATTCACGTCGATCTCGGCGCCGACCGGATCATGACCGGCGACCGCGCGCTCTATGCCGCCCCGCCCGGATCGGGGCCGCGCCACCTCGCGCGCCATCCCGCCGCGCCGCTCGCCTATCTCGTCAGCGAGCTGGCCTCGACGCTGACCGTCCTCGACACCGGCGATCCACAATGGCGCGCGACGGAAATCGTCTCGACGCTGCCGGCCGACGCCGGCCGCGACAGCCTCGGTGGCGAGATCGTGCTCGATGCGGCGGCCGGACGACTGTACGTCAGCAACCGCGGCCACGACAGCATCGCCACCTTCGCGCTCGACGACCCTGCGCAGCCGCGCCTGCTGCGCCATGTCGCCAGCGGCGGCGCATCACCGCGTTTCATCCTCCCGGTCGGCGACGACCTGCTCGTCGCGCATGAGGAGCACGGCGGCGTGACGGTGCTCGCCGCGAAGGACGGATATGTACGCCAGCGGCTCGACGTGCCCGGCGCGGCCTTTCTGCTGATCGACGACAACGGAGCGTGACATGCGCGCAGCCTTGAAGACCGAAGACGGCCGGTTCGAACTGGCGGAGATCGAGACGCCGGAACTGCCCGCCGACGACTGGGTGCGGATGCGCGTGCGGGTTGCCGGGATCTGCGGCACCGATCTGCGCCACTGGAAGAAGCCCGATCCGCATCTCGCCTGCCATGTCGTGGGCCACGAACTCGCCGGCGAGATCGTCGCGGTCGGCGATGCGGTAAAACAGTTCACCGTTGGTGACCGGGTGGTGGTGGAGACGGTGCTGGGCTGCGGAAAGTGCGACTGGTGCCGCGCACGCCGCTATAATCTCTGCCCGGATCTGTACCCCACGCGCACCAAGAGCGTCTCGCGCGCCTATGCGGAATATGTCGTCGGCCCCCAGCACAAATTCTACCACCTCCCCGATCACGTCGGCTTCGACGATGCGGCGCTGGTCGACACTTACTCGGTATGCCTGCACGCGCATCATCTGTCCGGCGTGACGATCGGCGACCGCGTGGCGGTGATCGGCGCCGGGCCGATCGGGCTCGGGCAGTTGATGCTCGCCAAGGCGGCAGGCGCGGCGGTGATCGTCGTCGACAAGGTCGCGCATTCGCTGGACATTGCACGACGCCTCGGCGCGGACGCGGTGATCGACGCGGGCGACGGCGATCCGGTCGCGGCGGTGCAGGCCTTCGCGCGCGGTCAGGGCGCGGACGTGGTTTTCGAGTGCGTCGGGGGCGCGGCGATGCCGACCACGCTGCCGCAGGCGACGAAAATGGCGCGGCGCGGCGGGACCGTCGTGATCGTCGGCGGCTTTGACGAGGGCGAGATCGCGATCCCATTGGAATGGCAGCGCATTCAGATGTCGGAGATCCGGCTGCTCCCCAGCGCCAGCTTCGCGTTGCACGACATCCGCCCCGAGGAGGCCGAGGTGCTCGACCTGATCGCGCGCGGCGTGCTGAAGACGCAGGAACTGATCACGCACCGCGTCCCGCTCGACCGGATCAACGAGGCGTTCGACACCGCCGACGACAAGCCGCGCACCGGCGCGATCTTCGTCGCGATCGAGGTGTGAACGATATCATCCGCGCAAACGCCGATCGACTAGCGCACGCGCACCCGCGCCAGGACGCGGCGTGGCTGCAGCGCACGGCAGATGTTGGCGACCGCGGCCAGGGTGAACAACGATCCGATAGCGTAACCGGCGAGGACGATCATACAAGCGCTCCGACCTGACGAGGCCCGCCCTGCATACGTCGTCGTGGTTAATTTCCTGCCACCGCAACACCGACGGCCGGTCGCGTCGTCACGCTTCCCCGACGGTCAGCGCAGCGCGACCATCATCCGCTTTGCCGGCGAGACCGGGCACCTCATCAAGCTGGCGCAGATCGGTGAAGCGCCCGCGTTCGCCACGATAGCGGACAATCTCGAACCCGTGCCCTTTGAGACCGGGGACGGCGTCCAGCTCTTCCGCGGAGGCGGTGTTGACGTCGACCAGAGGAACGTCGCTCATCGAATTCTCTCTTCCTTGATGCGGCCCGGTCAGGCGGCGAGTGCGTAACGGCGACAATGTTCGAGGTACCCGGTTTCGTGCTGACCCGCGAGCGCCACGACGCTTTCCCACAACCATGACGGCGCATCGATCGCGCCCCGCCGGTCCGCATCGAGGACGTCGATCCATGCGCCGCGCGTCGCTGCGTCCATCTGCCGGGCATGTGCCCTGCCGACCACGAAGGCGAGATAGCGCGCCGAGCGCACGGCCTGCGCATGATTGAACTGGTCGATCTCGATTTTCAGGTCCTGCGGCGCCAGCTCCCGGATGAAGAGCGAGCGATCGAGCAGGCGGACTGCCATCATCCGCGTGCCCAGATGCGGTGACAGCGCGCGCGCGGCCGCCACGACGCGCTCGCCATTGTCGGCCGGCATCTCCGCCGTCGCGCCGGTTGGGGCGATCGGGTCGACAGCTTCCTTCAGATCGATCAGCGCGTAGGACCATCGGCCCTTGCTCGTCTTCAGGGCGACGATGGCGGCGTATCGCAACAGCCCGAGCGAACTGCACCCCTTCATCCAATAAGCGGCATCGACCAGCCGTACCTCGCGGTCGGCGGGTTTGCCTTTCAGCGACAGCACCATGTGGGCGACCTGCGGGTCCTCGAACAACGCCGTCAGCGCCGCCCGCTCCTCGTCGGCCAATGCCCAGAACTTCTTCCCCAGCCGGATACGCGGTTCGACCGCGTCGAGACGTTCCCTGGCGAGATGACGCCACCGCCGCCCCAGCGCCTCCCGCTTGATGCTACGCACGACCTCCGGTTCGACGCCCGGATCGCCGCTGGTCGGATCATGGATCGCCGCCGCATAGCCCTCGACCATCTCCTCGATCATCCGCGCGGTCGTGACGCCCGGCAGGTCCGAGCCACGCGCGGCGGTGGCGAGCGACAGACCCAGCCGGATCAGGTCGTGCGCGGGATTGCCGATGACGGCCTGGTCGAGGTCGCGGATCTGGATCTCGACCCGCCCGTCGCCATTGGCGATCGGGCCGAGATTGCCGAGATGACAGTCGCCGCATATCCAGACTGCCGGCCCGTCGGGAACCCGGGCCGCGACGGACGAACCGGCAAGCCACTCGTAGAATTTCGCAGTGTTGCCGCGGACATAGGCATGAGCAGAACGGGCCATCTTTAGTGCGCGACTGGCATCGAGAACGGGGAGACGATCGGCAGGCAACGGCATCAACGGGCAACCTCGATTTTCTATCTAGGTCATCAACGCATTTTGCCGGACTTGGTAACGAAAGATTGCTCCTGACCAAGGTTAGCCAACAGGTCGCCGGCACGCGCGCGCAGCGTTGATGATTGCCGCCGGATCGCTTGACGATGATACGGACGCTGCAACATCGCACGGTCACGACGGCTCAGCGTGGAGGCGTCTCCGTTGCCGGCACCTTCCCGGGCAGGTCGACCTTGATCTCGACGCGCCTGTTCTTCGCCCGGCCCTCCGGATCGTCGGAGCCGTCGAGCTGGCGGTTCGGCGCGATCGACCGAGCCTCGCCGAGCGCGACGACGGTCATCCGGTCCGCCGCCACCCCTTTCTGGACGAGATAGTCGCGCGCCGCCTCGGCACGGCGGCGCGACGCGACCAGATTGGCCGCATCCGAGCCGCGGGAGTCGCTATGGCCCCAGATCGTGATCGGGCCGCCCAGCGCCACGACCGGATCGGCCGCCAGTCCGTCGAGCAGCGTCATACCCGCCGCATCCGGCGCGACGCCCTTCGCAGGGAAGGGGATGGTCAGCTGCACCGGCTCGGCAGCCGGCGTCGGCGTAGGTGACGGCTCGATATCCGGGCGGATGATCGATTTCGTCGCATCCTCCCGCATCGCCATCCCCCGGTCGTTACCGGGAAGGGCGGCGTTGACGGCGGCACCCGGATCGGCGGGCGCCTGCGCCGCGTCGTTTGCGACCGCATCGCCACCCGGCTGGCACGCGGCCACGCCAAGGCATAAGGCGGCGGTCGCGGCCAGGAGCCTCGTCCGGCTGTTCCACTGCACGTTCGTCATGCAACACCCCCTGCGGTCTGGAAGGTTCGATTGGCGTCCGGATCACCATGCCGCGAGGGTCCGTAAGAGACCACGATATCGCCGCTTTGCGGCGTCGGTCGCGCGGCATGGGTGAAGAAGCGGATGCGACCGTCCTTGCGCAGGACGAACAGCATGTCGGCCTCGTCCGGGAGGAGCGAGCGGGCATCCTCGAAATTGAAGTGCTCGCTGATCCGCGTCTTGCGAAAGGCCCAGCCGGCGGTCTCGCGCCGGAGAATGTCTTCCACCCCGTGGCCGGCAGTGAACATCGCCCGCCCGCGCAGCGCCTCGGGCAGGCTGCGCCGATCCTCGTCATCGCCGCTGCCCCCCAGCTGGTAAACGGAGTCGCGGCCGATTTCGTGCGCGAACTCGCTGCAGACCAGCGCATTGTACGCCTCGTTCTCGGTCGTCGCCGCCAGCACCTGAAATTGCGTGAAATCGAGCCGGTCATCGGTCGTCTCCGCCAGGATCTCGCCGTGATAGGTCTCGATCCCCGCCTGCCGCGCGGCGGACAGCCGCTGCCAGCTGGTATCCGCGATCATCACCGGCAAGCCCAGGGACTGGAGCTGCCGCGCCAGCGAGACGCTCCACGACGTGCTGCCGACGATCAGCAGGCCCTTCTGGGCCGCGCCCGTCACCTTCAGCCAGCGCGCGACGTGGCGGATGCTGAAGCCATGCGCGACGATCGTCGCGACCACGACCGCGAACGACAACGTGACCAGAATATCGCCGTTGCCATAGCCGAGCTGGTTGAGGCGCAACGCGAACAGGCCCGACACCGCGACCGCGACGACCCCGCGCGGCGCGATCCACGCGATCAGCAGCCGCTCGTTCCATGGGATCTTGCTGAACGCCAGCGCGATCAGCACCGTCGCCGGACGGACGAGGAACAGCAAGGCGAAGAGGAAGGCCGCAAAGCGCCACTCGAACAGGCGGAGCGCCGCGAAGTCGAGCGACGCCGACAGCAGGACGAACACGCCGGAGATCAGCAGGACCGTCACATTCTCCTTGAACGGATGGATGTCGCGCAGCGAATCGAGCCGCATGTTGGCGACCGCCACCCCCATCACCGTCACCGCGAGCAGCCCGGTTTCCTGCTGGATCAGGTTCGACAGGACGAAGGTCCCGATCACGGCGACCAGCAGCACCGGCGCTTTCAGATATTCCGGCACATGCCCGCGCGGGAACGCCCAGGCGATCGCGCGCGCCATGGCATAGCCGATCAGCCCGGACACCACCGCCGCGCCGAGCAGCGCGGCGACCACCGACAACAACGTGCCGCCGTCATCGACCCGTCGCAGATATTCGTAGGTGATGACGGCACACAGCGCGCCGAACGGATCGTTGACGATCGCTTCCCACTTCAGGATCGCGCGGGGACGCGGCCCGATATTGCTCTGTCGCAGCAGCGGGATGACGACGGTCGGTCCGGTCACGACGAGGATGCCGGCAAACAGGATCGCGACCGGCCAGACCAGCCCGGCGACATAATAGCAGGCGAGCGCGCCGAGCGACCAGCCGAGCGGGATACCGATCATCATCAGCCGCGTCACCGCACCCTCGGTCTTGCGCAACTCCCGGAAGTTTAGGCTCAGCCCGCCCTCGAAGAGGATCAGCGCGACCGCGACGGAGATCATCGGCTCGAGCAGGGTACCAAAGGTCCGCTCGGGGACGATCAACCCGGCGATCGGGCCGGCGACGACGCCCGCGGCCAGCATCAGCGCGATGGCGGGCCATCCCGTCCGCCACGCCACCCATTGCGCGCCGATCCCCAGGGCGCCGATCAGCGCGATAACGAGAGCCTGTTGTTCCATACGGCGGCTTAACCGCAGCGGCCGCCGAACGTAACCGTCGTTCTGCTCATATCGATGACGGCATCCGGCGCGAACCGTACAGGCGAGGCGGAGGCGCTCAGCGGCGCACGTAGAAGAGATGGGTGTCGACCTTTGCCACCTTGGTCATCGTATCGCGCCAGTAAGGCACCATCCAGTCGGCATGGTAATGGGTCGCACGACCGACATCGGCGAAGACGCGCCCGGCCAGCGCGCGCCGGGCCACCCCGCGCGCCGCCGCCCAGCCGACATGCCGGGTGCGCCGCCGGATCGAACCGTCGCAGGTGAACGAGAACTGGCAGCCGGTCGACCGCTGAAATCCCTGGTAGACCACCCCGCAGATCGTCCGGGGAAAGCCGGGCGCCCGCGCGCGGTTGAGGATGACCTGGATGACTGCGCGCTGCCCACGCGGATCGTCCCCCACTTCGTAGAGCGCGGCCGTCGCGAGGCAGTCGACCGCCTGCGCGCGCTCGGCGGGGCCGCCGCGGAAGCGGTACGGCGCCGCGCTGACGCGGGCGCGGGCGACGATCGGCACCGCGGCGTTGGCGCGGCGCGCCTCCGCCATCGTCAGCGGTGCGACGCGCTTCGATCGTGGCGCGAAGGAGCGGCTGTCCAGCAGGCCGACCGCGATCGCGAGCACGGCCACGACGAAGAGCAGCAACAGCCAGCGCTCGGCGGCCGCGTCACGCTGCGCCGTGCGGTTTCGGGAGCTGCGCGAGGGTTGCCGGGACGCCATCACCGCGCTGGTAGCAAAACGCGCCGCGACAGGCAGCGTCGAACGCACCCGACTTGTGGCGACGCTCACGCGCGCTGCACCACCGCGCCGATCCGCACCGCGTCCAGATCGAGCCACGCCGCCATCTCGTCCAGCGCGCGCCGCAGCCGGTCCAGCGTCTCCGGCGGCGCTCCCGGTTCCAGCGTGACGCGGTGCGCGAGCAGCTGCCTTGCCTGCCGATCGCTCTTCAGGTCGACGCGGGCGACCAGCGCATCGTCCATCAGGAACGGCAGCACATAATAACCGTACGTGCGGCGCGCCTGCGGCACATAGATCTCGATGCGATAGTGGAAGCCGAACAGGCGCTCGGTCCGCGCCCGCTCCCAGATCAACGGATCGAACGGTGCCAGCAACGCCGCGCCGCGCACCCGGCGGGGCACCGTCGCATCGCGGTGCAGCCACGCCGTCTGGCTCCAGCCCGCCACCCGGACCGGAACGAGCACGCCCTCCTCGGCCAGCGTTGCGATCGCGTGATCCGCTTCGGCGGGCTTCAGCCGAAAATAGTCGCGCAGATCGCTCGCCGTGGCGAGGCCCAGCGCACGCGCGCCGCGCGCGACGAGCGCGCGCTGCGCCTCCTCCGCCGATGGCGTCGGGAGCGCGAGCACCGCGGACGGAATTACCCGCTCGGTCAGGTCGTAACGGCGTGCGAAGCTGCCCTGCCGGGTCGCCGTCGTGATCCGCCCCGACCAGAACAGCCATTCGAGCGCGTGCTTGACCGCGCTCCACTCCCACCAGCCGCTTCGGCTCGCGCCTCGATCGAAATCGGCGGCTGCCAGCGGACCTTCGGCGACAATCCGTTCGAGCACGGCGTCCGCCTCGGCCCGGCGTTCCAGCGCAAAGCGGCGCAGCGTTTGATAACCGGCCTCGCCGCGTGCTGCCTGTGCCATGCGCCAGCGCAGCAGCGGGTGCAGGTCGAGCGGCAGCAGCGACGCCTCGTGCGCCCAATATTCGAACAGGCGGCGCTGCCGCTTCGGCCCCCACGCCGCTTGCTCCAGCAGCGCCCTATCATAGCCGCCGAGCCGGGCGAAGGCGGGCAGGTAATGCGCTCTTGTGAGCACGTTGACGCTGTCGATCTGGAAGAGGTTGAGCCGATCGACGGTGCTGCGCAGGTGCTGCGCCGATACGAGCGCCGGGCGCGCGCGGCCAAAGCCTTGCGCCGCCAGGACGATCCGGCGCGCCTCGATCCGGGAGATGGTCACAGCGGGTGAAGATGGCCCCGGATCACGCGACGTCAATGCGCGGAGTGATTCAATAGGCGTTGAAGGTGAACGGGATGCGCAATGTCGTACGGACGTCGGCGGCATCGTCGGTGGCCCCGACCTCGACGTTCCAGTTGAGCGTCGTCGTCGGCGAGGTGCGGTAGCTGACGCCGAACAGCAACCGGCCGATCTGGAGGTCGCGGCTTTCGGCAGTCATCGCGTCACCGAGTTCCTGCGTGGTCTGATTGAGCGCACGAACGCGCGTTTTGGTACCCAATGCCCAGGTCTGGGCATAGCCGAAGCTGATCGAGGTACGCGGATTGAGCGCGATCGCGATGCCGGCGCTCGCCGAGGGCTGGCTGCCCGGCGCCACACGTTCGATGAAAGCGGCACCAATCTGACGGTTGATGGTGCGGGCGAAGTTGTACGTATAGCCCAGGGTCGCGAACAACACCGCCGGATCACTCGGCAGGATCGCGGTCAGGTTCGGCGTTACGGCCCAGAAGCCCGCGCCGGTCGCGCCCTTGAGGGCGTTTCCAAGCGCATCCCGCCGCACGCGGAACGGATCGGTGCCGGTCGGTGCCACCGCCTGCAGGCCTGCGATCAGATACGGCGCGCCATTGTTGCCGTCGGTGAACTGAAAGCGCAGCCCGAAATCGACATCGCCGATGTTCGCGCCGCTGACCGGACGGTCGAGCTGCCCGGCGTTGGGTTCGGCGGGATTGGCGACCGGCGCGAGCACCGACTTGTCGGAGCGATACACGAACGGCAGCCGCCCGTTGATCTCGAGCCGGCTGGTCAGGCCGAGCCGCCCGACCGTGCCGACGGTCAGCACGTCCTGCCGGCTCTCGTTGATGTCGAAGACGCCGATCAGCACCGCCTCCGGGATCTGCACCCCGCGAAACACGACCTGGTTGCGGTCGGCGCGTGCATATTCGAAATTGACCTCGACGGTGGCGCGCCCCGCCTTGGTGATGATCCCGCCCTGTTCGGACAACACCGCGACCTGCACCTGCCGCTGGTCGGACGGCGCCTCGCCGACGGTCTGCACCTGTGTGCCGCCGGGCGGCGGTGCCGGGGGCGGCGATGCCGGGAGCGGCACGCCGCCCGGCGGCAGTGCGGTCTGCGCGACCTGCGTCCCCCCCTCGCCGCGCCCGGACAGCCGGGCCTCGAGCCGGTCGATCCGCGCGCGCTGTTCGTCGAGCGCCCGCTGCTGGCGGTCCAGCACCTGCCGCTCGGCGGCGAGCGTGCGCCGCAGCTCGTCGCCGTCGTCCACGGCGGCCGGCACCGCTGCGGTCGCGGGCGACATCGGCTGCTGCGCCGCGACCGGCGTGGCGATCAGGCCGAGAGAGAGAAACGCGCTGGAGGCCGCAGGTCGCATCGATGATTATCCCCTTTTCCCATTCGCTCAGCGCGGCCCCGCCGCTTCGGTCGCGATCCGGTTGGCCAGCAGCACGCCGTTGCTCAGCCCGGCGGGCAGCCCGACCAGATTGACGTTGACGGTGCTGACGGTGTCGATGACGCGGTCGTTGGCGGTATTCGCGATCACCGCGCCGGTCGCCTGCCCGACCAGATGGCGGATCTCGGTGGCCGGCGTCACCAGTTGCACCTGGCTGCCACGCTCGTCGCTGGTCAGCCGGATACTCCCCGAGCTGGCGGCGACCGCCGGGCCGTTCGCGACCACCGGCACCGGCGTCTGCCCCGACGCGTCCAGCCAGCTTGTGGTCGGCCCGGAGACGATGTTGACGCTGGCAGGCGTACCCGCCGCGGGCGCCGTGACGGTGGTGCCGGTCGGCGTCCGCGAGACCGAGACGGTCGGCCAGGCCGGATCGCCGGTCGCCACGGCGACGGTGCCGGGCACCTCGCCGGGGCTGGTCCGGCCGTCGGTGAAGACGCGCACGCCCGGCGCCTCGCTGGAGAAGATCGTGTGCAGCGCCAGCACGCCGTCGATGCGCGTCTGGATGTCGATGCCGATCGCGACGTTCAACCCGTTGGGGAGCATCAGGCCGCCGCGCATCGTCGCCAGCTCACGGTCGGGAACCGCTACCGGGGCGGCGTCGGCGGGCGCGTCGGGAGCGGCGGCCAGTGCGGCGGCGATCAGCAACGCGATCGACATGTCAGAACTCTCCCAGACGCGGGCGGGTGAGCGCGAGCTGCGCGCTTTCCAGCGGGTCGGCGGACAGGAACGGACGTCCGTGGGGGGCGCGCGCCAGATCGACCGGCATGTTGAAATGCGATTGCCCGACCGCGTCGCGTCCGCCGATGACGAAGAACACGCCGTTCCACTGTCGGGCGAACCGCCCGATCGTCTCGCGCCGCAATCCCAGTGACGGGTCGCCGAGCAATAGCGTCTGATCGTCGATCCCCTTGACGACGACGAAGTGGCGATAGCCATCGAAATCGATCAGCGCGATGCCGGGCACGCGCGCCGTTGCGATCTGCGCGATGCTGACCTTGAAACCGTCGGCAGCGATGCCGCGCGCCGCCAGATAGCGTTTCATGTCGAGCAAGGAGAAGCCGAGCCGCCGGATCTGCGCCTGATCGCCGTCGCGGAACATGCCGAGAAACACGCTCTGCTCGTTCTGCGGATCGTCGTAATGGAAGCGCAGCAGCGTCGCGAGCGCCGCCGATCCGCAGCTGAAATCATATTGCTGCCGCACCACCGTCTCGAACCGCCGCCCGATCAGGCTGGTGACGGGGAGCGCGAAGTTGAGCGTCGGCGAGAAGTTGGTGACCGTGCCGCCCTCGGGCAGCGGCATCGCGGTACAGCCGACGGTCGCCAGCAGCGCCGCCGGCATCCACCGGGCGAGGCGGAAGGGATCGCGCATCGTTACCGGTTGATCGCGACGTTCACGTTCAGCGACGAATTGATGGAAACGTTGTTTCCGGTGTTCGCGCTGAGCAACGACAGGCCGTTGAGATTCTGAAAGGAGCTGGGGTCGAAGCTGATCGTCCCGGTTTCCGAATGGCCGTTGACGCTGTTGCCGCTGACCGTGCCGGTGTTCTGCGCGCGGATCACCTGCGACAGATCCGACTGGCCGGTGACCGCGCCGAGCTGCGCATTGTCGACCGGCGTGGCCGCGCCGAACGGACCGCTTGGTACCAGCGGTGCGGGCGGTGCAGCCTGCGCCGTTGCCGGACCCGGCACGACGGCGACGAGCAGCGCCGGTACGATGAAAAGGATACGCATGTCCCGATCTCCCGATCGAACCAGGGAACGGAGGGAGGGGCGGCACCGCCACCCCTCCCCCTCCCCCTTTGGTGTTATTGACCGCCGCCGAGGTTGATCGTGCCGGCCGCGACGCTGACGTTCACCGCCGAATTCTGCGATGCACCGGCGCCGGTGTTCATGTTGAGCGACTGCAGTCCGGCGAGGTTCTGGAACGCGCCGTCGCCGGTGGTCAGGCTGTTGTTGACCGTGTTGGTCGCGCCACCCGGGGCCTGGCTGTAATCGACCCGCACGCCGGTGACGTAGCTGGCGAGCGTCGCCGAGGAAACGACCGCGCTGGCCCCGAAGACGTTCGAGGTCGAGGCCGCCCCGGTTCCCGCCGACGCCATGCCGGTGCTGCGCATCGAGCTGTCGGCGTAGCTGGCATCGCCATTGGTCGCGACCGAACCACGGCCCGAGTTGCTGGCGGTGTTGCGGCGATCCGAATTGTCGTTGGTCGACTGATTGCGGCTGTCGGTGGCATCGCCGTTGTTTGCCGCGACCTGTGCGCCGCTGGCCGAGCTGGTCCGCGAGCGATTCGAATTGTCCGAATTGTCGGTCGTGGACTGGTTGCGGCTGTCGGTCGCGGAGCCGCTGCCGTTCGAAGCGACCTGCGCGCCCGAGGCGGACGTGGTCGTCGTGTTGGTGGTGGTCGACTGGTTGCGGCTGTCGGTGGCGGTGCTGCCACCGCTTGCCGCGACCTGTGCGCCGTTCGCCGAATTGTCGGTGCTGGTGGTGGTCATCCGCGAGTTGTTCGACTGGTCGCGGCTGTCGGTGGCCGAACCGCTGCCATTCGACGCGACCTGTGCGCCCGAGGCGGAGGTGGTGGTCGAGGTGTTCGTGGTCGAGCGGTTCGAATTGTCGGTGTTCACCGTCGAGCGATCGGCATTGTCGTTATAGGTGTACGACCGGTCGGCATTGTCGGTGTTGGTCACCGACTGGTTGCGGCTGTCGGTGGCGTTGCTGCCATTGTTGGCGGCGACCTGCGCGCCGTTCGCCGACGAGTTGGTCGTGGTGGTGGCGGTCGTCGTCGAGCGGTTGGAATTGTCGGTCGTCGAACGGTTGGCGCTGTCGTTGTAGGTGTACGACCGGTCGGCGTTGTCGGTGTTGGTCACCGACTGATTGCGGCTGTCGGTGGCGTTGCTGCCATTGTTGGCGGCGACCTGCGCGCCCGACGCCCCGCTGCTGTCGGTGGTGGTGTTGGTGCGCGAATTGTTCGAATTGTCGGTGGTCGAGCGGTTCGACTGGTCGGTCCAGGTCGAGGTGGTCGACGCGGTGTTGTTGCTGTCATGCACCGAGTTGTTCGTGCGCGAATTGTTCGAGTTGTCGGTCATCGACCGGTTGGAACTGTCGGTCCACGACCGATCCGACGCGTCGGTTTGCGTGTTGGTCGCCGTGTTGTTGCTGTCGTTGGTCGAGCTGTTGGTGTTCGTCGAGCTGTCGGTGCTGGCAGTGTTGTAGGCGCTGCTCGCGACATCACCGCCGGCAGCGTTGCCGTTGTTCGTGTTGGTGGTCGTGTAGCTGTTGCCGGGTTCGCTGGTCTGCGCTGCGGCGGGGGCGGTCCACGCCAGAACGGGGATCGATGCGGCGATCAGAAGACGCGATTTCATGGTGAGGCATCCCTTGTTGGCCGGTTCAGCCGGCGGTGTTTTCCAGCCCGGCAATCCTGCGGACCGAGCCGAATCGGGAGATACCGTTAATCATCCGTTCACCATTCCCCCTCTTCGCGAGCGACCGCACCTCCCGTTCCGCGATCCCGTTCACCCCCAAATGAGGGGGTAAAAATGACTTGAATTTCCTTGTTTCAAAATGGGATGCATCGGATCGGATGACGTTTCGGCCGGTTGGCGTAGAAGAAGACAACCCGACACAGGGAATCGGGACCGAAGGTGGAGAGGTAGTGCATTGCTGGCAGATAAAGATCTGCCCATGCTCTTTCGCGGAGCCGTTGCGCGCGCCAGTCTGGTGGCGGAGCGCGACGACGAGAGCTTGCGGCATTTGGTTCAGGGAAGGCCATCGGCGCGCGATGCGCGCGTCACCTTCCACGACATCCACGACGATGCGATCACGATCGCCGACGACGTCGCGCTGGTCATCGGCCATTTCGCCAGCACGCTGGGCGCCGAGGGCTGGGCGCTGACCAGCACGCACGAACAGGGGGCGTCGCGCTGTCTGGCGTCGCACGGTCTGGACGACGTTACCGGCGCGGCGCTGGCGCAGATCGCCGACCGGATCGAGTCCGGTTGCGGCCATCATGCGCCGGAACCGGTGTGGTGCGACCGCGTGTCGACCGCTTATCCCGCCTCGGCGCTGGTGATCCCGGTCCAGCGGACGCCGGGGCAGCCCGGCGCGTTCGTCAACCTCGTCTTCCGCTCGCCCGACGACGCGGCGCGGCACGCGATCGAGGCGCACTGCCGGCGCGAGTGGCCCAGCGTCTCGGCGTATTTCCGGTTGTGGGAAGCGGCACGGCTGGCGCAGCGCCGCAGCATCGGTGTCGAGGCCGGGCTGAACCGGGTCGCGATCGGCGTCGTGCTGCTGTCGGGCGACGGACATATCGACTTCGCCAACGACACCGCCCGGCACCTGCTGAACCGGCACGACGGGATCCGCGAGCATCGCGGACAGGTGCAGGCGACCGATCGCGCCGATGCCGCGGCGCTGTCGACCGCGATCGGCTATGTGCTGGCGCAAAGTGGTGCGGGCGACACCATCGAGCGGATGCCGCTGTTGATGTTGCGGCGGGAAAGCGGGCCGCCGCTGGTTACCTCCTTTGCCGCGATGCCGCGGTCCGCGCGCTCCGATGGTGACGGCGTCGGTGACGGTGACGGTGACGGTGACGGTGACGGGGCGCTCCTGTTCTTCGTCGATCCGGGGCTCGACATCCACCAGCTCGCGGAGCCGGTGTGCAAGCTGTTCCGGCTCTCGCGCGTCGAGACCGAGCTGACGTGCCTGCTGGCGTCCGGCCAGACGCTGGCGGCCGCCGCGCAATCGCTGCACGTCAAGCTGGGCACCGCGCGCGGCTATCTGAAGCAGGTGTTCGTCAAGACCGGCAGCAACCGCCAGGTCGATCTGGTGCGGCTGATCTTCAGCAACCTGATCCGCGCCTCGACGCACGAGCATCCGCACCGCCGCTGACGTCGCGCATCCTTGCGGCGCATCCGCGCGCCGCCCGGCAACGTATCTTCGCGACACCATGGCGGAGACGGAAGTGGAGAGACCATCGCCAGCGCCCGGCCGGCATGCGCCACCCCCTTCGCCCGACGAGCTCGTCGCCGGCTATGTCGCGCGACCGGCGGGGACGGGCGCGCGCGGCACGGTCGTGCTGCCGGGCGGGCCGCGGCTGTACATGCTGGTCGATGGCGCGACGGAGGCGCGGCTGACGATCCGCCGCCGGACGAGCGCGCCGCTGCCGCGGATCGGATTCATCGGGCCGACGACCAGCGTCGCGCAGCTGGACCACGGCGGCGCGATGCTGCTCGGGCTCCGGCTGCGCGCGACCGCCTGGCCGACGCTGTCGGACCGCGACCTGTCGCGCTTCACCGACCGGGTCGTGCCGCTGACCACGATCGATCCGGGCGCCGCGCCGGACGAGCGCGCGCCCGACGCCGCAGCGGCGTTCGCGCCGTGGCTCGCCGCGCAACGCACCGCCGGGCGCGCACGCGACGGCGTGGCGCAGCAGATCGTCGCGCTGATCGACGCCAGCCCGCGCGCCAGCGTCGCCGAGCTCTGCGCCGCGCTCGGCATCACGCCGCGGCACCTGTCGGCGATCTGTCTGCGGACGTTCGGTCTTCCCCCCAAGCGCGTGCTGGTGCTGCGACGCTTCCTGCGCGTGCTGCGCCGCCTGCTCCCCGACACGCGCGGGGCGGGCCGGGTGCTGTGGGAGGCCGGCTATGTCGATCATTCGCACTTCGCGAAGGATTGCCGCCGCTTCCTCGATTCAAGCCTGCACGCGTTGCGCCAGCACCTCGGCGACGGCGGCGATCCGCTGTGACCGCGATCGCCGCCGGTCGCGCTACACCTGCCGCATCCCGCCATCGACGCACAGCTCCGCCCCGGTCACGAAGCTGGCCGCGTCGCCGAGCAGGAACAGCGCGGCCGCCGCTACCTCGTCGACGCGCGCCATCCGACCAAGCGGGATCGGCGCGATCAGCTGCTGCCGCATGTCGTCGGGCACCGCGGCCATCATCTCGGTGTCGGTCGGCCCGGGCGCAACGACGTTGACGCGAATCCGCCGCGGCGCAAGCTCGGCCGCCCAGCTGCGCGCATAGGAACGCAGCGCCGCCTTTGTCGCGGCATAGGTGCTGTACGGCGTCACGCCCATGCCGGCGGCGATCGACCCGACCAGCACGACTGAGGCGCCATCGCGCAACACCGGCAAGGCCGCCTGCAGACCGAACAGCGCGCCGCGCACGTTGACGGCGAAATGGCGGTCGAAATGCGCGGCGGTCGCCTCCGCGATCGTCGCCGGTTCGGACAGCCCGGCGTTCAGCACCAGCGCGTCGAGGTGGCCGTGGCGACGCCGCGCCTCCGCAACGACGCGCTCCAGATCGTCCCGCGCGCTCGCATCGGCGACGATACCGTGGACGGAGGCGCCAAGGCGTTCCGCTGCGGCGTCGACCTCTTCCTTCCGGCGCCCGGTCAGGAGCACCGCCGCGCCTTCCCTTGCGAGCGCGCCGGCGGTCGCGAGCCCGATCCCTTTCGCGCCGCCGACCACCAATGCGACCTTGTCTGCCAGTCCTGTCATTTTCCGTCCTTTCCATGAAGACGGCCGACCAGATATACGAAGCATATCTGCTATCAAGAACGCACCGGGAGTAACGTAGATATGGCGGACGAAACCGATCTCGCGGCGCTGTCGTGTCAGGCGATGATCGACGTGCCGCGCATCCGGCCGGTGCTGGACAAGATCGCGGACAAATGGACGATCATGATCCTGACCGTACTGTGTCCGAAGCCGGCGCGTTTCAACGAGATCAAGCGGCGGCTGGACGGCATCACCCACAAGTCGCTCGCCGACGCGCTGAAGCGGCTGGAGCGTCACGGACTGGTGACGCGGGCGGTGTTGCCGACCAGCCCGGTCGGGGTCGAATATACGATCACGCCGCTCGGCCACTCGCTCCGCGCGCCGTTCGAGGCCCTTTGCGCCTGGGCGCTGGAGCAGGAAGGCGCCTTTGCCGCAGCGGCGTATGCCTATGACCGGACGCAAGAACCCGCCTGCTAGCGACCGGCAGCCGGCCACCGCGATCCGGGGCGATGGCGGAAATGGCGACAGTTTGCGCAAGTTAGCGACGGATCAACCGTCACGCGCCACAGCGGTGCGTTCAGGGCGAGAGGGCCGAGGCGATGCAATTGAGCGAGCGACGACTGAACGCGATCGTGACCAACTCCACGATGGCGATCTTTCTGATGGACGATCGGCAGCACTGCATCTTCATGAACACCGCCGCGGAGGCGTTGACCGGCTATCGGCTCGAGGAAGCGCTGAACCGCCCGCTGCACGATGTCGTCCACCACCAGCATCCCGACGGCCGCCCCTACCCGCTGGCGGACTGCCCGATCGACCGCGCCTTTCCCGAGCGCGAGCGGATGCGAGGCGAGGAGGTGTTCGTCCATAAGGACGGGCATTTCTACCCCGTCGCCTTCACCGCTTCCCCGATCCTCGGCGACGACGGCCATCCGGTCGGGACGATCATCGAAGCCCGCGACCTGACCGAGGAAAAGGCCCGCGACGCCGCGCTGCGGGAAAGCGAAAGCCGCTTCCGGAACATGGCGGATCATGCCCCGGTGATGATGTGGGTGACCGACCGGTCGGGTTATTGCACCTATCTGAACCGGCATTGGTATGAGTTCACGGGTCAGACGCCGGGCGAGGCGGAGGGCTTCGGCTGGCTGGAGGCGACCCATCCGGACGACCGGCAGCGTGCGCAGGAAGCGTTCGTCCTCGCGAACACCCGCCATCAATCCTTCCGGGTCGAATACCGGCTCCGGCATGTCTCCGGAGAATATCGGTGGGCGATCGACGCCGCGAGCCCGCGGTTCGGCGACGACGGCGGCTATCTCGGTTATGTCGGGTCGGTCATCGACATCCATGAACGTCGCGAGGCCGAGGAGAAGCTGGCGCTCAGCGAGGAACAGCTGCGGCTGGCGCTCGATGTGGCCGAGATCGGCCAGTGGGATGTCGAGCAAGCCTCCGGCCGCATGTTCTGGCCGCCCCGGATCAAGGCGATGTTCGGCATCTCGCCCGACGTGCCGGTGACGCTGGAGGATTCTCATACCGGCGTGCATCCCGACGATCGCGAGCAGACCCGCATCGCCTATGAGTCCGCCAGCGATCCGGCGCTGCGCGCGCTCTACGACGTCGAATATCGCACCATCGGCAAGGAAGACGGCGTGACCCGCTGGGTCGCGGCCAAGGGGCGCGGCCTCTTCGATGCGCAGGGGCAGTGTTTCCGGGTGATCGGCACCGCCATCGACATCACCGCCCGAAAGGCCGCCGAAATCCGGTTGCTGCAGCTGAACGACCGGCTCGAGCAGGAGGTCGCGCGGCAAACCGCGGAACGCAACCGGGTATGGGAGATGAGCCCCGACCTGCTGGCCGTCATCGGCGTCGACGGGTCCGCGAAGGCGATCAACCCGGCGTGGCGGACGACGCTGGCGCGCGATACCGCGACGCTGCTGGCCACGCCGTTCCACACGCAGGTGCATCCGGACGACCGTTCCGCGCTTGAGGCGGTGCTGGAAAGACTGCTGCGCGGCGAGAAGATCGACCGCTTCGAGACCCGGCTCGCGCATGCCGACGGCAGCTGGCGAACGATCTCGTGGACGCTCGTGCCCGAAGGCGACGTGTTCTACGCGGTCGGCCGCGACGTGACGCTGGAGCGGGAGGCGGCGCGCGAACTGGCGGTGGCGCAGGAAGCGCTGCGCCAGAGCCAGAAGATGGAGGCGATCGGGCAATTGACCGGCGGCGTCGCGCACGACTTCAACAATCTGCTCACCCCGATCTTCGGCTCGCTCGACCTGCTACAGCGCAAGGGCGTGGGCGGCGAACGCGAGCAGCGGATGATCGATGGCGCGCTCCAGTCGGCGGAACGGGCCAAGACGCTGGTGCAACGCCTGCTCGCCTTCGCGCGACGTCAGCCCTTGCAGCCGGCCGCGGTCGATGTCGGTCGGCTGGTGGAAGGCATGGCCGAACTGCTCGCCAGCACGATGGGCCCGCAGGTCCATGTCGCCGTGGACGTGTCCGACAACCTTCCCCCCGCGCGGGCGGATGCCAATCAGCTCGAGATGGCGCTGCTGAACCTGGGGGTGAATGCGCGCGATGCCATGCCCGGCGGCGGTACGCTCCGGCTCAGCGCGACACGCGCCAGCGTCAGGGTCGCGCGCGGCGCGCTCAGGCGCGGGCATTATGTCCGGCTTTCGGTCGCCGATACCGGAACGGGGATGGACGAGGCGACGCTGGCGCGCGCGGTCGAGCCGTTCTTCTCGACGAAGGGGATCGGCAAGGGGACGGGCCTCGGGCTCTCGATGGCGCACGGCCTCGCGGCGCAGCTCGGCGGCGCGCTGACCATCGACAGCCGGGAAGGAGTCGGCACCAACGTCGAATTATGGCTGCCGGTCAGCGCGCGCGTCGTGGAGGTCGACTCGTCCGTTGCGGCTGCGGCCGTGGCCGGCACCGCGCGTGGTCTGGTGCTGCTGGTGGACGATGAGGATGTCGTGCGCGCCAGCACAGCCGACATGCTGGAGGAGCTTGGCTACGCGGTGCTGGAAGCGGAGTCCGGCGAGGCCGCGATCGCGCTCGTCGCGCAGGGGGCGACTCCCGATCTGCTCGTCACCGATCACCTGATGGCGGGAATGAGCGGCGTGGAACTGGCGTTCGCGCTGCGCAAGACGTTCGCGCGGCTGCCGGTCCTTGTCGTCTCCGGCTATGCGCATGTGGAGGAACTGTCTCCCGAGCTGCCGCGGCTGACCAAGCCGTTCCGCAGCGCCGCGCTCGCCGCCAGCCTCGCGCAGATCTCCGGGACGGCCGTGCCGTCCTGATCGCCGGCGGTGCCCTCACGTCACCAGCCGGTCGCGCTTGGCACGCAGCGTGACGATCAGGCCCTCTGCCGCCCAGTCATAACCGATCGCGCCGTTCAATTGCCCGGCGACGCTCCGGTTCACCAGCTTGCTGCCGAAACCGGCGACATCGGCGGGTTTCTCGACCGGCGGGCCGCCCCGCTCCAGCCATGTCAGGACGAGGTCCTCGCCCTCCATGACGCTGGAAAGATCGAGCGTCCCCGTCTGCACGGAAAGCGATCCATATTTCATTGAGTTGGTCGCAAGCTCATGGATGATGAGCGCGATCGCTGTGGCCGATGCCTCGCCGACACCCATCCGCTCGACCGCTACGCGGATCCGTCCCTTGAAGGCGCCGAGATCGTCATATGGCGCGAGCAGGATCGAGAGCAGATCGCCCAGCAGCGCCGCGGTCCCCTGCCCCGGCGCCAGCGGACGGACCAGATTGTGCGCGCGTCCCAACGCCGACAGGCGCCCGGTCAGCTCCTGCGCCATTTCCTCGACGCTGGTCGCCGATCGCGAGCTGATCGCGGTGAGCCCCGAGGCGATGGCGAGCAGGTTCTTGACACGGTGGCTCATTTCCCCGGCGAGCAGCTCATTGCTCTCTTCGGCCTGCTTCCGGCCGGTGACGTCGAGGAAGATGCCGAACATCGTGCGCGCGACGATGTCGGCGTCATCGCCCTTGCCGCGCGCTGCCACCCAGCGGATCTCGTCACCGACCAGAATGCGGAAGTCCGTCTCGTAGGATCCGACCATCGCGCGGGTGGCGATGAAGGCGGCGCGGACCCGGTCGCGATCGGCCGGGTGGATATGCGCCGACAATTCCTCGAACGTCACCGTGTCGCTCCACGGGATACCCCATAGCTCGAAACCGGGCGGATCCATTTTAAGCTGGTCGGTGTCGACATTCCACGACCAGAGCGCCACCCCTGCCGCCTTGATCGCGCGCCGCAGCCGATCGGGCTGCCAATCGTGCGTCCTGGGTTCTTCTGTTGCCACCTTATCCCCCCTGGCGGATGTTCCCGCCGGTCCACGCCATGGAAGGCCCGGTATAAAGCGCAATGATCTGCGATAAGGAAGCGGCGCGCGTGTAAAAAAGCAGCCCGCTGGCTTACGCCCGTGCCGCGGCAACAACGAACGCCGGGGCTTCCCAGCGGGCGGGAGGGGTGTACGGGTCGGGAGAACAGGAGAAACCCATGTCGGTCAAGGTCATCGCGTTCGTCAGCGTCACACCGGGGCAGGAGGACAGCTTCGTGGCCGCGGCCGCTCCCTGCATCGCCGCGTCACGCGCCGAGCCGGGCGTGCTCTATTACGATCTGTGGCGCGAGGCGGACGGTGAGCGGCGCTTCGTCTTTGACGAGCTGTACGTCGATGATGCGGCGGTACAGGCGCACATGGCGTCGGACCATTTCAAGGCGTTCGGGCTCGCCGCGCGCGATCTCGCGACCGCGCGCCCCACCATCACGATAAGCCATGCGGTCGAGGTGGCCGACTGACCGGCAGCGGCAGCGGCACCCGCGCCGCGCCCGGTCATTCGGTCGGGCTGTCGGCGGTGAACGGCGAGCAACACGGCGTGCTCGCCGGCTGGAACTCCATCAACTCGACCCGGGTGCCGTCGGGGTCGTAGAGGTTGGCCTGCCACTTGCCGTCCAGCCCCATCTGCGGTCCGTCGTGGCGCGGGCTCAGCCGGTCCTCCCGGTAGAGCGTCGTCACCGCGGCCTGCATGTTGCGGACACCCAGCGACAGATGGTTGAGGATGCCGAGCTGGCGCGCGTCGACCTTGTCGAGCGTCACGTCGGAGCCGGCGCCGATCATCATATATTCGAGCCAGTCACGGCCATCCGGCACCTGCTGCGACACCCAGTCGACCTTGTCGGGATTGAACGCGCCGAACCAGTACGGGCGGAAGCCGAGCACCTGCCGGTAGAAGCCATCCTGCCGGGCGCGATCATGGACCGCATAGCCAACGTGAATGATCCGGCCGCTGATCGCGCCGGGCACCGGCGTGTCGGCGCCAGCCGCCGGCTGGACGAACTGGACCTCGTTGCCCTCCGGATCACGCGTCGCGAACCACAGCTCACCTGCTGCACCGCGCTGAAGGGCACCCGCCTTCGCCACTCCCGATCTCGCCAGCCACGTCCGCAGGGCGCGCGCATCGGCGGTGGTATAGGCGACATGCGCGAGCCTGCTCGGCGACGGCCGGGCCCCGGCGGGCAGGACCTCGACGAACTGGCGTGTGCTTAGGTAATAGCGCGCGCCCCTGGCGCTTTCGGGATCGGTGCCGCGCCGCGCGCCCAGCACGTGCGTGTAGAATTGATCGGCCTTCGCCATATCGCTCGCATAGACCGCGAGATGCGAGATGCCGGTGATCGCGGGCCGCGGCCCCGGCGCAGCGGTTGCACCCGGCAGCGTCGCGGCGGCTGCGGCCAGCATCACGATCCGGATCTTCATCGGCCCACTCTCCCGATTGTCATAATTCTGTTTATCTGACCGTAGCTTAGGGCGCGCTTCGGGGGCTGTCACGCGGTTGGACGCCCGCGCGCGGCGCAACAGGACAAATCTGCGTTAGGCGGCCGGATCGCACGGCGCTACGGACGGGGGTGAAGGCCGGCATTCCGCCGTCACCGCACCGCGCTCGCCGGAATCCTCATGATCGCCACCGCGCTTACCGCCGCCGCTTCCTTCCTGCTGGGCACCGCCCCGGCGCAGACGAGCGTCACGCCACCGCTGCCGGCGCTCACGCTCGCGGCAGCCTCCGCAAGTCTGGCGGGTGCGCGGCAATGCGTCGGCTTCACGTGGCTGCCGAACGACACGGGGTCGCCGCGCGGCGGGATCAGCGTGCCGGTGCGGATCAACGGGCGGACCGTGCCGTTGCAACTCGATACCGGCGCGAACGTCACCAGCCTCTACGGCGCGTTTCCGATTGCCGCGCGCTGGGCGGCCAAGGGGAGCGCGACGTTCCGGGCGCGGTCGTTTGCGCTCGCCGGTACGACGATCGACCGGCCCGAGCTCTACCTGGACCCCGCCATGGAGGAGGATGCCACCTTGCGCGGGACGCTCGGCCTGTCCGAGCTGCTGGGCCGGATCGCGGTCATCGACTATCCCGGCCAGCGCTTCTGCCTGTTCGCCGACGCCGACCTGCCCGCGCCGTTGCGCAAGGCGCAGTTCGTCCGCGCGATGCTGCGCAATGGCAAATTCCACGTTCCGGTCACGACCGGCACCTTTTCAAGCGACACGATCGTCTTCGACACCGGATCGAGCGAAATGCCGCTCCACGTCGACCGCGCGGCGTGGCAGCGCATCACTGGGCGCGCGACCACGGCGGCCGCACCGTCGACGATCCGCGGCATGGCCTGGGGCAAGCCTTTCGCGCTCGCCGGTGCGCCGGCCGCAGCGCCGGTGACAGTGGGCGGCGTCCCGCTCGGCACCGTCACCGTCTTCACCAACCCGGCGGCGCCGGAGAGCTTTTCCGACTGGCCCGTCCCCACCGACGGGGTGCTCGGCAACGCGCCGCTGTGGGAGGGCATCGTCGTCCTCGATCTGACCGCCCGGATGCGCTTCGGTGTCGTGCGGTGACGGCGGACCGGGTCAGGCCCGACCGACGCTGGTGGAAGCCGCGCCGCCGGACCGCGCTGATTGCGTTGGGCGCCGCCGTAGCTACCGCGCTGCTCGCCGCCGGCGTCTTCGGCCCGCGCGATGCCAGCAACGACGCAGCCGGACAGGGGCTGGCCGCCGCGTTCGAGGCGGCGGTCTTCGCAATGGGTACAGGCCTGATCGCACTGGTGGCGCTGGTCGCGTGGCTCAGCCAGCATCTCCGTTTCCGCACCGTCATGCTGATCGTCGTCGCGCTGCTCGCCGTCACGATCGGCGCGCTGTTCGCATAAGCCTGGCACGTCGGACGAGGCCGCGACGTCGCGCAGGTGCTGTCGTCGGCGTGCGGAAAGCGATGGCGGTTCGTCCGTTGAGGCACCTTCGACGCGACGGAGATCGAGCATGAAGGCGATGACATTGCAGCCCCCGATCGGGCTGGACCGGCTGATGCTGCAGGACAGGGCCGATCCCGGCGTGCCCGGCGCCGGAGAGATCCGCGTCGCGCTGCACGGCAGCTCGCTCAACTTCCATGACCTGGGCGTCGCGACCGGGCGGACGCCGACCGCCGACGGCCGGATCCCGCTGGCCGACGGCGCCGGCGTGGTCGAGGCGGTCGGGAGCGGCGTGGCCGAGTTTGCGGTCGGCGATCAGGTCGTCTCCTGCTTCTTCCCCGACTGGCAGGACGGCGCCCCCACCGTCGGCGATTTCGCGCGGACGCCGGGGGATGGCATCGACGGCTTTGCGCAGGACTATGTCGTGCTGCCCGCGACTGCCTTCACGCACGCACCGAGGGACTACGATGCCGTCGAGGCGGCGACGATCACCACCGCCGGGTTGACCGCGTGGCGCGCGCTGATCGTCGACGGCAAGCTCAAGGCCGGCGACACGGTGCTGCTGCTCGGCACCGGCGGCGTGTCGATCTGGGCGCTCCAGCTGGCGACGCTGATGGGCGCGACCGTCGCCATCACCTCCTCGTCGGGCGAGAAGCTCGAGCGGGCGCGCGGCATGGGCGCCGACTTCACCCTCAACTATCGCGACCAGCCCGGATGGGGTCGCGCGGTGCGCGACTGGACCGGCGGACGCGGCGTCGACCATGTCGTGGAGGTCGGCGGACCCGGCACGCTCGCGCAGTCGATCGAGGCCGTGCGGGTCGGCGGTCATATCTCGCTGATCGGCGTCCTTACCGGTGGCGCGGGCGAGGTGCCGACCGCCGCGCTGATGGGGCGGCAGGCGCGGCTGCAGGGACTGATCGTCGGCAGCCGCCGCGAGCAGCAGGACATGGTTCGCGCGCTCGACGCCAGCGGCATCCGCCCGGTGATCGACCGCCGCTTTGCGCTGGACCAGCTCGCCGACGCGTTCCGTTACGAGATGAGCGGTGGCCATTTCGGCAAGATCGGGATCGAATGGTAACGGGCAGCGCCTGATGCGGGCGCGGTGATCCGGGATCGGGCGGGCGGCGGGTAAGACCCCCCGCCCGTTTCAGAAGTGCGACCATTCCTCTTCGTGGACGGCCAGCGCCGTGTTGCCGATTGCGCGCGGCGCGGCCGGCGGCATCGGGCGGCTGCCGCGCGTGACGACACGCTGCTGAGGCGCATGGACCGGTGAGGCGGGCATGGTGGTGCGCAGGCGAAAGCGTCCGATCTGCCGCATCATGCCATCGACTTCGTGCGCAAGACTGCGCGCCGCCGCGGTCGCCTGCTCGACCATCGCCGCATTCTGCTGCGTGACCCCGTCCATCTCCGACACTGCGGTGTTGATCTGCTGCAATCCCGTCGACTGCTGCCCGGCGGACGCGGCGATCGTCGACACCAGCTCGCTGATCTCGTTGATCTTGCCCACGATCCGGCCGAGCGCCGCTCCGGCCTCGGCGACTAGCTCGACCCCCGCCGTTACTTGCACTGACGAGGTGTTGATGCGCGTCTTCACATCCTTTGCCGCCTCGGCCGAACGTTGTGCGAGCGCGCGCACCTCGGACGCGACGACCGCGAAGCCCCTGCCGGCATCACCCGCGCGTGCGGCCTCGACCCCGGCATTTAGCGCCAGCAAATTGGTCTGGAAGGCGATGCCGTCGATCACCGAGATGATCTCCGAAATCTCGCTGGAGCTGCGCTCGATTCCGCCCATCGCCTCGACCGCGCGGCGGACCACGTCGCCGGACCGCTCGGCCTCGACCGTCGCGCCACGCACCGCATCGTTCGCGCTGTTGGCGTGCCCGGCGGTGCTGCGCACCGTTGACGTGATCTCGTCCATCGCCGCGGCGGTTTCCTCGAGCGAGGCAGCCTGCTGCTCGGTGCGCTGCGACAGGTCGTCCGACGCCTGGCGGATATCGCTGGTGCCGCTGTTGATGCCGGCCGCCGCCTGCGCGACCTGCGACAGCGCATCGTGCAGCGACAGCGCCGCCTTGTTGAAGTCCGCGCGGACCGTCGCGTAACTGGCGGGGAACTCGCCGTCGATCTGCGAGGTGAGGTCGCCCTGCGCCAATGAGGCGAGCCCGGCCGCCAGCGCATCGGTGACGCGCGCGACGACAAGCGTCTTCTCCTGCTCGTTCGCGATGACCGCCCGCCGGAAATCGTCGACCGCGCGCGCGATCCCGCCGATCTCGTCCTTCTGGTCGAGATGCGGCATCTCAACCGTGCCGCTCTGCGTCACCAGCGCGGGCAGCGCCGCCGCCAGCCGCCGCAGTGGCCCGACCACCTTGCCGGAGATCGTATAAAGCGACGCCCCGAGCACCGCGAGCGCGGCGACGATCAACGCGATCATCATGCCGCGTTTGGTCTGCGCGTCGGCGCTGGCGTCGGTCCCGGTCTGCTCGGCGATCTTCAGCTGAAGGTCGACCAGCTTCGCGATCGAATCGGATACCGGATCGATGCTCTGGTACAGCTTCGTCCGCACGAAGCCGTCGAGCGCCGCTCCATCGCCGCGGTCGAGGATCGCCTGAAGTTCGGCGATACGCTGGTCCGCGCTGCGCATGTCGGCCTCCGCTTTTTGCGCGAGCACCTTTTCCTCGCCGTCGATCTCGGTCAGCGAATACGCCTTCCACCGCTCGTGCAGCGTGGCCGAGCCCTGACGAACCTTGTCCGCTGCCTGCGCGACCGTGATGTTGCCGTTGCGCGCCTTGTGCGAGGCGTCGACGATGTCGACCGCATATTTGTCGGCAACGATCTTCAGATCGCGCATCGGTGCGACCCGGTCCTGGATGATGGTGTCGATCGCCGCCCTGCCGCGGTCCATGCTCCAGAACGCGAGGCCGGCGATCAGGGCGATCGACAGCCCGAGGGCTGCGAGAGAGGCGAACAGCTTTGCGCGGACGGTCATGTCACGTCCTAAACCACATTAGGCGTATCTATCTGATGAAGAACGGCCGCACCGGTTCCTTAACCCCGGATAAACCGGCGACGTACTAGCGCTGCGATCCGGTCGCCGGAATCGGGGCCAAAGGAGATCGTGGCGGATGCAAGGGTGGTTCAGGATCGAGGCGGACCGACGAGCTTCGCTGATCCGCCTGACCATGGGCGGCTTCTTCGACAGTGAAACGGTCGTGGCGATGCGCGCGCAGATGGTCACCGCGATCGATTCGCTCACCTGTCCGCCCAACGAGCATCTGACACTGTGCGACATGCGAAGCATGGACATTCAGAGCCAGGAGCGCGTGGAGGAATTTTCGCGGCTGGTCGGCAGCGACGACGTCCGGTCGCGCCGGCTGGCCTTCGTCACCGCCAAAAGCCTTGCCCGCCTGCAGGCCAAACGACTGTCGTCGCGCCCGGGACTGGAATTCTTCTCCGACCCGGAGAGCGCACACGACTGGCTGACGCGCTGATCCTCGCGCCCGGCGCGTGGCCGGCGCGATGCGCGCGCAATATGAGACACGCTGACTGCTGGAAAAAGGAGCTTTCCGCTCGCCGCTTTGTTACGAACATGCCGTGCATCGTCGCTGACGCCCGACCGTCGATGCCGCAACGAAGTGAGTCCCATCCTATCTCCGCAGCGTATCAGCAAACGGCCCATCCGACATGCGAACCCGAACGGCCGGCCGGCGCGGCAGGGTGCGCAGCGCTGATCGAAGCACGGGACTGGGCAGCGACGCCGCTCGGTGCCGCCGACGCCTGGCCCGAACCGCAGGCGACGACGCTGGCCACGGTGCTGCGCTCGCCCGTGCCGATGGCGTCGTTCTGGGGCGAGTCGGGCGTCATCCTCTACAACGATGCCTATGCGGCGCTGATCGGCGACCGCCACCCCGCGCTGCTGGGTTCGACCGCGCGGGACGGGTCGTCGGAAGACATGACGTGCGACGATCATGTCCGGCGGGTCCGGCGCGGGGGTGACCCGCTGAGCGTCCGCGATCAGGCGGTGACGGTCCGGCGCGCGGGATATCCGGAATCCCGCTGGTTCGATCTCGCTTATTCGCCCGTCGTCGATCGGCACGACGCGACCGTCGGCGTGCTGTGCGTCGCAGCGGACACGACCCAGCACGTCGTCACCGAACGTCTCGCCACGTTCCAGCTGACGCTGGCAGACGATCTTCGCGGCTGTGCCACGCCCGAGGCGATCATGGCGCTGACCGCGCGCCGGCTGGGAGAGGAACTGGCCGCGAGCCGGGTCTTCTATGCCGAGATCACCGCGCAGGGCCGGATGACCGTCGAACGCGATTACGCGCACGGCGTGTCGACGATCGTCGGGACGCACTCGCTGGAGAGTTTCGGGCCCGACCTGCTCGCCGCCTATCGCGACGGTGCTCCGGTCGTCGTGCGCAACGTCGGCGCGGACGACCGGCTGAGCGATGGCGCGCGCGCCGGGCTGACCGCGCGCGAGGTCGGCGCGTTCGTTGACGTCGTGCTGTTCCAGGAAGACGCATGGGTCGGGCTGCTCGCGGTGCAGAGCGCTACGCCGCGCATCTGGACCGCGATCGAGGAGCGGCTGATCCAGGGCGTCGGCGAACGGGTGAAGGTCGCGGTGGAGCGTGCCCGTGCCGAGGTCGCGCTGCGCGCGATGACCGGGACGCTCGAACAGCAGATCGTCGAGCGCACCGTCGAGCTGCGGCGCTACCACGACATCGTCGAGGCGACCGTCGCGCCGATCTGCGCCTTCGACACCCGCTACCGGCTGGTCGCCTGCAACAAGGCGCACATGGAGGAATTCCGGCGGCTGAACGGCTGCGATTCCGTCGTCGGCGCCGTGTTTCCTGACCAGTTCGTCCCCGATCAGGCCGCCATCCTGCGCGGGTTGATGCACCGCGCGCTGGCGGGCGAGAGCTTTACGATCATCGAGCGCTTCGGGCGACCGGAGATCGGCCTGTCCACCTGGGAGATCAGCTTCACCCCGCTGCACGACGACGACGGAAACGTGATCGGTGGCTTTCACCAGGCCAATGACATCTCCGAACGCCTCGCGGCGGAAGCTGAGCTGGCCGTCGCACAGGAGGCGCTGCGCCAGAGCCAGAAGGTGGAGGCGATGGGTAGCCTGACCGGCGGCGTGGCGCACGACTTCAACAATCTGCTGACGCCGATCATCGGCGCGCTCGACCTGCTGCTCCGCAAGGGATTGGGCAACGAGCGCGAGCGTCGGATGATCGACGGCGCGCTGCAGTCGGCCGATCGCGCGAAGACGCTGGTGCAGCGGCTGCTCGCGTTCGCGCGCCGACAGCCGC
This sequence comes from Sphingomonas sp. 8AM, assembly GCF_902506455.1. Taxonomy (GTDB): domain Bacteria; phylum Pseudomonadota; class Alphaproteobacteria; order Sphingomonadales; family Sphingomonadaceae; genus Sphingomonas. Next base: position 1,392,666 of record NZ_LR733844.1, on the reverse strand, counting down.
TCCAGCCCGTCGCGGTCGATATCGCGGGACTGATCCAAGGTATGGCCGACCTCATCGGATCGACGGTCGGACCGACGATCGCGCTGCACGTCGACACCACCGCCGAATTGCCCTCGGCGCGGGCGGATACCAACCAGCTTGAAATGGCGTTGCTGAACCTCGCGGTGAATGCGCGCGATGCGATGCCGGACGGCGGGACGCTGACGGTGAAGGCCGAACGCTGCGTCGTCGCGCCGCACGAGAAGACCGAGGTGCCGGTCGGGCGTTACATATGCCTCAGCGTCGCCGATACCGGATCGGGGATGGATGCGGCGACCCGCCAGCGCGCGATCGAACCGTTCTTCTCCACCAAGGGCGTCGGCAAGGGCACCGGCCTCGGCCTTTCGATGGTGCATGGCCTGGCGGCGCAACTCGGCGGCGGTCTGACGATCGACAGTGCACCGGGGCACGGGACCAAGATCACCCTGTGGCTGCCGCTGAGCGTCGTCGCCCCGACGATCCCGGACCGGCACGAACCGTTCGATTTGCCGGCGATCCGTTCGGGAACGGTACTGCTGGTCGACGACGAACATCTGGTGCGCGCCAGCACCGCCGACATGCTGGCCGAACTCGGCTACGTCATTGTCGAGGCCTGTTCCGCTGCCGAGGCACTCGGCCTCGTCGATGCGGGATTGTCACCCGACCTGCTCATCACCGATCATCTGATGCCCGGCATGAGCGGCGCACAGCTCGCGCAGGCGCTATCGGATCACCTGCCGGACCTCCGCACGCTGATCGTGTCCGGCTATGCGGAGGCGGACGGGATCGATGCCGGGACGGCCCGGCTCAGCAAGCCGTTCCGCAACGACGAGCTGGTCTCCAGCATCGCCCTTCTCACCGCCCGGCCGCGTGCGGCAGCCAGTCCGGAACTCGTCCCGTAGCTGGTTCCGGGGCGTGCGGTCCGGACGTGGACGCGATGACGGATGCTAGATGCGTGAGCTTGTCGGGATTTCTGACGATGTAGATCGTCGCGATTTTACCGTCGCGAACATCCAGCGCCGTGGTCTGCAGGATCCCGCCCCGTTCGATGCTGATATAGCCCGGCAGCCCGTCGATCGTGGCGGTGCGCAGCAACCGCGGCGCCTCCGGCCGCTTGCGCTTCTGCGCGACGAACAGCCGCACCGCGCGGTCGATGCCGTGGAGAACGTTGCGGAACGCGAGCACCTTGCCGCCGCCATCGGCATGGATGGCGACATCCTCCGCCAGCAGCGTCGACAATGCCGCGGTGTCGCCGTCACGTGCCGCCGCGAAAAAGGCATGGCTGATCCGCTCCGCCTCCGCCGTCGCGACGGCGTAGCGCGGGCGCGCCGCCTGCACATGCCGGCGCGCCCGCGACGCGAGCTGACGCACCGCGGCGGGATCGCGTCCGAGCGTGATCGCGACGTCGCCGAGCGAGACGTCGAAGACATCGTGGAGCAGAAACGCGGCGCGCTCGAGTGGTGACAGCCGCTCCATCGCGAGCATCAACGTCACCGTGATGTCGTCGGCGATCGTCGCGACGGGATCGACTGTTCCGACCAGCGGGTCGGGCAGCCACGGGCCGATATAGCGCTCCCGCATGGCCCGCGCCGACTTCAACCGGTCGAGGCACAGGCGGGTGACGATTCGCGTCAGATAGGCGGCGGGAGACTCGATGACGCCGCCCGCGCGCTCCCATCGCAGCCATGCGTCCTGCACGGTATCCTCGGCCTCGCTGAGCGAGCCGAGCATGCGATACGCCAATCTCGCCAGCCGCTTGCGCTCTGCCTCGAAGGCGACGACCCGCTGATCGATAACCCGCTCCGCCATCTCCGTGCTCCTATCATCGGCCAGGGGGCCGCGCCCGCAGGACGAGGCAGCGTTGGCCGGTGTGACATCGATTGGCGGTGGTCGGCATGTCACACCCCCTGCCCCGCCCTCGTCATGGCCACGGGCGCCGCCTGGAGGCGCCAGCGATGAAGGATATGCCATGAGCGAGAATGCGCGACTGATCTGGAACGAGATCGCACCCGAGGGGGCAAAGGCCCTGTTCGCGATCCACCCTTACCTCCTCAACGAGACCGCACTGCCCGCGGAGCTGATCCACCTCGTGTTCCTGCGCGTATCGCAGATCAACGGCTGCGCCTATTGCATCGACCTGCATACGCGCGACCTGCTGAAGACCATGGCGGCGGACAAGGTCGCGCTGATCCCGGTGTGGGCGGAGGTGCCGCATCTCTTCCCCCATCACTATCGTGCGGCACTCGCGTGGGCCGAGGAAGTGACGCTGATCGCCGAGACGCGCGCGTCGGATGCGGCCTATGCCGCCGCAGCCGCGGTATTTGCGCCCAAAGAGCTGGTCGATCTGACGATCACGATCGCCGCGATGAACGCTTTCAACCGCCTCGGCGCGCCGTTCCGCCTGCCGGTGAAAGCGCGTCCCTGAGCCGGACCGCCGCGACACGACGGACGGACTTTACCCGCAAAGGGTGAATCATCGACGTGCCGGCGTCGTTTTCCCTTCTGTTTCGCCGCCGGCTGACTCATGGGATCGTCATGCCGATCCGTCCCGAGAACCGCTGGCTCTACCCGATCGACTGGGCGCAGCTGTCGGCGACGGTGCGGTTCGAGCGCGCGGGATCGCGGTGCGAACGGTGCGGCCGCCCGCACCTGCGTCGGGTGGTGCATCTTGGCGACGGCCGATGGTGGGATGCCGATGCCGGCCACTGGCGGACAGCGCACGGAGCGCGGACGGCGCTGGCGGACGGGTTGCTGCTTTCCAGCATCCGGACCACCAGGGTCGTGCTGGCCTGCGCGCATCTCGACCATGATCCCGGCAACAGCACGTCCGGCAATCTCGCCGCGCTGTGCCAGCGCTGCCACCTGCTCCACGACGCCGAGGAGCACCGGTGGCAGCGGTGGTGGAACCGCTTCCGGCGCCGGGCGGTCCGCGACCTTTACGAAGACCCGCGCCTTACAAGACAACGGCTTGCCCGGGTTCGCCGGATGGCGCTCGCCGATGGTGGTGCTAAGAGCCGGCACGATGATGGACGGTATCGGTGATCTGGAACTCCGGCATGGCGCGCGACGCGCGGGCGCCTATGCACGCGCCGAGCCGGTCATCCGCTGTCTCGAGGCGACGATCCACCGGCATCGCGCCGCGACCGGTCGCCTCGACGGCCTGCCCGACACCCGCACGATGGTCGCGGCGTGCCACGACAGCGGGCTGGCCGCGCCGCGCGGCGGGCCGATAACCGCCGATACGGTGCGTCGCGCGCTGCGGCTGATGGGATTGCGGTAAGCCGGCTCCGCGCTGCGTCGGCGGCGAGATCATTTGTACCACCACCATGTCGACCAGCCCGGCCTGCTGTTCGTAGTGGCGATCGAGCAGCAGATGCCGTTGATAGAATATTGTGGCTGACATCTGCCAGTGCTGCTTCCTGTACGGACCGCGCACATCATGGTGTCGGCGAGAACCGCATTCGCGATCGAGACGCTTTATTTGCGCGCATTCTTCAGGAGATCGAGCGGCAGGTCTCTCGATGTGCCGAACGCTGGATCTCACGTTGTTCGGCCCTTAATATCACCTGCGGCCGACCGGTGTTCGCCACGGACACACCCCGGCTGTGATGGGATTTGATGCCGAAGCGTTCGCTACGCCGGAGAGTTCCCCGCGCGGCGGGAATGCTCCAGCAATATCCGTGGCGATGGTCCTGATACGGATTAATTATTGTTCTGACCGTCGCGACGGGAACGCGGGCGGCGTTGCATCGTCCAGCAGAAGATTTAGCTGGGCGAGGTCGCGTGACCCAACCGACATTGGTTTTTTTACATGCACTGGGTGCGAGCAGGCGGGAATGGGATCTCGTGCGCCGCCACCTGCCCGACCATCCGTGCCTCGCGCTCGACCTGTCCGGCTTTGGCGACCGCGCCGACGACGGCTATGCCGATGTCGCGACGATGGCCGATGAACTGGTGACCGTCATCCGGCGTGAGCAGCTGACCGCGTGCGTGCTGGTCGGGCACAGCATGGGCGCCAAGATCGTGACGCTGGTCGCGGCGCGCGCGATGGCGGGCGAGCGCGGGCTCGCCGGGGTGCTCGGCGTCGTGCTGGTCGCCGGCTCACCCCCCTCCCCCGAGCCGATCGCGCCGGACCGTCGCGCCGAGATGATCGGCTGGGTCGCGGACGGCGCGATCGGCCGCGCCGAAGCCGAGACATTCGTCGCTGCCAACACCGCCGCGCGCCTGCCCGACGCACAGCGCGAACAGGCGATCGCCGATGTCGAGCGGTCGAGCCGCGCGGCATGGCTGGGGTGGCTGGAGCGCGGCAGCCGCGAGGACTGGAGCCCCGGCGCCACGAACATCACGATCCCGGCGCTGATCGTGGCCGGCGCCAGAGACGGCGATCTCGGCGCGGCGGCGCAACGCCGGCTCAACCTGCCACATTATGAGAATGGTTCGATCCGCATCGTCGAGGGCGCCGCGCATCTGATCCCGTACGAGCAACCGGCGGCGCTGGCCGCGCTGATCGCCGGCCATACGCGGGCGGTCGCCGCGGCCGCACTGCCGGACGCGTTCGTCCGCGTGCTCGGGTCGGCACGCGTCAGCCATCGCACGCGCGCGGCGATGCTGGCGCGAACGCGGCCCCTCTCCGCCGCGGCGTCCGGTTGGACCGCCGCGCAACTGGCGACGGTCGCCGCGCTGATCGCGCAGGTCCTGCCGCACGTGGGCGCGGACGACGCGCTGGCGCGGCGCGTCGGTGCGGCGGTCCATGGGCCCGGCGACGGCTGGCGCTTCGCCGATCTTCCGTCGGACACCGAGGCCTGGGCGCGCGGACTCGCGACACTGGACGCGCTGACCGGCGGATTTGCGGCGTTGTCACGGCGCGACCAGCGCGACTGGCTGATGCAGGTCGACGACCGCAGCGCGGGGATCGACGGGCGCGCCGATTGTCTGACAGCCGGGCAGATGGCGCTATGGTTCCAGGACGCCCGCGCCGAGATCGTCCGGCAGTGGATGGCGACCCCCGCTGCGATGGCGACGATCGGCTATGACGGCTTCGCGGTCGGCGGCGATGGCGAGCGCAAGCAGGGCTATGCGCGTACCGCCGCCGACGACATCGAACACTGGCAGCAGGCCGCGGAGCCCGGCGCATGAGCCGCGCACCCTATGCCGGAAACGACGTCGTCGATGCCGTGGTGATCGGGACCGGTGCCGGCGGCGCGCCATTGCTCGCGCGGTTGGCCGAGGCGGGTCTGGCGGTCGTCGCGCTGGAGGCCGGCCGCGCGTTCCGCCCAGACGAGCATGTCGCCGACGAGCTGGCGGCGGACATCTACTGGATGGAGGAGCGACTGAGCGGCGGCGACGATCCGACCGCTTTCGGCGCGAACAACTCGGGAATGGGCGTCGGCGGCTCGACGCTCCACTGGGGCGCGTTCTGCCCGCGCCCGACCCGCGCGACCTGCAATTGAAGACGATGACCGGTCAGGGTGCGGACTGGCCGGTCCCGCACGCCGAGCTGGTCGACTATATTCGCCGGGTCGAGGCCTTTACCGGCGTGTCCGGACCGGCGTCCTATCCGTGGGACGCCACCCGCCACTATGCCTTTCCCCCGGTCGCTCGCAACGCGTCGGCGGATGCAATGGCGCGGGGCTGTGCGGCGTCCGGGATCACCGCCGCCGACGCGCCCGCGGCGCTCGTCTCGCGCGACCGCGATCAGCCGCACTGGGGACAGCGGCAGGCCTGCGTCAATTGCGGCACCTGCCATCAGGGCTGCCGCAATGCCGCCAAGACCAGCATGGACACCTGTTACCTGCCGCAGGCGGTTGCGCAGGGCGCGGAGATCCGCGCCGGGGCACGGGTGCTCTCTCTCGACATCGACCGCAACGGGCGCGTCGCCGGTGTCATCTACCGGCAGCACGGCGAGGAGCGGCGCCAGCGCTGCCGCGCGGTGTTCCTGTGCGCGGGCGGCGTGGAGACGCCCCGCCTGCTGCTCAACCTCGGCATCGCCAATGCCAGCGGCCAGGTCGGTCGCAACTTCATGGCGCATGTCGCGACGCAGGTCTGGGGCAGTTTCGACGCCGAGATGCGGATGAACCGCGGCTATCCGTCGTCGCTGATCAGCGAGGACATGCTGCGGCCCGCCGACGCCGATTTCGCCGGTGGCTATCTGATCCAGAGTCTCGGCGTGCTGCCGGTCAATCTGGCGAACGGGCTCGCGCGGGGTGCGGGGCTATGGGGCGAGCGGTTGCAACAGCTGCTGCTCGGCTACAATCGCCTGGGCGGGATCGGGATCAACGGCGACTGCCTTCCCCACCCCGACAATCGCCTGACATTGTCGGACGAGCTCGATGCGTTCGGTCATCGCAAGGCGCGGATCGACTTCAGCTATCATGCCAACGAGCGGGCGATCGACCGGCATGCCCGGCGCACCATGGCCACGATCTGGGATGCTGCGGGCGCGCGCGACGTGTTCGCGATCGACCGCTCGGCGCATACGATTGGCACCTGCCGGATGGGCGATGACGGCGACAGCGCGGTGGTCGATGCGGACGGGCGCAGTTTCGAGATCCCGAATCTGCTGATCTGCGACAATTCGATCTTCCCGAGCGCGCTGGCCGCCAATCCGGCGCTGACAATCATGGCGCTGTCGCTGCGGACGGCAGAGAAATTCCTGGCGGCGTAAAGCTTCCGGTCACAGGTCGTCGATACGTCCGGCGCGCGTTCGGATCGCCGCGCCGATCGGGTCGACCAGTGCCGCGGGCGTGTCGGCCGGCATCGTCTCCACCGCACGGTCGAACGCCGTCGCAGCGGTCGTGCGCAGTTCGGCAAGCAGCGCACGGGTCGAGGCCTCGTCATAGCCGGCGCGCACTGCGGTCTGGAGGAAATGCCGCGGGGCGATCTCGTCGATCCGGTAGCGGCGCCGGTCGCCGATCGCCATCGCCAGCCGCATCTGGCGTCGGTTGATCTGGTGTGCGGCAAGGCTCGGCTCGGCGGACAGCACGTCATAGAGCGGGGTGGCCGCGAACCGCCCCCCCGGCCCGAGATGGATGCTGAAATTCTTGGCATGGCCGTCGGTCGCGCCGAGCAGCCAGAAGGCGACCACCGCCTTCATCACCATGCGCCGGTCGACGTCCGGGCGGTCGCTGGCGCTGAACAGGCGCAGGATGTCGGCGACCCCGGGCCCGCCGTGATCCTCGTACTTGCGGGTCGGCGGTACGCCGAGCGCCTGGCACAGGTCTTCCTGGGGGCGGCGGAGCAAGCGGCCGTCGCGGGCGCGAAAGCGGTCGAAGCGCTCGACGACCAGTACCGGCCGGTCGCCGAAGTGTGCGATCCGCGTCGCCGCGACCGGCAGCCCGAGTTCACGCAGGAAAGCGAGGCACAGATGCTCGTTCTCGACGCTGTTCGACAGGTCGATGCCGTTCGGCAGTTCGCCGATCGGCGGCTTGAGGATATGGGTGGTCGGCGTGGTCCCGCGCGGCCGCATCCACTGCCCGTCCGACCACAGCAGTGCGGTCTTCTCCTGCGCGCCGGCGATCGAAATGCGGAAAGCGTCGTCCGCCTGCAGCCCGAGCGGCGCGCGGCCGAGATTGCGGAGCAGCGCGTCGACCGCGGCTTCCCCGATCGGTTCGGCATCGAGCGTGGCGGGGCCGGTATCACCCTCCCCCTCCGGCAGGAACTGGAGCGCACCGACGCAATCGCGCCCGACCGCGGCGAGCAGGCTGTAGGCGTCTGCGCCCCCTGCCCCGACCCGGCCGGCGATCCGTCGACGAATATCGTCATTGTCGGGAAGCAGATTGTCGAAGACCGCGACCACCGGCGCGCCGGTGTAGCGCAGCGTGTCGAGTGGCAGTGACAGCGATACCGGGATGGCATGCTCCCAGTCCAGCCAGTCGCTTGCATAGCGGAAGTCGATCGCGCCGTTCGCGGCCCGCGACAGCTGCCCGACCTGTCGCCCGTTCAGCAGCACCGACAGCGCGGATGAACGGCGCGCCATGTCAGAAGAGGTCCTCCAGCGCCGGCCCGCTGTCGCTGCGCGGGCCGAGCTCGACATCGAGCCTGAGAGCGGTCAAAACCGCGAACAGCGTATCGAGCGTTGCACCATCACCATTCTCAAGGCTGGAGATTGTCGCCTGTCGAAGGCTGGTGCGCCTGCCGAGTTCGGCCTGGGTCAGTCCGGCGGCACGACGGGCGCGGCGCAGGGCTTCACCGAGCGACTTGGGGGAGCGGACCAGCGATACCATCCACGCACGATACGGTTTTCCGCATCATTCGGCAATATACGGAAAAGCGTTTTCGCGGCTTTGCGGGCGGCTGCCCCGGTCCCGCTTATCGCTCAAAAATAGAAAAAGCCTCACCGGGTTAGAGGGTTTGTAGATAGGTTATCAAGTTAGGCGACCGCTCGGACGCCGCAAAGGCCCGCTCCTCTGCGATTCGCACGCGGACGCGTGTTCCCGGAATATCGTTGGATCGTTCCCGAAAGATCGATGGCGGCGTTCCCGATGTATCGCGGCAGCGTTCCCTTTGTATCGTCACGCGTTCCCGGAGTGTCGATGGTCGGCTCAAGTTGTCGGATAAGGCACCGCATTTGAATCAGTTTGCCATCCGTGCCCGCAATAGACGTTCAATCCGCACTTTCAGCGTCGGCGTTCGGCCGCGGGCGGGTGAGGGCCGCCGGGCACTAGCGATATTTCGGGAACGCCGCCGATCATCGGGAGCCTCGGCAAGTGTGATTGCTATTCCTGCGGGCGAAGGCCGGTGCCGCCAAATTCCGGCAGGAGACGAAGGAGCGCAGCGGACCTGCACCGGGGCGGCGTCGCGCGGTTCGATCAGTAGCGATGACGGGCGGCACCGGAAGCGCTGCCGAACAACAGCACTAGCGCAACGTGTGCCGGTTGCGCGCGTCGAAGCGCCGGACGTAGCCGATGAAGGCATGCTGGTAGCTGACCGGGGTCCGTGCCGCGTCCGCCTCGATCCACGCGCGGAACTCGGCGTGGAGCGTCTGGTAATCCCAGCCGGGACATTCCGCCCGCAAGGTAGCCAGGGTTGCCTCGGTGATGTCGCCGAAGCTCAATCGCGTGGCAAGGGTGGTCACGCTGCGCCTTACCAACGCGGACACGTCGACGTTATCGGTGACGGGGGTCCGCGGCGTTTCGACGGTCGAGGCGACCGCCGCATTGCCGCTAGCGGGGGCAGGGGCAGGGGCGGCACGCGTCTTTGACGGTCTGGCGGAGGCCGTCCTGGCCTCGTCATCACCGCGCCGACGCATCCGCAGCAGCGGTTCGCGCTTGCCCTCGGGTTGCTCGAACGACAGCGCATAGCCGGGCAGCTCGTTGCGTTCGGCGATCTTGGTAATCTCGAACTTGAACCGCCGATACTGGCCCTCCGCGCCCGATTTTTCAAACAACGTCGGCATCGAAATCGCGAAGCCCGTGTCACCCGCGCCCCCAGCGTGTTTGCGCGCGACCTTGTAAAGCCAGCGTTCGCGCCCGCCGGTGATGTCGAAATAGGCGCGGTCGATCGACAGCACGCCGCCGGTCATCATGACGCCTTCCCAGAACCAGTTCGACAGCTCAATCGTCATGCCGCGCGACCGCTCGGTCTTCTCGTCGACCAGCTGGGTCCATCCGTCCAGCCAGCTGAACGTCGCCTCGCGGCGGTTCTCGGCGCGGATGTTGGTCTTGACCGTCGTCGCGACCAGCCGGTCGAGCGCCTGGCCCAGCAGCTCATAGGCGCGACCGGTCGGCTGGCGGCCGATCGCGCGGAGCAGGTCATAAGGCATCAGGTGCAATTTGCGCGGGACGTCGTTGATGCCGCGCCGCGCCATGTCGGCGAGCATCGACGCGCAATAGATCAGGATGTCGGCGTCCCAGATCGTCGCCATCCCGTAATCCGGGCTGGCCGAAACGTGGACCCACAGCTTCCCGTCGGGCGACCGATAATCGATCGGCTTGACCCGCTTCGATTTGGCGAGGCTGAAGAACGGGCGCTCCATCATCTCGCGCTGATCGCGCAACGGCAGATCGGCGAGATAGGGGAGGAACATCTCGATCTGCCGCGTGGCAGGCTCGTTCCGTTTCGCCGTCACGCCGATCGGCCCGATGTTGGCGAAGATGGCGCATAACGCACCCGCGCGTTTCCCCGGGGAAACATCGCCTGCCGGATGCCGGATGTTTCCCCGGGGAAACCGGTCATGGCCGCAGCCCCTTGCCGGTCGCATCGAGGTGCGCGAGCGCGTCGCGCAACGCCGACACCAGTTCGTCCGTGTCCGCGCCCGAGCCGGCGTGCAGCCGGATCGTCACCCCCTGCCGGTTCGCCGACTGCACCGTCAGCGCGGTGCGCCCGTATTTGGTCGCGTAGCGATACGGCTCGGCCTGCTCCTTGCCGGCCTGAACCTTCGGCGCCTCGATCAATCGCCGCAGCACCTCGGGCGCCGGGCAGGGAAGGGCACCGCCCTCGCGCAGCCGCGCCTGCTCGCGCGCGAGCTCCCTTGCAACCGCGCCGATCGCTTTCGCCGCCTCCTTGTCATCCAGCGCCTGCGCCAGCGCATAGGCAGGCTTCAGCTGCACGTCCGATGGCGAGGCAAAAGCCGCGATCACCGCATCGGGGATCGTCGCGACCTTGAGCATCTTCGACAGCCAGCCTTTCGACAGCTTCAGCCGCTCGGCCATCCGCGTCTGGTGATTGCCGTAATGGGTCTTCAGCGCGTCGAGATAATTGCGCGCGCGTTCGAGGTCCGACACGTCGGCGCGCGCGCGATTCTCGAGATCGGCGAGCCGGAACGCCGCCTCGTCATCGAGCTGCGCGACCTGCGCGACGAACTGCATGTCGGGATAGCTGTGCGCGCGCAGCCAGCTGATCGACCAATGGCGGCGCGTGCCAGCGATCACCTCGAAATCGTGATCGGGATCGCCGTCGACGCGGCGCACCACCGCCGGGACCTTCTGTCCGCCCTCGGCGATGATCGAATCGATCAGCTCGCGGCAATTCGCCTCCGAGAGATGCGTGTAGCTGCGCGCATTGCCCGGCCAGATCCGCACCCGTGCCGGATCGAGCAGCAATTGCGTCACCTGCCGTACCTCGCCCGACGCGACCCGCGCCAGCGCCGATTCGCGCCCGAGCAACGTCGTCGCGCGCGCACGTTCTGGGGGCGCGTCGCGCGGCGCGGGCGGGGCGGGGGCGCCCTCCGCTCCGGCCGGTTCGTCGGCGAGCAGCGCCGCCAGATAATCCGATTGCTTACGCGCCACGACTCACCTCCACCGCGGAACATAGAAGGAACGATGCGATGTAGGAAAGATCATGCGGCACGGATGATCTCCTCCTCGCGCGCCGGCTCGACACGGCCCCAGCTCTGGCGGACGAGCTGCTCGACCTGGCGCAGCGCCTCGTCGAGGTTCGCGCGACAGCGTTTGTGGGTCTTGGCGGTGCCGATCGGACGTTCCAGTTCGTAGATGGTCATCATCCGCATCGCCGCATGGCTGATCTCCGCCGATTCGAGGATCGGCACGGGCAGCAACGCCGGCCCGAAGCTCTGCTCCATGATCGCGCGGACCATCGCATGGCTGGGATCGTTGCCGTCGAACTTCGAGCAGATCAGCCGCACGAACTGGTAATCGACCTCGATCCCGGCGTCGGTCAGCTGGTGCAGCACCTGGTCCATCATCGACAGGAACTGGACGGTCGAACAGAAGTCGGGCGTGGTCGCCGCCAGCGGCACGAGCAGCGCGTTCGCCGCCTGCATCACCGCGAGGCTGATCGTGCCGAGCGCGGGTGGCGGATCGAGCAGCACGACGTCGTAATTGCGCGCCAGATCGGCGAGCCCGCGTTTCAGCTTGCGAAAGCGCGCCGCCAGCACCGACCCGCCGTCGCTGCCCGCCGCGGCCAGCTCATATTCGACGTCGAACAACTCGAGGTTGGACGGGATCAGGTCAACGTTCGGCCACGGTGTCGGCCTGATCGCATAATCGAGATCGGCCTGGGTCGGGTCGATCGACAGATACGGGTAAAGCGTCTCTTCGCGGGTGATGTTGAAGTGCGGGTTGAACCCGAACAATGTGGTGGTCGTCGCCTGGCTGTCGCAATCGACGACCAGCACGCGGTAGCCCTGCACCGCAAAATAGTGCGCGAGGTGCGTGGTGACTGTCGATTTGCCGACGCCACCCTTGAAGTTCTGCACCGCGATGATCGCCGGCACGTCGAGCGGCGCGCGCGCCGGGGAGGCGCCGAGCACCTCGCGCATCCGCAGCATCTCCTCGACGGTATAGCCGAGCCGCCGGCCGTTTTCCGAAGCCGGGGCAGGGGGGAGCCGGCCATCCTCTTCGGCCATGCGGATGCGGTTGGTGGAGCATCCCAGCAGCTGCGCGGCCTCGGCGATGCCGAAGCGGACGTTGAGCCCCTTGCGGCTTTCGGGCAGAAACGCCTTGCGCCGCAACCGCTCGATCATCCGCTCACCTGCCTCGGCAAGCTCGCCGATCCGCGACAGCATTGCACCATCCTGTGCCAACATACAGCCCCTTGAACCTTTTGGTTGACGTTCCTGACAGAATTCATTCAGTCGGGCAAGTTGCGACCGAGACGGATTTCGGCTGGGGGTGACGGCGCGATCGTCATGACGATCGGAACAGGTTCGCGCGTGCGAGTTCAACCACCTCGTCGCCGCGGCCGCTGAGCACCGCCCGCAACGCGTAAAGGCTGAACCCCTTCGCCTGTTCGGCCTGGATCTTTGGCGGCATGATCAGCTCGAGCCCTTCGGTGACGACGTCGACCAGCGCCGGTCCGTCATGCGCGAACGCGGCGCGCACCGCATCTTCCAGCGCATCGGAACGTGCCACGCGCGCGCCGAAATAGCCCATCTCGCGCGCGATCGCGGCGAAGTCGGGGTTCTTGAGCGCCACATTGGCATCGACATAGCCGGAGGCTTTCTGCTCCATCTCGACGAAGCCGAGCGTCGAGTTGTTGAAGACGACGATCTTGATCGGCAGCGACATCTGCACCGCCGTCAGCATGTCGCCCATCAGCATCGCGAGCCCGCCGTCGCCCGACAGCGAGACGACCTGCCGCGCCGGGAACGCCCCCTGTACGCCGAGCGCCTGCGGCAGCGCATTGGCCATCGAGCCGTGATTGAACGAGCCGATCAGGCGGCGCCGCCCGTTCATGGTCAGATAGCGCGCCGCCCAGACCGCCGGGGTGCCGACATCCGCGGTGAACACCGCGTCTTCGGCGGCGAGGCGATCGACCGTCGCCGCGACGAATTGCGGGTGGAGCGGCTTTTCGCCATCACGGGCCGTTGCAAGCTCGTCCAGCCCCTTGCGCGCCGCTTGATAATGGCCGCGCGCGGTATCGAGGAAGCGGCTGTCGCGGTCGGCGGCGATCAGTGGGGTTAGCCGTGCCGCGAATTCCCTGACGTCCGCGACCACCCCGAGGTCGAGCGGCACGCGCCGCCCCAGCGCGCCCGGATCGCGATCGACCTGCACCACCTTCGCCGCATCGGGATAGAAGTTGCGATAGGGGAAGTCGGTGCCAAGCATCAGCAGCGTGTCGCAATCCATCATCGCATGATAGCCCGACGAAAAGCCGATCAGCCCGGTCATGCCGACGTCATAGGGATTGTCGTATTCGATCCATTCCTTGCCGCGATAGGCGTGGACGACCGGCGCCTTCAGCGCGGCGGCGAGCGCCACCACTTCGTCATGCGCGCCCGCGGTACCCGCGCCGCACAGCAGGGTTACGGCGTTCGAGTCGGCGAGCAGCGCGGCGACCTGCCGCAGCGCGCCGTCATCGGGAACCAGCCGCGGCGTCGCGAGCGCGGGGAAGGGGACGGCGCGCGTCTCGGGCGCCTTCTGCAACGCGACGTCGCCGGGGATTACGAGTACCGCGACGCCGCGCTGCCCGAGCGCGGTGCGGATCGCGCGGTGGAGCAGCTCGGGCATCTGGCGTGCATCCTGCACCATCTCGCAGAAGTGGCTGCATTCGCGGAACAGCTCGGTCGGGTGCGTCTCCTGGAAATAGTTCAGCCCGATCTCGCTCGACGGGATATGCGCGGCGATCGCGAGCACCGGCACGCGATTGCGGTGGCAATCGTACAGCCCGTTGATGAGGTGCAGGTTGCCCGGCCCGCAACTCCCGGCGCAGACCGCCAGTCTGCCGGTCGCCTCGGCCTCGGCACCCGCAGCGAACGCGCCCGCCTCCTCGTTGCGGACATGCATCCACGCGATCTCGCCGGAGCGGCGCATGCTGTCGTTGAAGGCGTTGAGGCTGTCGCCGGTCACCCCCCAGATGCGCTCCACCCCGGCCTCGATCAGGGTGTCGTTCAGCAGATCGGCGATCGTCTTGCTCATCGTCTTGGTATCCGTCGCTAGGGGAGGCCGGGGCCTTTCCATGGACGCTCAACGAGCGGGCGGCTTTTCGCTTCCCCCTGTTCAGTCGAAGCCCTTGCGCTCCAGCGTCAGCCGCCTGTCGCCGCAGAACCCGCACCCCGGCCCGGTGAAGCGCGCCGCGGCGCGCGCGTCTTGCTTCAATCGCCAGTCCAGCCAGGCGGTGACGACCTCCGCCGCCACGCCGCCGTGCGGTTGCATATAGGTGCCGCCGTGGCCGACGGGGATGTTGACCAGCGCGGCGGGCAGGTGGCCGAGGCGCCGGAAATCGTCGGTACCGTTCGCCGCGGCGATGTCGGTCGGGCCGCCGAGCACGTAGAGTACCGAGCCGTGCAGGCCGGTGAGCAGCGCCTTGTCCGACACCACCCCCGCGATCGGGTTCGCGCCGTCCGGGAAGAAGCCGCTGTTCATGATGACGGCGGTGCGCACGCGCGGGTCCTGTGCCGCGGTCAGCGCCTGCAACCCGCCGCAGCTCCATCCCGAGGTTGCGACCGCTCCGGGGTCGATCCGGCCGCGAAAGGGGCTGCCGGCGCGGCCATTCTCGCGCTGCGCCCAGTCGATCGCGTCGGTCAGTGCGCGCGTCGGCGTGGCGGCGGCGAGCTTGCCCGACGGGGATGCACCCCGCGCATCCCCCGCGGGACGCGGGATCGTGCCCGAGGCGATGACGAGATAGCCGTGCGAGGCGATCTCGAGCAGGTGATTGCGCGACGCCGTGCCGTCCGCGCCGCATCCGCCATTGCCGAAGACGTAGATGCCGAGCGTGCCGGACCTGACCGCCGCCAGATCGCGTGGCCGGTACACGACATGGTCGGGCAGGTCCGCGCGCTCCTCATAGATTGCGGGATAGGCGCCGGTGCCCGTCTCGGTCGCCGGACGGGGGGCGGGGGGTGACGGTACCGGGGTCAGCAGCGCCAGACCGAGCAACAGGGCGATCAACACGGCAATCCTCTCCTTCGACGACGATGTCAGTGACAAGCGCCTGACCCAAATATCCTATAGGATTCTTCGGCGGTTGCACTACCATCGTGGCAGCGACCGCGATGCGGCGCAGGAGAGGGAGTTCACGTCATGCCGGGTCCATCGATCGACCGCCGCCACGCACTCATCGCGCCGCTGGCCGGTGCGGCGGGGTTCATGATCCCGGCTGCCCGCGCCGCGGAAGTGAACGGGCGTGCCACGGCGCGCGGGACCTGTTCGACGCCTCGCGACGCGACGGCGCGCACGCAATACGGCCCGGTGCGCGGCTATCTCGATGACGGCGTCTATACGTTCAAGGGCATCCCTTATGGCGCCGACACCGGCGGCGAGAACCGCTGGCTCCCCGCCAAACCGCCACGCCGCTGGACCGAGGACTTCCACGCCTTGTCCTTCGGCCCCAATTGCCCACAGACGCTCCACGACTTCCGCGCCGTCGAGCATACGTTCCTGCAACAATGGACCGACGGCTTTCCCGGCGAGGACATGTTGCGGCTCAACATCTGGACGCCGTCGCTGTCGGGCAACCGGCCGGTGATGGTCTATTTCCACGGCGGCGGGTTCAGCTTCGGCTCGTCCTATGAACTCGCCTCGCACGATGGCGCGCAGATGGCGCGGCATCACGATGTCGTGCAGGTCTCGCTCAACCACCGGCTGAACGTGCTCGGCTTCCTCGATCTGCGGGATGTCGGCGGGGCTGCCTATGAGGAGTCGGTCAACGTCAGCATGACCGACTGTACCGCCGCGCTGCGCTGGGTGCAGGAGAATATCGGGCGGTTCGGCGGGGATCCAGACAAGGTGATGATCTATGGCCAGTCGGGCGGCGGATCGAAGGTGACCACGCTGCTCGGCATGCGGAGCGGCAAGGGGCTGATCCACCGCGCCGCGGCACAGTCGGGCGGGGGCGGGGCGCTACCCGACGCCGAACAGTCGCGCGATTTCGCCAAACGGCTGCTGCAGCGGCTCGGGATCGGCAGCACCGACATCGCCGCGCTTCAGAAGATCGACTGGAAGCCGTTGTTCGAGGCCGGCAACGCGCTGGCGGACGAGATCAACGGCCCGCGTGGTCCGATGGGCCCGGCGATGACGCCGCGGGTCGGCTGGAACCCGACCCTCGACGGTCGCGTCATCGACGTGCGCTCCTTTTCCGAGGTCGCGCCGGCGGTGTCGCGCGACGTGCCGTTCATGGTCGGCAACACCAGCGAGGAGGGGATGCGCTGGGGCTATAACCCGCCGGAGCCGCAATGGCGCGCCGACCTGACGAAGCAGATGGGGGCTGCCAAGGCCGACCGGCTGATCGCCGCCATGAAGGTGGCCCATCCGGAGAAAAGCGTCCGCACGCTCGCCTATGGCGTGCAGGGGCTGGCGAACCGCAACCGCGTGCAGGACATGGTGCGGCTGAAGCATGCGCAGGGCGGGGCGCCGGTCTACCAGTATCTGTTCCAGTTCCAGTCGCCGCAACTCGGCGGGGTGGCGGGGGCATGGCACACCGCCGACCTCGCGTTCTGCTTCGACAATGTCGCGCGTTGTGCGCAGGGCACGGGCAACGGCGCGGACGCGCAGCGGCTCGGCCGGACGATGGCGACGGCGTGGGCGAGCTTCGCGCGGACGGGCAACCCGGGCCAGCCGTCGCTGGCCTGGGCGCCGAGCGACCCGGTCCGCTGTCAGACGATGGTCTTCGACGTCAACAGCCGGATGGTCGACGATCCGGAAGGGCCGGCGCGCCGCATCCTGCTCGGTTGACGGAGCGGAAGCGCGGCTAGAGCGCCAGCGCCGGCGCCACGGCGGATTGCAGCCGCTCGATGTCCTGACGGGGCGGGGCGCCGAACAGGCGGCGATATTCGCGGCTGAACTGCGACGAACTCTCATAGCCGACCGTAAACCCGGCGGTGCCCGCGCTGGCGCCGCCGGCGAGCATCAGGCGCCGCGCTTCCTGCAGACGCAGCTGCTTCTGATATTCGAGCGGTGTCATGCGCGTGATCGCCTTGAAATGCGCGTGCAGCGACGACGGGCTCATGCCCGCTTCGGCGGCGACCTCGTCGATGCGGATCGGTGCATCGAAGCGGCGGCGGATCGCGGCGATCGCGCGGCTGACCTGATGGAGGTGGCTGCCCGCGGTCGCGACGTGGCGGAGCATCGGCCCGTGCGGTCCCGTGAGCAGCCGGTACAGGATCTCGCGCTCGATCAGCGGCGCCAGCGCGCGGATCGCATCGGGCTGGTCGAGCAGTCCGACCAGCCGGCAGGCGGCGTCGATCAGATGCGGGTCGCCGGGGTAGACGCCCAGCACCGGCAGGTCGGTACGCGGCACCGCGCCACCCTCGGCGACGATCAGATCGGCGAGCAGCGCGGGATCGAGATCGATCTTGCAGCACAGATAGGGGCGTTCGGGACACGCCTCGGTCACATGACCGACCAGCGGCAGGTCGACCGACACGATGAGGTAATGCGCGGCGTCGTAGACGAGGCTCTCGCCGCCGAGCGAGACGCGCTTCGATCCCTGGGCGATCAGGCAAAGCGACGCCTCGTAGACCGCCGGTGTCGGCGTGCTCGGGTGGTCGGCACGGATCAACGACACGTGCGGCATCGCCGTCGCACAGATCCCGGTTCCCTCTACGTGGCGATCGATGATCGCGGCCAGTTCGCTGATCCGTTCCATGGCGATCGTCATTCCTCGTTCGCGTTGCGCGTGCAAGCGAACAGCGCCGGTTCTGGAGGATCGGGCAAGGCGTTCGGACGATCGCGCTACCGCTCCGCCGCCCGGCGCCACCATTTGCGGACCGTCACCCGAAGCAGAGGAAATCATCATGGCAGGAAGCATCGACAAGGTCGTCCTCGTTACCGGCGCGTCGAGCGGGATCGGCGCGGCGACGGTGCGCGAACTCGCGGCGGCCGGGGCACGGCTCTTCATCGGCGCGCGTCGCGGCGCGCGGCTGCAGGCGCTGGCCGAAGAGCTTGGCGACGCGGTCGCGTGGCGCGAACTCGACGTCACCGACGGGGCGGATGTCGCGGCGTTCGCGGACGCCGCCGAGGCGCGGTTCGGCCGCATCGACGTGCTGGTCAACAACGCCGGTGTCATGCCGCTTTCGCCGCTCGCCGCGCTGAAGCGCGAGGAATGGAAGCGGATGATCGACGTCAATATCCACGGCGTCCTCAACGGTATCGCCGCGGTGCTGCCGCGGTTCGTTGCGCGCGGTGACGGGCACATCGTCAACGTCGCCTCGGTCGCGGCGCACATCGTGGTGCCGACCGCCGCCGTCTACTGCGGCACCAAACATGCCGTGCGCGCCATTACCGAGGGCTTGCGGCAGGAGCATGACGAGATCCGCGCGACGCTGATCTCGCCGGGCGTCGTCGCCACCGAACTCGGCCACGACATCACCGATCCCGCGGTCGCGACCGCGCTGACCGGGTGGCGGAAGAAGGCGCTGACCCCCGATGCGATCGCGCGCGCGGTCCGCTACGCGCTGGAACAGCCCGCCGGCGTCGACATCAACGAGGTGATCGTCCGGCCGACCGCGGCGGACATGTAAGCGCCGGCCGGGACGGGGGCGGGCGGATCAGCCGCCCCCGGCACCGGCGACGATCTCCCGCGGTTTGAGCGACATCGTGCGGCGCACCTGCGCGGGATCGGCGAGCGCGCGGGATGGCTTGCCGATCAGATAGCCCTGGATCGCCGAACATCCCTCGCGCATGACGATCGCCAGTTGCGCCGCCTCCTCGACGCCCTCGGCGAGCACCGGCATGTTCAGCGTCACGCCGAGTGCTGCGACCGAGCGCAGGATCGAGACCGCCTGATCGTCATGCTCGATCTCGGCGACGAACGACGCGTCGAGCTTGATGCGGTCGAAGGGAAAGGACCGCAGGACGTCGAGCGAGGAATAGCCGACGCCGAAATCATCGAGCGCGATGCCAATCCCCATTTCCTTCAGCGCCTTGAGCTGTGCGAGCGCGAAGCGGCGGTCGTGGATGATCGCGCTTTCGGTCAGCTCGAGCGACAGGCGTTCCGGGGGAAGCCCGCTATCGGCGAGCGCGGCGCGCACCGTTTCGATCAGTCGCGGATCGGCGAGATGCACGGGCGACAGGTTGACGGCGACCGGATAACGGTTCGGCCACAAGGCGGCTTCAAAACAGGCCTGGCGCAGGATCCAGATGCTCAGCGGCACGATGTCACCGCTTTTCTCGGCCAGCGGGATGAACAACGCCGGGGGCACCATGCCCCGTGTCTGGTGCGGCCAGCGGATCAGCGCCTCATAGCCGGTGATCTCGCCCGACGGGATTGCCGCCTGCACCTGATAATGCAGCTCGAACGCCGCGCCATCCAGCGCCTTGCGCAGATCGGCGACCAGCTCGCGTCGCTCGCGCACGGCGTCGTCCATCTGCGCGTCGTAGAAGCACGGCTTGGTGGAATGCGCCGATTTCGCCCGGTACATCGCCAGATCGGCCTTGGCGAGCAGCGCGTCGGCGTCGAACCCGTCGTGAACCGCCAGCGCGACGCCGATGTTCGCGCCGATCGAGGCGGTGAACCGCTCGAAGACGAACGGCGCGTCGAACGCGGTCCGGACGCGGTCGAGGAACCGCGCGAGATCGTCGGCATCGTCGTAGGACACGACCGCCGCGAACTCGTCGCCGCCCAGTCGCGCGATCAGCTCGCCGGGTTCGAGCTGGGCCGCGAGCCGCGCGGCGAGCGCAACGAGCAACTGGTCGCCGGCCTGATGGCCATAGGTGTCGTTGACGACCTTGAACCGCGACAGGTCCAGCATCACCACCGCCATGCACGCATAGCCGCCATGGATGAGGAAGCGCTGCTCCAGTTCGGCGATGAAGCTGGTGCGGTTGGGCAGATCGGTCAGCCCGTCGTGCATCGCCATCTGCCGCAGCCGACGGTAGGACTCACTCTGGGTATGGCCGTCGATCAGCGCGCTGATCGCTGCGCAGCCGACGATGATGCAGGTCGCGACGGTGGTGGTGACCGCCAGCGCGCCCATCGTCAGGTTGGACAGGCCGTCGCCCAGCCGCAGCACCGTGATCTGCATCGCCGCCATTCCGGTGAAGTGCAGCGTGGCGACCGCGAGGCTGAGCAGCGCGACCGCGTGGACGCCGGCGGCGCGCGCCGACGAGGTGAGGCGGTGGAACGCTCCCGCGGTCAGCGCGCAGGACAGGACGACGGAGGCGGCGACGTAGCGCCAGTCCCAGGTGACGATCCCGTCTACCCGGTACGCGGCCATCCCGACATAATGCATGACCGCGACGCCCGCGCCGATCACCGCACCGCCGATGGCGCCACACCACCGGCCGGGCCGCGCGGCGATCGCGAGCCCGGGGCCGGCGAGTCCCATCACCGCCAGCAGCGAGGCCAGCGTCGTCAGCGGATCGAGCACCACCGGCGCGGAGGTACGGAATGCCATCATTGCGACGAAGTGCGTCGCCCAGACCATCGTACCGGCGCTGACCGCCGCAAGGATCACCCAGCCGGCGCGGCTGGCGCCCGCCGACGCGCGGACGCGGCTGAACAGCTGCACCGACGCCGCGGAGCCGATCAGGCACACCAGCAGCGCCAGCGCGACCAGCCGCAGGTCGTGCTCGCGCGCGATGCACAAGGCGACACGCATCATCGCGCCGCCTCCGGGATCCGGCGCTCCATCCGGTCCTCCAGCGCACGGGTCACCTGCCGCGCCAGGCTCGACAGATACGCCTTCTGGTCGGCAGACGCCGCGGTGCGGGCGCGGGTGTCGACAACGCACAGCGCCCCCACGCTCGTCCCGTCGGTGCGCTGCAGCCGCGCGCCGATGTAATAGCGCACATAGGGGTCGCCGACGACGTTCGGCAGCTGCGCGAAGCGCGGATCGGCGCACGGATCCAGCACCTCGAGCACATCGGGGCAGTCCAGTGCATGGCCGCAGAAACCGTCGGCGCGCGGGATGCAGTCGATCACCAGTCCGTGGGCGGCCTTGAACCACTGTTCCTCCCCGTGGATCAGCGAAATCAGCGCGACCGGCGCATTGAACGCCGCAGCCGCGGCGGCGACGAAGCGATCGAAGACCGGCTCCGCCGCCGAGCCGACGACCTTGAGGTCCCGCACCGCGCGCGATCGCTTCCGCTCTTCCAACAGGGTTTTCAGCATCGGCGTCTCGTGCTCGAATATTGAACCGGAAAGTCCTTAGCGGCGAGCATGTTAAGAAATTGATCCGGTGCGGCTGGGGTGCGGTCACGATCCGGAACGTCCCGCCGCGCCGGTCGCTCTGGCGGGACGGGCAGGTCCGCCCGTGGAGAGGTTCGATGGCAGAGACGAAGACCGCGACGCTGTACCGGATGGTGTTGCCCGATCATACGTGCCCGTTCGGAGTCCGCGCACGGCAGCTGCTGGAACAGGCGGGATACCGGATCGACGATCGCCTGCTTGAATCGCGCGATGCGGTCGATGCGTTCAAGGCCGGGCAGGGGGTCGCCACCACGCCGCAGGTGTTCATCGACGGCGCGCGGATCGGCGGCAGCGACGAACTCGAACGCTATCTCGCGCAAGGGTGACGATCGGGCGGGGTCGGCCACGCGCGATCGCGACTTCCCATGCGGGGCGTGCGCGCGCGGCTTTCGTCGAAACGATCAGCCGTCAGGCGCCTCGCGACGCGGCCGGCACCCCCTGCGCGGCGGGAAGCGCCGCAATGTCGGACGATTCCGCCCACAGATTGAGGCCGCCGTCCGCGGCCGCCCGGTCGATCGCGGCGAGGTCGTCGGCGGTGAAGTCGAGCGCCTTGACCGCGTCGAGCGCGCCGTCGAGCTGTTCGACCGTCCGCGCACCGATCAACGCCGAGGTGACGCGCGGATCGCGTAGCACCCAGGCGATCGCCATCTGCGCCAGCGTTTGCCCGCGCGCGGCGGCGATGTCGTTCAGGGCGCGGATCGCGGCCAGATTCTGGTCGGTCAGCAGGTTCTGCGACAGTGAACCGCCGCGGCTGGCGCGCGCGTCACCGGGTACGCCGTGCAGGTATTTGTCGGTCAGCATCCCTTGCGCCAGCGGGGAGAAGGCGATGCAGCCGGTGCCGAGCTCCTCCAGCGTGTCGAGCAGTTCGCGCTCGATCCAGCGGTTGAGGATCGAATAGCTTGGCTGGTGAATGAACAGCGGCACCTTCTCCTCGGCGAGGATCTGCGCCGCCTGGCGGGTCAGCCCCGGTTCGTAGGAAGAAATCCCGACATACAGCGCCTTGCCCTGCCGGTGGAGCTGCACCAGCGCGCCCATCGTCTCCTCCAGCGGGGTCGCCGGGTCGACGCGGTGCGAATAGAAGATGTCGACATAGTCGAGGCCCATCCGCTTCAGGCTCTGGTCGCAGCTGGCGATCAGATATTTCCTCGACGAGCCGATATCGCCGTACGGGCCGGGCCACATGTCCCAGCCGGCCTTGGTCGAGATCACCAGCTCGTCGCGGTGCGGGCGGAGATCGGCGGCGAGCACGCGACCGAAATTCTCCTCTGCCGATCCGTAGGGCGGGCCGTAATTGTTGGCGAGGTCGAAGTGGGTGACGCCGCGATCGAACGCCCGGCGCAGGATCGCGCGGCCAGTCTCGAAGACGTCGCTGCAGCCGAAATTCTGCCACAGGCCGAGGCTGATCGCCGGCAGCCGCAGCCCGCTGCGTCCGGTGCGGCGATAGGGCATGCGGCCATCGTAGCGGTCGGGCGAGGCGGCATAGGGCGGGTCAAACGGCATGGCGGCTCCTTCTTCTGACTGCCTAACGCACGGGGAACAGAGCGTATCAATGCGGCGGGCCGGTTTTCGGTCACCCGCCCCCCGCCACGCCCGCATACCAGCCCGCATAGCAGGTGTTGCGCGCCAGCCGGCGGGTCAGGTCCGGGGTGCCGTCGGTCCACCAGACCGCGCCGCGCTCGCCGAGCCCGATCTTGGCCGCATCGACCCGCGCGCGCGCCGCGCCGAGCGCCGCCGGGTCGTGGCGGCGCTGCGCCGCCTGCACCGCCCGCCGCGCCGCCATCAGTTCGTCGACCAATGCTTGCCGGGTAGCGGGCGCGAGCGACGGGTCGCTCGTGCGCCACAGCCGCCCGCGCACGACGATATAGCGGCCGTCGGGCGTCGTCGGCGGTGCGTCGGACGCGGTCACCCGCTCTTCGTCAGCACGAAGGCGATCAGGAACCCGACCACCGCGATCAGCCCCGAGAAATCGTGCGTCGCCTCGGTCGCTTCGGGAATCATCGTGTCGACCAGCATGGCGAGGATCGCCCCGGCGGCCACCGCGGTGACGCCCGCGATCAGGTCGGGGCTGCTCCCGGCCAGCGCGACGTTGCCGATCATCGCCGCCAGCGCCGACGCCACTGCGATCCCGCCCCAGACGCCGAAGACATAGAAGGCCGAGCGACCGGATGACTTCATGCCCGCCGCGCTCGACAGTCCCTCGGGGATGTTCGACAGAAAGACCGCCGCGACCGTCACCGCACTGACCCCGGCGCCGCTCAGCAGGCTGACGCCGATCACGACCGACTCCGGAATGCCGTCGAGCAACGCCCCGATCGCGATCGCCGCCCCGGAATCGGCCTGCGCATCGGGCTGGCGTTCGTTCGGGTTGGAGCCCGAACGCTTGCGGTGTTTGGCGCCGCGGCGGGACACGAGAAAATTGGCGAGCGTGTAGACGATCGCCCCGCCGAGGAAGCCGGTCGCGGTCGAGTCGAAACCGCCCTGCCGGAACGCCTCGTCCATCAGGTCGAAGGCGACTGCCGAGATGAGCACGCCGGCGCCGATCGCCATGATCGAGGCGATCAGCCGCTGCGGCAGGGTCGCGAACCAGGCGATCGCCGCGCCGAGGACCAGCGCCGATCCACCGACCAGCCCCCAGAACCCGGCAATCCAGACTCCCGCCATCGTGCGTCTCCCTCGTACAGCCGAAACGTGCGCGGCGGATCAATGCTCCGCATGCCCCGTGACAAACCCGCGCACGATCCCGATCTTCCGTTCACCCCCCTCACGATTGCAGGACCGCCATGATCGCCTTGTTCGTCCAGCTCGCCCTCGCTGCCCAATGCACCCCGGCCGATTATCTCTGCAATCTGGGTCGTGCGCCCACCTACAGCGAGCAGGAGGCGGGGCGGATGGCCGCGCAGCGGGCGCAGGCCGAGCGTGACCTCGTCTCGCGCCAGGCCGCGGCGACATGGACGGCGGCCACCAGCCAGGCGACCGCTGCGCGCGCCTTGCCCAGCGAGGTACACCGGCTGGCCGCCGACGGACGCTGCGCCGCCGCGGCCGACACGGCGCTGCGCGGCGGCGACATCGACCTGGCGCAACAGACCAGGGCCGACTGCCGATAGCCCGCCGCCGGCGCGCGATCGCCACCGCCTTGATCTATCATTGGTCGCGAGGCGCCGATCTCATGCTAGGTTCGCGATATGACCAGATCCGCCGCTGACCCGTCGCCCGCCGTCGCAGCCGGGCCCGTCGCGAACGGGGTTCAGCAGCGCGACGCCCGCGGGTGGCGTTCGGCATACGAGCTGCTTCAGGCGACCATGGATGCCTCGGACGACATGATCCAGGTATTCGAGGCGGTCCGCGACGACACCGGGCAGATCAGCGACTTTCGCTGGATATTGAACAATCACACCTCGGAACGCCGCTATGGCGAGGTGCGGGGCGAAAGCCTCCTGCAACGCAATCCCGGCGTCATCCCGACCGGCATCTTCGACAGCTTCAAACGCGTCACCGAGACCGGCGTGCCCGAGCAGTCCGAGCACCATTATGTCCACGAACAATTCGACGGCTGGTTCTACCAGTCGGTCGTCAGGCTTGGCGACGGGGTCGCGACGACGTCGAAGGACATTACGGCGTGGAAGGCGGCGCAGGACAAGATCCTGCGGTTGCAGGCGCAGCTCGCGCGGCACCAGCTCAGGGAACAGCGCGGCCGGTTCGCGGCGATCTTCGACAAGGCGCCGGTCGGCCTGTCGGTGATCGCCGCCGATGGCCGCTTCGAACATGTGAACGACGAACTCTGCCGCATCCTCCGCCGCTCGCGCGAGGAACTGCTTGCGTTGAGCGTGGTCGATGTCACGCATCCGGACGACGTGCCGGCGAGCCGGGCGGCGCTGGACGAGGCCGCGCGCGTGACGACCCCCGTATCACTCGACAAGCGCTACCTGTGCCCGGACGGGTCGATCGCCTGGGCGAACAGCACCGTCTCGGCGCTGCCCGGTCAGGACGAGGACCCGGGCGGTTTTCTGGTCGTGACGGCGGACCTTACCGAACGCCGGCGGGCCGAAGCGGCGGTGCGCGAGAGCGAGGCGCTGCAGCGGCTGCTGATCGGCGAGCTGCAGCATCGGACCTTCAACCTGATGGGCGTGGTGCGCGCGACCGCCGATCTGACGATCGCGTCGAGCGTCGATCTCGAGGACTTCCGGGCCAAGTTCAACAGCCGGATCGACGCGCTGGCGCGAGTCCAGCGGCTGTTGTCGCGGTTGCAGGATCACGACCGCGTTACGTTCGGCGAGCTGATCCGCGCCGAACTCGACGCGACCGGCGCGTGCGTCGGCGATCGTACGCGGGTGACGCTCGAAGGTCCGGATGACGTGCCGCTGCGGTCGGGCACCGTGCAGACCTTCGCGATGGCGCTGCACGAACTGGCGACCAATGCGGTCAAATATGGCGCGCTCGGCCAGTCCGATGCGCGGTTGCTGGTGCGATGGTCGGTAAGGTCGGGCATGCAGGGGGAGGCGTGGCTGCACGTCGACTGGGAGGAGACGGGCGTGCAGATGCCGGATCCCGGCGCCGCGCCGTGCGGCACCGGACAGGGACGTCGGCTGATCGAGGAGGCGCTGCCGTATCAGATGCAGGCCCGTACCACGTTCGTCCTGACCGGCGACGGCGTGCGCTGTTCGATCGCGCTGCCGCTGCCGGGTCGCGAACCTGCGGAGACCGCCGCGGACCTGCCCGGCAATCCGTAAGGTCAGGCGCGCCGGCTCAGCGGTGCGCCGTGCGGCAGCGTCCAGGCGGGCAGCGTCCCAAGGCCCGGTCGCGCCAGCAGATAGCCCTGCATGTATCGCACCCCCATATCGCGTAGCACCTCATATTCCCCGACCGTCTCGATGCCCTCGGCAAGTGCGGTGATGCCCATCCGGCTGAACAGGGCGAGCAGGCCCTCGACGATCATCCGTCGCGGCGGGCTCCGGTCGATGCCGCGGACCAGTTCCATGTCGAGCTTGATGACGTCGGTCTGGAATTTGGCGAGCAGCGCCAGCCCGGCGTGGCCGGCGCCGAAATCGTCGAGCGCGGTGGTGAAGCCCATCCGTTGATAGGTCTCGATGATCGTCGCGACGTGCGTGGTGTCGACCATCTCCTCGTTCTCGGTGAATTCGAAGATCAGCCGGTCGGCCGGAAAGCCCGTCGCCGCGGCGGTCTTCAGCGTCAGCTGGATGCAGGCCAGCGGCGAGTAGACGGCGTTCGGAAGGAAGTTGATCGACAGCTTCGCACCGGTCGCGACGATCCCGGCCTCGACCGCCTGGGTGATCGCGGCGACCCGGCATTGCTGGTCGAAGGCGTACCGGTTGTCCGGGGTGACGGTGCCGAGCACCGTGGCGGCGCTCTGCCCGGCCGGTCCGCGGACCAGCGCCTCATAGGCCCAGATCCGCTCGGCGACGACATCGACGATCGGCTGGAAGGCCATGGCGAGGTCGAACCGCGCCGCCTCGCTCCGGCATCCCTGACACATGCTCATGACTGACGATCCATCCGCGCGGCTTAGCGGGCAAATCGCTAACGTCCCGTTTGCAATGCAGATCAGCGCGGAGCGTCCCCCCGGCGCGGCGTCGGTTGCTGCCGCCGCGTCAGAACGTCGACCAGTCTTCCTGTGCGGTCTGGCGCAGCGCCGTCACCCGTGGCGCCGGGCGGAGCGGCGTAACCGGCCGCGGCTGCGACCGGACCGCGACGGGACGGTGGCGGGCCGGCACGGCATCGTGCTGCGGAGCGAAGGTGAACCGGGCGACTTCCTCCGCGAGGTTGCCGGCCTCGGCAGCGAGGCTGCGCGTGGCCGCGGTCGCCTGTTCGACCATCGCCGCATTCTGCTGCGTCACGCCGTCCATCTCCCCGATCGCGGTGTTGACCTGTTGCAGCCCGACCGCCTGCTGCTTGGCCGATGCGGCGATCGTCGAGACGATCGTGTTGATCTCCTCGACGCGGCCGATGATCCCGCGCAGCGCCGAGCCGGTGGCGCTCACCAGCTCGACCCCGGCCTCGACCTGAACGGTCGAGGCGGCGATGCGCGCCTTGACGTCCTTGGCGGCATCGGCGGAGCGCTGCGCAAGCGCACGGACTTCCGAGGCGACCACCGCAAAGCCCTTGCCGGCGTCTCCGGCGCGCGCCGCCTCGACGCCGGCGTTGAGCGCGAGCAGATTGGTCTGGAAGGCGATGCCGTCGATGACGCTGATGATCTCGCCGATCTCGGTCGAGGTACGCTCGATGCCGCCCATTGCGATGACCGCACGGTCGACGATCTCGCCGGACGAGCGCGCTTCGCCGCGCGCCTGCAACACCAGCGCGCTGGCCCTGGTCGCGCCATCCGCGGTCTGATGCACGGTGGTCGTGATCTCGTCCATCGCCGCGGCGGTCTGCTCGAGCGCCGCCGCCTGCTGTTCGGTGCGGCGCGACAGATCGTCGGCGGCCTCGCGAATGTCGGCACTCCCGCTGTCGATGCCGCCCGCGACGATCGACACGCGGTTCAGCGTCGTCGCCATCGCCGCCATCGCTGCATTCAGATCGTGGCGGACCGGCTCGAACTGCGCGGCCAGCGGCGTATCGATCGGCTGCGTCAGATCGCCTGCGGCCATCCGCCCGAGCCCGGCGCCCACCGCCTCGACCATCGCCTGTGAGTCCACGCCGGAGCGCCGGATCGTATCGGCATTGTCGCGGAAGACCCGCATCGCGCGCGTCATCCGTCCCACGCAGTCGCGATGATCGGAGAACAGGATCTCGGCCGCGAGGTCGCCCGCGGCCAATGCTTCCATCCGCACCACCGTGGTGACGTACGGATCGCTGATCAGCTTGCCGCTGTACCAGGTGAGGAGGACCGGCAGCGACGCCAGCGCCACGCCGCCCAGCATGATGCGCTCCAGCGCGGCCGGCGGCGCCATCGCGGCGAGATAGATCAGCCCCAGGCTGAGCGTCGCCACCAGAATCTGGAAAGCGACCACCACGCGGAATTTGACACGGATCGGGGCATTGTTTCGGAACCAGGCAATCATCTTGATACTCCTACCGGCGGGCAGAACTATCGAGGTGCGATAAATGTCCGGTAGTAAATCAACGACATGGTTCAATGTCAGTGATCGGTTTGCTGCGTAAGAGCTATCAGGCCGAACAAGGCATCCGTTAACTACGTAAGACGTGGATAATACCGTCGGTTTTGCTGAAGGATGTGGAAGCGGCCGGTTTCGCGTTCATCGTCAATTATCGCGTAACCATGATTGCCGGCCGCAGTATTTCGCGAATCCTGACAATTCGTTAAGAGCGGACACCGGAATCGGCTGGAAAACGGTAACGCCCATATTGATGCGGCGGTCGCCGGGGCGGGCCGTCCAACCGTCGTTTGCCGATCGCCGGGTCGCTATGGGTATACGGCGTGGGTGCACCGACGTCGAAGCGCCGGATCGACGGCTGCGCTTCGACGGGTACAGGCAGGCCGACGCGCCGAGGCGGTTTCCGGCCAATCTGTATCTTCGTGAAGCAACCCCTCCGGGGCGGGCCGATGATGCAGATCGGTCGGAAAACGCTCTAGAACCGGAATCGCACGCCCGCCGACAACAGGCTCGCCTCCCACCGCACGTCGCGGGGATAGCGCGCGTCCTTGACGTAGCTGTGGTACGGCGTGCGCAGCAGGTTGGTGGCGTCGACGGTCAGCGTGATATTGTCGTTGACGTTATAGCTCGCCGACAGGTCGAGCCGGCCGACCGCGTCCGAATAGACGGTGGTGAACACGCCGGGCGCGCCGAAGCCGTCGACGTTGGCGCTACGGTAGTTATAGGCGAGCCGCACGCTGGCGGGCCCGAGTTCGTACAGCCCGATCACGTTGAAGCTGTACTTGGAGACGCCCGGCAACGTGTTGCGCCCGCCCGCGAAATTGGCGGCGGCGGGGACGACCTGCTCGCCGTCGATATAGGTGAAGTTCGCCTGCGCGCCGAGCCCGCGCAACGGGCCGGGCAGGAAGTCGAAGAAGGTCGTCGCCGCCGCCTCGATGCCCTTGATCGTCCCCGAGCTGGAGTTCGACGGACGGTAGACGAGGATGTTGCCGAACGGCTGGACGTTGACGACCTGCGGCAGCGAATTGATGAAGCCCTCGATCTCGCGATAGAAACCCGCGACCGATACCGACCCGGTGCGCGAGAAATAATATTCCAGCGACGCGTCGTAATTGTTCGAGCGGATCGGTTGCAGCTCGGGATTGCCGCCATTGCCGGTGTACGAGATGTTGCCGCCGATCGTCCCCTGCGTGATCGTCAGCGTCGGGTTGATCTGGTTGAAGCCCGGCCGGGTCAGCGCCTCGGTGCGTGACAGCCGCAGCTTGAGCCGGTCGGTGAAATGCAGCTGCGCGCTGATGTTCGGCAGCACGTCGACATATTGCGTCGAGGAATCGATCGGGACGAGCTGCGTCTGGCCGGTGCCGGGGATCGGCAGCGAGTTGGTGCCGTCGAGGCGGTTGCGCGTGATGACGACGCGCGTGCCGATCACGCCGTCGATCGGGAAGCCGACGTCGAAGGCATAATCGAGCTGCGCATAGCCCGAGAACACCTGCTCGCGCGCGCGGAACGACGCCAGCGGGTCGTAGCGCGGCTCGTCCGACGCCCATGCCGCCTGCGTCCCGGCATCGGCGTTGAGCCGCGCGAGCCCGTCGCGGACATAGCCGCGCACGTCGTTGAGCTTGTCGTTGAACAGATAGGCGTCGGGCGCATACCAGGTCCGGAATTGCTGGACGTCGTCGCCGCGGAAGCCCGCCTCGATGATCCCGCCCTGCGACACGGTCGGCACCTCGCTGATGACCTCCCTGAGCCCCGACAGCCCGGCATAGCGCCCGCCGAACTCCGAGCGCGCGTTGCGATCGGCGTAGCGCAGGCCGAGCCGGAACTTGGGGAACAGCGTCGAACCGGTATCGATCAGCGCGTTGCCCTGCCACTGCCACTGGCTGCCCTCCGAGCGACGGCGCTCGTCATAGACGCCGCGCACGTAGAAGCTGTCGGGACTG
Organism: Sphingomonas sp. 8AM; assembly: GCF_902506455.1. Taxonomy (GTDB): domain Bacteria; phylum Pseudomonadota; class Alphaproteobacteria; order Sphingomonadales; family Sphingomonadaceae; genus Sphingomonas. Next base: position 1,362,110 of record NZ_LR733844.1, on the reverse strand, counting down.
GCGAAGTCGACCCCGCTCGGCGTGAAGTTGACGCTGCGCTGGTCATTGAGCCGCACCGCCAGCGACAGCGGCGACACGGTCTGCGTCTCGAAGCGGCCGAAGGTGTTGCTGACCACCGAGCGCGTGTATGCGAGGTCGGTGGTGAAGACCGCGTTGCCGACCTCCCATTTCGCGCCCAGCGCGCCCTGATAGGTGTCGGTGCTGCTGTCGCCGAATTCCTTGGTCGGGCCGTTGACGATGCCGAGATCGATGTCGAACGATTCCAGCGTCGTGCCGTCCGGGGTCAGCACCGCGTTGCGGATCGTCGGCGGGGTGCCGCCGGTGGTGCTTGACTGGATCGGCACGCCGAAGAAGTCGTTGGCGTTCTTGTTGCGATACGCCTGCCACAGCCCGTCGGCGTAGATCATCAGATTGTCGGTCGGCTGCCATTGCAGCGAGCCGTTGACCGATGGCCGCTGCCGCGTGCCTCGCCCGTAGAACAGCCCGATGTCCTGCGGGAAGGTGAAGTCGCGTCCCACCGACGCGGGCAGGATCGCCTGCGCGGCGGGCACATTGTCCTGAAAGCCCTGATAGCGGACCGAATTGAGGTAGCGCGTCTGCGTGAAGGAGACGTTGAGCAGCGCGCCGATCTCGCCGATCCCGGTCTGCCAGCGGTCGCTGACCAGCAGGCTGCCGATCGGGTCGAGCTTGCGGCTCTGGTCGTTATAGACGCCGCGCAGCGCGCCCGCGACTTCGAAGCCCTTGAAGTCGAACGGCCGGCGCAAGCCGACGTCGAGCAGGCCGGCGATCCCGCCTTCGAGGTTCACCGCGGTCACCGCCTTGAACACGTCGACGCGCGCCACCGCCTGGGCGGGGAAGTCCTGGATCGCGACCGAGCGACCGTCGGCGGTGAAGATCTCGCGCCCGTTGACGGTCGTCTGGACGTTGGGCAGCCCGCGGATCAGCACGCCGTTCGCCTCGTCGAGATAGCGCGTCACCTGCACGCCGGTGATCCGCGCGATCGCCTCGGAGGCGTTGTTGTCGGGGAATTTGCCGATATCCTCGGCGACCAGCGCATCGACGATCGCGTCGGAATTCTGCTTGATGTTCTGTGCGCTGCTCAGGCTCTGGCGGATGCCGGTGACGACGATCTCGTCGGGTGCGTCGGCGGACGGCGGCGTGGTGCCCGGCTCGGGCGCGGTCTGGGCGGCGGCGGTGGTCGCGGCGACGGTGATCGCCAGCGCGGCGCTCGAGGCGAGCAGGCGCGCATTGGTCATCATGAACATGGTAATCCTCCCATTTTTATCGTTTCTGTTTGTCGTTCGGCGATGCGGATCACGGCATCGGCGTTACCGTGATCCGGTCGATGTTGGGGGCGAAGCGCGAGCGCAGAGGCACATCGGGCCACACCTGCGAGGCATGGCTCTTGCCATCCCAGTTGGGCTGTTCCTCGCCCGCGATGCGCACGGTGTTGCGGCCGGCGCGCAGCGTCACCGGCACGGTCATCTCCCACCAGTTGTTGCGGTGGAAGCTGTTGGGGAAGGTCGCCAGCACCGGCGCGGCGCCGTTCACCGCGATCCGCGCGACGCGCGCCAGCGGATCGGGATTGTAATGCGTCGCCTTCGATTGTTCGTCGTTCGAGAAGCGCAGCGTCAGCGCATAGCTCCCGGCACGCGCGACGCGCACGTCGGGGAAGGTCAGCGTGTTGCCGTTGCCCGGCGCGCCGCCGATGTCGAACACCGCCTTGCCGCCGCTCGCCCGCGATGCCGCCGCGACCCGTGCATTGCCCGCGACCTGCGCCGCCTCCGCCTCATAATGTTGCGCGTCGACCGCCGGCGTCGGCACCACCTTCAGCCCGGTGCCCCCCGCGACCTCAACCTTGTTGACCCCGCCGAGCAGGAACGCACGGTCGCCGCGCACCGCGCGCCCGTTGACGCGCAGCACGCGTCCACCAGCCGCCGCCAGCCGCGCCGGCCCGTCCCTGGCCGCATAGACCCAATAGGTCGCCGCCGCGCCGTCGCGCTTCGCGTCACGTGCATCATAGACCTGCGCGGCGTCGCCCGTCGCCTCGGTCAGCGTGATCCGGTCGACCAGTGCAGTGCCCTGCGTCCGCACGCGCCCGTCCCGGCTGCCCGTCGCCAGCGTCACGACATGCCGCCCCGCACCCAGCGTCAGCTCGGTATCGGCATGATCGAGGACCGCGGGCTTGTAACCGAGCGGCAGGTACAGCGCACCCATGTCCTTGCCGTCGACGCGCAGGAAGACGTTGGTCGCGCCCTCCACCGCCGCCAGCGGGTCCTTGTTGAAGGTGCTGGCGAGCACGCGCAGCGCATAGCGGCCCGCGCGCGGCACCTGCACCGCAAAGTCGAGCGCGGCATCGTTGCCGCCCGCGAACCCCTCGACCGAATAGCCGCCGGAGGTGTGGAAGCGCGACACGTCCTTGGGCGAACCCTCGGGTCCGCGCACCGTCAGCCCGCTGCCGCGCCGCGTCGCCGCCTCCGCCTCATAATCCTGCCGCCACGGCGCCGGCGGGGCCGGCAGCGCGGTGCCAGCCGGGGTGACGACCAGCTCATAGGCCGATTCCTCGCGCAGCGCCGGCAGATCGCCGCGCCCGAACGTCAACCCGATTGTGCCGTTCGTCACCGGTACGCGCCGATCGGCGACAATGACCGGCGGGGCGGCATCGCCCAATTGCCCGGTCCACGCGATCTCGCGCACGCGCACCTGCGCCGCCGCCCCGAACAGCGCGGGCAGCCTGGTCAGCGCCACCGTCGCCGCACCGCTCTTGCCGCCGAGCAGCGCGCGCGCCTGTCGCCGCGCCGGGTCGAGCGTCGCGACCCCTTGCAACGTATAGCTCTGGTCGCGGTGCGGCGGCGTCACCGCCAGCGTGTGCCCGCTCATCGTCGCATAGGCGTTGAGCAGCCACCATTGGCCGTTGCCGCGGTTCGCCTGCACCGCGCTGTCGCTCAGATTGCCGTCGATGTTCCAATAGGCGATGTCGGCATCGACCTTCGCATCCTCGATCGCCGCGACCCACTGGATCATCTGCCCGGGCACCGAGGTGTGATAATTATAGGCATATTCGTTGATGTTGACCGGCAGGTGCCGCCCCTGCCACTTCGTCCCCGCGAACAGCCGGTCCTCCCACGTGCGATATTTGCGGACGCTGGTGCGGACGGTCGCGGGATCGCTCAGCTCGTGCCACGTCACCACATCGGGCATCGTGTCGGCGGCGATCGCGTGGCGCAGGAAGCCCTCGACCTGATCGAACAGGATGCTGGTGTTCGGGCCCGCGATCCGCGTCCCCGGCGCCGCCTGCCGCAACGCGCGCACCGCACGGTCCCAGGCGTCGAGGAACACCGCCGGCTCCTTGAGCCAGCTGACGCCGGTGCAACTCTTGGCGTCGGCGCTGAACATGTTGCCGTCGGGCTCGTTGAACGGCACGAACACGATCCGGTCGCGGTAGCGCGCCGGCAACGCGCGGACCTGCGCGGCCTGCCGCTTGAGCACCTCGATATAGTTCGTCACCGATTGCGCGCAGTCGCCGCTCTTCCACTTGTACGGAAACTCGCGGAAGATGTCGGTCATATAGATATAGGTGTCGCCGCCCGACGCATCGGTCAGCAGCGTCGCGACCTCCAGCGCGTCGGCGCCGGGATGCTGCGGCCCGTCCTGCGCCTTGGTCGAGACCGTGCGCAGATCGATGCCTTCGAGCAGATTGGGGTGCGGCAGCCGCGCATCGTACAGGCCGTACAGCGTCCCCGACGCGCCGCCGTGGAACGCACCGGTGTCGCTGCCCATATCGACGGTCAGCCGTTCGGGCGCGTCCTGCGCCAGCGCGGGAGCAGCGGTCGTATAAAGCAGGGCGGCAATGGCGAGGGCGCGCATCGGTCGAAACTCCGGTGAGGACGGGGCGGCGTTCATGCCGCGCGCGCCGCGTTCATGCGCGCGATCGTCGCGCGGTTGAGGATCAGCCGGCTGATCGTAAAGGCGAGCAGCAGGTGCATCGCGGCCGGTACCAGCGTCGACAGCGCGCGGATGCCTGTCAGCGACAACGGCGTCTGGTTGTTCGCGCCGGCCTTGTAGGAGACGATCACCAGCACCGCGCTGATCAGCGCCCCCGCGACCGCCCATGCCAGTTTCACGAAGAACTGGTTGAACGCGAAGCTCATGCCGGACGAGCGCATCCCCAGCTTCCACTCGCCATATTGGTCGGCGAGCTGGATCAGCGTGAAGTGCAGCGGCAGCGTGCAGCCCAGCACGATGCAGCACAGCCCGACCAGCACCAGCCACAGGGTCGGATAGTCGCCCGGCACGAAGAAGGCGGCGACATGCCCGGCGACGAGGATCAGATTGACCCAGATATAGATCGTCCGCACGTCGAAACGGCGCGTGAAGAAGGTGACGACGATCGAGCCGATGAACCCGCCGATCGTCGCGATGCCGAAGAAGAACGCCTGATAGGTCGTCCCGCCGTTCAGCACATAGGTGATGAAATAGAGCGCCGCGCCACCCTTGGTGTTGAAGATCGCGATCAGCAGCAGCGTCATCGCGAAGGTGATGCGCAACTGGTCGTTCTTCAGCGTATTGGCGATCGCGACGCGCAGCGGCGGTTCCTCGGCGGCCGCGAAGGTGACGCGCTCGCGCACGAACAGGAAGCAGATCAGGAACATCGCCACCGCCACGAGGCTCAGGATCGCCACGCCGTCGCGATAGCCGCGCGCGACGTCGCCCGCGCCCAGTGCGCGCACCATGATCGGCAGCCCGACCGAGACGGTGAACGAGGCGATCGCCACCATCGCGAAGCGTACCGACTGGCACGCGACGCCTTCCTCGGCGCTGTCGGTCATTCGCGTGACCAGCGCGCAATAGGGAACGTTGTTGAGTGAATAGGAGAAGGCGAGCAGGAAATAGGTGATCGCGGCATACGCGACCTTGCCGTCCTGCCCGAGGTCGGGCGACTGGAAGGTCAGGAAGCTGCAGAGCCCGACCGGGATCGCGGTCCACAACAGATACGGGCGGAACTGCCCCCAGCGCGTCTTCGTGCGGTCGGCCATGATCCCGATCAGCGGGTCGGAGACGGCATCGAAGATGCGCAGCGACAGGAACAGGATGCCGACGACGCCCGGCGCGATCCCGAACACGTCGGTGTAATAGAAGGTCAGGAAATTGGCGATCAGCCCGGTGATGATCGTCCCGCCCGCGTCGCCGAAGCCATAGGCGACCTTCTCGCCGAACGGCACGCGCGCGACGGGTGTCGGCGCGGCGTGGACCGGCGCGGCGTCGCCCTGTTGCGCGATCGTCGTCATGCCTCGGGGTCCGCGAACGCTTCCGCGACGCGCGCGCCGGCGCGGACGAACACCGGCAGCCGGTCGCGCGGCGCGGCGCAGCGGATCGTCGCGTCGCCGGCCACTTCCGCCCCGGACCACGCATCGACCCACGCACCCGCGGGCAGCCACACCTCACGCGCATCGACGTCCGCCGCGGTAACCGGCGCGACCAGCAGGTCGGGGCCGAACATATATTGGTCGTCGACTTCCCAGCTGCGCGGCTGCTCGGGATAGTCGTAGAACATCGGCCGCATCGGCGGGTCGCCCGCCTCGTGCGCGGTGCGCATCAGCCCGGCGACATACGGCCGCAACCGCTCGCGAAGCGCAGCGAAGCGGCGCAGGATCGCGAACACGTCGTCGCCAAAGCTCCACAATTCGTTGCCCGCGCCGGTGTCGCACTGTGCGACGCCGTCGCGGAACGGTTCGGCGGGCGGGGTGATCGGGTCGCGATGCCCGTGCATCCGCAGCACCGGCGTGAACACCGCCCATTGGAACCAGCGGATCATCAGCTCGTGGAACGCGGGATCGTCGACATCGCCGCCGTGGAAGCCGCCGATATCGGTCGTCCACCACGGGATCCCTGCCATCGCCATGTTCAGCCCGGCGCTCAACTGGTTGCGCATCGCGGTGAACGAGCTGTGGATGTCGCCCGACCAGATCAGCGCGCCATAACGCTGGCTCCCCGCCCACGCGCAGCGCACCAGACTGACGGTGTCGGTCGCGCCCTCGCCGGCCAGCCCGTCGTGGAGCGCCTGGGCGTAATGGAGCGGATAGGCATTGCCGACCGCCAGCACCTCGCCGGCATGATAGCGGTAATTGTCGAAGTCATAGGCGCCATATTCGGGCTCTGCCTCGTCGAGCCAGAACAATGTCACGCCCTTGTCGCGATAATTGCGCTTCAGCGTCTGCCACAGGAAGTCGCGCGCGCCGGGATGCGTGACGTCGAGGAAGCGCGTGTTGCCGAGGAACTCCTGCTGCACGTCGACGCCACGGTTGGCGCGTACCAGATAGCCGCGCTCGGCGAGCGTCGGGTAATTTTCCGAACGCGGATCGACGGTCGGCCACACCGACACCATCAGCGCGGTGCCCATCGCCGCCAGCTCGGCGCACATCGCCGCCGGGTCGGGCCATTCGCGCGCATCGAACCGCCAGTCGCCCTGGACCGGCCAGTGGAAGAAGTCGGCGACGATCACCGCCAGCGGGATGCCGCGCTCGCGATAGGCGCGCGCGACCGCCAGCAGCTCGTCCTGCGTGCGGTAGCGCAGCTTGCTCTGCCACAACCCCAGCGCATAATCGGGCATCATCGGCGCCGTGCCCGTGACCTGCGCATAATTGCGCACGATCTGCGCGGGCGTGTCGGCGGCGGTGATCCAGTAATCGATCTCGTGTGCGGCCCGCGACGTCCAGATCGCGCCATTGGCTGCAAAGCACGCCTCGCCGACCGCCGGGCTGTTCCACAACATGCCATAGCCGTGGCTCGACACGACGAACGGGACGCTCGCCTGCGAATTGCGCTGCGCCAGTTCGAGCACGCAGCCGGCGAGGTCGAGATTGGGTTGCTGGTACTGGCCCATGCCGTACAGCCGCTCGCCCGGCCGGGCCTCGAACCGCACCGTGATCTGCGCCGCGCCGCCCGGCAGCGGGCGGAATTCGCGCCCGGCCAGACCCAGCGCGCTGATCGTCTCGACCGTCTCGCTGCCGATGGTCCAGAATCTGGTCACCGTATCGCGCTGCCGCCACTTTTCCTCGATCAGCACGCGTCCGTGGCGATCCAGAAAGCGCACGCGGCCTTGTAAATCCAGCTCTGCCGTGATCCCGCCGTTGCGGATCCGTGCTACCGAACCGTCCCGATCGATCGTCGCGGCAACCGGATTGATGTCGAGCAACGCCCCCGGCGCGGCGGGGCGGGCGGCGTAGGTCGAGGCGCGCAGCCGCAAGCCGCTCGGCCCATGTGCCTCGATCCGCACCCAGTCGCCATTATAGCCCCAGGCGATCGCGCGCTCTTCAAGCGTCAGCGTATCCACGCTTTTTCATCCTCCCCGTCGACCAATGCTCCGGCCGTAAACGTTTCCGGCGGTGTGCGTTCCGGCCATCGTCCTGTCAAGCCCCTTGCGCCGCCGCGGTGCGGCGGCGATCAGGCGCGGATGGACATTCGGGCGCTTGCCGGCCATCTGGGCCTGTCGATCGGCACGGTGTCGCGCGCGCTGAATGATCGTAAGGATGTCAGTCCCTTAACGCGGCAGCGCGTGCTGGAGGCGGCGTCGGCTCTTGGCTACACGCCCAACCAGTCCGGGCGGACGCTGCGGATCGGGCGAACGGCGACGATCGGTTTTATGCTGACGCTGGAACACGATAGCGCGGTGCACGGCGATCCGTTCTTCATGGCATTGCTCGAAGGCGTGCAGGCCGGGCTGGTCGACCACGGCCTCGATCTTGTCATCCTGCTGGCGCGCAAGGGCGAGGACGGCGAGACGTTCCTCCGCCGCCACATCGCGCGCGGCACGGCGGATGGCTGGTTGCTGTCGGGCACGCAACACGAGGATGCCCGCATCAAGTTGCTGTCGGAGCGTCATATTCCCTTCGTCGCGCTCGGGCGTACCGCGTCGGTCGGCGATTATTCGTGGATCGACCTCGACTTCGAAGGCGTCGTCGCGGAGGCGATGGCGTTGCTGCTCGCCGACGGGCATCGCCGCATCGGCCTGGTGACCCCGCCCGCGACGATCAACAACAGCCACATCGTCGTCGCCGAATATCGCGCCGCGCTCGCCAGGGCCGGGCTCGCGGCGGATGAGGCATTGATCCACCGCGGTGACACCGACGAACATGACGGCGAGGCCGCGACGCGCGAGTTGATGGCGCTGGAACAGCCGCCGACCGCGTTGTTATTGATGGGAGAAACCGCTCCCGTCGGCGCGTATCGGGCGTTGCGCGGGCTGGGCTGCGAACCGGGCCGCGACATTGCGGTGATCGGGCTGCGCGACAATCCGACGTGTCAGGCCTTGTCGCCGGACCTGACCTGTTTCTCGCTCGATCTCAACGCGCTCGGGCTCGCCCTCGCGCACGAGCTGGTGGCGATGATCGCCGACAGGGAACGGGATGCCGACGCCCGGCTGCAGCTGCGATGGCCGCTGCACCTGCGGCTGCGGCAAAGTCATCGGGTCGATCGTCATCGGCTTGATGCGCCTGGTATTTCGCGCTGATGCGGATTGCGGTCCCGGTCCGGTGCGGGCGGAAGGAATAACGATGCGGGTGCTGGTGACCGGGCTGGGCGACATTGCCCGCAAGGCGTATCTTCCGGTGGTGTCGACGCGCGCCGGGCTCGATATCCACCTCGCAACGCGCGATGAAGCCGCGCTCGCCGCGGTCGGCGACGCCTTCCGGATCGTGCATCGCCACCGCAGCGCCGCCGCGGCCTTGTCCGCCAGCTCGTTCGACGCCGCCTTCGTCCACGCCGCGACGCCGGCACATGGCGACCTCGTCAGGCTGCTGATCGAACACGACGTGCCGACCTTCGTCGACAAGCCGCTCGCCGACCATCTCGCCGGGGTCGAGGCGCTGGTCGCGCTGGCGACCGCGCGTGCCGTTCCGCTCGTGATCGGCTTCAACCGACGGTTCGCGCCGGATTATGTCGCGCTGCGCGGCACCGCTGCCAGCCTGATCGTCATGGAAAAGCACCGCGAGCGCCAGCCCGATCTGCCGCGGCGCGTCGTCTTCGACGACTTCATCCATGTCGTCGACACGTTGCTGTCGTTCGTCCCCGCGCCGGTCCTGCGTCGTACCATCGAAACGCATGTCGCGGGCGGCCTGCTGCACGCGATCACCCTGACGCTGGCCGGCGCGGGGTTCACCGCGATCGGCACCATGCATCGTGACAGCGGCCTCGACGAGGAACGGCTGGACGTGATCGGGGCGGGGGTACGCCACACGGTGCTGAACCTGTCCGAGCGCATCGAAGCGCGCGGGACGCTGAGCCGGTCGCGCCGCGGCGACTGGACGCCGGTCGGACGGCAGCGTGGCTTCGAGGCGATGTGCGACGACTTCCTGCTGGCCGCCCGCACGCGGCGGCCGGTCGATGCCGCAGCGATCCTGGCGACGCACGAGATCTGCGAAGCGATCGTTCGCGATGCGGAGACGTCCCGCCAGCGCGGCACGCGGCGGCCCGTGCCCTGACGCGAAACCCGTGCTAGGGGCGCCCGATATGGCAAGATCACAAAGCACCAGCGGCACGGTTGTCGTGGATGGCAACAGCTATGACTGGCATCTTCAGCGTGAACCCCATCAGTCTGACGACGAAGGGTGGAAGGGGATGACGATCGGGCTGCTCCAGCACGATGTCCCGCGCGAGGCGTGGGTGGAGTTCCCGGCACCCAAGCGACTGCTGAAGGGTTTGCCGCGCGGTCGGCTGCAACTCGATGACGCGACGATCTCGCGGTGCGTGCGCGCGGCGCTCGCCGCCGGCTGGGAGCCGGTCTCGCGGGGCAAGCCGGTGGTGTTCACGGTCGATGCCGACGGCAATTGACGCCCGGTCTGGACCGTCGGGGCGGCACGCGCCCGTACCAGCCGCGCCGCCGACGGAAAGTGGCCGCAGGTCAGCGCCGCGTCGTATGCTGACTGCCGCCCGCGATCGTCAGGACGTGAATCCGCAGTGAATTATCGCCATTCCTTCCATGCCGGTAACAGCGCCGATGTCGTCAAGCACGGCCTGTTGATCGCGCTGGTGCACGCATTGCAGCAGAAACCGGGCGCACTGACCCTGATCGACACCCATGCCGGCTGCGGGCTGTACGACCTCGAAGGCGAGCATGCACAGCGGACGGGCGAGGCGATGCACGGGGTGCTGCGCGCCGTCTCCGATGCGAACCCGTTACTGGACGACTATCGCACCGCGGTGCGGGCGGTGAACGACGACGGCGGGACGCGCTTCTATCCCGGCTCGCCGCGGTTTCTGGCGGACGTGTTGCGCCCGCAGGATGCGCTGATCCTGAACGAGAAACACCCCGAGGATGCCGATACGTTGCGCGGGGCGATGCGCGACACCCCGGCTGCGGTGCATGAGCGCGACGCCTATGAATTCTGGCTGGCGATGGTGCCGCCGCGCACCGCGCGCGGCATGGTGGTCGTGGATCCACCGTACGAGCAGACCGACGAGCGCGCCCGGATCACCGCTACGCTCGCCGCGGCGTCCCGCAAATGGGGGCATGGCGTGACGGTGATCTGGTATCCGCTGAAGGACCGCGCCGCGCACTGGCGGTGGAAGGGGCAGTTGCGAGCGCTCGGTATCCCGAAATTCCTGACGGTGGAGCATTGGCTGTACGATGACGATCGACCCGGCAGCTACAACGGCGCCGGTCTTTTCATCATCAATCCACCCTATGCCTTCACGCAGGCGCTGCCGCCGCTGCTGGAAGCGTTGCGCGTCGTGCTCGCGCCGGAGGGACATCGGGGCGAGATCGGCGCCGACTGGCTGACCGGGGCGGGCTAAGCGCATCGTCGGCGACATCTTTCCATAGGATGCGGCGGATCGCTTCGCTAAAGACAGGGGGCAATCAAGGCGGGCAGCGCAATGGCCAGACGTTCGAAAGACCCTTACGATCACCTTCCGCAGGAAGACGCCGCGGCCGAACCGGTCCCCTGCTGGTTGTGCGGCCGGCCGACCGGGAAGACGATCGTCTGGCACCATCCCGTCCCCAAGAGCCGCGGCGGGCGCGACGTCGTGCCGATGCATTCGATCTGTCAGCAGACGGTGATCGCCAATTTTACCAATTCCGAGTTGCAGCGGCATGGCACGGAGGTGTCCGGCTTGCTGGACAATCCGAACGTACGCAAATTCGTCGACTGGGTGGCGAAGAAGGATCCGGATTTCACCGCGACGGTCACGAAGAAGCAGCGCTGAGCCCCGCGCTGCTTGCCACTGCCCGGCACGCGGAAGTGCCACGACATCCTCGCCGCCCGGCCGCCGCGTTCTTTCCGCGTGATACCGTGCTGTATTGCCTTATGGTCGCGGTCCGCATCCGTGCGTGCCCGTAAGTCACACGACAAGAGAGGATTCCCGATGCGCCCCTTTCGCGATCTGCTCGCCCCGCTGCTGCTCGCGGGCACGCTGCTCGCCGGGCCGGTCCATGCGCAGGCGCCGACCGCCGCGCGGCCGGTGCGGATCACGGTCGACACCGCCCGCACGGCGGGCAAGCTGCCACCGATCTGGCGTTTCTTCGGTGCGGACGAGCCCAATTACGCGACGATGAAGGACGGCAGGAAGCTGCTGGCCGAACTCGGCAAGCTGAATCTCGGCGACATCTATTTCCGCGCGCACAACCTGCTCAACACCGGCGACGGCACTGCCGCGTTCAAATGGGGCAGCACCGACATCTATAACGAGACGCCGGACGGGAAGCCGATCTACAACTGGACCAACGTCGACCGGATCATCGACACCTATCGCGCGGCGGGCATCCATCCGTATCTGCAGATCGGGTTCATGCCCGAGGCGCTGTCCTCCGCGCCCGCCGGCACACCCTATCGCCACGACTGGCGACCGGGGTTCGACTACAAACGGATCATGTCGGGCTGGGCCTATCCGCCAAAGGATTACGACAAATGGCGCGAGCTGGTCTTCCAGTGGACGAAACACAATGTCGAGCGCTACGGCCGCGCGGAAGTCGAGCGCTGGTATTTCGAGATCTGGAACGAGGCGAACGGCTGGTACTGGAAGGCCAGCCACGACGAATTCTACAAGATGCACGATTATGCGGTCGACGGCATCCGCCGCGCGCTGCCCAATGCGCGGGTCGGCGGCCCCGATGCCGCCGGAGCGGGCGGTGCGTTCATGGACGGCTTCCTGAAGCACGTCACGTCCGGACGCAATTATGCCACGGGGCAGATCGGTACGCCGACCGACTTCCTCGCCTTCCACGCCAAGGGGCAGCCGACCTTTGCCGACGGCCATGTCCGGATGGGCATCGCCACCCACCTGAAGGAAGTCGACAAGGGCTTCACCAAGACGCTGTCGATCCCGGCGCTGGCAGGCAAGCCGGTGGTGATCGGCGAGAGCGACCCGGAGGGCTGCGCCGCCTGTCCGGGACCGGAGAACGCCTATCGCAACGGCACGATGTATTCGAGCTACACGGCGGCCAGCGTTGCGCGCATCTGGGAGCTGGCGGCGCGGCGCAACGTCAATCTCGACGGGGCGCTGAGCTGGGCGTTCGAGTTCGAGGACCAGCCGTGGTTCGCGGGATACCGGCAATTGTCGTCGAACGGCGTCGATCTGCCGGTGCTCAACGTCTTCCGGATGTTCGCGCAGCTCGGCGATGACCGGTTGGCGGCGAGCAGCGACGCACAGCTGCCGCTCGACATCGTGATGCGCGATGGCGTGCGAGGGGCGGCGGACGTCGGGACGATCGCGACCCGCACCGCCGACGGCAAGGTCGCGGTGCTCGTCTGGCATTATCACGACGACGACGTGCCGGGCCCGGCCGCGGCGGTGACGCTGGCGCTGCGCGGCGTGAAGGGCGGGGCAGGCGCGCGCGCGACGGTGTGGCGCGTCGACGGCGACCATGCCAACGCCTTCACCGCATGGAAGAAGATGGGCGCGCCGATCGCGCCCGACGATGCGCAATATGTGCAGCTCGAACAGGCGTCGGTAATGCAGCCGCAGCCGCTGGCGTTGACCGGCGCGGCCGGCGGCGCTGCCACGGCCACGCTGGAGCTGCCGCGGCAGGGGGTCGCGCTGATCGTGATCGACCGGCGGTAGCATGCCGGCGGCACGTGGCGGGTGAGGCATCGTTCGTCGATCGGCCAAGCCGGAAGGAGCCTCGACCCGATGTTCGTGGCAGCCGGGGCTGACGTACCTCGGGGCGACTGGCTACCCGACCGATCGGAACCCGGCGCGGCTATGTCGCGAACTTGGTTCTCTTGCGATGGGTCCACCGAAGGCGTTCGTGCATCACGATCCACACCGTCAGGCGAGCAATAAACGCATAGCGTAACACGGGCCTGAAGCTCCGACGGGAGCACGCCACGTCATTGGCCGTGAAAGCCAGGTGAAAAGAAATTTTCACAATGGCGTAAAACGTGGTTGCCACCGCAGGTGCTCGCCTCGTAGCCTATCATAATACCAATACCGCAGAAGCGGTTGATATAGGGGAGGTTTGCATATGCATATGTCGTTCAGAGCGGCTTTGCTGGCCGGAAGTCTAATGCTCGCGATCGACGCGCAGGCGCAGGACCTCCCCGGAGGTGCCGCGGCACCGGCCGCAGGCGCTCCGACCTCCTCTCCGGTTGATGCGTCGCAGGAGCCCACCCCGGTTGCGGCTCAGGTGGGCTCCGGTACCGCCGACGACATCGTGGTAACCGGTATTCGCGCCAGCCTGGCATCGTCCGCGCGGATCAAGCGCGACGCTCAGCAGATCGTCGACACGATCTCCGCCGAGGACGTGGGCAAGTTCCCGGACGCGAATATCGCCGAATCCCTTCAGCGCATCACCGGCGTCGCGATCGACCGCTCGGGTGGTGAAGGCCAGTTCATCACCGTCCGCGGGCTCGGGCCGGAGTTCAATACGGTGCTGGTCAATGGTCGCGTGATGGCGACGGACAATCCGGGTCGCGAGTTCTCGTTCGACGTGCTGTCGTCGAACATGATCCAGCGGACCGACGTCTACAAGTCGAGCGTGCCCGAGCTACAGGAAGGCGGCATCGGCGCCACCGTCAACATCATCACCGCGCGGCCGCTTGACGGCAAGAGCGGGTTCCACGTCGCCGCCTCGGCGGGTGGCATCTACGACACGCTGCGGGAGAAGCTCAGCCCGGACTTCTCGGCGGTTACCTCGCTTACCAACGATGCGAAGACGCTGGGGATCGTGCTGTCGGGATCGTACACCGATCGCCGCAGCCAGCTCGACTACGTCCAGACCGACGGGTGGCTGTTCGGCGCGCAGAACGTGGTCAACGGCACCGCGTCGTCCACCGGGCTGACCACCGCGGCGCTCGGCAACACCGGCGCGACGGTCAACGTGCCGCAGAATCTCGCGTTCGCGCGGCAGGCGGATCGACGGCGCCGCATCAACCTTGCCGGAGCGGTGCAGGCGCAACTCAGCGACCAGTTGCTGCTGACCGTCGATGGCATTTATTCGAAATTCGACGTTTTCAGCTCGCGCAACGTTTTCGCCAACTTCTACTCGGCGCCCTATATCGGCCTTGAGGTCGACGGCACCGGATCGGCCATCGGCTTCAACCGGCCCGGGCAACAGTTCCTCGCCGCCAACCCGGCGCTGAACGGGAGTGTGTCGCTCTCGCAGAATGATAATATCGTCGACAACAACAACCGCCTGACACAGACCTATCAGATCGGCGGCAATCTGAAGTGGAACCCGGCCGAGGATGTCGAGGTGCGGTTCGATGTCTCGACGTCGCGAGCCAAACAGCGCAATCCGACGCAGTTCGTCGTCGTCGGCTCGCTGGCGCAGACCAGCCCGCGCTTCGACCTCAACAAGGGCGAGGACCTGCCGACCGCATCCAATTTCGGCAACATCACCGATCCATCGCTGATGCGGGCGCACTACACGGGCGTGGGGAACAACCGGGTGAGCGATCGCAGCTCGGAATATCACCTCGACACCGACTACAAGATTCAGGACAGCATCCTCAAGTCGGTGCGGATCGGCATGGCCTATTCGGATCGCACCAAGGAGCGGCGCTTCTTTGGCAACAATGACGGCGGTTGTGCTTATTGCGGCTATGACATCCCTGTAGATACGTCGCTGCTGTCGCCCTTCAAGCTGAACAATTTCCTGCCCGGCGTGTCGGGCAGCGAAAACGTTCCGCAGCAATTCTTCACGTACGACGCCAACGCGATAATCGCGTTCCTGTCGAACCCGGCCAATCTGGCGCGCGCGCGACAGGGCCGCACTGCAGCCGAGCAGGCTGCCGAGGCGGCGCGGCTTCTGGCGTTGCCGGGCGGGCCGTACGGCGTGCGCGAAAACCAGGGCAGCCTGCTCAACGTCAACGAACGTCTGTTGGCCGCCTATGTCGCGATGTCATTCGGTGGCGAGAACTGGAGCGCCAACGCCGGTGTGCGGGTCGTCCGCACGCAGACGATCTCGCGCGGCTTCGAGCAACCGGTTATCGACATCACGAACACGCGTGGCGACGACACGCTGGTCTTCACTTATGGTGCCTCCACGCCAGTTTCGGTGCGCAACAGCTACGTCAACGCGCTGCCCTCGGCGAACATCAAATTCAACGTTACCGAAAAACTGATCGCCCGCGCCGCCTTCTCGCAGACGGTCACGCGCCCGACCCTGACCGATCTGGGCGTGGACAATTCGTTCGGTGGCCGGATCTCGGTGCCGCAGTCGAGCGGCGGCAATCCCACGCTGGAGCCGTTCAAGTCGACCAATTACGACCTGTCGATCGAATATTATCTTAATTCGATCAGTTACGTCAGCGCTGGCGCCTTCTACAAGACGCTCGACAACTTCCTCGAGCTCCAGACGGTGCCAGTGCAGCGCTTTGGGCGGACCTTTCAGGATACCCGGACACGCAACGGGCAGACCGGCTATATCCGCGGCATCGAGGTAGGTGGTCAATATACGTTCGACTGGTTGCCGAGCGTGCTGTCAGGCTTCGGCGTGGCCGGCAACTACACCTATGTCGAGAGCAAGGCCGAGCGGGACTCGGCACTCGCCGATTACGAATGCGGATATAACGGTCTGTCGCCACACTCTGCGAATGGCAGTATCTTCTTCGAGAAGTTCGGCCTTTCCGCGCGCGGCTCGTACAATTGGCGCTCCGAATACCTGCGCGCGTGTCGCTCGGACCAGGGACGTCCGCGCAACCGTTCGAGCTACGGGCAGTTCGACTTCAACGTTGGTTACGACATCACACCCAATTTCCAGGTGTACGTGCAGGGTGTGAACGTCACCAACCAGCGCATCCATGAATGGTCCGCAATCGAGGAGCGCTTCCTGCTGCTTCAGGAAACCGGCGCCCGCTACAACTTCGGTGCCCGCGTGAAGTTCTGATGTCATCCCCGGCCCGGCGCCCCGTGCGCCGGGCTTTGCCCGGGGCAGGTGGAGGGCGACCGCGGGACGGGCGGTGCGGAGGCAACGCCGCAGATGGAGAGAGTTTGGATGAAGAGCTGGGCCCTTGTGGCGCTTTACGCCTGCCTCGGGCCCGCGGGCGCGTCGGCGCAGGAGAGTGCTCCGGCGGCGACGGAACCAGGCCGCAGCGTCACCATAGCTGGACTGGATCTAGCCATAACGGGCGATCTCCACGGATTTGCTCTGGACCTTCGCTCCGAACCGATCGCACCGGGTGTGGCCCGTCTGGTACTGACGCTGACCCGCGCCACGCCCGCCCCGCCGCCGCGGCTCGCCATCCGCTGGTCGCAGCCCTCGGTCGACATGGCGGGGATGTGGACGCCGGACGCGGGGCTGGGACGAACGATCGTGCCCGATTTCGCATCGACGCACTTGCGCTCGACGCTCACCGCCGCCGCGCCGGTGCTGACGCTCTACGGTCGCGACGAGCAGAACCGGCTGACCGTCGCCGCCGAGGACGCAGTGAACCCGGTACTGCTCGCCGTCAGGCTACGCGAGGAGGACGTGCGGGTCTACAGCAGCGTGGAGTTGTTCAGCGAGCGCCATGCGCCGCTCACGCGCTACGCCACGAGCCTGCGGCTCGACACGCGCGCCATCCCGTTCTCAGCCGCGCTGGGGGATGTCGCGGTCTGGTGGTCACGTCAGCCGGGCAAGCAGCCTTTGCCCGCACCGGCCAGCGCTCGTGAGCCGCTCGACTCGACATGGGTCAGCTATCACCAGAACATACCCGAAGCGGTTGTTCTGGCAGAAGCGGAGGCGGCAGCGCGGCATGGCCTGAAGGTGATGATCGTCGACGACGGCTGGCAGACCGGAGACAGCAACCGCGGCTATGCTCACGCGGGCGACTGGCAGCCGGAACGGCTGCGCCGGATGCGGGTCGTCACCGACGCGCTCCACGCGCGCGGGATGAAGGGGATGCTGTGGTTCTCGGTGCCGCTGGTCGGCGACGAGGCGGCAGTGCTGCCGCGCTTCCGCGGCAAGATCCTGCGGCGCTGGGCGGACCAGCGCACCAACGTCCTCGATCCGCGCTACCCCGAGGTGCGCGCATATCTGATCGAGACCTTCCGCCGCGCGGTGCGCGACTGGGGCTGGGACGGGCTGAAGCTCGACTTCATCGATATGTTCAGCAGCGACGAGAACACCGTGCTCGATCGTGCCGACGGTCGCGACACCGCCTCGGTCTATGAGGCGGTGAACCGCCTGATGGTCGACGTGATGGCGGCGCTGCGCGCGATCCGTCCCGATGTGATGATCGAGTTCCGCCAGCCCTACAGCGGCCCGGTGATCCGCACCTTTGGCAACATGCTGCGCGCATCGGACACGCCCAATGCCTCGATCCTCAATCGTCAGCGCATCGTCGACCTGCGGCTGCTGGCCGGCGCCACCCCGGTCCATGCCGATCCGATCGTGTGGCACGCGGACGAGCCCAGCGACACGGCAGCGCTGCAACTGCTCGACACGCTGTTCGCCGTCCCACAGGTTTCGATGCGGCTAAACTCTCTCAGCCCGTCACATACCGCGATGCTTATGCACTATCTCGCCTATTGGCGGGCCAACCGGGAAATTTTGCTCGACGGACAGTTCCGGCCGGAGGGGATCAACGCACAATATGATCTCGTCCGCGCGGTGACGGCCACCAAGCAGATCGTCGCCGTTTATGCCGGTCGTACGATCGTGCTGGATGCCCCTGCGCCGGCGATCGACCTCGTCAATGCCACGGCGTCGACGCGGCTGGTCGTGGAAGCGACGCGGGATCTCGGCCGCTACGAGGCGCGCGCGACCAACGCGGAAGGACGGGAAGTGTCGCGGACACCGCTTGACCTGTCGCGCGGCGCGCATGTCGTCGCCGTGCCGCGCGCAGGCATTGTCGCGCTGGTACGACGTCCATGAGCGGCGTGACGGTGACCGCTGCGCCCCTTGACGTGTCCGCCGCCGCGGCGACTGCCACCGACGCGATCGCTCCGGCAAAGAGCCATTATGTCGTGCTGGACGGTCTGCGCGGCGTCGCGGCGTTGATGGTGGTCATGTTCCACACGTTCGAGGCCTATTCGTTCGGCGATCCGACGCGTCAGATCATCAATCACGGTTACCTCGCGGTCGACTTCTTCTTCCTGTTGTCGGGCTTCGTCATCGCCTATGCCTATGACGATCGCTGGGGCCGAATGGGCGCGTGGGACTTCTACAAGCGGCGGTTGATCCGGCTTCAGCCGATGGTGGTGCTTGGCAGCGTGATCGGGGCCGCGCTTTTCTACCTGCAGGCGGGAGCGCTGTTTCCCAGGATCGCGGCGACGCCGGTCTGGCAGATGCTGCTGGTCATGCTGCTCGGCTGCACGCTGCTTCCGCTGCCGAAGCAGCTCGACGTCCGCGGGTGGGACGAGATCCACCCGCTGAACGGACCGGCGTGGTCGCTGTTCTACGAATATGTCGCGAACGTCGCCTATGCGACGGTGCTGCGGCGGCTGTCGTCGCGTGCGCTGGCGATCCTGGCGGTGCTCGCGGCGGTGCTGCTGCTCGAGGTGGCGCTGCTGGGCGAGCGGCGCGATCTTGTCGGTGGCTGGTCGCTCGATGCCGCCGGCGTCCATATCGGGCTTGCCCGGCTATGCTATCCGTTTCTCGCCGGCATGCTGCTCATGCGGTCGGGATGGCGGCTGCGCAGCCCGCAGCCGTTCGCGATCAGCGCCATTCTGCTGATCGTCGCACTGGCGCTGCCACGGTTGGGGGACACACCCCACCACTGGTCGAACGGCTTGTACGACGCTGCTTGCGTGCTGCTGCTCTTCCCGCTGGTTGTTGCGATCGGGGCAGGGGTCAAAGCCGCGACGGGCGTGAGCATGCGCGTCGCCCGCTTTTTCGGCGACCTGTCGTTTCCGCTCTACATCACACATTACCCGCTGATCTATCTCTACACCGCCTGGGTTATCGACCATAAGGTGCCCGCGCGCATCGGCGCACCGGTCGGCGTCGCGCTGGTCGTCACGGCAGTGGCGGTCGCTTATGCCAGCCTCAAGCTCTACGACGAGCCGGTGCGTCGCTGGCTAGGCCGGCGCGTCCTCGCTTCTGCCGTGCGTCATCCCGCGAGCAGTGCCGGGTAGCCGGTAACATCGCTGAATGTTGAGCTGCGTGCCACCGAACGTCCGGAACCAGAAAGCGCGTGGGGCGGGGGCTTATCGACCTTTTGCGGGCCTCCTGAGGTCCGCAGCGTTTGTGCAGTCACTCTGACACATTCACCGACTGGCACGTGCCAATGTGATGTCTCACATCACAAGCGACACGGAGAGCACTATCAATAGGGCGACCGCGGAAATCAACGTCTCGCAGACCGTCCAGCTGCGGAGCGTATCCGCGACGCCAAGCCCGACATATTCGTTTACGAGCCAGAAGCCACCATCGTTGACGTGGCTCAACGGCGGCAACGAATTTCATCGCCTGCCCTTTTGTAAGTCGCTCGGGTCCGGCGCGACTTTCGATGCGGCGCCCCGGCGGAGACCGGTCGCCGGGACGAGGTCTCACGCCGCGATAATGATGTGCGGAAGGTGAGTTGGGCGGATCGCGGGATCGGCTTCAGCGTGGTCGCGCGGAGCACGCCCGCCACGCTGGAGCGGATACCGGTTGCTGCATAAGGTGTCCGCCGGACACAACCGCGTGAAATCGTGGTTCATCTGCTGCGATCCCCTTGCCGGCGCGCTCGCTCCCCATTTTGGAAAGCAGGCGGCAATCCACGTCCCGGAAAAGCCGGTTCAGCACGCGTCCTCAACCGTTTAGCGGTGAGTTCTCGAAATCAGCCAGCAGGGCAGCGACGTTGTCGTACAGGGCCACCGCGCCCGCGTCGTTGAGGGTCTCGTCGCTGAACTTGCCCGACCGGAGGCCCACAGCGGCGATGCCGCACCCGGCCGCCGCTTCGATGTCGTAGGGCGTGTCACCGACGACGATCACCTCACTGGCGGCGAGTGGTGACAGCTTCTTGAGCGCGGTGGCGAAGATGTCAGGTGCGGGCTTGGTCTTCTCTACGTCGTCCGATGTGGTCGAAAGGCTGACGATCTCACGAGCATCCAGCAGATCGAGGTAGTGATCGAGTTCATCCGACGACGCCGAGGACGCCAGCACGACCTGCCGGCCGCCGTCCCTGACCTTCGCGAGCAATTCTCTGGCAGCGGCAAAAGGCTTCACCTGCTCCAGATACCTCGACTTGAAGATCCTGCCATGCTCCTCGCCCAGCTTTTCCTGCTCGGCTTCGTCGGTATCCGGAAGCAGGGTCGGCACCAGCATGTCAGTGCCTTTTCCGATCTGGTCGTGGACCGCCTGATCATCGAATGTCGCGCCGATCTGGCGGAATACTGCTTGCCATGCCGCAACGTGATGGTCGTTGCTGTCCACGAGGGTGCCGTCGATGTCGAAAAGAACCGCTTTGATCGCCATGGTGTCGCTGCTCCTGAGTTAGCGCCCCAACGCATGGCGCACGGTGATCGGCACCAAGAGGGACCCCATCGTGCACCGCGGCCTGCCATGCCGGACCCTGACGATGAAGCGTCGCGAACGGCGCCGGCATGAGCTTTCTCGCTTGCAGGCAGGGCGGCTGCCTGGTCATGCTCAACGCGATGCGCAATGGTGCCTCCCCTGAACATGGTCTGCCAACAGCAGGGCACCTCGCCATTATCACGGCGCCGCTCGCCGGCCACGTCAACCCGGTGCAGGTTCTAGCGAAAGAGCTGAACGCGCGCGGGTGGAGCGTGTCGCTGGTCCATGTGGCTGCCGCCAGACGCTTCGTGACAGAACCCACGCTGCGGTTTTCGGCGCTTCCCTGCGGAGCCGGGGACATGTTCGACGCCTATGTCGAAACGTTGGTGCAGCCGACCGGACCGATCCGGCTCAACCGCATGATTCGGGCTTCGGCGGCGATGACCGGTCGTTTGCTGGATGAAGCCCCGACCGTCCTGGAACGGATCGGCGTCACCGCCGTGCTGGCGGACGCGGTTGAACCGGCCGGCCCGCTGATCGCGCGAAAGCTCCAGCTTCCTTATGCCGTCGCCACAACCGGCCTGCCCTTGTTCGGGGAAGCCGGAGTACCGCCACCTTTTCTCGGCTGGCGCTACCGCCCGGATCGGTGGGGCGCGTTCCGGAACCGGGGCGGGTACGCGGTTACCGACTTGCTGATGCGGCCGATTGCGCGCGTGCTGGAGACGCGTCGGCGCCAGTGGGGCCTTGCGGAAGACTGCGGGCCGCGCGTGCAGGTCGCACAATGCCCGCGCGGACTGGACTATCCACGCTGCGCCCTGCCATCGACGTTCCGCTATGGATCGCCGTGGCGGTCAGGAGATCAGGAAGATCCCGATCTGCCACGCGGCGGACCGCCGCTGGTGTTTTGCTCGCTCGGCACTCTCCAGGGATCGCACCGGGCGCTGTTCGCCACCATGGCGCAGGCCTGCGCGGCGATTGGCGCACGCGCCGTGATCGGCCATGGCGGCGGGCTGTCGCGGGAAGAGGAGGCCGCGTTGCCGGGCGATCCGCTGGTGCGCGCCTTCTGGCCGCAGGCTGCCGTACTGAGGCGCTGTTCGGCCGCCGTGTTGCACGGTGGCTTCAACACGGTGCTGGATGCGCTGGCGGCCGGGGTGCCGATCGTGGCATTGCCGATCGGCTTCGAGCAGCCGGCGACGGCCGCCCGGATCGTGCGCGTCGGGGCCGGCCGGATGATCTCGCCACGCCGACTGCGTCCCCGCACGCTGGCCAGCGCTTTGCAGGAGGTGATTGACCGGCCGGGCTACGCGCAGGCGGCGCGCGTCATCGCCGCGGAGATCGCGGCCGGAACGGGCGCGGCGGGCGCCGCGGACGCCATCACCGCTGCGCTGACGTCTTCCGCCTGAACGCCGGCAATTTCCACCAGGGCGTGCCGGGGCTGAGGTGATGTTCGTGGTGGTACGCGCCGAAATGGAAGCACGTCATCAGCGAGAGGAAAGGTCCCGCCGCGCCGCTGCGCGTATTATGCGCATCGGCGAAGGTCTGGTCGCTGTGACGGTGCGGTAGGTAGGTGCCAAAGACGAACAACTGCCCGAGCGCGAGAAGCGCTGGAAGGGCCCAGAAGATGACGATGTTGAGCAGCGACGCACCCAGCAGCAGGTAGACGGTCGCGGCGACGGTGATCCGGATGATCTGGCCATGCGAGTAGTACGTGCGGAAGAAGGATCCAAACCACGGAAGCGCCCGGCGAGGAGCCGCGGCATGAAAGTCGGGATCGCTTGCCGTGCCGGGTGCGGCATGGTGCGCGTGGTGCTTGGGCAGCAACGCGCCATACGCCAGGCCGGCGTAGATACCCAGGCAGAGCGTTCCGACAAACCTGTTCAGCCGTGGGTGCCCGGGTGCCAGCGATCCATGCATGCAGTCGTGGGCGATGATGAACAGCCCGGTGCTGAGCCACGCCTGCACCACGACGAGGACCACCGCCAGCAGCGCGGTGCCGACGCTCCACCGCCAGAAGAAGATCCCGCCGACATGCACCGCGACCCACGCCGCGCCGATCGCCGCGGCGAGCAACAAGCCGCGCCCCGTATCGCCCGGGTGGCGTTTCGGGCTCATCGCCTGTTTCGCTCGGCAAGCCGACGTTTGAGTCGCACGGGATCAGGCGCGAACAGGAAGCCGAAACTGACCCCGTCCTCCTTGCCTCTCACCGCATGGTGGAGCCGGTGCGCCTGATGCAGCCGCTTCAGATAGCCCCGTCGCGGGACCCAGCGCGCGCCGAAACGCTGGTGCACCAGCATGTCGTGCACAAAGGCATAGATCGCGCCGTAGACGGTGATGCCCAGGGCGATCCACCAGACGGGCTCCCAGACCGTACCCAGCGCGAATAAGGCGATGACGATGATGGCGAAGGTCACCGCATAAAGATCGTTTCGTTCGAAGGCGCCGTCATGCGGTTCGTGATGCGATCGGTGCCAGCCCCAGCCCCAGCCATGCATGACATATTTATGCGTCGCCCAGGCGAAGACCTCCATGAACAGCACCATGGCGAGCACCAGCAGCAGTTTCTCGTACCAGCTCAATGCGTCACCTCTAGGTCGAGCTTGCAGCGCCCGAGCCCGCCCGTGTGCAACGCCGCCGTAGCAGGACGGCGGGGCGCGCGCATCCGGTCGGGGTCCTGCGACGTCGGCGCAAACCCGCGGGCGACGCCCAGCGCAATGACGGATAGCAGCAGGCCCGCCAGCACATCGACGATGTAATGGCCGCCGAACAACGGGGTCGCCACGATCGTCAAACCGGCCCAGATCGCGCCCGGAACGCGCAGCGAGCCAATCGCATACACCCCCCGGAACAGGATCACGGCAAGGGCTGCGTGATAGCTCGGAAAGCTGACGATCCCGGTTATATGCGACAGGTCGAGCTTGCGGATGGCGCCGTCGCGCAGCCCCGCCACCAGGTCGCGATCACCCCAGGCAACCGACGGCCACAAGTGCCGATAGTGATCCGGATCGAACAGATTGCCCGTGGCGGGCAGCAGGCCGGAGAAAAGGATCGTCACGCTCCCCGCCAGGATCGCAGCGGCGATGGTTGTTTGCAGTCGTTCGAGCCGGCCGGTCCCGGCGAGCACCACGATGCACACCACCATCTGCAGCACCAGACTATGATAAGCGAGCCCGCCAATCAGCAGGATCGCTGCCGGTAATTGGTCGGCCTTTGCCAGCATTGCGGGCCAGTCGAACCCCAGCCGGGCATCCGCCGCGGTCAGCCAGCGATCCCACAAGGGGTGGCTGGCCGCCGCCAGCAGATAGGCAAACACCACTCCGAGGATGGTGAAAAGCGTCATCTGCAGGAACGCGGTCGCTCCCGCGATCAGCCGGGCATCCGCTCGCAGCCGTCCGGTTAGCAGCGCACCGGCCAGCGCCGCCAGTCCGGTCGCGGGCAGCGCAGCGCGTGCGGGCAACAGGCCGAAACCAAGCGCGTGACCCAACAGCAAACAGCCAAGCGCCAGGCCGGCGATCACCCACCAGGTCACGGCGTCGGCGCGGAATGTCCCAGGGATCGGCGGACGCATGGTGAGATAACGCGACACCCACCACGTCGGGTCCGCAGCCGCTGTGCGATGTCCATCGCCGCAGCGTTCCGAACAGGTACGAAGGCACCGCCTGTGAAGATCAAGCCGGCGCAACGGCGGCTCAGACGCGCGATGCGAACGCACACGATCAATCCTTTTTGCATGGTCTTGCGGCCGACGGTCTTCTTGAGGGCAGTCCGTACAATTTGTCACACCGATCGATGCTCGGAACTTATTGATTGATCCGGAAGATGATGGATGCGGCAAGCGCCTGGCGGAACCAGTCGGCGTGTCGGCTTGCCCGATAGCGGCCTCTCGTTAACGTGATGCGGGAACTTGAGGTGTGCATGTCCGTATTTGCCTCGAAGCGGTCGCCGTGAGCGGAGCCGCTTGTTCGACAGCAACCGTTCGGTCAGCTTGGCTCTTCGTGAAGCGGAGAGCTTGAATGCATGCGCTGATAGTTGCGGGTGTCGTCGCCGTTGTGACCATCGGATGGTCTATCCTCAACCGAAAGCGTGATCCTCTCCGGGCAACAGGTGGTGATGGTACGATCTCCCCTGGCAAGATCAGCGCTGCTCTCGTTACCGCGCTGGGTGTGGGCGTTCTCTTGTCAGGTGTGCATGCTGCCGCGACCGGCGATCTGAAAGCGGGGCTAGGTGTTTAGTCCCGGCATCTGGTGGATCGGGTCGACGATGAACCGATTTGGCTCTGACTTCCAGATTTTGGCGATGTATTCGTAGGGCGTGAGACCGCTGAGCGTCTTGAGCCGGCGGGCGAAACTGTAGGCGGCCATGAACTCGGCGAGCGCGTGGTGCAACTGCATGGGGTTAAGACATAAAACGGGCATAGATATACGCCAGGGCCGGTGGGTGGGCGATCTTGCCTTTGATGGGTCAGCGGATCGCGTGGAGGATGGAGCAAGCCAGGACGGTTTTCTGCGGAAGCCTGAGGCGAGCGGGGCTGCCGTGTCGGCCTACCTTCTCGCCCATTTCGCCAAGAGCCAGTTGTGGCACGCCAGTACGTTGCTGTTCGGGTTCTTCTTGACCGAGGCATGTGGGCTCGACGCGCGGACGATGAGTTTCATCATGGCCGGATCGCTCGTTGTAAACGGGGTGGCCGATGCCGTCGTAGGAACCGGCTGGAGCGATTCGGATACGATCGCGGCCTCCACGATCCGGTGCCAAGCGATCGCGGCGCCCGTGACCTGCCTGTTCTTTCTGCTGTTCTGCGCGACGCCGCTGCTCGATCCCACAGTGCGGGTGGCCTGGTCGATGACGGCGCTCATGGGCTTTCGCCTCGCCTATCCCTTCATCGACGTGCCGCAGAACGCGATGGTCGTGTCGATCGCCCGCAAGCAGGTTGCCCGCCGCGCCCTGCTCGCCAAGCGAAACATGGTGTCGGGATTGGCAGGCCTGGGGGTGGCGGTGCTGGCGGCCCCGCTGCTGATCCATGAGCGGAGCATGGTGGCCTGGCTGGGTTGGGCCGGAGGCCTGTCCGTGCTGGTTTGCTTCACCGCGCTGCTGCTGCGCGCCTTCGAGGCAGAACCCGCCAGGGAACCGGCGGCTTCGGATACCCATGAGCGCAGCTCCATTCCCGTGCTGGTAACGCTGGCTGTAATGATGGTCGCCTGCTCGACCTTTCGGGCGCTGGAACCTTATTACGGCGCCTTTGCGGGCAAGGGCACCGGGTTGCTCGTATGGGCGGCAATCGGTGGACTGCTGGGTCAGCCGCTATGGATCGTCGGCGCGCGCCGCCTTGGCGAAGGCGGCATCCTGACGGTCGCCGCGGCGCTGCTGATGCTGGCCACGATCGTGCTGCTCGGGCCGTGGCGCGCCGGACCGGTGAGCGCGGCCACGGTGGGATTGTGCTTCGGCGCGGGCGCGAGCGGATTGTGGCTGATCCTGTGGTCGGCGATGATGGCGCGGGCCGCAGCCGGGCAGGCGACCGGCCATGTCGGCATCTTTACCTGCGTGTCCAAGCTGGCGCAGGGTGTGGCGATGCTGCTGCTGGGGCAGGTGCTGGCGACCTCGCCCTATCGCACCGCGCTGGCCGATCCCTGGTCCGCGCCCTCGCTGCTGATGGTGGCGGCGCTGGTGGCGATCGCGCTCGCATGTCTGATGCTGATCCCGGCCCTGCGCGTCAGTCGAACAGCGTTTGGTGAAAGACCAGCGACGCGGCGCCCAGCGGCCCGGCCAGATCGGGGCTGAGGCTGGCGACATCAAGCATGGTCGCGGGCGCCCGACGGTTCCGGCGAGCGGGCCATGCGTCCTCCGGCCACTCGGCCGCCGCAATGATCCGCCGCGCCAGTTCGCGGGGGAGCCGGCCGCCGAGGACGAGTGCTTCGGTGTCGAGCGTGAAGCGCAGCGCACCTAACAGGTAGGAGAAGGACGGCTGGTGCTCCGCCAGCCATGCCTCGACCCCCGACCAGTCCGGATCGAAGCGCGACACCATGTCCGCAATACCGGTGGTCGCGACGCCGTGATCGGCGAGGCAGGCGCGCAGGGTGGCGAGGTTGGGGATGGTGCGGCCCGCCAGCGCGAACAGCCCGGCGACTTCGCCGGCGTTGCCGTGCCGGCCGCGCATCAACGTCCCGTCGACGACCAGTCCCGCGCCGAACCCCGCCGCGACATTGAGGTAGCAGAAGCTGCGATAGCGTGCGCCGACCCCCAGCAACCGTTCGCCGATCGCGGCCGCGCCCGCGATGTTCTCCACCGCGACCGGCAGGCCGAGGCGGCGCGAGGCGGCGGCATGTAGATCGACCAGCGCCCAGTCGTCCAGCTCCGCCCCGGGGTTGACCGTATCGGGTGCGACGAAGAAGCCGGCCACCGCGATCCCGATCCCCTTCAGCCGGTTGCGATCGATATCCAGACTGGCCAGGGTTTCAATGCCGAACGCCGCGGCAGCATCGATGATGGCGTCTCGCGGCATGCCCGGCAGCGTTACTTCACGCCGGGCGCGCACGTTGCCGGCAAGGTCGAGCAGCACCGCATCGGCACGGTCGGTCATCACCGACAGGCCGATCGCGAAGGCGGCATCGGGTTTGATGTGGATGGTGGCGCTGGGCTGACCGCGTCCCGCGGCTACGGCTTCTCCGGCACGGACCAGCCCTGCGGCCTCCAGTTCCTCCGTGGCCCGGAAGACGGCGGTGCCGGACAGCTCGGTTTCACGGATCAGCGCGGATCGGGAGATGCGGCCGTGGCGCCGTACCGCGAACAGCACTGCCCGTCCCCGGCCGGATATCGCCGCAACCTTCATCGACCGTCTTCCCTCATGCCGCCCCAGCTACGCGTGCCACGAAAAATCACCAACTCGCCCACCATTTGTCAAATTAATATCATACAAGCGGATATATATTGAGGGAGAAGCAGGGGGGTTCATACAGATGATTCTAAAATCGCATTCGCTTTGGTGGCTGCTTGCAGGCACGATACTCGCGGGATCGGCGCTTCCGGCCGGTGCCCAGACGGCATCTTCGACGCCAGCCGGTGCGCCGGATGCGAGCGGTTCAACCGAACAGGCCGACGGTGCAGGCGGGGAGATCGTCGTCACCGGCTTCCGGGCATCGCAGCGCTCGGCGACCAGGGCGAAGCGCGACTCCGCCGTCATCCTCGACGCGGTATCTCAGGACGATGTGGGCCGGCTGCCCGACCTCAACATCGTCGAGGCGAGCCGGCGCATCACCGGCGTGTCGGTGGTAGGGGGCGCGGACGCGACCAAGAACCGCGACATCTACCAGCGCGCCACGATCCGCGGGCTCGATCCGCGCTACAACCTCGTCACCATCGACGGCATCCCGCTCGCGTCGCCCGACTGGGTGTATCGCGGCGCGCGGCTGGAAATGCTGCCGGCCTCACTTGTCTCGCGGATCGAGGCGATCAAAAGCGTGACCGCGCAATATGATCCGCATGCGCTCGGCGGCCAGATCAATATCGTATCGAAGAGCGCGTTCGACGGGCGCGGCGACGGTTTCTTCATCGTCAACGCCAATGGCGGCTATAACTACACCGCAGGCAAGCTGGTGCGCGACGGGGGTGCTGCGATCCGCACCGACGCGACCGCGGCGACGCGTTTCGGGCCGGGCGACCAGTTCGGCATCGTTGCGTCCGCCGAATACCAGCGGCTGCCGTCCACCGCGCGGGCCGAGTTGCCCGGCGACACCAATGGCGCAGGGTGGAGCTACTTCACCGCAGCGGGCGCGCGTACGCCCTTCCCGAACCTGTCGACCGGCAACCTCGTGCCCGTGCGCAACCAGGATTATTTCTTCGAGAACATGCGCACGCGGCTCAGCGGCAACCTGAAGCTGGAGTGGCGGCCGGTCGATGCGACCGAGGTGTCGCTGTTCGGCGGCTATTATCACGACAAGGATACCGAGACCCGCTACGAGGTGCTGACCACGCCCACCGGTGCGGTGATCGGCGAGGCCGGCGACAGCGGCCGTTTCGCGCAGGGGAGCCTGCAACAGGGGCTTACCTATCAGCCGGTGACGCGCGACACCTGGCTGATTGACGCCAAGGGCCGGCACGATTTCGGAGGCGGCCTGGTGCTCGACACCACGCTGGCGCGATCCAAGGCGGAATATCGCGAGCAGCGCGAGATGATAAAGTACGACACCAACCCGCGCCCCGGCACTACCACCGTCAAC
Source organism: Sphingomonas sp. 8AM (assembly GCF_902506455.1). Taxonomy (GTDB): domain Bacteria; phylum Pseudomonadota; class Alphaproteobacteria; order Sphingomonadales; family Sphingomonadaceae; genus Sphingomonas. The sequence continues at coordinate 1,333,046 of NZ_LR733844.1, read as the reverse complement.
TATCTGCCGCAGTTCGGCTACAGCTACACGATCGTCGACGGGCGACCGCGGCTGACATTCAACGACGCCACGGCCGGCGCCAACCCGGCCAGCTACAAGGCGCTCTACTACCGGGACATCGCGCGCGATCTCGATTCCACCGTCGACTTCGCGCGCGCGAACCTCGGGTTCAACGCTTCCCCGCAGGATCGTGGCTTCGGCGTCAATGTCGGCGCGGCGGTGACGCGCACCGATCTGTCGTACGATCAGCGTTACCGGGAATTTGTGCCGGGCACCGCCGCCGGACAGCAGGCGGTCGGCGGCCTGGGCGGCATCATCTACGACCAGCGACCCGCCACCTACATGACACCGGGTGTGCCCTATCTGCTGATCGATCGGCAGGCGGCGTGGCACCGGTTCCAGGCCAATCCCGGATCGTTCGTCGCCACCAACCAGATCGCCAACAACGCCGCAGACGATTTCCGCGACCTGGAGACGACCAAGGCTGCCTATGCGCAGGCGCTGTTCCGCACCGATCGCTTCGACGTGCAGGCGGGCGTCCGCTACGACGCCACCAACCTCACGATCGACACCTTCCAGGCGCCGACGATCCGCGGAGCCACCGCCTACGAGCCCGTGCGGCGCAGGACCGAATACGATTATTGGCTGCCCTCGGCGCTCGCCACCTACCAGCTGGGCGACGGGATGCGGGTGCGCGCGGGCGTGTCGAAGACGATCGGGCGTCCCGATTACAGCCAATATGCCGCCCGCACCTCCTTCGGTATCGGCACCGATGGTTCGCTGACGATCAACACCGGCAATCCGGACCTGAAGCCCCGCGAGGCATGGAACTACGACCTGTCCTACGAATGGTACATGGGCGGCGGCGGGCTGCTCTCGGTCGCCGGCTTTGCGAAGGATATCAGGAACGAGATCTTCACCAGCAGCGAGCAGGGGCCGGTAACGACGTTCCAGGGCGTAACCTACCAGAACGTCTTCCTCAGTACGCCGCGCAACGCCGCCTCCGCTCGCGTCAAGGGTATCGAGCTTGGTTACACGCAGGATCGTATCCCCCTGCTGCCGGGATTGGGCTTCAACGCCAATTTCACGCTGCTCGACGGTTCCTACCGGCAGCCGGTCAGCGCAGCGGGTGTCGCATCCGGCCTGCCTGCCTCGCGCAGGACCAGCGGGCTGATCCAGCAACCCGATTACATCGCCAACCTCACCGTCTTCTACGGTATCGGGCCGGTCGAGCTGCGCGCCTCGTACAACCGTATCGGTCGCGCGCTGCAATCGGCGGATGGCGACACGCCGACGCGCGACCTCTACCAGGAACCACGCCAGCAGGTCGACCTCCAGGCACGCTATGCGGTGCGGGACGGGTTGGAGCTGGTCGGGCAGGTACAGAACCTGACAAAGGAACCCTTCATCGTCCGGCAGGGCGTCAACCGCGACTATGTGAACTACTATTTCCCGGTGGGCCGCATCTTCTGGCTCGGCCTGTCTTGGAAGCCGCAATGGTGAGCCGCGCGGCGATCGTGCTGGCGGCGGCATTGTGCGGCATCGCGGCGCCCGCTGCTGCGCAGGGTGAGGCCTCCGATCGGGTGACGGCGGTGCTGAAGTTCGTGAAGCGCGGCGCGCCGGGTCAGCCGGTCGCCCGCTTCGACCCGGTATCGTGTCCGGCCTGCACGCCCGTCACCACGCCGCTCTACAATGCGGAGAATGCCCGGGAGACGGTAATCGCGATCGCGGTTCCGCGACGTCGTTCGCTCGAGCTGCGGTTCGCGGGGCCGGCCGACGCGGTACGCCGCGTCGTGCTGGAAAGCGACGACATTCCCTTCCGGCGGGAACACGACGGGATCGTCGTTCAGCTGCCGCCCCTCACCCGCGACATGGAAACCGCTGCCGAAGTCGCGACCCATATCGTCGAGTCGGGGATGGTGCTCCGCTTCGAACATGCCGATCCGGCCCGCCGCGCCGGTGCCTATGCGACCGGGCGCTTCCCGGATACGGAGCGCCGCGCGGCGAATGTCCTCGAATTCGCCCAGCGTGAAGTCATCCGCACGCTAGGCCTGGGCGAGGAGGCGGAGCGCCGTGATCTCGGCCGTATCCAGGTGATGGGGTTCGACACCAATGCGCCGCACGGCCACGTCGATGCCCCGCCGCACATCCACATGCACCTGCGCTGGCCGTGCAACACCGGCACGCAGATCGGCCATTATTACCTCGGCACCGACGGGCTGCTGCGGTACAATCAGGTCGGCGTGAAAGGCATCCCCGGCAACGGTCGGCGCTTCGAACGCGGCGAAACCTTCACCACCATCGGCCCCGATGGGCGCGGCTTCTACTTCCACCGCATCACACCGGAAGGCTGGCTGGAGATCGGTCGGCCGCAGGGGCGCTCCTGCCTGATCCGCCCCGCCCAGAACGGCGGGTTCGATGACGGCGCCATGATCCGCTGCGGCAGCAACAGGCCGCGCCGCCTGACCGTACAGGACGATGTCGCGAACGGCGTCATCACCGCCACGACCGACGAGATCGTGGAAACGTTCCGCTACGATCCCGACACCGGGCAACTCACTTCTCCCGACAGCCCGCCGCCCATGACAGCGTCAAATTTCGTACCGGAAGATGTCTGGTCTGCGACGACCGAAGAACTGGACGTCATGTCGTCAAACAGGTGATTTCCGCGTGACTGGGGCGGATCGACACAAACCGATTCCGAACACGCCAAATATGCACGACAAACCCTGTCGCCTTGTTCCGCTATGCGGAAACCGGGTCTGGAGGGTTTGGCGCACATGCTGGTAGGGTACATGCGGGTGTCGTCGGCCGACGACCGGCAATCGGTCGACCTCCAGCGCGCCGCGCTGATCGCGGCCGGCGTGGACGATCGCCACATCCACGCCGACAAGGCGTCGGGCGCGCGCGTCGATCGTCCCGGTCTCAAGGCTGCCTCGCCTGGCTGAAGGAAGGCGACACGCTGGTGGTGTGGAAGCTCGACCGGCTGGGGCGCTCGCTGCCGCATCTCCTGTCGATCATCACCGATTTTCGCACGCGCGGCATCGCCTTCCGCTCGCTGACCGAGGCGATGGACACGACCACGCCGCACGGCGAGCTGCTGTTCTCGATGTTTGGCGCGCTGGCGCAGTACGAGCGCGCGCTGACCCGCGAGCGGGTCATGGCCGGGCTTGCCGCGGCGAAACGCCGGGGGCGGCAGGGTGGCAGGCCGCCGATGATCGACGCGGAGAAGATCGAGGCGATCACCGCGGCCCTCGATGGAGGCGCGAGCAAGGCGGCCGTCTGCCGCGACTTCGGGGTCGCCCGCTCGACGCTGATCGACACGTTGGCGCGGATCGGCTGGACGGCCCCGGCCAAGGCCTGATCTCCGGGTGCTGCGTCGCTCCGTTCTGACCGAGGCGCAGCGCGCCGACCTGCTGGCCTTGCCGAACGACGAAGCCGCGCTGGTCCGGCATGGGACGCTGCGCGCCGGCGATATGTGGGTCGAGGGCAGTCGACGCTATCGCGCCGTCGAACAGCAGCTCATCCCTGCACCGGTGTTTGCCGCGATGCGCGACGCAGGACCGTTACCTGTGCCGGTCGCCGATACCGCCATGGGCTGGCTGGCCGAAGGCACGGCGTTGCTCGCGCGTCGATTGGCGGAGGTCGGCGCCAAGATCGCTTCCGATACACTGGAGGACGTGCAGCTCGCGAACGGTCGTCTGCGCATCTCACCCCTGCGGGCGATCACGCCCGACGAAGCGGAAGGCGTGCTTGCCCCGCTCTACGCGCACCTGCCGTCGATCCGGATCCCCGACCTGCTCGCTGACGTGGATCGCTGGACCGGTCTCACCCACTGCTTCACCCATCTGACGACGGGTCGGCCGCATGACGATCCGCGCGCGATCCTCACCGCCGTTCTCGCTGATGCCACCAATCTCGGCCACGCCCGCATGGCCGAAGCGTGCGGGCTGGTGACGCAGCACCAGCTCGGATGGCTGTCGGCCTGGCATCTGCGCGAGGGCAGCTACGGCGCGGCGCTGGCGAGGCTTGCCGAGGCGCAGCACCGGATGCCGCTCGCCGCGATGTTCGGCAGCGGCACCGCGTCCAGCTCGGATGGACAGAACTTTCCGCTCGACAGGCGCGCGCAGGCGACCGGCGCGATCAACCCGCACAGGGCAGCGATCCCGCCGTCTCATTCTACACGCACGTCTCCGATCGCTACGCGCCGTTCCATTCCAGGGTCATCTCTGCCGGTGCCGGCGAAGCGGCACATGTCCTCGACGGCCTGCTCCACCACGGCGCGGATCTCGCGATCGAGCGCCACCATACCTTTGGGGGCGGCGTCTCCGATCATGTCTTCGCGCTGTGCCACCTGCTCGGCTTCCGTTTCGCGCCGCGCATCCCGAACATCGCTGCCCGGCGCCTGCACCTGTTCGCCGACACGCGGCCCGGACCGGACATCGCTCCGCTGGCGGCACAGCCGATCGACGAGGCGCTGATCGCAGGGCACTGGACCGATGTGATCCGGCTCGCGACCTCGATCCGCACCGGCGTCACCAGTGCCTCGGTTATGCTGGAACGGCTCGGCTCCTGCCCGCGCGCGAAGGGTCTGGCGCTGGCGCTACGCGAAGTCGGGCGTGTCGAGCGCACGCTGTTCACGCTCGACTGGGGGACCGGTGAGAGGATGGTCGAAAACGTACGCTAAGGATCCTGGCGCTGCTGGTGGAGGCGTAGTGGCCTGAACCGCTCGCGAGGTTTGTCGATCTCGCTCCAGAGATAGTCGCCGGTGAGGCCGACATGCTCCCAGCCCAGCGGTGCGACATGGGCGAGCAGTTCGTCGGGCACGTCAGCACCGCTGCCGCGCAGATGCCGGACGGCACGGTCGAGATAGACAGTGTTCCAAAGGGTGACGGCCGCGGTGAGAAGGGTTAGCCCGGAGGCACGATGACGCTGGTTCTCGAACGTGCGGTCACGCAGTTCGCCGAGGCGGTTGAAGAAGATGGCACGGGCAAGCGCGTTGCGGGCCTCACCCTTGTTGAGGATGCTACCGGTACGACGCTGCTGCTCGGGATCATCGAACCAATCGAGCATGAACAGGGTGCGCTCGATCCGTCCGATCTCGCGCAATGCGCGAGCGACCGGGTTTTGACGTGGAAAACCCGCCAGCTTGCGCAGCATGACCGAGGCGCTGACGGTGCCGGCCCGGATCGAGGCGGCAAGCCGCAGTGTCTCGTCCCAGTGCTCCTCAATCGCGCGGACGTTGACCGGGCCGGCGACGAGCGGGCGCAAGATCGGCCAGGGATCGAGCGACGACAGACCGTACAGCCGACGTTCGTTGAGGTCGCGGATGCGGGGCGCGAAGCGGAAGCCGAGCAGATGGCACAAGCCGAAGACATGGTCGACCGCCCCGGCGGTATCAGTCGCATGTTCGCGGATCACCAGTTCGCTCTCGTGATCGAGCAGGCCGTCGAGGACGTGCGCGGCCTCGCCGGCATTGGCGGCGATGACCTTGGTATGGAACGGCGTGAAGCGGTCGGTGACGTGGGTGTAGAACAGCACGCCGGGTTCGGTGCCGTAGCGGGCGTTGCGATCGGCGCGCGCTTCGCCCTGACCACCGGCGCGGAAGAACTGCCCGTCCGAGGACGATGTGTCGCCCGGTCCCCAGATCTGGGCGAGCGGATGCGCGGTGTGGCAGTCGACGATCGCCGCCAGCGCCGACAGGTACGTTTCATCGCGCACATGCCATTCCGCAGTCCAGCGCAGGCGTGACAATGTCAGCCCACGCGAGCTTTCCGCCATGCGCCCGAGGCCGAGATTGGTCGCATCGGCGAGGATCGCCCCCATCAGCGCGGACTGGTCAGAGGCCGGCTCGCCACTGCGGGCATGAACGAAACGGTCGGCAAAGCCTGACCATGCGGCGACTTCCACCAGCAGGTCGGTGATCCGCACACGTGGCAGCATGGCATAGAGCCGGGCCTTCAGCGCCTCGGCATCCTCGGCATCCTCGGACGGGGATCGACGGATCGGCGAGATCAGCAACTGCCCGCGGTCGATCGTCACGTCGACCAGCTCGCCCGTCGCGGCTGCGCGCTCCACCTCGGTCATGCGCCGGGTCATCACCGTGCGCCGATCCTCATGCCATTCGGCGAAGCCGGACGGTACGGCCAAGCGCAAATTGCCGTCGGTACGCATCCTGTCGAACGTGGGCACCGGCAGCAGGTAATCGTCCAGCGTGCGATAGGCCCGGCTGCCATCCACCCAGACGCTACCCGAGCCAAGTCGCTCGCGCAGGTGGACGATCACCGCGATCTCATAGGCGCGCCGGTCGATCGTCCCTTCGGCCGGCTCCACGATTTTGCGCCAGCGCGGCTTGATGAAGCTTGTCGGCGCCCGCTTCGACAGGACCGATCGGCCGTCGCCGTACATCGTCCGCAGCACCTCGATTGCGCCGAGTAGCGGATCACCTGACCGCGCCGTGCGAAAGGTGAAGGCGGCGAGGAAGATCGCGGCAAACCGCCGCACGGCGGGATAACGCTCGACTACTTCCTTCAGGCCGTCATCGGCCGAGCGCGTCAGATCCTCGGCGAAACGGATGCTGCGTTCGAGCTGATCCCAGCCCACCTTGGCGTCGATCACGCGAAAGGCGTCGCGTCCGCTCGCGCGTGCATCGATCAGCAGGCGGCCGAGCCGGGCATGGAAGCGCGCCGTGTCTTTCAGCATCCGGGCTTGCCCGAGCAGCCGGTCGGACCGGGTACGATCGGCGCGACGGAACAGCGCGCCCACCATCTTCTCGACCATGACCATTGCGGCGTCAGTCAATGCCGCCTCCATCTCGATCATGGAGGCGACCAGCATCGCGAGCCGGCGCGGACGTTCGAGACGCCGGAGGTGCTGCGAGGTGACGATACCGGCGGTCCGGGCGATGACGGCATAGCGGGCGGCATGGATACTTCGTGCCCGATCGGTTGCGATCCCGATGCCGCGCACCGCTTCGAGTCGTTCGACGATCCCCTTCAGGTTCGACGCCGATGGCGCTTCCGGCCATTCGCGTATCCATCCGAGCCGGGTACGACCTTTGTCGTCGGATGCGATCAGGCGTTCGAGCGCTGTCTCCTGTTCGCTTGAGCAGTCGCGGATCAGTCCGGCATGCGCGGCCTTGCGTGCCTGCGCCCGCACGATGAGGGCGAGCCGTTCCAGCGTCGATGCCGCGGGCAGCACGATCCGGTCGAGCCGCAGGCGATCGACCATGCCTGCTACGATCGCGTCGCCCCGGTCGGTCGAGGTGGCGATCTCCGATCCCAGCGCCAGCACCGATCGCACGTCGATCCGGTCGAAGGAGCGCAGACCAAGATACGCTTCGACCTCGGCACGATGCTCGCGCAGCGTCGTCGCTCGCGCGGAATAGTCGGCGAAGTCGTCGATACGGCAACCGATCTGGTCGGCGAGCAGCGCCAGCATGGCGGCAGGCACCGCCTCACCCGGCAGCAGATTCCGCCCCGGGTGACGCAGATAGCAGAGCTGCACCGCATAGCCGAGCCGGTTCGGTCCGCGCCGGCGCCGCGCCACCTGTCCAAGGTCATCGGGGCCGAGCGTATAGAGCCGTTCGATCGTTGCCCGATCGGCAGGCGGATCGAAGATCGCGCTACGCTGCGCGGGCGACAATATGGTCCTGGACGGCATCGGCTTCCTGTTCGTCACGCAACAGGCAAGCGACCCTGTTCACGGAGCATAGACCACAATACGGGTTATGTGACATTAGAGAGATCGATCGACGAGCAATGCCGCTCCGTCACGCAGACGGACGTATATGTGACAACGCAGATCGGCTACGCACGGGTATCAAAGGCGGACGGCAGCCAGGTCTATGACCTCCAGCGCGACGCGTTGGTCGCGGCCGGCGTCGACTCCGAGCATATCTATGAGGATGCGGTGTCGGGCCGGCTCGACAAGCGGCCGGGGCTGGACGCCTGTCTGAAGGCGCTGCGCCGCAATGACACGCTCGTCGTATGGAAGCTCGATCGGCTGGGGCGCGACCTGCGCCACCTCGTTAACTTAGTCGGCGATCTGACGAAGCGCGGCATCGGGTTGAAGGTGCTGGCCGGCGAAGGCGCTTCGATCGATACGACCACCGCGAATGGCCGCCTTGTGTTCGCGATCTTCGCCGGCCTCGCGGAATTCGAACGAGAGCTGATTGTCGAGCGTACCCGTGCCGGCCTCGCCTCTGCCCGCGCCCGTGGGCGTCGCGGCGGGCGCCCCTTCAAGATGACGCCTGCCAAGCTGCGGCTCGCACAGGCCGCGATGGGTAAGCCCGAGACGAAGATTGCTGAGTTGTGCGCCGAACTCGGGATCACGCGGCAGACGCTCTATCGTCACGTCACGCCTAATGGGGAGATCAGACCCGATGGCGAGAAGCTGCTTGCCATGCGTGCGAGGTGATTTCGCTAAACTATGAAGCGGCCGTCGCCCTCTCAGCCGACATTCACGATGGTCAATTTCAGCGCTGACTGTTCGAACCGACGGCTTGGACGCGTGCCAACTCTTCAAGAAGACCAATATAGTTCCGGTCTTGCGCGTTTACGTCCTCGAGCCACGCCCGTCGTGTCTCGGCCAGAATAACGGCGCTCCCTCCGCCGCGCTCCTCGGCCGCTCGAAAAGGTGAGAAACTGGTCTGAATGATTGTCCGGAGGGCCTCCTGCTGACGCCCAAAGGCGAACACTGCATCCCGAGCAGTGGCGACCAGACTGTCCGTCCGGTTCGATTGTGCTGCTCTCAAAGCAAGGCGCGCCCTAGCGAGTATATCCGAACCCGGTTCACGCTGCTTCTCCCATCGCGATTGAAGTTCGGTGAAATTTGCCGCAAGCGCCGGGTCATCGATTTTGCGCGTTCTGGCCAGACATTCTGAAAAGCGCCACAGCGTTTCCTTGTCACTAGGATCGCAATCCATCTTTCGCATGGCAAGCGTGAGCACGGCTTCGGTATAGACTTGAGCAGGACGTGTTCCGTCGTTGCAACCCCACCAACTTGCCGCCTTGTCGGGGCTGGCCTCTAGAAACCCGCTCCAGCAATGTACCACAACATTCGGATTTGACCGTGCGCTGCTCTTAGCTGGCGGTGCATAGGCCGCGGTTTCCAAGCCTGAAACCTGTTCCCATTCGCCTGCCGACAGGTCGTAGGCTTGCCCGCTCCAGCCACGATATTGTGCTCGGAGGGTCAGGCGCCCATCCGCGTGGCGTTCGAGTTCGATACCGGGGATCGGTAGCATACCATAGGGATCGACGGGCAAGACCCGGCGTACGTCACGACCACCGAAGGTCATCTCATCGAGTGGAATGAAGCCGGACGCAGCCATGCGTTGATGCACGAACCCTTCTTCCGAGGACTGAGCCAGCGCAGCACTAGATAATAGCAGCGCAGCTGGTAAGGCGGCAAGAATCTGACGAGAAAATCTCATCCATACACCTCGAAATGATGGCTCCCCTGCCTCACGGTCGAGCAGCTATGCTCCCTCTCGGACAGAAACATGCTCGGCAGCAGACCGTCCGCCCACGGATCATAATAGCAAGACGAGGATTTCGACAATCTACCGCGCCTAGTCAGACGAGCTGTTCGGCTTAGCGTACGTTTTCGGCTACTTTCTCACCGGACCCCGACTGGATCGAACGGCCCGAGGAACGACGCCATGCCACGCGCGAGCTGAACAAGGGCGAGGCGCAGAACGCGCTCAAGCGCGCGATCTTCTTCCATCGCAATGGCCGCATCCGCGACCACGGCCTGCAAGCCCAAGAACACCGCGCCAGCGCGCGCAACCTGATCGCGCCGGCGCGATCGTGCTGTGGAACACCACCTACCTCGAAGCCGCAATGCGTCATCTCGATAGGCAGGGCCGCCCGGTGCCGCCCGACCTGCTCCAGCACCTCTCCCCGCTCGGATGGCAGCACATCAACCTGACCGGCGACTATCTCTGGTCCAATCCTGCACCGCGCGACGGCGAGCTGCGCCCGGTTCGTCAGACCGGCCGGCTGCCAGCATGATCGCCGCTACCGTATATCTGTGCCCCTTTATGTGACGCCCCCTTCATAGGGCATCTCTAACCCACAGGCACGACGTGATCTGGACCGACGAAGGCGTGCAGGGGCCATCACGACTGTTTGGGCCGACCCTCTGGCTGAGCAGAACCGCGATCGAATGGCAGGACATCGGCGCCGTCGGCGCGACGATCACGAACTATTGGTACGTCCAGTCACTTGACGGTCGGAGGATTTACTGGAGCTACCTGTACCCCGGATATGGCTCTTTCACGAGCCGCTTCAGTACGAAGCGACCTGACCTGAGCATACCATCAAACCTCGGCTGATCGGCGAGCCTCCGGAAATGTCGTGGACATTGCAACAGCCTCGTCGGGAATGTTTGCGTTCAACCGAGGCGGGCGATCGACAGTCCCACGACGAATATCATGATCGTCATCAACCAAGATAAGACAAGAAGCAGGCAAAATCTGCATCAATGACAAAACACAGCCTCCGATGTCGGATGCCTCAGAATCGTCTTAAAGGGTTTTAATCGCAGGAACATGGCGCCGGATAGCCATGTTGCGCGCTTCATGCTTAGATATTCGCTGCTGTTCATCGACAAATCGAGCCAGCTGGTGGCCGATCACCGCCTTCGAGCCCGTGATGTGCATCATGCTTTGGCGCAGGCCAATCGCCGGCTCTACCGGACGTTTGTCGGCGGGCAGGAGCCTGCGCTCGATCCCAGGGGCAGAGTGGATGTGCTGGATCCGTCCGGTGCGATCGTCGCGCGCATCTATTGCGCCGAAGCGATCGCGGCGATGTCCTGATGGTTCCTCCCGTGGACGAGACGACGCGCGACGACGCGCAGCATCAGGATACATTTGCGATCCCGGCGCCGGACGACGTCGCCTATGCCGGTGCCCTCGCGCTCCACGTCGACGCCACCGATCGCTGGCGCGGAATCCTGCGGGTGTGTGAGATCATCCCGGTCGCGGGAGCCGGCGAACTGATCCTGCTCTATCCCAAGTGGTTGCCCGGTTTTCACGCGCCGGTCGCCCCGATCGAGCTGCTGGCCGGGCTGTCCTTCACGGCCAACGGAGCGCCGCTCGCGTGGCGGCGTCATCCGACGATGGTGCACGCCTTTGCGGTCACGGTGCCGGGCGGTGTGGACGCGATCGAAGCGGCATTCCAGTTCCTGTCGCCCACCGACGCCGCGCAGGGGAGGGTGATCAGTGCGCCCGATCTGCTCTGCCTGCCGTGGCATACGGCGATCCTCTACCCGGCGGGCCACAGCGCCGGCTACATCGCTGTCGACGCCCGGCTCACCCTGCCCGAGGCATGGACGGCCGCCTGTGCCGTTCCGGTCACGTGCGGAGACGCCAACGCACTGACATTCGAGCGCTGTTCGCTCGACACGTTGATCGATTCGCCCGTGCTGGCGGCACGCTATCTGCGCACCTATGCGCTCGACGAGAACGTGCAGTTGCGCGTCGCCGCCGATGAGCCTCATCTCGCCGAGGCGAGCGCGGCGCAGGTTGACGCTCATGCCGCCGTCGTTGCCGAGGCGCTGCGGCTGTTCGGCTCCCGTGCCTACGACCGGTTCGAGATGCTGCTCGCGCTCAGCGACACGCTGAGCACCGCGGGGATCGAGCATCACCGCTCGTTCGAGGCCGTCAGCGTGCCCGGCTATTTCGCCGAATGGGACGCGCACGTGACGCGCCGCGACACGATCCCGCACGAATTCATCCATAGCTGGAACGGCAAGCATCGCCGCGGCGCGGACTCGTGCACGGCATCGTTCGATCGCCCGATCCAGAACAGCCTGCTCTGGGTCTATGAAGGGCAGACGCAATATTGGACCAACGTGCTGTGCGCACGATCCGGATTGTGGAGCGTGGAGCAGACGCTGGGCGCGCTGGCGCTCAACGCGGCCCGCTACGAGGCGCGACCCGGCAGCCGCTGGCGCCCGTTGATCGATACCACGCGCGACCCGATCATCGCCGCGCGAAGCCCGCTGCCGTGGCCAAGCTGGCAGCGCAGCGAAGACTATTATTCCGAAGGCGCGCTGCTGTGGCTGGAGGTCGACACCCGGCTCCGCGAGCTGTCGGGCGATATCCGCTCGCTCGACGACTTCGCGCGGCGCTTCTTCGGCGGCGCTGACGGCGACTGGTCGACCCGTCCCTATGGCCTTGATGACGTCGTTCACGAGCTGGAGGCATTGGTGCCGTTCGATTGGCGTGGCTTCCTGCTCGAAGCGCTGGAGGAGACGCGCGCCGGAACGTTGCTCGGCGGGCTGGCGCGCGGTGGCTATCGGCTCGACTATGACGCCACGCCGAACCCCTATCAGCGTTGTCAGGAGGCCGAGACCGGGATCGCCGACCTTACCCACACGATGGGCTTCACCGTTGCGCAGGACGGGCGGATCGCCGACGTGCTGTGGCACGGTGCGGCGTTCGATGCCGGACTGACGATCGGCACGGCGATCGAGGCAGTTGCAGGGCGCTCTTTCTCCGTGGAGCGCCTCCGCGCCTGCCTCGCTGTTGATGGGGTCGATCTGGAGCTGCTGGTTCGACGGGGCTCGACGGTCCGGGCGGTGACGCTGCGGCGCCCCCGGCAGCCACGCTATCCCACACTCGTCCGTCTCTGCGACCAACCGGATCGGATCGGCGCGATCCTGCGGCCGCGGCGCGCCGCCTAGCGCGCCGTTTCCGATCATCAGCGCTCGATCGCCTGTCCCGGTGGAACGAGACGCAGGGCCTGGTCGTCTCCCGACGGTGGGAGAGACCGTTGATCGAACGACACTTTGCAAAGCTTCGCGCCCGCGGGCGATTGTCGGGGGAGGAGGAGCAGGGCATTCGCGATGCCGTCGCTGACCTGCGCACGGTGCCGGCAGATACGATCGTCGTCCGCGCGCACGATGTGCAGGACCACAGTACGCTGCTGCTGGACGGCATCCTGTGTCGCTACAAGGACCTGCGCAACGGGCAACGCCAGATCACCGAGCTGCATGTCGCAGGCGACTTCGCCGACCTGCACAGCTTCACGCTCAAATACCTGGATCACGACGTGATGAGCCTGACGCCGTGCCGGCTCGGGATTGTGCCGCATACCAGGCTGCGTGATCTCACCGAGCGTTTTCCGGCGCTCGCGCGCAGTTACTGGTTCAGCACCAACCTGGATGCCGCGATCCATCGCGAATGGGAGCTTTCGCTCGGGCGCCGTACTGCGTCAGCGCGCGTGGCGATGCTGCTGAGCGAGTTGCATCAACGTCTGCTTCTCGTCGGCCTCGCCGATGCGGGTGGCTATGAGCTGCCGCTGACGCAGACCGACATCGCCGAATGCACCGGACTGACCAACGTATCAGTCAATCGCGTGCTGCGCGAGCTACGCGAGGCCGGCGCCGCGACGCTCGCTGCGGGCAGGGTCAGGATCCTTGATCTGAGCACCTTGTGGCGCGCCGCCGAATTCGACCCGCGCTATCTCTATCTCGGCTGACGGTCCCCCGGTTTCTCATGCGCAGCGTGCCGGCGGGCAATGGGTCGCGTCATGCCATATACCCGGTGATGACCATGACCGGTGTGTTGGCACCTGCCTCACGTAGCTGACGGATGAGATCGGCGCCCGTGCGTCGCGGCATCAGTTAGCCGGTGACGACAGCATCGACGCGGGCATTGGCGTTCAGCGTCCCGAATGCCCCATCGACATCCGACGCCTGCAGAACGATGTGCCCACCATCCACACTGGACATGGTTGCGCGGGAGGGCTTGCCGATCATGCTCCTTTCCCGGCCGAGCGTAGGCCGGCTTCATTATAAAAGCATGACGTCAAAGCTACGGAAGCGCGTGACTTCTGATGCACAGGGGTCAATTCTCCGGTGCGACGCGCGTCCTGTTGGCAAGGTCTCCAGAGCTTTATGACCCTCTCTCCGCTCGACGGGTAAATGGTTTCAACAAAGAACTGATATATTCGAAACGCATCCTTTCCGGGTGAGCCTGAGGCTCATGCCCTGGCACTGACCCACAATGGCGGGGTGCTCTCCCGGTACGGACGGACACCAGCTATAATCATGGATGGGGCGCAAGGGTACCGGAAGCGGGGTCGAGTTGAACAAGCCGAAGCCGCAGCAGGCGGGGCAGCGCTTCGCGCGCGTTCGCCAGCGACTGGCGGCGACCCGCGCGCGGATCGATCAATGGTTCCCCGATCGCGAGTTCATCATGCGCTCGCAGGGGCAGGTGCGCTTCATCCGGCTTGCCGCACGCACCCAGAAGCGGGCTGCGACCGGCGTCGCGGTGCTGGCGCTCGCCTATGTCGGCTCGATCACCACGCTGGCGCTGATCCGTTGGCACGACTCCCGCGATGCCACCGCCCTGCTGAGCCGCCAGGCACGCGTGGAAAAGGCGGAGAGCCGGGTCGCCGCCTATCGCCGGAACCTCGACGAGGTCACCTCCGACCTGCAACGCCGGCAGGACTTTATCGAGAAGGTCACTCAGGCGCATCTCGGCACGCTGCCGCGCGACAGCAAGGACGGCGAAACCGTCACCAACAGCAGCAGCGAGACCGGCCGGACGATCGACAAGGTCAGCGCCGCCGTGCCCGAGGCGGGCAATCTGGCGCGGATGGAAGCGCGCCAGCTGGCCTTCGTCGAAAGCCTGACGCGCTATGCCGACCGGCGTGCCACCGGCGGGCTGGCGATGATGCGCCACCTGGGGGTCGATCCGCGGATGGTGCTCGGCGGGGTGGGCAGCGGTGAGGCGGGCAGCAGTGAGGTGGGCAGGGACGCGATGGGCGGCCCGCTGTTCGCGCTGGCCACCGATGCCGACGGTTCGATCGACCCGCGCTTCGCCCGGCTCGGCGCCAGCCTGTCACGGATGAGCGCGCTGGAGCGGGCGATGTCGCGGATGCCGCAGGTGCTGCCCGCCAGCGCCGATGCGGTCTCGAGCGGTTTCGGCTATCGCTCCGACCCGTTCACCCGTCATGGATCGTTCCACCCGGGTCTCGATTTCCGCGGCCCGTCCGGCGCCCCGATCTACGCCGCGGCGCGCGGCATGGTCAGCTTCGTCGGGCAGCGCTCGGGCTATGGCAATTGCGTCGAGGTGACGCACGGGCCCGGCCTCGTGACCCGTTATGCGCACATGTCCGCCTTCCGCAGCCATGTCGGTCAGCAGGTCGCGGCGGGGCAGACGATCGGCGCGATCGGCTCGACCGGCCGGTCGACCGGCCCGCATCTGCATTTCGAGGTGCGGATCAACGGCCAACCCACCAACCCCCGTCCCTTCCTGGAGGCGCGCAGCCATGTTTCATCGACGATCGTCAGCCACTCCGCCCGCGCCGCCACGCATTCCGGTCCCGACGCCGCCAAAGTCACCGGTCCAACCAAGGGTAGCAAGTGAACCCATGAGCAAGAATGCCACCTTTTCGATGATCGGCGCCGACGTCGCCATCACCGGCGATATCTCCGCCTCGGCCGACCTGCACATCGACGGCCGGGTGCGCGGCGACATCAATTGTCTGGCGCTGGTGCAAGGCGCCGCCAGCGAGATGATCGGCACGATCACCGCGCAATCCGCGCATCTGGCCGGTACGGTGCGCGGCAGCATCATCGTCGACAGCCTCGTCATCCAGCGCAGCGCGCATATCGTCGGCGAGGTGCATTACGAGACGCTGACGATCGAGCAGGGCGCGCAGGTCGAGGGTACGTTCGCCAAGAACGGCGCGGAGGTGCCGGGCGCGACGATACCCGTAGCACCGGTCGGGACGAAGCCGTTCGAGACCGCGCCGCTGCTGATCGAGCGGGACAATACCGGGGCGGACGATCACCCGGCCACGGCGCGCGAGAGCGGGTCCTGACCGCCAACGTCATCCCGCCGGCGATCGCCACGGTAGCGGTGTTGCGACGGCGCCGTGCTGGCCTATCGGTCGTCAGGCGCCCCAGCCGCGACCGTCGACCCGACCTGCGTGCGGGTGACGGTGCTCGATCACGCGGCACTTACATAATGCCTATTATCGCCATCGTTATGCCTGCTGGCAGGTGGCGATATCTATCGTCCACCGTTGCTGATCGCGGCCCTCTCCAGGCAGGGCAACCGCACCGGCAATCCGGTCGTTCTGTGCGGCGCCAAGGAGAAGACCGATCGCCCACGCCAGCAACATCGTCCATTGCGACGGGCCGAACAGCCCGCACGCCTTCGACAACATTCCGCTGCAGCCACGAAACGGATCGCTGGATGCCAAATGCCCGATCTGCAAGGGGCATGGTCAGTGGAATACCGAGATCGATCTGGTGAGCTTCCGGGGGCAGCGCGCCAGCTGCGACTATTGTCACGGGGCCGGCTGGATCGAGACCGGTGACGATCCGGTCGGCCATGCGGACATCGTCATGTCGCCGAACGGCTATCCGCAATGGGTGGTCGCGTTCGAACCGCGGCAGGATCCCGAGCATGGCGTCGCCGATCCGGACGCACCGCTGTCTCCGGGGCAATTCGATCGGTAACCGCAGACCAACGCTCCCGGCAGGTTGCGAGCGCGCGTCGGCCACGATAGCAAAAGCGCCGAAGGGAGCGGGGCCAAATGGAAACGATCGGGCGCGATCTCAGGGAGATGCAGCGCATTCCACTGGCGCCGGGCCATGTCGACGCGTTGCGGGCGGCCGGGATCGGCCGGCATTATCAGGCAGGTGCATGGCTCGCCGAAGTGGGCGCCCCGGCCGACCGCTTCGTCTATGTCGAAAGCGGCGAGGTCGAGGTCGTCAACCCCTTCTCCGGCGAGCGGCTGGTCCCGTCGACGCTTGGCCCCACGCAATTCATGGGCGAAGTGTCGCTGCTCTCCGGCGGTAACTGGTCGATGCCGATGCGCGCGGTCCGCGACACGCAGGTGATCGAAGTGCCGCGCGCGCGGATGCTGCAATTGATGTCGGCGATCCCCGAACTGTCGGACATCATCATCACCGTGCTCGCCGCCCGGCGCCGTCGCCAGCTGGAGAGCAGCGACGCGATGCTGGTGCTGGTCGGGGAGGAAGACGATCGCTCCGTCCGGCAGGTGGCGGAGTTTGCGGCGCGCAATCGCCTTCCCTATCGCTCGCATCCGATCGGCAGCGCCGGGGCGGCGGAGGTCGCCGCCAGTTGCGGCGTACCCGATGCCACGCCGGTAGTGGTGTTCGGCCGCGATCTGGTCGTGACGGACCCTACTCCGGAGAAAGTGGCACGCCTGCTAGGGCTCGACCAGGATCTGGCCGACGATGCGGTGTTCGACGTCCTGATCGTCGGTGCCGGACCGGCCGGCGTGGCAGCCGGTGTCTATGCCGGCGCGGAAGGGCTGAGCGCGCTCGTCGTCGACGAAACCGCCATCGGCGGGCAGGCCGGCACGTCGAGCCGGATCGAAAACTACATGGGCTTCCCGACCGGCATCTCGGGTGGCGATCTGGTCTGGCGGGGCGAGATCCAGGCGATGAAATTCGGTACCCGCTTCGTCATGCCGCGGCGCGTCGCGGCGCTGGCGCGCTGCGATGATGGTGGCTTCTGCGCGACCTTCGCCAACAACCAGCGCGTGCGCGCCGCCACGGTGGTCGTCGCTACCGGTGTCCAGTACCGCCGCCTGCCGATCGAACGCCTGGCGGACTTCGAAGGCGCGGGCGTCTATTATGCAGCGACCGAGAGCGAGGCGCGCTTCTGCCGCGACGCCGAGGTCGTAGTGATCGGCGGCGGAAATTCGGCCGGACAGGCGGCAATGTTCCTCAGCCGCGTCGCGCGCCATGTCCGGCTGCTCGTGCGCGGCGCGACGCTGGCGACGTCGATGTCGCATTATCTCTCCAGCCGGCTGGAAGCCGATCCGGCGGTCACGATCGAATATGAAGCGGAAGTGGCGGCGCTGCATGGCGACACCGCGCTGGAGGCGGTCACGATCCGCACTGAAGCGGGCGACCGGACGATCCCGAGCTGCGCGATGTTCGTGATGG
The DNA here is from genome assembly GCF_902506455.1 of Sphingomonas sp. 8AM. Lineage (GTDB taxonomy): Bacteria > Pseudomonadota > Alphaproteobacteria > Sphingomonadales > Sphingomonadaceae > Sphingomonas. The sequence goes on along the minus strand of NZ_LR733844.1, from coordinate 1,315,103 downwards.
TCGGCGCGGTCCCGCATACGTCATGGCTCGCCGATCTGGTCACGCTGGACGACAAGGGCTTCATCCTGACCGGCGCAGCGGTCGGCGCCGATTCACCTTATGCGACATCCTGCCCGGGGATCTTCGCGGTCGGCGATGTCCGCGCCGGCTCGACGAAGCGCGTCGCCTCGTCGGTCGGCGAAGGGTCGGTCGTGATCTCGAAGGTCTGGGAAGCGGTCAGGCGTTAGGACAGCGCCCAGGGCGCCTTCGCCAGCGCGAGCGCGAGATGGTCGATCACCGCCTGGACGCGAAGTGGGCGCAGCGTCGACGGCGGCATGACCAGATGCAGCGCCAGCACCGGTGCTGCCCAGTCGGGCATCGCCACCTCCAGCGTGCCCGCCCGCAGCTCGCGCCACACGAGGAACTCCGGCTGCATCGCGACGCCCTGCCCCGCCAGCAGCGCGGGGGTCAGCACGTCGGCATTGTCGGCCCACAAGCCGACGGACGGGGTGATCGTCTCTTCGCCGAACTGCGGATGCGTCAGGCGCCACACGCCGGGATTAGCGGCTCCGCTATACGCGAGCGCGCGATGCCGGGCGAGCTGCGCCGGGTGCGTCGGCCGCCCCGCCCGATCCCAATAGCCGGGCGACGCGACCAGCAGCAGCCGCACCGTGCACAGTCGCCGCGCGACCAGCGAACTGTCCTCCAGCCGCGCGATGCGCAGCGCGAGATCGAACCCGCCCGCGACCAGATCGACGTGCCGGTCGCTCAACGCGAGGTCGAGCGTCACCTCGGGATACGCGTCCATGAACGTCGGCAGGATCGCCGCCATATAGCCGATCCCGAACGACACCGGCGCGCTGATCCGCACCCGCCCGCGCGGGACCGCCGATTGCTCCTTCGCCTCGTCCTCCGCGGCCTCGCCCTCCCGCAGCAGCCGCGCCGCGCGTGGCAGCACCGCGCGCCCGCCCTCGGTCAGCGCCAGCCGGCGCGACGTGCGGTTGAGCAACGTCACCCCCATCCGCGCTTCCAGCCGCGCGATCGCCTTCGAGACGGTCGGATTGGCGAGCCCCAGCTCCTGCGCGGCGCGCGCGAACGAGCCGGTTTCGGCGACCTTGGCGAAGATCGCCCAGGCTTCGAGGTCGGGGAGTCGACGTGTCATTTTCGGCAATGATGCAATGCCATACTTGCCGTTTCGTCAAGCGGCTTCGTGCACCATCTTGCTCTCAGCGAAACAAATGTCAGTGTCATTCAAGGAGCCCAGAGATGATCGATCGCCGCCCCTTCGCCAAACTCGGTGGTGCCAATCATGGCTGGCTGGATGCGAAGCATCACTTCTCGTTCGCGAGCTACTACGATCCGGACAACATGGGCTGGGGCCCGATCCGGGTGTGGAACGACGACACGATCGCTGCCGGCACCGGCTTCCCGCCACATCCGCATGCCGACATGGAGATCATCACCTACGTCCGTGAGGGCGCGATCACGCATCAGGACTCGCTGGGCAACACCGGCCGCACCGAAGCCGGCGACGTGCAGGTGATGAGCGCCGGCTCCGGCGTGCGCCATTCGGAATACAACCGCGAGACGCAGGCCACGCGAATCTTCCAGATCTGGATCGAGCCCAAGGTGCGCGGCGGCGAGCCACATTGGGGCGCCAAGCCGTTCCCGAAAGGTGCTCGCGCCGGGCAGTTCGTGGTGCTCGCCTCGGGGCTGGACGGCGACGGCGACGCGCTGCCGATCCGCACCGACGCCCGCGTGCTGGGCGCGACGATCAAGGCGGGCGAGACCGCCGAATATCGGCTCGGCGCTGGCCATCATGCGTATCTGGTGCCCGCGACCGGCGCGATCGATGTCAACGGCGTCCGGATCGAGGCGCGCGACGGTGCCGCGATCGCCGACGAGGCGGTGCTGACCGTCACCGCGATCGAGGATGCCGAGATCGTGCTCGTCGACGCCGCCTGATCCTTCTTTCCTTTCTGTGTGCGTAGCCATCGAACCACGGAGACCGGCCATGCCCTTCATCACCACCGCCGACGGCACCGAAATCTTCTACAAGGACTGGGGCCCGCGCGACGCGCAGGTCATCCACTTCCATCACGGCTGGCCGCTCAGCGCGGACGACTGGGATGCGCAGATGATGTTCTTTCTCGACAAGGGTTACCGGGTGGTGGCCCACGACCGGCGCGGGCATGGTCGCTCATCGCAATCCGCGACCGGCCACGACATGGACAGTTATGTCACCGACGTGATCGCACTGACCGATGCGCTCGACAACCGGAGCGCGATCCATGTCGGCCATTCGACCGGCGGCGGTGAGGTCGCCCGCTACGTTGCGCGCGCCGCGCCGGGGCGCGTCGCCAAGGCGGTGCTGGTCAGCGCGGTCGCGCCGATCATGGTGCGCACCGACCGCAATCCCGACGGGGTGCCGATCGAGGTGTTCGACGACGTCCGCCAGCAGACCGCGACCAACCGCGCGCAATTCTTCTACGACTTCACCCTGCCCTTCTTCGGCTACAATCGCGATGGGGCCGAGGTGAAGGAAGGCGTGCGCCGCAACTGGTGGCGGCAGGGGATGCAAGGCAGCGTGCTGGCGCATACGCTTGGCATCAAGGCGTTCTCGGAGACCGACTTCACCGACGATCTGAAGGCGATCGCGGTCCCGACGCTGGTCATGCACGGCGAGGACGATCAGGTCGTGCCGTTCGCGACCACCGGCAAGCTGTCCGCCGATATTGTCGCGGGCGCGGTGCTGAAGTCCTATCCCGGCTATCCGCACGGGATGCCGACCACGCATGCCGACCGGATCAACGCCGATCTGCTCGCGTTCATCCAGGGGTGAGCGACGGTGCGGGCGGGCCGGTGGTCCGCCCGCTTCTTCAGGGGAGTGGCGTGATGGCCGACCGCATTCTGATCTTCTACGGCTCCTACCGTTCGGACCGGCAGGGCATCCGGCTCGCCGACTATCTGGTGCGGGCCTTTGCCGAACGCGGCGCCGCGCCCGAGCTGATCGACGCCAAGGCGATCGGACTGCCGATGCTCGACCGCATGTACAAGGAGTATCCGGCGGGAACGGCGCCACCCGCGCTGGAGGCGCTTGCAGGCAAGATCCGCGCCGCCGACGCTTTCGTCTTCGTCACCGGCGAATATAACTGGGGGCAGCAGCCCGGGCTGAAGAACCTGACCGACCACTTTCTGGAGGAATGGTTCTGGCGACCTGCGGCGATCGCCAGCTATTCGGCCGGTCGGCTGGCGGGTGCACACGCCAGCGTCGCCTGGCATGGGACGCTGACCGAGATGGGCATGGTCGTGGTGTCGAGCACGCTGACCGTCGGCAGCATCGGTCATACGCTCGACGCCGGCGGCACCCCGACCGGTGACGGCGGCGCGGCGCTGGCCCGTGCCTTTCCGCGCTTCGCCGACGACCTTGCCTGGTGGACAGCGGCGGCGCGGGAGCAGCGCGCGCGCGTCGCGCCGCCTTACTGAGCGGGAGGACCACGCTGGCCACACGGGTCATCGCCGCCTGCCCGGCCTGGCCATCCTGAGCCTGTGGCTGGTGGCCGCCGCCCTGCTGCTGGCGTGGGCGACGCGCCGGCTGGGAGGACGCCGATGATCCTGTGGCGGCATGAACTGCGCCTGTTGCTGCGCCAGCGGCTGAGCGCCGTCGCGCTCGTTCTGCTCGCCCTTCTGGGTGTCGCGGCGCTGGCAACCGGCATGGCGGACGTCGCGCGGCAACGCACCGCCATCGCCGCGATCGCGGCGGCGCAGACCGAGGATATCGGCGCGGTCGCCGACTATGTCGACCGCAGCAAGGATGCCGGCAGTGCGGCCTATCACAGCTTTCACCCCACCTGGGACGCGCCCGCGCCGCTCGCTTTCGCCGCGCTGGGGATGCGTGACGTCGCGCCGTACATCCTGCGCGTCCGCGCGCTGGGGCTGGAGGCGCAGATTGACGCCGGAGACACCTTCAATCCGAGATCGGGTTGCCCGGCCGGTTCGACTTCGCGTTCGTGCTGGTGTTCCTCGCACCGCTATTCGCGATCGTTCTGTTCCACGACCTGCGATCGGGCGAGCGTGAGGCGGGGCGGCAGCGGACGCTCGACGCGCTGCCCCGCGGCGGCTGCGCTGGTCCTCGGTCGCCAATGCCGCGACGCTGGCCGCCGTCTGGCTGGTGCTGGTGCTGATCGTGCCGACGCTCGGCAATGTCGTGATCGACCGACTGATCCCGGTCGGACCGGGTGCGGAGATCGCGCTGGCGCAACGCGAGATCGTCAATCGCGCATGGGACATCCCGCGTGACGATACGATGCGGCGCTTCTACGCCGCGCCCCCGCAATGGGCGGACTCGCCGCCGCTCGGGACCACCTTCCACTACAAATGGTACCTCGCTTTCCACCAGAATGGCGACGACGCCGTCGCTGCCCGGTCGCGCGCCTATCGCAGCGCGCTGGAGCGGCGCGACCGCGCCGGACGCGCGTTCGGGTGGCTGCTGCCCTCGGTCGGCGTGCAGGCACTGCTCACCCGGCTGGCGCGCACCGATGTGACCGCGCAACTGGCCTATCAGGATCGCATCCGCGCTTTTCACGCGGGGCTGCGCTCCTTCTATTACGGTTACGTCTTCCACGACCGGCCGTTCGGAAAGGCCGATTTTGGACGCGCACCGCCTTTTAGCGCCTGCGCCGGGGGGTGAGCGCACGTCTGATCGTCCCGCGCAACGGCCCGTAAGGCGGCGGATCGGCTATGCGCGGGTAAGCCACGGCTTCTGATCGTCCGGTGGCCGCGCCACGGGGCGAACGGATTGACGTTGAGCTTCCCGCTCGGCCTGCCTGAGCGGCAGCCGCATCAAACAGTCATTGCGATCGACTCGCATAAGCAGTACGGGCCGGCGTGGAACACGCGTCCGGGGGAAGACACAGAAGTGACGAACGTTCGGGGGCGCCTGTCCCTGCTATGCTGGCTCGGCGCGATGACGACCTGCGTGCCCGCTGCCCTCGCGGCGCCGGGAGACGGTAGCGCCGACCCGGGCGATGACATCGTGGTGACCGCCCGCAACGCCGGGGCGAGCATCCTCGGCAGCGACACCGCACTGACCGCCTATCCGCAATCGGTGCGCGTGCTGGACAAGGAGGACCTTGCCGCTCTCAATGCCCAGCGGTTGCAGGATGCGCTGGACCATGCCGGCGGTGTGTCGCACCAGAACGACTTTGGCGGGCTGTGGGACAAATATGCGATCCGCGGTTTCTCTGGTGACGAGAATGCCGGGCCCGACATTCTCATCAACCGCTTCGGCAGCAATCTGGGCTTCAACGCGCCGGTCGACGCGGCGACGGTCGAGCGCATCGAGGTGCTGAAAGGCGCCAGCGCCGCTCTGTCCGGGCGCGGCGAACCGGGCGGATCGGTCAATATCGTCACGAAAGCGCCACTCGACCATTATCATGCCGGAGCGACCGCCAGTTACGGCAGCTGGAACACGCTGCGCGTGACCGGTGATGTAGGTGGCCCGATCGACGATCGGCTGGCGGTGCGTCTGATCGGCGCAGGTGAGCGCCACGACAGTTTCCGCGATCATGTCGCCGGCGAGCGGCAATTGATCGCGCCCTCCGTCGCCTGGGCACCCTCCCCGGTTCTGCGGCTGCTGTACCAGGCCGAATATATGCGCAACGCGACCGTGCTGGATCGCGGGATCGTCGGCATCGCCGGAGATGCGAAGGCGATGAACCGGTCGACCTTCCTCGGCGAACCGCAGGACGGGCGGATCACGCAGAAAATCCTGTGGCAACAGGGCAGCGCGATCATCGATCTTGGCAATAATGTCGGGCTGGACCTGGGCGGCAGCCACCGCGACGGATCGCTGCAAGGCTTCGGCACGATGGTCGACTTCGGCGGGCGCGGGCTTCAGGCGGATGGCCGCACGGCCGGCCGGGACCGGCGCTATCACGATTTTGCATGGAACGACCTGTCGCTACGGGCCGAACTCACCGCGAAGCTGGATGTGTTCGGGCTGGAGCACGACCTGCGCATCGGCACCGACCGGGTACGCCACTCGCTCGACTTCCGGCTTGACCGCGCGCGCGGCACGCCGGCGCGTCCGATCCTGTTGATCGACCTGTTCGCGCCGGTTTACGGTCAGCCGCTGCCGACCCCGCCGGCCTCGCTCAGCCGAACGGCGTCGTTCCGCAGCGAAAGCGTCTATGCGCAGGACGTCATCCGCTCGGGTCCGTTCACGCTACTGCTCGGCGCGCGCTGGAACAGCTTTCGCGAGAACGTCTTCAACCGGCTGACGCGACGGACATTGGCCACCGACGATCGGGGCGTCACCCCGCGCGCGGCGCTCTCGTGGCAAGCGGCGCCGGGCGTGTCGCTCTACACCAGTTGGGGCGAGTCACTGCGGCTCAACCCGTCCGACGGCAACGCCACCTTCGACGCCGAACGCAGCCGCTCGACCGAGGCGGGCGTGAAGCTGTCGCTGCTCGCCGGCCGGCTGACCGGCACGGCGGCCGTGTTCGACATGCAGAAGCGCAACGTCCTCAACCCCAATGCGATCGACCCGTTCGTCAAAAGCCAGATCGGGCGGCAACGTTCGCGTGGCGTGGAGGCGGAGCTGACCTATTCACGCGCGGCGGATCTCTACGCCACCGCGACCTACACCTATGTCGATGCAGACATTCGCCGCGATCAGGACGCCACCCTGATCGGCAAGCCGCTGTCGAACGTTCCTGCGCAGAGCGGCAGCATGTTCGCGCTGAAGACGGCGGGCCGGTTCGGAATAGGCGGCGGGGTAACGTATGTCGGCCGCCGCGCCGGCGATCCGTTCGGCACCAGCTACCGACTGCCGGCCTATACGATCGCGCGGGCGGTGCTGCGCTATGCGGTGACCGAACAAGTGAGCGTCCGCGCCGATCTGGATAACCTGTTCGACACCTTCTACATCAGCAGTTCTTACGCGAACGTCTGGACGGTGCCCGGTGCGCCGCGCAGCTTCCGGCTGACCGTAGCGGCCGTTTTCTAGCCGGACGCGCCAGCGGCGGCGTGAAGCGATCGCTTGCCGATCCCCGGCCAAGGCGATCGGCAACCCCGATCCGAAGCCGGGAAAGGTCGCACCACCGCCGGCTTCGTCCTCGACGGGCGCGCCGATGCGGCGGCCGGGGATCGGCGCCGCGCTACTTGCCGGATGGCAGCTTGATGCCGAGCAACACGAGCCGGTCGCCCGTGATCCCGAACCAATGTGGCACGCCGGCCGGAACGAGCAGCACGTCACCGGTCCGAAGCGATCGTGATGTGCCACCCTCGATCCGGTCGCCTTCGACAAGTCCTTCCTTGCGCGTGACCGGCGTCACCAGCGTGCCCCCGGAGAGAAGCGTCCCGGCGCCCTCCAGAACGATGGCATATTCGGCCTCGGCCGGATGGACCGCCGGGCGGCCCGGCTTCTTCCAGACCTCGATCGCCGCGACGTGCGACCCTTCCTTCAGCAGCGGACGCCAGGCGAACCCCTGGTCCGGCTTCATCTCGGCGAGCAAGGCCGCCGCCTGCTTACGAACCGCGGCGCTACTGGCAAAATCCGTCGCCGCCTCCGAACGGTTCGCCACGTCCGACTGGGCCAGCGCGGGAACGGGCATCACGGCACCGGCGCATTGTGAAATGAGGAACGCCGCCACGATCTTGCTACCGGTCATCCGCATAAAGGCCTCGAGTTCCTGGGCACCCACGTTTGCACCAACACCTGCCGACTGCAACAGAACGAATTGTGATAGCTGGCTTTTCTCAGGGAGTGGACGATCGGCGCCGCGGCTCGACCAGCTCGATCACCAGATCGCCCGCCTGCAGGTGCTGCGCGTCAGGCTCGTCGATGCTGATCGCGCGGTCGCCGCGGTAGAGGCGCACGATCTGGCCGGAGGTCACCTCGCGGGCGGCGCTTCCGACTTCGTCGGCCCGTACTGCGCGTTCGCGCAGCTCGATCTTGCCGTTGCGCGTGACAAGGTCCGCGACATAATCGGCCACATGCGGGCCCGCCGTGCATTGCGCCAGCAACTGCCCCCCAAAGCTGACCGGATTGACGATGATGCTGGCGCCCGCATCACGGGCGAGCAGCTCGTTCTCGATCGCCGCGATCGAGACGGCGACCGCCGCCTGCGGCGACAGCCTGCGACAGGTCAGGATGATCAGCACCGCGGTATCATCGCGCCCCGGGCAGACGATCACCGTCCGGGCCGTCTCGACCCTCGCGATCTCCAGCACCTTGTTGTGCGTGGCGTCCCCCTCGACGGTCGCCACGCCGAGTTCCTCGGCAAGCCGCAGCCGATCGGCGTTCGTGTCGACCACGACGATGCGCTCGGCCGGATGGTCACGCTCGAGCAGCTCGCTGACCGCCGCGGAGCCGGAGCGGCCGTAGCCGCAGACGATGACATGATCCTTCAGTTCGCGTCTGATGAAACCCATACGCCACCGTTCCCAACCCTGTCTCAGCATGAAGCTATAGGCGCTTCCAAGAAATATCAGGAAGACGAAGATCCGGATCGGCGTGACGACGAACGTGTCGAACATGCGCGCCGCATCGCTTACCGGCACAATGTCGCCATAGCCGACCGTCGTCACCGTGATGACGGTGAAATACACGATATCGAGGAAGCTGACCGCACCGTCGGTGTTGTCGCGCAGGCCGCTACGCTCGATCCAGTGACCGCCGAGGGCGATGCCGACGAGCAGCAGCACCGCGACGCCCCGGATCGCGAGCGTCGTCAGCGGCGACAGCCGCCCGGCCCGGTAGAAGCGCGGTCGCGCCGCCAGCACGGCGGCGCGTGCGGCCAGTCGGCCCGGTGGCAGCGCCCTTCCTGCCGGCCCTGGATGCTTCAAAGGTCCGAGACCATGGTGATGCCGCCCCCTCCGGCTCGATCAGCGTCGCAGGATAGCGCGTGATACGACAAAGCTGTACCGCTCTCCAATGGCTTTGGCGGGACGTCGGGAAACATCCGGTCGCCAGGCTTCGCTGACCGGTGTCGCTGCCGGTTCCTGCGCCCCCAGCAGCCGGCACGCAAACACGGTCCAGCGACCCGTCCTTCGCAGCACCCGGACCTGCCAGCGACGCCTTGTTGCGGTCAGGAAGGCGCGCTGCAGGTGCGCGGCATGCTGCGCGAAATCGGGATAGTCGACATGATGATGCGCCAGCACCAGCGTTCCGCCGCGACGCAACGCTGCGGCGACGTCGCGCGCGGTCTGCGCCATGTTGCGCGCGGTCAGGTAGTAGATGACCTCGGCCACCACGATGACGTCGTAGCACGTGCGCGGCAGCCGGGCGGGGACGGCCAGCCGGGTCGCCCGCGCCCGCGGCCTGCCCGCCAGCGCCTTCGCCACCAGCGCCGTACCGCTCGACGTCGCTTCGGTCGCGTCGAGGCGCAGGGCGCGCGGCGCGATGTCGACGCTGTTCGAGCCGTTGCCGGCGGCCAGCTCGAGAACGCGACCTTTCACCCCACTCCCCAGCGCGTGCAGGATGGCGCGGCGCTTCAGCGCCTCGTTGCGGTCGGTGAACGTCGCCCACGGGTCGTCGTTGCCGGCGAATTTGGCGTCGAAGCCGTCCAGCGTGATCGGTCTCATCGGCGCCGCTCCACGAACACCTCCTGCGCGCCCGTGAAGGAGGCGATCTGCCGGCGCGTCATGGTGAAGCCATGAGGATCGTCGGCGATGCGCCCGGTCTGCGTGCGATAGCTGCGCACGGCCCGGCGCTTGGCCAATCGTTCCTGCGTGGTCAGGAACAGCGCCACGCCGCCCGTCACCGTCTGCCCCGCCGGCCAGACCGGATAGGCCAGCGTGCGCGGGCCCGGCCGCGTCAGCGCCGCCACGCACGCGGCGACGGTGCGATGGTCGGGATGGTCGTCGCGGCGGGATGGCGCCACCACGAGCGTCGCGCCGCGGCGGACGATCTGGCGCGCCAGGCCGCGACGCGCGGCCCCTGCTTGCGTGTGGAGCCGGCCATCCGGAAGCGCGAGGAACGTCACCGCGTCTGCTGTCACGCCGATCTGTCGCAACACCCGCCGGCTTTCGCGCCGCCGCTCCGCGACCAGCCGTCGGCGCGGCCATCTGGCGCTGCAGGGATGTGAGGCCGCGCCGTCGGTGACGACGACCACGTGCACGGCCACGCCACGTCGTCGCATCCGCGTGATCAGCGTATGGGCCCCGATCGTCTCGTCGTCCGGATGCGGTGCGATCACCAGCAGCCGCCGCGGCGTCCCCGACCGCCCTCTCACAGGCTTGCCGTCAGGGTTCCGGCGGCCACGGCCGCCCCGACCTGCATCCGCTGCGCATCGGGCGAAGGTTGACGCAGATAGACCGACAGATCGGTGATGACCGCCGCCAGCGGGTGGTCCGCGAACAGTGACTGCACGCCCACGGCCTGTTCGGCGAGCTCGATCGCCTGACCGCCGGCGGCATAGACCGCCGCCCGCGCGGCGGCGACCAGCGGCAACCGCGCCGCCGGCTCGCCGAACCAGCCCGCTGCCGCGGTGCGGATCGCTCCCGCCGCCGCTTCGGTCATCTGGTACAGCGCAGCGAGGCGACCCTTCTGGTGCGGATCGTCCGCCCGGCCCGCCGCGACCAGATGCGCCGTCGTATGATCGAGCAGCGCGGCGATGCCGCCCGCCTGTACGGCGGCGAAGCGCAATGCGCCGCCGCTGAACCACGGTTCGCGCGCGTAATCGCCGGACGCACCGATCACGTCGTCGTCGCTCACCGGCGCCTCGTGCCAGCGCACGACGTGCGTTTCCGACCGCTGCATGCCGGTCACGCGCCAGAAGGTGCGGTCGATCACCGGCGCCGTGCGGGCGAGGTCGAGCAACAGCAACTGGCGTTCGCCCGCCGCGTCGACGGAAACCAGCGCGTGCGAGAGGATCCCCGCACCGCTGGCGAAACTCTTGCCGCCGTCGAGGCCAGCGTCGGCAAGGCGCAGCGGTTCGCCCGCAAGATCGGCGTTCCACACACCCAGCGCACCGCCGGCGGCCACGATTGCGTCCACCGCGTCGCGCTGGCGCGGCGTGCCGTACCGCCGCACGATCTGCACCGCGTCGACATGCCCTTCAAAGAGCCGCCCCAGCGGAAGGTCGACGCGGCCGGTCGCATAAAGGACGCGCAGCAGCTGGAGCAGCGCACGCGGATCGGCAGGGTCGTCGAGGCCGGGCAGCAGTGCCGAGCGGATCGCGATCGCGCGACGCAGGTCGGTCACGCCGCGTACCGCCCGACGGCGAGTTTCGCCAGCGCCGCCTCGGCCACCGGCAGGGTCACCCGGCGCATCCCGCCGGGCGGGACGGGCACGACGCGCATCGCGAAGGCTTCGGCGTTCGGGCTGTCCCGCATCACGCCGACGAGATGATCCGTGGTGAGCCCGATCGCATCGGCGAGGATCGCCATCTCGCCATCATCGTAAGCCCGCCGCGCCGATGCATGTCCGCGATACTGCCATGTCGCGTCGTCGGGATGCGCGACCTCGACCGCGTCACCGTCGCCATCGAGCGCCCGCAGCCCGTGCGCGAAACCGTGCAGCACCCGCCCCGTTCGCCGATCCGAGGTGGCGACCACGCTGGCGGCGTCGCGCCGGACGCGCAGCCCGGCGCGCGCCGCGTCATCGACGAGCTGCGCATCCTCGCCGACGGCAACCGGCCGAAATCCGCCCAGCCCGCGATAATGGTGCACCCCGATCCCCAGATTGGCGCCGCTGGTCTGATGGTGGGTCGCCGACGCCTCCCACACCACCGGATCGAGCACCCGGCGACGGGCATGAAGCGCCTCATAGTAACGCTCGAGGCGATCCTGCGCCGGATGGGGCTGGGTGACCGTCCGTACCACCCTGCCCGCCACGACATCGGCCGTGTCGAGCGCGGCGATCATCGCCTGCAACCAATGGCGATCGGGTCTGCTGTCGGCATCGGTGGTCAGCAGCACCCCGGCGCCCTCGAGCGCCCGTTCGCCCAGCAGCATCGCGCGATGGCGTGCGTGACCCGCGTTGGGCGCCGACTGGTGCGCGTGTTCGACCCGGACGGGGAACGATGCGTGGGCGGCATAATCATGCGCGACAGACGCGCTACGGTCGTCGCAGCTGTCGAGATGAAGACACAGGACCGGCGCCGTGCCGCCCCGATCGAGCCGCTCCAGCGCCGTGAAGAGCGCTGGCAACGTCTCCGCCTCGTTGCGGGCGGGCACGCAAATGGCGATGCTGATCCGGCGGGCGGACGGCGTCTTCGTCAATGGCGACCTTCGACCTTCATGACAGGTGTCTAACCGAGCTTGGAAATCTGCGCCATTGATAGCGATCAACCGGGATGACGGGAGCGGCTTCGACTTCACCTGGATAATTGCCTGCGGCTGGCCGGCCGGTTTATCGTGTCGTGCGTTCGACGCCCGGAACAGACGAGGGATTATCATGGATCTGGGTATCAGAGACCGCATCGCCCTGGTGAGCGGCGCAGACTCGGGGATGGGCAAGGAAACCGCCCGGCTGCTGCTTGAGGCTGGCGCGCGCGTCGCCATCACCGACCAGCCGGGAGGTGATCTGGAGGAGACGCGCGCCGAACTCTCCGGCCTCGGCGATGTGATCGCCGTCACCGGCGACGTGACGAAGGCGGACGATGTCCAGGCGTTGTGGGCGGAGGTGCGCGAAAGTCTTGGCGATCCTCACATCTACGTCAACGCGGCCGGCGTCACCGGCGCTACCGGCGATTTCCTCGACGTCGACGATGCCGGCTGGCAGCAGACGCTCGACATCAACCTGATGGGTGCCGTCCGGATGTGCCGCGAGGCGATCCCCGCGATGCGCCGCGGCGGCTGGGGCCGGATCGTGCTGTTCGCGTCGGAGGACGCGGTTCAGCCCTATGTCGACGAACTCGCCTATTGCGCGTCGAAGGCGGGCATCCTCAGCCTCGCGAAGGGGCTGTCCAAGGCCTATGGTGGCGACAATGTTTTGGTGAATACCGTCTCACCCGCCTTTATCGCGACGCCGATGACCGACAAGATGATGCGCAAGCGTGCCGGGGAACGCGGTGAGAGCTTCGACGCGGCGATCGACAGCTTCCTTGACGAAGAACGGCGCGGCATGGTGCTGAAACGACGCGGCCGTGCCGAGGAGGTCGCCGCCGCGGTCGCGTTCCTGTGTTCGGAGCGGGCGAGCTTTATCAACGGCGCTGGCCTCCGCGTCGACTCCGGGTCGGTCGCCACGATCGCCGGCTAGGGCAAGGCCCACGATCGCCGGCTAGGGCAAGGCAACCTCAAGGCCCATGACGGCGCGCTACTCGATCCACAGGGCATGTGCATCGATACGCATCTTCGTCACTGCCAGCGCGGCGGCGGTGCGCGCGTCGATCTCCGCGGCGCGCGCTTCATAGGCGAGGCGGTCGGCGTAGAGACGATCCGCGAGGTCGAGGACCCCGACATCCTGTCCGCGCGCCGTCTTCGCCGCCGCAGCATCCGCGCGGGCAACCGCAGCGCGGGCCGCGCGCCACGCGGCGAGGCGCGCGCGGGTCTCGGCGAGATCGCCCGCGGAATGCGCCGCCACCTCGCGGCGCACGTGCGCCGCCTCGAACGTCGCGGCACGGGCGGTGCCCGCCGCTTCCTCCGCCAGGCCGCGCCGATATCCCCCACCAAACGGCATCGACAGGAACACGCCGACGCCCTTTTCCTGCCCGCCACGCTCCTGGAAACTGCGCAGCCCGAGCGTCGGGTCGGGGCGGCGGTCGAGCGTCGAACGGCGGGCGAGCGCGGCTTCACGGTCTGCCGTGCGATCGGCGGCGGTGATGTCGTGGCTTTTGGTCACTGCATCCGCGGCGAGCGATGCCAGCGCGGTTTCATACCCCTCACCCACCGCGATCTCGGGCGCGTCGCCCGGTAGCGCGAGTTCGGGGAAGGTCGCCGCCAGCTCGGCGCGCGCGCGGTCGCGCGTGGCGGCGGCCTCGCCGACCCGCAGCGCCGCCGAGGCGACCGCCGCGGCGGCCTGATCCGCATCGAGCACCGCGGCGTCGCGGAGCGCCACGCGGCGGTCGATCGCCCGCGCGGCCTGTTGGAGGTTGGCCTGCGTCGCCACCGCATTGCGATGCCGAGCACTCGCGCCGAGCCAGCGATACCACAGCTCGACCAGCGCGAGCGCCGCCTGATGTCGCGCGTCCTCGGCGCGATTGATCGCCACCTCGACGCCGAGCGCGCCTGCCCGGCGATCGAGCGACGCCTTGCCGGGCAGGCGCACCGCACGGCTGAGCGTTACGTCATATTCCCGATAGTCGCGGCGCTCCATGTCCACCCGGCGGTTGGAGAGCGTACCCTGCAGGGTCACCTCGTGCGGCCCGGCGCGCAGCGCGTCGCCCGCCCCGCGCGCGGCGTCGACGCGCGCATCGGCGGCGATCACCGCCGGATAGGCCTCCAGCGCGGCGCGCACCTCGGCCACGGGCGGCAGATCCTGCGCTAGCACCGGCAGCGGTGTCGCCAGCGCGAGGATCAGGAGCGCGCGCTTCATGCCAGTCGTCCCATGTCGCCCACCGGCAGCGTCATCCAGCGCACCGGCAGCCGGCGACGCGACGCGTCCACCGCGGCGACCAGCGCCGGAACGTCATCGGTCGCCGCGAGCAGCTCGATCGCGACGCGGCGCAGCGCACCGGTCACCCGCTCGGCCGTTCCGGCATCGGCGAAATCCAGCCCGCGGACGATTTCGTCGCGAACGTGGATCGGAACGGACGACCGGGCGCGCAGCGCCTCGACGATCGGTTCGGCATCGCCCGCCGCGCCGGCGAACCGCAGCAGCACGCTGCTCATGCGACCCGCTCCGCCCGGCTTTCGCCGAACCGCTCGTAGAGCAACGGCAGCAGCACCAGCGTCAGCAGCGTCGACGACACCAGCCCGCCGATCACCACGATCGCCAGCGGCTTCTGGATCTCCGATCCCGGCCCGGTCGCGAACAGCAGCGGCACCAGCCCGAAGGCGGTGATCGACGCGGTCATCAGCACCGGCCGCAGCCGCCGCTCCGCCCCGACCCGCACCGCATCGGCGAGCGGCACGCCCTCCGCGCGCAGCTGTCGGAAATAACTCACCAGCACCAGCCCGTTGAGCACCGCGATGCCGAGCAAAGCGATGAACCCGACCGACGCCGGCACCGACAGGAAGTCGCCCGCGATCCACAGCGACACGATCCCGCCGACCGCCGCGAAGGGGATGTTGGCGAGGATCAGCAGCGCGCCGCGCAGCGACTTGAGCGTCGCGAACAGCACGAAGAAGATCATCAGCAACGCGATCGGGATCACCAGCATCAACCGCGCCGCGGCGCGTTGCTGGTTCTCGAACTGCCCGCCCCAGACGATGCGATAGCCATCCGGCAATTTCACCTGCGCCGCGACCTTCGCCCGCGCCTCCTCGACGAACCCGACGAGATCGCGCCCGGACACGAATGCCTGCACCAGCGCGTAGCGACCGCCGCTCTCATGGCTCAGCATCACCGGCCCCTGCGTCTCGGTGACGTGCGCAAGGTCGCTGACCCGCGCGACCGTGCCGCCCGGCGTCACCATTTGCAGGTCGCGGAAGCGCGCCGGATCCTCGCGCACGGCATCGTCCCCCTTGATGACCACCGGGATACGCTTCTGCGCCTCGATCACCGTCCCCGCGGGCAGGCCCTCGACCTGCGCGCGCAGCATGTCCTCGAAACTGTCGACCGGCATCCCGAACCGCCCCGCCGCGGCGCGATCCACATCGAGCTGGAGGTAATCGACGGACGCATTCGCCGCCGTCACCACCTCGGACGCGCCGCGCACCCCGCGCAACGTGCCCTCGATCTGCCCGGCCAGCGCCGAGAGCGTCCCCAGATCCGGGCCGAAGATCTTGATCGCCAGATCGCCGCGCGAACCCGTCAGCATCTCGGAGACGCGCATCTCGATCGGTTGGGTGAACACCGGCTCGACTCCCGGCATCCCCTCCATCACGTTGCGGATGGCGTCGACGATGTCCTGCTTCGTGCCGCGCCACGCGTCGCGCGGCTTCAGCGCCATGAACATGTCGGTCTCGTTGAGCCCCATCGCGTCGAGGCCGATCTCGTCGACGCCGTTGCGTGCGACGATCCGCTCCACCTCGGGCACCGCAGCGAGGATCGCCTGCTCGACCTTGCCATCCAGCGCGAGCGTGCGGGTGAGGCCGATCGAGGGCAGCTTGGTGGTCTGCATCACCACCGCGCCCTCGTCCATCGTCGGCATGAACGTCTTGCCGACCGCGCCATAGGCCAGCACCGCCAGCACCAGCCCCGCGCCCGCCACGCCATAGACCAGCGGCTTGCGCGCGAAGGCGCCGGCCAGCAGCCGATGGTAGCGCGGCGCGAGCATCCGCATGATCCACGGTTCGCGATGCTCGCCCGCCTTCAGCCCGTAGGACGCGAGCACCGGCACGAGCGTCAGCGCGAGCAACAGCGCCGCGGCGAGCGAGAACATGATCGTCAGTGCGACCGGCGCGAAGAGCTTCCCCTCCAGCCCCTGCAGCGACAGCAGCGGCACGAAGACCAGCGCGATGATCAGCAGCCCGGCGGACACCGGCACCACCACCTCGGCGGTGGCGCGGAACACCACGTTCAGGCGCGGCACGCCGTCGTCCTTGGCATGCGCGAGCCGGTCGACGACATTCTCCACCACCACGACCGCGCCGTCGACCAGCATCCCGATCGCGATCGCCAGCCCGCCGAGGCTCATGAGGTTCGCCGACATGCCCATGTAGCGCATCGCGAGGAAGGTGATGAGCGCCGCCATCGGCAACGTGGTCGCGACGATCGCCGCCGCGCGCCAGTCGCCGAGGAAGATGACGAGCAGGATCACCACCAGCACGATCGCCTCGATCAGCGCCTCCTGCACGGTGCCCACGGCATGTTCGATCAGGTCGGAGCGGTTGTAGAAGACGTCGATCGTCACACCTTTGGGGAGGCCGGATTTCAGCTCCGCCAGCCGCGCCTCGACGCCGTCCACCACCTTGCGCGCGTCCGCGCCGCGCAGCGCGAGGACCAGCCCCTCGACCGATTCCCTGCCGTTGCGCGTCAGCCCGCCATAACGCGTCTGGCTGCCCGCGCCGATCGTGGCGATATCGCCCAGCCGCACGATTCGGTCGTTCCGCGCGACCACCACCATCTGCCGCAGATCGTCGGCATCGCGAATCGCGCCGACTGCGCGGACGATCAGCGCCTCGTCGCCGCGCGCGAGGCGACCCGCGCCGTCGTTGCGGTTGCCGCGCTCGACCGCTTCGGCGACCGCCTCGATCGTGAGCCCCGCGGCGGCCATGCGCACCGGATCGGGGCGCACCTCATAGGTGCGCACATGCCCGCCCAGCACGTTGACATCGGCGACGCCGGGCACGGTGCGCAGCGCGGGCCGGATCGTCCAGTCGAGCAGCTCGCGCTTCTCGGCGAGCGTCAGCGATCCCTCGACGGTGAACATGAACACTTCCGAGAGCGGGGTCGAGATCGGCGCGAGCCCCCCCGACACGCTCTCCGGCATGTCCTTCATCACCCCCGCCAGCCGCTCGGTCACCTGCTGGCGCGCCCAGTAGATGTCGGTGCCCTCGTCGAAGTCGATCGTGACGTCGGCGATCGCATATTTGGCGGTCGAACGGAGCACGGACTGGCGCGGCAAGCCCAGCATCTCCAGCTCGATCGGCGCGATGATCCGCGTCTCGACCTCCTCGGGCGTCATGCCCGGGGCCTTGAGGATGATCTTGACCTGCGTCTGCGCGATATCGGGATAGGCGTCGACCGGCAGGGTCGCGAACGCCCATGCGCCCAGCGCCGCCGTCACGATCGACAGCGCCAGCACGAGCAGGCGATAGGAGAGCGACCACGCGGCCAGGGCACGAAGCATCGGTCCGCCCTCAGTTCGCCGCGAGGGCCTTGAGCTCGCTCGTCCCGGCGACGGCGACCCCCCAACCCCTCCCCCAAGGGGGAGGGGCTTGCACAATCACGCCAGCCCCAGCCCGCCGACGACCACATCGATGATCTTGATCCCCACGAACGGCGCGAGCAGCCCGCCCAGACCATAGACCGCAAGGTTGCGCGCCAGCAGCGGCCCGGCCGGCATCGGCCGATACGCCACCCCCTTCAGCGCCAGCGGCACCAGCAACGGGATGATGATCGCGTTGAAGATGATCGCGCTCAGGATCGCCGATTGCGGCGACGCCAGCCCCATCACGTTGAGCACGCCCAGCCCCGGATAGAGCGCGACGAACATCGCCGGAATGATCGCGAAATATTTCGCGACATCATTGGCGACCGAGAAGGTCGTCAGCGCCCCGCGCGTCACCAGCAATTGCTTGCCGAGCCCGACCACCTCGATCAGCTTGGTCGGATCGCTGTCCAGGTCGACCATATTGCCCGCCTCGCGCGCCGCCTGCGTGCCGGTGTTCATCGCCACGCCGACATCGGCCTGCGCCAGCGCCGGTGCATCGTTGGTCCCGTCGCCGCACATCGCGACCAGCTTGCCGCCCTGTTGCTCCTTCCGGATCAGCGCCAGCTTGTCCTCGGGTGTCGCCTGCGCGAGGAAGTCGTCGACCCCGGCCTCCGCCGCGATCGCCGCGGCGGTCAGCGGATTGTCGCCGGTGATCATCACCGTGCGGATCCCCATCGTCCGCAGCTCGCCGAAGCGTTCGCGGATCCCCGCCTTCACCACGTCCTTCAGGAAGATCGCACCCAGCAGCCGCCCGTCGCGCGCCACTGCCAGCGGCGTACCGCCCGCGCGCGCGATCTCGTCGGTGACGCGCCGCAATTCGGTCGCCGCCGCGGTCGCGCCGCTGCCGTCATTGGCGCGCAGGATCGAATCGACCGCCCCCTTCTGGATCAGCGCCCCGCCGGTCTTCACCCCCGAGATGCGCGTCTGCGCGGTGAACGGGATCACCTCGGCATCGTCGGGCAGCAGCGCGGTCGTCACATGAAACGTCTCGCGCGCCAGCACCACGATCGAGCGCCCCTCGGGCGTCTCGTCGGCGAGGCTGGCGAGCAACGCCGCCTCCGCCAGCTCGGCCGCGCTCGCGCCGCCGACGGCGCGGAACTCCGACGCCTGCCGGTCGCCGATCGTGATCGTGCCCGTCTTGTCGAGCAGCAGCACGTCGATATCACCGGCCGCCTCGACCGCGCGCCCCGACTTGGCGAGCACGTTGAACCGCACCAGCCGGTCCATTCCCGCGATCCCGATCGCCGACAGCAACGCCGCGATCGTTGTCGGTATCAGCGTGATCAGCAGCGCGGCGAGGATCGCCACCGGAATGCTCCCGCCGGCATAGCTCGCAAAGCCGGGGATCGTCGCGACCGCGATCAGGAAGACGATTGTCAGCCCGACCAGCAACAAGGTCAGCGCGATCTCGTTCGGCGTCTTCTGCCGCTCGGCCCCCTCGACCAGCGCGATCATTCGGTCGAGAAAGCCCTTGCCCGGCTCCACCGTCACCTTGACGCGGATCTCGTCGGAGATGACGCGCGTCCCCGCCGTCACCGCCGAACGGTCGCCGCCGGCCTCGCGGATCACCGGCGCGCTCTCGCCGGTAATCGCGGCCTCGTTGACCGAGGCGACGCCCGCGATCACTTCACCATCGGACGGGATCAGGTCGTTCGTCTCGACCAGCACCACGTCGCCGATCTTCAGCTGGCTCGCGGGCACGTCGTCATACTCGCGCCCGTCGCGCTTCAGCCTTTTGGCGGTCAGCTCCGCCTTGGCGGCACGCAACGATGCCGCCTGCGCCTTGCCGCGCCCTTCCGCCAATGCCTCGGCAAAGGTGCCGAACAGCACCGTCAGCCACAGCCAGATGACGAGCTGCATCTTGAACCCGATGCCGAGCGCGTCGTGACCGATCACCAGCAGCACGGTCATCAGCGCCGCGACCACCGCGGTGACGAACATCACCGGGTTGCGGATCAGCTGCGCGGGGTTGAGTTTGAGGAACGAGGCCGAGATCGCCGGCAGGACGAGGTCGGCGGTGAAAAGGCTTTTTGACTGCTTGGCCATGAGGGCGCCCGATCAGAAGAGCTGGCCGCGGATCATCGCGAGATGATCGGCGATGGGACCGAGCGCGAGGCTCGGCAGGAAGGTGAGACCGCCGAGGATCAGGATGATGCCGACCAGCAGCCCCACCCACAGCCCGCCGGTGGTCGGGAACGACCCCGCGCTTTCCGGCGTGTATTTCTTGGCGGCGAGACTGCCCGCGATCGCCAGCATCGGCACGATGACGAGGAACCGCCCGACCCACATCGCGACGCCCAGCAGTGCGTCGTAATAAGGCGTGCTGGCGGTCAGCCCGGCAAAGGCGGAGCCGTTGTTCGCCACCGCACTGGTGAAGGCATACAGGATCTCGCTGAACCCGTGCGGCCCCTTGTTGAGCGGGCCGGCCAGTCCCTGTTGCAGCACCGACGACAGCGCGGTCAGCCCCAGGATCATCAACGGCAGCACCGCGATCGCCAGCACCGCCAGCTTCACCTCGCGCGCCTCGATCTTCTTGCCGACATATTCGGGCGTGCGCCCGACCATCAGCCCGGCGACGAACACCGCCAGGATGGCAAACAGCAGGAAGCCGTAGATGCCCGCGCCGACGCCGCCGATCACGACCTCGCCCAATTGCATGTTGAACAGCGGGATCATCCCGCCCAGCGCGGTGAAGCTGTCGTGCATCGCATTGACCGCGCCGCATGAAGCCGCGGTAGTGACGACCGAGAACAGCGCGGAGGCAGCGATGCCGAACCGCACCTCCTTGCCCTCCATATTGCCGCCCGCGACGCCGATCTGGTGCAGCACCGGATTGCCCGCCGCTTCCGCCCAATAGGTCACGGTCGTGCCGGCGAGGAACAGGATCATCATCGCGGCGAGGATCGCCCAGCCCTGCCGCGTGTTGCCGACCGCCTTGCCGAACGTCCACGTCAGCCCGACGCCGAGCAGGAAGATCGACAGCATCTGGACGAAATTGGTCAGCGCGGTCGGGTTCTCGAACGGATGCGCCGAATTGACGTTGAAGAACCCGCCACCGTTGGTGCCGAGCATCTTGATCGCTTCCTGGCTCGCGACCGGGCCGAGCAGGATCGACTGCCGCGCGCCCTCCAGCGTCTGCACGTCGACGACCCCGGCCAGCGCCTGCGGCACGCCGCTGGCGATATAGAAGAGCGTCAGCGCCACGCAGAGCGGCAGCAGCAGGTACAGGGTGACGCGCGTCACGTCCGCCCAGAAGTTGCCGACCGATTTGGCCTCGCGGCGTGCGAACCCGCGGAACAGCGCGAACGCCAGCGCGATCCCGGTCGCCGCCGACAGGAAGTTGTGGATCGTCAGCCCCAGCATCTGGCTGAGGTTCGACATCGTGCTCTCGCCGCCATAGCTCTGCCAGTTGGTGTTCGCGGTGAAGCTGATCGCGGTGTTGAACGACAGATGCTCGCTCGGTGCGGCCAGCGCTTGTGGATTGCCCGGGAGCACGGCTTGCAACCGCAGCACCGCATAGGTGAATAGCATCAGCACCGCGTTGAATAGCAGCATGTGCACCGCATAGCGCCGCCAGCCCTGCTCTTCGGCGGGGTCGATGCCGGACAGCCTGTAGAAGCCGCGCTCGACCGGACCGAGGATCGCATGGAGCGGCGTGCGCCGCCCCTCGTACAGCGCGAACAGCCACAGGCCGACCGGCTTGGCGAGCGCCAGCAGGATGCCGGTGAAGGCGAGGATCAGGAACCAGCCCTGGAATGTCATGGGATCGCCTCCTTCTAGAAGCGTTCGGGGCGGATCAGCACCGCCACCAGATAGATGAGCAGCCCGGCCGCGGTCAGCGCGGCGAGCCAGAGATCGAGGGTCATCGCGCGGTTCCTCAGGCGTTGTCGCACAGCCGGACGAAAGCGAGCGTCGCCGCCACCAGCCCGATCATGATCGCGATCCACAGCAAATCCTGCATGGCATGTGCTCCCGGTTCAGAAGGCGGCGGTCAGCGAGGCGACGACGGTGCCCCCGGCGATCGATCCGGTCCCGTCCTGCCCCTTGCTGAAGCTCGGCTGGAGGTAGCGCGACGCGCGCGCGGTGATGTCGGTGTCGACATAGCTGACGTTCAGGGTCAGCCTGTCGAAGGTGACGTCCGCGCCCAGCGACCAGTCCCAGTAGGCGCCGGTCGGTGCGACCGCGGTCGCGTTGGGCCCCAGCCCGTCCTGCCCGCGGCTATGCCCGACATGCGCCCTGCCGGTGACCGGCGTTCCCCCGATGGCGACCGCCCCGTCGCCCCAGAGGTACAGGTTGTCGTCCTTCGCCCCCGGATGAGTGTAGGTCCGCGCCGCAGCGTCGGCGCCCGTCGCATACCATTTGCCGATCGCCTGCTGCCTGGGCGCATAGGCCGCGCCGGCGGTCAGCGTCGCCGGTCCGGTCGTGCCGCTCAGCTTGACATAGGGCTCGGCGAAGTCGGTTTTCGCCGCACCGCCCGGATACATGTACCAGGTGAGACCGACGTCGATCGTTCCGGTGTCGGAGAGCTTCGTCTTGTAGCCCGCGATGAGATCGAGCTCCATATTTCCGCCGCCGAAGGTGCCCCAGCCGGCCAGATTGGAGCCCCACGTGCCCACGTAGACGCCGCTTCGGTGCGCGACCGTGATCCCGCCCTGCACCGCCATGTTGCGGTCGGTCTGCGACACGCCCCGGAACCGGTAATCGGACGCGATCGTCGCCGCGCCGCTGACCGTCACCGCAGGTGATTGATCCGCCGCTTCATTGTTCTGCGCGGCCGCCGGAGCCGTCACCAGCGCCGCGACGAACGCGACATAACGGAAGTTCATTCATGCCCCCTTGGAAGTGGCGACCGCCGCATGGCGGCCCCTCCAGGGCAGAGCGATTAGGCGCAGCACGCGTAGTAATTCGAGAGCGATTCTGGTCATTTGCATATAGCCGGCATATAGCGCGCGCTTTTCGCGGCGGTGCGGCGCTTGGCGAGGTTCGGGTCGTTCGGCTAGGCTCGCCGCCGCCGATCCCTGCGGAGTCTCCGATGCGTCCTACTGCCCTTTTCGCACTGGCTTTCCTGTCCGTCCCCGCGCTGCTGACCGCCCAGACCGCCGTACCCCGCTACCAGCCATGGGGGCTCGAGCTTCGAGACATGGATCGCTCCGTCAAGCCGGGCGACGATTTCTACGCCTATGCGCTCGGTACGTGGCTGCGCGATCACCCGATCCCGGCGGACAAGGTAGGCGCCGGATATAATTACGATTTGCCCGACGAAATCGAAGGTCAGGTCCGCCGGATCGTCGAGGCGGCCGCGGCACGGCCGACGACGCCCGCGGCGCGGAAGGTCGGCGATTTCTACGCGGCGTGGATGGACGATCAGGCGATCGAGGCGCGCGGACGTGCGCCGCTGGCGCCATGGCTCGCGCGGATCGCCGCGATCACGACCCGCCCGCAGCTCGTCAAGTTGATGATGCGCCCGGGCTTTCCCTCCCCGGTCAACATCGGCATCTCCGCCGATGCCGACGATCCGACGCGCTACATGGTCGACGCCGGACAGGCCCGGCTGGGTCTGCCGACGCGCGACTATTACCTGCTGACCGGCGAACGCTACGACACGATCCGCCGCGCCTATCGTAACTACCTCATCACGATCCAGGAACTGGCCGGAGTGTCGGATGCCGCTGCGAAGGCGGACCGGATCATCGCGCTGGAAACGCGGCTCAGCCAGGACCAGTGGACGCCCGAGCAGCGCCGTGACCCGGTCAAGACGCACAATCCGATGACGCGCGCGCAATTGATGAAGCTCGCTCCCGAGATCGGGTGGACGCCGACCCTGGCCGCGATCGGGCTCGGTCAGGCGGCAAGGGTCAACGTGTCGGAACCCAGCGCGGTCGCGGCCGCATCCAAGCGGCTAGGCGACGTACCGCTGTCGACGTGGAAAGAGTGGATGACCGCGCGCTTCATCTCCGGCGCCGCGCCCTTCCTGCCGCGCGCGTTCGATCAGGCCAATTTCGAGTTCTACTCAAAGACGTTGCGCGGCGTGCCCGAACAGCGCGCGCGGTGGAAGCGCGGCATGGCGTTGATCGACGACGCGCTCGGCGAGGCGGTCGGCGCGATCTACGTTCAGCGATATTGGTCGCCGAGGACGCAGGCCAAGGCCGACGAGCTGGTCGCCGATGTGCAGGCCGCCTATAAGGACAAGATCACCGCGGCGACGTGGATGGACACAGCGACCCGCACCGCGGCGCTCGCCAAGCTCGCGACCTTCGATCCGCGCGTCGGTCACCCGGCGAAGTGGATCGACTATACGACGCTTTTGGTCAGCCGGACCGATCCGCTCGCCAACAACCTGGCGGCCGCGGACTTCCAGTGGCGGCTCCAGCTGCAGCGCTTCCCCAAGCCCGTCGACCGCGGTCTGTGGTACATGACTCCGCAAACGGTCAACGCCTATTACGATCCGACGATGAACCAGATCACGCTGCCGGCGGCGATCCTGCAGCCGCCGTTCTTCGATGCGAACGCCGACCCGGCAGTCAATTACGCGGAGACCGGCGCAACGACGATCGGGCACGAGATGGGCCACGGCTTCGACGATCAGGGGCGGCAGTTCGACGAGAAGGGACGCCTGCGCGACTGGTGGAGCAAGAACACCGCCGCCAAATACACCGTCCAGGCCGACCGGCTCGCCGCACAGTTCGACCAATATGAGCCGATCCCCGGCGTCCGGATCAAGGGCCGCCTGACGCTTGGCGAGAATCTCGCCGATCTCGGCGGGCTCGAGACCGCCTATGCCGCCTATCGCCGCTACGTCGCGCGCCACGGCGAGCCGCCGGTGCTCGACGGGCTGACCGGCGATCAGCGTTTCTTCCTCGCCTACGCGCAGGCCTGGCAGGGCAAGCGCCGCGACGAGGCGGTGCGGCAGCAGTTGCTCAGCGATCCGCACTCGCCCGACAAATATCGCGTCAACGGCATCGTGCGGAATTTTGCCCCCTGGTATCAGGCGTTCGGCGTCAAGCCGGGCGACGCCTTGTATCTGTCGCCGGCACAGCGGGTCAGTGTCTGGCAATAAGAGCCCGAATGTGACGCCAGCCGGTCACGTGGGCCGGTTGGCAAGCACTGCGTCGAGCAACCCCGGAAAACGCCGATCGAAGTCGTCGCGGCGCAGCGTATTGATCATCTCGCGCCCGACCTGTGTCGTCTCGATCAGCCCCGCCGCGCGCAACAGCTTTAGATGATTTGACAAGGTACTCTTCGGAATCGTGCCGCACGGCGCCGCGTCACCGCAGCTGAGCCGCTCGGTTGCGGCCAGCCGCGCCACCATGCCGAGCCTGTTGGGATCGGCCAGCGCGTGCAACGCCAGATCGAGCGGCACGTCCTCCAGCCGGGGGTGAGTGAAACGAGGCATACGCCAGATATAAGTGCGCAAAGTAAATTTAATAGTTCGGGAATATTGAACCGTCGGAATGACGTGCCATCTTCGTCCGGCCGACGGCGCACGATGTCGTGATCGCGGGCGAGATATGGAGAATGCACATGTCACTTGCACGCAAGCGGGCGCTCGTCACCGGCGGGTCGCGCGGCATCGGTGCGGCGATCGCCCGGCGGCTGGCTGCCGACGGCGCGACGGTCGCGATCACCTATGCCGGCAACAAGGCCGCAGCCGACGCGACCGTCGCGGCGATCCAAGGCGCGGGTGGAACGGCATTCGCGTTCCAGGCGGATGCCGCCGACCCCGCCTCACAGCGCGCAGGCATCGAGAAGGCCGCGGCGGCGTTGGGCGGGATCGACATTCTGGTCCACAATGCCGGCATTGCGGAGTTCCTTCCGGTCGCCGACGATACCGATGACGCCTACGATCGCCAGTTCGGCGTCAATGTGAAGGGGCTCCACATCGGCACGCGCGCGGCGCTGCCGCACCTCGTTGACGGTGGGCGGATCATCCTGATCGGCAGCATCTCCGGCGATCTCGCCTTCACTGCGACCGCAACCTATGGCGCGACCAAAGCGGCGGTGGCGGCGCTCGCACGCGGCTGGGCCAAGGACCTCGCCGCCCGCAACATCCTCGTCAACACCGTCCAGCCGGGTCCGATCGATACCGACCTTAACCCCGCCGACAGCGAATTCGCGCAGCAGTTGCGCGGGTCGATCCCGCTCGGCCGATACGGCACCGTCGAGGAGATCGCAGGCGCCGCATCGTTCCTCGCCGGACCGGACGCGAGCTACATCACCGGCACCACGCTCAACATCGACGGCGGTCTGACCGCGTAAGCTACGACGTCGGCCCTTCTCCTCGCGGGACGGGCCGGCGGCACGTCGCTTCGCCCACCGGCTGGAAACCTGGGCAAGGTGACCGACGACCATCGATTACTTGCCCCCGTCACCCCGATCTTGATCCGGGCTCCCGCTTCTCACGTCTGGCGCGCGAAGTTTGAAGGCCCCGTTCGAGTCCGGCGCAACGACCCAAGAGAGGTTGCGGATCGGAAGCGATGCGCGCCGATAAGCGACCGCGACCTGATCGTTTACAATCCGTAACGAACCTCCTATCCGATAACGACTCGCAATAGCCGTGGAGTCGATGATGAGGCGTATGTGGCGGATGCTGATGTCCGCATCGGGTGTGATGACGATCGTAACGCCCGCAATCGCACAGGAGATCGGCAGCGCGCCGCAACAAAGCGGTGCGGTCGGTGACATCATCGTCTCCGCGCAACGCAGCATTTCGGATGCGACCCATCTCGACGCGCCCATCAAGGACCTGCCGATCGCGATTCAAAGCGTTCCCGCGCAACTGATCGAGGATCAGGGTTTCCAGCGACTGGGCGACGCGATCCGCAACGTGTCGGGCGTGGTCCGCAAGGAAGCCTACCTTGGCGTCACCGACTCATTCGGCATCCGCGGCTTCGACGCGCAAACCGGATTGCTCAACGGTTTTCGCCACAGCTTCTACGATACCGCCGTCGACCTCGTGCATGTCGATCGGATCGAGGTCATCAAGGGTCCGGCCTCGGTGTCGACCGGCTATATCGAACCGGGCGGCGTGGTCAGCATCGTGACCAAGGCGCCGACCGAAGTCGGCCAGAGCGAGATCGCCCTGACCGCCGGCAGCTATGGCAAGTATCGCGTGCAGGGTGACGTGAGCCAGCCGCTGTCCAGCACGCTCGGTATCCGCCTGACCGGCGCCGATGACCGCGGCGAAAATTTTCGTGAGCATATCGATCCACGCAAGTGGACCGTCGGCGGTGCGCTCACCTGGCGGATCACACCCTTCACCACGCTCGACCTGCGCGGCTATTATCTGCACATCGTCACCACACCCGATCGCGGCTTCGACCCGGACTCGCTGGGACTGATCGCGTTCCGACTGCCGCCGTCGCGCTTCCTCGGCGAGCCGGGCGATCGCTACCGCGTCGACGCAAACGATCTGTCGGCGGTGCTCAATCACGACCTGGGTGGCGGGTGGTCGATGCGGACGGGGGTCGAGCGCAACCGCAACACCGACCGCCGCGAGGCGACCCAGACGACCGATCTCGAAACCGACGGTCGCACCGTCAACCGGCAATTCACCCGCGTGCGCTCCCCCGAGACCTTTCTCAACGGTTTCGCGGAGCTGCACGGCTCCTTCGACACGTTCGGGCTTCATCACCGCCTCGTGGCCGGCGTCGATGGCAATCGCATCACGGCGGTGAACGACTTCCGCCGCTATGACACGGTCGCCCCGATCGATATCTTCGCGCCGGTGTATGCCGGCAAGGCGGCGGGTCTTCCGCCTCGGCTCCGGCTGCGGCGCGAGGTAACCGATGACCTCGGCGGCTATGCACAGGATCTCATCTCACTGGCCAAGCGATGGAAGTTGCTGGCCGGTCTTCGCTTCGACCATTTCCGCGACCGCGTCGAAGATCATCTCACCGGCGCCATCACCCGCTTCGGCCAGAATCAGACCACCCCGCGGATCGGGCTGATCTTCGAGCCCGCACCAGCGGTGCGACTCTATGCGAATTACGCGCGGAGCTTCAATCCGCAGACCTCGACGACGCTCAGAGGCGGCAGTCCGCCCGCGCCCGAACAGGGGGAGCAGGTCGAAGGCGGCATCAAATATGTCATGCACGACGGACGATTGACCGTTTCGGCGGCAGTCTATCAGATAACCAAGCGCAACGTGGCGACGCCGGATCCCGCCGATCCTGATTTCGCGATCCTCGCCGGTCAGGAACGGTCGCGCGGGCTCGAGTTCGATCTCAGCGCCAAGCCGCTGGACCAGCTCCAGATCGTCACCTCCTACGCCTATACCGATGCCGTCGTCACCCGCGACGAGGCGATCCCGGTCGGGGACCGTCTGCTCAACGTGCCGCACCATCAGGCGAGTTTCTGGACCCGCTACGATCCGCCCGCCCTGCCGCTCGGCGTCGGGGTGGGTGTGTTCTACGTCGGGCAGCGCGAAGCCTATCTGCCCAACACGTTCCGTATCCCGGATTACCTGCGCGCCGATGCCGCTCTGTACGGCAAGCTCGGCACACGGGTCGAACTGGCGGTCAACGTCCAGAATCTGACCGACCGGCGGTATTATGATTCCCAGAACAGCTACCTCTATCCGGGCGCGCCGCGCACGGTGCTGGCGACGCTGCGCCTTCGCTCCTGAGCCGCGCCATGCCGCGCCGCTGGCTCGTCCTCGCGCACCGTTGGACCGGATTGTTCGTCGCCGCCTTTCTGGTCGTGGCGGGATCCACCGGCGCGGTGCTCGCATGGTCGGATGACCTCGAACCGTTGACGGCGCCACGATTGTTCGTGACAGCCGCCGCGCCATCCGGCGTGCGGCCGCTCGATCCGCTGACGCTGCGCGAACGGGTGGCGGCGGCCTACCCGAACGCCGCGGTGACCATGGTGCCGCTCGATACTCTGCCCGGCCGGACCGCGGGCTTCTTCCTATCGCCGCTTGCCGGCCATAGCGCGCCCGCCGACGACGAGGTGTTCCTCGATCCGGTCAGCGGCCATATCGTCGGCAGCCGGCGCTGGGGCGACATCACGCAGGGCACCTGCAACCTGCTGCCGTTCCTCCTGCGGCTGCACTACAGTCTGGCTTTGGGCGCTGTCGGCGAAACCGCGTTCGGAATCGTCGCGCTGTTGTGGACGCTCGACTGCTTCGTCGGCGCGTGGCTGACCTTCCCCATACGCCTGTCGACCGCCGGGTCGGGCGCGGCGCGCAAGGGCTGGTGGTCGCGCTGGCGGCCATCGTGGCGGATGCGCTTGTGGAGCGGCGGCCACAAGCTCACCTTCGACCTTCACCGCGCTGGCGGTCTATGGCTCTGGGCATTCCTGCTCGTCTTCGCCTGGTCGTCGGTCGACCTCACGCTGCGCCCGGTCTACCGGCCGCTCACGCGGGCGCTGCTGGGGTACCGGGATGGCTACGACGCATTGCCTGAGCGAAGCGGACCGGAAACACCCGGGCTGTCGTTCCGCCACGGCTATCTGATCGCACGTGCGGCGATGGTTGCCGAGCTGGCGCGGCGCGGGCAGCAGATCCGCTCCGAGCACCGCCTCTCGTTCGATCGCGCCAAACGCCTCTTCGCGTACCGGGTACGCGCGTCGGATGATGTGAGCCTGACCGGTGACACGACGCTCTACATCGACGCCGATAGCGGCCGCGTCGCCGGTGGCGACATGCCGGTGACCGGTCCGGCCGGCAACCGCGTCACGACGTGGATCGAGAGCCTGCACACCGCCGACGCGTTCGGACGCGGCTATCGCGTGATCGTGTCGGTCGTGGGCGCCGGCGTCGTGCTGCTGAGCGTCACCGGTCTGCTGATCTGGCGGCGCAAGCGCCGGAGCGGCCGGCGCAGGCGACCCGACGGACGGTAAGGGCGGAGGCCGCGAGCCTGCCTGCCGGAAGCGAGGCGCTGCCCGACAATAGCCAAACGCATTTCCGGCCGCGCCCGGAACGCGACCAGACGTGACACGGACCTACCCCCCGCGCCGAACGTTGCCAATCAATTGCCGATTTTGCCCTTCAGCAGATCCTTCAGCTTCTCGGCTGCGTTCTCGACCCCCTTGCCGACGTCCTTGATCGCGCCGTCCTTGTCCTTTGCCGCCTGTCTTGCGGCTTCTTCTGCTGCCTTTTGCGCGTCCTTCGCCGCTTTTTCCTGCTCCCGGGCCGCATCCTCGGCCGCCTTCGCAACCGCCTTCTCGGCGTCCTTCGCTACCTTCTCGGCCTCCTTCGCCGCCTTGTCGCGCGCCGATTTGTCGGCGTCGGCCGCCGCCTTGGCGGCATCCTTGCCGGCCTGCTCCGCGACCTTGTCACGCGCGAGCTTGTCGGCCTCTTTCGCAGCCTTGTCGGCGTTTGCCCGCGCTGCGTCGGCGGCCGCCCTGGCGGCACGCTCGGCGGCATCGGCGGCCGCCTTGGCAACGCGATCCGCTTCCTTTGCGGCCGCGGCGACGACCTTGTCGGCATTATCCTTTGCCGCCCGCTCGCTGTCGCGCGCGGCCCTGGCCGCCTGATCCGCCACATCCTTTGCCGTGTCGCGCATGGCCTTGTCGGCCCTCGCCTTTTCGGCGTCATCGGCCGCACGTGCCGCATCGGCGATCGCCCTGACGGCGTCACGCGCCGCCTTGTCCGCCGCGGCGCGCGACGGGGCATCGTTCGCGCGAACGGCCTCCGCCTCCAGATGCGCGGCGACCTCACTGGCCAGTCGAGCCGCTTCTTGCGCGGCGACCTGCTGCGCCTGTTGCGCAACGAGCGCCGCGGAGGCTGCCTGGGCATCCTGCGCCAGGCGCGCGGCCTCTGCCGCGCGCGCTGCCGCCGCCTGCGCTTGCGCCTGTGCCTGCGCTGCCGCCTGTCCCGTGACGCGCGCGTTCACCTCGGTCTGCTCCTGTGCGATCCGGGTCGCGACGCTCGCCTCGGCCACGGCCTGCGCCTGCACGCTCGCCGAGGCGACCCGGGCCGCCTCGGCCTGCGCAGCCTGGTCGGCGGCAGCGGAGGCCGCGCGCATCGCCTGATCGGCAGCAGCGGCGGCCACCGCCTTTGCGGCGGCACTTTGCTCCTGCGCGGCCTTGGCAATGGCGGCCTCTTCCGCCGCCTTGGCGCTCGCCGCCGCAGCGGCCAGCGAGCTGCGTTCCGCCGCCAGCTTCGCCTGCGCGGCGGCGGTGGCATCGACGCTGGACTTTTCCGCGACCTCGGTCGCCGCCAGTGAGGCGGACTGCTTCTCCACGATCACCGCCGCTGCCTCGACGACGCGCGTCGTGGTGGTCGCCGCCTCGTTTGCCAGCCGCGTCGCCGCCGCAACCCCGGCGACGTCGCCGCCGATCGAGCCGGACACCAGACCGTTCGTCGTCGCCGAAAGCGAGGTCATGGGCGCATAGACCGCCTGCGCCAGCACCGGCGTCACGCTGGCCACCTGCACGGTCTCGATCGGCGCGGGGACGGGCTCACCCGCCGCTGTTACGCTTACCGGCGCAGCAAGCGCGTCGACGGTCGCCACCGGCGCTGCGGCCGGCGCTGGTTCGTTATCGGCCTGTACAACGGACGCAGGGCCGGGAGCTTCAGCCGGCGCAGCCTGCTCGGGCGCCGCCGCAGCCGGCGACTCCAGGACGCGTGACCGGCCGTTGTCCTCGATCGTCATGCGCATCCGGTTCGACGCCGAGATCATCGCGACCGCGCCCGGCCTGACCAGATCGTGCGCGCCTCCGTCGAGCGTCGAGACGTCGACCGCTCCTTCGAGGACCTGCACCGCCGTCCCCTGATCGGAAACGCCGACCGAGAAGGTCGTGCCCTTCACGACCGCGGCGAGGTACGGCGTTTTCACCTCGAAATGCGGGGTCATCTTCTTCTTGATCATGAAGACGATGTTGCCGAACTCCTCGACGACCCGCGTCACGCCGGCCGGCTGTGCCTCGGCCGGCAGCCGCAAACGCGATGACGGCGCGACCATCATGAACTCCGTGCCGCGTACCAGCACGGCGCGACCGCCGGGGCCGGTGTTGACGACATCGCCGGCGTTGACCGCCGTCCCGCGCGTCGCGACGGTGCTGACCCCGGCGCGCGCGATGACAACGTTGCCGCTTGCCTCGCTGACCGTCCATCCCGCGGGCGCGGCCAGTGCCGGAGCGGAACAGGTGGTCGCCAGAACGGCGAACAGGGCGCGACGCATGATGCACTCTCCGGATCGGTCACCAATCGTGCCCGAGGAGCGCCCCGCATGGCCGCTTCAACGTTTCCGGCGGCTCTCCAAACATGGTTGAGACGTCAGTAACGGACGATCTAACACCTTCAACCAAATCACAATCTTTGCCGGGCTACTGCACCGTCTCCTCCATCCGGATCGGATCAAATGACGCGTGCAATAACCTGGTCGCTGCTGGCGGCGCTCGCCTCGCAGGGTGCCGAGGCGCAGACCGCGCTCGACCGGGCCGATCCACGGCTGATCGAGAAGACGCTGCCGGCGGCCGTAACACCGCAGGATCCCGTCGCCCCGGCGCGCGCCGGTCCGGCCACCGTCGCGACGAAGGCACCGGCAGCGCTGACGCAAGTGGTGCGCGCGGTGATCGTCGACGGCGGCGACCGGCTCCCGCCCGAAGTCTTCGCGATCCCGATCACCGCGGTGATCGGTCAGCGGCTCGACCGCACGCAGGTCGCCGCGCTCGCGGGCGCGATCGCCGGCGTGGCGCGCGCACAAGGCTATCCGTTCGCTACCGCGCAGGTTCCGGCGCAGGCGCAGCGTGACGGCGTGCTGCGGGTCGGGCTCGACCTCGGCAAGATCGACGCGGTGCGGGTGATCGGCGGACGCAGCGCGACCGCTGACCACGTGCTCGGGCGGGCGCTCGCCACTGGTCAGCCGGTGCAGCAGAAGCAGCTCGAACGGGCGCTGTTGCTGGTTAGCGACGTCCCCGGCGTCCGCGTCATTGACAGCCGGCTGGTCCGGCAGGACGGCTTCGGCATCCTGCTCGTCACGATCGAGACCGACAAGGCATCTGGCTATGTTCAGATTGACAATCGTGGCAGCAAGGAGATCGGCCCGGTCCGCTCGACCGCGCTCGCTTCCCTGCACTCGCTGGTCAGCGATGGCGACGAACTCGCGTTCATCGTGTCGCAGACGCCGCTCCAGCCGAGCGAATTCACCTTCGCGCGGGTTCGCTATGGTGCAATCCTGGGCGGCGATGGCCTGACGCTTTCGGCCTCCGGTTCGATCGCGCGCACGCGACCTGGCGGGTTCCTGCGGACGCTCGACGTGCGTGGACGCAGCGCCGATGCGGCGGTGACGCTGCAATATCCGCTACTCCGTACCCGCGCGCGGACCCTGTTCGCAAGCGCCGAGCTGCGCGCGCTCGGCACCGATCAGGAACTCGCGCGACGCCGACTGCGCAGCGATCGCATCGCGACGATGACCGGCACGCTAGGTGGCAACATGGCGGTCGGCGGCGGGACATTGCGCGGCGAGATCGCGGCGCTCACCGGACTGCCGCTGGCAGGCGTGACGCATGCCGGTTCGCTGCTCGGGTCGCGGTTTGATGGGGACGCCCGCTTCGTGGCCGGCACCTATCTGATCGACTGGACGGTCGGGCTCGGCAAGCCCTTCAGCATGGTGATCACCAGCGCCGGGCAGCTGGCATCGCGTCCGCTGCTCGCCGCGATGGAAGTCGGGCTAGGCGGTCCGGCGTTCGGTCGCGGCTATGATTATGCCGAACGGACCGGCGATCACGGCATCATGGGATCGCTCGAGGTTCGCGCCGACATCGGGCGCATTCCAGGCAGCGTCGTTGACCGCGGGCAGCTGTACACGTTCGTCGACGGCGGGGTGGTCGGCAATCGTAACGGCGGGGTCGGCGGGGGCAGCCTCGCCTCGACCGGCGTCGGGCTGCGTATCGGCACCGGACGGTTCGACTGGATGGCCGAAGCGGCGCTCCCGCTCGGCCCGGTCCGCTTCGACACCGGCGATCGCCGCGCGCGTATCTCGCTACGCGTCGCCCGCGCGTTCTGATGCGCGCGTCCAGCAACGCACTGATCCTCCTTGCCGCCGGGCTGGTCGGAATGATCGCGATGCTGCCCGGCGTCGGCGGGCCGATCCGGCGTGCGCTGGAGCCGTTCCGCTTCGCCGTCCAGTCGCACGCTGCCAGCCAGCAAGTTGCGATCGTCGAAATGGATGCGCGCAGCGTGGCCGCGATCCGGCGCTGGCCGTGGCCACGGCACCATTATGTCACCGTGATCGACCGGTTGCGGACAGCGGGCGCGGCGACGATCGTGTTCGACGTCGATTTCTCGAGCGCTTCCGAACCGGTCGAGGATCACGCCTTCGCCGCGGCATTGCAGCGTGCCGGAGGGCGCGTGACGTTGCCGACGTTCGGCCAGCAGGCCGGCACCGGCGACCTTCGCACCCTTGATGCCTTGCCGCTCGCCGCGTTTCGCGCGCACGCCGCGCTCGCGTCGGTCAGCTTCTCGCCCGAGGTCGATGGTCTCGTCCGCGCGCTTCCGCTCGCAACGATCACCGCCGGGACACCGCGCCCATCGCTGTCGGCCTATATTGCGGCGCGCGCTGGTGTCGCCGATGCCGATTACCCGGTCGATTTCTCGATCGATCCCAATACGATCCCGCGGCTGAGCTTCGTCGCGGTCGAGCGCGGCGCGTTCGATCCGGCAGTGGTGCGCGGTCGCAACATCCTGATTGGAGCGACCGCGATCGAGATGGGCGACCGCTATCCGGCACCATTGCGTGGTGTGCTGCCGGGCGTGGTCATCCAGGCGCTGGGAGCGGAAACATTGCTCAGCGGCATGCCGATCCTCGCCACCCCCCTGGCATCGTTCGCGCTGGCGCTGTTGTTGTGCCTCCCCGGCATCCGCGCGCGCCGCCGCGACGTCGCGGCGGCAATTTTTACCGCGGGCATGATCGCGATAACGGTCGTGGTGCTGGCGGCGCAGCGCTGGCTGGCAATTTACCTGCCGCTCGGGCTGGGATGGCTGATGCTGTCGACTGCCGGCGCATTGTTCGTGATGCGCGACATCTTTCGCCGCTTTCGCGCGGGGCGGCTCCACGATGAAGCCACCGGCTTGCCCAATCAACGGGCATTCGCAATGCGTGGCGCGCAGCAGGGCGGCGTCGCCGCGGTCGTCCAGCTCACCAACCTTGAGGAACTGTCGGCCGTCTTCGACACGATGCAGGTTGCACAGGCGATCGTGCGCACCGCCGAGCGGCTCCGGCTGTGCAGCGCACATGACGTCGTCTACCGCGTGCGCAGCCATCAGCTCGCACTGTTGATGCCGACGCACGAGATCGTCGAGGATCAGCTCGCGACCTTGCGCACGCTGCTGCTTCAGCCGGTCGAGATCGCCGGGCGCAAGGTCGACGTCGCTGTGGCGCTCGGCATCGCAGAGGACGGTGACATGAGCGCCGCGGCGCTGGCAGCAGGAGAGGCCGCCGCGGCGGGCGTGTTCTGGCGTCGCGCGACACTCAACCGCGACCGGCTGGAGAATGCGGTATCGCTGATGGGCGAACTCGACGCCGCGATCGCCGCAGGACAGATCGAGGTTCACTACCAGCCGAAGCTGGCGCTCGCCACCGACCGGATCGGCAGCGTCGAGGCGCTGGTGCGCTGGCGGCACCCCGAGCGCGGCTTCGTGTCGCCCGGCGCGTTCATCCCGCTGGCTGAACAGGCCGACCGGATCGAGCCGCTTACGCTGCATGTCCTCACACGGGTGATGGCCGATGCCGCGCGGTGGCGCGCCGCGGGGTATGCGGTCACGGCGGCGGTCAACATCTCGGCCAAGCTCCTCGATGCGCCCGCCTTCATCGCCGCGGTCGATCGCCTGCTCGACGGCGCGCCGGTCGCACCCGAGGCGCTGATCTTCGAGGTGACCGAGTCCGCCGCGATGTCTGATCCCGCCGTCGCCACCGCGACGTTGCGACACTTCTGCGATCGTGGCGTTGCGATCTCGATGGACGATTACGGCACCGGGCAATCGACACTCAGTTATCTCCGCGAACTGCCGCTCAGCGAACTCAAGATCGATCGCAGCTTCGTGCAGTATGCGCATGAACGCGAGAGCGACGCGAAGCTGGTCCGCTCCACCATCGACCTGGCGCATGCGCTCGGTCTGAAGGTGGTGGCAGAAGGGATCGAGGATGCAGCGAACCTCGCCTTTCTGCGCGCGGCTTCCTGCGACTATGCGCAGGGTTATTTCATCGACCGTCCCATGCCCTTTGACGCGCTGGTCGGGCGACTGGCTGAGCGCGCTCTCGCAGGAGCGGTGACGGGCTGACAGGCTCGATGTCCGAATCTGCACCGCGCTAGCGCCGGATCACGGGATTGCCGACGCCACCATTATTGTTCGGGTCATGATGATAGCGGCCGCATCGCTCCGTCATCCCGGCATCAGAACCGGAATGACGGAGCGACCGCCGATCCGGCCTAGCGGGTCGGCACCGGCGCCGCGTCGATCGCGGTGCCGAGCGGGTCCTTGCCCGGAACGGCCTCGCCTTTGCCGGTAAAGTCGAGCAGCTCGTCGGCTCGTTTGTCGTAGCGGGGCCAGCGCGGCAGTCCGGCGCCATTCGGATCGCCGGTCTTCGCGAAGTTGACGACATAGGCGCTGATCGTCTCCGCGATCCGGCGATCACGCGGGGTGGTCGCGCCGCCGTATTTGATCGCCGCGGTGTCGAAGAAGAACGGAATGTCTGTGGCGTGACCTGCGCCGGGCTTGCCGATGCTCTCGGCAACATAAGAGAAGCGGTAATGGTAGGCGGGCGCACCGGCCGCCGCGATCGCACCGGCGAGCTGCCGGGCGCCTGCGACCATATAGCCGGTTGGCCCACCGATGTCGTTATCAGTCGCGCCGATCATGATCGGGATCTTCGGGAACGCGCCGCTGCGATAGGCGGCAGCGGCATCGACCGCAACGACACCATCGGCATAGGGACTGGCGAAGGTCTTCACACCCGATGCGGGCGTGGACATCGTAGCGAGATTGAGCCCGTCGGTGACCGCATCGGCCGACAACGCCCGCAGCTTGGCGAGCGCGGCCGGATCGTCGCGTGCGATGCCCTTGCTTGCGGCGAAGTCGATACCGATCTTCTCGGTGCCGGTCAGTCCGTCGGTCCCACGGTTCTGCCCGTCGCCGCCCGACATCACGATCGCGCGCGCGAACAGTCCTTTGGTCAGCGGCGAGGTGACCATCGTGTTCACCGACATGCCGCCCGCGCTTTCGCCGACGATCGTGACGTTGGCAGGATCTCCCCCGAAGGCGGCGATGTTGCAGTGAATCCACTGAAGCGCGGCGAGCTGGTCCATGTAGCCGTAATTGCCGAGCCGGCCGTGGTCCGGATCCTGCGCGGTCAGCTGCGGATGCGCGAAGGTGCCGAACCGTCCGAGGCGATAATTGAAGCTGACGAACATCACACCCTGCCGCGCGAGGTTGGCGCCAGAATAGGTCGGTGGCGACGCGCCGCCGTTGACGAAACCGCCGCCATAGATCCACACCACCACCGGAAGCTTCGCTGTCGCCGCGGCGGGTTTCCAGACGTTGACCGTCAGACAATCCTCGGCCGGGGTGGTGCCCAGCGGCGCGGCATCGCTCGGAAACGGCAGTTGCATGCAATCGTGCCCGTAAGCGATCGCCTGCCGTACCCCGCTCCAGCGCGCGGCCCGCTGCGGCGCACGCCAGCGCAGCGCGCCGACCGGCGGAGCGGCAAACGGAATGCCCTTCCAGCTCACGATTCCGCCGGCGGTGCTGCCCGCGACCTTGCCGGACTCGGTCGCGACCGTCTGCGCTTGTCCGGCGCATGGCAGCAGGGCACCTCCCAGTACCAGCGCCATCATCCCGATCCTCATCGTCACCTCTCCTGCATCTGTTGCCGGCCGCCGTGGCCACCGGCGGGCCAAACCGCCCCGTGGCGAAGCTGCCCCCCGCCACCGTCGCAACCACGATTGCATCCTCGTCGCCGTTAACAAAGCTTTGAATGTAGACCGCACTTCTTTGTTCGCCGTGCAGTGGCTACGCTGGTCACGGATCGGGAGAGCAAACGATGCGAGCAATCTTCTGCGCGGCGGCGATCGTCGCGTTGATGTCGAGCCCCGTCGGGGCGGAGAGCCCCCAAGCGCCGTCCCGGGCGACCCGGCCGGTGTCCACGCTGAAGGGACCATTCGAGCTTCGTTCGCGCGTCTATCGCGGCATCGTCCGGCGGTACTGGGTGTACGTCCCCGCCGATTATGATCCCGCGCGACCGCCCAACCTGCTCGTGTTTCAGGACGGGCAGCGGGCGGTAAACCCGACCGGTTCGTTACGGATACCCGCTGTCCTCGACGACCTCATCCGCCGTGGCGCAATCCCGCCGACGCTGGCGATCTTCGTGACCCCCGGCCACCGTGCAACCCATTATCCGGACGATCTGGGGATGAACAATCCCGATCACCGCGTCGAGGAATATGACTCGCTGTCCGACGACTATGCGCGGATGACGCTGGACGAGCTGCTCCCCACAGTCGCCCGGCAGTGGCGGTTCGCCGCCGATCCGCGGCGCCGCGCGATCGGCGGTACGTCGAGCGGCGCGATCGCCGCTTGGACGGTGGCATGGCGGCACCCGAACGCCTTTCGCAACGTCATCAGCTTCATCGGCAGCTACACGTCGATCGGGTTGACGCTGGACCGGAACGACGTTCCCCTCAGTTACGGCGGTGACGTCTATCCGGGGCTGATCCGCAAATCGCCGGTCCGGCCGCTGCGTGTCTTCCTGCAGGACGGCCGCAACGATCTCGACAACGAGCACGGCAACTGGTTCCTGGCGAACCAGCAGATGCTCAAGGCGCTCGAATGGGCGAACGCCCACGCGGACGCCGAACATCGCGCAGGCAGCCGCTATGACGTCGAGCATGTCTGGACAGAGGGGACGCATTCGGATGCCGACGGCGGGGCGCTGCTGCCACGCGCGCTGACGTGGATCTGGCGCGATCAACCCGCCGTTCGCTGAACAGGCACACCCGCTCAGGACGGGGAACGGGTCGACCATTCCAGCCGGTACGTCACCCGTAGGCCATCGTGATCGGACAGTCGCGGCTGCCCGGCCGTGCCGTCGAACATCGCCTCGATCCGGTTCGGCATGATGCCGAGGGTCGAGCTGGAACGAAACAACTGGAGGTCCTCGGTATCCACCCACGGTTCGTCGCCATCCCACGACATCTGCACGTCGCACGTCGAGGCGGGCGCCGCGCAAAACCGGTGGACCATCGTGTAGCGCGACAATGCCTGCTCCAGCTTCATCAGCCGGCCAGGCGTTCCTGCCATATTGAAATCGCCCGCGACGATGACAGGGTCCCGCCCGGACGCCGTCGCCGCCAGGAAGCTGCTGAGATCGGCGCGCTGCAACGCCTGCGCTGCGCCGTGCCTTTCCGCGGGCACGCGCGATTCCGCCTGCGAGTTGAGGTGGGTGTTGAACAGGTCGATCCCGCCCGGCACCCCCGGTATTGTAATCCGGGCGTGTTGCGCACCCTTGTTGCTCAGGCAGTCGAACCCGGCACAGTGCGTGGCGCCGAACGGCTCTGACGCCGCCGCGACGATCGGATAGCGGCTGAGAATCGCCAGCCCGGAACCGACCAGATGAAAGCCGGTCTCGCCCTTTCCCCAGCGCCGCGGGCCGCGCACACGCCCGCTTGTCACCAGTGTCCGGCGCTGCGTTCGGCCCGGTCCCCATACCCGATAAGGATACCCGGCCCGCGACAGGGCACGGACCGCCGCCCGACTGAACATTTCCTGCACCAGAATGACATCCGGCGCCGTACCGCGCGTGTTCAGATCCGCGAGAATGCTCCCGATTTTCGCAAGTGATGCCGCCCTGCCGCGCCGCGCCGGCCAGGCGAGCCCTTCGACGTTGAAGCTCAGCACGTCGATCGTGGTGCTTGCGCGTTCCTGCGACCGGTCGACAAGGATTGAAGGTCCGGAGGCAACCGGCAATGGCGCCGGGGCCATGCGCGCGGGCGGAAG
This sequence comes from Sphingomonas sp. 8AM, assembly GCF_902506455.1. Taxonomy (GTDB): domain Bacteria; phylum Pseudomonadota; class Alphaproteobacteria; order Sphingomonadales; family Sphingomonadaceae; genus Sphingomonas. The sequence continues at coordinate 1,275,260 of NZ_LR733844.1, read as the reverse complement.
CGACGTGCAGGCGGCGGTCGCCAGCACCGCCGCAGGCCCGATCAGAAGACGCAGCGCCCGGACTTACCGTGCGGCAATGATGCCATTTGCCAGCAACAGCAGCACCGCCGCACCCGCTGCGATCCGGTAAATCACGAATGGCAGGAAGCTGCGGGTGCGCAGCAGCTGCAGGAAGCCAACAATCACCGCATAGCCGACGCCGAACGCGATCACGGTGGCGAGCAGCGTCGGCCCGCCGCCAATCGGGTTCGGCTTGTTCCAGCTGTCGATCAATTCGAAAAAGCCCGATGCCAGCACCGCGGGGATGGCGAGCAGGAACGAGTAACGCGCCGCCGCCTCGCGCGTATAGCCGAGCAGCAACGCCGCGCTGATGGTCCCGCCCGATCGCGAAACGCCCGGCACCAGCGCGAGCGCCTGCGCGAAGCCCAGCAACAGGCCATCGCCCCAGCCGAGGCGGTCGAGCGTCAGCCGCCGGGCTCCGACGCGGTCGGCGATCCCAAGGATCACGCCAAATGCGATCAGCATCGTCGCCGTGATGTAGAGGTTGCGCAGCCCCCCCTCGATCTGGTGCTTGAGGAGCAAGCCGAGGATAGCGATCGGCAGCGTTCCCAGAATGATCAGCCAGCCGAGCCGCGCATCGGGCGACAGGGTGGCCGGGCGCTTGACGAGCGCCGTCAGCCACGCCACCGCGATGCGCCAGATGTCGCGCCGGAAATAGAGCAGCACCGCTGCTTCGGTGCCGATCTGGGTGATGGCGGTGAATGCGGCGCCCGGATCGGTCCCCGACGGCAGCAGCGTCCCCGCGATCCGCAGATGCGCGCTTGACGATACCGGGAGGAATTCGGTCAGGCCTTGCAACAGGCCGAGCAAGGCGGCCTCCAGCCACGGCGAAGTGGTGATCGTCATCGAAACTCCGGGAAGTTATGTTGCAGCGCGCGCGTCACGTAGTGCGATCGCCTCATGGCCGACGAACAGCAACAAGCCGGCGGCGAGCGGGATCAGGTAATAGACGAGCCGGAAGGTGAGCAACGCCGCGACCAGAGCGGTGCGATCGACCTGTGGCAGCGCGGCGATCATGACAACCTCGAATACACCCAGTCCGCCGGGCGCATGAACAAGCAGGCTGGAGATGATCGCCAGCAGGTAGCCGACCAGCACCGCCGGATAGAGCGCAAGGTCCGGCGCGGGCAGCAGCACGAACAACACCGCGGTGGCGGTAAGCAGATCGAGCGTGCCAAGTGCGAATTGCGCAATCGCCATGCGCCAGGTCGGCAGCCGTATTTGCCAGCGCCACACGCGCACCGCGCGGCCTTTCAGCAACGCGAGTGCGACCATGTAGCCGGCAAGCAGGGCCAGCGCAGTTAATCCTGTCGCGGTCTGGAAGGCGGGCGGGACAGCATGGTCACCGACCGGCGGCAGATCCGGAAGGATGACGAACGCCAGCCCGAGCAGCAGGAAAGCGCCCAGCCAGAAGGTCACTCCGGCGACGATCATGATCTGTCCGACATCGCCCAGCGGCACGCCATGTCGCCCGTAGATGCGATAGCGGGCTGCGCCGCCGGTCAGCGCCGCAAAGCCGAAATTGTGGCTGAAGATATAGCTCGTAAACGCCGCCAGCGCCACCGTCCCGTACGGCACACGCCGCCCGACCAGGCGCAGCGCGAGCACGTCGAACCCGGTCAGGATGAAATAGCTCGCCGCCGTCAGGATCCCCGCGGCGGCGATTGCCCCCGACGGGATCGCCCGGACGGCAAGCTTGACGTCATGCCAGGCGAGACCCTCGAGCAGGTGATGGAGCGCGATGCCGGACACCGCCAACACGGCAACCGTCGCCAGCGCGACCGAGATCGTACGGAATGACACGCCGGAACGACTCAGGCGTCGCCGAAGGCCGGGCCAGCGGGGAGGTCACGGCAGGCCAGATGGTCGAAGGCGGTCATGGGAACGGGCTACACGCATCTTCGCCGGAAGTCTCGCCCGGCGGCGGATAACGCTCTCCGGGCGTCCGGTGCTATCGCGTCAAACGATCGGCAATGCGTCGGTTAGACGTTGAAGCGGCGCGGCCGTCCCGTTCCATGACTGGAACGATCTCATCAAAGCTTTGTTTTGCCGCCATAAGGAGAAAGCATGAACGCCAGCTCGCGCCTGACGGCCCTGACCCGGATCGGCTTCGCGACCCGCGGACTGCTGTATCTCGTCATTGCACTGCTTATCCTCCGTACCGGGCGCGCGGAGGATCCCAGCGGCGCGATCGAGTATCTCGGACAGGGCGGCGGCCAGCTGCTGCTGGCGGTCATCGCCGCCGGCCTGACCGCCTACGGCATCTGGCGACTGGCTGATGCCGCGCTCGACATCGAGCGCCATGGCACCGATCGCAAAGGTATTATGGAGCGGGTTGGCGCGGGTGTCAGCGGGGGCATTCACCTGCTTCTCGCCGCGCAAGCGGTACAATTGATGCGAGGGGCGGCCCTATCCGGGGACGGCACCCAGGAGGGCGCGCGTACCGCCATGCAATTGCCCGGCGGATCGGCGCTGGTGCTGCTCGGCGCCGCGGTACTGGTCGGGCTCGGTATCGTGCAGCTCGCCAAGGCAGCGAAGGGCTCGTTCCTGCGGTATCTCGATCCGTCGATGGCAACGCAGGCGTGGGTGCGATGGAGCGGACGCGCCGGCTATGCGGCACGCGGCCTGGTGTTCCTCGTCAGCGGCTATCTTCTCGCCAGAGCGGGGATCGAGCAGCAGGCGAGCGAGGCCGGCGGCATGGCACGCGTGCTGTCATGGCTGACCAGTCCCTTCGACATCATCGTCGGCGCGGGCCTGCTGGCGTTCGGGCTCTTCAGCCTGGTCGAGGCGCGCTACCGCCGACTTCACGACGTACCGGTCGACGGGGCCATACGCCGGGTGACCAGCTGGCGATGATGCAGTGATCGCTTGCCGCTCTTGACCTGCGCGGCGGCGGGCTCGAAGACGTGGGGATGAACGAGGCGTCGACCGCATGGGATCCGGGTCTCGTCCAGACCTGGCTGGAACGCCGCTGTGCCGCGGCGCGGCTCGATCAGGTGGCCGCCGACCGTCGGGGCTACGAGGCGCGAAGCGATTACGACGATGCCGCGGCCGAGGAATGGGTCTGTCGCGCGTTGCTCGCGAGTGGGCGGGTTGATGATCGCGTCGCCTTTGCGGCGCACATCAAGATGCTGCTTGGGCAGGACGACTTTCCGATTACTGGCATCTACGATGACCGCCGCTTCGAGCGCAGCGTGCGCGCGCATCTCCGCACGATCGCGAAGATGACGAAGGCCAACGACGGGTTTGCAAACACCTTGCGCTACAAGGCAAGATAATCGCCGGCATTGCGCAACTCACGGGTCGCCCGGCCGACGATCAGCGACTTCCAAACTTGTATCGTCGCGCTGACAGGCTGCCGAAAGTCACTTGTCACTTCAACGTTTAGAGACACGCGCTCATATCGCGCGCATCGCGGGTGCTGACGCCTTGCTCGGGCATGGCGTTGCCGGGAACGACCGCCTGCGGATGCTCAGGCCAGCGGGCCATGGTGACTGGGTTGTTGGGCAGCCGGCCGGCGATCGTTGCCCGGCCAGCGATCTTCCCCCGCGCCGGCCCGACCGCGCCGTTCGCCGCGCGATGCCGGGGATGACGTGGCAGCTGCCGCATCCATAGCGCGCGATGGCGACGCGCCCCGCCGCGCTGCTGCCGCCGGTCACCTGCTCTGCCATAACGCGAGTGCGGTGTCGCCCCTCGATATACAATCCCGCGCCACCTACGGCGGCGGCAAGCACGCTGGCGGCGAACAAGAGACCCAGCCATTTGAGCCTAGCGGGCATGGGGCACTCCCGCCCGCGGCGTAACGAGCAACCGCCGCATCAGCCATAACGCTGCGCGGGCGTGGACCAGCCCGCCCGGCACCCACATCAGCTAGCCGGCGAGTTGTTGATCCTCGGCGGCGGTGAGCCCGGACGGCGCCATGTCGAGCCGGGCGTAGCGCGCGTACCAGGGGCTCGTGGCGAACGCCATCAACGCCCCCAAGACGATCGCGGTAGCGACAAGGCACAGTGCGGCAATCCCCGCGGATGTACGTCGGTGAAGCATCGCGGTCCAGAACAGCAATGCGGTGACCAGAAAGGAAAGATGCTGCGCGACGTGCCAGCCCTCTCTTTCCAGCGCGCGGTCGAACAGCACGGGGGCATGCCAGAGCCAGAGCGCGACTGCCTGTGCTGCGGTCGCGGTCACCGCGCCTGTGAGCCGGCCCCAAGGCGCGGCCAGCAACGGCACCACCACACCCAGCGCACGGCGGGTCGGGCGCGGGAACGACCACAGCATCACCGCGAGCGGTTCGGCCAGCACCAACTGCGGAGCGCCGACCAGCATCAGCAACTCATGTTCGAATATATGTGCGGTGAAGGAGCGTTCCCCTGCCTCGTGGAGCGGCGACATCAACGCTGCAGCGAGGTCGAGTAGTCCTGCCGCGTAGTACCGTCCGCGCCGACGCAGCGCAGCGCTCCCCTGCCCTGACCGGGCGCGCAGCCGCCCCCAGCCGCGCGCGAACAGCAGCGCGGCGATCACGAGGGGCACGACAATCCAGGGATCGTGCGTCCAGCCAGCCGAGACATGATGCTCGCGTCCGCCGGTTGCGTGGGCCGCCGCGGGCGTGGCGCGTGCCACCAACAGCCAGGGCAGCGCGCGGCTCAGCCTACGCATGCCGGCACCAACAGGATCGCAAGCGTCTGGAAGGCGATCGCAAGCGCGAATATACCGGACAGCGCCAACGCCGATCGCGCCAGCCACACGCTCGCGAGCCGATCCCCGCCGCGGTGCGCCAGCCGCCGCGCAAGCTGAAAGGCCAGCGCGCAGATCCCGAGGCTCACCACACCGCACGCCACCCCCAACTTGCGAGATCGCAGCGCGCGTGGAGCAAAGCGGACAACCCCTGCTCAAACCCGAACCAGGCGAGCGGCGGCAGCGCCAGCGCCGTCCAGCAGCGCGCGCGCTGGCTCACCACAGCCGGGCCAGCCCGTAAACGAGCGCGCCGATCGGCAGCCACGTCAGCACCACGAAGCTCCAGTAACTGGCGTTGTCCTCGACATCGGCGAACTGGTCGTCGCCTATTTCGTGCGTGAACAACCATGCCGCCTGCACCGCCGCGTCGCCCCAGTCGGTGACGACATGGCTGGTGTGAAGTACCATCAGCATCCAGACTACCGAACCATAGGCGTCGTGGTCCCGACGGGTGTTGAGATGTGCCATCTCGAACCCGCGCGGCACCAGCAGGAGCAGGCCGAGCAACGTCATCACCGCCACGCCGATCCGAACACCGCGTGCGTCCTTATTGAGCGCGCAGCGGCGCACCCAAAGATTGGGTAACTCGCTCAGCAGCAAGCCGAGCGTGAACACCCCGCCCCACCAAAGGGTCGGGCGGACGGATGCCGACCGGCGGCCATGCCGGAGCCTGTTGCGTCATCAGGTACAGATAGGCAGCAGCGCCGAGCGCGAAGCCGGTACCCTCAATCAGCATGAATCCGATATTGCCCCACGAGATAAGGTTTCGCGCGCCGCTGGCGCTGGTGGGCAGCGCCGGCAGATCGCCGACAATCGCGACGTCGCGGGGCAGCCGGGCCGTCACGACCGCACCCGCAACGGGCCGGTGACAGCGCGTCTGCGCTGCGGCCCTTCCGCGCTACTGCCGCCCCCTGGACTCCACGCTATAGCCGTGCAGTCCCATCGGGTAGGGATTGATCGCGACCCGGGTGCCCATCTGCCCTTCAGGGCCTCCGAAGCTCGCGCGATGCCAGCGGCCCTGCTTGGCGGTCAGCACATCGCCGGGCCCCGCCGCCTTGATCAGCGGCTCGCCCTCGATCTGCAGATCGACATTGCCCTCCATGACGAACCAGAATTCATCGTAGCCGACGTGGAAGTGACCAAGGTTGGATGCCGGCGGAGTCGCGGTCGCACGGCCGCGGATATTGTTCACGAACAGTTGCTGCGCCGCGATGAAGGCGGTGGCACGCGCGCCGCCCTGCACCACGTCCTTGTAGTAATCGACGTACAAGGGATTGGTCGTATCCGGCGCGCCTGCCCCGCCCGAGACCAGCCGTCGCTCGTAGCGGAAGCCGGACACGTCGCGCGGCCGTTCGGACGTGCTGCCGACCGGGTAGAGCGGCAGATCGCTGGCGGCGTGGATCTCGAACCACAGGGCCGGTTGGTCGCCGACCGTTTCGAGCGTGAACGGCACCCGCAGCGGCACGTCGATCTCGAACCCCTTGCCCGCGACGAACGTCGGCTGTCCGGCGATCGTCACGCGCAGCTGACCGCTCCAGACGATAATCGCAGTGCGGTTGTCCGCATAGGCCAACTCGGCAGTGCGCTTGCCCGACGCCTGCTGGTGCCAGTCGGCGACGATATCGCGATTGCGGACGATCGGCTGTGACCAGTCGGTCGCGCCCTTGTGCCGCGCCAGCACGTCAGCCAGCTTCCACCACGGGCGGTTCGGTGCGTCATAGGCGGCATATGGGGTCTTCTTGGGCACCCACATCTCGACCGGCGCAGGCGGCGCAGGACGCGGTGCCTGCGCGGTGAGCGTCAGTGCGCCGAGTGCACATGCGGCGACGCGCCAGCGGCGTCCTTTATCGTGGATCATCTGTCCTCCCCTTCTCTCTCGCTTAGTGCGCGATGGCCGCGTCGCGCGCGGGCGTCGGCGCCGCACCGATGAGCCGTCGTGGGTCGACGATCGCCCACGCAGCGATGCCCAGCACCACCACCCCCGCACCGGTGCCGAATGCGGCGGCCCAGCCGTGACGTGCGGCGATCCATGGCGTGAGCGATGCGGTCAACGCGCCGCCGATCTGGCAGCCGACGTTCATCAGTCCCGACACCACCCCGGTGTGAGGCCCGGCAATGTCCGCAGTGACCGACCAGAAGGAGCTTTGCGACAGATAGATCGCCCCTCCACCCAGCGCCAGCGTCATTACCGCCAGCGGCGCATTGTCGACCTGCGACCCGACCAGCAGGAACAGCGCGGTTAGCGCAAACGACAGCATCGCCAGCCCCGATCGCCCCCAATAGAGCCCGTGGCGGCGCGACACCGCGTCGTTGATCACGCCGCCGGCCAGACAACCGACCGTCATCGCCAGGAACGGCGCCATGCCGAACAGCGCGCTCGATTTCAGATCCAGCCCGCGCGCCTCGGCGAGGTAGATGAAGAACCAGCTGAAGAAGATCCAGATCACGTAGCCAAACGCGAAGTAGCTGAGGAACAGGCCCCAGACCGCGCGGCTGCTCAGGATTGCGCGCCACGGGATCGGACCTGCCGCAACAGCGGCCTTGTCGGGCAGCCCCGCCTCGATGTGCGCGAGTTCTTCCGCGTTGACCGCTGCATGCTCCTGCGGCCGGTCGCGCGCGACTATGTACCAGACCGCCGCCGCGACCAGACCGATCAAGGCACAGACGTAGAAGGACGCGCGCCAGCCGCCGGCCGCCACCACCGCGCTGATCAGCGGCGGGGTCAGCCCCGAACCTGCGCCGACGCCCGCGAAGATCAAGCCGTTGGCCTTGCCGCGCTCCTGCGCCGGCACCCAGCGCGACACGAACTGGTTGCCTGACGGATAGACCGCCGCCTCGCCGATACCGAGTCCGAAGCGCACCAGCATCAGCAATGTGATCGCATGGGCGCTGCCCGGCGGCACCAGCGCGGTCGCGATGCTGAACACGCCCCACCACAGTAGCGCCAGCGTCAGTAACCGGCGCGGTCCGAGCCGTGCCGCCAGCCATCCGGCGGGCACCTGAAACGCGGCATAGCCGATCAGGAAGGCGCTAAAGACCCAGCCAAGCCGAATCTGGTCGATCGCATACTCCTGCCGCATCTGCACGCCCGCGACCGAGATGTTGGTGCGATCAAGGAACGCGATCGCGCTGATGACGAACAGCATCGCCACCAGCCGCACCCGGACGTTGCTCCGCCCCGCTCCTGTCATCATCGCTCTCCCGGATCAGCGGTCAGCCGCTGCATTATATCCTATATGATTCTGTGTAGAGGCGTTGTAAGCGTGCGTAAAGCCGGTGAATTCCGGCGCGAACGGGAGAGATGGGGTGGAGGCGATCCGATCGCTCGCGCGCGGCGCGGCGGTGCTCACGCTGGCACTGACCTACGCCGCCGCGGCGCAGCAGGCAGGAGTTTCGACACGCGCGACGCGGCCATTGGCGGAGCGGATCGGCCACACCGACCCGGCGCGCTATCGCCAGCTCACCAAGGTTCACGACGGCGCCGGCACCATGGCCTTCGCCCCGTTGCTCGGCCCTGACGCGCTCTCGACCAACCTGATCTTCGTCCACCGCGGTGTGATCCCGCCGCACAGCGGGATTGGCCAGCATTTCCACCATCAATGCGAGGAGATGTTCGTCATCCTCGATGGCGAGGCACAGTTCACGGTTGACGGCCGCACCGCGACGCTCGCCGGGCCCGCGGCGGTGCCGGACCGGATGGGGCACGCCCACGCGCTCTACAATGCCTCGGACCGCCCGGTGGAATGGCTCAACATCAACGTCGGCCAGACCAAGCGCTACGACAATTTCGACCTGAGTGATTCTCGTCAGGGCGCGGCGCTCGACCCGATCGCGCAGTTCGCGGCGGTACGGTTTGACCGTGCCAAGCTGAAGCCCGACGGCTCGATCCGCTCGCGTCGCCTGCTCGGCCCGGAGGTATTCGCGACCCCCTGGGCGTTCGTCGACCATGTGCTGGTTCCACCGGGTGCAGCGCTCGACGGCGCCGCTGCGCCGGGGATCAGCGAGATCGTCTATGTCATGGCGGGCGGCGGCGAAGCGGAGGTCGGAGGCGAGCGCGCGCCGCTGCGCAGCGGCGATGCGCTGCCGGTCGAGGTTGGCGCGCGACGAACGCTGCGCGCAACGGGCGACGCACCGCTCGAATTGATGGTGATCGGGATCGCGCGCGATCCCGCCGCCAAGGCGGCTTTCGCTGCCACGCTTTCCCCCCGCTGATCCGGAAAGGACCATGAAGATGCAACGTCGCTCGCTCCTCCAGTTGATCGCCGCCGCCGGTGCGGGCTGGGCGCTGCCCGGCACGGCGCAGGCCGCCTCGCCGAAGAACAAGCCGATCGTGCTCTACTGCGACCTCGCGGTCGATCCGGCGCGCGAGCAGGAGATGCTCGACGCCTTCCACCAGCATTTCCTGCCCGCCGCGCAAAGCTTTCGCGGACGCGGCTTTATCGACCTCAAGATGCTCAAGCTGCGCAGCGTCATCCAGGGGCAGCCGGCACCGCCCGAAGGCGTCAACTACCGTTTCCAGCTCACCTATGAGAGCGAGGAACAGCGCCAGAAATGGATCCGCTCCGACGTCCACGAGCGCAACTGGCCGCTGATCGAGCGCACCGTGCTCAATCGCGACTATCTCGTCCTTCTGACCGACGCGGTCTGACGATGCCGCGCCCCCTGCTCATCGCCGCGGCGCTCGTGGCGCCGCTTGCGCTCCATGCCGCCGCTCCCGCGCAACAAGGCGGGGCGCGGATCGATCGGCTCGATCCCGCGCTCGACGTGCTGATCGCGCCGGGAACCGCCGTCGAGCGCGTCGCGACCGGCTTCTCCTTCACCGAGGGTCCGCTGTGGCACGAGGGCCGCTTGTGGTTCTCCGACGTCAGCGGCGACGTGCTGCGTGCGATGGACGCGTCCGGCCGGGTCGAGGAGCTGATCCCCAACGCCGGCGGACTCGCGAACCCGCCGGCAGGCAAGAGCATCGGTCCGAACGGGCTCGTTTCCGACCGCGACGGTAGCGTGCTGATGGCGCAGATGGGTGCACGCCGGATCGTGCGCGTCGGCGCGGACCGGCGCATCACGCCAGTGATTGCCGACTATCGCGGCAAGCGACTCAACAGCCCCAACGACCTCGTCTTCGCCGCCGACGGTGCCTTGTGGTTCACCGATCCGCCGTTCGGGCTGTATAACGGCATGGACCGCGATCCCGCCAAGCAATTGCCCTACAATGCGGTGTTCCGCTTTGCCGGCGGCACGCTGACGCCGGTCATCACCGATCTGAAACTACCCAACGGCATCGGTTTCTCGCCCGACGGGCGGACGTTGTACGTCACCGACTACGGCCCGCCGGGAACGATCTACGCCTATAAGGTCGGGCGCGATGGCGCGCTATCGGGGCGGCGCGTGCTGATCGCATTCCCGGCCGGCGGCGCCGGCGGGGCGGACGGGCTCAAGGTCGACCGGCGCGGCAACGTCTGGGCGACCGGACCGGGCGGTATCCGCGTGATCTCGCCCGCGGGCAAGGTGCTCGGGCAAATCGTGTTGCCGGAAGTGGCCGCCAATCTCGCTTTCGCCGGCGACGGCCACACACTCTACATAACTGGCTCGACAAGCGTGTACCGGCTGAAAACCACCGTTGCGGGCGTGCTGCCGCGATACGCGCGCTGAGACGCGAACGGGGGCGCGTGTCGCCCCCGTCAACTTACTGCCCGGCCGCGCCCGCCGCCTTCTTATCCGTCGCGAGCGTGGCAAAGAGATAATCATTCACCACCTTCTGCTCCTCGGGCGACAGCTCGGCACCGCGATCGATCATCGACTGAACGACCGCCGGCCATTCGGCAGAAGTCTTGCGCGCCGTGAACACCTGATTGGTGGTGTGGCAATAGCCGCAGCGCTCGTTGATCAGGTCGAGCCCGGGGCCGGGAACCGGAGGCGCGGGTTGCTGCGCCCCGAGTGCCACCGCGCCGAGCAGCGCCACACCGACAAAGCCGACAAGGCGGACGAGCGGGTCGATACGCAACATGGTGACTCTCCTCAGCGAACGGCGAACGCGACCACCTGGTCGCTGGTCGCGGGTTGGGCAGCGAATCCGCCGGTCGCGACCGCGGCGAGCATCTGGCGGCCGTCCGCGGCGCGATAGGTCATCGGCGTGCCGTAATTGGAGGCGGGCAGCGGCGCCGACCACAGCAACGCACCGCTCTTCGTGTCGAAGCCGCGGATCGTCGCGTCGCGCGTCGCCCCGATGAAGGTCAGCCCGCTCGCGGTGGTGATCGGGCCGCCCGCGCTGATCACGCCATTCGCGGCAAAGGCCGGGTCGGCATTCGTTCCGAGCACCTTGCGCCACGCGACCGCCCCGGTGTCGACGTTCACCGCGACCAACTCGCCCCACGGCCCCTTCTGACACGGCGTGCCGGTCTCGGGATCCTGAAAATAGGCGTAGCCGGCCTTCATTCCCCAGCTACCGTCGGGCTGCTGCGCCAGTTGCTGCGGGCTGGCGAGATTGTTGATGTTGATGACGTACAGCCCGCTCTTGCGATCGAACGCGCCGCCGCCCCAGTCAACCCCGCCAAGGCTGCCCGGGAAGAAGTTGACCGCCGTATCGGCGCGCAGCGGCTGGAAGGCCTTGCTCGGCGCAACGGAAAGATCGGCCACCAGCTTTTCACACACGGCGCGATGCGCCGGAGGCCCATCGACCAGATCGGCCGCGGCATAGCTCAGCCGGGCGAGCGGCGGCGGGCTCACCGGTATCGGCTGCGTCGGCCATGGCTGCTCACCGGGCACGTCGGTGTCGGTCGGCACCGGCACCTCCCGCACGTCGTACAGCGGCTTGCCGGTGACGCGGTCGAGGATGAACATCATCGCGGTCTTGTTCATCACCGCGATCGCCGGGATCGTGCGGCCGCCGCGGCGTACCTCGATCAGCGTCGCGCTCGGCAGGTCGACGTCCCAGATGTCGTGATGGACGGTTTGGAAATGCCAGAGATACTTGCCGGTCGCCGCCTCGACCGCGACGATCGAGTTGCCATAGAGGTTCTGTCCCTTTCGATCGCCGCCCCAGCGATCGAAAGTCGGCGCGCCCACCGGCAGATAGGCGATGCCGCGCTTGTCGTCGACGAGCACGAAGGTCCAGACGTTGACGCCCGAGCGCTTCTGCCAGCTATCGCCCTCCCACGTGCCGAAGTTCGGCTCGCCGGGCTGCGGAATGGTGTGGAAGGTCCAGAGCAATTTGCCGGTGCGCGCGTCCCAGCCGCGCACGTCGCCGGCCGCACCCTTCACCGGCATTTCCTGCACGCGCGAGCCGGTGATGATGACGTCGCGGTAGATCGCGGGCGGGCTGCTCATCCCCAGCGGCGCGCGCGTGCCGTTCATGACCTCGGGCGTCTTCATGTCGACCGCACCGGCCGCGCCGAAATCCGTGGCCGGCTGGCCGGTCGCCGCGTCGAGCGCATACAGCTTGCCCGTGCGCGTGCCGAAGACGATCCGCGCGCCCGTCCCCTTGCTGCCCGGCCAGTAAGCGACGCCACGCGTCGACGGCTGGTCGTTGCCGGGCAGCGCGAAGACCCAGCGCTCCTTGCCTGTCGTCGCGTCGAGCGCGACGACGCGCTTGTACGGCGTCGCCAAATACATGACGCCTTTCACCACCAGCGGCGTCGCCTCGGACGCGGAGAAACCGGTCCGGAATTTCGCCGGAACGCTGTCGGGCATCGGGATCGTCTCACCGGTCGTGCCCGCCGGACGCATGTGATAGGTCCAGACCTGCCGCAGCCTGGAGACGTTCGCAGGCGTGATCTCGGTCAGCGGCGAGAAGCGGGCGTGGCTCTCGTCACGGCCATAACCCTGCCAGTCGCCCTTGGGCTGCGCCATGGCGGGCGCGGTCGGCGCGAGCGCGACGGCGATCATCGTCCCTGTTCGTGCGACGGCTCCTATGCGCCGCCTGATCCTGCTCGCCACGCTCCACTCTCCTGTCCGGCGACGTTGCGTTCCGAGTCGAGCAGCCGCAACGTTGTCCTGTCATTTCAACGGTGCTAGCAAGCCGCACGATCCTATACAATATGATCCGTGTTGATCGTCCGCTTACATCGGTCGATCAGGGGGAGAGGAGATTGCGCATGTCGGAGTTGCCGCTGAAGGGACTGAGGGTCCTCGATATCTCGCAAGTCATGGCGGGACCGTTCTGCTGCATGCTGCTCGGCGACATGGGCGCCGACGTCATCAAGATCGAGCCGCCACGCACCGGCGATTCGACACGTCACTCCATGGGCTTCCGGCTGAAGGGTGAGGACAGCCCTGGTTTCCTCGCGCTCAACCGCAACAAGCGCAGCATCACGCTCGATCTCAAGGACGAAGCCGACCGCGCCGTGCTCTATGCGCTGGTGCAGACCGCCGACATCGTCGTGGAAAACGCCCGCCCCGGCGTCGCGAAGCGGCTCGGCATCGATTACGACACGCTGGCCGCACTCAACCCGCGGCTGATCTACGCCAGCATTTCGGGCTTCGGCCAAACCGGCCCATGGGCGCAGCGCCCGGGTTTCGACCTGATCGCGCAGGCGATGTCGGGCGTGCTCAGCTCGAATGGCTTTCCCGGCATGGAGCCTGCCAAGAACTCGATCGCGGTCGCCGATCTCGGCGCCGGGCTCTTCTCGGTCTACGGCATTCTCAGCGCGGTGATCGGGCGCCAGACGTCCGGCCGCGGTCAGTATATCGACGCCTCGCTGCTCGAGGCGGCGATGGGGCTCTCGATCTGGGAAACGACTGAATATTGGGGTACCGGGTGCGCGCCGGCACCGATTGGTTCGGCCAATCGCATGTCCGCCCCCTATCAGGCGGTGCGCGCATCGGATGACTGGTTCGTGATTGGCGCGGCGAACCAGGGATTGTGGGTCACCTTCATCAAGGTGATCGGACGCCCCGAGCTGCAGGAGGATGAGCGCTACGCCACCAATGCCGCGCGCGTCGCCAACCGCCAGCTTCTCATCGACGACCTCGCGCCGACCTTCCTGACGCGCACCAGTCAGGAATGGATCGATGCGCTGCTCGCCGCCGGAGTGCCTGCCGCACCGATCCTCGATTATGGCGAGGCGGTGGCCAGCGAACAGGCGGTCGCGCGCGACATGGTGATGCAGGTGCCGCATCCGGTCGAGGGCGAGTTCAAGGCGCTCGGCTTCCCGGTCAAGATGCGCGGTACGCCGCAGGAGGTGCGCCTGCCCCCGCCCCTGCTCAACGAGCATGACGCCGAAATCCGCCGCGAATTGGCGGAGCGCGGGTTGCTGCCCGCCGCGGCTGAGGCGGCGGCGTGAGCGGCCTCGTCGTCACGCGCGACGGCGCGGCGGTCCACGTCCGCTTCGACAACCCGGCGGCGCACAATGCGCTGACCGGTGCGATGTGGCTCCAGCTGCGTGACGCGGCGCGGACGATTGCCGAAGATCCGGACGTACGGGTGGTCACGTTTCGCGGCACCGGCGGCAAGGCGTTCATCTCAGGCACCGACATCACAAAATTCGCCGATTACACCGAAGGCGCGCAGGGCGTCGCCTATGAGCGCGAGATCGACGACTGCATGGGCGCAGTCGATGCTATTCCCTGCACGACGATCGCGGTGGTGGAAGGCTGGGCGGTCGGAGGCGGGCTGAATATCAGCGCGGCATGCGATTTCCGCATCGCGACCCCCGACGCACGCTTCGGCTCGCCAATCGGACGCACGATCGGCAATTGCCTTTCCGCCGCCAGCGTGGCGCGGATCGGCAGCGCGGTGGGCGTGGCGGTCGCGCGGCGAATGGTGTTGCTGGGCGAGATCGTCGGTGCCGAGGAACTGCGCGCGAGCGGGTTCCTGCTGAAGGTCGTCGAGCGTGACGCACTCGATGCCGAGATCGCGGCGCTGTGTGCGCGCGCGACCGAGAATGCGCCGCTGACGACGCGGGTCACGAAGGAGACGCTGCGGCGGATGACCTTCGATGCCTTGCCCGCGATCGAACCGCTGATTGAGCAGGTCTATGGCAGCGAGGACTTCCGGCGCGGCGTTGCGGACTTCCTCGCCAAAACGAAGCGCGTGCCGGCGTGGCGCGGCGAGTGAAGCGGGCCTAGCCGACCGGCTTCGGCGCGATCATGATCCCCGCGGCCATCGGCTGGCTTGGCGGCAGCGGCAGCTTGCCCGCGGGGAAGCCGTTGACCTCGAACATATAGGCTTCGATGTCAGCGACGGTCTTCCCGCTCAGGCTGCCCGGCGCGCTCAGCGGCATGGTCGTCTTGATCCGCGAGAACAGATCGCCGGCCGACGTACCGGTCCAGTTGTTGAGGAAGCCGCCTCCGGCCAGTGCCGGCGCGACATCGATACCCGCGAGCGTATCGCCGTGGCAGGCGGCGCAATTCTCCGCGTAGGCGACCTTGCCCCGCGCCGACTGCTCGGCGGTGTAGACGCCGTTCCAGACGTCGCGCTGCCCGCCCTGCGCGCGGACCATCACCGCACTGCCGAGCGTCAGCGCCGCCGCGCCGAACAGCCAGCCGCCATATCTCGTCACTCGCTCGATCATCACGCTGCTCCCGGTAAACGGTAGGCGACCAGCTCCGCGCTGGCATTGCCGCCGCCTGTGGCCACGACGATATATTGCCGGCCCTTCAGCCGGTAGGTCATTGGCGATCCGCTCTGCGGCGCGGTCATGTACACCGCGCCTTTCTCCTCGCCGGTGGCCTTGTCATAGGCGCGTAGCATCGCGCCGCGAATGCCATATTCGTTGGTGTAGAAGCCGGCCTCGCCGCAGATCACCAGCGTCTTGGTCACCAGCGGACCGAGATTGCCGGCGCGTCCGGTCCGCGGGATCTTGAGCCCCTTGAGCTTGGGATGGTTGCGGACATTGTCGGGTGTCTCGCCGTGCGCGACCTGCCAGGCGAGATCACCCTTGCTCAGGTCGATCGCGGTGATCCGGCCATAAGGTGGCTTGAGCAACGGCAGCCCGTCGACGGCGAGGAAGCCCGGCGGCGGTCCCTTCGATGCCCCTGCGGGAGCGCCGCCGGCCGGTGGCGAAGCGGGTGGCGCCTCCATGTTGCGCATCCCCGCACGCGCCGCGCCCATCGCCGGCATCGCGCGCGCCTCGCGGCCGGCGACGCCGTGGACCTGCGGAAACTCGGAGACTTTCGGGTCGTCGTTGGGCACGATCCCTATGAGCGACGGCTGCGTCTTCGAATAGACATAGACCATATGGGTTTCGGGATCGTAGCAGCCGCCGGGCCAGTTGGTGCCACCCTGGATGCCGGGTGCCGAGATCGTCCCCCACCGCCCGGGCTTACTGACCACCGGCGGGGTGAACAGCGGTCCGATCTTGTACGATTTGACGAATTCGACCGCTTTCGCGCGCAGCTCGGGGGTGAAGTCGATCAGGTCGTTCTCGGTAACGCCCTGCACATCATAGGCGGGCGGTTTCGACGGCACCGGCTGTGTCCGGCTGTACCATTCGCCGGGCACGTCGCCGCGCTCCACCTTTCGCTCGGGGATCGGCCAGATCGGCTCGCCCGTCTCGCGATTGAGCACGTAGAGAAAGGCCTGCTTGGTCGGCTGGGCGAGCGCCTTGACGGTGCGCCCGTTCACCGGAATGTCGCACAGGATCGGTGCGCACGGGATGTCGCGATCCCACAGCCCGTGATGCACCATCTGATAATGCCAGCGCCGCCGCCCGGTCTCGAGATCGAGCGCGACCAGCGACTCACCGAACAGCGCGTTGCCGCGGCGGAACATGCCCATCTCGTCACCGGTCGGCAGCTCGACCGGAACATAGACCAGTCCCAGCTCCTCGTCCGCCGACATTTCGGCCCACGCCCCGGCATTGCCCGCCTCGTCCGCGTCGCCGTTCAGCCAGGTGTCGTAGCCGAACTCGCCCTTGCGCGGGATCGTGTGGAAGATCCATTTGCGCTTGCCCGTGCGCACGTCGAAGCCGCGGATATAGCCCTTCACGTTCTTGCGCACCGCCGGCACGTCGCCCGCCGTATGCGCCGCGCCCACCACCACCGTATCGCGCGCCACCATTGGCGTGGCGTGCAATCCGACATCGGCGGTGTCGAGGTCGAGTTCCTGATCGAAGTCCTTTTTCAGATCGACGACGCCATTGTTGCCGAACGCCGGGTCAGGAATGCCGGTGTTGGCGTCGAGCGAGACCAGCTGATAGCCGATCGTGACATAGAGGATTCGCTCCACCTTGCCGTCGGTCCAATAGGACACGCCGTGACCGGACAATTGACGCGGCGAGTTGAGCGCGCGCTGGCCCTCGTCGACGCGGTGCATCCACAGCAGCTCGCCGGTCGCGGCGTCGAGCGCGACGCAATCGCGGCGCGAGCCGGCGGGCAGGAACAGCCGCCCCTTGACGATCAGCGGGGTCGGCTCGAATTGGTATTCCTTGCGGGCGCCGAAGACGTCGGTCTTGACGCTCCACGCGATCTCCAGATCGTTGAAGTTGTCGGCGTTGATCTGGTCGAGTGGCGAGTAGCGGGTGTTCGCCTTGTCGGCGGCATAGCTACGCCACTCGGTATCGGGCGCCGTGGCGTCGGCGTCCTGTACAGGCGCGGCGAGCGCCGCCGGATCGATCGCGAAAACCAGCGCGGAGGCGGCGGTGCCCGCGAGCAACTGGCGGCGCGTGAACACCGGGGCGCTCACCACGTCACCGCGATGTATTTCGCCTCGCAATATTCGAGCAGGCCGTGGTGCGATCCCTCGCGGCCCAGCCCGCTCTGCTTCATGCCGCCGAACGGCGCGGCGGCGTCGGAGACGAGCCCGCGGTTGACCGCGACCATGCCGCACTCGATCCGCTCAGCCACCGCCAGCGCGCGCTTGAGGTCGCCCGAATAGACATAGGCGGCGAGGCCGTATTCGGTGTCATTGGCGAGCGCGACCGCCTCGTCGACGGTGTCGAAGACGGTCACCGCGGCGACCGGGCCGAACACTTCCTCGCGCAGGATCTCCGAACCGGGCTGCACGTCCGCGATCACCGACGGCGGGTAGAAATAGCCATCGCCAGCGGGGGTCTCGCCGCCCAGCGCGACGCGCGCGCCCTTGCCCACCGCATCGGCGACGAGCCGCTCGATCTTGTCGACCGCCTTGCGGTTGATCATCGCGCCGCATTGCGTGGCCGGATTGGTGCCGGGACCGACCGTCAGCGCACCCATCCGCTCGACCAGCCTGGTCACAAACGCGTCGTGAATGCCGCGCTGGACGTAGAAGCGGTTGGCGGCGGTGCACGCCTCCCCGGCGTTGCGCATCTTGGCAATCATTGCGCCCTCGATCGCGGCGTCGAGATCGGCGTCATCGAACACGACGAACGGCGCGTTGCCGCCCAGCTCCATCGACGAGCTGATCACCTGATCCGCCGCTTCACGCAGCAGCACGCGGCCGATCTGCGTCGAGCCGGTGAAGGAAAGCTTGCGCACACGCGGGTCGTGGAGGATCGCGCTGCACACCGGACCGGGCTGGCTGGTGGTGACGACGTTGACCACCCCCGCCGGCACCCCGGCGCGGCGCATGATCTCGGCGACCGCCAGCGCGGTCAGCGGCGTTTCCGACGCGGGCTTGAGGATGCAGGTGCAGCCCGCTGCCAAGGCCGGCGCGATCTTGCGCGTCGCCATCGCCGCCGGGAAATTCCATGGCGTAATCAGCAGTGCGATGCCGATCGGCTGATATTGCACCATGATGCGGTTGCCGCCCGCGGGTGACGTGCCCAGCTCGCCGGGAATGCGCACCGCTTCCTCGGCATACCAGCGGAAGAATTCGGCGGCATAGGCCACCTCGCCACGCGCATCCGGCAGCGCCTTGCCGTTCTCCAGCGCGATCAGCTGCGCTAGCCATTCCTG
This sequence comes from Sphingomonas sp. 8AM, assembly GCF_902506455.1. Lineage (GTDB taxonomy): Bacteria > Pseudomonadota > Alphaproteobacteria > Sphingomonadales > Sphingomonadaceae > Sphingomonas. The sequence goes on along the minus strand of NZ_LR733844.1, from coordinate 1,256,660 downwards.
CTGCGCCATCATCGCATGGTAACAGGCGAGCAGCACTTCGGCGCGCTTCCGTGGCGCGGTCGCGGCCCAGCCCGCAGCGGCGGCAGCGGCGGCGTCGACGGCCGCGATCCCTTCTTCCACTGCCGCGTCAGCGACCGCGGTGAGCGTCGCGCCAGTGGCGGGATCATCGACCGCGATCGTCGCACCGCTCGCGGCGGCGGTCCAGCGCTCGCCGATCAGCAGGCCGGTGGGGATGGCGAACGGGCCGTCGCCCGGCGGTGTGTAGCTGGTCATCGAAAGCGTTCCGTGCATCAGGCGTGAAGGAGCGTGGCGCGATCGCCGGCGAAGGCGGCGCGCGTGATGGTCTGCATCGCGGCGAGGTCGAGCGGCCGCGGGTTGTTCTTGATGAGCCGCGCCGCGTTCAGCGAATATTCCGCAACATGGTCCTGCTGATCGGCACGCAGCCCCAGGTCGGCGAGCGATCTCGGGATGCCGATCCGCTGGAACAAGGCGTCGACGGCGTCGATGAACGCCTGCGCGCGATCGGCGGGCGTCGTACCCGCAATCCCGACCAGCTGGGCCAGCTCGGCGAACCCGTCGGCACAGGCCGGGCGGTTGAATTGCATTACATAGGGCAGCAGCGTCGCAACCCCCTGCCCGTGCGCGGTGTGCGTCAGGTTGCCGACCGGATATTGCAGCGCGTGCGCCGCCGCGGTGCCGGCGGTGCCGAAGGCACATCCCGCCGCCAGCGAGGCCAGCATCACACCCTCACGCGCCTCGATATCGCTGCCGTCAACCACCGCGCGTTCGAGATAGCGGAACACGTTGGTCACCGCGAGCGTCGCGAAATGATCCGACAGCACGTTCTTGCCGACGAACACGTGCTGCTCGGTCAGCAGTGCATCGATCGGCCGCGCCAGCGTCGTATAGGCTTCGACCGCATGGGTCAGCGCGTCCGCACCCGAAAAGGCGGTGAGCGCAGGCGGGCAGCTGACCGTCAGCTCGGGGTCGCAGATCGCCACCTGCGCGATCAGGTGCGGGCTGGCGATCCCGACCTTCGCGCCGCGCTCCTCGTCGGCGACCACCGCCACCGGGGTCGCCTCCGATCCTGTGCCCGAGGTGGTCGGCACCGCTACCAGTGGCATCACCGGACCGGGCACCGCGAACTCGCCATAATAGTCACGCACGCTGCCGCCATGGGTGAGCAACACTGCCGCAACCTTGGCAAGGTCGAGCGAGCTGCCGCCGCCGACGCCGATCACCACATCGGCGTCGAAACCGTTCGCGGCAGCGACACAGGCGTCAATCGAGCGCAGCGGCAGATCGGGGACGGTGCCGTCGAAAACGCGCGTCCCGACGCCATGCGCGGCAAGGTCCGCGAGCATCGCGGTGAATTCGGGCTGCGCGGCCTGACGCTCGTCGGTGCAGACCAGCGCGCGCTGACCGAGCCGCGCACTCGCCGAACCGAGTGCGGCGCGCTGGCCGCGACCGAACAGGATCGCGCGCGGCAGGCGCGCCGCTCCGAACAGGGCGGGCGCGGTCGGATCGGACGTCATGCGAGTATCTCCATACATCATGCCGCGGCGACCTCCTCGGCGGCGATAAGCTGCCGCGACGCGTCGATCCGCAGGAACAGAAGAGCGGCGATCGCGCAGAGCACCGCGAGCACCATGAAAGCGGGAAACCAGCCGCTGACCGTTACGATATAGCCGGTCACCGCGGCAGCGATCGCCGCGCCGAGGTTGCCGAGCGTGTTCATCATCGCGGACACCGACCCTGCAAACTCGCCGCCGACGTCGAGCGTCACGGCCCACGACACGCCGACTGTCAACTCGAGCCCGAACACCGCGACGCAGAAGCAGATGATGCTTGCCACCGGCGCGTCGATCGCGGCGGCGAGCGGCATCATCGTCGCGGCGATGACGAACCCCGTCACCGCCACCGCACGCCGCGCGAGCTTCAGCCCCGCCCCGCGCTTCACCAGCAGATCCGACGTCCAGCCACCGGCGAGATCACCGACGACGCCCGCCATCAGTGGCAGGCTGGCGAACAGCCCCATCACTGCGAGGTCGTAGCCGCGCGCGTCGTGCAGGTACTTGGGAAACCACGTCAGGAAGATGTTGATGCAGTAAGCGTAGCAGAAATACATCGCCGACAGCGTCCACAGCTGCGGCAGGCGCAGCAACCGGCGCCACGGCACCTTGGCACGGGCTGGCCCCGTACCGAGCGCCTCCTCGATCATCGCGCGCTCGCTTGCGTTGACGCCGCGGTGTTCGCGTGGCGCGTCACGATAATAGACGAACCACGCGAAGGCCCAGATCAGCCCGACGCTCGCGAACAGCAGGAAGGGCATCCGCCAGCCAAAATCGAGTATGAGCAGCGCGACGAACACCGGGGTCACCGCTCCGCCGAGCCGCGCGCCGGCATGGGTAAGTCCCTGCGCCCAGCCGCGCTCGGCGGGTAGCATCCAGCGCGACAGCGAACGGGTGGCGATCGGGAACGCGCCCGCCTCACCCATCCCGAACAGAAACCGGCAGACCATCATCGAGCCTGCGGACCAGGTCAGCGCGGTCGCCGCGGTAAAGGTCGACCACCACACCACCACGCCGGTCAGCGCGCGGCGTGGCCCGAACCGGTCGCCGAGCCAGCCGCCCGGGATCTGGAACAGCGCGTAGGCGAACTGGAAGGCGGCAAAGATCCAGCCCATCGTGACGAGCGAGAAGCCATATTCCTTCTGGATCGACGGCGCCGCGGTCGCGATCACCACCCGGTCCATATAGGTGATGAGATAGGCGAGGACGGTGAGCCACAGCACCGCGTGGCGCACCCGCGTCGGCCGCACGGCCTGCTCGCCCGCGCTCTCGACGCCAGGCGCCGCCGGCTCGACCATAGCGCCCGAGGCGCTCACGGGCGCGTCGTGCCGCAGGCGTCGGCGGCGCGGCCGGTGCAGGTCTGCCAGATCGTCGGCACCTTGCGCCCTGCGACATAGACCGCGCTGATCGCACGCGTGTTACGGATGTCGCGCGTCGGGTCGCGATCGAGCACCAGCAGATCGGCCCATTTGCCAGGCTTCAGCACCCCGCTCTCGTTCTCGCGCAGGAAGCTGGCGTTGGTACCGGTCGCGGCCGTCAGCGCCTGCAACGGCGTGAGCCCGGCCTTGACCATCAGTTCCAGCTCCCAATGCGCGAAATAGCCGGGGAAGCGTGCGGTCGGACCACTGTCGGTGCCCATGCCATAGCGCACCCCCGCCTTCGCCTCGGCGGCGAGGCTGGCCATCGCGTTGCGCAGCACCGGCGGATATTTGGGGAATAGCGGCGAGGACGCGAGCTTCTGCTGGCGCTCCTGGCTCTTCAGCGTGGCGATCGTCGATGGCGCGACCCCGCGTGAGAAGAATGGCTCATCGACGAACGGCAGCAACGTATAGGTAAAGCTCGCCTCCCGACTGAGCGTCGAGGCGAGCTGCCACGTTCCGCGCCGCTTCATCGCCGCCGTCAGCGCCGGATCGGCGACCCGGTCGCGGACCTGATGCATGAAGACGTCGATGCCCTCGCGCGTCAGCTCCGCGGCATTGTCATAATAGAAGATATGTGCCGCCGCTTGCTTGTTCGCGGCGTGGGCGGCGTCGATCACCGCCTTGCTCACCTCATAGGGCATGCGCTTGGCGACCGTGCCGAACTCGTCGTCCATCCACAATTTGACGAAGTCGTCACCCTTAGCGGTTTCGCGCTGGACCATGGCAGTGGCTTCGGCGGGCGTTGCGACCGACTGCTCCAGTCCGGGCACGCCGCCATAGCTGCCTTTGTAGACAACGCCCCGACCTGCGGTATAGGCGCGCGCCGTCGCGATCCGGCCGGTGCGGCGCTGATCGGCAATGACCTGATGGATCAGATCGCCGTCGGTACCGAGCGTATAGACCGAGGTGACGCCATAAGCGGCATACAGCTTCAGCTGCTCCTCCACGTTGGCGCGGTCATAATATTTGGTGAAGCTCTGGTCGACGCCGTCGACCAGTCCAAGGTGAACGTGGCTGTCGATCAGACCGGGCATCAGGAACTTGCCACGCAGGTCGGTGACGGTGGCGTCCTTCGTGGCGGGCTGGCGGCGGGACGGACCAACCCAGGTGATCCGACCGTCGGTCATCACGAGCGCCTGATCCGCGCGGGGCGCGCTGCCGGTTCCGTCGAACAAGGTGGCGTGGTCGAGCACCACCGTCTCGGCCGCCGCCGCGCCGCCGAGACACAGCGCCACCAACGCGACGCCGACGCGGGTCATTGCCCGCGCGCGAGCTGGCCGAATCCGCCGCATCGCACTCCTCTCCAAGTCATATCCTATATGATCTGACTACGGAGCGGTCCGGTGGCTGTCAAGCAATGGAACGCGGTGTGAAGCGAATGTTGTCAGGCGCTTGGCGCACTCTCCGCGAGCACGTCGTCCATCCGCTGCTGCGAGCATTCGAGATGATGGCGCACCGCGCGCTCGGCCGCGCCCGCATCATGGGCCACCAGCGCGTCGATGATCGCGCGGTGCTCGCGTGCCGCCGCGTGCGGCGCGTTGGTGGCGTAAAGCGCGCGGAAGATATGCAGGTGGGCATGAAGCCGCTCGATCGTCTCGGCGATCAGGCGATTGCCGCTGCCGGTCGCGATCAAACGGTGCAGCGCCGCATCGGCTTCGGCGAAGCGCGAATAGGCACGCGCATCGCCCTCCACCACCCCCGACATGTCCTGGTCGATCGCGCGGAGCGTCGCGATCGCGGTGTCGGTCATCGCCTCGGCCGCGCGGGCCGCGGCATAGGGTTCGATCAACTGGCGGAGGGTGTAAAGATCGCGCACCTCTTCCCGCGTCATCTGGGGGCTGGCGCGATAGCCGACGTTCGGCATTTTGTAGACCAGCTTCTCCGCCTCCAGCTGGCTCATCGCCTCGCGCACGGGGGTCTGGGAAATGCCGAGTTGACGCGCGACAGTGTCGATCGCGATCCGCTCGCCGGGGGCGATCCTCAGGCTCATCAGCATGTCGAGCAAATGGTCGTAGGCGCGCTCCACCATCGTCGGGCCGGGCGCAGGTCGCGCAGCGCGGGGGGCGGGCAAGGCAGAGCTGTTCGTGTCGATGTGCCGCAAGTCGGGTTCGCCGGTCCGGGAGGAAGATACGGACCCGATCATATAGGGTTTATACGATCGACGTAAGATGCTGCGGTGCGAAGGCCCGCGCAACGCTGCGCGCGGGCCTCGCCGGTCATCAGAAATTGAAGCGCACACCCAGGCGATAGGTGCGGCCCAGCACGTCGTACAATGCCGGGTTCACGAAGAACGGCGACTTGGCAGGGTCGCGGTTGAAGAGATTGTCGACCTTTGCATAAGCGGTCACCGCCTCGGTGATGTTATAGGTGCCGCCGACGTCCATGTAGAAAGCGCCCGGCATGAAGTTCTGGTCGATCGTCGGGTGCTTGTTCGTCGATTCCGGACAGGTGCCGGGCTGGCAGACGACATATTGGTTGCCGAGCACGCCGTCGCTGAACCAGCGTTCCTGCACCAGCAGCGAGAAATTGTCGCCCTCGTACGTCTGCACCGCCAGCCACTTCCAGTCGGGGGTATTGCCGGTGTTCACCCCGGCGGTGTCGTTCGGGATCGTGCCGTTCAGCCCGGTGTCGGTGACGAACTTGCTGATGTGCGTCGCCAGCGCCCGCAGCGTCAGCCGGCCCGGCAGGCCGAACGGTCGCTGCCAGCGATAGCTTGCCTCGATGTCGAACCCGGACGTGTCGATCGACGCGAGGTTGAACGACTGTACGTTGATGAAGTTCGGGCCGGCCTGGTTGTTCAGGTTGAACGCGCTGCACGTGCCCGGCAGGATGTTGCGGTAGCAAAGGTCGACGATGTCGCCCGCGCCCAGGCTCGAGATGACGTCGGTGATCTTCAGCTTGTACCAGTCGAACGACAGGCTCACGCCCGGCAACCAGCTCGACCCGGAGAAGGCGATACCCGCGGTGGTGTTCCGGGCGATTTCCGGCGTAAGATTCGGGTTGCCGATCGTGTTCTGGATGGCCAGCACGTTCACGTTGCGGAACGGATCGAAGAAGTTCGGCTGGGTGGTGGTGACCGGTGCCGCGAACAGCTCGGACAGGTTGGGCGCACGCACGTCGCGCGAGGTTACACCGCGCAGGCGGAGGCCGTCGATCGGCAGATCCCAGGTACCGCCGACCTTCCACGCCCAGACCGTGCCGGAGGTACTATAGTCGGTGACGCGCGCCGCACCGTTGACGCTCGCACGGCCGACCGATTCACCGTTGAGCAGCGGCACGTCGACCTCGACGAAGGCCTCCTTCACGCTGTAGGCGCCGGTGCCGTTCTTGTAATTGCCGGCATACCAGTTGTTACCCGCGGGCAATTGCAGCGGATCGGCCGGGTAGATCGAGTCGTACGGCTGGTTGTCGATCCCCGCGCCGTATGGATCGGCGGTGACCTTGTAGAATTCGTGGCGGAACTCGCCACCGAACGCGACCGAGACCGGCCCCGCCCATGAACTGAACGGCGAGCCGGAGAAGTTGAGGCTGGCGACATCCTGCGTCTGGCGCGTCCGCTGCCGCGGGCCGTTGGCCGGCATCACATAATCGAGGGCTTCCTGCGACGGACTGCCACCAAAGACGTTGAGCGGCTGGCAACCGGCCGCGCGCGCGACCGGATTGGCGCAGACGATCGCGCCGTTCAGCGTGGTCGCGTTGATCGCGGCGTTGTAACGCTGCGTCAGCAGAATGTTGTCGACGTCGATCTTCGTCCGGTTCGTGCCATGCTCGACGTAGATGTCGTAGCTCCACTCCGACCCGAGCACCGGCTGGCGTCCCTTGGCACCGACCACGAAGCGGTACTGACGACGATCGGTGTGCACCTGCGTGTTGCCCAGCGCGGCGTTGCTGGTGCCGAACTGGAATTGCGTGATGTTCGCCGTCGCGCAGGCCGATTTGACCTCGGCGGGAACATACGGGTTGGCGCACTGGATCGTCAGGGCAGGACGGTTCTGGCCGCCGACGGGCTGGTTGTTGCTCTTTACCTGCGCGATGTTCGAGGTGAAATAGATCTCGTTGTTCGGCGCGAAGTCAAAGCCGATCCGGCCATAGCTGTTGAGCCGCTCCAGCCCCGACAGCAGCGAGCGGCCCGCATCGACGTTGCCCGACAGGTCGCCGCCCTGACAGAAGCCGGCGAAACAGCCGATCACCGCGCCCGACGAGGTCCGCGACGGCACGCCGTTCGAGCCGTACTGGAACTGGAACGGCTTGCCCGACTGATCGAAGGCGATCCCCTGCAACGGTCCGGCCGTGATCAGGCCATATTTCGTGAAGGTGATCGACTGCGCATAGTCGCGCAGCACATATTGCGGCGAACCGTCGTTGGTGACGTTGCGGTTCACGAGCGTGGTCTGCTTGAACCAGTCGCGACCGCCCGCCAGGCCGATACCGAACTCACCGCCGCCGACGCCCTCGTCGCGCGCATATTCGGTGCTGCCGACGATATGCAGCCGGTCGTCAAGCAGGCTGGTGCCGGCGGCGAGCTGGACGAGCACCTGCTCATTGTCGCCGTAGTCGGTGATCCCGCCCTGAACGTTGCCCTTGACGCCCTTGAAGCGCGTGTCGGTGATGAAGTTCACCACACCACCGACCGCGTCGGAGCCGTAGGAGGCCGATGCACCGCCGTTCACGACGTCGACCCGCTTGATGAGCAGCTGCGGGAACTGGCTGACGTCAGGGACGCCGGTGACGTTGGCGCCGACCACGCGCTGCCCGTCGATCAGGGTTAGCGTGCGGATTGCGCCGACGCCGCGCAGCGAGAACGAGCTGAGCCCCTGTGCACCGCTGGATGTGCTGAACGTGTTGACGCTCGTGCCCGTCGACCCTTGCAACGACGGCAGCTGCGAGATCGTCGTGAAGACGTTCGGCTGCGCGTTGGCGGCGATTGCGCCGGAGTCGATGACGGTCGTGGGCGTCGGCGCCGTGAAACCGCCGGTGGTGATGCGCGAGCCGGTGACGATGACGTCGCGCGCCGCGTCGTCATCCGCGGTCTGGCCCGCCTGATCGGCACGCGCGGTCGAGCCTGCCGTGGTATCGAGCTGCGCTGGCACCTCGGGCGGCGTCGTCGCGGCACCGGCCTCTTGCCCCGCCGGTGCCGATTGTGCCTCCGCCAGCGCCGGCGCAACACCACCGGCAATCAAGGCGATCACGGCAACGCCGGTCCACATCCGGGCGCGACGCCCCTTGGTCAACGCTTCCATCATCTTCCCCTAGCTCCCTTGTTTATGTCACTGCTGAGCGGACGATCATTGGTCACCCGCCTTATCCGCGCCGGTCACTTCGAAGATGACCGACACAATTTCACACTCGTCGGCCAGATAGCCGACGACCGACAGTAGAACCGACCTTCGCTTCGTTACCGGCAACAGCTTTCGCTTATCGCCATTGGAACCGGAACGTAATCAGCCCTCATCATTCGACTGTGGGAATCGCACCCTGACACCATTAGTCGAAGGAAGGTAACGTTACCATCAAAGCCTATACTTTGAGAACTCGTTGTCAATACGTTAGCGAGTCGTTTGCTTGCGCCTGTTCCGCTCGCATGTTCCCGTGCTGGCGCATACCCGCCCCGTCACCCTGTCGAGCGACGCGGCAGCGCCGGACGCGATCAATCGCGGAACAGCAGCGGTGCCATCTGATACAGGCTGCGCCGCCACGTCTGAAACTCGTGCCCGGTGTCGGGGGAGACATAGAACACGCTGTTGAGCCCGGCGCGTTGAAGCGCCGCGGCATTGGCAGCAGGGTCGGTGCTCGGCCGCGCAGGCGAGCCGCGGGTCTTGCCGGCCTCCAGCTCACGTCCGCCAAAGCTGACGAAGGTCAGCCGCACCTTGTCCTTATACCCCGGCGCGGCCGCGACATCCTCCGGCGCGATGGTGCCGCCGCTCAGCAGCCCGATATAGCCGAAGGTGTCGAGGTTCTTGGGCGCGATCAGCTTGGTTTCGAACCCACCCATCGACAGCCCGGCCATGCCGCGGTGCCGCTGGTCCGCGACGGTGCGATAATGCCGGTCCACATAGGGGATCAGCTCGTCGACCAGGACGGTGCGGAACGGAGTGATGTCGAAACTGGCGAGCCCGCCCGGGCTGCCGGGGCGCACGTCGTTGGTCATGCCGTAGGTCATGACGATGATGAACGGCCGCGCCTTTCCCGCCGCGATCAGATTGTCCATGATCAGATTGGCATGGCCCTGGTTCGACCACGCCGTCTCGTCCTCGCCCCAGCCATGCTGGAGATAGAGCACGGGATAACGCGTACGGGCGGCCGCGTCATAGCCGGGCGGCGTGTAGACGAAGGCGCGGCGCTGCGAGCGCGTGCTCGGCGACGCGAAGAGGATTTGCTCGACCCGGCCGTGCGGCACATCCTTCACTGCATAGAAGTCGGCATCGTGCGCGGGGATCTCGATCCCGCTCTCCCAGCGTGTCGAGCCATAGAAGTTGAGCGTCCCGGGGTCGTTGAACGTCCCGCCATCGACGGTGAGATGGTAGTAATGGAACCCCTCGTCGAGCGGCCCCTCGGACGTGGCGGTCCAGGCGCCGTCCGCTCCCTTGGTCAGCACGGTGCCGCCGCGCCCGCCCAGTCCGAGGCTGACCTTGACGCTTTTCGCATCAGGGGCAAGCACGCGGAAGCGGACAAAGCCTTGCGAGTTCACCTGCGGAAAGGATTGCCCCGGCTGGTTGAGCGTCGACGGTTTGAAATCCTCGACGATTGTGGTCGGCGCGGCGGGCACAGGCGCCTGGGCAAACGCCCCCGATGCTACGATCGAGCACGCCACCGCGATAGCTGAAGCCAGTCTCATCGACATCTCTCTCCCTGGTTCCCGATCCTCGTTTCCGGGTCGGCGAATCCTATCTGATATGTTTTACAGCATTGATTGTCTGTGACAACCTGCCTTGTTGTTGGCTGAAGCGACGAAGAGCATCGTCATTCCTCGGCATAATGGAAATAGCGGAAGTCGGCGGGCTTGCCGGCGCCGGACACGTCCTGACTCGCCATGCCGACGAAGGTGCCGGTGAAATTGGGGAGTCCCGCGATCGTCGCTTCGTCGGACAGCAGGTCTGCGGCGAAGGGCGTATTCAGCCAAGTCCAGTCGCTGACATCGCCAACGCGATAGCCGAAGCGGAGCGCCTCGTGGTCCACCTCGACCCGCAATGCGACGAGGCCCTCTCCGATCGCGATCGGCGTGGTCGTGGCACTCGCGCCGTCGCGAATCGGCAGCACCGATAATACCTGCAGCACGCGCCCGCCCTCGTCGTCGGCGGTGAGATGGAAGTAGTGGAACTTGCTCGAATTATAGTAACAGACCAGCCCCGCGGCCTGCTGGAAATGATCGGGGCGATAATCGAGCAGCGTCTCGGCGCTGTAGCGGAACGCCTGCTGTCGCCGCGCAACCAGCGACTGGGTAAAGTGACTCCCGATCGTCTCCCGACCGTGCAGCCGCAGCCAGCCGGGCCGCGCCGTCAGGCTGAAGATATCGTCAGGATACGGCGTGCGCAGCCACTGGAACGTCGGCGGAAGCACGGGGTCGGAGAAGTCGGTCGGATCGTGCGTCGGTGCCACGGTCCTCGCCGACGCCGCGGACGGCACCTCGCCCATCGGGGTCGCCGCGCCGTCGACCGTGCGCAGCCAGCCGTCGTCACCCCATGCGACTGGCTGGATCGCGGTTTCGCGTCCCAGCACGCAACGGTCGCTCGCCGGCAACGGGCGACCGCACAGATAGACGAGCCATGTCGTCCCGTTGGGCGCATCGACGAGATCGCCGTGTCCCGTGCGCTGCAACGCCAGCTCCGGGCGGCCGCGCGCGGTAAGCACCGGGCCGTCGGGATGCACGTCATACGGGCCGAACAGGTGGCGCGAGCGCGCCATTACCACGGCGTGATTGCGCTCGGTCCCGCCCTCGGCGACCAGCAGGTGGTACCAGCCGTCGCGCTTGTAAAGATGCGGTCCCTCGGTGAAGCCGAGCGCAGTGCCGCCGAAGATGACGCGTCGCTCCCCGACCAGCCGCCCGGCGTTCCTGTCCATTTCCTGCACGACGATTCCGCCAAACCGCGACCGGCCGGGGCGATGATCCCACAACATGTTGAGGAGCCAGCTTCGACCGTCATCGTCGTGGAACAGTGCGGGGTCGAAGCCGCTGCTGTTCAGATGAACGGGATCGGACCATTCGCCGTCGATGCGGTCGGACCAGACCCAGTAATTGTGGAAGTCGCGCAACGACGCGCCGACCGCCCCGTCGACCGTGGTCCGGCCGTATCGCTTCACATCGGTATAGACGAGGTGGAAGCGCCCGCCGGCGTAACTGAGATCCGCAGCCCAGACGCCGCAGGAATCCGGATCGCCGCGCAGGTCAATCTGGCTGGGGCGCTGGAGCGGACGCGCGACCAGCTGCCAGTCGGCAAGATCGCGCGAATGGTGGATCTGCACGCCGGGCATCCACTCGAACGTGGAAGTCGCGAGATAATAATCGTCGCTGACGCGCACGATCGAGGGGTCCGGGTTGAACCCGCGCAGAATAGGGTTGCGAATGGTCATGACGGCTTTCGGATGTTCGTCCAGAGCAGCGCGGCACCGGCCAGATCGAGCAGGCCGAGCAGGATGAAGAAGGGCTGGTAACCGACCTGATCGACCAGCGATCCCAGCACCAGCGTGAAGATCAACACGCCCAGATTGGCGGCAGTGCCCGAGACGCCGGTCGCGGTGGCGACCTGATCCTGCGGGAAGAGATCGGAGACCATCGTGATCACCGTCACCGACAGCGTCTGGTGTGCGAAGCCGCCGAGGCACAGCAAGGCGATCGCGACGACCGGGCTGGTCACGGTGCCGACGAAGATCATTCCCGTCATCAACACCGCGCCGAGCGTGAACGCCCAGCGTCGCGCGTCGATCAGCCCGACCCCGCGGCGTTGCAGCCATGCGACGACCGCCGGGCCGAACAGGCAGCCGAGATCAGCGGCAAGAAACGGCAGCCAGGCGAACAGCGCGATCTGCTTGAGGTCGAAATGCCGCACCTGCACGAGGTACAGCGGCATCCACAGCGACAGCATTCCCCATACCGGGTCGGCCAGAAAGCGCGCCCCCGCGATCGTCCAGAGATTGCGCCGGCGGAGCAACTCCCCAAGTGGCGGGCGGCGGCCGCGGCGCGCCAGCGCGGCCTCCTGCCCGTCCGCGATCAGCTGCTGCTCCTGCGCGGAGATGAAGCGGTGCCGACCCGGCGGTGCATACCACAGCAGCCAGATCAGCACCCAGACGATCCCGAGACCGCCCGCGACGAAAAAGGCCGCGCGCCAGCTGTCGAACACGATTGCCCAGGCGACCAGCGGCGGCGCGAATACCGCGCCGAACGACGCGCCGATCTGGTAGATGCCTCCCGCGACGCCGCGTTCGCGCGCCGGGAACCACTCCGCCACCACCTTCATGCCGGCCGGCTGCGCCGACCCCTCCACGAGCCCCAGCGCGCCGCGCAGCCCCGCGAAGCCCATCCAGCCGCTCGCTAGGCCGTGACCGATCGTAATAAGCGACCACAGGGCGACGAACAACGTGAAGCCGACCTTCAATCCGATCACGTCGAGCAAATATCCGGCCACCGGCTGGAACATGATGCCGAGCTGAAACGCGCCGGTGATCCAGGAATATTGCTCGGACGAGATCGCCTGTTCGGCCATGATCGCTGGCGCGGCGACGCCCAGCACGCTGCGCGCGAGATAGTTGATGACCATCGCGCCGACGAACAACGCGATGACCGTCCAGCGCACGTACGGAAATCGTGCCACCCCGCCTCCCCATGGTAACGTTATCATGACGTCGTAGCCGCGGGTGACTGTTTCTGACAAGTACCTTTGCGCAATGGCATGCGCGATCGGAGATTGACGGACCGCGACCCGCCGATGCAGATCGGCTACCTTTAAAGGCATCGGCGATGGTCGGCGACGCCGTGACGGGATGAGCGTGCCCCAGCCGAAAGGACGTCGCCGCGGGGTGACGATCATCGATGTCGCCAAGCAGGCCGGTGTCTCGCCGATGACGGTGTCGCGCGTCATCAACGGCGATCCCGGCGTTCGCGACGAAACCCGCGAGCTCGTCAACGCGACGATCCGCACGCTCAACTATACGCCGAACCTTTCCGCGCGCAGCCTTGTCACATCGCGCGAGCTGCGGATCGGCGTTATCTATGCCAACCCCAGCGCGGCGTTCATGAGCGGCTTCCTTGCCGGGGTGTTCGAGGAGGCGTCGGCGCGCGCGGCGCAGCTGATCCTGCTCAAGGGCAAGAACGGCGGCGTGCCGACCCACGCCGAGATCGAGCAACTGATCGCGTCCGGCATCGGCGGCGTCATCCTGACCCCGCCGCTCGGCGAGTCGGTAGCGGTGCGGAATATCCTCCGCGCCGCCGGCTTGCCGATGGCGGTGGTAGCCGGCCGGGTGTCCGATGCGATCTCGGTCGGGATCGATGACCACCGCGCGGCGCACGACATGACGCGCCACCTGATCGCGCTTGGTCACCACCGGCTTGGCTTCATCGTCGGCAACCCCGACCAGAGCGCCAGTCAGGCGCGACTGGCCGGCTTTATCGAGGCGGCGACAGCGGCGGGTGTCGAGACCTGCATCGCGCAAGGCGACTATAGCTACACGTCCGGCCTCGTTGCCGGCGAACGCCTGCTCGACGAGGCGACACCGCCGACCGCAATCCTCGCCAGCAACGACGACATGGCGGCAGCGGTCATCTCGGTCGCGCACCGCCGCCATCTGGACGTACCGGGCGACCTGAGCGTGTGCGGAATCGACGACAGCATCGCCGCAACCACGCTCTGGCCGCCGCTGACGACGATCCGCCAGCCGGTGCAGGAACTGGCCGGCGAGGCGCTACGGCTTCTGATCGATGAAATGCGCGCGGCGCAGGGCAAGAGTGCGCGCCGCGTCTCGCGTGTGCTTGAACACACGCTCGTCGAGCGCGAGTCCACCGCCCCGCCCCGGACCGGCGCTTGACCCAAGACCTTTGTCGATAGACTTTCCGGTCGCAATGATCTTCTCTTCGGCTGTCGTTGAGAAACCGGCCGAATCCCTCTGATGTTTGACAAGCGGAGCACCCGTCGATGAAGCGATCGCTCGCCCTGATCCTGACCACGTTGCCCTGCGCTGTCCTCGCGCAGACCCCGCCGCCCGCCGGCGGGAACACGCGACCCGAGTCCGATGCCGAGCAGCGGCTGCACAGGGACTTCGCGTGGCTCGGCCGCTATCGGGACGCCAACGCCCGCGTGACCGCACCGGTCAGGGTCGTCTTCATGGGCGACTCGATCACACAGGGCTGGTTCGACATGGTGCCCGGCTTCTTCGCGCCCGGCCGTTATGGCCGTGGCATCAGCGGGCAGACGACCCCGCAGATGCTGCTGCGCTTCCGGCAGGACGTAATCGATCTCCATCCGCAGGTCGTCCAGATCATGGCCGGCACCAACGACATCGCCGGCAACACCGGTCCGATGACCGCGGAGCAGACCAAGGCGAACCTGATGTCGATGGCGGAGCTGGCGCGCGCGCACGGCATCCGCGTCATCCTTGCCTCGATCCCGCCGGCAGATCACTTTCCGTGGCGGGCGGGGGTCGAGCCAGCGCCGCGGATCGTGGCGCTCAATGCATGGATGAAGGACTATGCGGCGCGAACCGGCGCCATCTACGCCGATTATTGGAGCGCGCTGCATGACGGGCCAGCGCTGAAGGCGGCGTGGACTTCGGACGGCGTCCACCCGAACAAGGCTGGCTATGCGGTCATGGCGCCGGTCGCGGAGGCAGCGATCCGCCGGGCGATGACAAAGCCCGCGCCGCGCGCGACGGCACGAGACTGACCTGACGCCTTTTCTCGACCTGCAAGGTCAGGCCGATCCGGAACAGACCGGCGCTGTTCTGCCAGCCTTGCCCGCGATCGGGCCGGTCTTCGTTGGCAAAGCGGATCGCGAAACGCGGGTTGTCGCGCAGCGCTGGCGCATCGTCGGGCAGCGCGAGTGCGATGTCGTAAGCGCCCGGCGCAAGATCGACCGGCAAACGGATCGCTGCCTTCACCGTCGTCACGGCGCCGGGAAGCCATGCTCGGGGATCGGCCGAACCCATCGTCAGGCGGCGCATCGCTCCGCCATCCCGCTCGATCAAAACGATTTGCAGCGGTCGCGCGTTCGTCAATCGCGCCCAGCCTTCGTTGCGGATCGCCACCTGCGTCGGCCATTCGCCGCCGGCCTGCGCACGCGGCGCAATCGACGCACTAACCAGCGCGAAGCGATAGCCGAGCTTCCGCTGCACCTCCGCCATACACCCGCCCGCGATCCAGCGATCGTGGAACAGCCGCCGATAGTAATCGGCATTGAGATAGCTCAGATGATAGCGCGCGCCTTCATCGCGGATCGCCGCGCAACCGGTACGTGGGATCGCGCCGGGATCGTCGGCCGGATTGCAGGTTTCTCCGCCGAAGGGCGCGTCGGCGGTCAGTCTGGCCATCGCCGCCTGTTCGGGCACGCGTTGCGCGGGCTCTTCGGAAAAGGTCCCGACATCGGTCTGGCTCGCCATGAAGCAATCGTTGTGGAAACCGATCCGTTGCATCGGTCCCCACGTGATCAGATCGGGCGGATAGCGGAACTGGATCGACCGCTCGCGCGGCACCGCGGCCAGCAACGCATCGCGCACCGCGCGCCGGTTCGGCGTGCTGGTCAGATCGTTCGACGAGGAATGCCATTCGCCCCACGCGCCGATAAAGCCAGCCTGCACGAAGGCGATCACGTCGGCATTGGCCGCGAACAACGGCTGCAGCTGCGCGAGATGCGCGCGCACGACCGACAGTGGCGCATCCTGCGCGGCATGATAGTCGGTTTCCCCGTGCGGGTAATTGTAGACCGCGCGGACGATCAGCTTGACGCCCGCCGCGCGCGCCGCCGCGAAGCCGCGCGCCAGCCCGTCGAGTGTGCGCGCCTCGATCGGCGCATTGCGATAGCGCACCAGATCGATCCGCGCATAAACCAGCCGCTCGCCCCCGGCATAGACGCGCTCCAGTGACGCCTGATCGAGTGCGGCGAGGTCGCGATTGCCGGCGCGATAGAAGCCGCGTTCGGGATTCGCGATCTCCGCGTCGCTCGGCGTCAAGGTAACGGTCTGCATGGCCAGCAGCATGGCGGCCGGCGCGATCATCGCACCGTTCCGCCGCGCAGCGCCGCCTCGGCCCAGGTCGTCACGATCGGCAGGTCGCTGGCCCGTCGGACAGCACGCGTGACCAGCTCGATCACCTTCACGTCATGCACATCGGCCGAGAGCGAGGTAACCACGTCGCCGAACCGCCGCGCCCCACTGCGTGCGAGCAATCGGCCGTCGCCATAGACGAAAAACTCGGTCGCATCGCGCGTGTTGCGGGTCGAGTCATCCACCCCGACCAGCGCCTCGAACCGCGTCGCGCCGCGCGTGTTGCGCACCTCCAGCCGCGACCCCGCGAGCACGCCCAGCCCGGTGTCGAACGCTCGCCCGGCGACCTGCAGCGTCTGGTCATAGGGAGTCGCATCGGCTTGCGCCCCGCCCCAGCCCGCATAGACCGGGCGCTCGCCGGTGTCGCGCGTGCCGCTCCATTGCCCCATCATCCGGTGTACCACCGGGTCGGGCTCGGAGGCGGTGATCCCGTCGACCGCAACGTTGACGTCACCGGGCACCTCGGACAGGTACATGCCGTCACGCAGCCGGCGCGTGCCCGATACCTCGAAGATCCGTGTCTCGCGCGGTGCGAGATCGAAGCGGGTCTCGCCGGTAAAGGCGGGCAGCGTCTTGCCCGTCCACAGATCGCGCAGCGTGATCGGCGCATCCGCCGCCAGCTTCATCTGCGCCGCTGTCAGCTCCATCGTCGCCGGCGCGAGCCCACGATTGAACAGCACGACCGCCTTGTGACCGTTGCTCAGCGTCTTGACGATCGCCTGCACGTCGTCGGACGCATACGCGATCACCCCCTGATGCCCGCCCGGGTCCTGATTGACGCGGACGATGTCGGCATTGCCCCAGATTTCCATCAGGCTCTTCGGTGCGCCGCGCAGGTCGAATCCGATGAACAGCGGCGCGTTGATGATCGCCCACAGCGCGAAATGCGATCGCGCCTCGGTCAGATGCCTGGCATCAAAGTCGCCGTGTCCGATGAACAGCATGTCGGGATCGTTCCACGCCCCCGGTTTCGCATAGAGCGCGCGGGTCGAGGCGCTGTCGAAATTGTGGAGCATCCGTGTCCAGTTGGGCGTGATGTCCTGACTGGTACGCCACAGATGGCCGATCTCCTTTCCCCAGCGGCGCACATCGGCACTGCCCCAGGTGCACAGCGACAGGATCGCGTCGCCGTCCGGCGCATAGCGGCGTAGCGCGGCAGCAACGTCCGCGTATAGCGAGCGGACCTGCGACACGTCGGTGCGGTTGATCGACGCCTGATCGATCAACGGCGGAAGGGCGCGATAGCCGTTCTGCACTACCACCGGCGCCCCCGCCGCATAGACGTTGATGCCGCACGCATCGACCTTGAGGTAATCGAAACCCCAGTCGCGGAAGAACAGGGCGATGTCCTGATCGACATGCCCGTACAGCCCGACTTCGCGCTCCATGGTCGTGCCCTCAGGCAGGTTCGGCGACTGTAGGTCATAGGCCTGCGAACAGGCGTTGCGGCCGATGTCGCTGTAGAGTCCGGCCTTCAACCCCATCGCGTGCAGCCGGTCGGTGAACGGCCGGAAGCTGCTGTCACCGTCCGGCACCGACGCCGACGGGAAGATCGCCGTACGGATCAGCAGTCGCCCGTCGCCAGTCCGGCGCTTCAGCCACCAGCCGTCGTCGACGTTGACGTAGCGATAGCCGAGCCGCGCCAGCCCGCTGTCGACCAACGTCTGTGCCGCGCCGAGCACCTTTGCCTCGTCGACGTCGGTACGGAACGCGTTCCATGAACTCCATCCCATCGGCGGGGTCCGCGCCGCCGGACGGTCAGGCAAGGTCCAGCGTCCGGCGGGGGCGAGCGGATCGGACGCGGCGTGAACCGCGGTCGAGGCCGCGAGCAGGGCCAGTGCAGACAGGGTCAGGCGCGGAAGGCGCATCGCAAATTCCTTGAACGGTCAGGCGACGCAGCGCGCCAGATAGGTGTCGTGATCGGGCAGCGCAGCGACGTGCGCGGCGACGGCGGCGCGCATCCGTGCCAGTTGCGCGTTTAGCACCGGCAGCGGAGCGATCGCGGCGACCGGATGGTGTCGGCGCGGGATCAGTCCCTGCCCCGCCAGCACCGCGACCCAATTGGCTTCCTTGAACAGGTCGTGCGGCTGTTCGACGAACACGCCCTCCTCCTCGAACAGCGCCAGCCGTTCGGAGAGCGAATCCGGCACCGCCATCGACCGGCAATGTCGCCAGAACGGTGTGTCGTCACGCGCGGTAACCTTGTAATGCGCGACGATAAAGTCGCGGACGCGTTCCCACTCGGTCGCGATCATCGCGTTATACTGGTCGACCACGCGCGCGCTGACCCGGCCGTCGCGCGGAAACAGCGTCATCAACTTGGCGAGCGCCGACTGGATCATGAAGATCGAGGTGCTCTCCAGCGGCTCGACGAATCCGCTCGCCAGACCGAGCGCGACGACGTTGCGCACCCACGCGCGCCGCCGCCGACCCGTGGTAAACCGCAGCGGGCGCGGCGTCGCGCGCGGGTCGCCGATCGCGCCACAAAGCCGCGTTGCCGCCTCGTCCTCACTTACGAAGGCGTCGCAAAAGACGTGACCATTGCCGGTGCGATGGCGGAGCGGGATGCGCCATCGCCAACCGGCCTCCAGCGCCGTCGCCCGGGTGAACGGCGGACACGGCGACATTGGCGGGCTCGCGACCGCCAGTGCGCGATTGCACGGCAGCCAGCGGCTCCAATCGTCGTAGCCCGCCGCCAGCTCGCCCTCGATCAGCACGCCCGCGAATCCCGAGCAGTCGAGGAAGAAGTCTCCCTCTACCGTCCGACCGTCGGCGAGCAGCAATGCCGCAACGTCACCGCTTTCCGCATCACGCCGCACCGAGGCGACCTCGCCCTCAATCCGCACGGCACCCAGCCGCTCGGCATAGCGGCGCAACATCATGGCATAGAGCGTCGCGTCGAAGTGGTAGGCGAAATGGAGCGGCGTCGCGGCGTCCGGGGAAGTCAGCTGCACCATCCCGAACCTGCCGGCCGCCGCGGCCTGCGCCTCGGCGCTGTAGTCGAGCAGCGCACTCGTGCCACCACCGGCGCGGTGCCGCAGCCAATGCTGGACGAAGCCGATGCCGTTCAGATCGGCGCCGATCGTGCCGAACGGATGAAAGTAGCGCTCACCCCGTCGCGTCCAGTCGACGAACTCGATCCCCAGCTTGAACGTCGCCGCGGTCGCGCGCAGCACATCGACCGCCGACAGCCCGAGCATCCGGTGGAAGCTCTCGATCATCGGGATCGTCGCCTCTCCGACCCCCACGGTGCCGATCGTCGGCGATTCGACCAGCGTGATCGTGCGTCCCGGCGCGCCCAGCACCCGCGCCACGCACGCCGCCGCCATCCAGCCGGCGGTGCCTCCGCCCAGGATCACGATCCGCTGCATCGTGTCCTTCCAGCAATTCGGGGCTGCGTCGCCATCGATCAGAACTTCGCGCGGACGCCGAACTGGAAACGGCGATCCTGCTCGAACCAGCCACCAGGCAGATATTTGACCGGGCGGCTCGGGTCTTCGCTGGTCGGCCCGCTGACCTGTGCCTCCATGCGGATCTTGGTGTTGAGCAGGTTCGATCCCTGCAGGTTGAACTCAAGGTTCGGCGTGATGGCAAATCGCAGCGAGGCGTCGAGGAAGCCTTCCGACTTGTTCCACACCGGAAAGCCCAGGCAGCAATCATTGACCGAGTTGAGGTAGCGCGACCGCCAATTGTACGCCACGCGCGCGCCAAGCGGCCCCTTCTCATAGAACAGGATCGCATTCAGCGCGTGATCGGACAGGTTCTCCAGCCGGTCGACCTGGATCTGCCCCGCCAGCGCCGAGCGCGCCACCGTGCTGTCCCCGCCCACCGTATCGACGACCAGATTGGCGTTCTTGACGCCCTTGTTGAAGATGCGGGTATAGTTGGTCTGGATACCCAGCCCGTCGAACGGCTTGGGGAGGAAGTCGAAGTATCGCTGGAACGCCAGTTCGAAGCCATAGATCGACGCCCCGTCACCGTTGGTCGGCCCGGTCACCACCACGTCGCGTGTCACGCCATTGTTCTCGATCGGGATCGAGAAGATGCCGTTCTGAATATAGTCGTGAAACTTCTTGTAGAAGGCGGCGGCACTCAGCGAGCCGATACTGCCGTCATATTTCTCGATCGACAGGTCGAGCTGGTCGGCGCTGACAGGCTTGAGCCGCGGATTGCCGGCAGTCGCGGTGTAGCCGTAGCGCAGCCCGGTCGGCTGCCCGTCCGGGCCAAGGATCAGATTGGGGTTGCCCTGCCGGATCTCGCTCTGTGGCACGAATGACCGCTTGAGCACCGTGAAATTCTTGAGCAGCCCGATGTCGGGCTTGGAGATCGCCCGCGAGGCGGCGAAGCGGACGAACCATTCGTTGCCCAGCCCGGCGCGCAGGTTGAAGCTCGGCAGCCAGTAATTGTGGTCGACGCGCACGGTCGAGGGCGTGCTCCCCCCGCTCGCAAAGGCGCGATCCTCGGTCGAGCCTGCCGCAAGGCACCCCGGCGTCGCCGCGAACTGACCGGGCTGAAGCGCGGCGATGGCCTCCGGTGTCAGCGGCACGCAATTAAGGTCGGACTCGGTGAACGCCACCGCATAATTCAGCGCGCCGGCGCTCTGGTTGCGGATGTTCACCCAGCGCACGCCGACATTGCCGGTGATATTGATGCCGGCAATATCGGCGCTCTCCCCACCGAACTTCGCCATGACATAGGCGGATTTGGTCCGTTCGCGCACCGACAGCAATTCGCCCGGCGTAAAGCACGAGCCCGCGATCTCATCGGGACGCGAGCAGATCGGGTTCCACGACGAGGAGGCGATCGCCCCACCCTGGCTCTGTGCGGTGGCGCTGAAGCGGCTGAAGGTCTGGCTGGGGTCGGCCAGGATGTCGGAGCGCATGAACACCAGCGGCGACGTGCCGAGCAGCCCGCCGCCGAGCAGATTCTGGCCGTAGCTCAGCGCTTCCCAATAGCCCGGTTCATAGCCGCGGAAGCGCACCGATCCGTCGGCATTATAGGTTGGCCCGCTGGTCAGGAACGCCGAATCCGCCGGGTTCACGCCCCAGTCGGAGGTGATGCTCGCCCAATTGTAGAGCGACCAGCGATGCTCCTGCCGACGGTTGGCGAAGCGGCCGCCGAAGTGGATCTCCGACAGCCATGGCGAGCCGAGCGCATAGACCCCGTCGAGCCGAAAGGCATCCAGCTGCCCCTCGCTGTCGGTAATGTGGTCCATCGCCGAGGCCGGCTGGTAGTTGCGCGGATCGGCGAATGGCTGGTCGCCGATCTGGTTGTACCCCGACGGCGACAGCAAGGTCATCTTCGGGTAGCGCCCGGTCAGATCGAGCGAAACATCGGCGTAGGTACGCTGGTTGAAGGTGATGTCGTAATTGTAGTTGGTCGCCTTCACATGCTGGTAGTCGGCGGTGAAGGTCAGCCGGTCGCCCGCCTGCCACGACAGGTTGAACGCGGCGTCCTCCACGACGCGCTTCTCGTGCGAATAGCGCGTCGCGACGTCGATCGGCGCGCCCGCTCGGCACGGCTGGTTGGCGTGGCTGACGTCGGAGTTGAGGCACGGTTGAAACAGCGGCAGGCCGTTGGGCAGGACACCGTATTGATCGGTCGAGCCGGGCACGTAGCGGTCGCCGGTCGCCCAGTCGATCGCGCCATAACCCCAGCCACCGCGCGAACCGGTGATGACGCCTTTCTGGAACAGCCCCTCCTCGCGGAAGGTGAACGGCGTGCCGCCGCCCGCCTCGTTGAAGCCCAGCCCCGCGTCGGGCGGCTGAAGGATGCTGGCGTCGGTCCAGACCGTCGAATGGTTCGTGCTCGCCGGATCGACCCATGCCCAATAGCTGAGCGCCTGATGCTCAACCCAGGTGGTGTCATATTGCGAACGGTTGAACTGCCCGGTCGCGACCAGGCGCCCGTCGTTGCTCTTCCATTGCCCGGCGAGCGACACGCCGAAGCGCTCGCGATCGTAATTGGTGTCGGAGAAGCCGATCCCCGATGGAATATAGGTCGTCTTCCCGGCCTCGTACGTGCCCGGCGCAAACGGCATCATCCGCGGCAGCGTCACGCCACGCGAATTGGTGATGACGTGCGAATAGGCAACGTTGGCCAGGATCCCGAACTCGCCAATCCCGGTGACGAAGCGACGGGAATAGAGACCCGACAGGTCGGGCGTAGCGCGCTTCGACTTGTCACCGTAATTCTGGGTGGCGCTCAGCGCGATGACCTGCCCGCTCTGGTCGAACGGCAGCCGCGTGCGCAGGTTGACCGTCCCGGCGATCCCGCCCTCGATCATCTCGGCGGTCTGGTTCTTGTAGGTGTCGACTCCCGCCATCAGCTCGGGCGAGATGTCGTTCCACGACAGGCCATAGCCGGAGGTGGCGGAGAAGGTATCGCGGCCGTTGAACTCGGAGCGGACTTGCTGGAGCCCGCGGATCACGATCCCGGACGGCTCCGCGGAATAATGCATCACGTCATCCTTGGCCGCCGAGCGGATGACGGTCACACCCGGCACGCGCTGCAAGGCCTCGGCAACCGACTTGTCGGGAAAGGCGCCGATGTCAGTGGCGGTGATCGAGTCGACGACCGTGTCGGCATTGCGCTTCTTGCGAGCGGCGGCTTCAAGCGCCTTGCGGACTCCTGTCACGACAACATCGGTATCGCCGGCGATGTCGCCGGCATCGGCACCCGAGCCGACCGGCCCGGCTGTGGCGGCACCCGCCTGCGCCATCGCGGCGCCGCAACCGACCACCAATGCCAAAGCGGTGCTCGTCGCCAACCCGGCACGAAGATGCGTTCGCTTCATCCCCAACTCCCCCTTCGTCAGCGTCCGCTTTCCGGATCGCGCGATAGTGACAATCAGAATGAACCAACCATCAAGATTCGCAAGAATATAATTGATGATTGGGCCATTAACGCACGAAATCGAAACATTTATCAGGCGGTTTTATCGTTCTTGCTGTTCGCCGCTCGCGAGATGCCGCGCATAAAGTGCGGCGCCATAGCCAGGGGCGTGACGCGGCGGTACCGGCGTCAGCCCGGCTTCGGTCAGCCCGGCGGTGAATGCGGCGCGAACGATCGGCTGATTGGCCAGCACCCCGCCCGACCACGATACCGGCACCGTCTGGCCGTTCGGAAATCCGAGCCGGTCCCGTAGGCTAGTCGCGAGCAGCACCAACTCCGCCGCCGCCGCCACAAGGATCGTGCGCGCCGCATCGTCCCCGACCTCGGCCGCGCGCGATACCAGCGCCGCCAGAGCGGCGACTTCCCGGCGCGTCATGCCCTGTGGGCCCATCACCCGCTCACACAATTCAAGATCCTTGGAGAGCGCCAGGGCATCTCGGAACAGTCCGTGGAGCGCGCCGACCGGCTGCCGCCCGTCGCTCATCCGCGAGAAGGTCGCAAGCCCGCGCTGCGCGATCCAATAAGCCGAGCCCTCATCGCCGAAGACCTCGCCCCACCCGCCGGTGCGCGCGCCCCGGCCGGCGCGCTCGCCATAGGCGATCGAACCGGTGCCCGCGACGACGTTGATCCCGTCCGCGCACGCCAGCGATCCGGCCCAGCCGCACACCATGTCGTTGTCGCAGCGAAAGCGCGTGTGCCCGAGGAGCACCTCGACGCCCGCGTGCACCTGCGGGTCGACGACGCGGTCCTCGCCATAAGCGGGCAACCCGAGGAAGACGTAAGTCATTTCTCCCGGCGTGATCGCCATTTCGGTGCCGATCGCTGTGACGCCCTGTTCGATGCGCCGCAATGCCTCCGCCGCGCCGACCTCGAGATGGTAGGTGGTGCCGGTCACCGCCCGCGCGCGAACCTCACCGGCGGCGTCGATGCAGACGAACTCGGTCTTGGTCCCGCCGCCGTCGACGCCGAGGTAGTAAGCGGTGCTCATGCGTCGACGGCGTGAATCCGCACGCCCTGCACCACGCGATTGACGGTGCCGCTCGCATTCGGTCGGTCCGGGGTGAGGCCGAGCGCTTCCGAGACATGCAGCGCGAACAATTGCGCGGGCACGATGAACGGGAACAGCAGATCGGCATCGGCGGCGTCGGCCAGGCCGTCTACCGTGATCGTCGCCGTGTCGTCGGGACCGGCCGAGATCACGACCACGGCTCCCGCCTGCGCATCGCCACGCAGTTCCGCGACGATGTCGAGATCGTAGCGACGCGTCAGCGGATCGTTGGACACGAACACCACCGCCAGTGTGCGACCGGTGATGATCGTCTTTGGACCGTGGCGGAAGCCAAGCGAACTGTCGAACGCGGTTACCACCGCGCCGTCGCTCAATTCCATCAGCTTCAGTGCTGCCTCGCGCGCCAGTCCGCGAAACACGCCGCTGCCCAGATAAACGACCCGCTCGAAGCCGCGCGTCGCCAGCTCGGCCACGACCGGCTCGGCACGCGCCAGCATGTCTGCCACTCCGGCGGCAATCGCGGGCACGCGCGCATCCAGCGCGTCGATGCCGCCGAGCGTCGAGAGCGCCGCCAGCATCATCGCGCTGAAGCTGGAGGTCATCGCGAAACTGCGGTCGTGCGTCTCCTCCGGCAGCACGATCACCTGCGTCCGGTCGCCGCCGCGCTGCGCCAGTTCGCCCGCGGCGTTGCAGGTGACGATCAGGTGATGCGCCTTGCTGACCATCCGGTCGACCAGATCGACCGCCGCGACGCTCTCCGGGCTGCTGCCCGAGCGGCCGAACGACACCAGCAGCACCGGCACGTCGCCCCGCAGATAGAGCTGCGGCGCGCTGACGATGTCGGTAGTAGCGATCGCCTCGACAGTGCGGCCAAGGTGATGCGACAGGCACGGCGCCAGACACTCGCCGATGAAGGCGGACGTTCCGGCGCCGGCCAGGATTACCCGCAAATCCGGCTGCGCAAGCAACGGCGTCAGAAACGCGGTGATTTCGTCGCGCGCGGCGTGGAGCAGCGCCTGCGTCGCGCGCAGCGTCGCCGGCTGCTGCGCGATCTCACGGCGCGTCCAGCTGATGCCCTCATGCGAATGGGCGGCGGCGATCAACGTGTCAGTCATGGGGAAAACAGGCTCCGTGATAGGCGTCGAGCGTGACGGCGATATGCGCCATCACCAGCCCGGAAGGATCGAGCGTCGCGCGACCGTCACGCACCGCGGCATAGGCGGTCGGCAGATACTGGCTGAGCAGCGGCATCGGCGGCGGGGTGTCGCGCAGATTCGCGAACAGCCGCGCCTGCGCTGCTGCAATCACCGGGTCGGGCCAGTAGTAACGGATGCGGTCGGACAGGCTGTACTGAAGCTGGAGGTCGAGTGCCGGGCCGGCCGCATGGTAATATTTGGTCCAGTTTCCTGGTTCGGCGTGGAGCCGTTCCAGCGTTACCGCGCGCAGCTTGGCACGCGCGGCGTCGTCAACGGTCTCACGCTCGATCGCGTCGAGCGCCCACAGCGCCTCCCGCAGCGCGAAGGTGACGCCGGGACCGACCTTGAGGATCGCGAAATGATCGCGCACCAGCGCCGCAAGCGCGGCCGGCGTCTGATAATCGGTCGAATGCGCTTCATAGACCAACTGCCCGACCGGCTCGATCGCGCGGCTCAGCGCCACTGCGCGATCGGGTCGGTAATCGACCACCTTGTCGTGGTCGAACTCGACCCCTGGCTGCACGACGGTGGCGATCACCCGCGCCCACGCCGCCTTCAGCCCGGCTGCCTCGAACAACGAACGATGCATGTCGACCGTCGCGATCGCCGCCGCCGGCGTGGTGACCGCCAGCTCCGCGAGGTCCTCTGCCGCACCGCCTGGCACGGGCACTTCGGTCCCGATGACATAGACCGGCGCCTCCGCCTCCGCGCCGTCGAAGGCATCTTCGGCGGCGCGGCACAGATCCGCAGCGCGCTCTGCAATCGTCTGCTCCGGCAGCGGCACGGGATCGTCGGCGCAGCTCATCGAACAATCGAGATGGATCTTGGCGAAGCCGGCGCGAACATAATCTGCGACCATGACCCGCGCCTTCGCCATTGCCGCCTCGGCCGGCAGCGCGGTCCAGGCGTTCGGCCCGAGATGGTCGCCGCCCAGCACCAGTCGAGCGACCGGAAACCCGACCCTCGCCGCGATCGCCTCGACGAACGCGCGGAAGTCGGCGGGGACCATGCCCGTATAGCCTCCGTCCTGATTGACCTGATTCGACGTGGCCTCCACCAGTGCGAACGGCTGCTCGGTCGCCAGTGCGTGGCGCAGGGCCGCCTCGATCGCCAGCGGATGGGCGGAGCAGACCGAGGTCACGCCGACGCGCTCGCCCGCCTTGTGCCGCCTCACCAACTCCAGAAGAATATGCACGCGCCGCTCCTTTCGCGATCGACCGTCCGTCGTCCGCCAGCCAGATATTGAAACGAATTCCGTCGAAGCTCAGGCGGTGGCCGGCTCCGGCTCGGTGTCCGGGTCCGCGCCGTCGGGCTCGATCGCCAGCAACAGCGACGCGGTAAGCGCCAGCACGATCCCGAACGCCTTCAGCGGGCCGGGCATGACGTGCAGCACCGCCAGCGAGATCAACGCAGTGACCAGCGGCGCACCGGCATTGGCGAGCGGCGCGACGATGATCGCCTTGCCGTAGCGAAAGGCGAAGACCAGCGTCAGCGCCCCGATCGCGTTCAGCAACTGGATCGCCGCCGCAAGCCCCGGCCCGTCCAGCCCCCAATTGATCGCCCGCGCGGGATCGGTCATCGCCCACGCGACCGGAGCCAGCGCCAGCGCCGCGATCGTCATGTAGACGAAGATGCTCTCCGCCGGCATGACGTGGTTCGCCGCCTTCATGAAATAGGCCTGCACGCCCCAGCAGAGCATCACCAGCACCGCCGGCAACAGCCACGCCGCCGATGCGCCCGCCGCGCCGGGCGCGAAGTCGAAGGTCGGCAGTGCCAGCAGCGCGAGCACGATCCCCAGCGCACCGAGCCGCCCGGTCCGCTCCCCCATCAGCACGAACGACAGCGCGATCGTGACCACCGGCGACAGCGAGATGATCGGAAAGATCAGATACGCCGGCCCGCGCGCGACCGCATAGAAAAGCAGCATCTGCCCACCCGCGCCGAGCAGCCCGACCGCCAGCCCATAGGCGATCGCGCGCGGCGAGCGGTCGAGCCGCCAGCCCGACTGCGCCAGCACGACCAGCGCCGGCGGCACCATCGTCAGCGCCCAGACGCAATAAACGAGCGTCTCGGGGAAGCCGTGCTGCGGCGACAGGCCGGAAAACGCCCCCCACACGCCCCATAGCGCGACGGTGACAAGTGCGTTGAAGAGCCACGCCCGCCCGGTCATGCCATCCTCCGCGGCGTCGCCCGCACCAGCAGGGCGCGCTCGAAGGTGGCGTCGATGGTCGGCTTGGTGCGCGACGCGCTCCCCAGCGACGTGCCGCTGAAGCCGTCGACGAGCGTGTAATCGCCCTCGCCCAGTCCGCGCAGCGCGATCGGCCCCGACCAGCGATCGGCGTAGAAGGCGAAATGCAGCACGCCGTCCTTCTCGATCGCATGCGCCTCGGGCTTGTCGAAGCCAATGTCATACAGTCCGCCGAGGTAGCGGCCCTTCGGCAACATGTGCTCGCGATAGAGCGCCACCCATTTGCCCCACAAGGCTTCCTTGGCGGGGGTCAGGACGAAGCCGCCCGGAGGCAGCTTCTCCATCGGCTTGGGCGTGTCTCTCGGCCACGTGAACTTGGTCGAGGGGATCGCACCGATGCCATAGGTGGAGGCGAAATCGTCGCCGCCGTCGCTCAGCTCGACATGGTCGCCGGCATAGGGCGCGGACGGCCCCATCAGCGCCTTGAACGTCTTGCCCTTCAACCGGATCTGCCATGAGGACAGCGGATCGGACGCCGGCGTGTTGTTGGTGGCGGGCAGATTGTGGAACGCGAAGCTGTCGCCGCACGGGCACAATTCCACCACCGCCTCCGGTTTGGCGGCAATCGCCTCGTCATGGATCGCCTTCCAGAAATCCTGAAGCTTCTCGCTCGATTCCTCAGGCCGTTCATGACGATGCGCGGGATTGTAGCAGGGCGCGACGCCGTTCAGATGCTGGCCGTCGAGCTTCAGCCCGTCATAGCCCCAGTCGACCATGATCCGCCGCACCAGCGCGCGGAAATAGTCGACGGTCGGCTGATAGGCCGGGCAAAGCGTAAAGGCATTCCAGAAGCTGACGTTCTGCGCCGAACCGTTGCGATCGAGCAGCAGCATGTCGGCGTGATCGCGCAGCAGATCGGTGCCCGGATCGACTGCAAGCGGTGCGAGCCACAGCCGCGGGCGCATCCCGTCCGCCTTGATGCGGTCGGTGAAGGCGCGCATGTCCTTGTCACCGCCCGGGAATTTCGCCGGGTTGAGCTTCCAGTCGCCCTCGGCGGTCTGCCAGCCATCGTCGAGCACCGCCCATTCGAAGCCCAGCGCCTTTGCCTTGGGCAGCGTGCCATAGACCTGATCGAGCGTGAAATCGCGTTCATAGCCCCAGGCGCACCAGATCGGGCCATAGCTCGGCTCGGGGATGGTCGGCGCCGCGACGCCGCGCTCCGCCATCAGGCGACGATAGGCGTCCAGGGGCCGGAAATGATCCCCCTCGTGCGCCATCAGGAACGAAAATGGCAGCGACAGCGTCCCGCCGGGCGCAAGCAAAACGGTCTGATCGCCGCTCAGGCCGAGCCGCGTCGCATCCGGTTGCACCGAAACAGGCAAAGACACCTGCCGCGGGCTGGTCTCGACGTGGCCGATCGCCAACCCGACGTCGCGCCGCCAGACCACTGCGACCGGCGTGCCGCCGCCGTAATCGGACGCATTCATCCCCATGAAGTTTCGCTGATCGAAACCGGGCGCGACCTTCTGGATCCCGTCGCGCCGATCCGGATAGGAGGCGCCGGCAAAGGTCCAAGCGCCATCGCGATGCGCGAGCAGATCGTGCGTCGCTACCCGCCAGCCCGACACCGCCAGCGGCGCGCTGCCGGTGTTGCGATAGCTGACCTCGTACAAAGCGAGGCCCGGATAGGCATTCAGGAAGGTTATCGCGACGTTCTGCTCGACCTGCCCGCCCGCGGTGGCGCGCAGCCGGTGCCGCCGCCCTTTGCCATGCACGCCCGACACCGGGGTTTCGGCATGATCGAGCAGCAGGAACGTGCCGAGCGGCCGTCCGCCGACGAACAGCGCCTCCGGCGTCCCGCGCCCGGTGATCACCTTGCCGCCGAATGACAGCTGCGCGCGCATTGCACGATCATAGTCGATCGTCAGCGTACCGTCGGTCAGCCGCACCCCGGACGGCGCCGCTGCCCACACCGCGCCGCGCCAGTCCGGCAGCACCACCGCTGCGCCGCCAATCATCAGGCGGGCGAGCATCGAGCGGCGCGTAACAGGGTTGGGCGACATGACGCATTCTCTCCTTCGCGACCCGCCGACGCTGCGCGCCGCTAGGCCGACGAGAAAGAACTTGCACCATCCACGGCGGACGCGCAAACAAAAAGCGCAACGTAAAAGCGCGTTTTCTTTCGTTGTGAAACATGGAGGAGAGTGACATGGCGATGATCGCGGCCTTGCTACTGGCCGGCGCAGCCTCGACGAGCGCGCATTATACGGAGGCCGACTTCGCGCGCGTCGCCAAGTTCGACGCGCATTTCCATGCCAATATCGAGGACCCGCGCTTTCTGGCGCTGGCGAGGCGCGACCGGTTCGAGGTGCTGTCGATCAACGTCGATTATCCCGACTTCCCGCCGCTTGCGCAGCAGGCGTCGATCGCGCGTGCGATGCGCAATGCCGACCCGGCCGATTTCCGCTACGCCACGACATTCTCGATGGACGGGTTCGGCACCGCGGGCTGGACCGAACGCACGATCGCGCAGCTCGACGCCGCGTTCGCGCGGGGCGCGATCGCGGTGAAGGTGTGGAAGAACATCGGCATGGTCGCCACCGACCCGAGCGGCAAGCGCGTTTTCCTCGACGACCCGCGCTTCGACGGCGTGATGGCGCACCTCGAACGGCGCAACATCCCGCTGATCGCGCATCAGGCCGAGCCGAAGAACTGCTGGCTACCGCTCGACAAGATGACGACCGACAACGATCGCGACTATTTCAAGGCGCATCCCGAATATTACATGTACCTGCACCCCGAAGAGCCGAGCTACGAAGCCTTGATGGCGGCACGCGATCGCTTCGTCGCGCGACATCCCAGACTGGCGTTCGACGGGGCGCACATGGCCAGCCTCGAGTGGAGCGTCGACGAACTGGCGCGCTTCTTCGACGCCCATCCCAACACCGTCGTCGACCTCGCCGCGCGGCTGTCGAATCTGCAGGTTCAATCGAACGCCAACCCGGCGAAGGTCCGCGCGTTCTTCGTCAAATATCAGGACCGGATCCTGTACGGCACCGACCTGACCGACAGCCCGCCCGATCCGGCGGCGCGCGCGCAGAACCCGCCCGCCACCAACGACTTCCCCAGGGAGGCGGACCGGGTCTGGCGCGCCGACTGGCGGTATCTCGCCACCCCGCTGTCGCAGCGTGTCGAGGCGATCAGGGCCGATGCGATCGGGCTGAACCTGCCGCGCGCGGTGATCGACAAGATCTATTGGGGCAATGCGCGTCGCTTCTTCCATCTGAAGGGCTGAAAGGGCTCCGCCCGATCCGTCATCCCGGCCCCGATCCGGGATGACGGAATTTGGCATCAATGCAGGGCCGGTGCGCCGTCAGGCGACGTGCAGCCGAAATCCCAGCCGATCGGCGGCCGCCTGCATCCCATCGGGGGCGGTGTCGTCGGTAACGAGATCGTCGATCTCGGCGACGTTGAGGATGCGATGGAGGCAAACGCGCCCGAACTTCGAGCGGTCCGTGACCGCGATCACCTGCCGCGCCGCCCGCACCATCTTGCGGTTGAGCATCGCCTCAGGCTCGTAATGCGTGGTGATACCGCGCTCGATATCGAAGCCGTCGACGCCCAGAAACAGCTTGTCGACGTGCAGATCGTCGAGCGCGCTTTCGGTTTGTGCGCCGTAGAACGCGCGGTTGCGCCGACGCAGTGTCCCGCCCAGCATCACCACCCGGATCCGCTCCTTGCGCGCCAGCGCGCAGAGGATGTCGAGATCGTTGGTGAGGACGGTAATCTCCTCGTCGTCGGGCAGATGGTGCGCGATCTGGAGCGTCGTCGTCCCGGAGTCGAGCACTACCGAGTCGCCCGGCTGCACCATCGCGGCCGCGAGCGCTCCGATCCGCGCCTTTTCGTCGACATGGCTCGCGCGCTTCGCCTCGACCGGCGGCTCGGCGATCACATTGACGGCATCGGCGACGATCGCGCCACCGTAAGAGCGCTCGGCAACGCCGCGTTTCGCCAGGAAATGCAAGTCCTTGCGGATGGTCTGCATCGAAACGCCGAACCGCTCCGCCAGGGGCGCAACCTGAACGCTGCCGCGTTCACGCACCATGGCGCTGATCTGCTGTCGTCTGCCGCTGGTGTCCCGAACCGTGGACATGTGACCCTCCCTGGAGCGCCATCCTTATCAGCGCACCCGCATCGCGACAACAGCCGGTCAAGTTTCGTTTCTTTTCTGTTTGACATCGCTGCGAAACGAAAGATACGAAGCCGCAATATTTCGCATGACATGCGACGCATCAGGAGAGTGGCGATGACGCACCCGAACCGCTGGCACAGGACCACGCTGACCGGAGTCAGCCTGTTCGCATTGCTCATCGCCGGTCAGGCCGCCGCACAGGACGCAGGTGCTGCGGTCGATCCGGCGCAGCGTGCCTCCACCGCCTCGCCCGATCCGCAGGCGATCCTCTCCGACCCCGGTCAGCAGCCCGGTGAAACCGGCGAGCCCGCCGCCGCGACCGAGGTCGTCGTGCGGGGCGTCCGCGGCAGCCTGTTGCGGTCGATCCAGGCCAAGCGCAACGCCGACACGATCGTCGACGCGATCTCGGCCGAGGAACTCGGCAAGTTTCCCAACCGCAACGTCGCCGAGGCGCTCGCCAATATCCCGGGCGTGACAGTCGGGCGCGACGGGCGCGGCGAAGGGCGCGACATCACCGTGCGCGGGCTCGGCTCGAACTTCGCGATCACCACCCTCAACGGACGTATCCTGCCGACCGACGGCACCGACCGCTCGTTCCAGTTCGACGTGCTGCCGTCGGAAATCATCTCCGGCGCCGAAGTGAAGAAGGCGGTGCGCGCCTCGGAGCTGGAAGGCAGCATCGGCGGCAACGTCGACCTGCGCACCGCGCGCCCGCTCGACCGGTCGGGCTTCCACGCCTCGGCCGCGGTCGAAGGCCAGTATAACGATCTGGTCGACAAGGGCGGCTACAAGCTGAGCGGAGTGGTCAGCACCACCTTCGCCGACGACACGATGGGTATTCTGCTCGGCGCCAGCTACAACAAATACAAGTTCCGGACCGACAATCTCGGCGAATATTCGATCACCGACGGGACCGAGGCGGGCTACGGCATCGACTTCAACCGCGACGGGCGTGTCGACGGCAATCCGAACGGACCGGCCTATATCTGGCCCGATTATTACAGCGTCGGCTATGTCACAGGCGAACGGGAGCGGATCGGCGCGGCCGGCGCGTTCCAGTGGAAGCCGTCGAGCAATTTCGAGGTCACGATCGACGGCGTCTATAGCCATTTCGACGTGAGCCAGCACAATTATCGCTCGTCAAACTACCTCAACCCGCTCGGTGATGACGGCACCCCGCGGTGGGACCCTGCGTCGATCTCGGTCGACAAGAACAATGTCGTCACCGGCTTCACCAAGAACGACATGGTCGCGGAGGTGCTCACCACCGACGAGCCGCGCCAGAGCCAGACGTGGCAGATCGGCGGGCGCGTCGACTGGCGGCCGGTCGACCAGCTGAAGCTCGCCTTCGACGGCTACTATGGCAAGGCGACCAACAACACCGGTGGCCGCAACCGCTTCGTGGTCGCCGGCATCCCCGGCGCCTCGGCGGACTTTGCGACGCGCGACAACGGGCTGCCGGATCTCGCGATCACGCTGCCGGGTGGCCGCACGCTCGATCAGGCGACCAATGACGACTTCCGCGCGCATTATATCGGCATCCAGGGCCAGGATATCAGCGACGATATCAAGAGCGCGAAAATGGACGGCGAGTACCGCGTCGACAACGGCGTGTTCAAGGCGATCGGCTTCGGCGTCGCCTGGACGGACCGCCACAAGGATGTGACGACCGTCGACAATCAATATACGACCTCGTGCAACTATTGCGGCTATCCGTTCACGTTCGGCGATATCGGTGCCGACGTGGTCAAGCCGGGCCGCGAGGACATCCTGCAGAAGCGGCGCGGCAATTTCCCGCGCAACTTCCCGTACTTCGACATCGATACCTATCTGGCCGCGCTGCCGCGCGCCGACAACAATCCCGCGATCCTCAACCCCAACAGCTGCCTCGATGCCAGCGGTGCGACGATCCCGGGCTGTACGCTGTCACCCTATCCGGCCGGCTATTCGACGCAGATCATCCAGGACGACCTGCCCGCCTCGTACCGGATCCGAGAGCGGACCTGGGCCGGCTATGTCCAGTTCAATCTGGAGGGCGAACATTGGCGCGCCGACATCGGCGGGCGGCTGGTAGCGACGAAGGTGTCGTCGGTCGGCTATGGCGCGTCGATCGCGACGATCATCCCGCGCGCAGGCACGCAGGATAACGCGGTCGGTTTCAACCCCGTCGAGCCGATCACCGGGGGCGGTGACTATCTGCGGCTGCTGCCGGCCGCCAATTTCGCCTATGACCTGTCGGACGGGTTGCGGCTGCGGCTCGCGGCGTCGCAGGCGATCTCCCGCCCGACCTTCGCCGAACTGTCGCCCGCCAAGGACGCGACCTCGGCGCAATCCGGGACGTACATCATCTATGATGCAGGCAATCCGAACCTGAAGCCGACGGAGGCGAACCAGCTCGACGTCTCGCTCGAATATTATCCGTCCAACCGCCTCGCGCTGACCGCGGCGGCTTTCTACAAGCACATCACCAATTTCGTCTCGACGGTGCCGGTCGATGTCGTGATCACGCCGACCGCGCAGCCCGCCAATCAGGTGCAGAACTTCAACTTTGTCGAATATCAGGTGCGCAACGGCGACAGCGCCGACGTCTATGGCATCGAGGTCGGGGGCCAGTACTTCCTCGACAACGGCTTTGGCGTCCAGGCGAACCTGACCTACAACCACTCGCGCGCGACCTCGGGCGACGTGACCACCGACCTGCCGGGGGCAATCCCCTTTTCGGCGAACGGCAAGCTGTTCTACGAAAACCACGGCGTCGGGGCGCAGGTGTCGTACACATTCCAGTCGCGCTTCACCTATGCGCAATCGGGCAACCTCGCCTATCTTCCCGTCAAGGAAGATCCGTACCACGAAGTGTCGGCGACGCTCTCCTATGACCTGAACAGCCACGTCACCGTCTATGCGCAGGGTTCCAACCTGCTCGGTCAGGCGGTCAAGCGGTTCAACGAATATCGCAACCTGCCCAACTTCTACGAATATTCCGGCCGCGCGTTCTTCTTCGGCATCCGCGGCCGCCTCTGACGGCCGCCGGGCGGAGCGGTCAGATCGGCAGCTCGGCGGTGGACTTGATCTCGGACAGGGCCACCGTCGAGGTAATCTCCTGCACACCGGGCAAGCGGCTGAGCTTGTCGAAGAAGAAGCGCTCATAGGCGTCAATGTCGCGCGCGACGATGCGCAGCATGAAGTCGGTCGTGCCCATCAGCACATAGGCATCGAGCACCTCGGGGAAAGCGCGGATCGCCGCGGCGAATTCGTCGAGATTGGCGCGGCCATGCGCGTTGAGGCGCACCTGCGCGAAAATATGCGCGCTGAGCCCCACCTTGCGGCGATCGACCAGCGCCACCCGGCCGCGGATCACGCCTTCGCGCTCCAGCCGGTCGATCCGCCGCCAGCACGGCGAGGCGGACAGACCGACCTTCGCCGCGATCTCCGCCACGGTCTGGCTGCCATCGCGTTGCAGCTCGCGGAGGATACGGCGCTCGAATTCGTCCAGCTCGGTCATTCCTGCCGCGATCCGGCATCAAACAGGATAAACATGCCGCGTCCTACCATGACGTGCGCATCTGAGGTGAGCTTTTCCACCGAAATGCGGGCAGGATTCCCCGGTGTGAGTTCGATCGGGATTGCAGGTGATGACCGTCCACTTCCTCGTCGTCGGCGATGCGTCGCCCGATCTGCCGCTGCGCGTGCTCAACCTGCTGGCGCTGCGCTCGATCGCCTTCGACACCGCCCTGGTGGAGCGCGACGCCGACACCTATCGCATCGCCGTCGCGGTGAGCGGACTGGCGGACGGGGTCGCCGACATGCTGCTCGCCAAGATGCGCGCGCTGGTGCTGGTGGAAAGCGCCACGCTCAGTAGTTGAGGCTCCAGCCGATCAGATGCGCGGTCACGGCGACCCACAGCAAGCCGCCCAGCGCCAGCGCCACCAGCGCCGCGCGCAACTGCACGCCCCGGCCGAACGGCCCACGCGCCGCCTCGATGAAATTCCATACGCCGACGATCGCCGCTGCGACCGGGATCACCGCCGCGACCTGCAACAGCCGGATCATGCCGTCGAGCGAGGCATTATAGGCGTCGACATGCTGGTCGAGGATCGGCGCGACGACCGTGTACCAGCCCGCGACATAGCCAAGATCGGCGAGCGCGGCGACGCGCACCAGCAACCGAGCGCGCGCCGCGCGCCCGCTCGCCACCGGCGGCGAGGCGTAGCGGCGGCGGATCCACCAGCCGATCGGCCAGACGATCACGGTCAGCAGCAGCACCAGCAGCGAGACACCGAACACCGCCTGGAACAAGGTCGAGTTGCGGAGCACGGGCACCGCCTGCAGCACCCCCACCGGGTTCTGGCTGTCGACGATCGTCCGGCGGCCATCCAGCGTGGTGACGCGCAACAGCCGCGTGCCGTCGCGCACGCGCCACAGTCCCGGTGCGATCTCGCGGAAGCGCTTGCCGGCGATCGACGAGACGCTGATCGTGCCGTCGTCGTTGGCGCTCACCACATCCTGCTGGAGCAGGTAGAAGAGGCTGATGAAGCCGGTCTCGACCCGGCGCGAGGTTTCGTAATGCCCCGCCAGCGCGCGTGCGTCCGCCGCGGCGCGGCCGATCGCGGGTGGCAGCGGCGGGGGCGCGGCCGGAAAGTAGCGATCCATGAACAGGTCGAACAATCGCTCGCGGGCGCCATAGACAGCGTCGCCCTCGCCCCGGCTGCTGAAGCTCATGAATAGCCCGACGTTCTTCTCGGGCAGCAGCGCGAGGTCACTGTGGAAGAC
Source organism: Sphingomonas sp. 8AM (assembly GCF_902506455.1). Taxonomy (GTDB): domain Bacteria; phylum Pseudomonadota; class Alphaproteobacteria; order Sphingomonadales; family Sphingomonadaceae; genus Sphingomonas. Next base: position 1,220,174 of record NZ_LR733844.1, on the reverse strand, counting down.
GATCGTATCGCCGCCGTGCCCGATCACCGTCGTGCCGTTGCGCTGCATCCAGAAGAAGCCATGCGCCATGGTGTCGAACCCCGCCGGCGGCGGGCTCGCCGGACGATGCATGAACGCCATTGTGTCGGGGCGCAGGATGCGCGCCCCGCCGAAGCTGCCGCCCCCGAGATGCGCGAGCATGAAGCGCGCCATGTCATCCGCGGTCGCCGCGACGCTCCCCGCGGGTGCGGTGCCGACCAGCTCATAGGGCTGTGGTGGCCCATCGCTGGTGCGATAGCCCTTGGCAGCGAGCGGCGCGAGGCGCGGCGGCAGCGGCTGCGCGAAGGTGGTGTGCGCCATGCCAAGCGGGCCGGTGATGTGGCGCGCGACATAATCGTCGAACGGCTCACCCGAGACGCGCTGGACGATATAGCCCGCCAGCGCGACGCCGTAATTGGAATAGGCCGGCGCCTCGCCCGGCTTGAACAGGAACGGGCGCGTATTCTCCTTGAGGTAACGCTCGGTCGTCTTGAGCAGCTTCGGATCGCTCGCGAGCAGATCCTTGAGCCCCTCCTCGAAGCCGCCGCGATGCTGCATCAGGTCGTTCATCGTCACCGCCCGACCAGGCGGCGTAATGCGGAAGTCGAGATAGCGGTTCACGTCGGCGTCGAGGTCGATCTTGCCCGCCTCCACCAATTGCATCACCGCGGTCCAGGTCAGCAGCTTCGAGGTCGACCCGATGCGCATCAGCGAGCGTCGCGGGTCCATCGGCGTCCTGGCCGCGACATCGGCATAGCCATAGCCCTTCTCGAACAGGATCGCGCCGTCCTTGACGACCGCGACCTGCGCACCGGCGATCTTTCCCGCCTCAAGCGTGCCGGGCAGATAACCGTCGAGCCACGCGCCGACATCGGCGGCGGTCAGCTGCGGCGTCGACGCCGGGGTCGCGGGCGTTGGCGGCACCTCGGCAGCCGGCGTCGCCGGTGAAGGGACCGGCGGGCGCGCCGCCGGCGTCGCGGCGACGAGCAGCGCAGGGAGCAGCGCCAGCAGAAGCGTTTTCATCGTCATCCTCTCACTTCGCGGGCTCGGGCTCGAACAGCAGGTCGGCATAATCGAAGCTGAAGTCGGCGATCGGCGACACCGGCCGCGCCGTGATCCGCGCCACCCTGCCCCCCGCATCGAGCGCGAAGGTCAGGTAGGCGGGCTCGATCGCGGGATCGTTGAACCGCGCGATAAAGGTATCGTATTGATAATGGTCGAGTCGCCCCGCCATGCGCGGGGTCGGCACGAAGCGCGCCGTCAGGCCGCTCGCGTCGCTGCCAATCTCGATCGGGCCATACCAGCGGTCGACATAGCGCCCGGCATAGCGCGGCAGCGGCAGTGACGGGCCGACCTTTGCGGGCGCCGCCACCTTCGCGGTCACCACCGCCTCTGCGGCGGCGATCCGCTGCGCACGATAACGGGTGAAGCGCGTCGGCCAGTCCTGCGGCGTGCGCCCGAGATAATGGTCGATCAATTCCCACATCAGGCCGTGACGCGGCGCGGCCTCCTCGCTGTTGAGCTCGATCGCGAAGCCGACCTGCCGTGCGGGGATCAGCACCACGACCGAGGTCATGCCGAACAGCCCGCCGGCATGCCACACGATCCGCTCGCCGTGATAGTCGCGCACCTCCCAGCCGAGCGCATAGGCGTCGAAGGTCGGGGTGGTCGCCGCGACCGGCTCGGGAAAGGGCGCGATCGGGATTGGCGTGACCGGCGTCCACATCTCCTGCGCCGCGCCCGCCGAAAAGACACGCGTGCCGCCCGCCGCGACGCCGCCGCTCAATTGCACCTGCAGCCAGCGGGCCATGTCGGTGGCGCTCGCCGCGATCAGCCCGGCGGGCGCGGCGGCCTGCGGCAATTGGTCATGCTCCTCGAGCACGCGCATCGCGCCGGTGCCGCGCACGACGCCGCCGAAGCGCGCATGCGGCAGCGCACGGTTCGGCATCGTCCAGTAGCGGGCCAGCTCGCCGGTCGCGCCGGCCATTCCCGCCGGCGCGAAGACGTGCGCGCCGACATAGTCTTCCCACGTCTGCCCGCTCACCGCCTCGATCAGCTGCCCGGCGACGGTGTAGAGGATATTGTCATAGGCATAGCCGCTGCGGAAACTGGTGGCGGGCGCGAGATAGCGCAGCCGCCGCACGATCTCGGCGCGCGAATAGCTGCCGCGCGGTACGTAGAGCAGATCGCCCGCGCCCAGCCCCAGCCCGCTGCGGTGGACGAGCAGGTCACGCACCGTCATCTCGCGCGTGACCCAGGCGTCGTACATCTGGAAGCCCGGAAGATGGTCGACGACCCGGTCGTCCCAGCCGATCTTTCCCGCATCCACCAACGTGGCGAGTGCAGCGGCGGTCATCGCCTTGGCGGTCGAGCCGATCAGAAAGGCCGTTTCGGCGTCGACCCGCTCGGGCGCGCCCTGCCGCCGCACGCCATAGCCTTTGGCAAGCGTAACCTTGCCGCCCTCGACGATCGCGATTGCCATGCCGGGTGTCCCCGAGGCCCGCATGACGTGCGTTACGCGGGCGTCAAAGCCCTTCGGTAGCGCCGCCAGCGCGGGTAGCGGCACGACGACGAAGAAGGCAGCGACCAGCGTGAATTTCATGCGACCGGCTCCGGCTGGACCGTCGCGCGGCGCCCCGACAGGGTCAGCAGCAGCAGCGGCACGACATAGATCAGGATCAGCAGCGCCGCGAGCAGCCGGTAACCGCCCGCGATCAGCCCGACGAGGCCGATGCGCTCGGCGAGCAGCATGCAGGGCGCGAGCACCGCCAGCGCGAGCAGCGCACGGGCCAAAGGCGCCAGTGTGTCGCGACCGCTCGCCCGCGCGACCCGCTCGTTGACCGCGTGAATCGCACCGGTGCCGCTCTCCAGCAACGCGGCGAAGATCATCAGCTGAAAGCCGAGGTGGAACAGCGGATGACCCAGCCGTACCAGAATATAGTCCGACGGCAGCACTGCGGTGGCGATCCCGGGCAGGAACGCCGCCATCGTGACGAAGAACAGCAAGGCCGGCAACATCGCCAGCGGGGCTGCCAGTGCCCCGGCAATCAGCGCGTCGCGCCCGGAGCGAAAGTGGCGCGTGACCGGCAGCACGATCACCGCGCCGACAATGTTATATCCCGCATAGGTCAGTCCGCCGAGCGCCCAGCCGGGTGCAGGCGGTCCGGCGACCGCGAAGGTATCGGCGATCCGCCCGTCGACGTTGGTGAGCGCCAGAACCAGAAACAGCGCGTAGGTCGCGTAGAGCAGCACCGACACCCACAGGAACACCCGCTCGACCCCGGCATTGCCCCACGCGACGCACACGGTAACCCCGACCAGCAGCGCCAGCGTCCCGACGAGCGGTGGCCAGCCGAGCGTCGCCGCGCCGATCTCCCCGGCGGCGGCACCGAAGACCGCCAGCACCACGACGATGAACAGCGCATAGGCGGCCTCGAACAACACCCAATATCGTCCGAGCAGCGCGCGGAAGAAGGTCCGATAGTCCCGCGCGCCGATCGCATGCGCGAGCCGGAAGGTCGCCGCCGCGACGACGCCCCACACCAGCGTCGCCAGCACCATCGCCAGCACCCCGCCCCACGCCCCCGCCGGCAGGAAGAATTCGGCCAGCTCGCGACCGGTGGCGTAGCCGCCGCCGATCACCACCGCCTTGAACGCGAGCCCGGGCAGCACGTACCGCCGGAAGCGGTCGGCCGCGGCGGGGCTCAGGCCGCGCATGCGTGGAGCAGCCGCTCGAAGGCGTCACCGCCGCGGATCGGATCGGCGGTCGGCAGGCCGAGCCGGTCGGCGGTGCGCGCGATCTCCGCCGCCGCCGCCGCGTCCGCCATGTTCGCGCTGTTGAGGCTGATTCCGGCGCAGCGGATCGCCGGGTTGGTCAACCGTCCGACCGCGATCGTCTGCGCGATGACCGCCTCGATGGACGGCAAGACATAGCCGGGCGTCCCGAGGATCTGCTCGCGGGACGGCTGATGGCAGACGACGAACAGATCGGGCTGGCTGCCATGGAGCAACGCGAGCGACACTGCGGCATAGGATGGGTGAAACAGCGATCCCTGCCCCTCGATGACATCGAGATGGGTCGGCGCGGCGTCGGGGCTCAGCAGCTCGGCCGCACCGGCCGCAAAATCGGCGACCACGGCGTCGATCGCGATCCCCTCCCCCGCGATCATGATCCCGGTCTGGCCGCTGGCGCGAAAGGTCGCATCGTAGCCGCGCGCCCGCAACCCGCACGCGATCGCGAGCGCGGTATATTTCTTGCCGAGCGCGCAATCCGTGCCGACCGTCAGCAGCCGCCGCCCGCTCCGCTTCGCACCGGTCGCGATCGGCAGCCCGGCGGGAGGCTCGCGCACGTCGACCAGCCGCGTGCCGCGGCGCGCCGCCGCGTCGCGCAGTGGCGGGATGTCGGCGACGCGGGTGTGGAGCCCGGCGACAAGGTCGAGCCCCGCATCGATCGCGGCGAGCAGCTCGGGCATCCACGAGGCCGGGATCACGCCGCCCTGGTTCGCCACCCCGACCACCATCGAGCGTGCCCCGGCTGCGGCGGCCGCGACCGGCGCGAGACGCGGCAGGCCGGTAGTGACGGTGGCGGCGGGCAGCGCATGTTCGGCGAGGCATTTGTCCGCCGCCCAGTCGCGCAGCCCGAGCGCGGTCTTGGCGAAGCCGCGCTCGGTGGCATCGCCGAGGAACAGCAGATAGGGGACGGCGAGCGCGTGGACCGCGGCCATGCCTAGAACCCGATACCGAGCGCCGCACCGATCGTGCGTGGCTGGATCGGGCTCACTTCGATGCCTTCGTTCGGGCGCGTCTGGAACGTGCCCGCCGAGACGATCCCGCGCGCATTGCCGACGTTGCGCGCATAGACCGACAGATCGAACCGCCCGAGCGTCACGCCCGCGCGCAGGCTGGCGGTGGCATAGCCGTCGAAGGTCAGCCGCCGGCCGTAAAGGTCGCGATAGGCCAGATTGAAATTGCCGAGCCGGTCGCTCACCGTCGACAGGTCCGCGCCGACATACGGCCGTGTGCCGCGCCAGTCCCAGCTATATTCCGCCGAGACATTGGCGTTCCAGCGCGGCGCGAACGGCAGCGGGTCGCCGTCGCGCCCGCCGTTCGAGGTGTCGCCGCGCAGTCGCGAATGATTGTAGGCGACGGTCGTCAGCACGCTGAAGCCGCGCGCCGGGCGCAGCGTCGCGGTTGCCTCGAACCCATAGCTTCGCGCGCCCTGACCGTTGGCATCGGCGGTAATCGGCCCGGCGTCGCTCTGGAAGGTCGCGACGATCAGCGTCTTGTCCCAGTCGAGATAATAGCCTGAGATGTCGATCCCGAAGGTGCGGTTGGCGGTTTCGGCGCGGATACCCGCCTCGTAGCTCATCAGCGTGTCGGCATCGGTCTGGCGCGGATAGTCGGGGCCGGCGCCGGGCGGGATCACGTTCGGGCCGCCGGGACGATAGCCCTTGGCGACGCGCGCATAGATCTCGCTGCGTGGCGCGATCTCGTAGCGCGGCGACACCGACCAGGTGAACACGCCTTCGCGCGAGCGTGCCCGGTCGACCGACAGGCCGCCGAACAATGCGCCGTCGAGTGTCTGGGTCGTGCGCTGGTTGTTGTGGCTGTAACGCCCGCCCGCCGTCACGTCGAACCGGTCGGTCAGGTGGAGCGTCGCGCTGCCGAAGCCGGCATATTCCCGATAGCGCGAGGCGAGTTCCACACGCACCAGATCGGCGAAGCCGGGAACGGTCGGTACCGGCGTGACCGGCCGGCCGGTCGCGGTGTCGTATGGAAAGTACCGCTGGAACAGCTGGCCGGGCTCGTTGGTGTAATAGCCGCCGATCAGCCATTCGAGCGTGTCCGAGTTCCTCGACGCCAGCCGGACTTCCTGCGTGAATTTCTTCTGGGTCGAGCGATTGGGATAATAAAGGCCGTAGGCGTCCGGCGCGAGGCCGTAGAAGCCGGCCGACACCGCCTGCGCCAGCGTCACACCCGGACCGGCGGCATTGTACGACACGTCGCTGCGATCGGTCGCGACCTGCCGGCTATAGCTGGTCACCGCGGTGAAGGTCGCAAATCCCAGATCGTAATCGAGCGTGCCGGTGTAGAGCCGGTAGCTCACCTGATTGTGGTCGGGGAACAATTGATAGCGGACCTCGCGGTCGCCGGTCGGTGCGCCGGTGAACGGGTCTGCGGTGATCGGCCGGAACGTCGCCGGATCGGCGTCGAAGGCGTTGCGCGCATCGGCGTCGACATTCTGCAACACCGCGGTCAGCCGCAGCGACAGCCGGTCGCCGGGCTTGACGAGCAGCGAGACCCGTCCGCCGTAGCTGCGCGCATGATTGACGTCATCGGCGGCAATGCCGATCGCGTCGATATAGCCGGCGCTGCGGCGGTAGAAGCCGCTCGCGCGCAGCGCCGCGACATCGCCGATCGGCACGTTCGCCACGAGGTTGCCGAAATAGCCGGTGCCGCCGTCCTGCACGGTCTCGACGCCGCCCTGCCCGCGCGCCTCCCATTCGCCGAGCTTCGGTGCGACGGTCACGTATTTGATGACGCCGCCCAGCGAATTGGCGCCGTACAGCGTACCCTGCGGCCCGCGCAGCACCTCCAGCCGCTCGACATCGAACGTGTCGAAGTCACCCGCCAGCGTCGCGCCGTTGGTCTGCCCGGTACTCGATCCGAACGGCGTGTCGTCGAGATAGACCGCTACGGTCGGGCTCGATCCGCCGGCGTTGATCCCGCGCAGCACGACGCGGGTCTGGCCGGGGTTACCCGACTCGAACGACAGCCCGGGCACCAGTGCGGCATAGTCGGCGATCGTTCGAGCCTGGCGCTGCTCCAGCGCCTCGCCGCCCAGCACCGACATTGACTGCGGCACCTCGGACAGCGTCTGTACGCGCTTCTGCGCGGTGACGACGATATCGCCGATCTGCTCGGGCGCGCCGTCCTGCACGGAATCAGCAGATGGTGCCTGCTGCGCGGACGCGGCGCCAGCAAGAAAGATGGCCAGCACACTGGCGATCGACGCGCTACGGCGAATGCTGCTCATCGTCCGCTCCCTTATTTGCCGATTAGGATCGTAATGTCCTAATCAGAGAATAGTCAATCCAGATTCAGCGTCGCTCACCCGTACGGATCACGGACAGCGAAACCGGGTCGATCACCGCCAGCAAGGTCGCGGCGAGCGCGGCCAGACCGGCGAGGATCAGGAAGAAGGCGCCATGCCCGACGCCGGTCCACACGGTGCCGACCAGTCCCGCGGCAAGGCTGCCGGCGAACGTGGCGAGATACCACGCCGCCACCGTCGTCGCGCCGAGCCCCGCGGGGGCGAGCCGCGCGAACAGCCCCAGTCCGGTCGGCAGGATGTGCAGCTCGCCGACGGTGAGCAGCACGAAGAACAGCACCAGCCACAGCCAGTGCGCCACACCCCCGCCCGCCGCCAGTGCGGCGAGCAGCAGATAGGCGGCAGCGACGATCACTGCACCGACAGCCATCCGCCGCACCGGTCGCTCCACGCCACCATGCTCGGCCCGTCGTCGCCAGCGCGCCAGCAACGGCGGGGTAAGCGCCATGACGAACAAGGGGTTGAGCGATTGGAACCATGTCATCGGCACCATGGCTCCGCCTGCGCGGCGGTCGACGCTGGCATCGGCCCAGAGCGCAACGGTATTGCCGACCTGCTCATAGGCGGCGCGGAACACCGTCACGCACAGGGCGATCGCGACCAGCAGCACCGCAACCTGACGCGTGAACCGTCCGCGCGCGGCAACCGGCGCGCGCGTGGCGGCGCGCGGCGCCGCCGGCAGATAGCGCTGCCCCCATAGATAGATGCCAAGCCCCGCCACCATCCCGACCCCGGCCGCACCGAACCCGTAATGCCAGCCGTACAGTTCGCCCAGCGTGCCGCAGAGCAGCGGGGCGAGGAAGCCGCCGATGTTCACCCCGACGTAATAGACGTTGTACGCCCAGCCGACGCGGGGGTCGCCGGGCGCGTAGAGGTCGTCGATCTGGCTCGGCAGGCTCGGCAGGAACAGCCCGTTGCCGAGCGCGATCGTGACGAGCGCGACATAGAACAGCGGCTCGAACGCCATCAGGAAATGGCCCGCCGCCATGATCGTGCCACCCAGCACGATCGCGCGCCGCTTGCCCAGCACCCGGTCGGCGATCACCCCGCCGAGGATCGGCGTGAAATAGGCGCAGGCGGTATAGGCGCCATAGATCAGCGACGCCTGCGCCTGCCCGAGCATCAGCTGCTTGGTCATGTAATAGACCAGCAGCGCGCGCATCCCGTAGTAGGAGAATTGCTCCCACATGTTGGTGAGGAACAGCACGGTCAGCCCGCGCGGCTGCCCGAACCACGTCGGGGCGGGCGCTGCCGCCGCGGTCATCCGCCCCATACCTCCGGGCCGGCGTCGAGCAGACCATCGGCATAGCGCACCGCCGGCTGCCGGTCCTCGGCGAGGAAGGTCGGGCCGTCGAGATCGACGAGGTCGGCGAGCTGCCCCAGCACGAAGCCGGGCGCGGTCGCCAGGCTGGTGCCGATCATCGTGCCGACCATCACGCCCAGCCCGAGCCGCCGCGCCTCGTGCGCCATCAGCAGCCCCTCGGTCAGCCCGCCGCATTTGTCGAGCTTGATGTTGACGACGTCGAACCGGCCCTTGGCGCCCGCGACATCGGCGAGCGTCAGCAGGCTTTCGTCGCCCGCGATCGGGATCGCGGAACGATAGCCGTCGAGGTCGCATTCCGCTCCGCGCGCCAGGGGCTGTTCGAGCAGCGACACGCGGTGCGGCAATAGTCCGGCGATCAGCGCGTCAAGCGCATCGCGGCCAAATCCCTGATTGCCATCCACGCCGAGCCAAACATCGGGTCGCGCCGCGCGGATTGCGGCGACGCGCGCAAGATCCAGCGCCAGCTCGCCGGTCAGCTTGACCTTGATCGAACGCGCCTGTGCGTAGCCCCTCGCCACCCCCGCCATCGCACCGGGCGTGTCGGCGCTGACGGTGAAGGTCGTCACGATCGGGCGCGGCGCCTTGCTCAGCCCGGCGAGCCGCCATACCGGCGTACCGCTGCGCCGCGCCTCCAGCTCCCAAAGTGCGGCGTCCACCGCATTGCGCGCACCACCCGCGGGCATCAGGTCGCGCAACTGCGCACGCGTCGGCCCCGCCACGATCGCGTCATGCGCCGCCGCGATGTCGGCGCGCATCTTTGCGATGTCGTCGCCGAGATAATAGGCCCCCGCCCCCTCGCCGCGTCCGCGATGCTTCCCGTCGTCGAGCGTGACGACCAACACCTCGGCGGTCTCGAACACATAGCCCGAGATCCGGAACGGCTGCGCGAGCCGCAGTGTCGCGGTCTCGGTCGACAGCCTGAGCATCAGTAATAAACCGTCAGTGCGAGCAGGTGGAACACCGCGGCGACCCACAGCACCACGAGTGTCGCGAGCAGCAGCAGCACCGCCCACAGCTTGCGCGGCCACGGCCGGTCGCTCCGCCAGCTGACCAGGGCGTTCCAGCCTGCGACCGCGACCGCGCCGACGAACACGAGGTTGCTGGCGAGCTGCGCGAGCGTCAGCCAGCCATCCCCCGGCGCGTTGTCACCGAACAGCACCGAGATCAGCCAGAACCAGCCGCCCAGCACCAGCAGCACCGCCAGCGCCATTCCGCGTGCCGCGCGCACCGTGCGCAACGCGGCTCCCGCAACGGGCGCAGCGGCCTGATAGCGCCGACGGAGATACCAGTTGGCCGGCCAGAACAGCACCGTCAGCAACAGGACCGCAAGGCTGGCATAGAGCGCCGGCACCAGCCACGCGGCGTTGCTACGGGCCGGTACGCGGTCCCACACCATGAACGGCGCGACGAGGTCGAAGCTCCAGCGCACCGGCTGCCCGTCGACCAGCTGCGCCGCGAGCCGATCGTGACCCGCCGGATCACGCCAGACATAGGGCGCGGTCTCGACCCATGCGATCGGCACGCCATTGGCGCCCTTGAGCGAAGGTATCACCAGCCGACCCTCGGCATCGACGCCGGCCTCGGCCTGACCGAACAGGTTGAGCACGTCGACGAAATTGGTGAAGGACGAGCGGCTGACCTGCCAATGCCCGGCCATTGCCGCCGCATGCGCGTGCGCGGTCGTCGCGTCGACGCGCGTGTCGCGCGGGGCGCCCGGAAAATAGCGGTCGGCAAAGTCCTGGAACAGCTGCCCGCGCAGGACATGCGCTGCGCCATCGCGTCCCGCCGAATTGAACGAGACGTAGAGCCCGGTCCGCTCGTTCATGAAGAGGTGCAGCGAGGTATGCATCTGGTTGGTGTCACCGAGATGCGCGATCACGCTGCGGCCGTTGATGTTGGTCTCGAAAAAGCCCAGCTCCATGCGGTTGAGCGGCGGGATCAGCGAGCGTGGATCGACTTTGGCGAGCGGGCTGTCGTGCATGAGCACCGCAGTCTCGGGCCGCAGCACGCCCCGCCCGCCGTCGAGATGCGCGATCATGAACTTGGCCATGTCCAGCCCGGAGGCGGACAGCGACCCCGCCGGCCCCGGCACGACGATCTCGAACGGCTTTGGCGCGCCCGAGCCGAGCGGATAGCCCTGCGCCATCGACCCGCGCAGCCGTGACGGCAGTGGCTGGCGGAAGCTCGCGGTCTGCATGTCGAGCGGGCGGAAGATGCGCTGTTCGACGTAATCATCGAAGGGCATCCCGCTCACCCGCTCGACGATATAGCCTGCCAGCGTCGTCGCCCAGTTCGAGTATGCCGGGGTCGTGCCGGGGACATAGACGCGCGCGGGAATGTGCCGCTTCAGATAGGCGCCGATCGGCTGTACGTCGCGCACATCATAGGTGATCAGCTTCTTGTTCGCTTCCTCGAAGCCGGCGGTGTGCGTCATGATATGCCGCATCGTAACCGGTCGGCCGCGATAGGGCGGGATCGTGAAGTCTAGGTAGCGGTTGACGTCGGTGTCGAGATCGATCCGCCCCGCCTCGACCTGCTGCATCACCGCGGTCCAGGTGACGAGCTTCGACACCGAGCCGGGACGGAACAACGTGCGGGCGGGATCGACCGGACGGCGCTTCGCGACATCGGCATAGCCGTAGCCGCGCGCAGCGATGACCTGACCGTCGCGCACCACCATCACCACCGCGCCCGCGATATCGCCGCTGTGCAGCGCATAGGGCAGATAACCGTCGAGCCACGCGGAGACATCGCCGCTGGTGAGCGCGTGCGCACCGCCCGGCGTCCCTGCCGTTGCGGGAGCGGCCGGTTGTGCCACCGCCGGCGCGCCGGGCCCCACCGGCGCCTGCGCCGGTGCGATCGCTGCCAGTGCGGCGGCACCCAGCCCCGCCGACAGCCAGGCGATCATCCGTCCCATCCCCATTGCCGCGGCTCCTGTTTTTCGGTATTTTTAAGGAGTAACCTAATCAGGACACAATTATCCTGTTTAGGTGCTTCGTCAATGGCTTCATGGAGGATGCCCCCTTGCCGACATCGCCGCCGACCCTCGGTGCGCTCCTGAAGGGGCTACGCGCGCGCGAAGGCTGGACGCTCAAGGAGATGAGCGCCAAGTCCGGGATCCCGGTCTCGACCTTGTCGAAGATCGAGCACGACCGGCTGACGCTGACCTATGACAAGTTGCAGGCGCTGGCGCGGCGGCTCGGGATGCGGTTGACCGACCTGTTCGCGGAGCAGAGCGAGGAAGCGGCTCAGCCCGTCACCGCGCGCCGCAGCCTCGGCGATATCGCGCATTCGGTGCGGGTCGAGACGCCGAACTACGATTATTATTATCTTTGTACCGAGCTGCGCCGGAAGCGGATGATTCCGGTCGTCACCAAGATTCGTGCGCGCTCCGCCGAGCAATTCGGCGAGCAGGTGCGGCACTCGGGCGAGGAGTTCCTCTACGTACTCAGCGGGCGCGTCGAGGTGCAGACCGAATTCTACGATCCGGTCACGCTTGAGCCCGGTCAGGCGATCTATCTGGATTCGAGCATGGGTCATGCGTACCTCGCCGCTGCCGGATGCGAGGAGGCCGAGGTGCTCGCGGTGATGTCGAGCGCCGAGGAAGAACTGATGGAGTCGCTGCTGACGCTGCACCACGGCCAGCGCGCGGCGGGTGCGGAGAATGAGAACGATCCGCCGGCTCGGCCACGCCGGTCCGGGCGGGCACGATGAGGGCCATGCTGCTCGCCGCCGGGGCGCTGCTCGTGGCGCTTCCCGCCTCCGCCGACGCGCAGGACGATGCGGCGCGCGTCGCGCGCGTGCTCAAGGCGACACCGCTGATCGATGGCCACAACGACTGGCCGGAGGCATTGCGCGAGCGTGAAGGCGAGGCGCGCTGGACGACCGACCTGCGCGATCTTGGCGCACGCACGCCGGCCTATAACACCGACATCGCCCGGCTTCGGCGCGGCAAGGTCGGAGCGCAGTTCTGGTCGGTATGGGTATCGCCCACGCTGCCCGGCAAGGAGCAGGTCGAGCAGACGCTGGAGCAGATCGATCTCGTCCGGTCACTGCCCGAACGGTATCCTGACACGTTCGCGCTGGCGCGCACCGCCGCCGACGTACGCCGCGCCCATGCCGCGGGCCGGATCGCGTGCCTGATCGGCGTCGAGGGTGGCGGGCAGATCGACGGCAGCCTGTCGGTGCTGCGCAGCTATGCCGCGCTGGGTGCCGGTTACCTGACCCTCACCCATTCGCTGACGATCGACTGGGCCGATTCGGCGACCGACGATCCGCGCCACGGCGGGCTGACCGACTTCGGCCGCAAGGTGGTGCTGGAGCTGAACCGTTTGGGGATGCTGGTCGACCTGTCGCACGTCAGCGAGAAGGTGATGCGCGACGCTCTGGCGGTGACGCGCGCGCCGGTGATCTTCTCGCATTCCGGCGCGCGGGCGCTCAACGACCATCCCCGCAACGTCGCGGACGACGTACTGCGGCTGGTCGCGCGCAATGGCGGGGTGGTGATGGTCGATTATTCGCCGCCCTATGTCTCCGACGCATACCGCCGCTGGTCGGCCGACTCGCTGGCCGAGAAGGCACGGCTCAACTCGCCGCCCTATAATGGCCTCGACATCGGTCAACCGGAGAAGGCCGCACGCGATTACGCAAGCTGGCTGGCGACCCATCCCGCGCCGACCGTTACGCTCGCGCAGGTCGCCGACCATGTCGACCATATCGCCAGGGTGGCTGGCGTCGATCATGTCGGCCTCGGCTCGGACTTCGACGGCGTCGGCGAGACGCTGCCGCAGGGGCTGACCGACGTGTCGACCTACCCCGCGCTGCTCGCGGAACTGATGCGGCGTGGCTGGTCCGACGCCGCCGTCGCGAAACTGGCGGGTGGAAACGTCCTGCGCGTCATGGAGGCGGCGGAGCGGGTGAAGGCCCGGCGCAGGGAGACTTCACAAGGCGCTGCGGTCGCCGCATCACGCCCCTGACCTTCCTCAACGGGGTCAGGTGACAAGGTTGTAATTGTATCCGTCACCCGTTGAGCGTCCGGAAAGGCGCGGGCTGACATCGCTGCGTCATGACGGCGTCGTTGTCCACGCGCACCAGCATCATGTGCAGACGGTTACCGCCGCCGAGGTCCAGACCGGCAGCGCGGCGCCCGACGAGTCATGTGCGCTCTGCGACGCCGGCGCGACGCCGGACGCGCTGTTGCTGCCGCTCTCGCCGACGTGGCGGCTGCCGACGGCCATCGAGATCGTCGTGCCCGTCGTCGCCCGCGCCTTCCAGGCGCCACGAACACGCGCGTTGCGCATCGCAACCAACTGACGACCGATGGTTCGTTGACGGATGCGCGCGGGATCGACGGCGCGCATCCGTCAAGGCCGTCAGGTGCGGCGCCGGGATCAATCGCCGTCCCGCCGTTCGCCGATCCCGTTTCCGTACGCAGTATCTCCTACCCCAACCGCCAGCGCGCCAACTGCGTCAGCACGTCCGCCTCGATCTGCTCGACGGTGAAGCCGGTCAGGTCGCGGACGCGCGCCTCGTCGTTCGTCCGGGCGGCCAGAAACCATGCCGTACTGCGCCGCCCCTCCGCCGCGTCCAGCGCGGTATAGGCGGCAAGCGGTCGCGAACGCGGCATCAGGCTGTATTGGAAGGCGCGGCTTGCGTCGGCGCCGAGGAGCAGGATGCACCGATCATCCGTGACCTCGACCGCACTGTCCGACCATCCCTCCGTCTGCAGCGCCGCATGAACCGATCGGAGCGCCGCCTGACCATGGCCCTCCAGCTGGCGCAGGATGTCGGCGCGACGCGCCGGCATGAGCAGCCGCTTCAAGCGCTCACCCAGCGGCGCCTCGTCGGGAAGCGCGATACCGGCAAGATCGGCGTTGGTCTGTCGTACCAGTCCCACCGCGAGCAACAGCATGATGAAGCAGAACGGCAAGGCGGCGAGCAGCGTCGCGGCCTGCAAAGCGCCGAGACCACCGGTGATGAGCAGCAGCGTCGCGGTCACCCCGAGCAGCACGCACCAATAGATACGTTGCCAGCGTGGTGTCTCTTCCGCTCCCCCTGACGCGAGCGTGTCGATCACCAGCGCGCCCGAATCTGCCGATGTGATGAAAAACACCGCCACGAGCGCGATCGCCAGCGTGGAGGTGAAGCTGGCAAAGGGTAGATATTCGAGGAACTTGAAGAGGGCGGTCGACAGGTCCGCCTGAACCGCGCGCGCGATCCCGCCAGCGGCGACGCCGAGATCGAGCGAGATGGCGGTGTTGCCGAACACCGTCATCCACAGGAAGGTGAATGCGGTCGGGACGAACAGCACGCCGATCACGAACTCCCGTATCGTGCGACCGCGCGAGATGCGGGCAATGAACATGCCGACGAACGGCGACCAGGCGATCCACCATGCCCAGTAGAACAGCGTCCAGTCCGCCATCCACGCGCGCGGCTCATAGGCGTAGAGCGTGAAGGTCCGCATCACGAAATGATCGAGGTAAAGGCCGAAATTCTGCACCAGCGCGCGTAGCAGGAACAAGGTCGGCCCCAGCGCGAGCACGAACAGCATCAGCAGCACCGCCAACGCCAGATTGAGCTCGGACAACCGGCGGATGCCGCGATCCGCGCCGCTCAGCACCGACAGCGTCGCGGCGCCCATCACGAGCACGATCACCGCGATCCTGGTGATCGTACCGTCGGGCACGCCATATTCGTACGACAGCCCGGCGGTCATCTGCGACACGCCGAACCCCAAGGAGGTGGAAACGCCGAACACCGTGCCGCACACCGCGAAGATGTCGATCGCATCGCCGAGCGGCCCGTGTATCCGCTTGCCCAGCAACGGCGAAAGCCCGGATCGCAGCGTCAGCGGCAGATCCTTGCGATAGGTGAAATAGCCGAGGCTCAGTCCGACCAGTGCGTAGATCGCCCAGGCATACACGCCGTAATGATGAAAGGTGATCGCCATCGCGTCACGCGCCGCGTTGATCGTGCCGCTCTCCGCCTCGGGCGGCGAGATATAATGCTGGACCGGTTCGGCGACCGCGAAATACATCAGCCCGATGCCCATGCCGGCGGCAAACAGCATCGCCAGCCACGAGAGATACGGGAAGTCGGGCTCGGCATCGTCGGGGCCGAGCTTCAGCTTTCCGGCCGGGCCGAAGCCAAGCGCCAGCACGACGACCAGAAAGATGGCGACCGACGCGATGTAGAACCAGCCGAATGTGTCGATCGCCCAGGCCTGCGCCGCCTTGAACGCGTGATCGGCACTGCCCGGCATCGCCAGCGTGGCGATAAGCAGCACGGCGATGATGGCGGACGCGCCCCAGAAGACGCGCGGATTGATATGACTTGCTGACATGGCGCGGGATTAACCCAGATCTGGCCGATGCCCTAACCTCGCTTCGCTCCACCTTGGTCCGTGCGCGGCACGGCGCGCGCTCCTCGCTGCCGGACGATCGGTCGACGCGCCAGAACTTCGGCCCGTCGCCTTACAATGATCGGAGTACGCGGACGAGCGCGTCGACATCCTCGAGCGTGTTATAGACGCCGAACGATGGTCGGACCGTCGCCTCAACGCCCATCCGCCGCAGGATCGGCTGCGCGCAATGGTGCCCGGCGCGCACCGCGATCCCCTCGCCACTCAAGGCGCTGCCGATCGCCGGAACGTCGATGCCGTCCTTGACGAACGAGATTGCGCCGGCCCGTTGCACCGGCTCACCGATCAGGCGCACACCCGGCACGGCCCGCAACTGGTGCTCGGCATAGGCGAGCAGCAGATGTTCGTGCGCGCAGATCGCCTCCCGCCCGAGCGCGAGCACATAGTCGAGCGCCGTCGCCAGCCCGGCCGCGTCGGCGATGTTGCCGGTCCCCGCCTCGAACCGCATCGGCGCTCCGTGGTAGCGGATCTGTTCGAAGGTGACGTCCTCGATCATATTGCCGCCGCTTTGCCACGGCGGCATGGCGTCGAGCAGCGCCTTTCGCCCGTACAACGCGCCGATGCCGGTCGGACCATAGATCTTGTGCCCGGAAAAGACGAGGAAATCGGGGTTCAGCGCCGCAACGTCGACCGGCATGTGCGACACGCTCTGCGCACCGTCCAGCAACACTACCGCACCGGCGGCATGGGCCAGTTCGATCATGACCTTGGCCGGCGTCACCGTCCCGAGCGCGTTCGACACCTGGGTGAAGGCAACCAGCTTGGCGCCGCCATCGAGCAGCCGCGCATATTCCTCGACGATGATGTCGCCGCGATCGTCGACCGGCGCGACGCGGATCGTGAACCCCAGTTCGTCCGCCAGCCGGACCCACGGCACGATATTGGCATGATGCTCCAGTTGCGACAGGACGATCGCGTCGCCGGGACGAAGGTTCGCGCGGCCCCAGGTCTGCGCGACGAGGTTGATCGCCTCGGTGGTGCCGCGTGTGAAGACGATCGTGTCCGGCGCCGGCGCGCCCAGAAAGCGCGCGACGGTGTCGCGAGCGCCCTCATAGGCGTCGGTCGCGCGCGCAGCCAGCTCGTGCGCGGCACGATGGATGTTCGAATTCTCGTGCGCATAGAACCCCGCCAGCCGGTCGATCACCGCATGCGGCTTCTGGGTGGTCGCACCATTGTCCAGCCACACGAGCGGCTTGCCACCCACCCGTTCGCGCAGGATCGGGAAATCGTCGCGAATGCGGCGCGCGTCGTACAAACCGCCGGCCGGCGCCGCCACCGGCGTCGACGCCGCGGCGGGCAGCGGTCCGAAGCCGGACGCGGTGACCGGAGCCGGTGCCGCCGGCTTCGCATCCAGAAAATAGAAACGGTCGCCATTTTCGATCGACGCCGCGGAATAGCCCTTGCCGCCGGTCAGCGACGGCCTGGCGGGCAGCGCGAGCGGCACATCGGCGGGATCGAGCCCGCCACCGCTGCCATACTGATCGGCGACGGGCAGGCTGGCATGATCCGGCGCGATGACCCTCCCGAAACCACCCAGCGCCGGCGGTGCCAGTACGACCGGCACATCGCCGATCGGTGCGTGCGCATAGACCGGCAACGCCTGATCCAGATCCGCGATATCGGCTCCGCCGAGCGAGGCGGGTGGCGGCGCGATCGGCGCGGGTCCCGCGCCGGCAGCGTTCACTGGCGGCGCGGAGCCCCCGCCGGCACCGAACGCCGCAGCCTGCCCCGGCAGCGCCGCGAACAAGGCGCTGGCGATCTGCGCCAGCACCCGCTCGTTTTCGTCCGGAACGCCGGGCACCGCCGCGCCGGACGGATCAGTTGTAGCGATATTCATGATAGAGCCCCACGTCCACGTCCTCGAGCACGGCGACCGCGTCGTTGGTCAGGACGGCCAGCGAACAATAGAGCGAGATCAGATAGGACGAGATCGCCTTGCTGTTGATCCCCATGAACCGCACCGACAGGCCGAGGCTCTGCTCGCCGGGCAGGTTCGGCTGGTAGAGGCCGATAACCCCCTGCTTGGCCTGTCCGGTGCGGAGCAGCAGGATCTTGGTCTTGCCGTTCTCGACGCGGATCTTGTCGGACGGCACCAGCGGAATGCCGCGCCACGTCAGGAACGGCGATCCGAAGATGTTGACCGTGGGCGGCGGGACGCCGCGCCGGGTGCACTCACGTCCGAACGCGGCGATCGCGAGCGGATGCGCGAGGAAAAGGCCGGCTGTTTCCAGACTCGCGCCAGGATCTCGTCGAGGTCGTCCGGTGTCGGACGCCCGTCACGCGTCTTCAGCCGGTTGGCCGGCGCGGTATTGGCGATCAGCCCATATTCGGGATTGTTGATGAGCTCGGATTCCTGACGCTCCTTGATCGTCTCGATCGTCAGGCGCAGCTGCTCCGCAGTCTGGTGGTAGGGAACGCTGTAGAGGTCGGCGACACGGGTATGGACCTCGACGACCGAATTGACCGCGCTCAACAGGATCTCGCGCGGGTTCTCCTCATAGTCGACGAATGTCTTGGGCAGGATCCGCTCGTCGCGTGCCGAACATTCGACCTCGATCGCGCTTTCTTCCCTGACCTTGTTGAGGCGAAAGATGCCCGCCTCGACCGGCACCCATTCGAGAAAATGCACCAGCCACCGCGGCGAGATGTTTGAAAGCTGTGCGGTGGTCTTGGTCGCATTTGCCAGCTGCCGTGCCGCAACGTCCCCCAACGCGGTCGGCAGCGCAATCTCTCCAGCCATCGAAGACTCCATCGAAATAGAATGGCGATGCGATCAAGTTACTTGGCAGCTTCGGCTGCGTCGTTGATCGCCCACTGGCCCGACAATTATCCTTGGGTTTCGCTATCGTCAATTTTGACGGCAACAGAGCTGCCCAATGTGGGTCAGAAACTCGGGAGGTCCAGGAAAGTCACTTCGATGGCGCTTATATACCTTGTCACGGTCGAAGTGCGTCTGATATGCTCTTCGATTATAGAGCCACATCACCCATGGCGTGATTTCGACGTCACCGGCGCGGCGATGTCTTCACCTTGCCGTCGTTGTAAGTCGACGCTGCGTAACGAATAGTGTTCATACGCCGGGGCTTGCGCAGCTCGATCGAAGCTCTCAACGTGCGGGCAATCTCGCTTGCGATCTGCTGTCAGCGATCGGCATCAACGGCCACCTCCTTTGCACGCGCGCCCTTGCGACGCGTAGCCCACGACGGCGGCACGCCTCCGCTGGCCTGAGCGGCGGGAGCACCATCGGGTTGGACAGCGCCCCCTTGCCATGACGATGGAGATTTAGCGGGGTCGCTGCAACAGCGCCGGGAACGGCGCCTGCGCCGGCCCCGCCGGGTCGCGCAGCGCGTTGCGCACGCCGGCATCGGCGCTGAGCGGGATCGCCATGCCGTCGGTCTTCTCCAGCAACGCGAACAACTTGCCGCTCATCCGCTCGGCCAGTTCCTCATGTCCCGGCCGCGCGATCAGATTGTTCGTCTCGTGCGGGTCCTCGGCGAGATCGTACAATTCGTCGATGTCCCAGATGCCGTGGAAGTGCATGTATTTGTACCGGTCCTCGCGCAGCGCATGGACGGTCGGCGTCTGCGGGAAATTGCGCTCCCAATAATATTCGTAGAGCAGTTCGCTGCGCCACGGCGCGTGCGCGTCGCGGACCACCGGCAGCGCGTTGCTGCCCGCCATGCCCTCCGGCGCGCGCAGCCCCGCCGCGGCGAGCAGCGTCGGCGCGATGTCGATGTTCGCCACCACCTGCTCGACCACGCTGCCCGCCGGGAACAGCGCCGGGCAGCGCGCAAGCATCGGGATGCGCATCGATTCCTCATAGGCGGTGCGCTTGTCGATCAGGCCATGCTCGCCGAACATGAAGCCATTGTCGCCGAGATACAGGATCAGCGTATCGTCCAGCTCGCCGCGCTGCTCCAGCAGGTCCATGATCCGCGCCAGCCCTTCGTCGACCGCCAGCAATGTCTCCATATAGCGCTTGTAGTAATCGCCGATGTCGAGCGTGCCGTGGTAGGGAAAGCCGACCCCGTGCCAGCTATTGCGCTGGTTCTCGACCCACATCGGCCGCCCCGGCGCCACCGGCTGCATCGACGCCGGATAGCGGAACGTCTCCTTGTCGTAGCGACCCTTGTGGCGCTCGGCCGGGATGAATTCGGAGTGCACCGCCTTATGCGCCAGGTGCATCATCCACGGCCGCCCCGCCGGGCGCTTCCCGATCCAGTCGAGCGCGTAATCGGTCAGCTCGTCGGTGATATAGCCCTTCTGGGCCACGCGCCGCCCGTCGACGTTCAGCCCGTCGCCGCTCGGCAGATAGCTGCCCTGCCCCTTGAAGCTGACCCAGTGATCGAACCCGGGCTGCGGCGCATCGCCCTCGTCGCCCATATGCCATTTGCCGATGAACGCGGTGTCGTAGCCGGCGGCCTGTAAATACTCCGGATAGAAGACCAGCCCCGGCGGGATCGGATGGTTGTTGTCGACCACCTTGTGCTGATGCGCGTACAGCCCGGTGAAGATCGACGCGCGGCTCGGCGAACACAAAGCCGTGGTGACGAAGGCGTTGCGGAAATGCGTCCCCTCGCGCGCCAGCCGGTCGAGCGTCGGCGTGTCGCCGAACTCCTGCGCCTTCATGAACCCCATCGCGTCGTAGCGATGGTCGTCGGTCAGCACGACGAGGATGTTGCGCGACTTCACGCCCGGCAACTTCGGCAACCGCCGCGAGCGCCGCGGCGCGGGCACCGCCCCCGCCGCCATCGAATAGAGCCCGAACGCGCCGCCGGTCCCGGCCAGCAGCACACCACGCCGCGTCGTGTCATCGCTCATCGTCAGAAGTCCTTGCGCAGCAACAGCCCGGCATAGCGCTTGTCGTCGCGCGGCACGAACCGCACCGTCCCCGCGAAGGTCCCGTTGGTCAGGAAGCTGGCATAGGGCGTGTCGGTGATGTTCTTGACGTAAGCGCGCAGCTGCCACCCGTCACCGGGATGGAGCAGCGCAACGCTGGCGTTCCAGATCGCATAGGCGGGCTGGATCGTGTTCGGCGTCTGCGCCAGCGAATATTGCACCTTGCTGCTGAACGTCACGTCGCTTTGCAGCTCCAGCGACAGGCTGTCCGTCAACCCGAAGCGGTACGTCGCATTCTCGAACACCCGGACCCGCGGCGCATAGGGCAGCGGCTGCCCGTTGATGTTGCAGCTCACCGGCGCACCGACCGGGCAGTTGAAGTCACGCACCGTCGCATCGGTGAACGCGCCCGACAGGTCGAAGGTAAGGCCCCTGACCGGGCGCAGCGTCACGTCCGCCTCGACCCCGCGCGACCGCACCGACCCGGCGTTGATCAGCCGCGTCACCGGCGCCCCGCCGACCGAGTCGGTGAAGTTCGCCTGATAACCGTCGAAGTCGGTCGTGAAGACCGCCACCGCATAGCTGAGCGCACGGTTGGCGGTGCTGCCCTTGATCCCGCCCTCATAGGAGTTCGACGTCTCGGGGCTCAGCGGCACTTCGTCGAGCAGCGTCGTCGCGTTGAGCGAGCGCATGTTGAAATAGACGTTGTACGCCGGCCCCTTATAGCCGCGCGAATAGGTGAAGTACGTCTGCGCATGCGCGCCGAGATCGAGCTGCAACCCGAGGCGATAGCTGTCGCCGCGCGCATCGGTGCTCCCCTTGGCATTGTGGTACGCGCGGATGCCCGGACGATCGAGCGACGCCGCCCCGCTATCGGTCGGATCGTTGCTCGACGTACGCACATGGTAGAAGTCGAGCGAATCCCACGTCGAGCGATAGCCGGCGATCGCGCGGAAATGCTCGGTGAAGTTGACGTTCGCCTCGCCGAACAATGCGTAATTGTGGTTGGTGATGCCGTAATTCGCGATGCCGCTGGTCGCGGTCTGCGTCGTCCCCGCCAGCGTCGTCAGTGCGCGCTGATAGCGCTCGTCGGTCTGCGCGCGCAGATAATAGGCGCCCAGCACATAATCGATCAGCCCGCCGCGCGGCGATGTCAGCCGCAGCTCCTGCGAGAACTGCCGGCTGTCGACGCTGCCCTCGTCGGCACCCGACGGGAAGGTCGCCGTCAGCTGCGCCAGCCCGTCATAATCCTGCCGCTGGTGGTTCAGCCATTGCCGCCACGCGGTGATCGAAGTCAGCTGATAGTCACCTAGCGACAGATCGGCGGTCAGCGATCCACCGTAATTTTCGTCGCGGACGTTGGTGTCGAGATCGGTGGCCAGCCGGCGATTGCCCGGCCCCGCCACGATCCCCTGCGACGCCAGCGCGGCGGCAAGCGGCGCGGAATTGGTGATCGCGCGGGTCGGATAGGCGATCTGTTGCGTCGATTGATAGACGCCCGCCACCGTCTCGCGCGTGTTGAGATAATCGCCGATCGCGGTCAGCTTCAACGCGTCGAACGGCGTGACGATCAGCTTGCCACGCGCGCCGTAGCGGCGCGAGCCGCTGGCGTCATGCCCGGTCACGACGTTGCGCAGATTGCCGTCGAAGTCGCTGTAGAGCCCGCCGATCAGCGCCTGTACCTTGCCCGGCACGATCGCGCCCGACACGCCGGCCTTGATGCGATATTCCTGATCGGTGGTCGCGCCCGCCTCGCCGAACGCGTGAAACTCGTCGGTCGGATTGCGGGTCACGATGTTGACGACACCCGCCGACGCATTCTTCCCGAACAGCGTCCCCTGCGGTCCGCGCAGCACCTCGATCCGCTCCACCTCACCCAGATCGAGCGTCGACTGGCCGGGGCGGGTCAGCACCACACCGTCCAGCACCGTCGATACCGATGGCTCGACCCCCGGCGAGGTGGTGATCGTCCCGATGCCGCGGATGAAGACGGTGCGATCCTTGTTCGACGCGCCGCTGCGGAAACCGACCGACGGGATCGACGCCGCGATCCGCTCGAGGTTGTTCAGCTGCCGCTCGGCCAGCGACTTGCCGTCGACCGCGGTGATCGCGATCGGCACCTGCTGAAGCGATTCGTTGCGGAAGCGGGCGGTGACGACGACCTCGCCCTCGCCTGCCGGCGGGGTGGCGGGCGCCTCGGCCGCGGTTGAACCCTGCGGCGCGGGCGCGTCCTGTGCGATGGCGGGCGTGGCGAACAGCGAGAAGGCAGTGGTAGCAAGCAGCACAGGCAGGCGTCGATCGATCATCGGGTCCCCTTTCAGATCGCGGCGGACGCTAAAGCCTAGTTCATAGATCGGGTATAAAGAAGCGTATCGCACGGACACAGCCGGACTTTAGGGGCGATCATCGAACTTCGCCCACAGCCGCCACCATCGCCCCCCTCGTTAAACGCAACCGCCGTCATTGCGAGCGTAGCGAAGCAATCCAGAGCCGGACCAGGACGCCCTGGATTGCTTCGCTACGCTCGCAATGACGGATAGAGTTGACGTCATGCCGATCTAGCGATCCATCTCGATCGGGCTAAGCCGTGGCAATAACAATTGTATCCAGCACCATGCCGCCAGATAGGCGACGCTGGCGAACACCAGCAACGGCAGATAGCCCAGCCCCGCCGCCAGCGTCAGCCCGGCGATCTTGGCGATCGCCACCCCGCCCATATTGCCACAGAACGAGCCGAACGCGGTGACGCGCCCGACGCGCTGTTGCGGCGTGATATCGGCGATCATCGCGAAGACGTTGGTCGAGAACGCCTGATGCCCGGCGAGCGCCAGCGCCATCAGCAGCACCGCGACCGGATAACTGTCGGTCAGCAGCGCGAGCGGCACCGGCATCACCGCCAGCGCCGCGCCCAGCAGCACCCCCTTGCGCACGCGGTTCAGCGAGGCGCCACGCCCCAGCAGCCGGGTCGGGATCGCTCCGCCCAGCAGCGAACCGACCGCCGCGCCGCCATAGGCCAGCGCCAGCGGCACGCCGAGCGCGACCCCCGACAGCCCGAACTGGCGATGGAAGAAATCGGGCAGCCAGAACAGCAGCAGCCACCATGTTGCGTCCGACAGCAGCTTCGCGCCCGCCACCGCCCACGTCCGCCGGTCGCGCAGCATCGGTGCGGAGGGCAGCGGCGACGCCGCGTCGGCGATCTTCGGCGCGGCAAACGCCACGCCGCGCGCCGCGCCCAGCCACGCCAGCGCCCACAGCAACCCCATGACCCCGACCGCGACGAACGTCCCGCGCCACCCCAGCCACAGCCCCAGCACGGGGATCGCCAATGGGGCGAGGATCGCGCCCAGGCTGTTGGCGGCATTGCCCGCCCCGAACCCGGTCGACCGCCAGCGTGGCGGGAGCACCGCGGTAATCGTCTTGATCCCCGTTGGCGTCCCCATCGACTCGGTGGCGCCCAGCGCGACCCGCACCGCGATAAAATCGGTCATCGATCGTGCCCAGCCGTGCAGCAGCGCCGCGACGCTCCACGCAGCGACCCCGACCGGATTGGCCCAGCGCACGCCGAGCCGGTCCGCGATCCAGCCGCTGAACAGGAACCCGACCGCCGCGCCGCCCTGAAACCACGCCGCCAGCGTCCCGTAATCGTCGTCGCTCCAGCCGAGATCGGTGGCAATCACCGGCTTGAGCACGGCGATCACTTGCCGGTCGACGAGGTTCAGCACGCCCGCGGTGATGACCAGCGCGAACAACAAGCCGCGATGTCGCCCGCTTAGTTCCGAGACACTTCTCATGCGCTCAGCATGGCCGCGCGGGGACGGTGGTCGCGAACAACATTCGCTATCACGCCGCCAAGCCGCTCACAGCACCAACGGCGCATGGTCGATCCGCGGCAGGACGTGGCGCGCGAACAGATCGGCCTCGGCGGCGTGCGGATAGCCTGACAGGATGAACGCATCGATTCCCGCGGCGCGATACGCCTGCAGTTTGGCGAGTACCTGATCGGGATCGCCGACAATCGCCGCGCCGCACCCCGAGCGAGCGCGCCCGATGCCGGTCCACAGGTTCGCCTCGGCATAGCCGTCGTCGGCTCCATCGCGAAGCTCGGCCTGCCGCCGCACCCCCGCCGATTGCGAATCGAGCGAGCGCGCGCGGATCGCTGCGCCGGTCGCGTCGTCGAGCTTCGACAACAGCCGCTCCGCCGCCGCGCGCGCTTCCGCCTCGGTCTCGCGCACCACGACATGCACGCGATAGCCGAAGCGCAGCGTGCGGCCATGTCGGGCGGCGCGTGCGCGCAGGTCGGCGACGATCCCCCGCACGCCGTCCATCGTGTCGGGCCACATCAGATAGACGTCCGCGCCCTGCGCCGCCGCCTCGCGCGCCGCCTCGGACAGCCCGCCGAAATAGAAGGACGGGCAGCGCCCCGACACCGTCGTCACGCGCGGCGGATCGAGCTTCAGCTTCCAGAACGCGCCATCGTGATCGAGCGGCTTGCCGTCCAGCAAGGTGCGCAAGATGTGCATCGCCTCGACCGTGCGCGCATAGCGCGGCGCGCTGTCGAGCGTCTCGCCGGGCAGGTCGCTGGAGATGATGTTGACGGTCAATCGCCCGCCCAGCATCCCGTCGATCGTCGCGATCTGCCGCGCCAGTTGCGGCGGCCAGCTTTCGCCGATCCGCACCGCCATCAACAGCCGCATCCGGCGCAGCAACGGCGCGATCCCGGCGGCGAAGGCGGTCGTGTCGATCCCCAGCGCATAGCCCGACGGCAACAGACAATTGTCATAGCCCGCGGTTTCCGCCTGCACCACGATGTCGCGGCAATGCTCCCACGTCGACCGCAGTGCCGGGTCGGGGACGCCCAGAAACTCGTAATCGTCGTCGCACAGCGCGGAAAACCAGCTGATCTCGCAAGGCCCCGGGGTCGTCGTCACGGCATTGCTCTCCATCAGCCTGTCCGGCGAGGCTCATGCCAGCCCGCGGCACCGCTCGCCAGATGCTGCCGCTTTGCCGCTGCAAAGCTTTGCCCTCTTGTCGAATGGCTGCGATCGGCAGGAAAGCGCGACGCAGACGCGAGAGCAAGGACCGACGATGACGGCAAAAATCCGGTACGGCGTGGTGGGCACGGGCATGATGGGGGTCGAGCACCTCCGCAACATCGCGCTGCTCCCCGATGCCGAGGTCGTCGCGATCGTCGACCCGGTCGCCACCTCGCTCGGCTGGGCGAGGGACGCGCTGGGCGACCACGCCGCTGCGGTCGAGAGCTTCGACGACGTCGCGACGTTCGCGCGCACCGCGCAGGTCGACGCGATCGTCGTCGCCTCGCCCAACCACACCCACCGCGCGGTGCTCGACCCGCTGTTCGGAATGGACGCCGCGATCCTCTGCGAAAAGCCACTCGCCACCACGCTGGCCGACGCCCGCTGGATCGTCGAGTGCGCCGCCGCGCACCCGCGCCCGTTCTGGACCGGGATGGAATATCGCTTCATGCCTCCCGCCGCCGCGTTCATCGAACAGATCCACGCGGGGCGGGTCGGCACGTTGCGAATGCTCTCGATCCGCGAGCATCGTTTTCCGTTTTTGCCGAAAGTCGGTGACTGGAACCGCTTCGCCCGCAACACAGGGGGCACGATGGTCGAGAAATGCTGTCACTTCTTCGATCTGATGCGGGTTATTATCGGGTCGGAAGCGGTACGCGTCTATTGTTCGGGCGCTACCGATGTGAACCATCTCGACGAGTTGTACGACGGCCAGCGGCCCGACATCATCGACAACAGCTTCACCACCGTCGATTTCGCCAATGGAGTCCGTGCGATGCTGGACCTTTCGATGTTCGCGGACGGCGCCGAACACCAGGAAGAGATGACCGCGACCGGCGATGCAGCGCGCCTCGACGTGTTGATTCCGCCGGGAAATCTGGTGTTCAGCCCGCGCGTCGGCTTTCGCGGCGAGAAGCGCGTCGAACGCACCCGCGTCGCGATCGACCCGGTCGCTCACGCCGCCGGGAGCCACGAAGGCGCGACCTTCTTTCAACATCTTGCCTTCGCGGCGGCGGTGCGTGGCGAAGCGCCGGTCGAGGTCACCGCCACCGACGGACTGCGCGCGGTCGAAATCGGGGTCGCCGCCGAAATCAGCGCCCGCGAGCACCGCGTGGTCGACATCGCGGAAGTCCGCGCGCTCGACGCATCCGACGCTTAACCGGCGATCAGCGAGATCAGCAGCATAGCCCGTCCATGACGAAACCGACCCAGTGCAAGGCGCCGCCGCGTAACGCCGGCATCGACCTTCTCCGTATCCTGATGACGGCGCTGGTGATCCTGCACCATACCGCCATTGCGTACGGCGGATCGGGGGGCTGGTTCTGGCGTGAGCAGCCGAACGCCTCCAACCCGCTGCTCGTCATGTTCAACGCGATCAACCAGTCCTATTTCATGGGCTTGTTCTTTCTCTTCGCCGGCTATTACACGCCGCTGTCGATCGACCGGAAGGGCCTGCGGCTTTATCTGGCGGACCGCCTCGTGCGGCTGGGCGTGCCGCTGTTCGTATTCTTCTTCGTGCTCCACCCGCTCACCGTCGCGCTGGCCGACACCGGCACGCAGAGCGGCCTTCTGCAGCGATGGAGGCAAGGGATCATCGACGGGCCGCATGGCCCCGGGCCTTTGTGGTTCGCGATCGCGCTGCTCATTTTCGCGCTGGCCTACACTGCGTGGCGCGGGCTGCTGCCGGAGTGGTTGTCGCCGCCGAAGGCGCTGCCCCGCCGCACCGTGATCCTGCTGGCGATTGTCGCGATGGGTTTGGTGACATTTGCCGTCCGCCTCGTGATCCCGGTCGGGCGTGAGATCCTGTGGCTGCAACTCGGTTATTTCCCGAGCTATATCGCGCTGTTCGCGCTGGGGATCGCCGCCGCACGGAACCGCCTGCTTGAACAGGTGACGATGCGGATTGCACGGCCATGGCTCGCGCTGACGCTGGCGGCGCTCGCGTCGCTGCCGTTGGTCGTGGCGTCGCAGGGCGCCGCGGGCGGGTTCGAGGGCGGCATGAATCGCAACGCGCTCTACTATGCACTTTGGGAGCCGTGTGTAGCGACGGGCGTGATCCTCGGCCTCCTGGCATGGGCGAACCGCAGACGGCACACCGCCGCCCCGATGGCGAGGTGGCTTGCCGCCAGCGCGTTCGGCGCCTTCATTCTCCATCCGCCGGTGTTGGTGGCGCTGGGCGTTCTCGCGTCGTCATGGTCGGCCGCCCCGTTGATCAAGTTCCTCGTCATCGGCGCCGCGGCCTGCGGCGCCTCATTCGCGATCGCCGGGGCAAGCCGGCTGATACCGGCGGTGCGGCGCATCATCTAGGCCGGATCGACATTCAGGATTCCCAAACGCCGTGAAGGCTGATTCATAGGCATCCGTGTCGAGGCTCGGAGCGAGTGATGGGGATTAAGCGGTACGAGTTGAGCGAGGCGCAATGGTCGCGGATTGCATCGCTGGTTCCGGGCAAGACAGCTGACCCGGGCCGGACGGGCTTCGATAACCGCTTGTTCGTGAACGGATGTTTGTGGGTGCTGCGTTCGGGAGCGCACTGGTGCGATCTGCCGGAACGCTACGGCAAGTGGAAGACGGTGCACCGACGTTTCAGTCGCTGGTGTCATGCCGGCGTTTGGGAGCGGGTGTTCGAGGCGCTGACNCTCCGGCGGCGGGGGCGGTGGCTCCTCGACGTCGAACGTGTTCAGCTTCTCGACCTGCTTCTTGACGAAATTCGTCGCGAGGCCGGTTATGAAGGCATAGCCAAGGGCAACGTGGATCAGCGCGACGATTACCAGCGCGCCAACCTTGCCCCCGCTCATCTTCTGGTCAGAATAGGCCATTCAGCAACGAAACTCCCTCATCCTGCGGCCCGTGGCGTGACCGGATCGGAATCCGGTCGGGTTGTTAACCTTTCCGTAGCGCCCAATAGGCTACCACAGACACACAAGTCCTATCGCGCGCCTTTTGGGAGCGCAAACGCTTTGTCGGACGCAACAAACGTACAGCCGGACTGCGACGTTTTTATTTCTGTATCGTTTGTGCGCCCGCGTCTATCCCATGCGTTATGACGAAGCGCTTTTTTTTCCTGTTCTCCACCGCCGTGCTGCTGGCGACCGGGGCGCCCCCGCGGGCGGCGGTCGCCCAGCAACCGCCCGCCGACGCACCCGTTCTCGCCGAACCGGGTTACGCCGACCTCGCCGATCTGGTGATCGCCAGCCCGCTGGTGGTCGACGCGACGATTCGCTCGGCCTCGCGAATCAAGGGCGCCGAGGCGGCGGGGCTCGCGCCCGGCAGGACGCGCTTCTACGTCGAGGCGGATGTGACGACGCTGGTCCGCGGTGCCAGCGCGATCCCGGCGCGGGTCGGCTGGGTGGTCGATGTCGCCCCGGACTGGCGTGGGCGGGTGCCCTCGCTCAAAAAGCGTCGCGTTCTCGCCTTTGCGCGTCCCGTTGCGGGACAGGCAGGGCAAATCCAGCTGGTCGAACCCGGCGCGCAGCACGATTGGAGCCCCGCGCTGGAGCAGCGCGTGCGGGCGGTCGCCTCCGAACTGGCCGCGCCGGACGCGCCGCCGGTCATTACCGACGTCGGCAACGCCTTCCACGTTCCCGGCGCACTGCCCGGCGAGGGGGAGACGCAAATATTCCTGCGCACCCGCGATGATCGCCCCGCCGCGCTGTCGATCCTGCGCCGCCCCGGCGAACAGCCGCGCTGGTCGGTCGCGCTGAGCGAGATCATCGACGATTCGGCGCCGACGCCGCGCCGCGACACGTTGCTGTGGTACCGGCTGGCCTGCGCCCTGCCCGCGACCCTGCCGGAGCGGAGCACCGCGTCGCTCTCGCCCGACGATGCGACGCAGGCGCAGGCCGATTACGCCTTCGTGATCGAACAGCTCGGCGCGTGCCGCCCGGTGCCTGCCGCGGCAACTGCCGGGCCGGTCAGCGCCGGTGCCGGACCAGTGTGATGCCGATCGCCTCTCCGGCCTCGGCGATCGCGAGCTTGACGATCTTCACCTTCACGCGTCGGACGCGCTCGTCCTGAAGGAACAGTGTCTCGGCGATGTGATCGGCGACGGCCTCGATCAGCGTAAAATGCCCCGCGGTCGACAAGGCGTCGGTCGCGGCATGTTTGAGGTCGAGATAATTCTTCGACGCCGACAAAGGCGTGTCCGGCGTATAAAGCGGCGGTGCGTCGAGCAGCACCGTCAGCGAGATGCGCAACGGCTGCGGCAGGTGCGTCTCTTCCGAATAGATGCCGGTCAGGACCTGCACTTCAAGATCGTGGACCTCGAGTTCCAGCGTATCGGGAGCGTAGGTCATGCGCTGGCACTCGGACGCGCGACGACGGCATCGTGCCAGCGGCGCAGGTGGGACACGCCCTCCGGCAGCTTGAGCTTCACCGCCTTGGCAAAATCGACCGTGACCAGCGCGGTGATGTCGGCGTAGCTGTAGCGGTCGCCCGCGACCCATTCGCTGCTGGCCAGGCGCGCGTCGAGCATGATCGAAAACGCTTCCCACATCCGCTTGCCGCGCGCCGCGAGCGCGGGAATCTGCGGCAGCTCGGGCCAGTGCCCGGGCTCCGCGCGATCAGCAAAACGCCCCGCCACGTTGCGCAGCGCATAGACGCAGGCGGCATAGCCCTCCGCCTCGACACGGCGGGTCCATGCAGTGATGCGCGCGATCTCGACTGGACGGGCGCCGAACAGCGGCGGATCGGGGTGGAGCGCCTCGAAGAATCGGCAGATCGCCGTCGAGTCGCCGATCACCTCGCCGTCGTCCAGCTGCAATGCGGGAACGGTTCCGCGCGGGTTGATTGCCAGATAGCCGGGCTGCAGATGCTCACCGCTTTTCAGGTCGACCAGCACGCGCTCGACGGAGATCGCTTTCTCCGCCAGATAGATCCGCACGCGCCGCGGGCTGGGTGCGGGATCGGCGTCGTAGAGCTTCATGCGGTCAATCCGGTTGCCATCGTTGCCGTCGCCACGTGTCCGTTGCCGAGCGGCGGGGCTCGCCCTAAAGCGCCCGCGCCCGGGCGTCCACCTCGATCGCGGGCAGGAGGCAGCGCGCGCGTGACCCAGATGGTGCCGATCGATTCGATCGCCGGTGAAGCCGTTGAGCAATTGCTCGATCGCGCGTTCGGCCGCGACCGGCACGCGCGCACCGCCTATCGCCTCCGCGCCGGAACGCACGCCATCGCCGCGCTGAGCTTCGCGCTGGTCGACGGCGAGTCGCTGCTCGGCTCGATCCAGTGCTGGCCGGTGCAGTTCGACGGCGATGACGGGTCCGTCCGGCCGCTGGTGCTGGTCGGCCCGGTCGCGATCGTGCCCGAGCGGCAGCAGGAAGGTCTCGGGCGGCGCCTGATGGAGGCGGCGCTTGCCGCTGCCGCGGGCGGCCCGCCGCTCGTGTTGATCGGCGACCCGGAATATTACGGCCGCTTCTTCGGGTTTGACGCCGCCGCGACCGCGCAGTGGCGGCTGCCCGGTCCGGTCGAGCGGCATCGGCTGCTCGCACGCGGCGCCAATCTGCCCGCGCTACCCGGCGTGCTCGGCCCCCGTCGCCACGCCAGCGCCGCAGCCTGACCTTTACCCGGTACGGTCCGCATCCTAGGTGAGCGCGATGCCAATGGCGCCGCTCCCCGATTTCGACACACTGACCGTCGCCGACATGGCGCGGCTCGCCGACACCGACCGGCTGCCGCCGGTCGAACGCTGGCAGCCGGCACATTGCGGCGACAGCGAAATGCGCATCGCACGCGACGGCACCTGGTATCATCAGGGTGCCCCGATCACCCGCCCGGCGATGGTGCGCGCGTTCAGCCGCATCCTGCGCCGCGAGCCCGATGGCGGCTATGTCCTCGTCACCCCGGTCGAGAAGCTCGACATCGCCGTCGAGGAGGCGCCGTTCGTCGCGCAGGAGATGAAGGTCGAGGGTCAGGGGCGCGACGCGACGCTGGCGTTCCGGCTCAACACCGGCGAGCTGGTAACCGCCTCGGCCGCGCATCCGCTGCGCTTCGAGGAGCGCGCCGATGGACCGCACCCCTATGTCCACGTTCGAGGCGGGCTGGAGGCGTTGATCGCACGCCCGGTCTATTATGAACTCGCCGAGCGCGCGCTGGCCGGGGACGACGCGCCCCCTGGCGTATGGAGCGCCGGCACCTTCTTCGCACTGCAACCGTGACGCTTGCCGAGCGGCTCGCCGCCGCGTTGACCAGCGAGTCGGCGCCGGCGCTGGCCGGCGACGATCACGATCATCCCGGCGAGCTGGTCCTGACGCCGGCGGCAGTGCTGGTCGCCATCACCGACCGCCCCGCCCCCGGCGTGCTGCTGACCCAGCGGACCGAAACGCTGCGCCGCCACGCCGGCCAGGTCGCGTTTCCCGGCGGTCGCGTCGACCCCGGTGAGGACGCGATCACTGCCGCGCTGCGGGAGGCCGAGGAAGAGATCGCCTTGCCGCGCGGCGCGGTAACCGTGATCGGCACCTCCGATCCGTATCGCACCGGCACCGGTTACGCGATCACGCCAGTCATCGGGATCGTGCCCCCCGACCTCCCGCTGGTGGCGAGCGAGGCAGAGGTGGCAGCGGTGTTCGAGGTGCCCCTAGCCTTTCTGCTTGACCCGGCCAACCAGCGCGCGGCGACCGCAATCTATCAGGGCCGCGCACGGCACTATGTGGAGATGATGTGGAACGAACGGCGGATCTGGGGCGCGACTGCGGGGATGATCGTCAACCTCTCGAGACGGCTGCAATGGCCAGCATGACGCTGCCCGCCGCCGCGTGGCGCACCCGCGCCGGGCTCGACCGGTTGATCGACGCGCTGGATGGGGCGAACGGCATGGCGCGGTGGGTGGGCGGCGCCGTGCGCGACTCGCTACTCGGGCTGCCAGTCGCCGACATTGATCTGGCGACGCGCTTCGCGCCTGAAGAGGTGGTGCGCCGGCTCGAGGCGGCAGGGATCAAGGCGGTGCCGACCGGCATCGCTCACGGCACCGTGACCGCGGTCAGCGAGGGAACGGTCGTCGAGGTTACGACGCTGCGCCGCGACGTTGCCACCGATGGGCGCCATGCCGTCGTCGCTTTCTCCGACGACTGGCGCGAGGATGCCGCACGACGCGATTTCACGATGAACGCGCTCTATGCCGATCCGCTGACCGGTGCGCTGTTCGACTGGTTCGGGGGGCTTGACGATCTCGCCGCGCGGCGCGTGCGGTTCATCGGCGATCCTTACCGCCGGATCGCCGAGGATCACCTGCGCATCCTTCGCTTCTTCCGCTTCCACGCGCGCTTCGGCGACACCGTCGACGCCGCCGGGCTGGAGGCGTGCGTCGCGCGTGCCAACGACCTGATGGCGCTCAGCCGCGAGCGGATCGCCGCCGAATTGCTCAAGCTGCTGGTCGCGCCCGGCGCGGTGCCGGTGGTGGCGTTGATGGTATCGCGCGGAATCTTCCGTCCGGTGCTTCCCGAGATCGATGCCGGCGGCGTCACCCGACTCACGGCTCTCGTGGGACGCGAAGCCGCCGCTGGCGTCGCCCCCGACGCGATCCGGCGACTCGCGTCGCTGGTCGCACCGGAGGCGGCCGAAGGGGTCGGCGCACGGCTCAAATTATCGAACAGCGACCGCAAGCGGCTGATCCAGAGCACCGCCGGTGGCGGCGGCGAAGGCGCGCGTGCGCTCGGCTATCGCGTCGGCCTCGAAAGCGCGATCGACCGGCTGCTGCTCGCCGGAGAAGACCTGCACGACCTGATCGGCTGGCAGCGCCCGTCGCTGCCGATCGGCGGCGGCGCGCTGGTCGCGCGCGGGTTGGCGAAGGGGCCCGACGTCGCGCGGACCCTGCGCGCGATCGAGGATCGCTGGATTGCGGAGGATTTCCCAGCCGCCGACCGGGTCGCGGCCATCGCCGACGAGGAGGTCGCTCAGGCGTTGCGCTCGCGCAGGAACGCATAGGCGGCGTCGGGTTCCAGCGGGCGGGCATAAGCGTAACCCTGCCCGAAGGTGCAACCGAGCGCGGCCAGCGTCTGTCCGACGTCGATCGCCTCGATCCCCTCCGCAACCGTATCCATCCCCAGCGCCTGCGACAGCCCGAGGATCGCGCGGACGATCGCCACCTTGTCACGATCGGTCAGCAGGCCGGTGACGAAGCTGCGGTCGATCTTGAGCACGTCGATCGGCAGCTTCTGCAACGAGGCGAGGTTCGAGAAGCCGGTCCCGAAATCGTCCATCGCGATCGAGACGCCGGTCTCCTTCAGCCCGGTCAGCACGCGGGCGATCCGGTCGGGATCGTTGATCAGCGCGCTCTCGGTGATCTCCAGCTTCAGCCGCGCCCCAGCCAGCCCGGTGTCGTTGAGCGCGCGGCGCACGACCCCGGCGATCGAGTCGCGCTGCAACTGGATCGGTGACAGGTTGACCGCCACGGTCGCGCCGCAATCGCCGCCCGCGCGACAGTCCCATTCCGCCAGCGTACGGAGTGCGCTGTCGAGCGCCCAGCGCCCCAGCGGCACGATCAGCCCCGATTCCTCGGCAACCGGAATGAAGCGCCCCGGTTCGTGGCGAACGCCCTGCTCGTCGGTCCAGCGCGCCAGCGCCTCGAACCCGCTGACCCGCCCGGTGCCCAGATCGCAGATCGGCTGATAGACGAGATTGAGCTGCTCGCTCTCGATCGCGCGACGCAATGCGGTTTCCATCGCAAACTCGGCGCGCGCCGAATCGAGCGCGCGGGTCTGATAGGCTTCGGCATTCTTGGTCGATTTCGACTTCTTCATCGCCACTTGCGCGTGGCGGATCACGTCCTCGGCATCGGCCACCCCGGCGTCCCCGAAGGCGATGCCGATCGCGCACGAGACGCGCAGTTCGTATTCGCTCAGCCGGAACGGCGTCGCGAGCGCGTCACGGATGCGGCGCGCGACCTGCTCGGCCTCCTCGCGCCCGGCGTCGATCGTCAGCAGCACGCCAAACTCGTCGCCGCCGGTTCGCGCCAGCGTGTCGCGGTGTCGCAATGCACCCTTGATCCGGCGCGCGACGGTAATCAGCAGCTCGTCCCCGGTCAGCGACCCCAGACAGGCATTGAAGCGGCTGAAGCGATCGAGGTCGATCATCAGCACCGCCCAGCAGGCGTTGCCCTGCGCGATGCTCGCTTCCAGCGCGTCGGTGAAGCCGCCGCGATTGGGCAGTCCGGTCAGGCTGTCGGTCGCCATCTCGCGGCGTAGCGTCTCTTCGGTACGCACCTCCGCGGTCTGATCGACGAACGACGCGATACAGGCGTGGTCGGCGCGCTGCGGCAACCGCGATAGCGTCAGCCGGTAGTGGCGACGTTCGACCGCCGCGCCGGTTTGCCAATCGCGCTCCTCGCTCTGCGCGTCGGAGGCGAGAAACGCCTCGACGATCGGGCTCAGATGGGGTTCGTCGAGCAAACGGGCACGGGTGAAGGCACGGTTATGGACCTCGAACCGTGCACGCCCCGCCTTGAGCGCCACCAGCGCCAGCGGGATCGGCACGAGCTCCAGCGAACCCTGATGCGCCGTCAGGCCGGGCGACTCGAGCGGAGTCGCCGTTTGCCGGGTCAGCCATGTCGCACGCGTTGCCATCACCGCCCTGACTAGCGGCGAAGGGTTAAGAGCGGCTTTAAGAGCACAAATCGGCGCAGACGGATCGATACGCGGCCGGCACGACCCTAGGCGCAGGTCATGATCGGATGGTTAACGCAGCAACAGGGTCAAAAGCGGTTGTCCCGCGGGAAGCCGTTTGGCGGCATCCGGCCCGCGGCACCGCGCGCGGTGCGCCATTGCGACAGGTCCGCCTCGGTGCGGGTCCGCCCGCTACCCCCGCCCATCGCCCAGCTCAGCCCGTCGCCGAACACCAGCGTCCGCGCGTCCGCCAGCCCGCCGTCGCGATACCGCTGCAATTGCACCCCCTGCCCGCGCGTCATCTCGGGCAGGTCGGCGATCGGGAACAGCGCCAGCTTGCGATTGTCGCCGATCACCGCGACATAATCGTCCGCGGGCGCGACCGGGCGGACCACCGCCAGCGTCGCCCCGGCGCGCGGCGTCACCACCGTCTTGCCCTTGCGCGTCTCGGCAATCACGTCGGCGACCGGCACGATGAACCCGCGCCCGTCGCTGGCGGCGACCAGCAGCCGCGCCGCGCGCGCCGCGCTGAGGAAGGCGATGATCGGCACACTGCCGTCGAGGTCGATCGACGCGCGCACCGGCTCGCCGAAGCCGCGCCCGCCGGGCAATTTGTCCGCCGCCAGCGTGAAGAACCGCCCGTTGCCCGCCGCCAGCAGCAATTTGTCGGTGGTCTGCGCATGAAAGGCGAAGGCCGGGCCGTCGCCTTCCTTGAACTTCAGCGTCTCGGGGGCTGACAGGTCGACATGCCCCTTCATCGCGCGAATCCAGCCACGTGCCGAGAGGATGACGCTGATCGGCTCGCGCTCGATCATCGCTTCCAGCGGGATGTCGCGCGCCGCCGCCTGTTCGCGCAACTCGGTCCGCCGCTTGCCGAGCACCGTCTCCGGGCCGTAGCGGTCGCGCACCTTGCGGAAATCGGCCTTCAGCCGCGTACGCTGCTTCGCCTCCGATCCGAGCAAGGCCGTCAGCGTCGCCTGCTCCTTCTCCAGCGCCGCCTGCTCGCGCTTCAGCTCCATTTCCTCCAGCCGGCGCAGGCTACGCAGCCGCATGTTGAGGATCGCCTCGGCCTGCCGATCGGTCAGCGCGAACTCGGCGATCATCACCGCCTTGGGCTCGTCCTCGGTGCGGATGATCTCGATCACGCGGTCGAGATTGAGGAAGGCGATGATATAGCCGCCGACCAATTCCAGCCGGTCGGCGATCTTGCCCAGCCGATGCTCGGTCCGGCGTTGCAACACCACGAACTGATGCTCGACCCACGCCGACAGCGCGGCGCGCAGCGACATCACGCGCGGGGTACGATCCTTGTCGAGCACGTTGAGGTTGAGCGGGACGCGCGTCTCCAGATCGGACAGCCGGAACAGCCCGTCCATCAGCACCTGCGCGTCGACGGTGCGGCTGCGCGGCTCCAGCACGATCCGCACCTGCTCGTCCGATTCGTCGCGCACGTCGGCGAGGATCGGCAGCTTCTTGTCCTCGATCAGCGCCGCGAGCTGTTCGATCAGCTTGCCCTTGGCGACGCCGTAGGGGATTTCCGACACCACCAGATGCCAGCCGCCGCCCTTCTCGGCGATCTTCTCGATCCGCGCGCGCACCCGGAACGCACCGCGCCCGGTCGCATAGGATTCGGCGATGATCGCGGGCGGATCGACCAGCAAGCCGCCGGTCGGAAAGTCCGGCCCCTTCACGAATTCAAGGATCGCGGCATCGTCGGCGTCCGGCCGGTCCACCAGCATGATCGCCGCATCCATCAGCTCGGCGGCATTGTGCGGCGGGACACTGGTCGCCATGCCGACCGCGATTCCGCTCGCCCCGTTCGCGAGCAGATTGGGGAAGGCGCCGGGGAACAGCTCGGGCTCCTGCTCCTCGCCGTTATAGGTCGGGCGAAACTCGGTCGCGTCTTCGTCGAGCCCGTCCATCAGGTCGATCGCGACCTGCGTCAGCCGCGCCTCGGTGTAGCGATAGGCGGCGGCGTTATCGCCGTCGATGTTGCCGAAATTGCCCTGCCCGTCGACCAGCGGGTAGCGGAGCGCGAAATCCTGCGCGAGCCGCACCATCGCGTCATAGACAGACTGGTCGCCATGCGGATGGTATTTACCGATCACGTCACCGACGACGCGCGCGCACTTCTTGTACCCCGAGGCCGGATCGAGCTTGAGCAGCCGCATCGCCCACAGCAGCCGCCTGTGCACCGGCTTCAGCCCGTCCCGCACGTCGGGCAGCGACCGCGCGGTGATCGTCGACAGCGCATAGACGAGATACCGCTCGCTCAGCGCACTGTCGAACGGAGCGTCCAGAATGCCGATCGGAGGATTGTCGGAGAGGTCGGTGGCCATGTCGCCGCGGGTGGTAGCAGCGCGGGGCGACGTTCCACAACCGTTCCCCGCGTCACCCCGCTGAATCGCCGAGCGTGGCGAGCAGCCATTCGCGGAAGCGCTTGATCTTGACCACCTTGGCTCGCGCCTCGGGATAGACCAGCCAATAGGCCGAGCTGTCCGTACCGACATGCGCGAACGGCTGGACCAGCCGTCCGGCGGCGAGATCGTTCTGCCAGAACAAGGGCGTGAGCATCGCCACCCCCTGCCCGGCGATCGCGGCGCGTCCCTCGTGCGCCTGCGAATCGAGGCGGATGCCCGTTCGCCGCGCCGCAATCACGTCGAGCCCGGCATCGCGTAGCCATGTCGCCCACCATGGATCGTGCGCGCTGATGAGCGGCAGCTGGAGCAGATCGGCGAGTTCGATCGCGCCGCCCTGTTCGGCGAGGAACGCCGGCGAGCACATCGGCGTAAAGTCGAGCGTCATCAGCCGGTGTGCGGCAAGCCCCGGCCAGTCGCCCGTGCCCGACCGGATCGCGACATCGACATCCTCCGTGGCGAAATTGGCGAGGCGATTGTCGGTGAGCATCCGCACCGCGGTGTCCGGGTGCGCGAGCTGAAAGCCGCCGAGTCGCCACGCCAGCCAGAGATTCGCGAACGTGTTGGTGGTCGAAACGGTCAGCACCGCTTCGTCTTCGGCGCGCACCCCGGCGAAGGCCGCATCGATCGCGTCGAAGGCGGCGGTGAGCTGCGACGCCGCGCGACGGCCGGCCTCGGTGAGCAGGACGCGCCGCCGTTCGCGGCGAAAGAGCGGCAGGCCAAGCCGTTCTTCGAGCAGGCGGATCTGATAACTAACCGCCGCCTGCGTCATCCCCAGCTCGACCGCAGCGGCGGTGAAATTCTCGTGCCGCGCGGCTGCCTCGA
Organism: Sphingomonas sp. 8AM; assembly: GCF_902506455.1. Taxonomy (GTDB): domain Bacteria; phylum Pseudomonadota; class Alphaproteobacteria; order Sphingomonadales; family Sphingomonadaceae; genus Sphingomonas. The sequence continues at coordinate 1,181,591 of NZ_LR733844.1, read as the reverse complement.
AAACACGGACGGCGGCAAGCGGCGGCAGGTGGCGCATCGGCGAAGGATAAGGCTGGCTTATCATCCCCGTCCATCGCTTTGTTGGCGCCGTACCGTGCTGCGGCGCATCATCCACCGGGTCTAGCGAAGGAGCATGGACATGAACGCCGAGTTCGAAAGCGACGCTTACGCCACCCACCACCGGCAACTCTCGCGCGGCATCCACCGGTTCGTTCAGCGTACATTGGCCGGCATGGCGCGGCTCCAGCGGCGGCAGTTCGCCGCGCCGTGGCAGGCCCCGCCGCGCCATTGTCACGATTAGGGTCCACCGACGCCCCCCTTCTCACGTCATTCCGGATGTGATCCGGGGTCCCGCTGCTTCTTGGCGGTGGAGGTAAAAGGAAGCGGAATCCCGGATCGGGTCCGGGATGACGGTATGCGGCTGTAGCCGAAAGCCGCGGGCCCAGCGCGACGACCGGGACACGGCGGCACGAAAAAGCGGCGGGCCGTGCACAACCGGTTCGCCTCGGCGACGCAGACCGCTATCACCGTCATGCTGCACCGCAACCGCGTTCGCCCGTTATCTGAAACAACCCTGGAGCCTGCCGTTTGCCACGTTACGGATTGATCGACGGGCTTCGCGGTTTCTTCCTCGTCTTCATGCTGGTCAACCACCTCGTCTTCACGGGTGGCTACTGGATGCAGAACATCAACCACAACAAGCTGGCGTTCGTCGAGGATGCGCAGGGCTTCGTGTTCCTGTCCGGGCTGATGATCGGACTGGTCTATGGCCGCAAGATGCTCAGGCTGGGGTACGACGAGGGACGGGCGCAGATTTGGCGACGCGCGTTCCAGCTTTACCGCTATGCGATGGGGATCGTCGTCGCGGTGCTGGTCGCGCGCGCGCTGCTGCCCGGCGCACCACAGGCGTGGGGCAATTGGCTGGGCCACACCAGCCTGACCGGCGATCCGTTGCGACTCGCTGCGATCGCGACCTTTCTGTTCCAGCCGACCGTCATGGACATCCTGCCGCAATATGTCCTCTACATGCTGGTCGCGCCGCCGATGGTGCGCTGGTGTCTCGACGGGCGCGTCGTGCCGGTCGCGACCGTTTCCGTGATCCTGTGGATCGCCGGCCAGCTCGCGATGCAGCGCTTCGTCACCGATCCGCTCGGGCAATGGGTGACGACGGGCGATGGTCAGGGAATGCGCGCGAGCTTCAACCTGCTCGGCTGGCAGCTCGTCTTCTTCTCCGGGATGATCGCGGGCGCGCTGACCGCCGCCGGGCGCGTCGAGTGGCAGCGCGTGTTCCGCGCCGACGTCGCCACCCCGGCCAGGGTCGCGCTGGCGATCTGCCTGTTCTTCGCGCCGCTGCGGCTGCTCAGCGCCTACGGGATGCTGCCGCAATGGCTGATCGAGAAGATCGACCTGCTCGGCATCCGCGGCGACTTCGGACCGATCTACCTCATCAACTTCGTCGCCGCGACCACCGGGCTGACGTGGCTGCTGATCGCCGGACAGGACCACCCCCGCCCCGGCGTGCGACGGGCCGCGTCATGGGCGCGCGGGCTGTTCTCGCTGGCGTTCCTGCGCCTGCTCGGGCGGCATTCGCTCTACGTCTATGTCTGGCACGTCGCGATCGTCTATGCGGTCTATTATGTCGACCAGACCCAGGGACCATTCGCGACATGGCTGAAGACCGCCATCGCCCTCGCGGGGATCGCGCTGCTGGCACTGCCCGCGTTGTGGCGCGAGCGCCGCAGCTGATCGCGCTTGCCGCGGCGTTGCTCGCCACGGCATGTACGACCGCGATGCCGCCGAAGCCGCTCACCTGGGCCGATCTGAGCGCCCGCCCGCGCGCCGCGCCCGATGCGACAATCGCTTATGGCAGCGACGCGATGCAAAAGGCCGACGTCTGGCTCCCCGCCGGGCCGGGGCCGCATCGCACCGTGCTGATGGTGCACGGCGGCTGCTGGCAGACCGAGATCGCCGACCGCCGGCTGATGGACTGGGTTGCCGACGACCTGCGCCGCAGCGGCTATGCGGTGTGGAACATCGACTATCGCGGCGTCGACCGGAGCGGCGGCGGCTACCCCGGCACCTTCGCCGATGCCGCGGCGGCCACCGACGCGCTGCGTACCCACGCCGCCCGCTTCGGGCTCGACCCGTCGCACGTCGTCGCGGTCGGCCATTCGGCGGGCGGACACCTCGCGCTGTGGCTCGCCGCGCGCCCGCGCCTTCCTGCGACCAGCCCGCTCGCCACCCGCGACCCGCTCAAGATCGCGCATGTCATCAGCCTCGGCGGCCTCCCCGATCTCGAAGCCACCGCCGCCAGCCCCGACAACGGCTGCGGTACGGAGGTGGTGGCGAAGCTGGTCAGCACCGGCCGCGCCGACCCATACGCCGACACATCGGTCCCGCGGCTCTTCCCGCTCGGCGTCCCGCAGGACCTCGTCAACGGCCGCGCCGACCGCATCATCCCGTTCCGCATGGCCACCGACTATGTCGCCCGCGCCCGCGCCGCCGGCGACTCCGCGACGCTCCACGACGTCGCGGACACCGGCCATGTCGAGCTGGTCACGCCGGGCACGGCAGCATGGACGGAAACGAAGCGGTTGATCGCGAAGGCGTTCAGCGAGGGAGGGCGGCGATGATGAAGCGGTGGCTTCTTGGCGTTGCGATGCTTCTGGCAAGCTGCGGAAGCCCGACGAACAGTAACAAGCTCAACACCTTTGACGTCGAGGAACCCGCCGCCGCGGCAAAGAACGAGGGCGGCCCGCAGATCGCCTACAGCTACGACCTCGCCTATCGCCTCGACCCCGGCACGCTCGACTCCGTGCACCGCGCGCACCTCGCCCTGTGCCGCAACCTGACGCGCGAGCGCTGCATCGTCATGGAGGATGCGGTCACCCACAATCCCCGCGGCGACGATGCGGGGAATCTTCGGCTGCTGGTCGACGCGCGGCTCGCTGCCACCTTCGGCCAGCAACTCGATGCGCGTGTCACCGCCGCCGGGGGCGCGTTGCAGACCCGCCGCGTGACGGCCGAGGACGTGACCAAACAGGTCGTTGATGTCGAGGCGCGGTTGCGCGCCAAACAGGCGCTCGCCGACCGTTTGTTCAGGCTGATCCAGAACGGTGGGGGCAGCGTCGGCGATCTCGTCACGGCGGAGAAAGCCTATGCCGAGGTGCAGCAGGACCTCGACGCTGCGCGCGCGCTGCGCGCCGAGTTGCGGCGCCGCGTGGCGATGTCGGAACTGACGATCGCCTATTCGGTCACCCCCGCCGGCGGCGTATGGGCACCGGTCCGAACCGCATTCGGTCAGGGCGGCGACTCGTTCGCGGTCAGCGCCGCAGCGGCGATCACCTTCGTCATCGCCGCGACACCATGGCTGGTGATCGTCGGGCCTGCTATCTGGTTGCTGATCCTCGGCTGGCGGCGCTTCCGCCGCTGGCGCGCAGCCCGGGTGCGCGCCTGATTTGCAGCCACCGCCCCCTTCCCCTATAGCCGAGCCTGATTCCCCGCCCCGGCCGTCCGCAAACCTGCGCCGCCGGGGCGCTTCTTTTCGAGGGCAAGCATGGCACGCAGGCGGCAGATCTACGAAGGCAAGGCGAAGATCCTCTACGAGGGTCCCGAGCCCGGCACGCTGATCCAGTATTTCAAGGACGACGCCACCGCCTTCAACGCCCAGAAAAAGGGCACGATCAACGGCAAGGGCGTGCTCAACAACCGTATCTCCGAGCATATCTTCACGCTGCTCGATCATATCGGCGTGCCGACGCACTTCATCCGCCGCCTCAACATGCGCGAGCAATTGATCCGGCAGGTCGAGATCGTCCCGATCGAGGTCGTCGTCCGCAACGTCGCCGCCGGCTCGATCAGCAAGCGGCTCGGGATCGAGGAAGGCGTGAAGTTGCCGCGCACGATCCTCGAATATTATTACAAGGACGACGCGCTCGGCGATCCGATGATCTCCGACGAGCATATCGCGGCGTTCGGCTGGGCCAGCCAGGAGGAGATGCACGACATCGCCGATCTGGCGATTCGGGTGAACGACTTCCTGTCGGGGCTGTTCGCGGGCGTCGGCATCCGGCTGGTCGACTTCAAGCTCGAATTCGGCCGCATCTGGGACAATGACTACGGCCGGATCATCCTCGCCGACGAGATCAGCCCGGACGGTTGCCGGCTGTGGGACATGGTCTCCAACGAGAAGCTCGACAAGGACCGCTTTCGCCGCGACCTGGGCGGCGAAGTCGAGGCCTATCAGGAAGTCGCGCGCCGGCTCGGCCTGCTGCCCGAGGGCGGCGACACCGCGGTGCTCGACCTCGAAGAGCATCGCAAGAGCCGCGGCAAGTAACCGCCACGCTTGCCCCGGCGCGCGCGCCGGGGCATAGCGCGCGGCCATGAAACTTCGCATCTACGTGACGCTCAAGCCCGGCGTGCTCGACCCGCAGGGCAAGGCGATCGAACACGCCCTTTCGGGGCTCGGCTTCTTGGGCGTCGAGAGCGCGCGCGTCGGCAAGCTGATCGAGCTGGAAGTCGCCGACGATACCGCCGATGCGGATGTCGACGCGATGTGTCGGCAGCTGCTCGCCAACACCGTGATCGAGAATTACCGGATCGAGCGCGCGTGAAGACCGCGGTCATCGTCTTCCCCGGCTCCAACTGCGACCGCGACATCGCGGTGGCGCTAGAGCAGGCGACCGGCACCGCACCGCACATGGTGTGGCACCGCGACACCGAACTGCCCGACGGGATCGGCGTGGTCGCGGTGCCCGGCGGCTTCTCCTACGGCGATTACCTGCGCTCCGGCGCGCTGGCGGCACGCTCGCCGATCATGACCGCAGTCCGCGAACAGGCGGCGCGCGGGCTGAAGGTGCTGGGCGTCTGCAACGGCTTTCAGGTGCTGACCGAGGCCGGGCTGCTCCCCGGCGCGCTGATGCGCAACGCCGGACTCAACTTCGTCTGCCGCGACGTCGCGTTGACCGTCGAGAATGCCGGCACCGTCTTCACGCGCGGCTATAAGTCGGGCGAGCAGGTTCGCTTCCCCGTCGCGCATCATGACGGCAATTACGTCGCCGACCCCGAGACGCTCGACCGTCTGGAAGGCGAAGGCCAGGTGGCGTTCCGCTACGCCGAGCCGGTCAACGGCAGCGCGCGCAACATCGCCGGGATCGTCAGCGCCGACGGCAATGTGCTCGGCATGATGCCCCACCCCGAACGCCGCATCGAACCCGCACACGGCGGCGACGACGGCAAGCGGATGTTCGCGGGGCTGCTGGAGGCGGTGGCGGCGTGAACGACGCCGCGCCGGTGACGGGCGGCTGCCTGTGCGGTGCGGTTCGTTACACGTTGGTCGCGGAGCCGGTCGCGGCGCGGCAATGCTGGTGCCGGCTGTGCCAGTATCTCGCGGCGGGCAGCGCGACCACCAACGTCATCGTGCCGCGCGCGGCGCTGACGCTTAACGGCGCGCTCGCCGATTATGCGTCGCATGCCGACTCCGGCAATGCGATGCACCGTCATTTCTGCCCCAGCTGCGGTACACCGGTCGGCGGCTATGCCGGGGTCCGCGCACATCTCTACGTGCTGCGCGTCGGGACGCTCGACGACCCCGATCATTATCCGCCGCAGGCGACGATCTGGACCGACGCCGCGCCGCGCTGGGCGCTGATCGACCGCGACAAGCCGTGCCACATCGGTCAGCCCGCCGCTACCGGCGCGTCCTGAATCCGCCCGATCACAGATCGAGCAGGTAGCGGCACATCCGCCGATCGCCCCGCGCGAACAGATCGCTGTCGGCCGGCGTCTCCACCAGCTCCACGAAACGCGCGCCCACCTTGTCGAGCACGCGCCGTGACGCGACATTTTCAGGACGGCAGGTAATCCAGAGCGCCGCGAAACCATGCGATACCGCGATGGGCATCAGCAACCGCAGCGCCGCCGTCGCATAGCCGCGCCGCTGCTGCTCCGGCGCCACCCGATAGCCGACCTGCCCGCCATAACGCCGCAGCGCCTCGGTATCGCCAAGCCGCAGGACGATCGCGCCGACCACCACGCCCGCCGCGACGATCGCGAAATCCTCGCTCGGCACCCAACCCCTGACCGGATCGGCATCGCTCCGCCCGCTCCAGCGCAGTTCCACCACCCGGTCACACCCGCGCCCGGAACGGCGTGAAGTCGGTCCCCCGGTCATACACGTCCAGCCCCTCGGCCCGCTTCAACGACCCGACCACCCAATAGGTCAGTGGCGTCAGCAGCACCTCCCAGCCGACCTTCAGCGCCCATTGCGTGAACAGCACCACCACCACGAGATGCGGCGTCCACCCCTCCGCGCCCCAGAACGCCAGCGGGTAGAAAATCAGGCTGTCGACCGCCTGCCCCGCCACCGTCGACCCGATCGTCCGCATCCACAGATGCCGCCCCGCGCTCCACACCTTCATCCGCGCCAGCACGTAGGAATTGACGAACTCGCCCGCCCAGAAGGCGCACATGCTCGCGAATACGATCCGCGGCACCTGCCCGAACACCGTTTCATACGCCGCCTGGTTGCGCCAGTCGGGCGCGGGCGGCAGCGCCACCACCACCCACGCCATCCCCGCCATGAACAAAGTCGCCGCAAATCCGACCCAGATGACCCGCCGCGCGCGCGCATAGCCATAGACCTCGGTCAGCACGTCGCCGATGATATAGCTGACGGGAAAGAACAGGATGCCCGCGCCGAACGGCCACTCGCCGACGCCCGGCAGCCACACCTGCGCCACCTTGCCGGCGCCCAGCACGTTGGAAAGCAACAGGATCGCAACGAACGCCGCCATGACGATGTCATAATAGCGCAGTCGCCCGGCCTCGACCCGATCGGCCGCGATCGGGGTTATGCGCATCTGTTCGGTCATGCGCGGATCATGCCCCCCATTTCTTCCTGCGACAATCCGCGCTAGGCGCGTCGGCGGGCGCCCGTAGCTCAGTTGGATAGAGCAAGGAGCTTCTACCTCCTTGGTCGGGGGTTCGAATCCCTCCGGGCGCGCCACTTACCTCGGCCTAAACCGTTGGTATGTACTGGCTTTTCGCCTCGCCTTCTCTAGATCCTCCCTCACCTACTCCCACATTTGATTGCGGCTATACGCGGATGTTCGCGAACAGCGCCGGACGAACGGGCTTGCTCAGCGGCCTGTCACGGTGGGTCAGATGTCGAGGTTTATCTGCTCGGGGCGAACGTATCGCGGTGCCTTGACATAGCCTTCGGCTGCCAACCGGCGCAGCGACTCCACATGCACCAGCCGGCGCCGGCCGATCTTCACGGTTGTGATCTTTCCAACCGCGACGAGCTCGTAAAAGCGTGTTCGTCCGATCCCAACCATACAGAGAGCGTCATTCACCGAAACGGTGAGAGGATCACGCACGGTTGGGGTGCGAGCCGGCTCGCAAACGATTTTCATATACCAGTCTCCTAGCAGGGAGGCTGGTGGGCCTTCCGGAAAGCGAGCGGATTATTTCACCGGTCGGAAGTGAGGGCAATTATCCACGAGCTTCTTTTTTCAGGTCACGATGTGGCACACGTAAGATACTCAATTTGGTTCTCTTTTTGCCCGTGGCACAATGTGGGACAAAGCGTAGCACATTGTGACAGGCATCGCGCAGAAGCTATGTATTTGATTTGTCATGGAAACACAGCCCGAAGGCTTGCGTAGGGTGTGTGCGTACTCATGCAAACATCGCGCTAAGCCGGTGCGTTCGTTACCGGCGCTTCCGCTACCCATATCTGCTTCGAGTAGGCCAGGGCCGCCGGACGGCGGGTACATTCTCAGCTTGCGCCTCAATCCCCGTTCGACCGCCCGATCCTGTAAGGTCCTGATCGCGTCGCGAGCGGTTGCCCTTTCCAGCTCAATCGCACCAAGCCCGCTTGCACCAGTTCGTCGATCGCGGCGTGGACGTCGGGCATTGCACTGCGCCAGTCCTGTGCGATGGCGCGCGCCACCTCGCTTGGGCAGATCGTTGTGTCGGGCGCTCGCGATGCGAGCATAGAAAGAGTCACAATTCGTGGATCACTCATGCGCTCTTCGTCAGCACGAAGGCGATGAGGAAGCCAACTACGGCGATCAGCCCCGAGTAGTCGTGCGTCGCCTCAGTCGCCTCCGGTATCATGGTGTCGACCAACATGGCGAGGATGGCACCGGCCGCGACGGCAGTGACGCCCGCAATCAGGTCCGGGCTACTGCCAGCCAGCGCGACGTTTCCGACCATGGCGGCGATGGCGGACGCGACAGCGATGCCGCCCCAGACACCAAAAACATAGGCTGGCGATCGACCAGCTGCCTTCATGCCCGCCGCGCTTGATAGACCTTCGGGCACGTTCGACAGGAACACGGCGGCCACGGTCACCGCGCTGACGCCAGCGCCGCTCAACAGGCTGACGCCGATCACGACCGACTCCGGGATGCCGTCGAGCAACGCGCCGATCGCGATAGCCGCTCCCGAGTCGCTCTTCGCGTCGGGCTGGCTCTCCTGCGGGTTCGATCCTGAGCGTTTGCGGTGTTTCGCGCCGCGTCGGGAGACGATGATGTTCGCGGCCGTGTACACGATCGCACCGCCGAGGAAGCCAGTGCCGGTGGAGTCGAAGCCGCCCTGGTGGAACGCCTCGTCCATCAGGTCGAAGGCGACCGCCGAGATCAGGACACCCGCGCCGATCGCCATGATTGAGGCGATCAGACGTTGCGGCAGTTTGACGAACCAGGCGATGGCAGCACCAAGGATCAGGGCCGATCCACCGACGAGCCCCCAGAACCCGGCCGCCCAAACTCCTGACATTGCACGTCTCCCTTGCGTTGCAGGGAACGTGCGCAGGGGGATGGCGCTCCGAGCGCCCCTAACAATCTGGCGTGAGGATGCCGATCTTCGGTTCGCGCCCGCCAACTCTCACGATCGCAGGACCGCCCGGCTGATCTCTGCAAAGTAGATCAGGGTCAATTATCTCGCTGCTTACGCGCCCGAATAGCCGCGCCGACACGTTCGTTGGTCCTGGAGGATCGGACCATGTGCCACGCGCTGATAATTGAGGATGATCCTTTCATTGCCATGCACATCGAGGACGTGCTGCGCGATGGCGGTGCCTCCACGGTGATCATCGCGATGACCGAAGGCGACGCGATTGACGCTGCCCGAGCTGAACGCCCGGACTTCATCACCTCGGACGTCCGGTTGCTCGAAGGCACTGGTCCGGATGCCGTGATCGCGATCCGCAGCATGTATGACACAGTGCCGGTCACCTTCATCACAGCTTGGCCTGAAGCGTGCCATGAGGTGGCTCGAGCAGAGGTGCTACAGAAGCCGGTGCGGGCGACCGCTCTGCTGGAGTCGTTCAAGCGGGCTGTGCCAGGTTGCTGACGCCGGCGATCAACTGACGAACATTGCCTCGACAATGGCCTGCATGAGGACACCTCGCGGCACTGGGACGCTCACCGACGTCCACCCCGCGTTCTGTGCACGCCGAAGGCCGTACAAGCCTATCCATGATCGTCCGTGCTGACGCCACGCGCGCTGTAGCGCCGCCACCGGCATCAAAACGCAGGTCGCGGCAGGCGCATGGGCGTACGCGATAAAGTCCGCCGCCAGCGGCTTTTGCACCCAGCCGGGAGACTTGCGCACCTCGTCCGACCATCGCTCCAGCAGGACGTCGGGCCAATCCTCGGTGCGGATCTTCTCGTCAACGGTGTAGGTCCGCCCGCACGCCAACGTCAGCAGCCGGTCGATGCCGCCGCGTTGCGCCCATCCATCATGCTCCACCGCGACCGCGGACATCAGCGTTGGGAACGCCCTCCGGTAGATCGGCAGCCACCAATCCGGCCCGTACTGCGCCGCCAGCGCGTGGCTGTCCTCGAACCGGTGCACGCGGTTGAAGCCCGACGTGCACGCATGGCGAGCGACGGGCTGGTGGATGACGCGGCCCGATGACGTCGGCTGCCGAGGTGCGGTGCTATTGATCGCCATCACGGTCGTCCTCGCGGTCGTGGGTGTCTTCGTCGTCGTCGCGCAGATCCTCCAAGTCCGGATCGCCGTCGATCTGGTCCATGCGGTCGATCAGGCGTTCGGTCAGGCGGGCCAGCTCGTCACGCGGCAAAACCGGGATCGCGGCGAACAGCGACCCCGTGCCAGGCAGACTGCTGGGTCGGCTCCACGCCCGTCGCCGCTCCCGCCGCCATCGGGGACGTCGCTGCGCTGGCGGCGCTGGCGTGTGGAAGGCGTGGCCCATCAGGCGACCTGTCCCAACTGGCGTTGCTCGATCGCGGCCTTGATCGCCTCTTGCCGGTCAGGGCGCCCGATCAGCGGCGACATGACGGTGGTCAGATCTTCCGGATGGCAATCGTCGACCATCAGGGCGAGCCGCCGGCCGGAACCCAGCGCATAGCCGCCACCGATCTGCGCCATGGCCGTCAGCCACGCAGCCGGATCGAACGTGTCGAAGTGCTTCAGCACGGTGGCCATGTCAGCAGCCCCCCCGGCTTGGACGCGGTGTCGTCGCCCTCCCAAACCAGCCAGCCGGCATCGATGCGATGCCCGCGCTGGCCGATCAAATCTGCGATGGCCCGCGGCTCCGCGTCGATAACCTGGTCGATCGCGCGTGAAGCGGTGACGACCCGCTGCGTGTCAGCAGCATCGACCGTCAAGCTGAGCGCTAGCCCGGCGTTAATCTGTGCCTCTACCTCACCAGTCGGTGCGACCATCAACCGCCCGCCGACCGCGATGAACAGTTCGGCTGCTTCTCGGGTGTCCCGCATATCAGCGACCCTCCCGTTTCGGCGTGCGGCCGAACTGGACAGCAACGTGGATGCCAAACCACTGGATCTCGAAGTAACGCACCGGCCCCTCGCCGCCGACGTGAAGCCGGCCGCCCTCGTCGACGCGGATCTCCTGCATGCGCTCGACGTACACCTCGCCCCAGTTGTACCAAGGCTCAGCGGCGGCGATGACGCGCCACAGCCTGCTGCTGATCGTGCTCACGGTGGCCATCGTCATGCCTCCCCTGCCAGCCGGCGGATGTCGGCAGTCAGCGCGGCGAGCAGGCAGCCCTCCGTGTCCGTCCGCCCGACACGATCGACGAACGCCAGCTTGGTGGTGATGTCCGCCATCGTGGTCGCAGGCATTGTAATCGCCGTACGCCACAGGTCGTACTCGCGCTCTAGCAGCTGTGCGGCGCGATGTTCGATCGCCTCCAGGCCGAACGCCGCTTCCATCTTCACCTCAAACGCGGCGCGGCGTTCCTTCTGTGCCGCAATGATCGCGTCGCGCTCGTCGGCGGCGGCGGCGTTCTCGCGGCGCGCCTGTCGCCAGTCGGCGTCGCCCATCTTGGCCCAGGTCGGATCGCTGACGAAGCGGCGCGACGTCACGACGCTGCCGGGATTGGCCGTCGTGAGCCGAACGTTGTTTCCGTGCACGTTGACGAAGCTGGTCGGCGTCTCGACGTGCGGTGGGGGCATCTCGATCGGCTCGGCTGCCAGCGTGGCTGCGTAGGCTTTCTGCGTCGGCGCTTCGACGTCGCGCTCGAACCGCTGCCACGCTTCCTCGGCACGATCACGCAGGGCGATGATGCGGAGCAGGCGAGGATTGACGGTGGCGGCGTGCGCGGGCGTGCCGCCGCATTTAGCCAGCGTCGCCACTGCGATCAGGCCGGCGCCACCGAAAAGCGCGCGGCGGGAGGTATGGACGGTCATGGTCATGCCTCCCCTGCAAGGAATGGCTCGGCTTCGGCGGCGATGCGCGCCGCGTCTTCCGGCGTGGGTGACGCGCCCTCTGCGATCACGGCAGCCACGAGCGCCAGCTTGGCCAGCATCTCGACCTGGCTGTTGGCCGGCGTCGCCATGATGCGCCGGTCCAGCTCGTTGACGGCGATGCAAGCCTCGTCGTGCTTGGCGGTCCCGTCTTCCAGCCCTTCGGCGCGCTTCAGCGTTGCCTGCCGGGCAGTTAGCCATTCGGCGTGGCGGTGAAGGACGCTGCTGGCGCTTTGACGAGATGTCTGCCCCTCCACGAAGCCGGGAATATCGTCCATCTGGTCGGCGATGTCCTTCGCTCGATCCGAGCAGGCCTCGATCGCGTCCTTCGCCCGGCTGTCGCTGACACCCTCCGCCATCAGCGACAGAAGCGTACCGAGTTGGCCGATGCCGATCTGCGCGGTGCTGATCGCGTTCACCTGATCCTGCTTCATGCCGCGCCTCCGGGTGCCATGTCGAACAGGGTGCGGCTCAGCGTCTGCGCCATCTCACCCAGCCCCTCGACGGCTTCGGCCGCGATGGTGGTGGCCGGATCAGCGCCAAGCGCCTCGCCAACCAGTGCGCAGAGCGACGCAATGTACGACGCGGTGCTGGCGGCCGATTGGACGCGCGCCTCCGCAATCTCGATCATGTTCGTGTCGGTGGCCATGTCAGTCCTCCAGGAGGAAGGTGGCAAAATAGACGAGCGTGGCGACGCCATTCAGCGCGCCGGCCATGATGGTGGGGTTCATCGCCTTGAACTCGCTGGTGGTGCCCCGCTGCGCGACCGCATCGGCGTCGAAGCAGGCCGCGGCCATCACGGTCAGGATCGCCGCAGCTTCGTGCAGCATATCGCGGCTGCGTTCGGCCGGCGCGACGCTGCTCACAACGGCGAACGGATGCTTTCCATCCATTTCCCAACCGGCGAGCGTGTTGCGGGCTTCGATCAGGGGCGTGGTGGCCATCACGCAGCCTCCGCCATCTGGAAGGGAGCGAGCGCGACCGCCATCAACGACGCGTGCAGCCCGGTGGCGGCGATGGCGTACGTCAGCGCTAGGCCGGCGGCATCGATCGCGCCGGCGACGCTGGGCTGCGATGTCCAAGCTTCGAACGCGGCATAGTCGTCGCTGTCCTGCGCCTGCTTCAGCGCCGCGGAGCCGTATTCCTCGGGGATCGCCGCTAGTGCGTCGACACGGTAGCCGGTGTACCGGTAGGAGCAGTCCTGCTCGCGATTCAAGGCGAAGCCGCTGTGTACATAGCCGCCCTTCGGCGGGTTCTTGGCGCAGGACGCCAGCAGCTTGAGAGCGCGAGAATCTTGCGTCCAGACGGCACAAGGGGCCTTGGCCGGGCAAACGCCCAGCGTTACGGTGTTCATAGCCTATCACCTCTTCGTCAGGTGGTTGGGTCAGGCCGGGTGTGGAGGGCTCAATCTCCTTACCCGGCCGTCTGATACCTGAGGTATCATCGTTGGCGCTGGCGTTCAAGCACTATTTGATGCTAAACGTATCAGCATGATAACAGCCGAACAGTGTCGCGCCGCCCGCATCCTGCTCGGCTGGACCGCTGCTGATCTCGTAACCGCATCGCGGTTGGGCATTGCCACAATCAAGCGCTTCGAGAGTGGCCAGCAAGTTCAGCAGGCCTCGGTCGAAACGATCCAGGCTGCCCTGGTCGATGCTGGAGTCATCTTCCTGAGCGAGGGAGCGCCTTCGCCAGTGGGTGGTGCCGGCGTTCGTCTTAGCTTGGGCTAGAAACATGGAGTTGCCGAGCAACCTTCGTCCTTTCGCGGCCGCCGCGATCCCCTTTGCAGCGGTGATCGCCTTTGCATCTTCGCCCTTGATCCGCTTCGCCGATCCGACCTGGGTTTGGGCTGGAGGTTATAGCCTAGGTCTTGGCTTGGCGCTGATCCTCCTGTGGACGACAGTCGACATCAAGGCGGAGTGGGCAGGATGGATCGGGGGTGCCTTCTTCTTGGTAGGCGCCGCAATCCTATTCCGCGCTGGAGACCGGGCTACAACCATCTCGAAGGCGAACGACCGTAGGTGTCTCACCATCCAGCAGGATATGCTCAGCGCCCACCCGCGTCTCGCGAACGGACACGATATTTTTCAGGCGCTTGGCTGTCAGCCGCAAGGGACAGAGGATCGGATTCGAGTACCACCAACGGATCGTGAGCAGCTTGCACAAAGGCCGCTACCATGGGGCGGATACCCGCCCGCTCCTTGAACGTAGGCCTAGCGCCGTCAACGATAAGTCGGGCTACCCACACCTAGGCGCAGTCGGCGCGACCTTCTGTCTGCAGGCGGGATTGGCCCGTAAGTGCGTATTGCAGCCAATCGTCAATATGAAATGGCGCGTTTGAGGAAAGCGCGCCTCGCTCAAGGGAGATAGGTTCAAGAGCGAGGCGCAGCAGGTCCGTAGAGACCTGTCGTCATCTTGGCTGCGTGCGGCCGCCTTGGCAACATCGACGTATGATCTAAGCTGGCGTGGAGATGGTTGCCTGCTGTCACCGCGCACCCAGAGCCCGATCACCCGCCCGATGCGTTCCTTGCTACAATAGCATAAGGAATGACCATGAGCGATCGCAAGCCGATGCCCGCCGCAGGCAGTGATGACATGAAGGGCGCGCCAGACGGCGTGAACACCGACCCGAGCGGTCGAAGTGAACAAGGCGAGAGCGGTGGCGGGAGCTACCCGAACGGCCGTGACGGCAACGACGATCGGAGCGGAGGCTTTCCGAAGCACGGCGGCCAGTCGAACATCGGCTACCATGGCGGCGGCCAAGCCGGGCAGGATGGCAGCGCGAACCCCAACGCAGCGGCGCAAGGTGACGACCACTTCACCGATCAGGGCGAGACCGGGCCGAAGCCAGGTCCGCGCGGTCCCAATCAGGACGACGATGGATCACGGGTTAGAACTGAGGTCATGCAGGGTCGCACCATTAAGATCGAAGACACCTCCGGGATCGCAGCGGCAGAGGCGTCGGGCATGACCGGTGCCGAGGGGCAGCATGCAACAGACGAGGAGGCACCGGGTTCTGGGTAAGGTAGCACGTAAGATCAAGGCGACGGCAGGGTTTCTCTGCCTTGTGCTATTCGCAGTTGCGACCTTAGCTATTGCCGTCGCAACGGGGTTCGCGGGAACATTATAGCTATGATCAATCGCGGTGGCGCCTTTTAAGCACCACCGCCATGAACTACTCGCCCTTGCTGTCGCGTGCGTCGCCTTTCAGATCTTCCGAGGTCAGGTCTTCCTGGAGCTTCCCGAGAATGTCGCGATCTTCCCCGTCCTTGCCTGCGTCATTTTGGCCGCGCTCAGCTGTTTTATTTTGCTCAGTCATTCTCAAGCTCTCCTGCGGTTTGTGCTGGCAACATACGTATGCCTGCTAGGCATCCAGCAACGTCTTTGCGATTGTCCAGCTTTAGCCGGCGACCTTGCCTGTAAGATGTCGCAGCGCTTCTGTGGCGTGCCGTTCCGTGACGTAGAGCACACCGGCCCAGCGCTGCTCAGAATCGGACCACAAGCTCCAGCGTCCCGCATGCTCGCCATCGGCGATGCGGGCCACGCGGAGCGTCGTTCCGACCACGCGCGCTAAGCCGCGATCGTCGGCGCAACCGGCGCGATAGCGGTGATTGCAGCCGACACGGCCTCGTAGCCTTCTGCGCTGCTGGCCGCGATCGCAAGCGGTCGACCATCAAGCTGATCGTTGTGGCCGTTAAGGAAGGCTTGAGCACCTTGCATGCCGAGTGCCGCCACTGCGGCTCTGAGGATCGATCCCTCCCGTGCAGCAGCCTCGCGGGAGATCTGCGGTTGGCTTGCGCGGGAGCGGAAGCGGAGCGGCTTGGCAGGTGTCTGCCGCTTTGCTTCCTCATCGATCATGACGAAGAAACCAGCGTTGGCCGATCAACGCCAAAAGTGAGCTGCTTTTCCGCAATCAGCGCTGCATAGCCGCTGGCACGTCCCGCATGTGAGATCCGTGCCTCGATCGATGCCGCATTCGTAGCCTGCGTGATCAAGATTTGGTGAACGCGATATAGCTCGTTCATGTCCATGGTTCGGCTCCTTGCTAGCAAGCGGGAGCGCCATGTCTCTCAGCCGCCGGCGCTCGCAAATTGGAAGCAGGCAGTATCATGTATATGGGTGGTGGTGGAGCATCGGACAAGCTGCGGCGGCGTCGAGGCTGCACGTCGATGAGCCCATTGTAGTTCCCGCAACAACCCCCACATTGAAGGCACCACTGGCTTACTACCGTAAGCGCCAGCGGCAGAGAGACCCCGTGCTCCCGCTTACAAGGGAGCGTCGTCGATGGATCTCAAAGAGCTTTATCTTCGTCAACGTGTTGCGGCGGCCTCGGCAGCGGCAGCCACTTCGCCACAGGCAAAACTTTCGCACAGGGAATTGGCCGCTAGCTACGCCGATCGCATAGAAAACTATGATGCGAGCGGAGAGGAGCGGTATTCGTCCACCCACTCGCCACAAGCCAGCACCATAGATGACGAACCATCGTCGTTGCGCGCCTTGCTGGATCCAAAACTGGCTACGGCAAACCGGTGACTTGGATGTGGACTTTTGTCAGCCTGATTTGGCTTGCCCCGATTGGAACCGCTCTCGTTCTTCTTGGCGGGTCGATGATCTCACACGATTTTCGAGTGTGGCTGCTGCGGCATCTAGTCGGGTGATGTCCGACGCTTATCAAAAGAGGCGTTGGACACAAACGGACATCAATGAGCTGCGCAGAGAGGTTGCTGGCGGTGCGAACATCAAGTCGCTGGCTGCAAGCCTCGGCAGAGAGGCCGAGGAGGTTCATCGTATGGCAGAGCGACTTAGCATATTCGCTGTAAGACTACCGCTGAGTTGATCAGAGGAGGGTACGCGTCGGCTCTCTATCGTGCCGATCGGCTGGCGCTATTTGGTTTGGGTCGGCAAGGGCAACCCTCGGGCTTATTCGTAGCGAAAGCGCGCATTGCGAGCGAGATAAGCGAAGCCGATGAACATAGCCTTTAGGTGATCGTCTGACACCTCTCTAAGCTCTTCCTTTATGCGCTCTACGTAGTCGTCTGGATCATCACCAACCCCGTATAAGGGTTGGCTCATCGTTCGGTTATGAAACTCACGATGTTCAATCCTATGCGAACTCACGATGATTATATCATGATGCCGCGGATTGCGCACGATGCGCCGCATAAGATCGTCTAGGTCTTCCCCCTCGCCTTCAATCACTTGTAAGAACCGGCTGCCGTCAGAGAGGAAGAGGCCAGTGATGCCGTTTACCTCGTTCCGAACCGCCGCTGCTTCGCACAACGCCTTGATCTAGGCCCGACTGAAATTCGAGGACGCTCTGCTGGTAAAAACGACCCGGTACATCGATTTTCCCCAGCATGTAGGCGACTAGCGTGCGCCCAAATGAGCGTGGGGTCGACATCAAACCACCTATCTTACGTCACGCTGATGAGCAGGTGACACTGCATGGATTGCACGTGACGCGAGCGGACGTTTTCGAACGAAACAATCGGATGATCTATCGTACGCAGCGAGCTGGACGCGACCCTGTAATGGTCTTCAACCCATCCAGGTATCGGCTGCACGTACCCTGAAGGATGTGGTACGGAGAGGCGTGATCAACGCCGCACCGCATCGCTTCTCCATCGGCATCGAGCCGGTCGACATCGACTTCATGGGCCACGTGAACAACGCGAGCTACCTGAAGTGGGTACAGGCGGCTGTGCTCGATCACTGGCGCGCCTTGGCACCAGCGGAGATTGCAGCGCAGCACCTGTGGGTCGCGCTCAAGCACGAGATCACGTATCGAAAGCCAGCATTCCTTGAGGATGATGTGATCGCCACTGTCCTCCTGGAAAAGGTGCATGGAGCGCGCGCCTTCTACGAAACCGTGATCAAGCGCGGCGAGGAGGTTCTCGCCGAAGTTAAGTCAAGCTGGTGCTGCCTCGATGCATCCACGATGCGTCCGGCGCGGCTCGCGCAGGACGTGATCGAGCACTTCTTTCCACAAACCGAGCGGCAGACCGAGCGCTAGTCCGCACAGCACGGTGTTGAGAGAGGTCGCCGGCCTTAATCAGGCTGCTTTCGCTACCGGCACTCGCCCATGCGGTACTGACGCCAGTATCGATCCCAGCGTGCAGCTGCCCCTGTCGCCATGGCCGCGCAGGACAACGATCGGCCATCCGGCAGCGTGCAGCGGGCGACCACGCGCTCGTAGCTGTTGCCCACCGGCTGGCAGGCGAGCCGCTTGCCGAGCGTCAGCCGCTCCATGATCTGCTGACTGCGCTTAGCTGCGCGATCGTCGCAGACATAGGCACGTCGCTGTGACGCGGGTCGCCGACACGGCGCTGCGCTCTCGAAGTCCGGTGCCTGCACCCCTGCTATGCGGATTTTCACGCCTGATCGACACCACAGCGGGCCATCACCGTCATGAACGCGGACGACATGGCAGACGAGAGGTGGCAGCGGCGTGGCGATCATGGCGAGCGTCATGTCAGCAAGCCCATGTTCCCGCAATGTTCTTGCGAATCGCGGCGGCATCGGCGTAGCTTGCCGGCACCGCCGATCGACGGCGTACCGACATCAAGGAGCCTTGCCATGGAGCACGATCTCCTGCTGCGTGCGGCTGCGCGCGCGATCTATGACGCCTGCTACCCGAGCGACGATTGGTCGCCGGTGGGCTTGGACGAGGCCGAAAGGTGGGGGACCGTGCACTATCGGCAGGCAGTCGACGCGACCCTTCAAGCGCGTACGGTGCTGGCAGTCCGGGGCGAGCAGTTGCCGCTGCCGGCGATTGCGTAATCAGCGGATGTGGTTGGCGATCCGAAGACCCTGCACGACCTATACCGGGTCGAGGCTCAGGTTCGCGTCACCTGCCGAAGTTGCAAGGCGACCGAGGTATGGGAGCTGGATGCGCTGATCGCCGAGGTCCGGGCGAATGGCGGGAACACCGACTGGCGGGCGGCGCGATCGGCGCTGAAGTGTCCGCGGCACTGCGCGGCGCCGCGGATCGATCTGCTACCGCTGCCCTATGGCAAGCAACGTGCCCGGCGCCGCGCTCACCGGCACGCGCTGATCAACCTGTCGCTTCAGGTGCTGCGCGAGGCGGCGCAGCGGTCGGCGCGTGAGGCGGTCGGCACGGTCGAGGTTCGCCTTGCACTGCACGTGCTGCGCCCGTTCGTGCGGGAACAGCGACTGCTCACCGAGTTTTGGAGGGCTGCAACGGCCGAGTTACGGCATCCATGGACGAGCTGCCACCTGCCTTACCGATGGATCGCGCAGAGGCTGATTGAGCAGGGCGCTGAGGTGGACGAGGTCGATCGGCCATAACCGGTATGGCGGTAGCTGGTGGTTTGCGGACCGGCCGCTTTCGGGTCCGTGACCGCGCATAGCCGGCCTCGTTTACACCGAGAGCTGTGCCAGACTGGAGGCGAGCTCGTCCTTGCGGAATGGCTTAGTGAGGCGGGGAAGGTCGGCGGCTAAGCCCTCGTTCTCGGCATAGCCGGACACGAGGAGCACGGGAAGGTCAGGCCGGATGCTCCGGATCGCCGCTGCGAGATCGGCGCCGGTTATCCCAGGCATGAGGTGATCGGTTACGAGCAGGTCAAAGCGGGCTCCTCCAGCGACGATACGGAGCGCCTCCTCGCCGGAGCTGGCCTCAGTGACATCGAAGCCGAGATCAGAGAGCATATCGGCGGTGCTGATGCGCACCAGCTCCTCGTCGTCAACAAGTAGGGCAGACCCGGCGCGTGACACCGCAGCGGTGTCGCGCGAAAGATTGGGGAGGTCGGGCGCGGCGTCGCTGACGGGCAACCACAGCTCAACGTTCGTTCCAAGCCCGGGGGCGCTTTGGATGATCAACGCGCCGCCCAGTTGCGAGGCGAGGCCGTGGACCATCGACAAGCCGAGTCCCGTGCCCTTGCCGATCCCCTTTGTGGAGAAAAACGGCTCGATGGCTCGGACCATAGTCGCTTCATCCATGCCGGCGCCGGTATCGGCCACGGACAACCGGATGTAGTCGCCGGCCTTCAGGCCTGGGCGCTCACCCCCGCGAGCGGCTGCACGTGCTGCTGAGATGCGCAGAGTGCCACCGTCCGGCATCGCGTCACGTGCGTTCACCGCCAGGTTGAGAATCGCCATCTCCAGTTGGTTCGGATCCGCTCGAGCGGCGGGAAGGTCGTCCGGTGCCTCGACCGCCACTTTAATCTGCGGCCCCGTCGTGCTGGACACCAAGTCCCCCATCCCGTGCACCAGCTTCGCTACGTCAACCGCGACCGCCTGAAGCGGTTGTCGGCGCGCGAAGGCAAGGAGCCGTTGAACGAGCGTCTTCGCACGGTCCGCTGACTTAGCCGCGCCGTCGATCAGCCGTTGCTCGCGCTCGCCGCCAAGGCCCTTGCGCTGGAGCATGTCGAGAGCGCCAACGATGGGTGTAAGCAGGTTGTTGAAGTCGTGTGCTACGCCGCCCGTCAGCTGGCCCATCGCCTCCATTTTCTGGCTCTGTCGCAGTGCTTCCTGCGCCACCTCCCGTTCGGCGACTGCGAGCTCAACGCGGGCCTCGAGCGTCGCGTTGAGTTCGCGCAACGCTTCCTCTGCAACCTTTCGCGGCGTGATGTCGACAGCCGTGCCCGCGACCCGCAGGCATCGGCCTAGATCGTCGAAAACGCCGCGGCCCTTAGCAGCGACCCAGCGGACGACACCGTCTTTCTTTCCGATGGTGCGATAGTCGACATCGTAAAGTGCGCGTCGCGCCGGATCAGCGGCCGCAGCAAACGCTTCGCTGGTCGCCGCGCGGTCTTCCGGATGCAAACCCTCGTAAAAATCCTGCATGGTCACAGGCACGTCGGGTGAAATACCGAACATCGCCTTGGTCCTCGCGGGCCAGATCAGCACGTCGTTTACGATGTCGACATCCCAGAAGCCGACCTCGGCGTTGGTCACGGCGAGGCGCAGCCGTTCTTCGCTGTCGCGAAGCCGCGCCTCGGAGCCCACGCGCTCGACATGAGCCCAGCAGCGTTCGACCACGTCCCTGGTCAATGCGATCTCGTCGGCTGTCCAGTTCCGCGGCTGATTCTGATGAATTGCCATCATGGCTGTCAATCGACCAGCCTTGATAAGCGGGCAGCAGATGATCGCCTCAATCCCGATTGATCGGAATGTGTCCACGCCAACATCGTCGAGCTCGGCGCCGACGTCTTGCACGACCAGGACGTTGCCGCCACGCATGTCGGAGGCGGCTCGCGCACCGAATAAGTCGAGGCTGTACGTGCCAGCGGAGGTGGCCAAGCCGGCATCGACGAAGTCGCGGCGAATGTGAAAGGTGTCGCCGTTCTCCTCTACGTCGGCGTAGGCGCAACGCGACGCGCCGATCCGGCGTCCGAGCAACTCGGTTGCGGCCGCCATCGCATGCTCGGCATCCGCCGACCGGAACAGCCGCTCTTCAACCTCCGCCAGGAACCTGAGCCGCTCCTCGCTCGCGCGCAGGTTCGCCTCTGCCTCGTGCTCCGCTGTGCCATCGCGGAAGAACTTCATGAAGCCGCCATGGTCCATCGCCAGCGGCATCATCAAACCCGAACCCCAGAACCGCCTTCCGTCGGAACGAAGATGCCAGCGCTCGTTTACCGCGCGCCCCTCGCGCCGCGCGCATTCGACTTCGCGCCAGAACGCGCCGGACGACCGGTCCATCTTGGTGTAGAAGAAGTCGCCGGGCCGGCCAATGGCGTAGGCGGCATCGTGCCCCACGATGTTCTCCGCCCCCCGGTTCCAGCCGGTGACGCGTCCTTCCGCATCGAAGGTTACAATTGCAAAGTCCTCCGCTCCTTCGACGATCTGGCGATAGCGCGCCTCGCTGCGTCGCAGGCTCGTCTCACTAGCGGACCGCTCGATTACCAGTGCGGCCGTGCGGACAACGAAGTCGACAATCTCGAGATCTGCTTTCTGGGGCACGCGTTGCTGCCGATGATACATGGCGAAGGTGCCGAGCAGCGTGGCGTTCGCCGAGCGGATCGGAATCGACCAGCACGCGCAAAGGTTATGTGAAAGAGCTAGATCCCTGAAGTCGGCCCAGAGCGGATCGCTGCTGATGTCCGAGACGAAGACGGCCTCACCCGTGAAGGCCGCTTTGCCGCAGGATCCCACAGACGGTCCGACATTGATGCCGTCGATCGCTTCATTGTATTCGGTAGGAAGGCTCGGTCCCGCGCCATGGCGCAGGTGTCTTCCGTCTTCGTCAAGCAGGAGGATACTTCCGAGCACGCCGGTGTCGGAAAGCGTCTCAACTTCCCGGACGATCTCTGTGAGGGTGTCTTTGAGAGGGGCATCCTCTACCGCTAGTTCCAGAATACGGTTCTGCGCCGTGCTGAGAGCGTGGGCTCGGTCCCGTGCCGCGGTAAGCCGCGCATTCTCTACCGCGATGGTTGCAAGCCGAGCCAATGCCTCGAGCCGTTCGACTGCGCCGTCGTCATGGTCGGCAACCTCCGACCAGTATGCTCCCAGCGCTGCGACGGCTTCGGGCCGCCCGATTGGGACCATCACGAGGCTCCGCACGAACGTCCTAGCGTAGGCTTCCTGCGGGATGCGCTCGTCGAGCCTGACGTCGCGGATCGTGACGGTTTGCCCATGCCGCATGGCCCAGCCTGAAATGCACGCGTTCTGCGGAAAGCTCTCGCCCTGCCACAGCGGTGACACCGCATCTTCGGCCACATAGGCGCAGCGGTCGCCGTCCTTCAGCACCACCGCAATGCCTTCCGCGCCGACGGTATTGCGAGTGGTATCGCGCAGGACTTCGACGACCTCTGAGATCGACCGTGCAGTGACGAGGCGTTCGCTCGCCGTCAGGAGGTGCTGCTGCTGGGACGGCTCCCTTGATGCATCATCGTTCACGCCCGGATGATTACCGAATCTCGTGGCTTCCGCCAGAGCTTACGAAGCAATCTAAAGCAACGCCTGATTGCCCTGCGATCTCAGTCCGCGCTACTCAACGATGATGTCGACGGAGCGTCAATCTAAGTCGAATAATGTCGGAAGCACGGCGGTTGCGACGACTACCCGAACGTCTGACATTGGGCCGTCGGCGATTGTTGACTCTGCCTCCTCGCTCAGCACGATGCGCCCATGTGCAACCGCTATCGAATGACCGAAGCTCAGATCGCGATCGCCGCCCGCTACGGCGTCGAGGCACCTTTCCCGCCCGATCACACGATCCCGCCGCCTGAGCTGTTCCCCGACAAGCCGGCATATGTCGTGCGTCAGGAAGACGGCGCCCACACGCTCGACGTCATGCGTTGGGGCTTCCCGCGCAAGGTGCCCGGCAAGCGCATCGACAAGGCGACCGGCAAGCCCGTGTTGCTCGACACGAAGGTCACCAACGTCAGGAACTACATCTCGCCGTTCTGGAAGTCGGCGCTAGCGAACCCTGAGCGGCGGTGCCTCGTCCCGTTCACCAGCTTCAGCGAGTATGGCCCCGGTCCGACCGGCAAGCGCCCGCTGTTCTGGTTCGACGTGCTGAGCCGGCCGATCGTCAGCTTTGCGGGCGTATGGCGGCCGATCGATGGCGGCGCGGTGTTCGCGTTCCTTACGACCGATCCCAACCCGCTGGTGGCGCCCATCCACCCCAAGGCCATGCCGGTCCTGCTCGATGAGGAAGACGAGGAGCGGTGGCTGACGTGCCCGTTCGACGATGCCGTCGCTCTGGCCAAGCCGTTTCCGTCGCAGTTGATGACGGTGCAGCAGGATGCCACGATAAGCGGTGGCAAGGACGGTGCCGGTCCGCTGTTTGACTAGCGCCTTTGGCTAAGGGTGGGGCCAACGAGACATGCGAGCAGAACTGTACACAATCGCTTTGACGTTCATCCTGACCCTTTCAAACCCTGTCGCGGCCGCGGACAAAACAGTGCGCGGGTGGTCCATTGCGGAGTCAGAGAATGACTGCGGCATAGAGGGCTCGTTCGAGGATGGAACGGTGCTCTCGCTGTCGTACGATGGCCAAAGTAGCGCTATGACGCTTTGGAATGACAAATGGTCATCGATTAAAGATGACGAGCGCTACAATATCTTCGTTTCGTTCGACGGGGGCGAGCCTACTCGCTTCTCCGCGAGCGGGATGAAGACGGGTAGCAGTTCTGGAATTTACGTGCCACTAGAAGGTACGGATTTGCTGGCGACCGCGATGATCTCCAAGGATATTGAAATTAGGCGCGATGATCAGTTGATTGGCCGATACAATCTTGCTGGCTCTTACAAGGCGTTGCTTGAGGTAGGCCGCTGCGTTGGGCGACGCCGTAGCGCTATGAAGGATGACCCGTTCGCGAAGTGAGCCTTCGTTTCGCCGGCCACACGTCTTCATCAATACGTCCCAAGCCGATTTGCCTTGTTCATCATCCCGACCCCGGCTCGACCGCCGGCCTTGATGAGATCGGGCGCCGCCGCCTGCACAGTCTGCACCGACACCTGCCCGCTGATCTGACGCACGGCAGGCTCGAACATCTGCCCCTTGCCGACCACAAGCTGCACTACGACCGGCTGCGGTGCTGGCGCTCTGGTAGCTACGGCATTTGCCTGACCCAGCGGAATGACGGTGCCCCCCGCCGATCCCATGCGAAGCAGTTCCGGGCCACGTCGAACGCCCTCGTTCACATTCACGATCGAATGTGGGGCGACATAGCCACCTGACGCGCGGCCACCGACGCTACGAGCAGCGGAGCCGAACAACGAGCCGAGGAAACCGGCGACGCCACCACCGCCGCCGCCACCACCGGCCTCTACCGCACCAAAGCCCGCATCGGCTGATCCACCAACGGCGGCAAGGATCGCTTTCTGCACCGCGATCCGGATCAGATCCGCGATGATCCGGTCGGCCATTTGCTTGAAGGCATCACCTACGCTCTGCGTTCGGGTAGCGATCGACGTGAGCCCATCCTCGACGGTGGCGAGGCCATTCGCCGCCACGCCCTCAAGTGCTTCGTCCATGTCACCGACCGAAGCACGCAAGCGGTTCGTGTATTGGCCGACTGGCCCGGCATACCGCTGGGTCACGCCAGCGCGCTCATTGCTCTCGATCTGGGGCAGGACGGCCAGCCGCCGCCGCGCAATCTCACGCTCGGCCTCGGTGCTTTCCTGGGAGGCAAGGACCGCATCTAGCCGGCTACGTTCAAGCTGGAACTCCACGTCTAACAGGCGCAAAGCCGCGTCGCGTCGTGCCCGCGTCGTCGTCGCTAGATCCACATTCATCGACGCCAGATCGCGCGCGTTGGCAAGGTCCGCCTGGGAGACAGCGGCACGATCCGCCCGAGCTCGCTCGTCACGTTCCGCCTGAACCTGGGCAGCCCGAGCGGCGGCGACCTGATTGTTAACCGCGATCAACTCGTCGGCGCGTGCCTGCGTCAGCTTTTTCTCGGCGACATCCCGCTGATAGGAGCTGTTCTGCCGATCACGGGCGACGCCGATCTCCTGCAACTCGAACTGCGCAACGATGTCAGCGGCGGTGGCGGCGGAGCGACGCGCGCGCAGCAGGTCTTGGTTGAGGCCGGCCTTCTCATTTGCGAACGCGTCGTCGTTGCGCAGCTCCTTTTGACGTTGCGCCTCAGCACGCCGCGCAAGCGTATCGGCTGACGGACCCTTGCGCTTCGTTCCCGCGGGATCGGCTGCGGGAGGACTGACGCGAGGCGGGGTCGCGCTAAGAATGCGACGACCGTCTGGTGTGTTGAGCCGGAAAGCGCCTTCGGCGCCGAATGCGCGGCGTAGGGCTGATTGGCGGCCCGCCTGTTGCCGGCTGTCGAAGCCACGATCGAACCGACCCTGTAGGTCGGACGCCGGGCCGGGTTGGGCGAAGTGCTTGCCGCCACCGGCTCGGTCAATCGCTCGGTTGAGGCCGTTGACCAAGGATGTCTCGATGCCGTCGCCGAGATTGCTGAAGCGATCGATCGCGCCGAGGATGAACGAAATGTCCCCACGCACCTGCTCGACCAAGGATCGACTGTCACCGCCCAGCAATTCGAAGGCCGACCGAGCGCCCTCCAGCATCGGATTGAACGCGTCGTACAGCCCTGCGAGCGTCGCGCGAATGTCGACACCCATCTGCTCGGCATCGGTCGCCAATCCCTTGAAGCCGGTCGAGCCCTCGGTAATGAAGCTGGCAAACGCCGTAGAGAATTCGCCCCCTCGGTCGAAGGCGCCGAAGGTGGTCACGGCTGCGTTCTCGACCTGCTGCATGGCGTCGCTGAACGTCACCGGCAGCGTCTTGAACTCGTCGTCGATCCCCTTCGTGAATTTGGTGTCCGTCAGCGCTCGGAACAGGACATCACGAGTGATCTTCCCCTCCTCGGCCATCTTGCGCAACTGACCGATCGGGACGCCCAGCCCAGCGGCCAGGAGCCGCGCAACACGCGGCGATGCTTCCATGATCGAGTTGAACTCGTCACCCCGGAGCACACCTGAAGCGAGCGCCTGGCTGAACTGAAGCGTGGCAGATGCCGTCGCAGCAGCGTCAGCGCCGCCGATCTTCAGCGCCTTGCTGAACGTCTCGGTCGCGCGTGCTGCCTGTTCCTGGCTTCGGCCAGACTCCTGGGAGGCACGGATGAAGTTGCCGTACAGGTTCGCGGTGGCGCTGAGTTCCCCGCGTGTGGCGGCAGAGAGGCGCTGCACGTCCACCTGCGCTTGCGCGTACGAGCCGAAGCCCGAGGTGGCGAGCCTGAGCTGCGCGTCGATCGCCTTGGCGCTGTCGGCGAGCTTCAGAAACTCTTTGCCGAGCGCCACGGCGCTGACGCCAGCGAGCAGACCATTGAAGCGCGACACGAACGCGGCGCCTCGGCCCTCCATATTGCTCAACCGTCGATCGACGACGTTCTCTGCGGCGCGGAGCTGCCGCTCCATCTTGTCGTATCGCGCCAGCAGATCGACGGCGACTTCTTCGGCGGTGATGGCGGCCATGGTTCAACCCCTGAAATGCTGTCGGATCGCGCGGCGGGCGGCGCGGCTGATGCGCTTGTTGATCTCGGGCCGGGCACGCTCGGCAGCAGGTCTCATGAAGGGTCGTTCCGACATCCGGGACGTGCCAAATTCGAGCGACGCGCTGTACTTGGCCTTCGATGTCACAACGACTTTCAGCGGCGTGTCCTGAGTCACCTCGATGTTGTTCGCGAGGTGGTGAGTGTCCGCATTCGGCGGTTGACCCGCGGCGCTCGAGACGTGCTGCCTGCCCGACACGCTGCCCTCGGTGATTGACGTCTGTGCATCGACGGCGAGAGCTTCGCCCGCGGCGAACAGCGCCTTCGAGATGTCGGGCACGATCGCCGGCACCAGGCTGCGCAACCGACCAGAGAAACGCGAGCGGGTCACGTCAGTCTTCGCCGCCGCCGACGTCACCTTCGAAACGGGCGCCGAGAATCGCGAACGCAAGATCCCACCGCTGCATCAGCGGCATCGGGCGCGTCACTGTCCTGAGCAGGTGAGCGGCTTCGTCCTCGTCCTTGCCGCCGCCGACCAAGCCGTAGAAGATGACCCTGTCGAGATCCAGGGACGCCCATTCAGCCTGAGCGGCAATGCCGACGTCGGCTCCGTCGATCCGGTATTGCCCCCGCAGAATGCGGGCGTAGAGTGGGCCAACCGCAATCCGCCCGGACGGCCCGTTCATGCCTGGAGCACGCGGAAGAGGCGCCAATTCCATGTGCCAAATTTCCGTGTCGGTAATGTGGAAGAGCGTGTCCTTGCCGCCGAATGACAATGTAACCGCAGTGGTGCTCATATGTGCCTCCGGGTCAGACCGTCGCCGCGAGGTATGAAGCGCTGAGCTGAGCCGCTGCCCGCTGGCGGAAGGCACGATCGCGTTCACGAAGCCGCTCGACGTGCTGGCCGCGCTCAGCAGCGAGCTGGTCAGCCCCTTCCTCGTTCACCCAGCGGCGCATAACGCCATACGATGTCCCGTAGTGCGCGATGCAGCCTGTCCAGCCGAGTGCGACGTATCTCGCGCGAAAGTCTGCGGGGCGGGGTCGTGCGTGGTTCATGCAACCGGACGTATCCCGGCGCGGCATGCGGTCTTACCGCCGTCAGCGCCGACGCTTCGACGCCCTCACCGCAGCCCGTTGTGCCGCCACCACCGCGGCGCGATCTGCGCGTAGCTGATCCTTGCCTTCCTCGATGATCCACCTGCGTATGCACCGCCAGTTGCAGCGATAATGGTCCTCGATCTCGCGATCCCAGCCCATCTCCAGATACCGTTCGCGGAAGTCGCGTGGCTTCGGCCGGCGGGGCCGGATCAGGCCAGTCTCGTTGCGCGGGGCCGTGCGGACGGGCATGCCCCACGACTATGTAGCGGGCCGTTACCGTCGTACCGCCGTCAGCGATCCCACGGACCCGACAACCGGTCGGTCAGGTTAACAATGGTCAACATGGGCGGCCAGGCTGTGCCCGACCTGATCCGGCAACCGCAGCGCGGATCCAGTCGTTCGTGCGGCGCCAAGGAGAAGACCGATCGCCCACGCCAGCAACATCGTCTACTGTGACGGCCCTAACAGCCCTCACGCGTTCGACATCATCCCGCTTCAGCCGCGGAACGGCACGCTCGATGCCAAGTGCCCGATCTGCAAGGGACACGGGCAGTGGAACACCGAGATCGATCTGGTGAGCTTCCGGTGCAAGAGGGCCGTCTGCGACTATTGCAAGGGGGCTGGCTGGATCGAAACTGGCAACGACCCGGTCGGACATGCAGACATCGTCATGTCGCCGAACGGCTATCCGCAGTGGGTCGTGGCGTTCGAGCCGCGTGAGGATCCGGAGCATACCGTTGCCGATCCCCACGCACCGCTGTCGCCGGAGCAAATCGGCCGCTAGAGTGCGATCCATCTAAGTTGAAGCGTAGCCGCTGTTGCGGAGATAGTTGGCGCATTCGTGGGGTGGGAAGGCGTCGAGAAGCGAGCCGATCTGCTGCCATGTCGTCTCGACCGATCGGGTGTTGATCTTCGAGGAACGGTCGTGGGATTCGGGTTTAGACGGGGCGTCACGTTCGGGGTTTGCGTCGTTGGACACATCACCCACCCCCGGCCCCTCCCTTGCAGGGAGGGGAGAGGCTTCCTCGACACCGGGATTCTCCGCCTCAAGCGTGTCTGGTTCCGTCGCAGGAGCAGCAACCTCCCCCTCGCCCTCGGTCTCGATCACCACCAGCGGCGCGCCGATCGACACCTGATCGCCGACCGCGCCCGCGATCTCGACCACCACGCCCGCGACTGGCGATTCCATCTCGACGGTCGCCTTGTCGGTCATCATGTCGGCGAGGCTCTGGTCCTCCTCGACGCGGTCGCCGACCGCGACGTGCCACGCGACGATCTCCGCCTCGGAAATGCCCTCGCCGATGTCCGGCAGCTTGAAGGTGAAACGCGCCATCTGCCTTAGTCCTTCAGGATTTTCTTGAGCGCCTGCCCGATCCGCACCGGTCCGGGGAAATAGGCCCATTCGAGGCTGTGCGGGTATGGCGTGTCGAAGCCGGTGACGCGCTCGACGGGTGCCTCGAGGTAATAGAAGCACCGCTCCTGCACCAGCGCCGCCAGCTCCGCGCCAAACCCGCTGGTCCGCGTCGCCTCATGGACGATCATGCAGCGCCCGGTCTTCTTCACGCTCGCCTCGATCGTTTCGATGTCGAGCGGGACGAGCGTGCGCAGGTCGACAATCTCGGCATCGACGCCGGTGTCGGCGACCACCTGCGCGCAGACGTGGACCATCGTGCCATAGGCGAGCATCGTCACCGCCTCGCCCTCACGCACCACGTTCGCCTTGCCGAGCGGGATTTTGTAATAACCGGTCGGCACCGCGCCGCCGGGATGTTTTGACCAATTCTCTGCCGGGCGATCCCAATGGCCATTGAACGGGCCGTTGTAGATGCGCTTCGGCTCGAAGAAGATCACCGGATCATTGTCCTCGATCGCCGCGATCAACAGCCCCTTGGCATCATAGGGCGTCGAGGGAATGACGGTCTTCACCCCCGAGACGTGCGTGAAGATCCCCTCGGGCGACTGCGAATGCGTCTGCCCGCCGAAGATCCCGCCGCCGAACGGCGAGCGCACCGTCATCGGCGCGGTGAACTCGCCGCCCGAGCGATAGCGCAACCGCGCCGCCTCACTGACCAGCTGGTCGAGCGCGGGGTAGATGTAATCGGCAAACTGGATTTCCGGCACCGGGCGCAGGCCATAGGCGCCCATCCCGACCGCGACGCCGATGATCCCGCATTCGGTGATCGGCGTGTCGAAGACGCGCGTCTTGCCGTATTTCTTCTGGAGCCCCGCGGTCGCGCGGAACACGCCGCCGAAATAGCCGACATCCTCGCCCATCACGACGATCGACGGATCGCGCGCCATCGTCACGTCCATCGCGGAGTTGATCGCCTGGATCATGTTCATGCGGGTGGTGGTGTCGTCCACCGGTTGTTCGATCGTATCGCTCATCTTTTTACCCCGTCACCCCGGGCTTGACCCGGGGTCCCGCTTCTTGCTGCGGGCGGAAGGAAGCGGGACCCCGGCGCAAGGCCGCGTTGACGAAGGAAGCGGCCGCCCTCACGTCCGGTCCCACGGCCGACCGCTCGCGGTTTCCTCGTCGATCATCATCTGGCGCTGCTCGCGCAAATGCCACGGCATCTCCTCGAACACCCCGTCGAACAGCGAGTCGAGCGGTTGGCGCAGCCCGTGGCCGAGCACGCCGTTCTTCTCGGCCTCCTTCTGCGCCGCCTTCACCTGTTCGGCGACCTCGCGGTCCATGTCGGCCTGCCGCGCTTCGTCCCATTCGCCGATCGCGACCAGATGATCCTTCAGCCGCCGGATCGGATCGCCGAGCGGCCACGCATTCGGCTCGCCGGCCGAGCGATATTGCGTCGGATCGTCGGAGGTCGAATGCCCCTCGGTGCGATAGGTAAAATGCTCGATCAGCGTCGGCCCGGCATTGGTCCGCGCGCGCTCCGCGGCCCAGGCGGTCGCGGCATAGACGGCCAGCGCGTCATTGCCGTCGACCCGTAGCCCGGCGATCCCGTAGCCGACCGCGCGCGCCGCGAAGGTCGTCGCCTCCGCGCCCGCAAACCCCGAGAAGCTGCTGATCGCCCACTGATTGTTGACGACGTTGAAGATCACCGGCGCGCGATAGACGGTCGCGAAGGTCAGCGCGGAATGGAAGTCGCCCTCCGCGGTCGACCCCTCCCCGCACCAGGTCGCCGCGATCCGCGTATCGCCCTTCGACGCCGACGCCATCGCCCAGCCGACCGCCTGCGGATATTGCGTCGTCAGATTGCCCGAGATCGAAAAGAAGCCGAAGCGCTTCTCCGAATACATGATCGGCAGCTGCTTGCCCTGCAGCTTGTCGCCGGTGTTCGAATAGATCTGGTTCATCATGTCGACCATCGGGCAACCCCGCGCGATCAGCAGCCCCTGCTGGCGATAGGAGGGGAAACACATGTCCTCGGCATCCAGCGCGTGCGCCGCGGCGACCGCCACCGCCTCCTCGCCGAGCGATTTCATGTAGAAGCTGGTCTTGCCCTGCCGCTGCGCGCGGAACATCCGTTCGTCGAATGCACGGACGGTCGCCATGTGGCGGAGCATCCGCCGTAGCGTGTCGGGCGACAGCCGCGGGTTCCACGTGCCGACCGCCTGATCGTTCTCGTCAAGCACGCGCACCATCGAATAAGCGAGTTCGGTGAAATCGCGCGCCGGCTCGGCGGTGTCGGGCCGGCGTGCCGCACCCGCGGGCGGGATCGGGACATCGGCGAAATCGACCGCATCGCCGGGCCGGAATTTGGGTTCTGGGACGTGCAGCGACAGGGGCGGCAGGTTGCCGCGCGGGTGCACGATGCCGGGTTCTTCGCCCACGTTTCACTCTCCGTCATGCGCCGCTTGGCACGCAGCACGATTTCAGCCGCTTGTAATATTGTTTCAACGCCAGTCAAAGCCCTTTTGAGCGGCGCGCCTCGCGATCACTGTCGTCCCGGATCGTGACAGACCATTGACTCGCGCCCTCGTTATGGAACAAATTGCGAACGACATTCCGCTGCGGAGTCCTGCGTGTCGTGCCCGAGTCGAGCGTCCTCATTTCCCTGCGCGAGACGCTGCGCGCCGTGCCGGGCGACGGGCACAGCCGGCGGCGGGTCATGCCGTTCGGCATTCCGGACATCGACTCACGCCTGACGGACGGCGGGCTGCGGCTTGACGCGCTGCACGAAGTGGCGGCGGCGACGCCATCGCTGCGCGACGATGCGGCCGCTACCTTGTTCGTCGCGGGCGTCGCGGCGCGGGCGTGGGGGCCGATCCTGTGGGTGGTGCGCCGCCGCGACCTGTTCGCGCCTGCGCTGACGCAATCCGGGTTGCTGGCGAAGCGCGTCATCCATGCCGAGGCCGATGACGACGCCGGGGTGCTCGCGTTGATGGAGGAAGGCCTGCGCCATCCCGCATTGGGCGCGGTGATCGGCGAGGTGCGTCGCGCCCCGCTGGCCGCGACCAAGCGCGTGCATCTGGCAGCGGCGCGCGGGCGCACCGTCGCGCTGCTGATGAAGCGCCCGGCGCGCGAAGGCGGTGATCCGTTCGCGGCCTCCTCCCCGGCGGCGACCCGCTGGCGGGTCGGCACCGTGCCGATGGTCGGGAATGCTCGCCCGCGGTGGGCGCTGACGCTCGCCCGACAGACCGATGGCGAACCGTTCACCGCAACCGCGATCGCCTGCGACGACACCGGGCGCCTCGCGCCGGTGGTCACGCGCCGCGAGCAACGCCGCGCGGTGAGCGAGATTTTGCGCGTGACGCCGTCGGCGGAGGATCAGGCTGAGGCGGCTTAGTCACCTTCCCCATCGATCCTCGCCCCGGACTTGATCCGGAGCCCCGCTTCTTCTTGGCACGGGGTCAATAGCGGGAGTCCGGATCAAGTCCGGGATGACGAACGAGGCGAACGATGGGAGCCCCAACCCCACATTCCTAGCTCCGGCAAAGCCTTGACGCCGGAACGCATATAGGAACAAATAGCGAACATATTCATTGCGAGTCGCCTGTGTCCGGTCCCGTTCCCACCCTTGCCGCGCTCCGCGAGAGCTTGCAGGCCATCACCGGCGAGGCGCGCGACCGGCCCGTGCTGCCGTTCGGTGTCGATGCGCTCGACGTGCGACTCGCCGACCATGGGCTGCGGACCGACGCGCTCCACGAAATCTCCTCGCGCGGCACCGGATGGGGCGACGATGCCGCCGCGGTGCTGTTCGCTGCCGGGATCGCCGCGCGCACGCAGGGTGAGATATTATGGGTCGTCCGCTCGCGCGACCTGTTCGCGCCGGGGCTGTTCCAGGCCGGGCTCACCCCGGCGCGCGTCGTCTATGCCGAGGCGCGCGACGATGCCGAATTGCTCGCGCTGGTCGAGGAAGGTCTGCGCCACCGCGGGCTCGGCGCGGTGGTGGGTGAGGCGAAACGAGTCCAGATGGCGCAGGCACGCCGGCTGCAACTCGCCGCCGAGGGCGGCGGCACCCCCGCGCTGCTGCTGCGCCGCCCGACCCGCGACGGCACCGATCCAATCACCGCGCCGTCCGCGGCGGTGACGCGCTGGCGCGTCGCGCACGCACCGTCGTCGAAGGCGCCGTGGGGCGGGCTGGGCCGCGCCTGCTGGCACGTCGAATGCGTGCGCCAGCGCGGCGGGGATCCATTCGAACTCTTGGTGGAGGGCTCCGATGAAACGGGTCGCCTCGCTCTACCTGCCCAGCTGGTCGATCGACCGGCTGCGGCGGATCGAGCGCCGCGCCGCGCCGTCGGCTGAAGCCGACGGCCGCGCCGCGTTCGACGCGCTGGGTGCCGATGCTGCCGCCGAACGTGCGCTGCATTGTTCGGTGCCCAACGAAGGCGGCTGGCGTCCCGGCGCGCGCTGGGCGCGGACCGACCCCGGCAGTGGACTCGCCGACACGCGCGATCAGGTCGAGAATGCGGTCGCCGGCCTGCCCGCGCATCGCCGCCCCGCGCAGCGCGAACTCGGCCGTACCAGCGAGGCCGCCGCTACCCCGTTCCGCGAGCTGTCGCGCCGCACCGAGGCTGCCGAACCGTTGTTCCGCCCCGGCACGCGCGGCTGGCACAACGAGGATCTGCAAGCCTCGGTCGAGGCGCTCCCCGCGCATCGCCGCCCGTCGCTGCAGGAATTGTCGCGCAAGACCGAGCTGGGCGACAACCCGTTCCGCCCGATGCCCCCCGACGAATCGGGTGTGCTGCGCCGCATGGCCAGGATGCCGCCGGTGCTCGGCCCCGGCGAGGATGTGGTCGTCCGCCGTGCGATGAAGGCGCCGCGCCGCAGCGCGCGCGACGGGCATGGCGGCGAGGCCGGGCATGTCGCCCCACCCAATCTCGCACAGAGCCTCAAGCAACTCGCCGCCATGCCCGCTGTCCAATACCCCGGCGAGGGCCCGCACCCCGACAATCACGGCAAAAGCGCGCCGACCGCGCCCGGCTATGGCGCCGGCCGTTTCTTCCAGACCGGCCGCACGCTCGCGACGATGGTGGCGCGCGTCTGCGACGACGAGGACGAAGCGGCCCACATACCCCCACTCGTCGACGAACCGCCGCTGGTGACGGTGCAGCGCAGCGGCGCGCGGGTCGAGGTCGCCGCCGCCAATGAAGCGGCGCGCGCGCTCGGCATCGGCCCGGGCACCGCGCTCACCATGGCGCGCGCGCAGGTGCCGGGCCTCGACGTGCGCGAGGCCGAGCCCGAGCGCGACGCCGCCGATCTCGCCGCGCTCGCCACCCTGCTCGCGCGCCGCTGGGCACCGACCGTCACGGTCTCCGACGCGGACGGGCTGTTCGTCGACCTGACCGGGGTCGCGCATCTCCACGGCGGCGAGGCGCGCTTCTGCCGCCGGCTGCTGCGGCTGCTCGCGCGCTACGGCATCACGGCGCGCGTCGCGGTCGCCGACACACCGGGCGCGGCCTGGGCGCTGGCACGGTTCGGCGCGCGCGACGCCGTGCAGATTGTGCCACCGGCCGGGCAAGGCACCGCGCTGGCGCAGCTCCCGGTCGCTGCGCTCCGGCTTGAGCCGCCCGCGCTGGAACTGCTCGCGCGGCTCGGCATCGAGGCGATCGGCCAGCTCACCGCCCTCCCGCGCGCGCCGCTCGTCCGACGCTTCGGCCGCGCGATCGCCGACCGCATCGATCAGGCGCTCGGCCAGCTGCCCGAACCGTTCGAGCCGATCGTCCCCCCGACGCGCGTCGCCGTCGAGCAGCGCTTCGTCGAGCCGATCGCCACCCCCGAGGCGATCGAACACTGGCTACGCGAACTGATGCAGCGGCTGACGGTCGCGCTGGCCAAGGCCGGTCAGGGCGCACGTTCGGTCGAAATGATCGCCGCGCGCGTCGACGGCGTGCCGCAGATCCTGCGGCTCGGTTTCGCGCGCCCGACCCGCGACGCCGCACACATGCTGCGGCTGACCCTGCGCCGCATCGAGGAAATTGAACCCGGTTATGGCGTGGACGGTATCGCGCTGATCGTGCGTCGCGCCGACCCGCTCGGCGCCGAGACGCTCGCCCCGGCGCTCGCCAACGACACCGCGCCCGATCTCGCCCCGCTGATCGACGCGCTCATCAACCGTATCGGCGCGAACCGGCTGTGGCGGGTCGCGCCGGTCGAGAGCGACGTCCCCGAACGCTCGTGGACGCGCACCGCGCCGCTCGACCCGTCGGCGCGCGAGACGCGTGCGTTGCGCGCCGACGACGTCCGCCAGCTCGACGCACGCGCCGCGGACCATCCGTGGCACCCGCGCTGGCCGCGACCGGTGTTGCTGTTGCGGCGACCGGAACGGATCGACCACGTCCTCGCCGAACTCCCCGACCAGCCGCCGAAGCGCTTCACGTGGCGCGGCGCCACGCACCGCATCGTCCACGCCGAAGGGCCGGAGCGTGTCGCGGGCGAATGGTGGCGGCGCGCGCCCGAGCGGATGGCGGTTCGCGATTATTACCGTGTCGAGGACGAGACCGGGCAACGCTTCTGGCTGTTCCGCCGCGGCGACGGGATGCGCAGCGAGACCGGCGATCTGAGCTGGTTCCTGCATGGATTGGGCAGTTGAGGCCGGTTGTCTCAGCACCGTCATTGCGAGCGCAGCGAAGCAATCCAGAGCCGGACCAGGACGCCCTGGATTGCTCCGCTCCGCTCGCAATGACGGCGGAACTTTGAGCCATGGCCTATGCCGAACTGCAGGTCTCGACCCACTTCTGCTTCCTGCGTGGCGTGTCGTCGTGCGAGGAGCTGTTCACCACCGCCTCGGAAATGCGCCTCCCCGCGCTCGGCATCACCGACCGCAATTCGGTCGCCGGGATCGTCCGCGCGATGGTCGCCGCCGAAAAGACCTCGGCACAGGGCAATCCGGTGCGGATGGTCGCCGGTTGCCGGCTCGATCTCGTCACCGGCGCGTCGCTGCTCGTCTGGCCGCAGGACCTCGCGGCATGGAGCAGGCTCACCCGGCTGCTGACGATCGGCAAGGCGCGCGCCCGTCCGCAGCATGGCGAGAAAGGCCGCTGCTTCCTGCACTGGGAGGATGTCGCCGCGCACGCCGCCGGGCTGGTCGCCGCGCTCGTCCCCGGCGCGGACGGCGCGGATGAGAGCGAGCTGCGCTGGATGGCCGACCTGTTCGGCCCCGGCTCGGGCGACGCGCGTGGCCATGTCTGCCTGACGCAGCAGCGCCGCCCCGACGACGCGCGCCGCCTGTACGCCGCCGCCGCCGCCGCACACCGTTACGGGCTGACCCCGCTCGCGACCGGCGACGTGCTCTACCACCATCCCGACAAGCGCATGATCCAGGACGTCGTTACAGCGATCCGCGAGAAGACCACGATCGACGCGCTCGGGTTGCGCCGCGAACGCTCCGCCGACCGCTGCCTCCATCCCCCGTTTGAGATGGAGCGCCGCTTCGCGCGCTTCCCCGACGCGCTCGCCGCGGTCGCGGCGGTGGTCGAGCGCTGCACCTTCTCGCCACGCGACCTGCGCGACCAATATCTCTACCCCGAAGAGAAGGTGATGAGCGGGCAAACCCCGCAACAGGCGCTGGAGAAACTCGCCACCCGCGCGCTCGACCGGCGCTTCGACGGCGCGGTGCCACAGGATTATCGCGACCTGCTCGCCAAGGAGCTCGGGCTGGTCGCGAAACTCAATTACGCCGCCTATTTCCTGACCGTCCATTCGATCGTCGAATATGCGCGCAGCCAGGAAATTCTGTGTCAGGGGCGCGGGTCGGCGGCCAATTCGGTGATCTGCTTCGTGCTTGGCATCACCTCGATCGACCCGATCGTCCACCAGTTATTGTTCGAGCGTTTCCTCTCGGAGAACCGCGCCGAACCGCCCGATATCGACATCGATTTCGAGCACGAACGCCGCGAGGAAGTGATCCAGTGGATCTACGACACTTATGGCCATGACCATGCCGCGCTGACCGCGGTGGTCAGCCGCTTCCGCGCGCGCGGCGCGGTGCGCGAGGTCGGCAAGGTGCTGGGACTGCCCGAGGACATGACCGCCGCGCTTGCCGGGCAGGTGTGGGGCTGGTCGGAGGAAGGCGTCGCCGATCGCCATGTCGATGCGCTCAACCTCGATCGCGGCGACCCGCGGCTCGCGCTGACGCTCGAACTGGCGCGCGAGCTGATCGGCACCCCGCGGCATCTGTCGCAACATCCCGGCGGCTTCGTCCTCACCCGCGACCGGCTCGACGCGCTCGTGCCAATCGAACCCGCCGCGATGGCCGATCGCCGCGTGATCGAATGGGAGAAGGAGGATGTCGAGGAAGCCGGGATGATGAAGGTCGACATCCTCGGGCTCGGGATGCTCGGCTGTATGCGCCGCGCCTTCGACCTGCTCGCGCGCCACAAGAACCTGCGCCTGACGCTCGACCACCCCGACTTGCAGACCGACGATGAGGCGACCTTCAAAATGATTCAGAAGGCCGATACGCTCGGCGTCTTCCAGATCGAGAGCCGTGCACAGATGGCGATGCTGCCGCGGATGCTGCCGGTCAATTTCTACGACATCGCGATCCAGGTCGCGATCGTCCGCCCCGGCCCGATCCAGGGCGACATGGTCCACCCCTATCTGAAACGCCGCGAACAGAAGCGCCGCAACCCGGCGATCGAGTTCGACTATCCGTCGCCAGAGCTGAAGGCGGTGCTTGGCAAAACGCATGGCGTGCCGCTGTTTCAGGAACAGGCGATGAAGGTCGCGATCGAGGGCGCGGGCTTCACCCCGGCGCGCGCCGACGAATTGCGCAAGGCGATGGCGACCTTCAAATACACGCAGGGCGTCGGGCAGTTCAAAACCGAGCTGATCGAAGGCATGGCGAAGAAGGGCATCGGCCCCGATTTCGCCGAACGGCTGGTCAAGCAGATCGAGGGGTTCGGCTCCTACGGTTTCCCCGAAAGCCACGCCGCCTCCTTCGCCAAGATCGCCTATGCCTCTAGCTGGATGAAATGCCACCACCCGGACGTGTTCTGCTGCGCGTTGCTAAATGCGCAGCCGATGGGCTTCTACGCCCCCGCGCAGATCGTTCGCGACGCGCGCGAGCATGGCGTCGTGATCCGCCCGGTGTGCGTCGTCGACAGCGACTGGGATACGCGGCTGGTCGATGAGGGCGGCACCGCGCGCCTGCCGCTGCGGCTGGGGATGAAGGTCGTCCAGGGCGTCGCGATGCTCGACGTCGCGCGGATCATCGCCGCGCGCGCCGAGGCGCCGTTCCGTTCAGTCGAGGATTTGTGGCGCCGCTCGGGCGTGCCGCTGGCAACGCTGGAGAAGCTCGCCAAGGCCGATGGCTTCCACGCGCTCGGGCTCGACCGGCGGCAGGCGTTATGGGCGATCCGCGGGCTCGGCGAGACGCCGCTGCCGCTGCTGGAGGCCGCCGAACGCCGCGAACCGCCGGTCAGCCTCGTGCCGCTCACCGCCGGGCGCGAGGTCGTCGAGGATTATCGCGCCACGCAGCTCACCCTGCGCGAGCATCCGTTGTTCTTCCTGCGCGACCGGCTCGCCGACCAGCGCGTGATCGCGTGCGCGCAGCTCCGGCAAACGCGCGACGGCCGCCGCGTCGAGGTCGCGGGGATCATCCTCGTCCGCCAGAAGCCCGGCTCGGCGAAGGGCGTGCTGTTCATCACGATCGAGGACGAGACCGGGGTCGCCAATATCATCCTGTGGCCCGACCGATTTGAGGCGCAGCGCACCGTCGTCATGTCCTCGGCGATGATCAGCGTCACCGGCGTCGTCCAGCGCGAGGGTGAAGTGATCCATGTCATCGCCGATCGCATCCACGATCGTACCGCGATGCTGCGCGAGGTCGGCGACATCGACCTGCCGCGCCTCACCAGCCGCGGCGACGGCGCGACCCACCCCGGCTCGCCCGACCGCGGCGATCCCGGCTGGAAGACGCGCGTGCGCAGCGACTATCACCCCCCGTTCCGCAACGGCTGCGATCCCGAGGATGTCATCCCGATCCGCAGCCATGACTTTCACTGATACGCCCGGACCCCGCTGTTAACCATTATTCCGGGTCACATCCGGGGCGACGCGAAATGTGCGCGGCGCTACTGGACCAAGCCAGTTGATTTGCAAAGACTGCGCTGACACTCCCCTCATGCCTGATCGACATCATGCACATGGCTGATCTCGTTTATCAGCTGGTCTACATCAGCCATGCCAGCGGTCCGCTTGACGATGCCGAGCTTGACCGGTTGGCGGTCGAAGCAACGCGCTTCAACGCCGACCATGCCATCACCGGCCTGTTGCTCCACGATGGCTGGCGCTTCATCCAGGCGCTCGAAGGCCGGCAGTCGGAGGTCGAGGCGTTGATGGCGCGGATCGAACGCGACCCACGCCACGATTCGATCGCTTATATCGAACGTCGCCAGGTGCAGGCGCGGCAGTTCGGCGGCTGGGCCATGGAGGTCCGGCGCGTCCGCGACACGACGGCTGCGCAGGCGTTTCTCGACGATCTCAAGCAAGTGCTGGCGGCGGTCGACGACCATCGACTGATCGCCGCCTTCCTTGGTTTTGCGATGCTCGGTCGCCCCGAACTGCGCATACGTCGCGCGGCGCCCGGAGCGATCATCACATAGCTCCGTCATTGCGCGCGTAGCAAACCACGAAGCGCCGGGCGCCTCAGCCGACCATCTGTTCAATCGTCCCGAAGATCGGATGGTGGCGATCGTCCTCCATCCAGATCCGCACCGTGTCGCCCTTGCCGAGGTAAGGTGTCTGTGCCGCGCCGCTCTGGATCGTCTCGACGGTCCGCAATTCCGCGAGACACGAATAGCCGACGCCGCCCTCCGCGATCGGCCGCCCCGGCCCGCCATCGGCGTCGCGGTTGGAGACGGTGCCCGATCCGACGATCGTCCCCGCACCCAGCGCGCGCGTCCTGGCGGCATGCGCGATCAACGTCCCGAAGTCGAAAGTCATGTCCTCGCCCGCCTCGGCACGGCCGAACGGCGCGCCGTTCACCTCGACCAGCAAGCGGCGGTGCAGCTTGCCGTCACGCCACCACTCGCCCAGCGCCGCCGGTGTCACGAACACCGGCGAGAAGGCCGAGGCCGGCTTGGACTGCAAAAAGCCGAACCCCTTGGCGAGTTCGGCCGGGATCAGGTTGCGCAGCGACACGTCGTTGGTCAGCCCGACCAGCCGGATCGCGTCCAGCGCCTGTTCGCGCGTCGCACCCAGCGGCACGTCGCCGGTGACGACCACCACTTCGCCCTCCAGATCGCAGCCCCAATCCTCGTCGGCGAGCGGGATCGCATCGCGCGCGCCGAGGAAGCCGTCCGACCCGCCCTGATACATCAGCGGATCGTGCCAGAAGCTGTCGGGCAGCTCCGCGCCACGCGCCTGCCGCACCAGTGCGACATGGTTCACGTACGCCGACCCATCGACCCACTGGTAAGCGCGCGGCAGCGGCGCGGCGGCGTCATGTTCGTGGAAGCGCTCGCGCGGGATCGCCTCGTTGCGCAGATCGACCGCCAGCAGCTCGAGCGCGGGGGCAACCTGCGCCCAGTCGTCGAGCGCGGCCTGCAGCGTCGCGCAGATATGCCCGGCATCGGCATACCAGGCCAGATCGTCCGATACGACGACCAGGCGACCGTCGCGCCCCTGCTTCAAACTGGCGAGTTTCATGCGCTACCTCTCCTTGTTTGGACCGAGTGTAACGAGCCCGCGCGCGCGCCGCTACAGCCGCCGCAGCAACAACGTCGCGCGCCCGACTACCTCGATCTCCGTCAATGGCACGTGCTCGGCTGGCCATAGCGGATTGTCGCTGCGGATCTCGACCGCATCGCCCCGCGGCACCAGCCGCTTGACTACCACCGCCTCGCCGCGCCGCACCACATAGATCCCGCCCCGCCCCGCGATTTCCCGCGTCGCACGGTCGACCAGCAACCGGTCGCCATCGCGTAACGTCGGCGCCATTGAGTCGCCGCTCACCCAGATCACCGACGCCGCCTCGGGTGAAACCCCGGCACCGCGGAGCGCCGCGCGCGGCAGCCGTTCGGTCCGCAGCACGCGCTCGTCGGCGATCTGCGCGACGCCCGCCGCGGCCTGCACCGCCAGCCACGGCACCGCGACATCGTCACTTACCAGCGGCGGTGCCCCCAGCAGCGCCT
Source organism: Sphingomonas sp. 8AM (assembly GCF_902506455.1). Lineage (GTDB taxonomy): Bacteria > Pseudomonadota > Alphaproteobacteria > Sphingomonadales > Sphingomonadaceae > Sphingomonas. The sequence continues at coordinate 1,140,292 of NZ_LR733844.1, read as the reverse complement.
CGTCGATCGCGAGGAAATCGGCGAGCATCCGCCGCTCGCGCTCGGGCAGCACGCGGGGCGAGCCGCGGTTCACGAACTGCCCCAGATACGCCTGATTGCGCCCGAGCATCCGCGACAGCGCCGACAACGCCACGCCCCGCGCGCGCGCCGCCGCCGCAAGTGCCTGTTGTGGCGTGTCGTTCATCACGCAACCTTACGCTGAGGATTTTTCCTCGACAAGTAGAACAAAGGAGAACATATAAGGAACACAGAGTCGGAGTGAGAGTCCATGTGCCTGTTGAACGACATCGACGTCTATTTGCAAAGGACCGGCGTGGCGGAGACCACGTTCGGGCGGCGCGCGGTCAACGATCCGCGACTGGTCCGCGATCTGCGCCGCGGGCGGGTACCCGGCCCGGCGCTGTGCGCGAGGGTTGCGGCGATCCTGTCGGCGCGCGCGCAATGATTGCGCGGCGGTTCGAGCGCGCGGTGTCGCGTGACGCGGCGCAAGCGGGCGTGGCGCTGGTGGTGGAACATGGTCGCGCGATCCCGTGGCACAGCGCCACCTTCTCGGGCGCACGGCACGAACTCGTCGTCAGCACCCGAATCGGCGCGGTGCTCGATCGTTGGTTGGATCAGCTACCGGCGTGCGAACTGACGATCCCCGGTCAGATCGTCGCCGACCTGCGCGTCGCGACCCATGCGCGATATGGCGAGCGGGTGATGCTGCGGATCGAGGGAGTGACGGTGGCGTGCGACCTCAGCGCGCCGGAATGCGGTGCAGCGTCCGTTCCAGCACGATCGGATCGACGAACGCCGCCGCCGACACCGGGGTGGAACGGCGCAGCGCGCCCGGATCGAACGCGCTGAGCTTGAGGTTCAGGTCGCGCGGCAGCGGCCGCTCGGGCGGTGGTGCCATCCACGCACACGGCGCGACGCCCCCCGCCGCCGTAACGCGCTCGACCCGCCGTCTGCCGAGCCGCGACACCGCGGCACGCATCGAGTCGAGCACGCCATGACTGCGCGCGGAAAGCGGAAGGGGCAGGATGTCGTCGAGCATGTCCGCAGTGTAGCGGAACAATCATGAGCAGATGGTAAACGCCGCGGTATCCTTATCGCGGCGTTTACGCGCCGCGCGCCTCAGTCAGCGTCGGCGAGTTCTTCGGTCAATGCGTCGATGATCGCCTTGTTGAACGCCGGGATGTCGTCCGGCTTGCGGCTGGTGATCAGATTGTCGTCGATCACCACTTCTTCATCTTCTACTTCCGCGCCGGCATTGGCGAGATCGGTGCGGATCGAGACGAACCCGGTCACGCGCCGCCCGTCGATCACATCGGCCTCGGCGAGCAGCCACGGCGCGTGGCAGATCGCGGCGACGATCTTGTCCTCGTCCATGAACTGCTGGACGATCTCGACCGCCAGATCCACGACGCGTAGCTTGTCGGGGTTCGCGACCCCGCCCGGCAGCACCAGCGCGTCGTAATCGTCGACCTCGACCTCCTCCAGCGTCAGGTCGGGCGTGGCGGTTTCCGCCTTGTTGATGTCGCCCTTCATCCCCTGGATTGGATCGCGCTTGATCGAGGCGAGTGTGACGGTCACGCCGGCCGCTTCCAGCGCCTTGCGCGGCTCGAACAATTCCACGGTCTCGAACCCGTCGGCGGCGATCATCAGCACGCGGGCTTGCGACAAATCGGCCATGTCAGTCTCCTGCTGGAAAGGAAGTGTTCCGGCGCCCCAACCCTCCGCAATGGTCGCCCGTTCCGGGAACGATGGGCAGCCCTTGCGCATTTCAAAACCCGGGTCACAGCACCGCGGAAGGGCCAAGGTGGCAGGAAATCTCGTTTTCTTTGAGGATGATACCGCAGGAATCACGCGCAAGCGCACGCGCCACGATGCCTGGGCCTATTATGATGCGAGCGGCAAGCGGATCACCGACCGCGACGAAATCGACCGGCTGAACGCGATCGGCCTCCCTCCGGCCTATACCGACGCATGGTTCTGCCCCGATCCCGAGGGTCATATCCAGGCGGTCGGCTGGGACGAAAAGGGTCGCAAGCAATACCGCTATCACCTCGGCTTCCGTGCGCAGCAGGAAGCAGCCAAATATGATCTGTGCGCGCCGTTCGGCCGCGCGCTGACCAAGCTGCGTGCGCGCGTCGAGGCCGATCTCGAACGCCGCCGCCATACCAAGGAACGCACTGTCGCAGCGGTGGTCAAATTGCTCGACGTCGCAGCGCTCCGCATCGGCAACGAGACCTATGCCAGGACGAACAAGAGCTTCGGCCTGACCACGCTGCGCGACCGCCATGCGCAGATCAGCGGCAGCACGCTGAAGCTGGAATACAAGGCGAAGTCGGGCAAGATCCGCAAGCTGAAGATCACCGACGGCAGCCTCGCGCGTTTTGTCAAGAAATGTCAGGATCTGCCCGGCCAGAAGCTGTTCCAATATGTCGGCGACGACGGCGCACCGCACGCGGTAACCTCGTCCGACGTGAACGCTTATCTCCGCGCGGCGATGGGCGACGGCTTCACCGCCAAGCATTTCCGCACCTGGGGCGCGAGCGTCGTCGCGTTCGAGGCGCTGATCGAAGCCGAGGCGCCGATCGGGCTCAAGACGATGCTCGAACCGGTGGTCGCACATCTCGGCAACACGCCGGCGATCGCGCGCAAATCCTATGTCCACCCGGCGTTGATCGAACTCGGCAAGGACAAGGCCGCGCAGGCCGCGTTCCGCCAGTCGCTGCGGCTGCCGCGATCCACCCATTATCTGACGCGTACCGAGCGCGGGCTGATCGCCTTCCTCGAAACCTGCGGCGCGTGCGAGTTGAAAGCCGCCTGACATGAGCAATACCAGTGCCGCCGCCGCCCACAAGGCGGCGTTCGATACCGATCGCGTCGGCCAGCAGGCCGGCGCGTTGCTCCATTCGAGCTTCATCTGGTTGCAGCAGCATTGGCTGCAGATCCTGATCGCGGTCGGGATCGGCGTCGCGATTGCGCTGTTGCTGTTCTGGGTCCGCGCGTTCGGGCCGCGGCTCGCGCACCGCAGCGCCTCGGGCAAGGGCTGGGCGGCGGTGCTCGGTCGCGCGATCGAGCGGACCAACGCCTTCTTCATCGTCATGCTCTCGGCCAAGCTGGTCGACGGCTATGCCGCCACGCCCGCCGATCTCGACAAGACGATCACCTTCCTGTTCACGGTTGCGGCGGTGTTCCAGGCGGCGATCTGGGCACGCGAGCTGATCCTCGGCGCGATCGAGCACCGCACCCGCGACGAACATTACTCGGGCGAGGCGCTGATGAGCGCAATGGGGCTGATCCGCCTGCTCGTCAGCTTCGCGGTCTTCGCGATCGCGCTGGTGGTCGTGCTCAGCAACCTCGGCGTCAACGTCACCGGGCTCGTTGCGGGGCTCGGCGTCGGCGGCATCGCGATTGGTCTGGCGGCGCAGGGCATTTTCGCGGACCTGTTCGCGGCGCTGGCGATCATTTTCGACCGCCCGTTCCGGCGCGGCGACAAGATCAGCTACGGCACCACCAGCGGCGTGATCGAGGCGATCGGTCTGAAATCGACGCGCATCCGCGCGTTCACCGGCGAGCTGCGGATCATCTCCAACCGCAACCTGCTCGACAAGGAAATCCAGAACACCTCGCAGCGCGATCACGTCCGCGTGTCGTACACGATCGGCGTCGCCTATGAGACGCCGCCCGAGACGCTGGAGCGCATCCCCGCGATCCTGACCGAGCTGGTCGAGGCGGAAGGCGCCAAGGTCGCGCGCGCCGGGTTCGAGACGTTCGGTGCGTCGAGCCTCGACTTCGTGCTCCAGGTCGATACGCCCGGCGACGACTGGGCGACGGCACACAATGTCCGCAACCGCCTGCTGGTCGCGATCATGCGTCGCTTCGCGCAGGAGGGGATCAGCATTCCGTATCCGACGCAGACCACTTACACGGCGGCCCCGGACGGAACCTTGGTGATGCCGTACGCGGAGCCGGCCCAGACGGCGAAGGATTAAGCCACGCATCTTTCCCCTCCGGGCGACACCGGCAAGCCGTACTACATCCGCCCGCCACAAACGCCGTCGCCCCTGTGCAGGCAGGGGCCCATGCCTGTCGCGTAAAAGGACAGACATCTGACACACGACAGGTCGTGCATGTGTCAGACGGTTCGCAAGACGACACAGCCATAGGCCCCTGCCTCCGCAGGGGCGACGGCGTGCCTGGTCGCGTCATCCATCGTCACCAAACTCGTCATTCTCGCGAACGCGGGAATCCAGAACCTCCGACGTGGCGGCGCTTGCCAAAACCGCTTGCCAAAACCTACGTCTCCCTTTCCCGCTTAAGCCCCCCGCAAAGCCCCACTCCCTAGCCACAAACGCAAAGTTGCTGGCGCAAACCCCCGCGCCCTCTCACCTCGGCACCATGAAGAAACCCTCCTTCACGGTGCAGGTGTTCGCCGGCATGGCGATCGGCGTCGCGTTCGGCTTCGTCGCCCGCACCGCCCCTGACGGCGCACTCGCCGAAACCCTCCGCCTCACCGGCGAGAGCTTCGTCAAATTGCTCAAGGCACTGGTCGTGCCGCTCGTCTTCACCGCGCTGGTCGCCTCGGTCGCTGCGTTGCGCGACCTCGGCAATGCCGCGCGGCTGGTCGGCCAGACGCTGCTGTGGTTCGCGATCACCGCGCTCATCGCGGTCGCGATCGGGCTGACGCTCGGCACGATCCTCCAGCCCGGCGTGCGCGCCGGCGTCGACGCCGCCAGCGCGGTCGCGCCCGGCACCGCCGGCTCGTGGCTCGATTTCCTGCGCGGGCTGATCCCCGGCAACTTCCTTGCGCTGGAGGCGTCGACCAGGCTCAAGGACGGCGCCGCCACCACCGGCGTCTCGTTCAACGTCCTGCAACTGATCGTCGTCGCGATCGCGGTCGGCGCGGCGGCGGTGAAGGTCGGCGCGGCGGGCGAGGCGTTCCTGTCGGTCAACACCTCACTACTCACGATCTTTCGTCAGTTGCTGCGCTGGGTCGTGCGACTCACGCCGATCGGCACCGCCGGGCTGATCGGCACCGCGATCGTCCGCTACGGCTGGTCGTCGCTCGCCGCGCTCGGCAGCTTCGCAGGGGCGGTCTATCTCGGGCTCGCGCTGGTGCTGTTCGGGGTCTATCCCGCGTTGCTCGCCGCCAACCGCCTGTCGCCGCGCCGCTTCTTCGCCACCGCCTGGCCGGCGATCCAGCTCGGGTTCGTCTCGCGCTCGTCGATCGCGACGCTGCCGGTCACCGAGGATGTCGCCGAAAAGGCCGGCGTCCCGCGCGACTATGCCGCCTTTGCGGTCCCCTTCGCCGCGACGACCAAGATGGACGGTTGCGCCGCGATCTACCCGGCGGTGTCGGCGCTGTTCGTCGCACAATATTACGGCGTCGCGCTCCACGCGCCCGACTATGTGCTGATCGCGCTCGTCTCGGTGATCGGCTCGGCCGCGACCGCCGGGCTGACCGGCGCGCTGGTGATGCTGACGCTCACGCTCACCACGCTCGGCGTGCCGCTCGAAGGCGCCGGGTTGCTGCTCGCGATCGACCCCATCCTCGACATGGGGCGCACCGCGGTGAACGTCGCCGGACAAATCGTCGTCCCGTTGATCGTCGCACAGCGTGAAAAGCTGCTCGTTCCCGATCCCGGACACGCCGCAACGCAACCGGCGTGAACCCTTCCGTGTCTGCAACGTTCGTGCAGGCAGCTGAAGGAGTATGATCGAGATGAAGAAGGCCCTGCTGACGGCACTGGCGATCGCCACCGTCTCCGCCCCGATGGTCGCCGCCCCGGCGGCGGACGCGCAACGCCGGGATCGCGACCGCGATTACCAATGGCAGGGCGACCGTAACGATTGGGATGCCTCCAAGAATTATCGCCGCGGCAACTACCGCGAGCGTCGTCTAAGCCGCGAGGATCAGGTCTATCGCGGGCGTGACGGCCGCAACTACTGCCGCCGCAACGACGGCACCACCGGTCTCGTGGTCGGCGGCGCCGGCGGCGCGCTGCTCGGCAACCTCGTCGGCGGTGGCCTGCTCGGCACGCTGGCCGGCGGCGGCGCGGGTGCGCTGCTTGGTCGCCAGATCGACCGCGGCAAGGTGCGCTGCCGCTAAGCGCGACGGTCCGTGCCGGGGCGTATCACCGGCGCGGGTTCCATTTTAGAAGGTCGGGTTCGCCGCTTCCGTAGCGGCACCCGGCCTTTTTCATATTTTCGGTCCGCCCCACCTTGCGAGCGACGCGCAACTGCGCCTACACAGTCGCAAAGGTTGGGAGAGACGGGCCGTGACGCTCGACGAAGTGGAGGGTGCGGTCGGACGCACCAGCGTCTCGGCATGGATCGACGTCACGCAGGCGATGATCGACGCCTTCGCCGACGCCACCGGTGATCGTCAATTCATCCATATCGATTCCGTCCGTGCTGCCGCGACGCCGTTCGGCACCACGATCGCGCACGGCTTCCTCACACTGTCGCTGCTACCACGCCTGATGGCGGAAACGCCCGACCTGCCGACGGTCAGCGCCGCGACGATGCACGTCAATTACGGCGGCAACCGCGTCCGCTTCCTCGCACCCGTCCCGTCCGGCGCGCGCATCCGCGCACACTCGCGGCTGCTGTCGTTCGAACAGAAGCGCCCCGGCCAATATCAATCGACCGCCGAGGTCACGATCGAGATCGAAGGGCAGAAAAAGCCCGCGATGGTCGCCGAGTGGATCACCCAAATCTTCGTCTAGGCTGCACCGAAAGGCCCCGTCTCATGCGTTCCGCCGTCATCGTCTCCACCGCCCGCACCCCGATCGGCCGCGCCTATCGTGGTGCGTTCAACAACCTGCCCTCCCCGACGCTGGCCAGCCATGCGATCAGGGCCGCGGTCGAGCGCGCCGGCGTCGACGGCGCCGAGGTCGACGACGTCGTGCTCGGCGCCGCGCTGCAACAGGGGCATCAGTCGCCGAACATCGCGCGCACCAGCCTGTTGCGCGCCGGGCTGCCGACCAGCGTATCGGGCATGTCGCTCGACCGGCAATGCGCCTCCGGCCTGATGGCGATCGCCACCGCCGCCAAGCAGATCGTGCATGACGGGATGCAGATCGCGATCGGCGGCGGGGTCGAGAGCATCAGCATGGTGCAGACCCCCGAGATGCGCGTCGCGCCCGATCCCGAGCTGCTGGCAATGCACAAGGACATCTACATGCCGATGCTCCAGACCGCGGAGATCGTCGCCAAGCGCTACGGGATCACGCGGGAGGCGCAGGACGAATATGGCTATCGCTCGCAGATGCGCACCGCCGCGGCGCAGGCTGCCGGGCGCTTCGATGCCGAGATCGTCCCGGTCACCGCGACCAAGGCGAACGTGAACAAGGAGACGAAGGAGGTCTCGCACGAGCAGGTCACGCTCACGAAGGACGAGGGCAATCGTGCCGACACCACGCTGGAGGGATTGCGCGGGCTGAAGCCGGTGCTCGGGCCCGACCTCAACATCACCGCCGGCAACGCCTCGCAGTTGTCGGACGGTGCCTCGGCGAGCGTGCTGATGGAGGAGAAACTCGCCGAGCAACGCGGGCTGACCCCGCTGGGGCGGTATGTCGGCATGGCGGTGGCCGGCACCGCACCCGACGAGATGGGCATCGGTCCGGTCTTCGCGATCCCTAAGCTGCTCGAGCGCAACGGCCTGAAAATGACCGATATTGGCCTATGGGAGCTGAACGAGGCGTTCGCGGTGCAGGTTCTCTATTGCCGCGACAAGCTCGGCATCCCCGACGAACTGCTCAACGTCGACGGCGGCGCGATCTCGATCGGCCACCCCTATGGCATGTCGGGCGCGCGGATGGTCGGCCACGCGCTGATCGAGGGCAAGCGCCGCGGTGCGAAACACGTCGTCGTCACGATGTGCGTCGGCGGCGGCATGGGCGCGGCGGGGCTCTTCGAAGTGCTGTGACGTTGAACGCTTGGTCGCTCCCCGCTATATAGAGGTACGGTGACGTCATAGCACCGCCTCATGTGAGCCTCGGTCGTGCCAGCGGCCGGGGCTCAAATGCGTTTGGGGCCCGGCTGCCAGGCCGGACCCCGCCCGTGCGCTACTTCCGCGCCGCCTCGATCATCCGCACGACCAGAGTCGCGAAGGCGATCAAAACGCCGAGGAACATGCACAAGTCAGCAAACGTCATAGTTCACTTCCTCATGGTGGCGGCGGGATTGCCGCCGCTCCCGGTCATGACGCCCGCGCAACGACCGCGCAACCAACGCCCCCGCCTCACGTTCTCCCGTCGAACCCGAACAGGAGATACGATATGGCCGACGCCAACACCGATCCGAAGAAGCTGAAGCAGGATCTCTGGAAGAAGATGGCCGACAGCCCCTTCGTGATGGTCGGCCCGGCGGATGGCCATGCGCATCACGAGCCGTTGACCGCGCAACTCGATCAGGATCAGGTCGACACATTGTTCTTTTTCATCGGCAAGACGAACCGGCTCGCCGACGGTGGCCGCGTGATGGCGCAGTACGTCTCCAAGGGGCACGACTTCTTCGCCTGCCTCGACGGCACCGCGCGGATCGACAACGATCAGGCGCAGATCGACAAGCTCTGGAATAAGCAGGTCGAGGCGTGGTTCCCGGAGGGCCGCAATGACCCGAACCTCGCGCTGCTGCGCGTCGACATCGACTCTGCTGAACTGTGGGAAACCGACATCTCCCTGTCGGGCCGGGTAAAGATGCTGTTCGGCGGCACAATCAAGGCCGACGAATCTGGCAGCCACGCCAAGGTGCGGACAACCGCGGAAAACAGCGCGGCATAATCAGGTCGCCCCTGCGCAGGCAGGGACGATGATTCAAAACCCGGGCCGGTCGCCACAAGCGACCGGCCCGTTTTACATCAGCCGTTGGCCGCCATCCATTCCTCGACCACCGGCGCGATCCGGTTGCGCCATTTCGAGCCGTTGAAGATCCCGTAATGGCCGACACCCTCGGCCATGTAATAGCGCTTCTTTTCCTCGGGCAGCGCGGTCGCAATCGTCAGCGCCGCCTTTGTCTGTCCCAGCCCGCTGATGTCGTCGCGCTCGCCCTCGATCGCCAGCAGCCCGACATCGGTGATCGCACCGGTGTCGACGCGCCGTCCGCGATGCAGCATCTCGCCCTTCGGCAGGCTGTGCGACTGGAAGACGGTGTCGATCGTCTGGAGGTAGAACTCCGCGGTCATGTCGCAGACCGAGCGATATTCGTCGTAGAAGCGCTTGGTGGCCTCGGCGCTGTCATCGTCGCCGGTGACGAGATGTTTGAACAGCTCGTAATGGCTCATCATGTGGTTACCGAGGTTCATGGTCATGAACCCGGACAATTGCAGGAAGCCCGGATAGACCTTCCGCCCCGCGCCCGGGTACAACATCGGCACCGTCGCGATCACGTTCTGCTCGAACCAGGCGAACGGCCGCTCGGTCGCCAGCGTGTTGACCGCGGTCGGCGCCTCGCGCGTGTCGATCGGCCCACCCATCATCGTCAGCGTACGCGGTCGGCACGGGTTGCGGTCGGCGCTCATCAGCGCGGTCGCGGCGAGGCACGGCACCGATGGCTGGCACACCGCCAGCATGTGCGCGCCATGCGCGCCGTCCGCCACACCGTCCTGATCCGCGCCGATCGCTTCGAGGAAGGCGATCAGATAATCGATATAATCGTCGAGATCGAACCGTCCCTCGCGCGTCGATACCAGCTTCGCGTCACGCCAGTCGGTGACATAGACGTCGGCGACCGGCAGCATCCGCTCGACCGTCCCGCGCAGAAGCGTCGCGAAATGTCCCGACATCGGCGCGGCGATCAGCAGCCGCGGCCCGCCCTCCACGCCCTCGCGGCGGAAGCGCTTGAGCTGCCCGAACGGGCGTTGCAGCACGATCTCCTCGACCACCGCTACCTCGCGGCCGTCGACGGTCGTCGACTCGAATCCGAACGCCGGCTTGCCGCGTGAGGCCGACGCATGCGCGAACACCTCCAGCGCGGACGCCATCACCGGCCCGCCGCCCAGATACGCGAACGGGTTGGACGGGTTGTTCAGCCAGTTGGCTCCTACCGTCGCCATCGCGCTGGCCGAGGCGAGCCACGACCGCTGCAATTCATAGGCGTCGTACAACATTCGCGTCTTCCTTCCCCGGCCCCGCCGGTGCGGCGCCTATAGCAACTTCGTCCGTCGCAACGCGACTGCAACGATTGCAGTCGATTTCCGGGCCCCGACCCGCGCTAAACCCTTCACGACACGTTGAGCGGGCCGGCACGCGCTGCTAGGCCGCGCGCATGGCCAGCGCTTCCGACGTCGCTCCTTCCCGCCGTCTCGGCAATCTGGCGATGGTCTTTCGACACGCCCGCAAATACCCGCTCCAGATTACCGCCGCGTTTAGCGCGCTGGCGGTCACCTCCGGCGCGACGATCGCGATCCCCTACAGCTTCAAACGCGTGATCGACCGCGGCTTTGCGGCCAACGGCGCATCCGCCGAGTCCGTGGCGTCGTCGTTCCATTATATGCTGATGATCGTGGTCGTGCTCGCGATCGGCACCGCCGTGCGCTTCTATTTCGTCGCCTGGCTGGGCGAGCGCGTCGTCGCCGATATCCGCACCGAGGTGCAGCGGCATCTGATGACGCTCAGCCCGTCCTTCTACGAGACCAACCGCCCGTCGGAGATCGCCTCACGGCTCACCGCCGACACCGGCCAGATCGAGACGGTGGTCGGCAGCACGGTGTCGATCGCGCTGCGAAACTCGTTCACCGCGATCGGCGGGCTGATCTATCTGTTTGCGATCTCGCCCAAGCTGGCGGCGATGCTGCTGGCGGGCATCCCGCTCATCATCGCGCCGATCGCGCTGCTGGGGCGGCGCGTCCGCAACCTGTCGCGCACCTCGCAGGACCGGATCGCCGACGTCGGCTCGATCGTGGTCGAGACGCTCGGCGCGATGAAGATCGTCCAGGCATTCGGGCAGGAGGCACGCGAGAGCGCGCGCTTCACCGACGCGGTCGAGGCGACGATGGCGACGGCGCGCAAGCGCGTGGCGCTGCGCGCGATCATGACCGCAATCGTCATCGGGTTGATCTTCGGCGCGATCACGCTGGTTTTGTGGGAAGGCGCTGACGATGTCGCGGCCGGACGGCTGTCCGGAGGCGCGATCGCCGCCTTCGTGCTGACCGGCGGGATCGTCGCCGGCGCGTTCGGCGCGCTCACCGAAGTCTACGGCGATCTGCTGCGCGGCGCGGGCGCGGCGGGCCGGCTGAGCGAATTGCTCGCCGAGCGTCCCGAGATCGCCCCGCCCGCGCACCCGGTCGCGCTGCCGCAACCGCCGCAGGGCCGCGTCGCCTTTCACAACGTTGAGTTCCGCTACCCCAGCCGCCCCGATGTCGCCGCACTCCACGACTTCACGCTGGAGGTCGCCCCCGGCGAGACGCTGGCGGTGGTCGGCCCGTCCGGCGCGGGCAAGTCGACCCTGTTCCAGTTGCTCCAGCATTTCTACCAGCCGGCGCGCGGCGCGGTGCTGGTCGACGGCGTCGATCTCATCCGCGCCGACCCGGCCGAGGTCCGCGCGCGGATCGCGATGGTCCCGCAGGAGACGGTGATCTTCGGCACCAGCGCGCGCGACAATCTTCGCTACGGCCGCTGGGACGCCGATGACGCGCAGGTCTGGGCCGCGGCGGAGGCCGCCAACGCCGCCGACTTCCTGCGCGCGCTCCCCGAGGGTCTCGACACCTTCCTCGGCGAGGGCGGCGCGCGGCTGTCGGGCGGGCAGCGGCAACGCGTCGCAATCGCCCGCGCGCTGCTCCGCGACGCGCCAATCCTGTTGCTCGATGAAGCGACCAGCGCGCTCGATGCCGAAAGCGAGCGGCTGGTGCAGGATGCGCTCGAGCGGCTGATGGCATCGCGCACCACGATCGTCATCGCGCACCGCCTCGCCACCGTCCGCGCGGCGTCGCGGATCGTCGTCATGGACAGCGGCCGGATCGTCGAGGAAGGCAGCCATGCCGCGCTGACCGGTGCGGGCGGGCTCTATGCGCGGCTCGCCGGTTTGCAATTCCACGACGCCTGACGCCGGGCGCTTGACCGCCGGCCATCCCCGCTTAGTCTGTCGGCGGGGAAGTTTGACGGGGGCGAATGATGCGCAGGTGGTGGGCAGCGGCGGCGCTGGCCTTGGGGATGGCGTCGCCGGCGGCCGCGGCGTGGCAACAGGCATCGTCGCGGCACTTCGTCGTCTATTCGGACGACGAGCCCGACAAGGTTACGGAATTCGCCACCCGGCTGGAGCGGTTCGACAAGGCGATGCGCGTGATGCGCGGCATGGAAGACCCGGCGTTCAGCCCGTCGCAGCGCGTGCGCGTCTTCGTCGTCAAGGATGTGGGCGCCCTGCAGAAACTGCTCGGCAGGAGCGACGCCGCCGGTATCTATATGCCGCGGCTGTCGGGGCCGGTGGCGTTCGTGCCGCGCAAGACCAATGACACCGGAAAGCTCGCGCTGACGCCGCAAGCGGTGCTGCTCCACGAATATGCGCACCATTTCATGTTCTCGTCGTGGGGCGACCAGCCGTTTCCGGCATGGTTCGTCGAGGGATTCGCGGAGTTCAACGCGCCGACGGTGTTCGAGCCCGATCGGCTGTTGATCGGGGTGCCGCCGCTCTATCGCGCCTATGGCCTGATCGACGACAGCCTCTTGCCGATGCGTGACCTGCTGACGCTGGCGCCGGGCGACAAGCGGCTCGATCCGAACCAGCGGCAGGTCTTCTACGGCCGCGCGTGGCTGCTGACCCACTACATGCTGCTCAACAACGAGCGTCGCCCGCAACTGGCCGCCTATCTCAAGGCGCTGGAGAAAGGCGGCGATCCGAAAACCGCGGCGGCGCTGCTCGGCGATCCTCGCAAGCTCGACCGCGAGCTCAACAATTATGCGCGCAAGACGCTGCCGATCCTTGGCATGAAGATCGACAAGCTGCCGATCGGCCCGGTGACGACGCGGGCGCTGGGCGCCGGGGAGGAGGCGATCATGCCGGTCGTCCTCCGCTCGACGCGCGGGGTGAACCCCAGGACCGCGCCCGCCGTGGCGGTCGCCGCGCGAAAGGTCGCGGTGGATTTTCCGAACGATCCGGCGGTGCAGGTCGCGCTCGCCGAGGCCGAATATGATGCCGGCGGCTATGCGGCCGCGGATGCCGCGGCCGCGCGCGCGCTGGCGGCCAGGCCGGGGCTGCGCGAGGCGTTGATCTACCGCGGCATGGCGCAGTCGGCGCTCGCCGAGAAGGAGCATGTCACCGACGCCGCGCGCTGGAAGGCGGTGCGGCAATGGTTCATCACCGCCAACCACCTCGACCCCGAGGACCCGTGGCCGCTGGTCGCGCACTATCAGGCGCTGCGCTCGTCGGGTGGAACCATGAGCGGCAATGCCGAGAAGGGACTCGACTACGCCTTCTCACTTGCGCCGTTCGACAGCGGGCTCGCCATGCAGGTGGCGGCGATGCACATCCGCAAGAAGGAATATGACGCCGCGGTGCCGGCGCTGCGCCGCGTCGCCTATGATCCGCACGGCGGCGCGCTGGGGACGATGGCCGGCACCGTGCTCACCGCAATCGAAAGCAAGGACACTTCGGCGATCGACACGATCGCGACCGCGATGGAAAGCAGGAAAGAGAACGACGGCGAGGAGGAGAAGTAAGGCGACGGTGCTGGTCTGGGACCCGGCAATCCAACGTCATCCCGGGCTTGACCCGGGATCCCGCTTCTTCTGCTTGCCCGCTGTCCGGGAAACACCGGCTTAACCAAACGTCATTGCGAGCGTAGCGAAGCAATCCAGGGCGTTCTGGTCCGGCACTGGATTGCTTCGCTCCGCTCGCAATGACGGTATCGCCGACTACCCCGGGTTACGTCCGGGGTAGCAATCGGTCGATCGCTAGACGCTCAGCCCGCGTGCTCCGCGAGCACGGTCAGCCCGCGCGCATTGACCTCGGCGAAGCCACCGCGGATCGCGATCGCCTCCGGCTGGCCGCCGGGCGTCTTCTGCACCAGCACCGCGCCGTCACGGATCGTCGACATGAACGGCGCATGGCCCTCCAAGACCGCGAAGTCGCCGTCGGCGCCGGGTACGGTCACCATATGAACGTCCTCGGAGATGAGGAGGCGCGCCGGCGTTACGAGTTCGAAATGCAGCATGTACAGCACCCTAGCTGTTAGTTCCGATCGGCAAACAGCCACAGGACCGCCCCCCGTGACCGACAACCGGTCGCGGGGGCGGAAGAAGCCTCAGGCCTCCTTGACCATCTTTTCGGCCTTGGCGACCGCCTCGTCGATCCCGCCGACCATGTAGAAGGCCGCCTCGGGCAGGTGATCGTATTCGCCGTTCACGACCGCCTTGAAGCTGCGGATCGTGTCCTCGAGCTGCACGAACTTGCCGGGGATGTTGGTGAACACCTCGGCGACGTGGAACGGCTGCGACAGGAAGCGCTGGATCTTGCGTGCGCGGCTGACGGTCAGCTTGTCCTCTTCGGACAGCTCGTCCATCCCGAGGATCGCGATGATGTCCTGCAGCGACTTGTACTTCTGCAAGGTCGCCTGCACCGCACGCGCGGTTTCGTAGTGGTCCTGCCCGACGGTGCGGGGCTCCAGCACGCGGCTGGTCGAATCGAGCGGATCGACCGCCGGATAGATGCCCAGCTCCGAGATCGCGCGGTTGAGCACGGTCGTCGCGTCAAGATGCGCGAACGAGGTCGCCGGCGCCGGATCAGTCAGATCGTCCGCGGGAACGTAGACGGCCTGCACCGAGGTGATCGACCCCTTGTTGGTCGAGGTGATGCGCTCCTGCAGCGCACCCATGTCGGTCGACAGCGTCGGCTGATAGCCCACCGCCGACGGAATACGGCCCAGCAGCGCCGACACTTCGGCGCCCGCCTGCGTGAAGCGGAAGATGTTGTCGACGAAGAACAGCACGTCCTGCCCTTCCTGATCGCGGAAATATTCCGCAATCGCGAGGCCCGAGAGCGCGACCCGCGCACGCGCGCCCGGCGGCTCGTTCATCTGGCCATAAACCAGCGCGACCTTCGAGCCCTCGCTGACCGCATTGCCCTCTTCATCCTTGGCGATGACGCCCGCGTCGAGGAACTCGTGATACAGGTCGTTGCCCTCGCGGGTCCGCTCGCCGACGCCCGCGAATACCGAGGTGCCGCCATGGCCCTTCGCGATGTTGTTGATCAGCTCCTGGATCAGCACGGTCTTGCCGACGCCCGCGCCGCCGAACAGGCCGATCTTGCCGCCCTTCGCGTACGGCGCGAGCAGGTCGATGACCTTGATCCCGGTGACGAGGATCGCATTCTCGGTCGACTGGTCGATGAAGTCCGGCGCCTTGGCGTGGATCGGCGCGCGCAGGTCGGTCGCGATCGGGCCACGCTCGTCGATCGGCTCGCCGATGACGTTCATGATGCGACCGAGCGTCGCCGGGCCGACCGGCATCAGGATCTGCGCGCCGGTGTCGGTGACGGGCTGGCCGCGGGTCAGCCCCTCGGTCGCGTCCATCGCGATCGTGCGCACGGTATTCTCGCCGAGATGCTGCGCAACCTCGAGCACCAGCCGCTGGCCGTTGTTCTCGGTCTCCAGCGCCGACAGGATCGCCGGCAGCTGCGACGGGAAGTGCACGTCGACCACCGCGCCGATGATCTGGCTGATGCGGCCCGTGTTGTTGGTCTGGCCCGTAAGGTGGGTCGGGCGGATGTCTTCAGCGGCGGTTGCCATGTTCGTTTCCTATCGCCTCGAATCAATTATTGCCTGCTCAAGCGCAGACTCGATGTCGTCCATTTCAGCTAGGGATGCTGTCTCAAACGCTACAACTTCCCCCGCATTCGTCACAATCAAAAGACAGAATAGAGTTCGCTTGGTTGACCCGTCAGAAGGCATTTTCCGTGCTTTCCAGAGCAGTCCGCATCCGGCCAAAATGACCGCACACCCTCCAAAAAACGTCGCTTGGTCGCCTGCATCATGACCAATCCTCGCCATGATGCAGCCAACGATCGAACCAAAAAAGCCACCTGAGGCAAAGAGCTTACGACTGTTTTGTCCCTGCGCCCTCTCCTGCCGAGTCGAAACAGAAAAAGACGTAATTTTATCGATAGCGTATCTCGTCGAGCCAAACCGCGCAAAGCGGTCATCGATCGAGAAATCCGACATACTACAATGCCTCGGCGCCCGAGATGATCTCGACCAGTTCGGTCGTGATCGCCGCCTGACGCGCGCGGTTGTACTGGATGCTCAGCCGCTTGATCATGTCGCCGGCGTTGCGGGTCGCATTGTCCATCGCGGTCATGCGGCTGCCCTGCTCCGACGCGGCATTCTCCAGCAGCGCGCGGAAGATCTGGATCGCGACGTTGCGCGGCAGCAGATCGTCGAGGATCGCTTCCTCGCTCGGCTCATATTCGACCGTCGCATCGGCATCGTTCGCCGCCTTCGCGCCCTTGACGTGCGGTATCGCGACCGGAATGATCTGCGCGCCGATCGGCTCCTGCACCAGCGCCGACTGGAAGCGCGCATAGAACAGATGCGCGACGTCGAACTCGCCGGCCTTGAAGCGCGTGATCAGGTCGTCGGCGATGTCCTTGGCGGCGTCGAAGCTCGCGGTCTTCATCTCCGACAGGTCATGGTCGGCGACGATCCCGGTCGGGTAGAAGCGCTTCATCACGCGCCCCTTCTTGCCGGCAATATAGAAGCGCACGGTCTTGCCCGCGGCTTCCAGCTCCTCGGCCTTGCGGCGCGCGGCGCGGACGATGTTGGTGTTGAACGCGCCCGCCAGACCGCGCTCCGAGGTCGCGACGACCAGCAGATGCACCTGATCCTTGCCGGTACCCGCGAGCAGCGGCGACGCGCCGACGCCGACCGTCCGCGCCAGGCTGGCGACGACGCCTTCGAGACGCTCCGCATACGGACGCCCCGCGACCGCCGCCTCCTGCGCCCGGCGCAGCTTGGCAGCAGCGACCATCTTCATCGCCTTGGTGATCTTCTGCGTCGACTTCACCGAGCCGATGCGGATCTTGAGGGCCTTGAGTGACGCCATCTTGTCCTTCTTCTCGTCGTCCCTGCGTAGGCAGGGACCCATCTCTATCTCAACGAACGGTGTCTCTGATGGAGAGAGACATGGGCCCCTGCCTGCGCAGGGGCGACGTATTGATTAAGCGAACGTCTTCGCGAACTGCCCGAGCGCTTCCTTCAGCTTGCCCTCGGTATCCTTGCCCAGCTCGCGGCTGTCGCGGATCGCGGTCAGCACGTCGGCGTGATCGGCGCGCATGTAGCTGAGCATCGCCGCTTCGTAGCGGTTGACGTCGGCGACCGGCACGGTGTCGATGAAGCCGTTGGTGCCCGCATAGATCGAGACGGTCTGCTCCTCGAACGGCATCGGGCTGAACTGCGGCTGCTTGAGCAGCTCGGTCAGCCGCGCGCCGCGGTTGAGCAGCTTCTGCGTCGAGGCATCGAGGTCCGAGCCGAACTGCGCGAACGCCGCCATCTCGCGATACTGCGCCAGCTCCAGCTTGATCGAGCCCGACACCTTCTTCATCGCCTTGGTCTGCGCGGCACCGCCGACGCGGCTGACCGACAGGCCGACGTTGATCGCCGGACGGATGCCCGCGAAGAACAAATCGGTTTCAAGGAAGATCTGGCCGTCGGTGATCGAGATCACGTTGGTCGGGATGTACGCCGACACGTCGCCGGCCTGCGTCTCGATGATCGGCAGCGCGGTCAGCGAACCCGAGCCGTTCGCCTCGTTCATCTTCGCCGCGCGCTCCAGCAGGCGCGAGTGGAGATAGAAGACGTCGCCCGGATAGGCTTCGCGGCCCGGCGGACGGCGCAGCAGCAGCGACATCTGGCGATACGCAACGGCCTGCTTCGACAGATCGTCGAACACGATCACCGCGTGCATCCCGTTGTCACGGAAATATTCGCCCATCGCGGTGCCGGTGTAGGGCGCCAGGAACTGCAGCGGCGCGGGGTCCGACGCGGTCGCGGCGACGACGATGGAATATTCCATCGCGCCATTCTCTTCCAGCGTGCGGACCAGCTGCGCGACCGTCGAACGCTTCTGCCCGATCGCGACATAGACGCAATAGAGCTTCTTCGATTCGTCGGTGCCGGCGTTCGCCTGCTTCTGGTTGATGAAGGTGTCGATCGCGATCGCCGACTTGCCGGTCTGGCGGTCGCCGATGATCAGCTCGCGCTGCCCACGGCCGACCGGCACCAGCGCGTCGATCGCCTTCAGCCCGGTCTGCACCGGCTCGTGCACCGACTTGCGCGGGATGATGCCCGGCGCCTTGACCTCGACGCGGCTGCGCTGCTCCGTCACGATCGGGCCCTTGCCGTCGATCGGATTGCCGAGCCCGTCGACCACGCGGCCGAGCAGCCCCTTGCCGACCGGCACGTCCACGATCGTGCCGGTGCGCTTGACGGTATCGCCCTCGCGGATTTCGGCGTCAGAGCCGAAGATCACGACGCCGACATTGTCAGCCTCGAGGTTGAGCGCCATGCCCTGGACGCCATTGGCGAATTCGACCATCTCGCCCGCCTGGACGTTGTCGAGCCCGTAGATGCGCGCGATCCCGTCACCGACGCTGAGCACCTGACCGGTTTCCGACACCTGTGCCTCGGTGCCGAAACTGGCGATCTGGTCCTTGATGACGCGGGAGATTTCTGCGGCGCGAATGTCCATCAACTCAGCCTTTCATCGCGCTGGCAAGCGCATTCAAACGGGTGCGGATCGACGAATCGATCATCTGGGAACCGATGCGGACGACCAGGCCGCCCAGGATCTGCGGATCGACCGCCAGGTCGACCGTCACGTCGCGACCGACACGGCGGCGAAGCTGCTGCTTCAGCTCGTCGACCTGCTCGGCGGTCAGCGGGTGCGCGCTGGTGACCTCGGCGGTGGTCTCGCCACGATGCTGCGCGGCCATTGCGCGAAACGCGCGGATGATCTTCGGCAACGCCGCCAGCCGGCGATTCTCCGCGAGCACGCCGAGGAAGCTGCGCGTCGTCGGGTCGAGCCCCAGTTCGTCGGCGGTGGCGAGCACCGCCTTGACCGCCTGCCCGCGCGCGATGACCGGCGATGCCGTCAGCGTCCTGAAGTCGCTCGACGCCGCCAGTGCGTCGCGCACCGCCGTCAGGCTTTGTTCGACGCGATCGACCGCACGGGCCTCCACCGCCAGATCGAACAGCGCGCTCGCATACCGGCCGCCGAGACCGGCCTGGATGCTGCTGCCCTGATTACCGCTGGAACTCTCCACGCGATCCACTTTCCTCGTCATACCCAAGGGTGCCCACCCACGCGAACGGATAGCGCACATCGGGTGCGCCTCGCTTGGGTACGGCGCGCGTAGCAAAGGGGGAACCGCGATGCAACCGGAGTGAAACCGTCGTGATGCCAGCGCTGGCGGCGGGCGGCGCTTTGGGCGCAAGCTGCGGGATGCGGCGCACGTGCGGCTGGCGTAGACCGGCCGGCATGAGCGCGACCATCGACTCCGACACCGCCTGGGACGCCTTCGCCCGGCGCGACCGCGCGTTCGACGGCCGCTTCGTGGTCGCGGTGCGCAGCACGCATATCTATTGCAAGCCGAGCTGTGCGGCGCGCCGCCCCCGCCGCGAACATGTCGCCTTCCTGCCCGACGCCGCCGCGGCGCAGGCGGCCGGCTATCGCGCATGCCGCCGCTGTCTGCCCGATTCGGTCGCCCGCGACCGCGCAGCGGTGATCGCCGCCGCCGCGTTGCTCGCCGCGGACGCGCCGCCGCCGCTTGCCGCGCTGGCGGCGGGGGTCGACTACGCGCCGCACCATTTTCACCGCCTCTTCCATCGGCTGACCGGCGTCACCCCGGCGGCTTATGCGCGGACCTGTCGCGCCGATCGGGTGCTGGCGGCGCTGCGTGCGAGCGATGGCGTGACCGCGGCGATCTATGCTGCCGGCTATGGCGCGCCGAGTCGCTTCTACGCCGACGCCGCGCGGCTCGGCATGACGCCGCAGGCGGCGGCGGCAGGTGGCGCGGGCGAGACGCTGCACTGGGTACGCCTCGCTGCCCCGCCGGGCCCGCTGCTGCTCGCCGCGAGTGCGCGCGGCT
The DNA here is from genome assembly GCF_902506455.1 of Sphingomonas sp. 8AM. Classification (GTDB taxonomy): domain Bacteria; phylum Pseudomonadota; class Alphaproteobacteria; order Sphingomonadales; family Sphingomonadaceae; genus Sphingomonas. Next base: position 1,120,222 of record NZ_LR733844.1, on the reverse strand, counting down.
GGTCGCGGTTCGCGTTCGACGAGGACGTGGATGAGGACGGGGCGGCGTTGCGCGCCGCCTTTCCCGCCGCGACGCTGCTTCGCGGCGATGCCGCGTTCCGCGCCCGTGCCACGGCGCGGGTCGGGCGGGCGGCGGCGGTGCCGGCCGACGCCGCGCTGCCGCTCGCGATCCGTAATATTGCCTTCCGCACGCTGCTCCACGCTCAGGGCAACCCCGATTAGTTAGCCAAATCGAAAGGCTTGCGCGGTAGCGATCGTTGCCGAGCCACTTCGAGGACGATCAGGGTCGATGAACGCGTTCGGACGCCGCAACGGCGGCATGGGTAACGGCACCGGCGGCGGGATGCGCGGCGGCTTCGGGGTCGCACGCCCGATGCACGTCCAGCCGGGTTCACGCGACGACCAGCCGGTGGAGACCGCCGCGCCGCTCGACGCGATCGCCGCGCTCGACCCGCTCACCCCGCCCGGCCAGATCGACGCGATGCAACGGCTGTCGGACCGCCAGAACGCCACCGGCGAGCAGGGCGCGAGCCGCATGGAAGGCTTCGAGGCGTCGATCCACAAGATCAAGGAGCAGGTGCTCCCGCGGCTGCTGGAGCGCGTCGACCCCGAGGCGGCCGCGACACTCGGCAAGGACGAGCTGGCCGAGGAATTCCGCCCGATCATCGGCGAGGTGCTCGCCGAGCTGAAGCTGACGCTCAACCGCCGCGAGCAATTCGCGCTCGAGAAGGTGCTGGTCGACGAGTTGCTCGGGCTGGGGCCGCTCGAGGAATTGCTCTCCGACCCCGAGATCAGCGATATCATGGTCAACGGCCCCGACCAGACCTTCGTCGAGCGCCGCGGCAAGCTGGAGATGGCGCAGATCCAGTTCCGCGACGAGGAGCATCTGTTCCAGATCGCGCAGCGGATCTGCAACTCGGTCGGCCGCCGCGTCGACCAGACCACCCCGCTCGCCGACGCGCGCCTAAAGGACGGCAGCCGCGTCAACGTCATCGTGCCCCCGCTCAGCTTGCGCGGCACCGCGATCTCGATCCGCAAGTTTTCCGCCAAGCCGATCACGCTCGACATGATGGCCGGCTTCGGCAGCATGAGCCCGAAGATGGCGACCGCGCTCAAGGTTGCGGGCGCGTCGCGGTTCAACATCGTCATTTCGGGCGGCACCGGCTCGGGCAAGACGACGATGCTCAACGCCTTGTCGAAGATGATCGACCCTGGCGAACGCGTGCTGACGATCGAGGACGCCGCCGAGCTGCGCCTGCAACAGCCGCACTGGCTGCCGCTCGAAACCCGCCCGGCTAACCTCGAGGGTCAGGGCGAGATCAGCATCCGCGACCTCGTCAAGAACGCGCTGCGCATGCGCCCGGATCGCATCATCCTCGGCGAAATCCGTGGCAGCGAATGTTTCGACATGCTCGCGGCGATGAACACCGGCCACGACGGCTCGATGTGCACGCTCCACTCCAACTCCCCGCGCGAGGCGCTGGCGCGGATGGAGAACATGGTGATGATGTCGGACATCAAGGTGCCCAAGGAAGCGATCAGCCGCCAGATCGCGGACAGCGTCGACCTGATCATCCAGGTCAAGCGCCTGCGCGACGGCAGCCGCCGCGTGACCAACGTCACCGAGGTGATCGGGATGGAAGGCCCGGTGATCGTCACGCAGGAATTGTTCAAGTTCGAATATCTCGACGAAAGCGCCGACGGGAAGATCATCGGCGAATATCGCTCGATGGGTCTGCGCCCGTACACGATCGACAAGGCCAAGCAGTTCGGCTTCGACCAGGCGTATCTGGAGGCGTGCCTGTAACGTCTCCCTCTTCCGTCACCCCGGACCATACGCCTTCGTCGCCCCGACCATAACCCCTCGTCGCCCCGGACTTGATCCGGGGCCCCGCTTCTTCTTGGCGATCGAAGCAAGAAGCGGGATCCCGGATCAAGTCCGGGATGACCACTATTGGGCACTCCTCCTTCGTCATTCCCGCGAATTCGGGAATCCAGAACCTCAGACCGCGCCCCTCTATCGACAAACCCGCGCGTCTGGATTCCCGCCTCCGCAAAGGTGACGGACTTCGGCAACCACGCACCCTCCACCCGTGACACATCTACACGATCCGCTACACCATCCACGTGCCGATCCTGCCCCTCCTTGCCGTTGCGCTCGCCGCCGCACCGCTGCCCGAACCGCGCGCGGCATGGGTCGGGCGGTCGACGCTCGCCGCCGATGCCGAGGGCCGCTGGATCCCGTTCGACCTCACCCCCGGCAACCAGATCCGCTTCACCATGGCGGTCGACGGCCGCCCGGTTACCGCGATCCTCGATACCGGGGTCAGCTACTCCGTCCTCGCACGCCGCTTCGCCGAGGCGTATCGCCTGCCGGTCCGCGCCGACGGTCGCGCGACCGTGATCGGCGGCAGCGTCGCGATCGGGCGCGTCGAGACGCGCGCGGTGGCGATCGGCGCGGTGACGCGGCGCGGCGGAAGCCTCGCGGTCGCCGACCTTCCCGCTACCGCGACCGGCAGCGCCCTGGCGGTCGACCTGCTCGTCGGGCGCGACCTCACCGCGCCCTATGCGCTCGACATCGACTATCAGGCGCGCCGCTTCCGGTTGCTGCGCAGCGGCAGCCGCCCGTTCGCCGGCGTCGCCGCGCCGCTGTCGATCGCGCGCGATCGGATGGTCTATGTCAGCGCGATCGGCGCGGCGGGCGCGACGCTGGCGCCGATGGTGGTCGATACCGGCGACGGCTCGGCGATCACGCTGGGGGCCGCGGCCTGGGCAACCGCCCGCGTCGCCGCCGGCCCGGTGACCACCACCGTCTCGTTCGGGCTGGCCGGCGCGGTGGTCAGCGACATGGCGATCGTGCCCGCGCTGCGGATCGGCGACGCGATCGCGCGCGATGTCGAGGTGCGCGTCGAACCGGCCGGCGGCTTTTCCGATACGATCGGGGTCGCGGGTCGGATCGGATCGGGCTTTCTCCAGCGCTATCGCGTGCTGCTCGACCCCGCCGCGGGGCAGATGCTGCTGGGTGCCACGCCGCGCACCGACACGCCGACGCTCCGCTCGACCAGCGGGCTGTTGCTGGCGCTGACCGGCGAGCGGTTGCGGGTGCTCCACGTCATGCGCGGCAGCCCGGCCGCCGCCGCCGGCTGGCAGGGGGGCGACACGATCTGCGCGGTCGACGGCACCCGCATCGACGCCGCTTACGCGCGCGGTCCGCTCGCGGCATGGCCGGCCGGCAGCGAAGGCCGCGTCGTCATGCTCGACGATTGCGCCGGTCGACGCCGCGCGCTGACCCTGAAGCATTTCTACTGATACAAATCGTACAATTCACGGCATCGTCCCGCCGCCCGGATCGTTGGTGTCGCTGGACGAGCAAAGGGGCAGGATGCCGCATTTCACCATCATCTTCGCCGGACGCGAGTCCGAGCGCGTCACCGTCGACTGCGCGAACCTGTCCGCCGCCCGCAACCAGGCGGTGCAGCGGCTCGGACGCTATCTCGCCGACCATCCGAATTACGCCGAGGAGGGGCATTGGCGCGTCACGGTCGAGGATGACATGGGGCGCGCCGCGGCCACGGTGATCGTCGCCACCGTTACCCCGCGCCAGAACGGCCTTCCGGGATAAGGTGGCGCGGCTAGCGCAGGCGATCCTCGCCGCGTGGCTCGCTCATCCGCTGCTGGCCGCGTGCGCGCGCGGCGCTGCGCACCAGTTCCTCGCTCAGCCGCATCGCCGCCTCGGCCGTCAGGTTGTAGGTGGCGCCGCAACGCGACAGCACGGTGACCACGCCGTCATCGGCGCTGACGTCCGGCGCGATCGTACATAGATCTGGCTTCATGCGTACACCTGTTGTGACGGGTGAAGGCTGCCGAACCGATCTCCTCCCGACGTCCTGGGCAAAAGCGCAAGGTATCCGTCGCGACATGGGCCTTCGATCCCGAGCAGAACCCGGGGCCGGCGGAGTGGTTCCCCCTGCCGGCTCAAGCCTTTAGCGCGACCCACCCCGCAATTGCCGCCACGATCAGCGCGATCACCTGCACCAGGGTCCAGTCCACCCAGCCCACCGCATCGGGGTCGGCGCGCCGCCGCCGGCGGTGCTCGCGCCATCCCGCAAGGATCGCGACGGACAGCGCCGCACCCGCAATGACGTATAGCAGGTCTTGCGTATCGCTCATCGCCGCGTCAGCCTCCGGCGCATCCAATCGCGGAGAGGTTTACGTCCATGCATCGTCTCACTCCCATTTTGCTGCTGGCCCTGACCGCCGCGCCCGCCGTCGTGTCCGCCGCGCCGCGCGCACCGGCACCGATCGCCGCCGCGGTGGCGGCGCCGACCCGCGCCCCCGCCAATACCGCGCGCGACCGTTACCGCCACCCGGCCGGGACGCTCGCCTTCTTCGGCGTGAAGCCGACCGATACCGTGGTCGAGGTTTGGCCGGGCGGCGGCTGGTACACCGAGATCCTCGCGCCGCTAACCGCCGCGCGCGGACGCTATTATGCCGCGGGGCCATGGGAAAAGGGGCTGAACGCGGTGCGTGGTCTCCAGAGCAAGGACGCCGCGACCTATGGCAAGGTCCAGCTCGCCGCCTTGCCTGCACAGCCCGGCCAGCCGACCGTGCCCGATGGCGCCGCCGATGTCGTGCTCACCTTCCGCAACGTCCACAACTGGCGGTTCGGGGGCGAGGATCAGGCGCGGCAGATGTTTGCGGCGATGTTCCGGATGCTCAAGCCCGGCGGGACGCTCGGCGTCGTCGAGCATCGCCTGCCCGAGGCACGCGATGCTGCCGCCGAGGAGAAGAGCGGCTATATGAAGCCGAGCAGCGTGATCGGCTACGCCACCGCCGCCGGCTTCAAGCTGGCGGGCAAATCGGAAATCAACGCCAATCCGAAGGACACCGCCGACTGGGCGGGCGGGGTTTGGACGTTGCCGCCGAGTTATGCGCTCAAGGACGTCGACCGCGCGAAATATGCCGCGATCGGCGAGAGCGACCGGATGACGCTCAAATTCGTCAAGCCGCGCTGAGCATCAAGACCGCCAACCCGAACCTTCGTCGTCCCGGATCAGGTCCGGGACGGCGGTTCAGGGCAGGATGGTTGAAGCGGCGGTCGCGTCGGACGGCGGCAAGGCCCGCTCACTCGCCGAGCTTGTCGACCTTGTCGCGAAGCTGCGCCAGTTCGGCCTTCAGCGCGGCGATCTCGCCATCCTTGCCCACCGCGCCGGTTGCGGGCGCGGCTGCCACCGCCGGCTTGAACGCCTGTGCCGCGGCCTCGAACATCTCGAGATTGCGTTTGGCGATCTCGGCGAACGGCGATCCCGCGAACGCCCCCTCAACCGCGGTCTTGAACTGCGCCTGATTGCGGCGGAAGCTGTCCATCGACGCGTCGAGATAATCAGGCACCATCGCCTGCATCGAATCACCATATAGGGCGATCAGCTGGCGCAGGAAATTCACCGGCAGCATCGTCTGCCCGCGGCTTTCCGCCTCCATGATGATCTGGGTGAGGACGTTATGCGTGATGTCCTCGTCGGTCTTGGCATCGACGACCTTGAATTCGCGCCCCTCGCGCGTCATCGCCGCGAGATGTTCCAGCGTGATGTAGGAGGAGCTTTCGGTATTGTAGAGCCGGCGGTTGGCGTACTTCTTGATGACGACCACTCCGTCGGTACCATGCTGCTTCTTCATCGCGCGAGATCCCCGTGACCGAACCTGTTCGTGGTATTGCACAAAATGTGGCGCTGCAACACGCTGGATACGGCCCGCGACCGCTGCCGCTGTTCCTCGACATGCTGCGCCGCGAAACCGCAACATCGCCGCAGCGCGCTGCCGCCGCGCTCGCCGGGCTGCGCCGCTACCAGGACGCCCCGCGCACGCGGCGGCGGATGCGACCGATCCGCTACCGCAGCGGCGCGGCACGCCTCCGCGACGGCGCACGCGGCTGCGGCGGCGTGCCGGTGGTGCTGGTGCCATCGCTCATCAACCCGCCATATGTGCTCGACCTCGCGCCGGGCCGCTCGCTGGTCGCGCATCTCGCCGCCGCCGGGTTCCACCCATGGCTGGTCGACTGGGGGACGCCACGCGCGCAGGATGCCGGGCTCGACCTCGCCGGCCATGTCACCCGCCGTCTGCTCCCGTTGCTCGGCCGGCTCGACCGACCGGCGCTGCTGGTCGGCTATTGCCTCGGCGGGACGCTCGCGCTCGCCGCCGCGGCGGCCGCTCCGTCCGGCAGCGTCGCCGGTGTCGCGACGATCGCGGCCCCGTGGCAGTTCGCCGGCTATGGCGACGACGCGCGCGCCGCGCTCGCGGCGCTCTGGGAGCAGGTCGCGCCGGGCGCGCAGGCGCTGGGTGTACTCCCGATGGAGGTGCTGCAGACCGCTTTCTGGCAACTCGATCCGGCGCGCACGATCGCCAAATACGCCGCCTTCGCGACGACGCCGCCGGAGCGCGCCGCCGAATTCGTGCTGCTGGAGGATTGGGCGAATGCCGGCGCGCCGCTGACCTATGCCGCGGGCGCGGACCTGTTCGAGACCCTGCTCGCCAGGGACTGGCCGGGACGCGGCGAGTGGATCGTCGGCGGTCGGGCGATCGACCCGCACGCGCTGCCCTGCCCCGCCACCGAATTCGTCTCGCTCACCGACCGGATCACCCCCGCCGCCACCGCGATCGGGCTCGCCTCCCGCCGCGATCTCGCCGCCGGGCATGTCGGGATGATGGTCGGCGGTCGCGCCCGTACCTTGCTCTACGATCCGCTGACCGACTGGCTGCGCACGATCAGCTAGGATCGTCCGTCATCCCGGACGACGGCGATCGATCTACGACCACACCCGTTCGAACCGGTCCGCCAGTCCGGTCAGCAGCTCATACTGGCTGACCCCGCTGGCGGCGGCGACATGGACCAGATCGTCGTCGAACCGTACCCAGTCGCCCTCGCGCACCGCCGCCGCGCTGGCGTCGAGCGCGAGCAGATCCATCGACACGCGCCCGATCACCGGCAGCGGCGTGTCACCCGCAAACGCACAGCCCCGGCTCGACAGCGCGCGGCGATAGCCATCGGCATAGCCAAGGTTGACGACCGCCACTGCCAGGTCGCGCTCGGCCCGCCACGTCGCATTATAGCCGACCGTCTCGCCCGCGCGCACCGTCCGGCACTGCAGCACCTCCGCCGCGATCGTCGCGACCGGGCAGATTGCCCCCGCCAGCCCCGCGACCGGCACCCCGCCATACAGCGCCAGTCCGGGGCGCGTGAGGTCGAAGTGATAGCCGTCGCCCAACGCGATCCCCGCCGAATTGGCGAGGCTCATCCGCTTGGCGCCGGTTCGCCCCGCCAGCGCCGCGAAGCGCGCGCGTTGCGTCTCGTTAAGCGCATGACCCGGTTCGTCGGCGCAGGCGAGATGGCTCATCAGCGTGTCGATCGCCAACCCGTCGAGTAGTCCGCCCGCGACCTCGGCTTCACCGATCCCCAGCCGGTTCATGCCCGTGTCGACCATCACGTCGCACGGCTGCCCCGGCGCGACCAGCCGCCAGCGCGCGATCTGCGCCGTGGTGCTCAGCACCGGGCGGACGCCGGGCAGTTCGGGCAGCGGCAGGTCGGCCTCGCGCAGCCCGTGCAGCACGGCAATCGTCGCCTCGCGCCCGACGATCAGATCGGCAAGTGCCGCCGCCTCTGCCCAGGTCGCGACGAACAGGTCGCGGCACCCGGCATCGAGCAGCCGCGGCACCACCGCCCGCGCGCCGAGCCCATAGCCATCGGCCTTCACCGCCGCGCCGCACGCCGCCGCCCCGCTCAGCCGCGCCAGCGCCCGCCAGTTGGCGATCAGCGCGTCGGAGGAGAGATACAGGCGGTTGGGACGATGCGACATGACGGCCCGGTTAGCGCCTGCACGCGCCACGCGCTACCGCCCCGCGGATCATGTGCCTGTGGATAAGTCGGTGAAAAAGAGGTTGGCAAGCGCTGGACAGGGCTGTGGGCAAGGTGTGGGCAAATTGTGGAGCGATCGTGCGTAAGCAGTGGATGGAGTGTGGATAATAGGCATACGATGACGCGCCCCGCGCGACGTATTGCCGAACCGATCCCCCCAACAGCCGTCACCCCGGCCCCCGAGCCGGGGTCCCGCTTCTTCCACCCGCAAGGCAGGCAGAAGCGGGACCCCGGGTCGAGCCCGGGGTGACGACCCTCAGAAATGTGAAATGCTGGCAACAAGCCGGTCATTGCGAGCGGAGCGAAGCAATCCAGGGCGTCCTGGTCCGGCTCTGGATTGCTTCGCTCCGCTCGCAATGACGAGAGAAGGTAGCCCCTACCCGCCGACCGCCATCGCGCCGGCCGCCGCGAACCCGGCGATGGCGAGGATCCCCAGCACCCGCGCCAGCGACTCCTTGCGGTAATCCGACAGCCGCGCCTCGTTGAGCCAGTACAGCCCCTCGGGCGTCTTCTCGATCGCGCCGAACGCCACCATCCGCTCGAACACGCGCCGGTCTAGCCGCGACGTCGGCGTCGGAAACTTCGTCGCCGTCTCCTTCGTCGTCGCGCCCGCCGAGGTGAAATGCCAGGTGACGCGGTTGCGCGCCTTGGCGATCAGCGCCGCCATGATCGTGCCAGACATGCGAACTCCTTCTTACTTCTTGCGATTCTGATGACGCAGATTGCCGGGCCGCCCGCGCCGCTTGAGCACGCGCGGCGGCTTGACGCCCTTCGCCGGCGCGCGCTCGGTTCGCGCGCCGCCATAGCGGCCCTCGGGCAATTCGAAGCGCAAAGCCCCCGACACCGGATTGGCCTCGGCAAGCCGCAGCTCCAGCCGCTGCCCCTGCGCATATTGCTCGCCGCTCTGCTCGCCGACCAGCCGCCGCGCCGCCTCGTCGAAGCGGAAATATTCGCCGCCCAGATCGCGCACCGGCATCAACCCGTCGCCGCCGATCCCGTCGACCGTGGCGAAGAAACCGAAGTTGGTGACCCCGGTGATCCGCACCTCGACCAGCTCGCCGACCCGCTCCGACAGGAACGCGGCGACATAGCGGTCGATCGTCTCGCGCTCGGCCTCCATCGCGCGACGCTCCAGCTTGCTGATCGTCGTGCCCGCCAGCTCGAAATCCTCGTCGCCGTTCAGCCCGCCCGGCCCCAGCCCGTAGGCCGACACCAAAGCGCGATGCACCATCAGGTCGGCATAGCGGCGGATCGGCGAGGTGAAATGCGCGTAACTACCCAGCGACAGCCCGAAATGTCCGTGGTTCGCGGGCGCGTAATAGGCCTGCGTCTGCGAGCGGAGGATCTGCTCCATGATCTCGGGCCGGAACGGCACGTCGCCGATGCGATCGAGGATGCGGTTGAAGGTCGCCGGCTTGACGACCTGCCCCAGCGCGAACGGCACCTCGAACGTCTCGAGATAATCCTTGAGCGCGACCAGCTTCTCGCGCGCCGGCGCTTCGTGGACGCGGTACATGACCGGCGCCTTCTTCGCCTCCAGCGCCTTGGCGGCGGCGACGTTGGCGGCGATCATATAGTCCTCGATCAGCCGGTGCGCGTCGAGCCGCTCGCGCGGCGCCACCGACATGATCCGCCCCTTTTCGTCGAGCACCACGCGTCGTTCGGGCAGATCGAGGTCGAGCGGCTCGCGCTTGTCGCGCGCCTCCGCCAACGCCCGCCAGCAATCCCACAGCGGCACCAGCGCGGTTTCGGTCAGCGCATCGTCCCACCCGAAGCCGCTGCCGCCGTCGATCGCCGCCTGCGCTTCTTCATAAGCGATGTTCGCCGCCAGCCGCACCACCGCCCGCGTAAAGCGCCAGCTCTTGAGCGCCCCCGCCTTCGTCACCTGCAAATGACACGCCAGCGCCGCGCGATCCTCGCCCGCCTTCAGCGAACAGACATCCGCCGACAGGATCTCGGGCAGCATCGGCACGACCCGATCGGGGAAATAGACCGAATTGCCGCGCGCGCGCGCCTCGCGATCGATCGCGCTGCCCGGCCGCACGTAGAAGCTGACATCGGCGATCGCGACGATCGCCTTCCACCCGCCGTCGTTGGCGGGATCGTCGTCGGGCGTCGCCCACACCGCATCGTCATGGTCGCGCGCATCGGCAGGATCGATCGCGACGATCGGCAGGTGCGTCAGGTCCTCGCGCCCCTCGCCCAGCGGCTGCCGCGCCGCCTTCTCCGCCGCGTCGAGCGCCTCCTGCGCAAAGACATCCGGGATGTTATGCTTGTGGATCGCGATCAGCGAGAAGCTGCGCGGCGCGAACGGATCGCCGAGCCGCTGCACCACTTTCGCCATCACCCGCGGCGGCCGCCCGGCGATCTCGGCGCTGACCAGATCGCCCGCCTCCGCCCCGCCGGCATCCGACACGAGATACTCGCGCCGCTCCTTCTTCTCGACGCCCTGCAGCCACAACCGGTCTCCCGCGCGGCGCAGCACCCCGATCACCTGCTCGGAGGCGGGCGCGAGCACCTTCATCGGATGCGCGGTCCAGCCGCCGCCGGTCTCCTCGGTGCGCGCGAGCACCCGCTCGCCGACCCCCAAAGCGCCATGCTTGCGGTCGCGCACGCGGATGCGCGGGGTCGGCACGTCGGCCTCCCAGCGCTCGGGTACGCCCCAGACGTTGCCGCCCTGATCGACGTCGACGATCCGCAGCACCGTCACCTTCGGCAGCCCGCCCATCTTGTGGAACGCGCGACCCGGCGCGGAGTCGATCAGCCCCTCGTCGCCCATGTCCTTGAGCAACGCCTTGAGCGCGATCTTCTGCTGCGCGGTGAGCCCGAAGGCCCGCGCGATCTCGCGCTTGCCCGCGGGCGTCGCGGAGGAGGTGATGAAATCGAGGATCTGCTCGCGCGTCGGCAGGCCGGGGCTGGGTTTCTTGGGCACGAACGGGAGATAGGGGGTGTAACGACCTGGCGCCACTGTTCGTCGCCCCGGACTTGATCCGGGACGACGAAGGACAGGCGCTGCCCCTTTTCTCCGTCATCCCCGCGCAGGCGGGGATCCAGAACCTCGGACGTCGCGGCTCTTCCGAAACCCTGCGCGTCTGGATTCCCGCCTTCGCGGGAATGACGAGGGAAATTACCGCCCCGCCGCGCTCATCTCGCTGATCGGATACACCGGCTGCGCCGACATCGTCCGCACCAGCGTCTCGAAGCGATCGCCCTCTACCCGGATCTCGTTGAACGCCGGCGGCGAGTGGCGCGTCCGCTTCGACAACGTCCCCGCCCCGATCAGCCGCAGCCGCCAGCCATTCCGCTCATACGGCATGTCGAACGGATCATGGACATGCCCCGACAGCACCGCATGGACCCCGGCATCCGCCAGCGCCGCCAGCGCCTCGTCACCGCGCTTCGTCTTCGCCGTCCCCAGACTGCCGCCGTCGATCAGCGGATGATGCCCGGCGACGAAGATCAGATTGCCGCGCGGCGCCGCCTCGACCAGCGCCAGCGCGCGGCGCAGCGAGCCCGTGCTCACCCGCCCCTTCGACCAGTTCCAGCGCCATTGCGCGCGCGCCGTGGTCTTCAGCGGGACGATCGTGATTCCGTGGATCTCCAGCGGCCGTTCGATCATCTTCTCGACCGCGGCATAACGCGAATAGGGCGCGAACAGCCGGCGCAGCGGATCCCAGTAATACGGGATGTCGTGGTTGCCGACCTCCAGCGTCACCGGCACGCCCAGACTCTTCAGCCACGCCCCGCCATCCTCGAACTCGCGCCGGGTCGCGCGCATCGTCAGGTCGCCGGTCATGATGACCGCATCGGGCTTCTCTTCGGCCACCACGTCGCGGAACCACGCGACCGCGGCCGGGTCCTCCGCGCCGAAATGAACGTCGCTGACGTGGAAAAGCCGGGTCATCCCTGTCCTTTTTATCGGTTATCCCACCCGCGAACGCATCACGCGCCGATCGGCTGCGTCATCCGCCACCCCTCAGCCCCCGAACGAGCGCCCGCCGCCCCAGCCACCGCTCGACCGCGCCGACACACGCCCGCCGAACCCGCCGCGCGACACCACCGAGCTGCGCGTCTGGATGCGCTGCGTCGTGATCGGCGCGGTCACCGCGCGCGACCCGACCTGATAATTATACCCGCGCCCGCCATAGCCGCCGCCGTACAGCCACGCGCCCGACGGCGTGTACCAGCTCCCGTCGCGCCGGTTCTGGTACAGCCCGTTGTAACGATAGCCCGACCCGTCGAGCAGCCGCCCGATCATGAACCCGGTCAGCAGCGGCACGAAGAAGCTCTGCCCGCCCTCGTTGCGCGCCAGACATTGCCCGGACCCGAACTGGTCCTCGCACAAATTCTTCTCGTCGAAGCGCGGCGCGGCCTTGCCGTCGGTGGTCGCGGCTTCCTTCGCGGCGTTCTCGCACGTCACCTTGGCGAACGCGCCGCTGGCGACGCATTCGTCGACGGTCTTGAACGCCGACACCTCGGTCGGCGGGCCGAACTGTTGCTGGTCGGGCGTGCCGTCGCAGCCGGACAGCATCGCCAGCGCGCCCACGGCGGTCAGCCCGGCGGCGGCGGAGCGCTTGCGGCGGGTGGAAGAGGAATCGGTCATCGCGTCGGCCTCAATACGTCATGCAGGCGGCGTTGAGCAGCCCGATCGCGATCGACGTCGCCGCCATATAGACCGCGCTCGCGACATTGCCGGTTTCGATCCGCGCCACCAGATCGCGGATCACGATACGCCGCACCACCAGCGACGCCACCACCTGGATCACCCCCGCCAGCACGCCCCATGCCACGAACTCCAGCGGGTTGGCGGTCACCTCCAGCGCCGAGGCGAGCGGCAGCGCAAAGCCGACGATCGCCCCGCCGAACGTGATCGCGGCGGCCATATTGCCCTCCGCGACCAGCCGCCGCTCGTCATAGGGCGTCGAGACCTGATACAGCCATTTGAAGATCGCGAGGAACAGGCATGCGATCGCGAAGGCGATCAGGAAATGCCCGGCCCCGAACAGAAAGGCGGTCGTGTCGAACATGCGTGCTCCCCTTTTCCCAAGTGATCGGCGTTCCTTCTTTCGTCATCCCGGACTTGATCCGGGATCCCGCTTCTTCTTGCCACGCTCGCGGAGAAGAAGCGGGCCCCCGGATCAAGTCCGGGGCGACGATGGAAGGAGGCGTCCGTCACTGAAACGCCGACTTTTGATCGACCCTAGCGGATAATCACCTCACCAAAAACCGTCATTGCGAGCGTAGCGAAGCAATGCAGGGCGTCCTGGTCCGGCACTGGATTGCTTCGCTACGCTCGCAATGACGAGCTACCTACGGTCGCCAATCCCCACCCCCGTTCGTCTCAAGCAGGGATCGAGCTTGCCGAGAGCCCGTGTCGAGAGATGGCCACCGCGCAAAACCTCTCGACACGCCGCCTCGACAGGCTCGACGGCTGCTCGAGGCGAACGGAAAAGGTCACTCATCCCCGCTACGCACTGAACTCCGCCGGTGACAACGGCAGCCCGATCATGATGTCATGCGTCGTATCGCCCCCCTCCGGTCGCGCCGACAGCGCGAGCAACAGCTCCTGTCCCTCCGGCGCCAGATCGCGGACATACAGCATGCATTGCTGGCGGATCTGCTTCACCGGGTCGCCATCCCGCTCGTAATACAGCGCTTCCCACAATTGCACCGGCGGCTGGACGCGCTCGTCACCGTCATACCAGAAGCGGCGGAAGGGCGGCAGCCCGGCCTCGTTCCACACCGGCTGGCTCAGCCGGTCGCGGAACGCCGCATCGTCCCACCCGCCGGTCGCATAGGTCGAGGACCACGGGCGAAACAAGGTGAAGTCGTCGGCGTCCGATCCGTCCGGCTGCTGGCTGACCGCCTGCAGCATCAGCTCGTCGTCGGTATAGAAACGGTGGACATAGCCGCCGCCGTCGTCGAGCTTGATGATCCCCTGCGCGGTGATCTCCAGCGTGTCGCGATCGAGCGTGAAGGTGCCGCCCGCCAGCCGCCGCCACGCCAGCGCGTCGAGCCGCACCATCCGGCCGATCGTCACGTCGCGCACCACCGCCACCGCGCTCTTCGCTTCGTCGCGTCCGCCGCCGAACAGGCTGCCGAAGATCATGTCGCGCGCATTCCCGTGTGCCCATCCACCTTGCCAAACGCTGCGGGCTTATGCTTGGAGTGTCAAGCATACCGAGAGGACGAAGAGCGTGGACGACACGGCACGGGTTTGGACGATCGGGCGGCTCGCCGAGGCGCTGGGCGCGGGCGAGCATAATGCGGAACTCAGCGTCGAACGCGTCGGCGACGTGCTGCGCGTCACGATGCACGATCACGGCGACCTCGCCGTGTTTCTTAGCGTCGCGGGCGAGCAGATCGTCGTCTCGACCTTGTTGTGGCCGGTCGCCGAGATGGACGACGCCGCCGCCTTCAACCACTTCCTGCTGAAAGCGCAGAAGCTGGTGCCGCTGTCCAATTTCGCGATCAACGAGGTCGACGGGCGTGAATATTACGAACTGATCGGCGAGCTTTCGATCGAATCGACGCTGCGCACGATCCTGATCGAGCTGCGCGTGCTGGCGCACAATGCGCTGGATGCCGCCGCCGATCTGCGCCACGCCTTCGCTGCTGCCTGAGGAACTACGATACCATGTCGATGTGGAAGCAATTCGTCACGCTGATCCGCGGCACCGCGCATGAGGCGGGCCAGTCGGTGGTCGACGCGCGCGCGCTGACGATCCTCGACCAGCAGCTCCGCGACGCCGGGACCGCGCAGGCCAAGGCGCGCGACGATCTCGCGACCGTCACCGCCAAGCGGCGGATGATCGAAAAGGACATCGAGCAGCTCGCCGCGCAGCGCGACAAGTACGAGGCGTCGGCGCGCGCCGCGATGGGTCGCGGCGACATGGACCTCGCGCGCGAGGTTGCCGAGCGGCTGGCGCAGATCGAGCGCGAGCTGAACGCCAAGAACCCGCAGGTCGCCGACATGCGCACCGCCGAAGACCGGATGCGCGGGATCATCAAACAGGGTGACGGCAAGATCGAGGCGCTGCGCCGCGAGGTCGACGTCGTCCGCGCCAACGAAAGCGTCCAGCAGGCGCAGGCGCAGATCGCCAGCAACACCCACGGCGCACAATCGCAATTGGGCTCGGCCGCCGACAGCCTCGCTCGGCTCAAGGAGCGGCAGGCGGTGCGCGACGAGAAGTTCCGCGCCTCCGCCGAGCTGGAGGACATGCGCACCGGCGCCGACCTCGACGCCAAGCTGGAGCGCGCCGGGCTGTTGCCGGGCGCATCGAGCGCCGACGACATTCTCGCGCGCCTGTCCGCCCCCCGCGACGGCGGCGAGGCACGGCGCGAGGTCGGGCGCCTCGACGACAAATCCGGCGGCTGAGTCGCGGTGGAACGCATCGTCACCGGTGAGCGCGCCGGGTGGGAGGAGACCGCCCGCGCGATGGGCTTCACCTTCCACCACATGGAAGGTCAGCGTTATTGGGACGAACGCGCCTATTACCGCTTCTCGCTCGACGAGATCGAGTCCGGGATCGAGACGCCGAGCGCAGAGCTGCACTATTTTTGCCTCGATCTGGTCACCGAGGTGGTCGGAAGCGACACGCTGATGCACCGGCTCGCGATCCCGGACGCGATGCGCGACGTCGTCGCCGCGTCGTGGAAGGCCAACGCGCCCTCGCTCTACGGCCGCTTCGATTTCGCCTATGACGGCACCGGCCCGGCCAAGCTGCTGGAATATAACGCCGATACCCCGACGAGCATCTACGAGACCGCGCTGTTCCAGTGGCAATGGCTGGAAGACCGCATCGCCGACGGCACCCTCCCCGCCGACGCCGACCAGTACAACCGCCTCCACGACGCGCTGGTCGCCCGCTTCGGCGCGCTGCTAACCCCCGGAAGTACCCTGCATTTTGCCAGCGTCGCCGACCACGAGGAAGACCGGCAGACGGTCCGCTATCTCGAGGATACCGCGAGGCAGGCCGGGCTCGATCCGGCGTTCGTCGCGATCGACCGGATTGGCGTCGACGGCGACGGCCAGTTCGTCGACGAGGAAAGCGTTCTGATCGCAGCGCTTTTCAAGCTCTACCCGTGGGAGGACATGCTGCGCGAACCCTATGCCGCGCACCTCCCCGCCACCAGGACGATGTTCCTCGAACCGGCTTGGAAGGCGATTCTCTCGAACAAGGGCATGCTCCCGCTGCTCTGGGAACGCCACCGCGGCCACCCCAACCTCCTCCCCGCCGCCTTCGCCGACGACGCGTCGGGCGTCGCGGCGATCGGGGACCGTTTCGTCCGCAAGCCATTGTTCTCACGTGAAGGCTGGGACATCGAACTCCACGACGGCACGGCCGAGGATCGCGGTCCCGAAGGCGGCTACGGCGAGGAAGGCCATATCGTCCAGGCGCTCAGCCCGCTTCCGGTGTTCGACGGCCAACATGCGGTGATCGGCTCATGGATCGTCGGCGACGAACCGGTCGCGATGTCGATCCGCGAAGACGACGGCCCGATCACCCGCGACCTCGCGCGCTTCGTCCCGCACGCGATCGTCTGAGCGGCGTTTCGGGTCGGCGCGTCCTTGCCTCCCGGCTGCCGTAGCGTAAGCTTGGCCGATGCTCGCCGCGCTCCTCGCTCTCGTCGCAACCACCGCCGACTCCACGCTTTGCGTTCCGGTACCGACCGGCGTCGCCGCGCGCACGTCCTCGAAACTCGAGGAGCATCGCGCCTTGCGCAAGGCGCTTGACGAACCGCTGCCGAACGCGCCCACGATGGTGATGCTGTTCGGTCGGGGTGGCCATCTCGCGACTGACGAATATAGCATCGTCCTCGCAAAGACGCCCGATGGCGTCTGGCATGGCACCGCGGTCGGCCGCAGCAAGATCTGGGTCGAAGGTGGCCCCTACCGGGTGCTCCCGCGCAAGGAATGGGCGCTCGACGCGGCGGCGGGTGCAAGGCTCGATGCTGCGATCACGTGCCGCCACCGCTACACGCCGGCAACGGCGCAATTCCCCGGGCCGCCGCCAAGTCGCGGCTATGTTCCCGAAACGGTGGAGATCGTGGTCAACGGGCGAACCACCGCCGCGTTCGGGTCGGACGATCAGGGCAACGGGATCGCCGAATTGCTCCGCCCGCCAGCGGGTTGATCGCCGCGCGCGCCGATCACCCTTTCGCCGCCACCCCGCGGCTGTCGCTGACCTCCAGCCAATAGCCGTCCGGGTCCTGCGTGTAGATCTGCCGCACCCCGTCGAAGCGCGTCTGCATCGTGCGCGGCTTGCCGGCCAGATCGGTCCACGGCCGCTTGTGCGCGTCCAGCCACGCGGTCACGCTGGCCAGATCGTCGACGTGGATCGCGACATGCTCGTTGATGTTCGACGGCTTGGGCGCGGTCCGCCCGTCGAGGATGTGCATCGCGAAGCCACGTCCGAGATCGATCCAGCGCCGGTTTGGCAGCGGCTGCTTGATCAGCTGGAGCCCGAACGCCTCGTGATAGAAGGTCGCGCTGCGATCGATGTCGGACGCCTGGATCGCGACATGCTCGCCCTGCGCGGCGGCGGCGAGAACGAACAGGGCAGACAACAACGACATCGGCAACGCTCCGGGCAGACAAAGCGCTATGCTATCGTCCTTTTCGCGCCACGTCAGCACGACGATGGTCGCTGCACGTTATTGCTGCCGCAACGTCACCGTCAGCCCGCCATCGCCCTTGATCGTCTTCACGCTGCCGGGGGCGACCGGCACGGTATCGGTAAAGGACATGGTTCGCATACCGCCGTCACAGGTTCCACCTTCGACCCGCCGTTCCCATGAACCACGAATTGCGACGATGGTCGTTGTGGAGTCGCCATCGACAGGCTGAGCGACAGCGCCTCACGCTCGCTGCCGCCATATCCTCGTTCCGCGGACGGGCATCGCTCGGCGGGAGCGTCGCTTTGCCGCCGCTGGCTTGCTGAGGCTCTGTCCTACACCGTCCGACATACGGCATCACGCCGTTATGATGCCGCCCTCCATCCTCAACATGCACCCCGCCAGCGTCTCAACATTCGCAACATTCGCGGGTGAGGTCACGCCGCGGCGCGCAGCGGTTCCGGCGTCGCCGCGCCCGTGTCGTTCACCGCGACGCTGCCGGTTCGCTCCAGCTTGCCCCAGCCGACCTTCGGCCCGGTCGCGGCGACGTACAGCGCCCGCAACACCACCGCATAGAGCAGCTGGCGATAGCCGAACCGCTGCATCAACAGCCGGATACCGGGTAAGCGCGCTTCCCGCCCGTCGAGCCGGTAGGCGATCCAGCCGCACGCCAGATCGACCGCCCCGAACGCCGCCCAGAACGCGACCACGGTCAGCGCGTCGCCACCCGCCGCGTCCCAGCCGCGATCATGGACGCGCCACGCCGTCCCGCCGACCCCGAGCAACAGCGCGATGTCGATCAGCGGCGCCGCCAGCGTGAACAGGAACTGGAACACCAACGCCTGCGGCAGCCCGATCCGCCCGAGTCCGCCGTGCTGTCCGAGGGCGCCGCGATGCTTCCACAGGCATTGCAGCGTCCCGAACGCCCAGCGGAAGCGCTGCTTGAACAAGGCGCGCACCGTCTCCGGCGCCTCCGTCCAGGCGATCGCGTCATTGTCGCAGGCGACGCGCCACCCGGCACGCTGCACCGCAATCGTCAGGTCCTGGTCCTCGGCCAGCGTATCCTCGGGATATCCGCCGACCGCGTCCAGCGCGGTGCGGCGCCACGCGCCGACCGCGCCCGGCACCACCGTCACCGCGCCAAGCGACAGCAGCGCACGCCGCTCGAGATTCTGCGCGATGACATATTCCAGCGCCTGCCAGCGCGTGATGAGGTTGGTACGATTGCCGACCTTGGCGTTCCCCGCCACCGCGCCGATGTGTGGATCGGCGAACCAGCGAGTCAGCTTCGCGATCGTCTCCGCCTCGAACTGCGTATCGGCGTCGAGCGCGATCACCACATCGCCGCGCGCCTGCCGCAACGCGGTGTTGAGCGCGCGCGCCTTGCCGCCATTCGCCAGCGTCAGCAGCCGGACGCGCGGGTCGATCCCGAACGCCGCCTGCACGACCTCGCTGGTGCCGTCGGTCGAGCCGTCGTCGATCACGATCACCTCGATGCGCGGCCCGGTGCTGGCTAGGATGCGCCGCACCGAGGTCTCGATCACCCGCGCCTCGTTGAAGGCGGGGATCAGCACCGAGACGAACGTCGGCACCAGATGCGGTGCGCCGTCGGGCACCGTTTCGCGGCGCCGCCGCCACAGCGCCAGCCCGGTCAGCGTCACCGCCCGCGCCATGCCGATCGCGATCACCACCGCGAACAGCACCGCCCCGGCGTCGCGCAGCCACGCCAGCCCGTCGAACAGCCCGCGCGTCCCCGCCGCATCGGCTGCCGTATGACCTTGCAACCGGGGCATGACCGTCGTGCGCGGCAAGCCGGCAAGCGTCGAGACGGGTACGAAGTCGTAACCGCGCGCGCGCAGCCCGCGAATGATGAGCGGCAGCGCGCGGAGCGTCTCAGTCCGGTCGCCACCCGAATCATGGAGCAGCACGATCTGCGCCGGACGCTCGGCGGTGCCGACCGCCACCTGCGCGATCACGCGCTCGGCGATCAGCTCGGCGCGCGGCCCCTGCCAGTCGAGCGGATCGACGTTGAGCCCGACCGTCAGATATCCCAGCCGCGCCGCGACGCGCGTCGCGTGCAGCTCGTCGCGGCGATCGGGATCGGCGTCACCGAGAAACGGCGGACGGAACAGCGTCATCGCGCGCCCGGTGTAGGCCTCGACGATCCGCGCGGTCGCCTTCAGCTCCAGCGCGATCGCCGGCTCCGAGCGGCGCGACAGGTCGGCGTGCGAGGTCGAATGGTTGCCCAGCTCGCCCCCCTGCGCGACGATCCGGCGCAGCAGCGCGCCTTGCCCCAGCGCGTTGGCGCCGGTGACGAAAAAGGTTGCGGGCGCATGCTCGCGTGCCAGCACGTCGAGGATCTGCGGCGTCCACGCCGGGTCGGGGCCGTCGTCGAAGGTCAGCGCGATCTGGCGGCGATGCGCGCCGGTGCGCTCGACGGTATCGGGCTGCGGCAGCTGTACGAACCGCGCCGCACGGATCAGCCCGTCGCGCCACGTCACGTCGCGCACGCCGGGTGCCGCCTCCGCGGTCATGCGCATGATCTCGCCCTGTCCGCGCACCGCGATCCCGGCCGGCGCGGGCAGGCGGCGCAGATCGGGCCGCGTGCGGTCCGAGAGCGCCTGCCACACCGACGCGTCCTCGCTGCCCAGCCGCCACAGCGCCACGCCGGCCGCGCCGGTACGCCGCACCACCGCCATCTGGTTTGCGGCGCTGAGCGCATCAAGCATCCACACCTCGTGGTGCTTGCCCCGCATGTCATAAGCGAAATGGCTGTTGCCGCTCGCAGCGTCGAACACCGGCTTCACCCCCGCCTGCGCCGCCAGCACCAGCGCGTCGGGGATCGCGAGCGGCTCGGTGGTGCGGTCCTGCCAGTCATAGGCGTAGCTGCCGATCGCGACGATCGCCTTGCCGGCGCCGGCCTGTTCCACCGCCTGCGCGACGACCCGCGCGAACCACGGCTGCGACGCGATCGGCCCCGCTGCACCGCCCATCCAATGTTCGTCATAGGCCATCAGCACCAGCCGGTCGGCGACCACCGCGTACGCGCGCAGGTCCCAGTCCGGATCGGCGACCGGCGTCGCCAGCGCCACCGTCCAGCCACGCGGTGCGAAGCGCGCGCGCAGCTCGCCGAGGAAGGTACGATAGTCGCGATGTGCGCTTGCCGGCAGGCTCTCGAGGTCGAGCATCACCCCCGCGCCGCCCTCGCGCTTGACCAGCGCCACGATCCGGTCGGCGAACCGCGCGCGTTCGACGCGGTCGGCCAGCAAGGCGGCGGTTCCGGTGCCGTCCCAGCTGCCGTCCGCTGCGGCATTCTGCACCATCGGCAGCACGCGCGGACGCCGCGCGGCGCGCGCCAGCACCTGTCGCATGAACGGATCGTCCTCGGCCACGAAACGATGATCCGGGCCGGTGACGGTGGCGAGCCCGGGGACGAGCCATTCCAGCTCATCGACATGCGTGGCCAACGATTGCCGCGACGGCGCGTCCCACGGCATGTAGAAGCCCATCGTCCCGCCGGTCAGCGCCGCGCCGCTCGCCACCGGCAGCCATGCGCCGCGCGCGACGTCACGAGCTGGCGCCACCGTGGCAGCCTGTGGCGCGCCGGGCAGCGCGAAGCGCGGTGCAATCGCCGCGACCGGACGAACGACCGCCGCGATCAGCAGCGCGGCGAGCAGCAGCGGCACGAGCACCGCCGCGCCCAGCGCCACACGCACCCGCCGGGCGCGTCGCCCGCTGGCATCGTAGAAAATCGCCACGCCTGTGTTCGTCCCATCGTTCCGACCGATGGCACGCCGTTAGCCAGCGTTGACGAAAAAGCGGTTAACTACAGCGTGTCAGATCGTGCCTTCACCAAGGATCCAGCCGGCGTCGCGGGTCATTACCCGTTGCTGCCGCGCCGACATCGACCGCAGACGTGGCACATCGAGCAGCGTGATCCGTTGCCGCTCGCGCCCGACGAGCCCGCTTTCGGCCATCTGACGGAAGACGCGGTTCACATGCACCGCGGTCAGCCCCAGATGGTCACCGATCTGCTCCTGTGTCAGCGGCATGTCAAAGCCGTTGTCACCCGCACTGCCCAGCGCGCGCAATCGCTCCTCCACATCAAGCAGCAGCGCCGCGACGCGTGCGATCGCCGGGGTCCGCCCGACGGCGGCGAGCCGGTCCATCAGGGCGACGCGCTCGCGTTGCACACTAAGGAACATCGCGGCGGCGAAGCGCGGCGAACCGGCGAAAAGCGCGCCGAACGCCGCCAACGGCACGCGGCTGATCGTCACCGGGGTCAGCGCGGTCAGCGTATCCGCCGCCTGCGCCAGACACATGCTGGGAGTTCCCAGTATATCACCGGGCAGGTGAAATTTGACGATCTGCCGTTCGCCCCCGGGCAGCAGCACCGACGCCCCGACCCAGCCGCTGAGCAGCAGATAGATGTGGCGCGGCGCCTCGCCCTCGCGGCGCAGCACTGCATGGCGCGGCAACGACGTCGCCGGCTCGCCCAGCGAGCGCACTCGCTCCTTGTCCTGTTCGGACAGCGGCAGGAATTCCTCGAAACGATGGAGCAGCAAAGATTCAGGCACACAATTTTCCTGCAAAACGAACGTGCATCCTAGACACGGTTTGTCGCAACTAGCGCTGATCCATTTTATGGCGCGGGTCACTTTCGCGTAAGCGACGCACAATGATCGCCAGGGCGACGATTTGGGACGTGACGCGTCGCGCGGATCGCGGCACGATGGCGAAAGTATCAGAGGAAATCTCTCATCGTGACCTTCCGTGCCATGACCGCCGTCGCCTTGTGCCTGTTCGCCGCGCCGCTCGCCGCGCAGGACAAGCCGGTCGAACAGACCCAGCTGCCAGAGAATGAGGCAACCGCGTCGACGCCGGACTCTTCCGGCACCCTTCCGCCCCCCGCCCCGGCAACCACCGCCGCTGGCGCGAAGGATGCCAAGCCCGCGAAATGGGACGTCAACGCACCGCGTGGCCTGCGCACGAAGCAGGTGCGCATAACGACCGACGAAGGGAGCTGGATGAACGTCGACGTCGCGCCTGACGGGAAGACGATCGCTTTCGACCTTCTGGGCGACATCTATACGATGCCGATTGCGGGCGGCACGCCGACGCGCATCGCCGAGGGGCTGGCGTTCGAGCATCAGCCGCGCTTCTCCCCCGACGGGCGCCGGATCGCCTTCACGTCCGATCGCGGCGGTGGCGACAATATCTGGGTGATGAACGTCGACGGCAGCGACAAGCGTCAGGTGACGAAGGAAGACTTTCGCCTGCTCAACCAGCCGACGTGGAGCCCGGACGGGCGCTTCATCGCCGCCAAGAAGCATTTCACGACCGGGCGCTCGCTCGGCACCGGCGAGGTGTGGCTCTACCACGTCTCGGGCGGCGGCGGGGTGCAACTCGTCAAGCGCGCCAGCGAGGTGCTGCAGAAGGAACTCGGCGAGCCGATCTACGCCCCGGATGGCAAGAGCATCTATTACACCCGCAATGTCTCGTCGGGGCCGATCTTTGAATATGCGCAGAATTCGCGCACCGATCTGTTCGACATCGAACGGTATGACATCGACACCGGCGAGGTGACGACTGCGGTCAGCGGCGTCGGCGGCTCGGTACGCCCGACCCCGTCGCGCAACGGCAAGATGATCGCGTTCGTCCGCCGCGACGACAATGTCACCAAATTGTGGGTCAAGGACCTCGCCACCGGTGCCGAGCGGATCGTCTACGGCCCGCTCGACCGCGACGTGCAGGAGACGTGGGCAGTTACCGGCGTCTATCCGAACATGAGCTGGACTTCCGATGACAAGGGCATCGTCTTCTGGTCGGGCGGCAAGCTGCGCCGCGTCGGCATTGACGGCCGCAGCGCGAGCGTGATCCCGTTCCACGTCGACGACACGCGCGTGATCGCCGAGGCGGTCCACCCGCAGGTCGAGGTCGCACCCGCGCGCTTCATGACCAAGGCGACCCGCTGGGCGACCGTCTCGCCGGACGGCAAGCAGGTGGTGTTCGAGACGCTCGGCAAACTCTGGATCAAGCCGCTGGCGGGCGGCGCGCCCAGGCGGCTGACACGCGCCACCGACGAGCTGGAACTGTGGCCGAGCTGGTCGGCCGACGGGCGCACGATCGTCTTCACGGGCTGGACCGACGCCGGGCTCGGCCGGATCCGCACCGTGGCGGCGAGCGGCGGTGCGGCGAAGGCGGTGACGAATGTCGCCGGCCATTATCGTCGTCCGCGCTTCTCGCCCGACGGCAAGACAATCGTCTTCGAACAGGGCGAGGGCGGCGAGCTGACCGCCGCGCGCGGCAACGCCGGCACCGGCGTCTACCGCGTCGCCGCGACCGGCGGCGCGCCGGTGCGAGTCGCGAAAGACGCCGCCTCACCGCAATTCGGCACCGCCAACGACCGCGTGTTCCTGATCGTCAACGAGGGCAACAAGCGCCAGCTGGTCAGCACCGATCTGTCGGGCGAGAACCGTCGCGTCCATGCCGCGGGCGAGCTGGTCAACGACTTCCAGATCTCGCCGGCGGGCGATTACGTCGCGTTCCGCCAGAACTACGAAGCCTTCGTCATGCCACTGATGCCGGGCACGCAGGCGGTCGAGGTCGATACCAAGTCCGGCGCGCTGCCGGTGACGCGGGTCAGCGCCGACGGGGCCGACTTCATCAACTGGTCGCAGGACGGCAAGCGTATTCACTGGAGCGCCGGCCCGACGCTCTATTCCGCCGACATCGCCGCGCTGTTCCGCGCCGCGCCGGCCGACGAGGACGCCGCCAAATTCGCCGCGCCGCGCACCGGCGTATCGCTGTCGATGGACGTCGCCGCCGCCAAGCCGACCGGCACGGTCGCACTCACCGGCGCCCGCGTCGTGACGATGGCCGGCACCGACGGCGGTATCATCGATAACGCCACGGTCATGATCCGCGGCGACCGCATCGTCGCGGTCGGGCCGCGCACCTCGGTGCAGGTCCCGGCCGGCGCGACGACCGTCGACGTCACCGGCAAGACGATCGTCCCCGGCTTCGTCGACGCGCACGCGCACGGACCGCAGGGCGACGACGAGTTGGTCCCGCAGCAGAACTGGTCGGCGATGGCCAATCTCGCGCTTGGCACCACCACCGTCCACGATCCGTCGTCGCGCTCGGCGGAGATCTTCCCCGCCGCCGAGATGCAAGCCGCCGGGCTGGTGCTCGCACCGCGCACCTTCTCGACCGGCGAGGTGATCTATGGCGCGAAGAGCCCCGACGTTTACGCGCAGATCGACAGCTACGACGATGCGCTGTCGATCGTCCGCCGGCTGAAGGCGCAGGGCGCGCACAGCGTCAAGAACTATAACCAGCCGCGCCGCGAACAGCGCCAGATGGTCGTCGCCGCCGCGCAGGCCGAGGGTATGGAAGTCGTGCCCGAGGGCGGCTCGCTCTACACGCTCGACATGACCCTGGTGTCGGACGGCAATTCGACGCTCGAGCACAACGTCCCGCTCGAACATTTCTACAATGATGTGCTCAGCCTGTGGGCGCAGACCACGGTCGGCTATACCCCGACGCTGGTCGTCGCTTACGGCGGGCTGGCGGGTGACCCGTACTGGCGCGCGCACAGCGACGTATGGCGGCACCCCTTGCTCACCCGCCATGCTCCGCCCGCGCTGCTCGCCGCGCAGAACGCACGCCGCCCGATCGCGCCCGAGGAGGATTATGTCGATGGCGCGACCGCGCGCGAGGCCAGGAAGCTCGCCAACAAGGGCATCCACGTCGCGATCGGCGCGCACGGCCAGCAACCGGGGCTCGGCGCGCACTGGGAGTTGTGGAGCTTCGTGCGCGGCGGAATGACCCCGATCGAGGCGCTGCGCGCCGGCACGATCGCCTCGGCGACCTCGCTCGGTTACCAGAAGGACGTCGGCTCGCTCGAACCCGGCAAGCTCGCCGATCTGGTCGTGCTCGACGCCGATCCCACCGCCGACATCCGCAACAGCGACAAGATCAGCCGCGTGATGCTGGGCGGCCGCCTGTACGACGCGGCGACGCTCAACGAAGTCGCGACCGGGAACCGCAAGCGCCTGCCTTACTGGTGGGAAGCGGGTAGCGGCCGCGGCGCCGACACCGGCGCAAAGGTGACGGTCGGCCACGGTCATGGCAACAGCGACCTCGACTGACGACGCACCCCCGGCGGCCTTCCTCGCCACGCTCGAGGATTGGCCGCCCGGCTATGGCGAGGGCGTATATGCCGGGCGGCGCTGGGGCGTCACGCTCGCCGAAAGCCCGGACCGGCGGCGCGTGTGGCTGTACGGCGAGGAACTCGGCGGCGCAGCGCGGGTAAGCTTCAATCTTTATCGTCTTGCCGGCCGACGCGTCGCGCTGCGGCCGTGCGAGATGCCGGCGGCGTCGGTGGTCGCCTTCGTGCTGGACTACCGCGCCGAATCGCGTTGACGCCGCCTTTGCCTCATGGCAACGGGATCGCCACGCGGGTGTAGCTCAATGGTAGAGCAGAAGCTTCCCAAGCTTACGACGAGGGTTCGATTCCCTTCACCCGCTCCATTAATAGCACATGTGCGCTTTGCGCCGTGTGCTGCCTTGGACTGGCAAGCACGCCGGTCCGACAATGGGCGGCTGTGCCTAGTTAGGGACGCCCGGCTAAACCTGTAGGGATGGGTCGGGAAAACCCTGACCTTCCTAACTTACCGGCAAAATCAACGGCTTAAGGCATGACAAATACCCTGATGTTATGATGATCTGATCATGTCCTTTTAGGGTGACAGATCGGCACCGCTAAGCTTCTGAATTCATTAGACATCATGTTTTCGGCTGTCTGGGATCAGGGTTAGGTCATGCCTCGAACATGATCGAAGAACGGCTGTTTTCTGCGGGTTTCCGGGTCGTTCTGAGGCAATGTCGGGAAGATCATGCTTTTCCCGCTACCAGCACCCACAATGGCGCTGCCAAGCCGCGTTTCGACCATTTGCCCACGCCCGCCGAAAAGCGCATCCGGGTGCATCAATCCGCATCACAGCGGCGCGCCAAATCCGCCCCCCTCCTGCCCTCGTGGAGACTGCGGCGCGCTGTTGCATCAAAAGCGACACGGAAAGCGGGCGGGCGCGGCGGGGAGGAAAGCGCGCTATTCGGGGTCGCAAGGTCGGCGGGGGGCTGGGTGCCGCAGGGGCGGCCGGCGCGCCGGGGGCGGCAGCGGGCGCATCCTTCTTGCCCGAGAACTGACCGCCGAGCGGGCCGTGGTCGCCGAAGATCGCCTTCTTGATCGCCCCGAAGATGCTCATGTCGCAAACGTTCCTGTGTCGTGGAAGGATGCGGGGGCAACGTCGGCGAACCACGAAGGTTCAGGCGGGGCGGCGGGTTCGGTCGCGTCGGTGGGCCAGCACGACGCGGCGCGCGCGCCGAACCACGCGTCGCGGTCGCGCGCGAGATCGGCGACCAGCGCGCCATCCGTATCCTCGGGCGGGTCGCCCATCAGCGCTTCCTCGGCCTCGGTCAGCGAGCGTTCGTAATCGGGGTCGGCGGGATCGCCTTCCTCGATGCCGAGGAAATCGGCGGGCGGCGGGAAGCAGGTGCGCCAGTCCTCCGCCTCGTCGTCCCACCACACCGGCTCGGCGGGCCCGGCCGAATGTTGCGAAAGTTGAGGCGCCGGCGGGGGTGCTTCCGGCGCGGGCGGGGCGGCGAAGGCGATCAGCCCGGCGGCCTCGGCGCGCGCCCATTGCTCGGCGGTCCAGTGCTGGCGCTGCGCGGGGTCGAGATCGGCGACCGGCACGTCGGCGGCGGTGGCGTGGCCGGTGCGCGCGAAGCGGTCCGCGGCGGCGAGCGCGTAGAGCGGGGCGAGCGCGGCGGCGTCGCCGTCGGCGGCGTCGCGTATGGGATCGAGCGCGCCGCTGCGCTGCGCGAGGAACAGCCCGGCGCGCGCCGCGCCGCCGCCGCCCGCGACGAGATCGAGATAGGCGTCGAACTCCTGCGCGACGAGCCGTGCGGCCTTCACGTCGGTGTCGGGGGCGGCCTCGACCTGCCGGTCGAGGCGGGCGAGCAGGCTCATCGCGAGGCGGTTGTCGTGGCGGTGGCGGGTGACCACGGAGCCGTCGGCGCGGGTGTAGGTGTCGGTCTGGCCGTCGAGCGCGCGGACCATCAGCGTCTCGGCGACGACCTCACGCGCGACGAGCGACGCAGCGCGCCAGCCGAGCGCGAACGCCGCGCCCTTGGCGGTGCGGCGGAAGGCATAGGCGGAGGTGGCGGACAGCCCGACGCACGCGCAGGCGGCGTCGACGCCGTGGCCCTCGGCGATCGCTTCGAGGAAGGCGCGCTGGTTGGTGGCGGACCAGCCGTCGTGGCGGCGGGATTGGGTGCTTTCGGTGAGGAGGGTGACGGATGGGAGCGGCGTCGTGGCGCGGCGGGCGGGGGCGGTGATGCCTTCCATCGGGGTCATGACGGTCATTGTGGTGCGCCTCCTGCGGAAAGGGTGCGGGAGGGTGGCTTTTGTTGGAGGGTGTAGGACAGCCCGCCGCGCAAGGCGGTAGCGGAGCTACCGGCGCGGCACCGTGCGGCGGGCTCGGCCGGCGGCGCTATGAGCGCCGTCCGACGACGCGGCTTTGCCGCGGCGGGCCATTGACCTTGCCGATTGTGTAGCTACATAATTGCGCGGTGGAGATCAGCTTCGACCCTGCCAAACGCGCGAAGACATTGGCCGAACGAGGGCTGGACTTCGCCGATGCCGGGCAGATGTTCGCCGGTTTGACGATGACGCGAGCCGATGACCGGTTCGACTATCCCGAACCTCGCTTCCAGACGTTCGGATTGCTGAACGAACGACTGGTGGTCGTGGTGTGGGCGGAGGTGGACGGACACCGCCGCATCATCTCGATGAGGAAGTGCAATGAGCGAGAGCAACACTGGTTCGCCCGGCAACTGGGTTGACCCTGACGACGCGCCGGAGTGGACGGAGGAGATGTTCGCGGAGGCGGAGGTGCGTCTCGGTGACGAGGTCGTCCGGCCGGGTAAGTGGCGCCCGGTCGGGCGTCCGCCGAGTGGTGATGTGCCGAAAAGGCAGGTAACGCTGCGGCTCGATCCCGAGGTGATCGAGAAGTTTCGCGAAGGCGGGCCGGGGTGGCAGGGGCGGATGAACGAGGCGCTTCGGAAGGCCGCGGGTTTGTGACTTAGCGTTTTTCGCTTCGCCTGTAATCTAAAAGGCTTAGCAAGTTAGTAAAATTCACCACACCCCAGCACTCCCTCATGGCGAGGCTGAGAAGCAGATAAAGCCAGAATCCCGATAGTAGCGAATCTGTCTCCTGCCCAAAAACATTTATTGATAAGCCCCCACCCGCCATTATCGCAACGTACGTTACCATTAGCATAATGACGAGTATGGCTAACTGAAAGCCGTATACGTAGTCTTCGGCGCGCCGATCGTTTCTGAAAAGGGCATCTCTAAGGTCGGCAGATTGGAGAAGTGTAGACGCCCGTGTAGTCCATGCCAGCGACATGCCAATTAGAATAGAGGATGCTGGGAAAAGCGCCTTCGCTGCAAACGTAAATGGGTCGGACTTGATAAGGAATGTAGCGACCGTGGCAATGGCGACATGAATCAGAAGAAAACCATTGACAATATTCTCCATGCCTCGGGGTGATCCGGGTTTGCGATGTATCAACCATTTCCAGAATGTTTGCATTACAAATCCACTGGGCCTCGAACCCTATGGTAAGCTCGCTTCGTAGCATCGAGTATTGACGAAAATACCGACTCGTGAGGTGACGGTTCAACGCGCTCTACCACCGGATTCCCTGACAGATGTACGCGCTTGGGCGGGCCACCCTCTCCCGTCCGTACGCTGGCGGACGCCTGCTCCCCATCCGCTGCGACAGCTTTGGCCACGTCCTCAATCAAGCCCTTATCGAGACTTTCTCCTTCAACCTCAACGCGTGTTTTTTCGCCTCCAGCCTCTTTGGTAAACTCCTTCGCAGGTCCCTGAATCAATCTGTCAACATCATGTGGATTCGGCCAAGTGACCGTGAAACTAAAACGAATGACCGCTTTTGCTTCCCGGACGGAAGAGATGAAGTCGATGGGATCCGGAATTGGTTCGACTACAATCTCGTAGTTTGACTCTCTGGCATAGGGCGCGGAATTTAGTAACTTGGCCAGTTTTCCGGCAATTTCACTCGAGCTTTGTGAAACGCCACCTTTGCGAATGATCCCGCAGGACTGAGTTTCTTTATCAAACACGCCGAGCGTGAACGGAGCTCGCATTGCCTCCTCTTCAACGAAGTTGTGCGTACTCAAATCAAACTGTGGTGTTGTGACAGCTTGCGTTCGACCCATGGCAAACCCGACACCGCTTTTGTCAATTTTTTCTACGTTTCCGATGTGCCACTCTGATCCTCTCCCAACATCCGCAGTCGGCTTCGACTCTAACGATCGTACAATGACAGACACAGGGTCGCTTGCCTCACGAAGAAAGTCGCCTTGCGGCATGCCTTCACATTTCACACGAAGTATATGGATGTAGAACATCGGCCCCTCCCAGGGCCAGATTACTCGGCCGCATGTTGCCTGTCATCATTCCTCGAAAGCAACGGTTGCAAATACTTCCCCGTAAAGCTACGCGGTTCCTTCACCACCTCCTCGGGCGTGCCTGCGGCGACGATCTCGCCGCCCTTCACGCCGCCTTCGGGACCGAGGTCGACGATCCAGTCGGCGGTCTTGATGACGTCGAGATTGTGCTCGATCACGACCACGGTGTTGCCCTGCTCGACCAGCGCATGGAGCACCTCAAGCAGCTTGCGGACGTCCTCGAAATGCAGGCCGGTGGTCGGTTCGTCGAGGATGTAGAGCGTGTTGCCGGTGGCACGGCGGCTGAGTTCCTTGGCGAGCTTCACGCGCTGCGCCTCGCCGCCCGACAGCGTCGTCGCCTGTTGCCCGACCTTGACGTAGCCGAGCCCGACCTCGACCAGCATCGCCATCTTGTCGCGGATCGGCGGGACGGCGGCGAAGAAGGACGCGGCGTCCTCGACGGTCATGTCGAGCACGTCGGCGATGCTGTGCCCCTTGTGCTTCACCTCCAGCGTCTCGCGATTGTAGCGCGCGCCGTGGCAGACGTCGCAGGTGACATAGACGTCGGGGAGGAAGTGCATCTCGATCTTGAGTACGCCGTCGCCCTGGCACGCCTCGCAGCGGCCGCCCTTGACGTTGAACGAGAAGCGCCCGGGCTTGTAGCCGCGCGCCAGTGACTCCGGGAGCCCGGCGAACCAGTCGCGGATCTGCGTGAACGCGCCGGTATAGGTGGCGGGGTTGGAGCGCGGGGTGCGGCCGATCGGCGACTGGTCGATGTCGATGACCTTGTCGAGATGCTGGAGACCGGTGATCTTGTCGTGCTTGCCCGCGAGGATGCGTGCGCCGTTGAGCGTGCGCGCCGCGGCGGCATAGAGCGTGTCGATCGTGAAGCTCGACTTGCCCGATCCCGACACGCCAGTGATGCAGGTGAAGGTGCCGAGCGGGATCGACGCGGTGACGCCGGTCAGGTTGTTGGCGGTGGCGTTGTGGACGGTGAGCTTCTTGCCGCTGCCCTTGCGGCGCTTGGCCGGGACCGCGACTTCGCGGGTGCCGTTGAGGTAATCGGCGGTGACCGAGGTCTTGCTCTTGAGCAATTGCTTGACGGTGCCCTGCGCGACGATCTGCCCGCCGTGGACGCCCGCGCCCGGCCCCATGTCGATCACGTAATCGGCCATGCGGATCGCATCCTCGTCATGCTCGACGACGATCACGGTGTTGCCGAGGTCGCGCAGCCGGCGGAGCGTGGCGAGCAGCATGTCGTTGTCGCGCTGGTGCAGGCCGATCGACGGCTCGTCGAGGACGTAGAGCACGCCCGACAGCCCGCTGCCGATCTGCGAGGCGAGGCGGATGCGCTGGCTCTCGCCGCCCGACAGCGTGCCGCTGGTGCGGTCGAGGTTGAGATAGTCGAGCCCGACGTTGTTGAGGAAGCCGAGCCGCTCGATGATCTCCTTCAGGATGCGCTCGGCGATCGCGCGCTGCTGGTCGCCGAGGTGGTTGGGGAGATCGGTGAAGAAGGCGAGCGCGTCGACCACGCTCATGCGGGTGGCGTGGCTGATGTTCTCGTTCGCGATCTTGACCGCCAGCGCCTCGGGCTTGAGCCGCGCGCCCTTGCAGACCTCGCAAGGCTGGCTCGACTGGTATTTGGACAGCTCCTCCTTCATCCACGCGCTCTCGGTCTGGAGCAGTCGGCGGTTGAGGTTGCCGATCACGCCCTCGAACGGCTTCTTGACGTCGTAGCTCTTCTTGCCGTCGATGAAGGTCAGCGTCACCGCCTTGCCCTCGGTGCCGTAGAGGATCTTGTCGGCGATCTCGGGGTGCAGCTCGCTCCACGGCGTGTCGAGCGAGAAGCCGAATTCGCGCGCGAGGCTGGCCATCACCTGCATGTAATAAGGCGAGGGCGGGTTGGACTTGGCCCAGGGGACGACCGCGCCCTTCTTGATCGACAGTTCGTGGTTGGGGACGACGAGGTCCTCGTCGAACACGAGCTTCTCGCCGAGCCCGTCGCACGCCGGGCAGGCGCCCTGCGGGGCGTTGAACGAGAACAGCCGCGGCTCGATCTCGGAGATCGTGAAGCCGCTGACCGGGCAGGCGAACTTCTCGGAGAAGACGATGCGGCCCGGGGGTGCGTGGTCACCGAGGACGACGCTTTCGGGGGTGCGCGGCTCGACCGGGTCGGCGGGGTCGATATAGGCGAGGCCGTCGGCGAGCTTGAGCGCGGTCTCGAAACTGTCGGCGAGGCGGGTGGCGGCGTTTTCGTTCACCGCGAGGCGATCGACCACGACCTCGATGTCGTGCTTGTACTTCTTGTCGAGCGCGGGGGCTTCGTCGATCTCATGGATCGTGCCGTCGATGCGGACGCGCGTGAAGCCCGCCTTCTGCCACTCGGCCAGCTCCTTGCGATACTCGCCCTTGCGGCCGCGCACGACGGGGGCGAGCAGGTAGAGCCGCGTGCCCTCGGGCAGCGCCATGACGCGGTCGACCATCTGGCTGACGGTCTGCGCCGCGATCGGCAGGCCGGTGACCGGCGAATAGGGCACGCCGACCCGCGCCCACAGCAGGCGCATGTAATCGTAGATCTCGGTGACGGTCGCGACCGTCGAGCGCGGATTGCGGCTGGTGGTCTTCTGCTCGATCGAGATCGCAGGGCTCAGCCCCTCGATATGGTCGACGTCGGGCTTCTGCATCAGCTCGAGGAACTGGCGCGCATAGGCGGACAGCGACTCGACGTAGCGGCGCTGCCCCTCGGCATAGATGGTGTCGAAGGCGAGGCTCGACTTGCCCGACCCCGACAGCCCGGTGATGACCGTCAGCGTATCGCGCGGGATATCGACGCTCACGTCCTTGAGGTTGTGCTCGCGCGCGCCGCGGACGGAGATCGTCGTCAATGCCATAAGGGAGTTTGTTCCATATCTGTTCGGCCGCGTCCAGCCCGGCGGCGAGCGCGCGATGTGGGGCGGGCGCCGCACTGCGGCAAGACGCACGACACGCACGACGGTTGCGGGGCGGCGGTGGTGTCTTATATGAATGTTACAGTCTGGAGGCGCGACGCGATGGCGAAGAAGAAGAAGGGCAAGCTGCCCAAGGAAGTGCTGGGGGTGAAGGTGCCCAAGGAGCTGCGCAAGGCCGGCGAGAAGCTGATCGAGCAGGTGCAGGGGCCGGCGGGCAAGCAGGCGCTGGCGGCAGTGGTCGGCGCGGTGGCGACCGCGGCGTTGACGCGCGAGGCCGCGAAGGCGGCGGAGCGGGGCGAGAAGGCTAACGGGGCGAAGCCGGAGGCGGCGCGCACCGAACCCGGCGAAGCGTTCGCGCGCGCAGCCGAGCTGCTGGTCGGCAAGATCTTCGCCCCGCGTTCTTGAGGGGCTCGGCGGGATCGGCCTAACTTCTGGATCGACAGCTTACCCACCTTCGTCGCCCCGGACTTGGTCCGGGGCCCCGCTTCTTCGTCGCGAGCGTGCAAGAACAAGCGGGATCCCGGATCAAGTCCGGGATGACGAAAGGAGCGATTGGTGCAACCGGGGCGGGGTTGATGCGCTAAGGTGATGATGACCCAGGACGACGACAAGCGGGCCGCGGCCGACGCGGCGGTGGGCGAGGTGCAGCGCGACATGCTGGTCGGGCTGGGCAGCGGATCGACGGTGCGCTTTGCGATCGAGGCGCTGGGGCGGCGCGTCGCCGATGGGCTTCGCGTCACCGCGGTGGCGACCAGTATCGACAGCGCCGAGCGGGCGGCGGCGCTCGGCATCGTCGTCCGCGACTTCGCCGAGGTCGCGCGCGTCGATCTGACGATCGACGGCGCGGACGAGATCGACGATCGGCTGTGGGCGATCAAGGGCGCGGGCGGGGCGATGCTCCGCGAGAAGATCGTCGCGGCGGCCTCGACGCGGATGGTGGTGATCGCCGACGCCTCGAAGCGCGTCGCGGCGATCGGTGCGGCCAGGCTGCCGATCGAGGTGCTGCCGTTTGCGCGCGCCTATGCCGTGGATCGGCTGGCGATGGTCGACGCGACGGTGACGGTGCGCAATGGCGTAACCGACAATGGCAATATTGTGCTCGACGCACGTTTCGCCGCCTTTCCCGACGCGCGGTGGCTGGCGGAGGCGCTGGACGCCACGCCCGGCGTGCTGGGGCACGGGCTGTTCCTCGACGAGGTGGATGCGACCTATGTCGCGGATCGCGGCGTCGTTACGCGACTGGAACGCGTGGACCTCAACGGTTAAGGGAAACGGGACTCGGCAACCGGCGTCGCGCCGGTGCGTTCGACCCCGTGACTCCCGACATGAGGATTGCATGACCGATACCGCCAGCTCGCCCGCCGGTTTCCACGAGGACGGCAGCCCGGAGCGGCTGCAGATCGACACGATCCGCACGCTGTCGATGGACGCCGTGCAGAAGGCCAATTCTGGCCACCCCGGCACGCCAATGGCGCTGGCGCCGGTCGGCTGGACGATCTGGACGCAGTTCCTCCGCTACGATCCCGCGCACGCCGACTGGCCGAACCGCGACCGCTTCGTGCTGTCGGTCGGCCATGCCTCGATGCTGCTCTATTCGTTGCTGTATCTCGCCGGTGTCGAGGAGATCGACGCGAGCGGCCAGAAGAGCGGCAAGCCGGCGATGTCGCTCGACGATATCAAGCAGTTCCGCCAGCTTTCGTCCAAGACGCCGGGCCACCCGGAATATCGCCACACCACCGGCGTCGAGACGACGACCGGGCCGCTGGGCGCCGGGTGCGGCAATTCGGTCGGCATGGCGATCGCCGAGCGCTGGCTGGCGGCGCGCTACAATCGTCCGGGCTTCGCGCTGTTCGACCATGACGTCTATGTCGTGTGCGGCGATGGCGACATGATGGAAGGCGTCTCCGCCGAGGCGGCGTCGCTGGCCGGGCATCTGAAGCTCAGCAACCTGTGCTGGATCTACGACAGCAACCAGATCTCGATCGAGGGCGATACCGATCTGGCGTTCGACGAGGACGTCGGCGCGCGCTTCCACGCTTATGGCTGGAACGTCATTCATGTCGATGATGCCAATGATATCAAGGCACTGACCGAGGCGCTTGAGGCGTTCCGTGAGGAAACCGAGGCGCCGACGCTGATCGTCGTCAAATCGGTGATCGGCTGGGGTTCCCCTCGCGCCGGCAGTGAGAAGGCGCATGGCGAGCCGCTGGGCGCCGAGAACATCGCCAAGACCAAGGAAGCGTATGGCTGGCCGGCCGAGGACTTCTACGTGCCCGAGGGCGTGAAGGAAGCATTCGGCAAGGCGGTGAAGGACCGCGGCGGCAAGGCGCGCGACGAATGGGTTGCGCTGTATGAGAAGTATCGCGGCGAACATGCCGAGCTGGCGGCGGAACTCGACCTGCTGCTCAAGGACGAGCTGCCCGAGGGCTGGGACAGCGAGATCCCGACCTTTGACGCCGATGAAAAGGGCGTCGCCAGCCGCGACGCGGGCGGCAAGGTGCTCAACGCGATCGTCAAGAAGGTGCCGTGGCTGCTCGGCGGCTCGGCCGATCTGTCGCCGTCGACCAAGACCGACATCAAGGGTGCGCCGTCGTTCGAGGCCGACAATTACGGCGGCACGAACCTGCACTTCGGCGTGCGCGAGCATGGCATGGGCGCGGTGGTGAACGGCATGGCGCTGTCGCACCTGCGCGCCTACGGCTCCACCTTCCTTGTCTTTCTCGATTATATGCGTGCGCCGGTGCGGCTGTCGGCGATCATGGAGATCGGATCGGTGTGGGTGTTCACGCACGATTCGATCGGCGTCGGCGAGGACGGACCGACCCACCAGCCGATCGAGCATCTCGCCACGCTGCGCGCGATCCCGGGACTCGACACGATCCGTCCCGGCGATGCCAATGAGGTCGCGGCGGCCTGGCGCGCGGTGATGAAGGATGCGAGCACCCCGGCGGCGCTGATCCTGTCGCGGCAGGCGCTGCCGACGCTTGACCGCAGCAAGTATGCGAGCGCTGATGGCGTCGAGAAGGGCGCGTACGTGCTGGCGGGTGGCGACGAGAGGCCGGACGTGATCCTGATCGCGACCGGCTCTGAAGTGTCGCTGGCGGTGCAGGCCTATGAGAAGCTGGTCGCCGAGGGTGTGAAGGCGCGGGTCGTGTCGATGCCGAGCTGGTATCGCTACGAACTGCAGGACGCCGCCTATAAGGAGAGCGTGCTGCCCAAGGCGGTCAAGGCGCGCGTTGCGATCGAAATGGCCGGGTCGCTCGGCTGGGATCGCTATGTCGGCTATGAGGGGCGGCAGGTCACGATGTCGACCTTCGGCGCGTCGGCGCCGCTCGCCAAG
Organism: Sphingomonas sp. 8AM; assembly: GCF_902506455.1. Classification (GTDB taxonomy): domain Bacteria; phylum Pseudomonadota; class Alphaproteobacteria; order Sphingomonadales; family Sphingomonadaceae; genus Sphingomonas. The sequence goes on along the minus strand of NZ_LR733844.1, from coordinate 1,083,867 downwards.
CTGGCGGACAAATACGGCTTTACGGTCGATAATGTCGTGAAGGTGGCGAAGGAAGTGATGGCGTAAACGTCGCCCCTGCGAAGGCGGGGGCCCATCACTATATCCATCAGCGTTGCCCTTCGTGGTGAGAGACATTGGCCCCCGCCTGCGCGGGGGCGACGAGTTTGGAGATCGGGATGAGCAAGCTACAGGACCTCAGCAACGCCGGCACCGCGGTGTGGCTGGACTTCGTCGATCGCAAGTTCCTCGAACAGGGCGGTCTCAAGAAGCTGGTCGACGAGGACGGGCTGACCGGGGTCACCTCCAACCCGACGATCTTCGAGAAGGCGATGGGTGCGGGCGACGCCTATGATGCGGGCTTTGCCGAGTTCGACAAGGCCAGTCCGGGTGCCGAGCCGATGGACCGTTATGAATCGCAGGCGATCAAGGACATCCAGGCGGCGTGCGATACGCTGCGCCCGGTCTATGACCGGCTGGACTCGAAGGACGGCTATGTCAGCCTCGAAGTGTCGCCGTATCTGGCGCTCAAGGGGCCGGAAACCGCTGAGGAAGCCGAGCGGCTGTGGCAGGCGGTCGATCGCCCGAACCTGATGATCAAGATCCCCGGCACCGACGACGGCGTGCGCGCGATCCGCGACACGATCGCCAAGGGGATCAACGTCAACGTCACGCTGCTGTTCGGGGTCGAGGCGTACAAGGCGGTCGCCTACGCCTATGTCGAGGGGCTGGAGGAGCGCGTGTCGAAGGACATGCCGATCGACCGGATCGCGAGCGTGGCGAGCTTCTTCGTCAGCCGGATCGACAGCAAGATCGACGACGCGATCGACGCCGGGAAGGGCGGCGACGAGGCGAAGGCGCTGAAGGGCAAGGTGGCGATCGCCAACGCCAAGCTGGCCTATGCCTGGTACCAGGAGTTCATCGCGTCGGATCGCTGGCAGAAGCTGGCGGCGAAGGGCGCGCAGCCGCAGCGCTTGCTGTGGGCGTCGACGGGGACCAAGAACCCCGATTATCCCGACACGCTGTATGTCGACCAGCTGATCGGGCCGGACACGGTCAATACGATGCCGCCGAAGACGATGGACGCGTTTCGCGATCATGGCACGGTGGCGCAGACGCTGACCGAGGGCGTCGACGAGGCGCGGCACGTGATCGAGGAACAGGCGCGGCTTGGGCTCGATCTGGATGGCGTGACCAAGACGCTGGTCGAGGAGGGCGTGGCGAGCTTTTCCAAGTCGTTCGACGATCTGATGAAGGTGATCGGCGAGAAGCAGCCGGCGAACGCGTGATGCTCGGGGGCGGGGGTTCATAGCGGCCTCCGCCTTCGTCATTGCTTCGCTACGCTCGCAATGACGCTACGCCTGAAACGGAGCGGCGATCTCTGGCGTGATCCGCAACAGCCGCCCGCTCGCGCGGTCGAGCAACGCCCAGGTCGTCACCCCCTCGACGCGTAGCTTGCCGTCGGTGCCGAGGAAGCGGAAATGGCGGTCGAAGCGCGCGCCGCGCGGTGGGTCCGGGACCCAGGTTTCGCCCGTAACTGTCTCACCTTCCACGACATTGCCGCGATAGTCGATGACGTGGCGGGTGATCATCCAGACATAGGCGGCCTGATGCGCGGGCGGCGCGATCTCCGCCCAATGCGCGACTGACAGCTCCTGAATCCAGCGCACCCAGACGGCGTTGTTGACATGGCCGAGTTCGTCGATGTCGGCGGGTTGCGCGGTGAAGGTCCGGGTAAAGGTCATGCGTGTCGTGCCTTGTACCAGCGCCAGCCGCCGAACGCGATGCCTAGGGCGATCAGCGCGCCGACCGTCGACCAGAGATGCCGGTCGGCGGCGATCCGGCCGAGCAATCGCTCGAAACCGTGCCCGAACAGGAAGCCGATCCCGGTGAACAGGATCGCCCAGCAGGTCGCCGACACACCGTTGACGATTGCGAAGCGCCGCGCCGAGACGTTGGTCGAGCCGATCGCGATCGGGCTGACGGTGCGCAGACCATAGAGGAAGCGGAAGGCGAAGATGAACGCGGTAGGATGGCGCTCGAACACGGCGACCGCGCGCGCGAAGGCGGGCCTGGCGCGCGCGGCGGCGATCCATCTGTGGTCGCGGAAGTGCCGGCCGGCGTAGAACCACGCCTGATCGGCGGTGTAGGAACCGAGCCCGGCGGCGAGCATCGCCAGGGGCAGCGACAGCAGCCCCTTGTGCGCGAGGATGCCGCCCGCCACCACCGCGGCCTCGCCCTCGAGCGCCGCGCCGGCGAACAGCGCGGCGAGCCCATAGCGCGCGACGATCGCCTCTATCGTCATGCGGCGGTCATGCCTCGACGCCCAATTGCCACAGCACGAAGGCATGTTCCTCGGCGGCTTCGCGCAGGCTCTCGAAGCGACCGGACTTGCCGCCGTGGCCCGCACCCATGTTGGTCTTGAGCAGCAGGATGTTGGTGTCGGTCTTGGTCGCGCGCAGCTTGGCGGCCCATTTGGCGGGCTCCCAATAGGTGACGCGCGGATCGTTGAGACCGCCCGAGATGAACAGTGGCGGATAATCCTGCGCCCTTACATTGTCGTAGGGCGAGTAGCTGCGGATCAATTCGAATGCTGCCCGGTCCTCGATCGGGTTGCCCCATTCGGGCCACTCGCCTGGCGTGAGCGGCAACGTCTCGTCGAGCATCGTGTTGAGCACGTCGACGAACGGGACGTCGGCGATCACCGCACCCCACAGTTGCGGATCGGAGTTGACGACCGCACCCATCAACTCGCCGCCCGCCGAGCGTCCGGCGATCGCAATCCGCCCGGCGCTGGTCCAGGCTTCCTCGACCAATCCCTTCGCGACGTCGACGAAGTCGTTGAAGGTGTTGGTGCGCTTCTCGAGCTTTCCGTCGTGATACCATTGCTGGCCGAGGTCGTCGCCGCCGCGGATGTGCGCGATGGCATAGGCAAAGCCACGGTCGAGCAGGCTGAGGATGCCGGTCGAGAAACCCGGTGCGATCGCATGGCCGTAGGCGCCATAGGCATAGAGGAACAACGGCCGCGAGCCATCACGCGGGAAGTCGCGCGGATAGACAATCGACACCGGGACGGCAGTGCCGTCGCGCGCGGTGATCTTCAGCCGCTGCGTGTCGTACTTCGCCGCGTCATAGCCGCTGGGGATTTCCTGCACCTTCAGGGTGGTGAGTTTGCCGGTCGCGGTGTCGTAATCGTAAACGGTGCCCGGGGTTACCATCGACTCGTACCCGAGCCTCAGAACCGTCTGATTATACTCGGGATTGTCGCCGAGCCCGGCCGCGTAGCTCGCTTCCGGGAAGGCGATGCGGCGGGGCTCGCCGACGAGATCGTAGGCGTGGATCTCGATCTGGTCGAGCCCGTCTTCGCGGCCCTCGACGATGAAGAAATCGCGGAAACACTCGACGCCGGTCATGTAGAAATGCGGGCTTGGCGCGATCCGCTCGGTCCATTCGCCGGGAGCGGTGATCGGCGCGGTGACCAGTCGCCACATCGGGTCGGTGTCGTTGGTGTGGATGAACAACGTGTCGCCGTGCGTGTCGACGTCATACTCGCGCCCGGGCTGGCGTGGCGCGATCAGGATCGGTTCGGCGAAGGGGTTGTCGGCGGGGTAGAGGCGGATTTCGCTGGTATCGTGGCTGCTGGCGACGAGCGCGATCCACTTGCGGTCACTCGTCTGACTGACGCCGACCGAGAAGACCGGATCGTCTTCATAGTAGAGCGTCACGTCGTCGGCGCTGGACGTGCCGAGACGATGGAATTTTATCGTGCGCGTCCGCCATTGATCGTCGGTGAGGCCGTAGAGGATGCAGCTGCCGTCGCTGGTGAAGACGATGTTGCCGATCGTGCCCTCGATCGACGTATCGCCCCATTTGCCGGCGGCGGACTCGATCGCCTCGGGCGCGTCGGCCGCGCCGTTCAGGCTCTTGAAGCGGATCGTGTAGCGTTCCGACCCATCCTCGTCGGTCGAATAGGCAAGCAGCGTCCCGTCCTCGCTGATCGACAGCGCGCCGAGCCGGAAATATTCCTTGCCCTCCGCCAGAGCGGGTTCGTCCAGCAGCAATTCGTCGGGGCCGCCCGCAACCGGCTTGCGCCACCATTTGCGATATTGCCCGCCGGTCTCGAACGCGGCCCAGTAGAGATGATCGCCGTCCTTCTGGGGGACGCTACTCTCGTCCTCCTTGATGCGCGCCTTCATCTCTTCGTAAAGGCGGTCGACCAACGGACGGTGCGGCGCCACCTGCGCCTCGAAATACGCGTTCTCTTCCTCGAGATAGGCGAGAACGTCCTTGTCGGTGACGTCGGGATAGTTCGGATCCTTCAGCCACGCCCAGGGATCGTCGATGGTGATCCCATGCATCGTGAAGCTGTGCGGGCGGGTGGCGGCGACGGGGGGCGTGCGTTCGGTCATAGGCGCTTCCTAACGCGCGATATTGCCAAACGTCACCCTCTTGTCGGCACGCGCGGCACGGCGCACATCGCGCGGCATGAGCGTCGTCACCCGTTTTGCGCCTTCGCCGACCGGGCGGCTGCATATGGGGCACGCCTTTTCGGCGATCCGGGCGCATGATGTCGCGCGCGACCGTGGCGGACGATTCCTGCTGCGGATCGAGGATATCGACGGGATGCGAAGTCGGCCCGAGCATGTCGCGACGATCGTGGAGGACCTGCGCTGGCTGGGACTGACATGGGACGGGGAGGTGCTGTTCCAGTCGGCGCGGCTGGAGGTTTATGCTGCCGCCCTTGAGCGGCTGCGTGAGCTGGACCTGCTATATCGTTGTTATTGCACGCGTGCGGAGATCGCCGAGGCGCTGAGCGCGCCGCATGGGTCGGTGGCGGTCTATCCCGGCACGTGTCGCCATGCTCCGGCGCGTGACGCGCCGCATTGCTGGCGTATCGACATGGCCGCAGCGGTGGCGCGCTGCGGTGACCTGTCATGGCGCGATCATGCGAAGGTGGTGGCGAATGATGCGCTGGCGCAAGGCGACGTGGTGCTGGCGCGCAAGGATGCGCCGGCGAGCTATCATCTCGCGGTGACGGTCGACGATGCCGCGCAAGGGGTGACGGATGTGGTGCGCGGGCGCGATCTGTTCGAGGCGACGCATGTGCATCGCGTGTTGCAGGCGTTGCTCGGGTTGCCGGTGCCGTGCTGGTGGCACCACGATCTGCTGGTCGGGACGGACGGTCAACGGCTGGCGAAGCGGCACGGCGCGCCGACGCTGGCGGCGTTGCGCGAGGCGGGGGAGGACGGGGCCGCGGTCGCGGCGAGATTGCGGACAGGAGTGGTTTAGGCGTCGGCTTGCCCGCGAAGTCAGGGCCTGTGGCTGCTTCGTTCGGGTGAGGGGGCTGACACATCGGTGGGCCGATGGGTGTCGGCCTTCTTCTTCAACTCGACAGACATGGGCCCCTGCCTGCGCAGGGGCGACGGGGTGAGGGGCGCTGTGAAAGCAAGGTTGTGAGCGTGGCGCGATTGCGTGTGGAGAGGTCGCGCCCCCCACCGCGCGAGCTGTCGCCCCTGCGGAGGCAGGGGCCCATGGCTGTGTCGGCTTGGTGGGCGGTCTGACACATGGATGGGCCGATATGTGTCTGCCTTCCTCTTCAACTCGACAGACATATGCCCCTGCCTCCGCAGGGGCGACGAGGGATGACCATTGCCGTTTGCGCTCCCGCGTCTTAGCTTCGCTTCATGAATACCTTTCTCGTCATCCTGCTGATCGCGGCGATGATCGCCACGGTGGTCGCGCTGGTGCGTGGCATCATCTCGTTCCTCCAGAGCGCCACCGCCGAGGCGCGCGGCGAGGGGCCGACCGCGGCGCAGCTCAAATCGAACCGCATGATGCAGATGCGCATCTTCTATCAGGCGCTCGCGGTGCTGATCGTCGTCGTGATCCTGTTCGCCGCCGGTCGCACCTGATGGTACGGCTCAACCGCATCTACACACGCACGGGTGACGAGGGCACGACCGGACTGTCGGACAGCAGCCGTGTCGCCAAGACCGATGCGCGCGTGCAGGCGATCGGCGATGTCGATGAGGCGAACAGCGCGATCGGCGTGGCGATCGCCGCGCTGGGCGACAACGCGCTCACCGAGCAGTTGACCCGCGTCCAGAACGATCTGTTCGACCTTGGCGCCGATCTCGCGACACCGGGTGACGATTACGCGCCCGGCGAAATGACGCTGCGGATCGTGCCGGCGCAGGTCGCACGGCTGGAGGCGGAAATCGACGCGCTCAACGCGCATGTTCCGCCGCTGACCAGCTTCGTCCTGCCCGGCGGCGCGGCGGCGTCGCTGCATCTGGCGCGCGCGATCGTGCGCCGTGCCGAACGCTCGGCGATCGCGCTCGCACCGCATGCCAACCCGCAGGCACTGATCTATCTGAACCGCCTGTCGGATTTTCTTTTCGTCGCCTGTCGATCGGTGAACCTTAACGCAGGTGGGGACGTTCTGTGGGTGGCAGGGGCAAACCGATAACCTAGGGCAGTCCCGTGCGCGCCCGATCTCCCGGGTGGCTGCAGGAGGACGACGATGGAAGCGCTCACCCGGCGGATTGTCGGGTCTGACCCGCTCGCACGGCGCTATGCGCAGGTGCGACGGCTGAGCGAGGCGCTGGTCGCCCCGCTGTCCGACGCCGATGCCACCGTCCAGTCGATGGACGACGCCTCCCCGGCGAAATGGCATCTGGCGCACACGACATGGTTCTTCGAGACCTTCGTCCTGCGCGACCATGTGCCGGGCTATGCGCTGCACGACCCGCGGTTTCCGTTCCTGTTCAACAGTTATTACGAAGCCGAGGGGCGGCGTCATACGCGCGGGCGGCGCGGGATGATCACGCGGCCGACGCTGGACGAGGTGCTGGCGTATCGGCGGGCGGTCGACGGGGCGGTGCTGGCGGCAGTCGCGGAGCTGCCCGCGGCGGCGCTGGAACTGGTCGCGCTGGGTTGCCATCACGAGGAGCAGCACCAGGAACTGCTCGTCACCGACGTGCTGCACCTGTTCTCGGAAAACCCGCTGGAGCCGGCGGTCTGGTCGCCCGCGCGCAAGGTACCCGTGGCGTTGCCCGGGCCGATCGCGTGGATCGAGAGTGACGAGCGTATCGTCGAGGTCGGTCACAATAGCAGCGGCTTTGCCTTCGATTGCGAGGGGCCGCGGCATCGCACCCTCCTCCACAAGCATGCGATCGCGGATCGCACCGTCACCAATGGTGAATGGGCCGCCTTCATTGCCGATGGCGGCTATTGCGATGCGCGGCTGTGGCTGTCGGACGGCTGGGCATGGGTGCAGCGCGAGCGGGTCGGCGCGCCGCTCTACTGGGAGCATCGCGAGGGGGCGTGGACGCGCTTCGGGCTCGACGGGCGGCGTGCGATCGATCCGGCGGCGCCGGTGACGCATGTCAGCTTCTACGAGGCAGACGCCTATGCCACCTGGGCCGGCGCGCGGCTGCCGACCGAATTCGAATGGGAAGCCGCCGCCGCGCCGTATGACGCGAGTGCGGGGAACCAGCTCGATGGCGCGGGGGCGATCGAGCCGCGGCCGTCCGACGGCGGACCGGCATTCTTCGGCGACGTGTGGGAATGGACCGGATCGGCGTATCGCCCCTATCCGGGCTTCCACCCGGTCGAGGGCGCGGTCGGCGAATATAACGGCAAGTTCATGAACGGGCAATTCGTGCTGCGCGGCGGCAGCTGCGCGACCCCGCGTGGCCATACGCGCGCCTGCTATCGCAACTTCTTCTACCCGCACCAGCGTTGGCAATTCACCGGCGTGCGGCTGGCAAAGGACCTTTGATGCTGAAGCCTGAGATCGAGGACGGGCAGGTGACGCTCGCCGACCCGCAATTCCGTGCCGATGTGCTCGCCGGGCTCGAACGCCGCCCGCGCGCGATCCCGGCGCGGTGGTTTTACGATCACCGCGGATCGGAGTTGTTCGAGCAGATCACCGACTTGCCCGAATATTATCCGACGCGGACCGAGACGGCGGTGCTCGAGAGCTTGTGCCCCGAGCTGCGCGAGATCGTCGGTGAGGGGCGCGCGGTGGTCGAGTTCGGTTCGGGCTCGTCGACGAAGACGCCGATCGTGCTGCGCTGCGTCAAGCCATCGTCGTACGTGCCGATCGACATTTCGGGCGATTTCCTGCGGCAGTCGGCGCGCGAGCTGTCCGACGCTTTCCCCGAGCTGCTGGTGCTGCCGTTCGAAGCCGATTTCACGCGCCCGCTGACGCTGCCGCACACGATCAGCGCGGCGAAAAAGCTGGGGTTTTTTCCGGGGTCGACGATCGGCAATCTGATCCCGCTGGCGGCGGTGGATCTGCTCCGCGCGATGCGGGCGTCACTGGGCGCCGACAGCAACGGGGGCGCGATGCTGCTGATCGGGATGGACCGGATCAAGGACCCGGCGGTGCTGGTTCCGGCCTATGATGATGCGCAGGGCGTGACCGCGGCGTTCAACCGCAATTTGCTCGAGCGGATCAACCGCGAGCTTGACGGCACGGTGCCAGTCGACGCCTTCTCGCATGAGGCGCGCTGGAACGACGATCGCGCGCGGATCGAGATGCATCTGGTCGCGACGCGCGACGTTGCCTTCACGGTCGAGGGGCGTGACTTTTCGATAGCGGCGGGTGAATCGATCCATACCGAGAACAGCCACAAATATGGCGAGCGCGACGCGCGCATCCTGCTGCGCGCGGGCGGGTGGACGCCGGTGCGTGAATGGACCGACGCCGAGGGCAAGTTCGCGGTAATCCTCGCCGAAGCGCAGGCGGAGCGGCCGGCGCCGTAACCCGACGCTGCCCTTCCTTCATCGTCAGCGTGGCCCTCAAGCACAGACGTCAGTAGCGGCGGACGCCCGTCACGTGGGCATCTGACACAGGCGTGTCGATCGTGTGTCGGTTGGCTCGACATACGATACAGACATGGGCCTTTGCCTGCGCAGGGGCGACGGTGGCAGTTTTGCCGACGGTAGCAGCCTTCATCGATCGCGACGTCAGTCGCGGCGCACGCCCGTAACGCTGAACGGCTTCGGCTCGACCGGCGGGATCGCGCTGTCGTTGAGCTCGCATTGCCAGAAGCCGACGTCGATCCAGCGGCCCTGCTTGTAGCCGACCTCGCGATACACGCCCGCGCGACGGAAGCCGACCGCTTCGTGTAACGTGATCGAGGCGTCGTTGGGGAGGGCGATCACGCCGATCGCCTGCGTGAACCCCTGCGCGCGCAGCGTGTCGACCAGCGCCTCGTAGAGCAGCCGCCCGACGCCCTGACCGTGGGTCGCGCCGCCAACGTAGATCGATGTCTCGACCACATAGCGATACGCCGGACGGTCGCGGAACTGCGTCGCATAGGCATAGGCCAGCACCGCGTCGTCGGTGGTCGCGACCAGCCACGGATAATAGCCGTTCGAATCCTCGAGCCGTTCACGCATCGCCGCCGCATCGGGCGCCTCGTTCTCGAACGAGACGGTGCCTGACAGCACGTACGGCGCGTAGATGGCAGCGATCGCGGCGGCGTCGCCGCTGGTCGCCGCGCGGATCGCGATCGGGCCCTGCGGCATCACAGCCCGATCCGCGCGACGACGAGCTGCCACAAATTGCGGTCCTCGGCGCGCGCCGCGATCGGGCCGAGCCCGACGCATTCGAGGCATTGCGCGCGCACCGCCGCGCCGCCGAGCATCCGCTTCGCATCGCCCAGTGCGGCGGCGAAGGCCTGCTGGCGCTGCCACGTCAGCCGCGACAGCGCGTCCGGGGCGCTGGCATCGTCGTCATCGTCTTCCTGACTGGCGACCTGTTGCGCGATCTGCGCGGCGAACCCGGGCTTCTTTTCCAGCCACACCGGCTGCGCATCGTCGAGCTTTGCACGCTTGCCCGCCTCGGCGATCGCGTCGTCGAGCCCGCCGAAACGGTCGACCAGCTTCAGCTGCTGCGCGATCCCGCCGACCCAGACGCGGCCCTGACCGATCTCGTTGACGCGCTCGACCGGCAGCTTGCGCGACTGCGAAACACGGGTGAGGAATTGCCGATAGCCATGCTCGATCCCGGCCTGAACGATCCGGTCGAGTTCGGGGGTGGTCCCGCCGAGCACGTCGGGCTGGCCGGAGAGCGGGGTGGTCTTCACACCGTCGGTCGACAGGCCGATCTTCTTGAGCGTGTTCTCGAAGGTCGGGATGATGCCGAAGATGCCGATCGAGCCGGTGATCGTGCCGGGCTCGGCGAAGATCACGTCGGCGGGAGTCGACACCCAGTAACCGCCCGACGCGGCGAGCCCACCCATCGAGACGACCACCGGCAGGCCACGGCGCTTGGCCTCGAGGATCGCGAGCCGGATCTTCTCCGACGCCAGCACCGAGCCGCCCGGCGAATCGACGCGCACCACGAGCGCCTTGAGGTCGTTCTCGACCAGCCCGTTGTAGAGCAGCTTCGACACGGTATCGCCCGCCGCCTTGCCGGGGCCGGCCTCGCCGTCGACGATCTCGCCCGCGATGGTCAGCACCCCGACCTTGCCCTTCTTGGGCAGCGGATTGGCGGCGACATAGGCGGGGTAGTTGATCGTCCTGAACCAGCCGGCGACCTTCTTGTCGTCGCCGCCCGCCAGCTGCGCGACGCGGCGGCCGAAGGCGACGCGGTCGCCGAGCTTGTCGACCAGCCCGGTGGCGAGATTGGCGCGCGACACGTCGCCCTGTGCCTGCGCGACGAGCTGCGCGGGGTTGCCGAGCCAGGGCGCGAGCTGCGCCTTCGGGCGCGCGGTCGCCACCGCCTCGCGCCATTGGTCGAAGAGCGTGCCGTAAAGCGCCTGCGACGCCTCGCGCGCCTCGGGGCTCTGGTCGGTGCGGGTGTACGGCTCGACCGCCGACTTGAACTTGCCGACGCGATAGACGTGCGCATTGACGCCGAGCTTGTCGATCAGCCCCTTGTAGAACAACTGGTTGCCGCCGGGCCCGGCAAAGAAGGTCCCGCCGAGCGGGTCCATCCAGATCTCGCTCGCCGCCGAGGCGAGGCGATAGCCGCCGTCGGTATAGGCAGTGGCATAGGCGAGCACCGGCTTGCCCGCGGTGCGCGCGCGCACCAGCGCGGCCTGCACCTCGCCGAGTACTGCCGGATAGGCGCCGCCGAAGCGATCGAGGTCAAGGACGATCGCCTTGACGCGGTCGTCGGTGCGCGCGGCGTCGATCGCGCGCAGCACGTCGCGCAGGCGATATTGCTTGCCGACCTGCTGCCCGCTGACCAGCGCGGTGAGCGGCACTTCCTCGGGCTGTTCGACGATCGGGCCGTCGAACTTGAGCACCAGCGCGCCGTCGCCGATCGCGGCCGGGCGCTGCCGCGCATTGAGCGCGGCGAAGATCACCGCGAAGAACAGCAGCATCGCGACGAGCACCAGCGCGTCCTTGATCCCGACCAGCAGCTTCCAGGCGCCGCGTACCAGCTTCATCGTTTCTGCCACCTTCGTTACGTGGCGGCGATCGTAGCGCGGCGTGTATGACCGGGGCAATACGCTTTGAGGGTAAATGGCCTTCTCCGTCATTCCCGCGGAGGCGGGAATCCAGAACCTCTGACGTTTCGCTGCTAGCGCCAGACCTGCGCGTCTGGATCCCCGCCTCTACGGGATGACGGATGAGGGACGAGCAGCATACGTCATTGCGAGCGTAGCGACGCCATCCAGGGCCGCACCCCGGACGCTCTGGATGGCGTCGCTACGCTCGCAATGACGGACAGGCTCGGCTAGTGCGCGATCCATGACCGCCCCCTCCACTCTCGCGCCGCTGACGCAGGCGCCGCCGCCGACGTGGCGCGCGGAGTTGCGTGCGCTCGCGGCGCTGGCCGGGCCGCTGATCGGCGCGAACCTGCTCCAGATGGCGGTGTTCGCGGTCGATGTGGTGTTCGTCGCACGGCTCGGGCCGGTCGAGTTCGCCGCCGCGACGCTGGGCGTGTTCTTCTTCCATATCCTCGGCTTCGGGCTGATCGGGATGGTCGGCGCGGCCGAGCCGTTGATCGCCGCCGCGCTCGGCCGGCGGGTCGGCGCGGTGCGGCAGGTGCGGCGGTCGTTCCGGATGGCGATGTGGCTGGCGGTGCTCGGCTCCGTGGTGGTGATCGCGGTGCTGAATTGCGTCGCGCCACTGCTGCGGCTGGCGGGTCAGGACCCGGCGGTGGCGGCGCGCGCGGGATCGTTCTGCCGCGTGCTGTCGCTGGCGGTGCTGCCGGCGGTCGGCGCGGCCTTGATCCGGCTGACCGCAGCGGCGCTGGGACGGCCGGGCTGGGCGTTGATGGTCACCGCGCTGGCGCTGGGTGTCGCGGTGTTCGCCAACTGGTGTCTGGTATTCGGCAACGCCGGCTTCCCGGCGCTGGGGCTGGAAGGGTCGGCCCTGTCGAGCGTGATCGTGTCGACGGCGACCTGCGCGGCCTATGTCGTGATCCTGCTGACCGATCGCCGGCTGCGCCGCTATCGCCTGCTCGGCAAATGGTGGCGCGCCGAATGGTCACGGATGGCGGAGATCGCGCGGCTCGGCGCGCCGATCGCGCTCGGCTGGATGGCCGAGGGCGGGTTGTTCGGCGGCGCCGGCCTGCTGATGGGGCTGATCTCGGTCGCGGCGATCGACGCGCATGCGGTGGCGCTCAACATCGCCGCGATCGCGTTCCAGATCCCGTTCGGGCTCGCGCAGGCGGCGACGATCCGCGTCGGTTTCGCGTTCGGCGCGGGCGACCGCGCGTGGGTCGCGCGCGCTGGCAACGTTGCGATCGTGACCGGGATCGCGGTAATGGCGCTGAGCGCGGCAGTGTTCTGGGCAGTGCCGCACTGGCTGGTGCGGCTCTACGTCGATCCGGCGCGCGAGGGCGCGGTGGCATCGCTGGCGGTCGCGCTGCTGGGGATCGCGGCGATCTTCCAGCTCGTCGATGGCGCGCAGGCGGTCGCGGCCGGCGTGTTGCGCGGGGTGCAGGACACGCGCGTGCCGATGTTCATCCAGATCGCCGGCTATTGGGGTGCCGGGTTCGGGACCGCGCTGCTGCTCGGCTTCGGGCTGGGCTGGGGNGCGATCGCCGGGATGTTGACCGTCGCCGCCGCCATCAGGCACGCCGGGGTCGTCTTGTCGCAACCGATCGTCAGCACCACGCCGTCGAGCGGATAGCCGTACAAGACCTCGACCAGCCCGAGATACGCCAGGTTGCGGTCGAGCCCGGCGGTCGGGCGCTTGCCGGTTTCCTGGATCGGATGCACCGGGAATTCCAGCACGATCCCGCCCATCTCGCGCACGCCCTCCCGCACGCGCTCGGCCAGCACCAGATGGTGGCGGTTGCACGGGCTGAGGTCAGAGCCGGTCTGCGCGATGCCGATGATCGGGCGACCCGACTGCAATTCCTCCAGCGTCAGCCCGAAGTTCAGATAGCGCTCCAGATACAGCGCCGTCATGTCGATGTTCGCCGGATTGTCGAACCACGCGCGGCTGCGCAGCTTCGTCGGATCGTGGGGGGCGGTCATGCAGGCGGACTCCAGAGCGGCAAACAGATATATAGTCGGACAAATAGCATCTATCGCCGCAATGGCGCCAGCGAAATCCCTTCGGCCATCGCACGATAGCCGGCGATGCTCGGGTGCAGCCCGTCGCCGCTGTCATAGGCGGGGAGCAGCCGGTCGGGCTGCGCCGGATCGCGCATCAGCCGGTCGAAATCGATCACATGATCGGCGTTCCCCGGCGTGCGGATCCACGCGTTGATCGCCTGCCGGTCCGCCTCGCTCGCGGCGCCGGGATGGTAATAAGCGTTGGTCGAGAACGGCATGATCGTCGCGAGATGCACCGTCATTCCCCTGGCATGCGCCCGCGCCACCATCTGCGCATAGGCACCCGTCACCCCGGCCACCAGATTGAGATGCGCCTCCGGGGTCGCAGGCTGCTCGCGGGTCAGCACGCCGATATCGTTGACACCCTCCAGCACGATCAGATGCCTCGCCCCCGCCTGCCCGAGCACGTCGCGATCGAAGCGCGCCATCGCATTCGGCCCGAGCCCGTCGAGCAATACGCGGTTGCCGCCGATCCCGAGGTTGAGCACCGCCGCCTTGCCGCCCAGCCGCCGCGCGAGCCCGTCGGTCCAGCGCGCGTTGGTGTTGGGCTTCACGCCATAGCCATCAGTGATCGAATCGCCGAACGCGACCACCCCGGCTGGCGCGGCGCAGCGCTCGACCTCCACGCCAGAAAGCTGAAACCAGTGATCGGTCCCGGTCGCGCCCGTCAGGTCAGCCGAACCGGTCGCATCGCCCTTCACGATCCACGAGGTCGCGCGCGATCCGGGGTGCGAAGTCTGCCCGTCCGGCGCTACGGGCAAATAGGCCGACACCGCCAGATCGTCGAACGCCGCGACCGGCAGCGTCACCCCATCGCTCCAATATTCCGCGCCGGGCGGCACGATCACGTCGCGCGCACCGCCGAACGACAGCGCGCGCAGGCTGCCCGGCGTCACCCGCGCGCTGGCGAGGTCCGCCGAGCGCGCGAGGCTCGCGGCAGCGATGCGCAGCGGCGCGCGCCCATAAGTGTTTGAAAACCGCACCCGCACCCGCGCGCCACCCAGCGACGGGCGGACGATCTGGCGCAGCGTCGCATCGCGCAGCGCGTCCGCGGGAAGGACGTTGTTGCCCTCCGGCGTCATTTGCGCCGACGCCCACGCCGCCTGCCAGCTACAGGAGCGCGCACCGGCGGGAGTGGCGGCGAGGCTGAACATCGCGGCGGCAAGCACGAACGAGGATCGCATGGTCGCTCCGGAAGAAAGAAGGGCCGGGCTCGCGAAGAGACCGGCCCCGAGAGTCGACGCGCCGAATAAAGGGGAGAAAAACGGCGCGCCTAACGAAATCAGAAAAACGGGCAGCTGCCGGGCGGCAACGGAGGAAAGACGTCGTCAACGGCACGATTCGAGCCGGGCATGATCATCGACATCTTTCTCTCCCTGACCGTTCGCGCCGGTCGCACCTGATCCGAGAACATGCTCGCACGGCGTTGATAGCGGTATCAAACACTTGGGCGCGTCCGTCAACCGGCCGGTGTCAGGCGAACGTCGCGGTAGTGCGGGTTGAGCAGGTGGAAAACCAGCAACGCCACCAGATATGCCACCCCGCACGCCACGAAGAACGGCCCGTAGCTCCCGACGGTATCGAGCAGCAGCCCCAGCGACTTCGATGCGATGAACCCGCCGACCGCCCCGGCGAATCCGCCGAGCCCGATCAGCGTCCCCTGTGCGAAGCGCGGAAACTGGTCGCCCGGCAGCGCGAACAGATTGGTCGAAAAGCCCTGATGCGCCGCGCAGGCCAGCCCGATCAGCGTCACCGCGATCCAGATGTTGCTCGCCTGCCCCGCGAACATCACCGGCAGCGCGAACAGCGCGCAGGCGAACATCGCCCGCTTGCGGGCGCGCCCGGTCGCCACCCCACGCTTGAGCAGGTGCGAAGAATACCAGCCGCCCGCGATCGCGCCGAGATCGGCGAGGATGTAGATCGCAACCAGCGGCGGCCCGAAGCTCTTCAGATCATAGCCATATTGCTTGTTGAAAAAGTCCGGCAGCCAGAACAGGAACGTCCACCAGACGGGATCGATCAGGAACCGCCCCGCCATATAGGCCCATGCCTCGCGATGCCGCAGCACGCGCAGGAAGCCGGCGCGGCCCTGATCGACCGCCGGCTCGGTTTCGATCCACGCACGCTCCTCGGTCGTCAACCGCGGATGCTCGGCGGGCTTGTGGTAGAGCCGCCACCACGCGAACAGCCACACCAGATTGAACAGCCCGGTGATGATAAACGCCCAGCGCCAGTCGAGCAGCAGCCCGGCGACGATGAACCCGATCAGCAACGGCGTGACGACCGCGCCAACGTTCGCCCCGGCGTTGAAGACGCCGATCGCGAGCGCACGCTCCTTCTTGGGAAACCATTGCGAGGCGGCGGCGAGCGCGGATGGGTAAGTACCCGCCTCACCGAACGCGAGCGGGATGCGCGCGATCACGAAGCCGGTCGTCGAGGTGACCAGCGTCTGCGCGAAATGGCCGAGCGTCCAGCTCCCCATCGCGAGCAGATAGCCGTATTTCGGCCCGATTCGGTCGATCAGCCACCCGAAGATCAGGAAGCCGATCCCGTAGAAGACCTGAAAATAACCGGTGACGTCGCCGTAGCCGGTGTTCGTCCATCGGTAGAGTTCGGTGAGCTGCGGCTTGAGCACCCCCAGCACCAGCCGGTCGACGTACGACAGCACCACCGCCGCGAACAGCAAGGCGCAGATGATCCAGCGCACGCGGCCCTTGGGTCGCGGCACCTCATGCACGGCGGTCTCGGGCGCGTGCTGCGCGGCGTCGGTGAAGTCGCTCATGCGATGGGCCCTTCAACTACCAACCACCCCGGCGGACGCCGGGGCCCAGTTGGAAAACATGGCCGCATCTCGCGAGCGCGCCGTAACTGGACCCCGGCGTGCGCCGGGGCGGCGATGTAATAAAACATCACCAACTCCACAGCGTGCCATCCTCCAGCCGGTTCACTGGCAGATAGGCGCGCTTGTATTCATACCCCGCTGCCAGCGCCTCATCCACATCGACCCCCAGCCCCGGCGCATCACCCGGATGCATCATGCCCTGTTCGAAGCGGTAGGAATGCGGGAACACCATATCGGTCTCGGTGGTGTGCGGCATATGCTCCTGCACCCCGAAGTTCGGGATCGACAGCCCGAAGTGCAGCGCCGCCGCCATCGTGATCGGCGACAGATCGGTCGCCCCATGGCAGCCGGTGCGAACCTGATACAGATCGGCGAGCGCGGCGACGCGGCGCAGATGCGTGATCCCGCCGGCATGGACGATCGTCGACCGGACATAATCGATCAGCTGGTTCTCAATCAGCGCCTTGCAGTCCCAGATCGAATTGAACACCTCGCCGACCGCGATCGGGGTCGTGGTATGCTGGCGGATCAACCGGAACGCGTCCTGGTTCTCCGCCGGGGTCGGGTCCTCGATCCAGAACAAGCGGTACGGCTCCAGATCGCGCCCCAGCCGCCCCGCCTCGATTGGGGTCAGCCGGTGGTGGACGTCGTGGAGCAGGTGAATGTCCGGCCCCAGCGCCTCGCGCGCCGCCGCGAACAGCTCCGGCACGTTACGCAGATATTTCTCGGTCGACCACACCGATTCGCTCGGCAACGCGGCATCGGCGGGCTCGTAGCGCTGCCCCGGCTTGGCGACGCCATAGGTGGAGGCGAGCCCCGGCACCCCGCATTGCAGCCGGATCGCCGTATAGCCCTTGTCGCGCTCGGCCAGTGCGACCGCGATCGTGTCCTCGATCGAGGTGCCGTTGGCATGCGCATAGACCATGCACGCCTCGCGGCTCGCGCCGCCCAGCAATTGATAGACCGGCAGCCCGGCGAGCTTGCCCTTGATATCCCACAGTGCCACGTCGACCGCCGCGATCGCGGTCATCGTCACCGGCCCGCGCCGCCAGTACGCACCCTTGTAGAGATACTGCCAGACGTCCTCGATCCGGTGCGCGTCGCGCCCGATCAGGCACGGCACGACATGTTCGGAAAGGTAAGCGGCGACCGCCAGTTCGCGGCCGTTGAGCGTCGCGTCACCGACCCCGGTCGTGCCGTCGTCGCAAATGATCTTCAGCGTGACGAAGTTACGCCCCGGGCTCGTGATGATGACGCGGGCATCGGTGATGATCGGCATGGTCTCTCTCAGGCGAAAGCGGGCGTGACGGTCGGCGCGGCGGCGTTCCGGCACAGCGGCGCGCGCCGTGCACGGATCACATTCTTTCGACGATAGGCGGCCACGCGCGCACTCTCCAGTCACTCCCGATCTGCCGCCGAGACTTGTGAATTTATGCTGATAGCGTTACCATGGCGACCAAGAAGCGGCGTTGTCAATGCCGCCGGCGGTAGCGGGAGCGATGATGAAGGCACGTTCGGGATGGCTGGGTGCGCTCGCCGTGCTGATGGCAGGCACGGCGCACGCCGACGACGGATACCGGCTGTGGCTGCGCGCGCCGGTCGCCGCACCGGCCGCCACGACGGTCGCGATCCGCGGCGACACCGCAACGCTGCGCCTCGCCGCCGCCGAGCTGTCGCGCGCGCTGCCCGCGGGCATGAACGTCACCGTCGCCACTGCCGCCGACACCGGGACCGCAGCGCTGCGGCTGCCGTTCGCGCCGCTCGGCGACGAAGGCTATCTGGTCCGCCCCGTCACGCTCGACGGCACGCCGACGCTGCTGGTCGCCGGTAACAGCGATCGCGGCGCGCTGTACGGCGCGTTCGCGCTGCTGCGCCACCTCGCGACCGGCGGGGTGGCCGCCACCGCGACGCTGACCAGCGCGCCGAAGGTGAAGCTGCGCGTGCTCAACCATTGGGACAATCTCGATGGCACCGTCGAGCGCGGCTATGCCGGCGTGTCGCTGTGGGACTGGTGGACGCTCCCCGACCTCAAGGACCCGCGCTACACCGACTATGCGCGCGCCAATGCCTCGATCGGCATCAACGGCACCGTCCTCAACAACGTCAACGCCAAGGCGGACAGCCTCACCCCGCGCTACATCGCCAAGGCGGCCGCGCTGGCGGACGTGTTCCGCCCGTGGGGGATCAAGGTCTATCTCTCCGCGCGCTTCTCCGCGCCGATCGAGCTGGGCGGGCTCAAGACCGCCGACCCGCGCGACCCGCGGGTTGCCGCATGGTGGAAGGCGAAGGCCGACGAGATCTACCGCGCAATCCCCGACTTCGGTGGCTTCCTCGTGAAAGCGAACAGCGAAGGCCAGCCCGGCCCGCGCGATTATGGCGCCAGCCACGCCGACGGCGCGAACATGCTAGCCGCCGCGGTCAGGCCGCACGGCGGGCTCGTGATGTGGCGCGCTTTCGTCTATGCCGAAACCGATCCCGAGGACCGGGCAAAACAGGCGTATACCGAGTTCAAGCCGCTCGACGGCACCTTCGCCGACAATGTGCTGGTGCAGGTGAAGAACGGCGCGATCGACTTCCAGCCGCGCGAGCCGTTCCATCCGTTGTTCGGCGCGATGCCGAAGACCCCGCTGATGGTCGAATTCCAGATCACCAAGGAATATCTCGGCTTCGCGACCCACCTCGCCTATCTTGGCCCGCTGTTCGAGGAAGTGCTGTCGGCCAGGACCGGACGCGGCAACGAAACCGTCGCGAGCGTCGTCGACGGCACCAGCGAGCGGCACCGCCTGACCGGCATGGCGGGTGTGGCCAATATCGGGCGCGACCGCGACTGGTCGAGCTCGACCTTCAATCAGGCCAATTGGTACGCCTTCGGCCGGATGGCGTGGGACCCGACGCTGGCGGCGGCGCCGATCGCGCACGAATGGGCGCAGCAGACGTTTGGTACCGACCGGCAGGTGGTCGACACCGCGCTCGCGATGATGATGGGCTCGCGCGAGGCGGTGGTCGATTACACCGGCGCGCTCGGGCTCGCGCATCTGATGGCGACCGGCCACCATTACGGGCCGGGGCCGTGGGTCGCCGATCTCGCACGGCCGGAGTGGAACCCGGTCTATTATCACAAGGCCGACCGCAACGGCATCGGCTTCGACCGGACGAGGACCGGCAGCAACGCGGTCGCGCAATATGCGCCGAAGGTCGCCAGAACGTTCGCCGACCCGAAGACCACGCCCGACCGCGACCTGTTGTGGTTCCACCATGTGGCATGGGACCGGAAGATGCCGTCGGGCAAGACGCTATGGGAGGATCTCGTCGCGCATTACGATCGCGGCGTGGCCTATGTCGCGGCGATGCGACAGCAATGGGACGGCGTGCGCGCGCAGGTCGATGACGAGCGCTGGCAGAAAACCGCCACCGATCTGGCGGTGCAGGAACGCGAGGCGCGCTGGTGGCGCGACGCCAGTCTTGCTTACTGGATGTCGGTCAACGGCCGCGCCCTGCCCGCCGGGGTCGCGCCACCCCTGCACGATCTGGCGTGGTACAAGGCGCAGTCCTTTCCGTACGTTCCGGGTCACCACGATTAATCTGACGCTTGCCGGCGTCGCCCGCGGTCGCCAAGAACCGTGCGCATGGACTGTCCGGCATGAACGAACCGCGCGGGTCGCGCCGCCAACGCAACGCCCCGACGATCAGCGACGTCGCGGCGCGCGCGGGCGTGTCGCCGATGACGGTCAGCCGCGTCATCAACCGCGAAGGCAGCGTCCGCGATGCGACCCGCGAACGGGTCGAGGAAGCGATCGCCGCGCTGCGTTATGCGCCGTCCGCGGCCGCGCGGATGCTGGCGGGCGGTGAGGATTTCCGGCTCGGCGTGCTGCACACCACGACCAGCCTGTTCTACTTCAGCGAGTTCCTCGTCGGCTGCCTCGATCAGGCCGCGCGCCAGAACGGCCAGATCATCGTCGAGCAATGCGCCGCGGGCGGCGAGGTGGCGGCGATCGAGCATCTGTTGCACGGCCGCGTCGACGGCCTGCTGCTGCCGCCCCCGCTCGGTGACGCCGAGACGGTGCTGGCGATGCTGCGCGAGCGCGACGTGCCGGTCGTCGCGGTCTCGACCGGGCGCGCGCCGGAATGGGCGCTGTCGGTCAGCATCGACGATCGCAAGGCCGCTTACGAGATGACGCGTCATCTCGGCACGCTCGGGCATCGCCGGATCGGCTTCGTCACCGGCGCCGCGAACCAGAGCGCAACCGGCGAGCGGCTTGCCGGTTATCGCGACGCGCTGATCGACATGGGGCTCGACATTGACGACGCGCTGATCGCCGCGGGCGATTTCGGTTATCGCTCCGGGCTCGATGCGGCGGAGCGGTTGCTCGACCTGCCCGACGCGCCGACCGCGATCTTCGCCAGCAACGACGACATGGCTGCCGCGACCGTCGCGATCGCGCACCGCCGCGACCTCGACGTGCCGGGCGACCTGACCGTCTGCGGGTTCGACGATTCGGCGCTCGCGACGACGGTCTGGCCGGAGCTGACCACGATCCGCCAGCCGGTCAGTGACATGGCGCGGACCGCGGTCGACCTGCTGATGCGCGAGATTCGGCAGCGCCGTGCCGGTAGCAGCGAGGATCATCCGCATGTTGTGGTCGATTACGCGCTGATCCGGCGGCAGTCGGATGCCGTGCCGCGCCGTCGCCCGCGCGTTGCGGGCTGATCGTCCCACTCCCGCGACGAAGCCGCTTCCCCCCGCCCGCAAGTCTGCCTAACAGCGCGCTTATATGTGGCAGCTCTACCAGTTCCCGCTGTGTCCGTTCACGCGCAAGGTTCGCACGCTCCTCAATGAGAAGGACGTGGGCTATCAACTCATGCGCGAAAATCCGTGGGAGCGGCGCGACGCGTTCATCGACATGAATCCCGCCGGGCAGACCCCGGTGATGACTGACAACGAGCGCGGTGTCGTGCTGGTCGATTCGATGGCGATCTGCGAATATTTCGAGGAGACGGTCGAGCGGGTGGCGATGATCAATGGCACCGCCGCCAATCGCGCCGAGATCCGGCGGCTGGTGGCGTGGTTCGACACGCATTTCTATCGTGACGTCACCCAGCCGCTGCTCGACGAGCGCATGATCAAGCGCGTCGCGCATCGCATGGCCCCCGACGCGTCGCGGCTGCGCGAGGCGATGAAGTCGGCGGTCGGGCATCTCGACTATATCGACTTCCTGCTCGATCACCGCAAATGGATCGCAGGCTCGACGATCAGCCTGGCCGACCTCGCCGCCGCGGCGCAGATTTCGGTCGCCGATTATCTCGGCGGGATCGACTGGGCGGGTCACGCGCTGACCAAGGCATGGTATTCGGCGTTCAAGAGCCGGCGCAGCTTCCGCCCGCTGCTCGCCGAACGGATCAGCGGGATCGAACCGCCGAGCTATTACGAGAATCCGGACTTCTGATGCACGCCACCCACGATCCCGCCGCCCCGCCCGCGCCCGAGATCGCGTTCGACGACTTTCTGGCGGTGGACGTGCGGGTAGGGACGATCGTCGCGGCGGAGCCGTTCCCGGAGGCACGCAAACCGGCGTTCAAGCTGACGATCGACTTCGGCCCGACGATCGGCACGAAGCGCTCGTCGGCGCAGATCACCGAACATTACGGCCGCGACGCGCTGCTCGGGCGACAGGTGGCGGCGGTCGTCAACTTCCCGCCGCGACAGATCGGCAAGTTCATGTCGCAGGTGCTCACCCTCGGCTTCCCGGACGCGGACGGAAAGGTCGTGCTGGTGCACCCCGGCGTTCCCGTCCCGAATGGCGGGCGGCTGTTCTGATGCGGCAGGCGCACGGCAGATTAACGATCGCGACGCGCGGGGCGGGACTGGTCGAGGTGACCGACGAGGTCGCGGCGTGGCTGGACGCACAGGGTATCGCCGACGGGCTGCTGACCGTCTTCTGCCGGCACACCTCGGCCTCGCTGCTCATCAACGAGAATGCGGCCCCGGCGGTACGCCGTGATCTGGAGCGGTATTTCCAGCGGCTTGCGCCCGAATCGCGCGACTATGAACATGACGACGAAGGCCCGGACGACATGCCGGCGCATCTGAAGACCGCGCTGACCAACGTCTCGATTGGGATTCCCGTCCACGACGGGCGGATGGTGCTGGGGACGTGGCAGGGGCTCTACCTGTTCGAACACCGCGCCGCCCCCCACCGCCGCACGCTCGCGCTGCATGTGATCGGCGACTAACCTCGAACTTTTCAGCCGTCATTGCGAGCGTAGCGAAGCAATCCAGAGTCGGATTAGGGCGCCCTGGAGTGCTTCGCTACGCTCGCAATGACGGATTACATCAACGCCAACCATTTTCCGGGAGCCTACTTCGGCTCCGCCAGCGTCAGGATCGACACCCCCGTCGGCATCGGCACTCGTCCAACGAGATACCGCTCCAGCCCGAAGATCCGCTCGAACAGGGCGTTGAGCGGCGCGGCGGGCGGCGAATCGTCGCTGTCGTCGCGCCCGGTCAGCCGCCCGGCAACCCGCGCCGCCGCCGCTAGCGGGAACAGTAGCGAGTTGAAATAGGTCAGCCCGCGCTCCTTGAGCCCGGCCTTGTGCAGCGCGCCGAGCAGCGTCTTCTTGGAATAGCGGCGATGATGGTGATTCACGACGTCGTGTGCGCTCCACATCCATTGATGGGCGGGCACCGCGATCAGGATCTTGCCGCCGGGGGCCAGACATTCGCGCATCGCCGCCAGCGCCGCCACATCGTCCTCGATATGCTCGACGACATCCAGCACCGCGATCAGATCGTAATGCCCGCGCGGCACGCCGGGAAGCGCCGGCAGCGGAGCATCGCCGACCGGCTTGCCGAGCCGCTGGCTGGCAATGTCGCGCGCGGCCGGATCGATCTCGATCGCGTCGACCACGCCGAACGCCGCCAGCATCGGCAGATTGTGTCCGGTGCCGCACCCGATCTCAAGAATTCGTGCCGGTGCCGGCAATCGCCCTTCACGCGTCAGGTAACCTGCCAGGATGTCGCGGCGGGCGCGATACCACCAATGGGTGGAATCGTGCTCGGCCATGCGATCATAGACGCGACGGTCCATCAGCGATTACTCTTGATCAAGCGAACACCCAGAAACGATAAAGTACGAAGGTCAGCATCGGCGTGACGAACACGTTTGTCACCAGCGGCCACCAGGTCGCGCCATGCATCGGGCCGGTCAGCAACCAGACGAAGAAAGTGTTCATCGTGAAGCTGACCAGCATGACCACCAGATAGCGGCCTCCGGTACGCGCGACATTGTCACGCTCGCCCACCCCGCGAAAGCTCCAGCGGCTGTGGATGACGAAACCCGCCACCATCGACACCAGATAGCCGAGGACATTGGCGATCAGCGGCCAGATGCTGCGATGCTCGAGCGGCCAGCGCACCTGCGCATAGGTGGCGATCGGCCAATATACCGCCGCATAGATGGCGGTCGCGGCGCCCCCGGTCAGCCCGAAGCGGACGATCTGCCAGAAAAGCGCGCGTAATTGATCGATCTTGCCGTCTGCCTGCAACGTCGCCACAATCTTGCCCTTTCCGCCGCCCGCCTAGGCCCGCCCGCCGGTGCTGGCAATGGCCGCGTGCCGGCGAACGGGGGACGCCCGTTGCCGTTTCGCCGGCCGCAGCCTAAGCATCGCGCCATCGACGGGCCGCGCGCCAAAGGCGCGGCGTGAAGGAAAAGTGTTGACCAATCATTTGTTGCCGCCCGCCATTGAAGACCGGGTCGCGCGGACACTCGATCGCCACTGGCTTCGGCTGACATTGCTGGCATGGGCCGGCATCGCGATCTGGTACGTCTGGCAGCGCTGGGCGGCGATCCACTGGCTGTCGCTGGGCGACACCGACGATAACATGCGGCTGATGCAGGTCCGTGCGCTGCTGGACGGCCAGGGCTGGTTCGACCTGCGCAACTACCGGCTCAATCCGCCGGGCGGGTTCGACATCCATTGGTCGCGGCTGGTCGATCTGCCGATCGCGGGCCTGATCGTGCTGCTGCGCCCGTTCGTCGGCGTGGCGGAGGCCGAGCGGCTGGCGTGCGGAATCGCGCCGCTGCTGCCGATGGCGGTGGTGCTGGTGGCGCTGGGCGCGACGCTGCGGCGGCTGGTGCATCCGCTGGCATGGCCGCTGGGGATCGCGCTGTTCCTCGCCACCAATGTCGCGCTCGGCATGTTCATGCCCGACCGGATCGATCACCACGGCTGGCAGCTCGCGATGCTGGCAGTGACGGTCGCCGGGCTGTGCGATCCGCAACTTCGGCGCGGCGGTGCACTGGTTGGTACCGCGACCGCGATTTCGCTTACGATCGGGCTGGAAATGCTTCCCTATGCCGCGATGGCAGGGGGTATTATCGCGCTCGCCTGGGTATGGGAGCGGTCAGAACGTGAACGGCTGGCGCTCTACGCGCTATCGCTGGCGGGCGGCGTGGCGGCGGGTTTTGCGGCATTCACCTCCTACGCCAACCGCGTCTATCGCTGCGACGCGCTGACCCCGGTCTATGCCTCCACCGTGGTACTGGCCGGCGGACTGCTGCTGGCGGTCGCGGT
The DNA here is from genome assembly GCF_902506455.1 of Sphingomonas sp. 8AM. Lineage (GTDB taxonomy): Bacteria > Pseudomonadota > Alphaproteobacteria > Sphingomonadales > Sphingomonadaceae > Sphingomonas. The sequence goes on along the minus strand of NZ_LR733844.1, from coordinate 1,058,922 downwards.
CGCATCGCCACGCAAGCCACTGATAAGATTGCTTCTGGCCGTCGCGGCGGGTGCGGTTGTCGCGGCGTTCTTCGCGCTCGCCTTCCCGCAATGCCTCGGCCGGCCCGAGCAGGTGTCGAACGAACTCTACACGAGCTGGCTGTCGCAGGTGCGCGAGGCCAAGCCGATCTACCGCCACCCGCTGCGCGTCGCGCTGCCGATCGTCACGCTCCCGCTGATCGGATTAATCGGTGCATTATTCGCAACTTGGCGCGCACGGCGGCAACCGACGCTGCGCGGCTGGGCGTGCGTGGCGCTGTTCGGCGCGTTCGCGGCGCTGATGCTGCTGTGGCAGGCGCGCGCCGGGCCAGCGGCGCAACTCCTTGCAATCCCTGGTGCGGCGGCGCTGGCGTGGATGGCGGTGCCGTGGCTGATCGCACCGCGTTACTGGTGGGCGAAGGCGGCGGCCGCGGTCGCGCTGTTCGTGATCGTCTCCGGCAGCTTCACGCAAATCATCATCGACCAGTTCAAGGTCGACCGCCCCAACGCCTATGTCCGCCGCGTCAACAAGGCGACCGGACGCTGCCTGACAATCCCGGCGATGCAGCCACTTAACCGCTATCCGGCGCAGACCGTCTTCACCTTCGTCGACCTCGGCCCGCGGCTCATCACGCTGACGCACCACAATGCGATCGCTGGACCGTATCACCGCAACGGCGACGCGATCCTCGACGTCCACCACGCCTTCATGGGCACGCCCGAGGTGGCGCGCGCGATCATGAAGCGTCACGGCGCGACGATGCTGCTGGTGTGTCCCGACATGGCCGAATCGACCAACTATCGCGCGAAGGCACGCGGCGGCTTCTACGACCGGCTGGCGAAGGGCGAGCAGTTCGACTGGCTCGTGCCGTTGCCGATCAGGAAGGGATCGCCGTTCCGGGCTTACCGGGTGGAGTGACTTAACGTGCTTGCGACTCTGGCAACGCAATGACGAAGTTAGCGCAGCTGCTCCATCACCCCGTCGATCACGAATTGCACGGCGAGCGCGGCGAGCAGCACGCCGAGCAGGCGAGTGATGACCGCCTCGATCTTAGCGCCCAGCACGCGCATCAGCGGCCCGGCAGAGAGCAGCGCTATCAGCATTAGCATCAGGTTGGCCGCGAGTGCCGCCATCACGACCGCGGTCTGTTCGATGCCCTGACTGCGCGCGGTAAGCAGCATCACCGACGCGATCGACCCCGGCCCGGCGATCATCGGCATCGCCATCGGGAAGATCGAGACGTCGTCGGCCTCTTCCTCGGTGATCTTGGCGGCGCGGTCCTCACGACGCTGGGTGCGTTTCTCGAACACCATTTCAAGCGCGATCAGGAACAGCATCACGCCGCCCGCGATCCGGAACGACGCAAGCTCGATGCCCAGCGCGTGGAGCAGCGGCTCGCCCGCGAGCGCGAAGACCAGCAGGATGCCCGCCGCGACCATCACCGCGCGGATCGCCATCGCGCGGCGGTGCGTGGCGGTCGCGCCGGCGGTGAGCCCGGCGAAGATCGGTGCGCAGCCGGGCGGATCGATGATGACGAACAACGTGATGAACGACGAGACGAACAGCTCGACCATCAGAGCGCCGGATCGACCGCGATGCCGGCGCGGCGCCCGGCGGCGACGAGCGTGTTGCGCATCAGCACCGCGATCGTCATCGGCCCGACCCCGCCCGGCACCGGGGTGATCGCGCCCGCGACCTCGGCCACGCGCGGATCGACATCGCCGACCAGCCCGTCGTCGGTGCGGTTGATGCCGACGTCGATAACGGTCGCGCCGGGCTTGATCCACTCCGGCTGGACGAACGCGGGGATGCCTACCGCCGCGACGACGATGTCGGCGGCACGGACATGCCCCATCACATCGCGCGAGCGGCTGTGGACGGTGGTCACGGTGCAGCTCTGCTGGAGCAGCAGGGCCGCCATCGGCTTGCCGACGATGTTCGAGCGACCGATCACCACGGCCTCCAGCCCGGCCAGATGGGGGTGGATGTCCTGTAGCAGCATCAGGCAGCCGAGCGGGGTGCACGGCACCAGCCCGTCCAAGCCGGTCGCAAGCCGCCCGGCGTTAACCGGGTGGAAGCCGTCGACGTCCTTGTCGGGGTCGATGCGGGTGATGACCGCGCGCTCATCGATGTGCTTCGGCAAGGGCAACTGGACAAGGATGCCATCGACGGTCTCGTCGGCGTTGAGGCGATCGACCAGCGCGATCAGCTCTGCCTCGGTCACGTCGGCGGACAGGCGATGCTCGAAACTCTCCATCCCGGCGGCGACGGTCGCCTTGCCCTTGGACCGGACATAGACCGAGGAGGCCGGGTCCTCGCCGACCAGCACGACCGCCAGCCCGGGCGCACGCCCCGCCTGTTCGGTGAAGGCGGCGGCCGCTGTGGCGACACGGCCGCGCAGCTTGGCGGCAAAGGCTTTTCCGTCGATGAGGCGCGCTGTCATGGCGCGACCGCATAGAGCGAAGCGGCGGCGCGCGCCAGCACCTGCGGATCGCCCGCGACCGTCAGTCGCTTCAGGCGTGCGGTCTGGCCCGCGACCAGCGCCACGTCACGTTTGGGTACACCAAAATGCTTGGCGACCAGCACAATCAGCGCCGCATTGGCTGCGCCATCGACGGGTGCGGCGGAGAGCCGTGCGGCGAAATGCTCGTCGGTGCCAGCCAGCAGCGCGTCACGCCCGCCGCGCGGGGTGACGCGAACCGCGATCACGATCCCGTCCGTCGTCTCACGCCAGGCAGTCAGATCGCCGCGCCGCCGGTCATTGCGCTGATCGCGATATTGTTGAGGATGATGTTCAGGATCGCCATCAGCACCAGCACCACGGCGGGTGCGAAGTCGATCCCGCCGGTGTTCGGCAGCATCCGGCGGATCGGACGGTACAACGGCTCCGTCAGGCGATCGAGACCTTCGTACAGCGAGCGCACGAAGTTGTTCGAGGTGTTGACGACGTTGAACGAGATCAGCAGCGACAGCACGAATTGCACGATGATGATCCACCAGACGAGGTTCAGGATCACCTGCAGGATCTGGATGATGGTGGTCGTCAGCACGCCGGGCGTCTCCCAATAGGTGTGCCGGTGATATAGGGCACCGGCGGGCGAATCGAAAGGCTGCCGCCTAGCGGCGGATCAGCGTGCCTGCACCGCGCTTCGTAAAGATTTCGAGCAGCATCGCATGCGGCACCCGCCCGTCGAGCACCACCGCCGCATCCACGCCGGACTCGACCGCGGCGACACACGTCTCCAGCTTGGGGATCATCCCGCCGGAGATCGTACCGTCGGCGCGCAGCGCGGCGACCGCAGCCGGGTTGAGGTCGGTGACCAGTTCACCCTGCTTGTCGAGCACGCCCGCCACGTCGGTGAGCAGGAAGAAGCGCGACGCACCCAGCGCCGCCGCGATCGCGCCCGCCATCGTGTCGGCGTTGATGTTGTAGGTATGCCCGTCGGCCCCGATGCCGATCGGCGCAATCACGGGAATGATCCCGTCGCGGCTGAGCGAATCGATAATCCGGCGGTCGACCGCGACCGGCTCGCCGACGAAGCCGAGATCAACCTTGCGTTCGATCCCCTGCAACGGATCGGGATCGCGGCGGCCGACCTTCTCGGCCTGCACCAGCCCGGCGTCCTTGCCCGAGATGCCGACCGCACGGCCCCCGGCGCGACCGATCCAGCTGACGATTTCCTTGTTGATCGACCCGGCCAGGACCATCTCGGCGATCTGCGCGGTCTCGGCATCGGTGACGCGCAAGCCATCGACGAAGCGCGATTCCACGCCCAGCCGCTTGAGCATCCGACCGATCTGCGGCCCGCCGCCGTGCACGACGACCGGGTTGATCCCGACCGCCTTCAGCAGCACGACATCCTCGGCGAAATCGGCCTGCGCCTCTGGATCGCCCATCGCGTGGCCGCCGTATTTCACGACGAAGGTCTTGCCGGCATAGCGTTGCAGATACGGCAGCGCCTCGACCAAAGTTTCGGCCTTCAAGGCGGGCGACAGGTTCGGATCGGTCATAAGCGGCGCCATAGCGGCGGGGGCGCGCGCCGAAAAGGTCAGGAGCGAAAAGGTCAGGCGTCGAGCCGGCGACCGATCGCCACCAGCGCGTAGATCAGCGGCGGGACCAGCGCGACCGACAGCACGACCTTGGCGAGCATCTGGCCCGCCATCAGCCAACCGACCGCGGAAAGTCCGAAGGCGATCGTGATGAACAGCACCGAATCGACGATCTGGCTGAGCGCACTGGCGGTCGCGGCGCGGAACCACAGCAGCTTGCCGCCCTCCCGCCCCTTCAGCCACGAGAAGATCGTGACGTTCAGGGTCTGCGACACGCCATAGGCGACGATCCCGCCGGCCCAGATCCACGGCGTCGCGCCCATCATCTGGTGGAAGGCCGCCAGATGCCCGGCATCCATCTCCGGCGCGGCGGGCAGCACCAGCACGATCAATGTCAGCGCCATCGAGACGAGCAGCGGCACAAACCCCATCAGCACCAGCCGGCCCGCGACCTTCTGTCCGTGTAGTTCAGCGACCGCGCTGGAAGTAACGACCAGCAGCAGGAAGGCAAATATCCCCGCCTCGACGGCGAGCGGCGGCAGCCCGACCAAGGGTCCGAGCCGCGAGATCGGGCCGAGCGACACCTGCTTGTTGCCCAGCACGCCGGCGATGCAGACCATCCCGCCGTAGAAGATCGAGAAAGCGAACAGCGAGGGCGGGATCGCGCGGCTGGCGATCGAGCGATGGTCGGGGGCTTCCATCGCGGCGGTGTACGGGGCAGCGACGGGGTGGGCAAGGTGTTGGCGCGGCATCACACTTCGTCATTGCGACCCCGGCCTTGAGCCGGGGGATGCAATCCAGCGCGACGCGCGGAACACTGGATTGCTTCCCCCGGCTCAGGACCGGGGTCGCGATGACGGCTCGCGTCCACCCGATCTTGGCTGGCGGTCCGCCAACGGGCATGTCATGGCGCGGACCTTCGGCAGCGAAGAAGAAAAATGCAACGGACTCTCATCGGCCTGGCGGGGATCGCCGTCATTCTGCTGCTCGCAACGTTGCTGTCGGCGGACCGGCGCGCGATCCGGCTGCGGATCGTCGCCAGCGCGTTCGCGCTGCAGGCGACGATCGCGACGATCGTGCTCTACTGGACGCCGGGGCGCGCCGCGCTGGCGGGTGCCTCGGCGGGGGTCGCGGCGCTGCTCGGCTATTCGCAGAAGGGCACCGAATTCCTGTTCGGCAATCTCGCCAGCCCGGCGATCGGCGGACAGAGCTTCGCGATCGCGGCGCTGCCGGTCATCATCTTCTTCGCCAGCCTCGTCTCGATCCTTTACTATCTGGGCGTGATGCAGTTCGTGGTCCGCTGGATCGGCGGCGCGATCGAGAAGGTGATCGGGACCAGCAAGGTCGAAAGCCTGTGCGCGGCCGCCAACATCTTCGTCGGGCAGAGCGAATCGCCGCTGGTGATCCGCCCCTATCTCGCCGGGCTGACCCCGGCGCAGGTGTTCACGGTCATGACCAGCGGGATGGCGGGTGTGGCGGGAACGATCCTCGCTGCCTATGCCTCGATGGGAATCAGCATCGATTACCTGCTCGCCGCCAGTTTCATGGCCGCGCCGGGCGGTATCCTGATGGCCAAGATCATCATGCCCGACCGCGTCGTGCCGCCCGAAGGCGAACTGCCGCTGGGCGATGTGCCGGACGAGCAGCGCCAGATCGAACTGGCCGAGGCGCGGATCAGCGGGCGCGGCCCCGCCGCGCTGCTGCCCGAGGGCACCCCGGGCGAACCGCTGCCCGATGCCACCCATGACGAGGAAAAGCCGGCCAATCTCATCATGGCCGCCGCGCAGGGCGCGCAGACCGGCGTCAAGCTCGCCGTCGCGGTCGGCGCGATGGTGCTGGCGTTCGTCGCGCTGGTGGCGCTCGCCAACGGGCTGCTCGGCGCGGCGGGCACGCTGGTCGGTCTGCCGGGGCTGAGCTTCCAGGGGCTGCTCGGCTATGTCTTCCAGCCGGTCATGTACCTGCTGGGTGTGCCGTGGAACGAGGCCGGCATCGCTGGCGGGCTGTTCGGCGAGAAGATCGTGCTCAACGAGTTCGTTGCGTACATCGACCTTGGCAAGCAGGCGGCGGCGCTGTCGCCGCGGACGATCGCGGTGGTGACGTTCGCCCTGTGCGGCTTCGCCAATTTCAGCTCGATCGCGATCCAGATGGCGGTGACCGGCAGCCTTGCCCCCAACCAGCGCCCGACGATCGCGCGGCTGGGGCTGCGCGCGCTGGCGGCGGGAAGCCTCGCCAATCTGATGAGCGCGGCGCTGGCAGGATTGCTGATCGGCTGAGCCCGCAAGCCGAAGTTGTCGAAGTTTGCGCATAACGGCCCTTTTGTGCGCGCGCGTGGCGCGGTCCGGAGCGCGCCTCGTCGCGTAGGCTGCCTGATGTTGGACGGTGTAGGACAGAAGTTCGTCGCTCCGGCGAGGCCAGGCACGCTCTGACCCTGCCGCCTGAAGAAGAAAAAGCGGGATCCCGGATCAAGTCCGGGATGACGATTGATTGCTGGGGATTGAACATACGGAAAAGGCCGCCGGATCGCTCCGACGGCCTTCCCGCACGCAAAAGGTTCAGCGCAGGATCAGGCCAGCGCGGCCTTGCTGCTGCTGCGACGGCGGCGGACCGCTGCGCCGATCATGCCGAAGCCCAGGATCATCGTCATCCAGGTGGTCGGCTCGGGCACCGCGCTGGTCACCGCGATCGAGTTCAGCTTGAACGCGTCGTTGTAACCGTCCGGGCCGAAATACGAGCCACCGACGACCCAGACGTTGCCGCCCTTGCTCGGCGACAGATTGTAAGTCTGCTTCGCGGCGCCGTTATAGTCCTTGCTGTTGCTGTTGAACCAGGCGTCGCCCGACTGCTTGGAGGTGTCGACGTTCAGTCCGTCGGCGATCGTCGACAGGGCCGACGCGCTCATGGCCGTGCCGAAGCCGAGCGACCCGCGCGCGATGAACGCATCGTTATCCGAATAATTGTTACCGTACAGCGCGTAAGGGTTCAGCACCGCCGACTGGAGCGAAACCGCCTGATCGAACTGAAGAACCAGAAATTCCCAGCCATTCTTGTTGTCGATCGTGTGGTAATTGCCGCCGGTGGTTTCGTTCGTTTGATAGATGCCGAGGCCGTTCGAACCCCACGAACCGATCTGCGCGGCCTGATAGGTGCCGTTCGTCAGCAGCGTCCACGCAGTCGCACGCACGTTCAGCGTCGACTTGCCGTCCGACGACTTCACGGCGTAGTTGATCGTGTTGTACGCGGTGCCGTCCGTGATCGTCTTGCCGTTCGACGTACCCGTTGCGGTGCTGATCACGAAATCGGCGGCCTGCGCCGGCATGGCGGCGAACAGCGCGCCGGTAGCAATCGCGAGATGCGCGAAGCGAGTCATTTTGCTTGTTTCCCCTTTACTTGTCGGGGATCAGCCTTTCCTTATCTGCATCAGCGCTGCAATCGGCTTGCGAAACGACCCCGTCCCTGATCGGTACAAGTCCAGACACTTACCGACAGGAGTGGAATCACGGGCGCATGTCCCCTAAATGCTCCGCCATGACCGAGATCACCGTCGCCGCGCTCCAGCTCGCTTTTTCCGCCGACATCGATGGGAACATCGCGAAAGTGTCCGACGCCGTGCGGGAGGCGCATGGGCGCGGCGCGCAGGTGATCCTGCCGCCGGAGCTGTTCGAGGGCGAGTATTTCTGCCGCGTCGAGGACGAGTCGCTGTTCGCCAATGCCGCGCCGGTGACCGAGCACAAGGCGGTGCTGGCGATGCAGGCGCTGGCCGAGGCGCTGAAGGTGTACATCCCGACCAGCTTCTTCGAGCTGGACGGGCCGCACCATTATAATTCGCTGGCGATGATCGGCCCGGACGGCGAGGTGCAGGGCGTCTATCGCAAGAGCCACATCCCCGACGGACCCGGTTATGAGGAGAAGTTCTACTTCCGCCCCGGCAACACCGGGTTCAAGGTGTGGAACGGGCCGCGCGCGCAAGGACACCAGACCAGATTGGGCGTCGGCGTGTGTTGGGATCAATGGTATCCCGAAACTGCCCGCGCGATGATGCTAATGGGCGCGGAAGTTCTATTCTACCCGACCGCGATCGGCAGCGAGCCGCACGACACCTCGCTCGATACCGCGCGGCTGTGGCGGCGTGCGATGGTCGGCCATGCGGTATCGAACGTGGTGCCGGTGATCGCCGCCAACCGCGTCGGTGTCGAGCACGACCAGACCTTTTACGGCACCAGCTTCATCACCGACGAGCGCGGCGATATCCTCGTCGAGCTGGACCGAGAGGAAGAGGGCGTGATCGTTGCGACGCTCGACCTCGACCGGGTGCGACGCCACCGCGCGGCGTTCGGTTTCTTCCGCGACCGCCGGCCCGAGCTGTACGGGCGGCTGGTGCAGGATATCTGAGGCTTTCCGTCATTGCGAGCACAGCGACGCAAAGACGATCAGGTACGCAATTCCAGCGCCTTGGCGAACACGCTCTCGAACATTTCCGCAGTCAGCCGCCCGGTGTTCTGGTTGTAGCGCGAGCAATGATAGCTATCGATCAGCACACGCCCGTCGGGCACCCGGTGGACCGCGCCGTGCTCGAAGCGCGCCTTGGGCAGCTTGCCACCCAGCACCTTCACCACCGACTGATGCGCAATTTGACCGAGCGCGATGTAGACGCGCGCGCTGGGTAGCGCCGCGGCCTGATCGGACAGGAACGCGCGGCAGGTGCGGACTTCCTCGGGCGTCGGCGCGTTGCCGGGCGGCAGGCACTTGACCGCGTTGAGGATGATCGCGCCGTCGAGCGTGATATTGTCCTCGCGACTGCCGGTGAAGGTGCCGTAAGCCAATCCGAACTTGGCAAGTGTGGCGTAGAGCAGTGCGCCGGCTTCGTCGCCGATGAACGCGCGACCGGTGCGGTTCGCGCCCTTCATGCCCGGTGCGAGCCCGACGATCGCCAGCCACGCCTGCGGATCGCCGGACGCGGGCACCGGCGCGTTCCACCATTCGGGATGCTGCGCACGCAGTTCGTGGCGCAAGTCGACGAGGCGCGGGCAGCGCGGGCAATCGAGTGGCGGCTCGGTTGCAGGCAGCGGAGAAGGTGCGAAGTTCATCGCCGTGCGATAGGCGCTTGCGGATGCCTGCATCAATCTTTCTCGTCGCGCTGGGATCGAATCGCTGCGGCCGGCACGGGCGCCCGCGCGACGAGGTCGTGGCGGCGTTGCGACTGCTCGGCGGGCGCGCGGCGCCCGTCGTCGCGAGTGCGCCGCTCGGGCCGTCGACGCGCACCTTCGCCAACAGCGCGGTGTTGATCGAGAGCGATGAAGCGCCGCCGGAATTGCTGGCGCGGCTGAAGGCGATCGAGCGCGGATTCGGGCGGCGGCGCGGGCGGCGCTGGGGGGCACGGGTGATCGATCTCGACATCATCCTGTGGTCGGGCGGGGCGTGGCAGAGCCCGACGCTGACGATCCCGCATCCCGCGTTCCGCGCGCGCGCGTTCGTACTGGCGCCGGCGGCGACGATCGCGCCGGAGTGGCGCGTGCCGGGCAGCGCGATGACGCTGCGGCAGCTTCATGCCCGGTTGACCCGCGCGCGCGCCGCCCCTAACCGGCTTCGATGCGCGTGAGGGTCCGTAGCTCAGTCGGTAGAGCAAGCGACTTTTAATCGAGAGGTCCCGGGTTCGAGCCCCGGCGGACCCACCACGCGGGGCTTGTTGATGGCCCCTATCCTCTCTTCAATCCGTCAGTCCCGCGCAGGCGGGAATCCAGAAACGCTGCCGGTTGCGCTTCTATCGACGGACCTGCGCGTCTGGATTTCCGCCTGCGCGGGAACGACGACGGTGGGCTTGGGCCCGCCGCGGCGGAGCCGCGTCGTCGGTCGGGGCCTTTCCCCGCCGGCCGGTCTTGTGCGAGTCCCGGCGCAGGATGCGGCGGGCCGCCCTGCGACCTAAAACTCCGACCATTCCTCGTCCGCCACCGCCAGCGCGGTCCCGCGCGTGCCGGTGACCGGACGGCGCGCAGTGCGGGCCAGCTCGCGCCCGGCCTGGGCCGCCCGCGCCTGCAGATCATGGACCGGCGAGGCCGGCGCGCTCGCGGCCCCCGTGACGGGTCGTGCCGCCGCGTTGGTGCGGAAGCGCGACACTTCGCTGGTCAGACGCGCGGCTTCCTCGGCAAGGCTGCGCGCGGCGGCGGTCGCTTCCTCGACCATCGCGGCGTTCTGCTGGGTGACGCCGTCCATCTCCGAGACCGCGGTGTTGACCTGCTGCAGACCAGTCGCCTGATGCTCGGCGGATTGCGCGATCGTCGAGACGAGCGTGCTGATCTCGCCGATGCGCGTAATGATCCGTTGCAGTGCCTTGCCGGTTTCGCTGACCAGCGTCACCCCGGCCTCGACCTGCTCGGAGGAGGCGTTGATCTTGGTCTTGACGTCCTTCGCCGCATCCGCCGAGCGTTGGGCGAGCGCGCGCACCTCGCTGGCGACGACCGCGAAGCCCTTGCCGGCGTCGCCCGCACGCGCCGCCTCGACGCCAGCGTTCAGCGCCAGGAGGTTAGTCTGGAAGGCAATGCCGTCGATGACGCTGATGATCTCGCTGATTTCCGACGAGGAGCGCTCGATCCCGCCCATCGCGTCGACCGCGCGGCGCACGACGTCGCCCGAGCTTTCAGCTTCGGTTCGCGCCTCGACCACCGCGTTGTTGGCGCGGCGTGCGCCCGCCGCGGTCTCGCGCACGGTGGAGGTGATCTCGTCCATCGCCGCGGCGGTTTCCTCGAGCGAGGCGGCCTGCTGCTCGGTGCGTTGCGACAGGTCGTCGGATGCCTGGCGAATGTCGGCCGCGCCGCTGTTGATGCCGTTGGCCGCGCTCGTCACCGCGGCGATCGCTGTCGCCACCGCCGTCATCGCGCGATTGAAGTCGTGCCGGAGCGCTTCATAGTCGGAGGTAAACGGCTGTTCGAGCTGGAAAGTCAGATCGTTGTCGGCCAGCCGGCTGAGCCCGGTGCCGAGCGCCTCGACGACCTTGCGCTGCGCCGCCGACGACACGGCGAGCGCCTGTCCATTGCCGCGGAACACTTCCATGGCCTTGGTCATGCGCCCGACGCAGTCACGAGCGTCGGTGTAGCGGATCGGGCTGTCGAAATCGCCGCGCGCCAGCGCTTCCATCCGTACCACGGTGTTGACGTACGGATCGCAGACCAGCGTGCGCGACACCAGCGCGATCGTCGCGACCAGCACCACCGCGCCGCCGCCGATCGCCAGCGCCGGGAGGGCGCCGAGCACCCCCGTCGCCAGCGCGCCGATGGCGGCTAGCGACGCCAGCGACAGTCCGACGTAAAGAAAGGCGAGCGCCAGGAACTTCGTCCGGACCGGCGCGACATCACGAAACCAGCTGATCATCCGATTACTCTCCGCGGCATCCGTCGCTTTGCTGAGCACATCCCCGATCAGTAGCGGCGCTAGCTAAATATTGGATAAATGATGCAGATCAGCTTTACCTTATGTGCACCGCCGCGCGGTGCAACCTCGACGCGGCTGCGCAGTTGGAGCGGCGGATCTCCGGGAGTTTGACGATGGTGCGGTCGATGCTGATGGGCGCGGTGGCGGGTGCGCGGGCGATAACCCCGCTGGCGGCGCTGGCCGCGACGCGCGGCGGCACGCGCGCGCCGGTGCTGTCGGCCGGGTCACTGCTGCTCGCAGCGGGCGAGCTGGTCGGCGACAAGCAGCGCGACGCGCCAGACCGGATCGTGCCCGCCGGGATCGCCGGCCGGCTGCTGAGCGGCGCAATCGCCGGCGCGGCGTGTGCACGACGCGACGACCGGGTCGCGGGCGCGCTAGTCGGGGCGGCGGCGGCGGTCGTCGCGTCGCACCTGACCTTCCGGCTGCGTGCGGCGGCGACGCGGCGCTGGGGCCAGACCGCCAGCGGGTTGATCGAGGACGGGCTGGCGGTCGCCAGCGCGGTGGCGCTCGCGCGAGCCTGACCTGGCCGAATCGCTTTTTCTTGGCGGTGGTTGCGACGATCCGCGCGTTCGGGAGTTTTGGCGGTCAGGGATAGTAAGGGGAAAAGCTCATGGCCGACGATCGTCACGCGCAGATCAGCGAACATGCCTATCGGCTGTGGCAGCAGGAAGGCGAGCCGCACGGTCGCGATCAAGCGCATTGGGACGAGGCCGAGCGCGCCTTTGCCGGCGAGGGGCCGGTCGCGGACGAGCCCGATCCACAAGCCGGCGATGCAGCGGCGGACGCGGTAGCGGATGAGCCGCCAGCGGGCGGCACCGACTTTGCGGCCCCGGAGCAACCCGCAGGTGCAGCCGATGCGCCGTCCGACGCGGCATCCCCTGCCCCCGCTCCGGCAGCGGCGCCCACCAAGCCAGTTGCTGCGAAGAAGCCGGCCGCGCGGCGCAAGCGCACGTCCTGACGCACCGGCGCGCCCGGTCGCGCCACCCCTAGGTCATCGCGGCCAAATCCTCCTGACGGGAGCACATCGTTGCACGACTTGCCGGACCGGCTCTTGCCGGGATCGCCCTATCCGCTTGGCGCCACGTTCGATGGCGAAGGGGTCAATTTCGCGGTCTTCTCCGCCAACGCCGACGCGATCGAGCTTTGCATCTTCGACAGCGCGGGTAAGCGCGAGTTGCAGCGGCTGCCGCTAACCGAATGCACCGACGAGGTGTGGCACGGCTATCTGCCCGATGTCGGGCCAGGGCTGGTCTATGGCCTGCGCGCGCACGGCCGCTATGCGCCCGAGGAGGGGCATCGCTTCAATCCCAACAAATTGCTGCTCGACCCCTATGCGCGGCGCATCCAGGGCCAGATCAAATGGACCGACGCGCTCCACGGCTATCGCATCGGCCACCGCAAGGAGGATCTGTCGTTCGACAAGCGTGACAGCGCGCCGGCGATGCCGAAAGCGGTGGTGGTCGACGATCACTGGGACTGGTCGCGCGACCGGCGGCCGAACACGCCGTGGTCGGAGACGGTGATCTATGAGGCGCACGTCAAGGGGCTGACCAAGCTGATGGAGCTGGTCCCGGCGCGCGAACGCGGCACCTATGCCGCGCTGGGGCATCCGGCGGTCATCAGGCATCTGCAACGCACCGGCGTGACCGCGATCGAGCTGTTGCCGATCCACACCTTCACGCAGGATCGATTCCTGCAGGAAAAGGGGCTGCGCAACTACTGGGGCTATAACACGCTCGGCTTCTTCGCGCCCGAGCAGAGCTATATGGCGACCGAGCATCAGGACGAGCTGCGCCGCGCGGTCCACCGGCTGCACAAGGCCGGGATCGAGGTGATCCTCGACGTGGTCTACAACCACACCTGCGAGGGCAGCGAGAAAGGTCCGACGCTGTCGTGGCGCGGGCTCGACAACGCCAGCTACTACCGGCTGGTCAAGGACAATCCGCGCTACACGATCAACGACACGGGCACCGGCAACACGCTCAACATGAGCAAGGCGCGCGTGATCCAGATGGTCGCCGACTCGCTGCGTTACTGGGCAACCAGCTTCGGCATCGACGGTTTCCGCTTCGATCTGGGGCTGACGCTCGGGCGCGAGGAGACGGGGTTCGATCCGGGTTCGGCATTCTTTGACGTGCTGCGGCAGGACCCGGTGCTCGGGCGGCTCAAGCTCATCACCGAGCCGTGGGATGTCGGGCCGGGCGGCTATCAGCTCGGCAATTTTCCGCCGGGCTTCGCGGAGTGGAACGACAAGTACCGCGACACGGTGCGCGAATATTGGCGCGGCGAGCCGGGCAAGCGCCCCGATCTGGCGGCGCGGCTGGCCGGGTCGGGCGACCTGTTCGACCGGCGCGCGCGGCGGCCGTGGGCGAGCGTCAATCTGCTCGCGGCGCATGACGGCTTCACGCTCGCCGACACGGTGATGTACGAGGAACGCCACAACGAGGCGAATGGCGAGGACAATCGCGACGGCCATTCGCACAACGCCTCGTGCAACTGGGGCGTCGAGGGGCCGACCGACGATCCCGCGATCAACGATGCGCGCGGGCGCGTGATGCGTTCGATGCTGACGACGCTGATGACCTCGCTCGGCACCCCGATGCTGGTCGCGGGCGACGAGTTCGGGCGAACGCAACAGGGCAACAACAATGCCTATTGCCAGGACAATGAGATAAGCTGGCTCGACTGGAAGGCGGCGAACACGCCCGAGGGTCAGGCGCAGATCGACTTCACCGGGCGGCTTGCCGAGTTGCGGCGGCGGTTCGTGGTGTTGCGCAGCCCGACCTTCCTCTACGGCGAGCAAACCGCCGAGGGCGGGGTCAACGATATCGAATGGTGGGACGAGCGCGGGCAGCAATTGTCGCCCGAGGACTGGCAGAACCCCGATGGTCGCGCGCTGATGATGCGCCGTGCGGCGCGGACCGAGACGGGCGAGATCGAGGCGGTGTCGTTGCTGCTCAACGCGTCGGGCGACCCGGTCACCTTCACCCTCCCCCCGCCGGAGGTGAAGCGGATCGTGCTGATCGACAGCGCCAAACCCGAACAGGGCGAGATCGAGATCGACAACAGCTATGAAGTCGCGCCGCAGGGTGCGGTGCTGGTGACATGGACGAGCGCGCCGTGACGCGCTGGGGCCCGGAGCCGCTGGCGGGCGGCGGCACGCGCTTCCATTTGTGGGCACCCGATGCAGATGGCGTGACGCTGGAGATCGACGGCGCGGACGCGGCGGCGATGGAGCGTGGCGCGGATGGCTGGTACGCGCTCGACCGCGCCGAGGGACCGGGCGCGCGCTATCGCTTCCGTATCGGCGAGCAGGTGGTGCCGGACCCGGCGTCGCGAATCCAGTCTGGCGGCGTGCACGGGTGGAGCGTCGTTCCGGAAACCCGCTACGATTGGCAGCATCCCGAGTGGTGTGGCCGCGCGTGGCACGAGATGGTCATTCTGGAATGTCACGCCGGGACGCTTGGCGGATTTGCGGGGGTGATCGAGCGGTTGCCGGCGATCGCCGCGGCGGGGATCACCGCGATCGAGCTGATGCCGGTCGGCGCGTTCGGGGGCACGCGCGGCTGGGGTTACGACGGCGTGCTGCCCTATGCGGTGCAGGAGGAGTACGGATCGCCCGCCGAGCTGCGGCGGCTGGTCGACACCGCACACGGGCTGGGTATCAGCGTGTTCCTCGACGTGGTCTATAATCACTTCGGGCCTGACGGGAATTATCTGGGCGCCTATGCGGCCGGCTTCTTCGATGCCGATGTGCATACCCCGTGGGGCGGCGCGGTGGCGGTCGGGCGCGAGCCCGTAGCGCGATTTTTCGTCGACAATGCGCTGATGTGGCTGCGCGACTATCGCATCGACGGGCTGCGCTTCGATGCGGTGCACGCGATCGGCAATCCCGCGTTCCTGGACGCGATGGCGGCGGAGATCCGCGCGGCGCTGCCCGACCGGCACGTCCACCTCGTGCTGGAGAATGAAGAGAATGACGCCGCGCGGCTGCGCGACGGCGGGTTCGATGCGCAGTGGAACGACGACTTCCACAATGTCATGCACGTCCTGCTGACCGGCGAGACCAGCGCCTATTACGCCGACTTCGCGGATCGCCCGGCCGAGCGGCTGGCGCGGTGTCTGGCCGAAGGCTTCATCTATCAGGGTGAAGGTTCGGCCAACCACGACGGCAAGCCGCGCGGGAGCGCGAGCGCGCATCTCGCGCCGACACGGTTCGTCGCATTCCTCCAGAACCACGATCAGGTCGGCAACCGCGCGATGGGCGAGCGGCTGATCGCGCTGACCGACAAGGCGAAGCTGCGCGCGGCGACCGCGCTGCTGCTGCTGTGCCCGCAGGTGCCGCTGTTGTTCATGGGCGAGGAGGACGGGAGCGCGACGCCGTTCCTGTTCTTCACCGACTTTCATGACGAGTTGGCCGATGCGGTGCGCGAAGGGCGGCGGAAGGAATTCGCCAAGTTCGATGCCTTCGCCGATCCGGACGCGCGGGCGCGGATCCCCGACCCCAATGCGAGGGCGACGTTCGAGACGTCGGTGCCGCAGCCGGGGCCGGAAGCGGACGAATGGCGTGGGTTCTATCGCGAGTTGCTGACGCTGCGGCGCGAGCGCGTCGTGCCGCCTCTCAGCGGCGCGGTGTCGGTCGGATCGCAGGTGCTCGGCGAGGCGGCGGTGGTCGCGCGCTGGCGGCTGGGCGACGGGACGACGCTGGGGGTCGCGATCGATCTGGGCGACGAGCCCGCGACGCTGCCGGGCGGGGCGGACCCGCTCTTCGTCGAGGGCGAGCGGTTCGTCGCGTGGATCGAGGCGTGACGCCCTTATTCTCGTCACCCCGGCGGAGGCCGGGGCCCAGTTGGGGGACGCTCGAGACTCTATACGGGCGTTCCGTATCTGGACCCCGGCGTTCGCCGGGGTGGCGGGTAAGTCGGGAGCAGCGACCTCTTCAACCCCTTCGCGTCGGGTATCCCGCATGACTATCTCGCAACGCGCCGCCGCGGCCGGCTTGTCACGCGACTGGGAGAACGCGGACGGCAAGCCACAGCGTGTCGCCGACGAGGTGCTGGAGGCGATTCTCGCCTGCCTCGATACGACCGCGCCGGAGGTGCCGTTCCTCTCCGCCGATGCCGGGCGGGCGATCGAGTTGCCGGACGGCGTGACCGGCAACGCCGAGCTGCTGCTCGACGACGGCAACCGGCTCGCGCTGACGATCGCCGCCGACGGCACGCTGCCGCCGGTCGAGCGCGTCGGCTATCACCGGCTCCACGCCTGCGGGCGCGACTATACGCTCGCCATCGCCCCGCGCCGCTGCGCGCTGCCGAAGCGCGGCTGGGGTGTCGCGGTGCAGGTGCCGAGCCTGCGCGCGAGCAGCGACAGCGCGTTCGGCGATGCCGGTGCGCTGGTCGAGGCCGCCGCGTCATTCGCGCGTATCGGGGCGCAGGCGCTGGCGATCAGCCCGACCCACGCTTTGTTCCCCGCCGATCCGACGCGCTTCAGCCCCTATTCGCCGTCGACGCGGTTGTTCCACAATGTGCTGCTTGCCGATCCGGCGCTGATCGGCGTGCCGCTGCCCCCGGCCCGCGCCTCCGCGTTGATAGACTGGCCGCAGGCGGCGCGCGAGCGGATCGCGCACCTGCGCACCGCCTTCGAGCTGGCGAGCGAAAGCGCGCTGTCGGCGGCGCGCGCCTATCGCCGCCAGCGCGGTACGGCGCTGGAGGCACATGCGCGGTTCGACGCGCTTCATGCGGCGCTGGGAGGGCATGGCTGGCAGGACTGGCCCGCCTACCACGACCCGAACGGCGAGGCGGTGATCCGCTTCGCCGCCGAGCATGAGCGCGAGGTCGCCTTCTACGCCTTCCTGCAATGGCTCGTGGATCTCGGGCTGGCGACCGCGCAGCGCACTGCGAAGGAGCGGATGGCGACCGGCATCGTCGCCGACCTCGCGGTCGGGATGGACGCCGGGGGCAGCCATGCGTGGAGCGCGCGCGACGAACTGCTGACCGGGCTGACGGTCGGCGCGCCACCCGATCCGCTCGGGCCGGACGGACAGAATTGGGGGATCACCGCGCTCGACCCGTTCGCGATGCAGCGCACCGGCTTCCGCGCGTTCATCGAAACGCTGCGCGTCGCGCTCGCGCACGCCGGCGGGATACGGATCGACCATGCGCTGGGGCTGGAACGCTTGTGGGTTATCCCGGCGGGCGAAAGCGCGAGCGAGGGCGCATATCTGCGGATGCCCGGCGAGCATCTCCGCCGGATCGTCGCGATCGAGGCGCAACGCGCCGACGCGGTGGTGATCGCCGAGGACCTCGGCACCGTTCCGCCCGGCTTCCGCGACACGCTTGCCGAGCGCTGTATGCTCGGCATGCGGGTGCTGCCGTTCGAGCGCGATGCCAAGGGCGGGTTCGTCCCGCCTGCCGACTGGGACGAGGCGGCAGTGGCGATGACCGGGACACACGACACGCCGACGCTCGCCGGCTGGTGGAAGGGCCGCGACATCGACTGGGCGGAGCAGCTCGGGCGCAGCGGCGCGGATCGCGCGCGCCGCGCTACCGAGCGTACCGCCTTGTGGAAGGCGATGGACAAGCCCGGCGACCCGCCGGCCGCGCCGCCGGTCGACGCGATGATCGCACATGTCGCGAGCGCACCCTGCCCGCTGGCGATCGTGCCGCTCGAGGATCTGCTCGCGCTGGAGGAACAGCCCAACCTTCCCGGCACGATCGACGAACATCCCAATTGGCGGCGGCGGATGGACGCGCCCACCCCCGCCCTGCTGGCGCGCCGCGACGTCGCGCGCCGCATCGCCCTGCTCAACGCGGAGAGACACGCATGACGACGCCCCGCGCCACCTATCGATTGCAGTTCCATGACGGCTTCACCTTCGCCGCTGCCGAGGCGCTGGTGCCGTATCTCGACGATCTCGGCATCAGCCACGTCTATGCCTCGCCGGTCACCACCGCGGCGCCGGGCTCGACGCACGGCTATGACGTGGTCGATCCGACGACGATCAACCCCGAGCTGGGCGGCGAGGCGGCGTTCCGGTCGCTGGTCGCGGCGCTGCGCGCGCGCGGGATGGGCATCATCATCGACATCGTGCCCAACCACATGGGAGTCGCGGGCGACAGCAACGCCTGGTGGCGGGACGTGCTGGCGCGAGGGCCGGAGAGCGAGCACGCCGCGGTGTTCGACATCGACTGGCGCGAGCGCGTCGTGCTGCCGGTGCTCGGCGCGCCCTTGTCCGAAGCGCTGTCGAACGGCGACCTGACGCTGGAGCGGCACGACGGGCGCTGGACGATCGTCGCCTATGGCGAGCATCGCTTTCCCCTGCGCGATGCGGATCAGGGCGAGGCCGACGCGCTGCCGCTCGCCGACCTGCTCGCGCGCCAGCATTACCGGCTCGCTTACTGGCGGGTCGCGAACGACGAGCTGAACTGGCGGCGGTTTTTCTCGATCAACGAGCTGGCGGGGGTGCGGATCGAGGACCCGGCGGTGTTCGAGAAGACGCATGCGCTGTATTTCCGGCTGCACGACGAAGGGCTGATCGACGGGGTGCGCGTCGATCACGTCGACGGGCTGACCGATCCGATCGGCTATTGCCGCGCGTTGCGCGCGCGGCTCGACGACGGCGCGTGGATCGTGATCGAGAAGATCCTCGCCGCCGGTGAGCCGCAGCCGCTCGGCTGGGGGGTCGACGGCACCAGCGGCTACGACTTCATGGAACAGGTCGCGAGCCTGCTCCACGATCCCGCCGGCGCCGACGCGCTCGGCGCCTTGTGGGAAGAGATCAGCGGGCGCAGCGCGTCGTTCGAGCCCGAGGAGTTTCAGGCGCGACAGGATTTGCTGTCGTGGCAATTCAGCGGGCAGCTCGACGCGTGCGTCGCTGCCTTCCACGCGGTCGCGCCCGAGGGGGTCACCGCGGCGATGCTGCGTCGTGCGATCGAGCGGCTGCTATGGGTGTTCCCGGTCTATCGCACCTATGGCCCCGATGCGCCCGCCAGCGACGACGCGATCCGCGCCGAGGCACGCACGCGGGTCGCCGAATTGATCCCGCCCGGCGAGGCGCACGTCGTCGATCTGGTGCTGGCGTGGCTGGCGGGTGACGGACCGCCGGAAACCGCCGAGGCGGTGCGGCGTTTCCAGCAACTCTCCGCGCCGATCGCGGCCAAGGCGGTCGAGGATACCGGCTTCTATCGCTACGGCCGCTTGCTGTCGCGCAACGACGTTGGCTTCGATGCGGAGCGGATG
Source organism: Sphingomonas sp. 8AM (assembly GCF_902506455.1). Taxonomy (GTDB): domain Bacteria; phylum Pseudomonadota; class Alphaproteobacteria; order Sphingomonadales; family Sphingomonadaceae; genus Sphingomonas. The sequence continues at coordinate 1,039,193 of NZ_LR733844.1, read as the reverse complement.
GGGATGTCGCCCGCCGACTTTCACGCGTTGATGCAGGGACGCGCGCGCGACGTGCCGCACGCAATGCTGACCACCGCCACCCACGACCACAAGCGTGGCGAGGATACGCGCGCGCGGCTCGCCGCGATCAGCGCGCATACCGACGCATGGCGTGAAGCGGCGCTGACGTGGCTGGAGCGCAACGACGGCGGGGTAGACGATGCCGACCGCTACATGCTTTTTCAGACGCTGGTCGGCGCGTGGCCCGAGGATGGCGCGACCCCGGAGTTCGTCGAACGCGTTACGGCGTGGCAGCAGAAGGCGCTTCGCGAGGCGAAGCTGCGGTCCTCATGGGAAGCGCCCGACGAAGAGTATGAGGCCGCCGCGGCCGCATTGGTCAAGGCCTTGCCCGGCGATGCCGAGGCGCTGGCGCTGATCGCGAAGACCGTCGCGATGCTCGACGCGACCGCGCACGACAATGCGCTGGCGCAGGTGCTGCTCCGCTATACCGTGCCGGGGGTCCCGGATATGTATCAGGGGACCGAGTTCGCCGACCTCAGCCTCGTCGATCCCGACAACCGCCGGCCGGTCGATTACGACGCGCGCCGCGGTGCCCTCGCGGGCGACGCGCCGGCCAAGCTGCGGCTGATCGCCGATCTGCTGCGGCTGCGGCGCGACGATCCGGCGCTGTTCGCGGCCGGCGACTATACGCCCGCTCAGGTCGTAGGACCGGGTGCGGCGCACGTGCTGGCGTTCGAGCGGCGGCACGGCGGGCGCGTGCTGCGGGTCGCGGTCGCGCTTCATGGCCAGCGACCCGGGGCCGACACGCATATCACCTTCAGTTCGGGTCATCACACCGACGCCGCGACGCTGTTCGGCAGCGCGCCGATCTGGTACGGGCACGGATAAGCCGGTTCCCGCACGCTATCCCGATCGGGGACGGCGGCGGTCGGCACGGGAGACGGAATGCGCCTGCCGCAGCCCCGGAGTCACGTAATTGTCTTACATGACGTGCACGGGCCGGCTTGGCGTCCCGGCACGTTCGTGCTTGGGGCGGCGCGTCTATTCTTGCAAAACGTTCGGGATGGAGTTTGATGTTCGCCTGGTTCCAGCGACTGTTGCCGAAGACCGGCAATTTCTTCGAGCAATTCGAAGGACATGCCGCAATCGGCCTGGCCGCCGCGCGCGCCACTGCGAAGCTGCTGGAGGGCGGGCCGGAACGGCCCGCGCTGCTCGTGGAGATCAACAAGCGCGAGAATGAGGCCGATGAGATCACGCGCGACGTGCTGAAAAGCGTCCGCGCGACGTTTCTGACGCCGTTCGATCGTGGCGCGATCACTGCGCTGATCGGCGCGCTGGACGACACGATCGACGAAATGTACGCCGCCGCCTCGGCGATCGACCTGTACGGACTGACCGAATATGCCCCCGAGATGCGCGAGATGGCGCAGGCGGCGGTCGATGCCGCCGGGCTGGCGGTCGAGGCGATGCCGCTGCTGCGCGACGTCAGCCGCAACGGCCCGCGTCTGCACGAACTGACCGAGCAGCTGATCCGGCTGGAAGGCCGCGCCGACGATTGCCACGCCGCCGGACTGCGCCGCTCGCTGGAGCAATATGGCAAGAACGACACGCTGCGTTTCGTTGTCGAGCGTGAAATCTACAAGCATCTGGAGCGGATCCTCGATGCCTTCGAGGATGTCGCCGACGAGATCGACGGCATCGTCATCGACCACGCCTGACGCCCGGTCGACGCACCCATGCACGAACTCGCCTTTCCGTTGCTGGTCGGCCTGATCCTGGTCGCACTCGCGTTCGACTATCTCAACGGGCTGCACGACGCCGCCAATTCGATCGCAACGGTGGTCGCGACGCGGCTGCTGTCGCCGGTGCAGGCGGTCCTGTTCGCTGCCTTCTTCAACTTCGCCGCCTATTTCCTGACGCTTGCTTTCCCGAGCCTACATGCCGTCGCCGAGACGATCGGCAAGGGCCTTATCGACAAGGACGTCATCACCCCCGCGGTGATCTTCGGCGCGCTGGGCGGGGCGATGTCGTGGAACGTCATCACCTGGCTCAAGGGCATTCCCTCATCGAGCAGCCATGCACTGGTCGGCGGGCTGATCGGCGCGGGCGTGGCGCACGCCGGGATGACCGGTGTGAAATGGGCCGGGCTCAACAAGACGCTGCTGGCGATCGTGCTGTCGCCGGTGATCGGCATGTTCCTGGCGATGGCGGTGATGCTGCTGTCGAGCTGGGCGCTGCGCCGCTCGACCGCCCCGCAGGCGGAACGCAGCTTCCGCGCGCTGCATCTGGCCTCCTCGGCGGCCTATTCGCTGAGCCACGGGCTCAACGACGCGCAGAAGACGATGGGGATCATCACCGTCCTGCTCTATTCGACCGGCTATTTGACCGGGCCGTTCGAGGTGCCGCACTGGGTGGCGATCAGTTGCTATATTGCGATCGCGCTCGGCACGATGACCGGCGGCTGGCGGATCATCGAGACGATGGGCTCGCGGATCACGCGGCTGTCGCAGCATCAGGGGTTCAGCGCCTCGCTGGCCGGGTCGATCGTGGTGTTCAGCGCCTCGACGCTGGGCATTCCGGTGTCGACGACCCATACGATCACCGGATCGATCATCGGTGCGGGCGTATCGCGGCGTGCTTCGGCGGTGCGCTGGGGCGTCGCGAAGAACGTCGTCGTGGCATGGGTCATCACCATTCCCGCGTCGGCCGTCGTCGGTGCACTGGTCTATTCGACGACGTTGCTGTTCTAGGGCTCAAAGCTCCACCGTCACTGCGAACGTAGCGAAGCTATTGAGGGCCGGATCAGCACGCCCTGGATTGCTTCGCTACGCCGGTAATGACAAACGGTAACATGGATCAAAACCGGTCGTTACGGATTGGTAACGTCACTCAGGGGTCGGAGACCGGCGTGCGGCGCGTGTTGCTCATTTTCGTGCTGCTCGCCGCGGGATGCGCGCGGCATGAGCCCTCCCCTGCGCCGCCGCGTGTCGAAAGCGTGATCGCGCCCTTCCCCGATCAGACCTCGACGATCGTCGTGCCGGTGACCGCACGGCTCGACCAGCTCGAACGCGGGCTCGACAAGCGCACGCCCAAGACGTTGTGGACGATCGACGAACATCGCGACAAGTGCGTCAAGGGCAAGCGCGTCAATCTCGGGATCGGCAAGGTGAAGGTGACCCCCGACCTGGGCTGCCGGCTCGTCGGGCAAGTGACCCGCGGCGCGATCCGTGTCGCAGGCCGCGGCGAGCGGCTCGACATCACCATGCCCGTTTCCGCCGTCATCCACGTCCGCGACATCGGCGGGGTGCTGGGCGAGACGGTGACTGCCCGGGCGCTGGTCCACGCCACCGGCAAGCTGGCGATCGTCGGGAACTGGCAGCCGCGCGCCACGCTCGACCTCGCCTATGACTGGCGCGAGCCGCCGGGGATCGAGATCGCCGGGCAACGGATCACTTTCACCAGCCGTGCCGATCAGAAGCTGAAGCGCGTGGTCGCCAGGCTGGAGCGCGATCTGCCCGACGAGGTGGCGAAGCTCGACCTGCGCACGCAATTGGCGGGGGCATGGCAACACGGCTTTACGGTCCTCGAACTCAGCAAGCGCAATCCCCCGGCGTGGATGCGCGTCATGCCGCGCGCGTTGGGGGTCGGCGGTTACCGGATCGCCGGGCGCGAGCTACAATTGACGCTGGCGGCCGAGGCGCTGACGCAGACGTTCGTCGGCAAGCGCCCGGCGGACCCGACGCCAGCCCCGCTTCCCCCGCCGTCGCGCGTGGCGGGAAAGCCAGGCTTGCGCTTCTTCATCCCGGTGCTCGCCGATTTCGCGCAGCTCGAACCGGTCGTGCTGCGCACGCTGCGCAAGCTGGCCGCCAGAGGCATCTCGCTGACCGGTGTCGGGCCGGTCGATGTCGCGTTCGGCAAGGTGACGGTCTATGCCACAGCCAACAACCGGCTGGCGGTGGGCGTCACCGCGCGCGTGATGCCGCGCGACCGCCGCTTTCCGGCGACCAGCGGCGAGGCATGGCTGACGGCGCAGCCCTATAACGAGGAGAATTCGCAACTGGTGCGCGCGCGCGACGTGCAGCTCGCGGCGGATACCGATTCGGATGCGGTCGACCTGATCGTCAGCCTGCTCGACGCGACGCAGGTTCAGCAGGCGGTGGCGCTGGCGTTGCAGCACGATTTCGCGCCCGATTACCAGCAGGTCCTGGCCAAGGCACAGGCCGCGATCGGTGCACGGCAGGAAGGCGATTTCTTCCTGTCGACCGACGTGACGCGCGTCTCGACCGGCCGGCTGCAGGTGACCGGCGCAGGCCTGTTCCTGCCGGTGCGCGCCGAGGGCGCGGCGCGGATCGCCTATCGGCCGCGGTGACGATCCGACGCTCTACGCCGGATCGACATCTGATACGCACCTGCCTCCTCCCGTCGTCCCGAACGCGATCCGGAATGACGGAAGAAGAACCCCGCCGAAGCGCCGCGGCGCGACCGAACGGTCAGATCCGCCAGCCGAGCGCCACTTGCGCGATCGGCCAGACCTTGACCTTGTCGACATCCTTCTGGAGCGACACGCGCTCGCGCTCCAGCGCGGCCTTGAAGTCGGGATCGTCGCTCAGCGAGCCGGTCGAGCGGAACTGCTCCAGCTTGAACGCGCCCTGGAACAGCACGCCCAGCTCGGCGCCGAAGTAGAAGCCGCGGCGGTTCTGCCCCGCCCAGCCGAGCGACAGCGCCGGCGCGACCTTCTGAGGCGCGGCGCGACCGATGATGCGACCGATCTCGGCCGCGGTATATTCCTCGTCGCCCACGAGCACTTCGCCGCTCGGGGTCAGCTCCAGATCGACGCGGTTACGGTTGATCCGCGCGCCGGCCGACAGGCGGAACGCGCCGCCGAACGGATGGACGTCGGCCATCGCGCCATAGGATTGCAGGCGTAGCGTGGCGTCGTATTTGTTGCCGTCCGACTCGGCGTGCCCGGTGCCGCTCAGGAACCCCGCCGCGGCGCGCACGCCGAGGTGATCGTTGAAGCGCACTCCCACTTCCGGTCCGACCCCCATCGTCCCCGCGGTTACCGCCGCGCGGACATGCGCGCCGCCGTCGGCGTTCTGCGCACCTGCCGGGGCTGCGCCCAGCATCAGCCCGGCCACAACCGCGACCGTCCACATCGTCTTCATCTCGATCCCCATCAGGGCCGCCCCCCGGCGGCGCACGACCGCTCTTGCGCGATCGGGCCCGTCAGGTCTGCGATGATATGCGTTAGCGAAGCGGTAATCTGGCCCATCGTGGCCGCTGTGCCAGGAAGCGGGATGAACGCGCTTGGTTTCCGTCCGCTGCCCTCTCGTCACCCCGAGCGAGACATGGTTCCGCTCGGCACGGCCGTCGACAGGAGGCCGGGCCGTGAGCGAGTTCGGGCGACGGCAGGCAATCGGCGCGTTGGTGCTCCCAGGCCAGATCGACGTTCCACGAGCACCCGCCCTCGTCCGTCATCCCGGATCAAGTCCGGAGCGACGGAGGAGGGAGGCGGTCGATCAGGAATCAGGCCGAACCGTCATAAGAACCCTCGTATGTCGATCGGCCCTAGAAGCCCGCATAATCCGAGAAGCGCGTGATCGTCGGGTCGAATTTGAGCACCACCTTGCCGGTCGCGCCGTGGCGCTGCTTGGCGACGATCAGCTCGGCGAGGCCGTAGACGCGCTCCATATCCGCGGCCCAGCGCGCGTGATCCTCGAACACCTTGGCCTCGTCGCCCTCCATCGGGCGCTTGGGCTCGCGCTGCGCGGTGTAATAATCCTCGCGGAACACGAACCACACCATGTCGGCGTCCTGCTCGATCGAGCCCGATTCGCGCAAATCCGACAGCATCGGGCGCTTGTCCTCGCGGCTTTCGACCGCGCGGCTGAGCTGCGACAGCGCCAGCACGGGCACGTTCATGTCCTTCGCCAGCGTCTTGAGCCCGCGCGAGATCTCCGAGATTTCCTGCACGCGGTTGCCATCGCCCTTGCCCGATCCGGTCAGCAGCTGGAGGTAGTCGACGACGACCAGCCCGATCTCGTTATTGTGCCGCCGCTGGAGCCGGCGGACGCGGGTATGGAGCGAGGCGATCGTCAGGCCGCCGGTATCGTCGATGAAGAACGGCAGATTCTCCAGCTCGGCCGCCGCCGCCGCGAGCTGCTCGAACTCGGCCTTGCTGATCTTGCCCATGCGCAACGCCTCGGAACTGATCCGCGACTGTTCGGCGAGGATACGCGTCGCGAGCTGGTCGGCGCTCATTTCGAGGCTGAAGAAGGCAACCTTCGCGCCGACCGACTTCGACGGCGGGATCCCGTCGCGCATGTCGCGCATCCAGCGTTGCGCGGCGTTGAAGGCGATGTTGGTGGCCAGCGACGTCTTGCCCATGCCGGGACGGCCGGCGAGGATCATGAGATCGCTGTGGTGCATACCGCCGATCTTGGAGTTGATCGAGTCGAGCCCGGTGGTGACGCCGCTGAGATTACCGCCCCAGTTGAGCGCCTTCTCGGCCATCTTGACCGCCATCGTGCTGGCCTGCGCGAAACTCTTGACGCTGTTCTCGGCCCCGCCGTCCGCGGCGACGCGGTACAGCTCTTCTTCGGCAGCCTCGATCTGGGCGCGGGGGTTGACCTCCTCGCTGGTGTCCATCGCGCGATCGACCATCGAGTGGCCGACCGAGACGAGCGTGCGCAGCATCGCCAGATCATAGATCTGAGTGGCGAACTGCCGCGCGCCGATCAGCCCCGCGCCCGAGCCCGTCAGGCTGGCGAGATAGGCGACCCCGCCCAGCTCCTTGATGCCCTCGTCCGCCTCGAACATCGGGCGCAGCGTGACGGGCGTGGCGAGCATGTCCTGCGATCGCAGCGACTTGATCGCGGCGAAGATGCGGCCGTGCACCGGCTCGTAGAAGTGCATCGGCTCCAGCCGGTCGACGATGTCGTCGGCCAGCCGGTTGTCGATCATCATCGCGCCGAGCATCGCGGCCTCGGCCTCGACGTTGCGGGGCAGGTGAACGGGTTCGGCCGAGGCCGGTTGCGGGAATGCCAGAGTCGCCATTTCCCCGGCTATAGCGGATCGAGCCCGGTCACATAACCGGGGATCGGCGTTGTCGCGGCGCGACTTCGGCTTTAACGGGACACGGATGGCCGATCCGCGGATCATCGACATCGAACTCGACGAGCGCACGATCCTGTGGCGCTCGGCGGATATCGAGCAGGAACGGCGGATCGCGATCTTCGATCTGATCGAGGACAATCATTTCGCGCCGCAACGCGAACAGTCCGACGGCTATGCCGGACCGTACCGGGTGAAGCTGGGCGTCGAGGAAGGGCGGCTGGCGATCCATATCGCGCGCGAGGACGGCACGCCGCTGGAGACGCTGGTGCTGGGGCTGGCGCGCTTCCGGCGACCGATCCGCGACTATTTCGCGATTTGCGACAGTTACTTCCAGGCGATCCGCCAATCGACGCCCGCGCAGATCGAGACCGTCGACATGGCGCGGCGGGGGATTCACAACGAGGCGGCGGAGCTGCTCCGCGAGCGGCTGGACGGCAAGATCGCTATCGATTTCGACACGGCGCGGCGGCTGTTCACGCTGATTTGCGTCCTGCACATCAAGGCTTGAGTTACTGATTATGTGGGGTTTGGGACGGCTCGTGCTGGTTCTGGCGGCGTTGGCGCTGGCCGGCGTGGCGGGGTGGCGGCTCGCGGTGCGCTGGGGGCCGGGGGGCGAGAAATACCCGCTGCAGGGCGTCGATGTGTCCGAAAATACGGGCACGATCGTCTGGCCGGTGCTCAAGGGTGCGTCAGGCGCACGCTTCGGCTATGCGGTGGCGACGGTCGGTGCCACGACGCGCGACCGCAACTTTCAGGCGAACTGGGATGCGATGGCGCGGGTAGGGATGAAGCGCGGCGCGGTGCACGTCTTCTCCTTCTGCCAGTCGCCGCGCGTGCAGGGCGACGTGTTCAACACCGTCGTCCCGCGCGACCTGAAGGCGCTGCCCGCCGCGATCGCCTTCGATTACGACGAGACCTGCCCGGATCGTCCTGGGCGCGCCGCACTGGTGACGGGCGTGCGCGCGATGATCGAGCGGATCGAGGCGCATATGGGCAAGCCGGTGATGCTGCGCATTTCGAGCCGCGTCGAGGACGATTACCGGCTGACCGAGGCGCTCGACCGCAAATGGTGGGCGATGGGCAATTTCCTGAAGCCGGGCTATGGCTCGCGGCCGTGGTCCGTGTGGCGCGCCAGTGACATGCGTGGCGTCGACGGGGTCGACGGTCCCGTCAATTGGGACGTGACCGTGCAAGGAGCCTTCGACGATGAGTGACGCGATCCGGCTGATCGCCGCCGCCCGCGCCGCGGCGCGCCATGCCCATGCGCCTTACTCGCGCTTCGCGGTCGGCGCGGCGGTGCTGCTGACCGATGGCAGCGTGGTGACCGGCGCGAATGTCGAGAACGCCAGCTACGGCCTGTCGCTGTGCGCGGAGACGGTGGCGATCGCGACCGTCTCCGCGCAGGGGCGGTTGCGGGAGGTTGTCGCGGTGGGGGTGATCGGCGGGGCGATGGACGCCGAGGGTCACGCGACCGGCGATGAACCGGTGCGGCCGTGCGGACGCTGCCGGCAGGTCCTCAACGAGGCGGCGCAGCTCGGCGGGCGCGATCTGGCGGTGCATTGCGCGGGCGCCGAGGGCGAGGCAGTCGCGAGCTACCGGCTGAGCGAGTTGCTGCCCGATGCGTTCGGGCCGGGGGATCTGGGGATCGCCTAGGTTTCCCTCATCGTCATTGCGGGCGTAGCGAAGCAATGACGGAGGATGGGCTGACACATACCCCGCCCCTCACATGACCACCGCCGCGCAGCGCGACGCAGACATGGGCACCTGCCTTCGCAGGGGCGACGGACTTGGGGCGGGTGTCCGCGGACCAACCCACCGTCGCCCCTGCGGAGGCAGGGGCCTATCTTTGTGTCGTCCGGGTGGGAGGCCTGACACATGCGTCGCCGGGCCCGTGACGATCGGCTCGACAAACTAAACAGTCATGGGCCCCCGCCTGCGCAGGGGCGACGGACTTGGGGCAGATCGGCGGTAGTCCTGTCGCCGTGCCCCTGCGGAGGCAGGGGCCTATCGCTGCTTCGTCCGGGTGAGAGGCCTGACACATGCGTCGCCGGGTCCGTGACCACCGGCTCGACGAACTGAACAGACATGGGCCCCTGCCTTCGCAGGGGCGACCGGCGTCTTTGTTTTGGGGTGGTGCGGGCGGTCGGACTCGAACCGACATGTATTGCTACGGCAGATTTTGAGTCTGCTGCGTCTACCATTTCGCCACGCCCGCGCGTGCGACCGGCGGCGCTATAGGACAGCAATTCGGCGCTGGCTAGGTGTCGATGTCTTGACCCATCCCACCCCTACGCGGCATCGGCATCCGCATAGGAGAGTGGCATGAGCGATAGCGTCTACCCGGCCCCGGCGGGCACCCCCGACAGCATCGATCGCACCGGTGCCGATGCGGCGTGGCAACGCTCGGTCGCCGATCCCGACGCCTATTGGCGCGAGGAAGCGCAGCGGCTCGACTGGATTGCGCCGTTCACGCACGTCAAGGACACGTCGTTCGACGAGGCCGACTTCCGCATCCGCTGGTTCGCGGACGGCGTGCTCAACGTTTCCGCCAATTGCGTCGACCGCCATCTGGAGACGCGTGGCGATCAGGTCGCGATCATCTGGGAAGGCGACGAGCCCGGCGAGACGAAGACGCTGACGTATCGCGAGCTGCACCGCGACATGTGCCGCTTCGCCAACGTTCTCAAATCGCTGGGCGTCAGGAAGGGCGACCGGGTGACGCTGTACCTGCCGATGATCGCGGAGGCGGCGGCGGCGATGCTCGCGTGCACGCGGATCGGCGCGATCCACTCGATCGTGTTCGGCGGCTTCTCCCCCGACAGCCTCGCCAACCGCATCCAGGATTGCGATTCGACGTTGGTGATCTGCGCCGACGAAGGCTGTCGCGGGGGGAAGCGCATTCCGCTGAAGGCCAATGTCGACAAGGCGGTCGCGCGCTGCCCGAGCGTCGAGCATGTGCTCGTCATCCGGCGCACCGGCGGTGACGTGGCGATGACCGAGGGCCGCGACATCTGGCTGCACGATGCGCTGGAAGGGGTGAGCGACGCGTGCGCGCCCGAGCCGATGAACGCCGAGGACCCCTTGTTCATCCTCTACACCTCGGGGTCGACCGGCAAGCCGAAGGGGGTGCTCCACACCACCGGCGGATACCTGCTGTGGGTGACCAAGACCTTCAAGGACGTGTTCGATTATCGCGAGGGCGAAATCTATTGGTGCACCGCCGATATCGGCTGGGTCACCGGGCACAGCTATGTCGTCTATGGCCCGCTCGCGAACGGCGCTACGACGGTGATGTTCGATGGCGTCCCCAATTACCCCGATCACGGGCGGCTGTGGGAGACGATCGACCGGCTGGGGGTCAACATCCTCTATACCGCGCCAACCGCGATCCGCGCGCTGATGCGCGAGGGCGACGATTGGGTGACGCGTCACGATCGCGGGTCGCTGCGGCTGCTCGGATCGGTCGGCGAGCCGATCAACCCGGAGGCGTGGAACTGGTATCACCGCGTCGTCGGCGGCGGGCGCTGCCCGATCGTCGATACCTGGTGGCAGACCGAGACCGGCGGCATCCTGATCTCCCCCCTGCCCTATGCGACCGATCTCAAGCCGGGCTCCGCGACCAAACCGCTGCCCGGCGTGCAGCCGCAGCTCGTCGATGCCGAGGGCGAGGTGCTGGACGGCGCCGCCGAGGGCAACCTGTGCATCACCGATAGCTGGCCGGGGATGATGCGCACCGTCTGGGGCGATCACGACCGCTTCTTCCAGACCTATTTCAGCACCTATCCCGGCAAGTATTTCACCGGCGACGGGTGCCGGCGCGACGACGATGGCTATTACTGGATCACCGGCCGCGTCGACGACGTCATCAACGTTTCCGGGCACCGCATGGGCACCGCCGAGGTCGAGTCGGCGCTGGTCGCGCATGCGCAGGTCGCCGAGGCGGCGGTGGTCGGGATGCCGCACGAGGTGAAGGGTCAGGGCATCTATGCGTTCGTGACGCTCAACAGCGGGGTCGAGCCCTCCGAGGAATTGCGGACCGAGCTGCGGCAATGGGTGCGGAATGAGATCGGGCCGATCGCCAGCCCCGATGCGCTGCAATTCGCGCCCGGCCTGCCCAAGACGCGCTCTGGCAAGATCATGCGCCGCATCCTGCGCAAGATCGCCGAGAACGATACCGGCAATCTGGGCGACACTTCGACGCTCGCCGACCCGTCGGTGGTCGAGACGTTGGTCGCCGAGCGGGTGCGGTAGCGCTTGGGCGATCTGCCTTCTCCCGTCATCCCGGCGACGACGGCAGTTGATGGAAATCAGTAACTGAAACGCAAGGGCGGTCGATGGACGATCTGTATGTGCTGCGGCTGTCATGCCGCAACCGGCCGGGGCTGGTGGCGCGCGTCGCGACCTTCCTCGCCGAGCGTGGCGGCGACATCATGGACGCGCAGCAATTCGACGACCGGCTGAACGAACGATTCCTCATGCGGGTCGTGTTCGCGCTGGCCGGGGCCGACGCCGCAGGGCTCCGCGCCGCCTTCACGCCGGTGGCGACAGAGATCGGGGCGGACTGGACGCTTCAGCCCAAGGCGCGGCTGCCGCGCGTGTTGTTGATGGTGTCAAAGTTCGACCATTGCCTCGGCGACCTGCTCTATCGCCAGCGGCTCGGCGAGTTGCCGATGGCGGTGGTCGGCGTGGTCGGCAACCATCCGCGCGCGGCGCTGACCGTGGACGTCGGCGCGGTGCCGTACCATCATCTGCCGGTTACGCGCGACACCAAGCCGGCGCAGGAGGCGGCGGTGCGCGCGCTGGTCGAGGAGACCGATGCGGAGCTGGTGGTGCTCGCGCGCTATATGCAGGTGCTGTCCGACGAAATGGCCGCGTGGCTGTCGGGCCGGTGCATCAACATCCACCACAGCTTCCTGCCCGGCTTCAAGGGCGCCAAACCCTATCATCAGGCGCACGAGCGCGGGGTGAAGATGATCGGCGCGACCGCGCATTACGTCACCGCCGATCTCGACGAGGGGCCGATCATCGCGCAGGATGTCGAACCGATCGGTCATGCGGATACCCCCGATGACCTGATCCGCAAGGGCCGGGATATCGAACGCCGTGTGCTCGCCGAGGCGGTGCGTCTGCATCTCGACGGGCGGGTGCTGCTGAACGGCGCGCGGACGGTGGTTTTTCGCTGAAGACAGGGGTGACAGCGCCGCGACGTTAGCGCTATCTTGCCGCAAAATGCGGGAGAGAGCGATGGGCGGGTTTCGGCGGGTGGCGTGCGCCATCGGGGCATTGGCGATGCTGGCGGGCGCGAGCGACGCGCCCGGATCGAATCCGATCATCCGCGACAAGTTCACCGCCGATCCTGCGCCGCTGGTCGTCGGTGACCGGCTGTACCTGTATGTCGGGCACGACGAAGCGCAGCGTGACGAGATGTTCAACATGAAGGAATGGCTGGTCTATTCGACCACCGACCTCAAACATTGGACCGATCACGGCGCGATCATGAAGGTCGCCGATTTCAAATGGGCCAAGGCCGATGCGTGGGCGTCGCAGGTCATCCAGAAGAACGGCAAATTCTATTTCTACGCCGCGGTCGAGCACGACAAAACTCACCCCGGCAAGGCGATCGCGGTGGCGGTGTCCGATACCCCGACCGGGCCGTTTCGCGATGCCAAGGGCGCAGCGCTGATCACCAACGAGATGACGCCGAAGGGCACGCACAGCTGGGAAGACATCGATCCGACCGTGCTGACCGACGATGACGGAACGACATGGATCGCGTGGGGCAACCGGCAATGTTATATCGCGAAGCTCAAGCCAAACATGATTGAGATCGACGGCCCGATCACCGAAATCACGCCGCCGCATTTCGAGGAAGGACCGTGGCTGCACAAGCGCGGCAAACTCTATTACCTCACCTACGCCTCGCTCGACCGCAGCAAGCATCGTGACGAGAAGATATCCTATTCCACCGCACCGTCGATCACGGGGCCGTGGACCTATCGCGGCGAACTGACCGGATCGGGCAAATACAGCTTCACGATCCACCCCGGCATCGTCGAGTACAAGAAGAACTGGTACCTGTTCCTCCACAACGCCACACTGGCGATCGGCGATCTGAACGGGTCGATCGGGCGGCGCGCGGTGACGGTCGAGCATCTCCATTACAATGCCGACGGCACGATGAAGCCGGTGGTTCAGACCGACGCCGGCGTGTCGCGCTGAGTGCGCCGCCGTCGGTGAAATGATAACGATAACACGTACGGAGGGAATGATGATGAAGGCAAGGGTCCGGTCAATGGCGCTGCTTGGTGCGATCGCGCTCGGCACGCTCGCGGTGCCGGCGATGGCGCAACAGGACAAGATGACGCCGATCGCGACCCCGGCGCAGCCGGACGCGATCACGCTCGATACCGGGCCGCTGCCCGATGCGCCGAACAAGGAAGCGTGGCACCGCCAATATGGCAGCACCTTCACGCGCAACGTGACGGTCGCGACGTTGACGCCGTTCCTCCCCGCCCCCGGCACCGCGACCGGGGCGGCGGTGGTGGTCGCGCCGGGCGGCGGGTTCCGCACGCTGTCGATGGAGAACGAAGGCTGGGACGTCGCCAGGGCGCTCGCCAAGCGCGGCGTCGCCGCGTTCGTGCTCAAATACCGCCTCAACCAGACGCCTGCCGATATGCCGGGGTTCGAGAAATCGATGGCGGAGATCTTCGGCAGTTCCGCACCGCGCCCGCGCGTCGATCCGACCGCGATGACGGCGCGGCTCGGCCCGCAGATCGCCGACGCGCGCGCCGCCTTCGCGCTGATCCGCCGCCGCGCCGCGGAGTGGAAGGTCGACCCCGACCGGATCGGGATGATCGGCTTTTCGGCCGGCGCGATGCTGACGATGGCGACGACGCTCGCCGGGCAGGACGCGAAGCCGGCGTTCGTCGCCGACATCTACGGCCCGCTCGGCGCGGTCGACGTGCCTGCGGACGCGCCGCCGCTGTTCATCGCGCTGGCAGCGGACGATCCGTTCTTCGCCAATGACGGCATCGGGCTGGTCGACAAATGGCGCGCGGCAAAGCGGCCGGTCGAGTTCCACCTCTACGAACAGGGCGGGCACGGCTTCGGCATGTACCAGAAGCCGACGACCAGCACCGGCTGGTTCGACTCCTACGTCCGGTGGCTGGGGATGCACGGGCTGCTGGCGAAGAAGAAGTAAGCGTCTTCTGAGCCGCCGTCTCTCGACAGAGAGCGGGGCCCCGGATCAAGTTCGGGGCGACGATTGAGAGTGATCGGGTTCGTGCCCCCTCAGGCCGTCGCCCCTGCGCAGGCAGGGGCCTATGTCTGCTTCGTCGTGCGGGTGGGCTGACACAGCAGCCGGGCAGCATGTGTCTGATGTTTCGACAAACGAAACAGTCATGGACCCCTGCCTGCGCAGGGGAGACGGTCTTTGTGGCGGGTCGACGATGTCCCGGCCACGGGTGTCGCCCCTGCCCTCGCAGGGCCGATAGTTGGCTCAGAGGCGGAAGCGGACGCCGAGCGAGTAATAGCGCCCTTCCTCGCGGACATCGACCGGATAGCCGGCGTCGGCGGCGAAGTTGCGATAGTTGCGCCACGGCTGCGCGAGGATGTTGCTGACGTCGGCGGTCAGCGTGATGTTCTCGAACGGCGTGTAGGACGCCGAGAAGTCGAGCCGCGAGATCGGCCGCACCGTCACACCCGCGAACTGCGCCTCGCCGGGATTGCGGGTAAAGCTGTCGACGAATTCCGAGCGGCGATTGTACGACAGCCGCGCCGAGATCGGCCCCTTTTCGTAGAAGCCGGTGGCATTGTACGTCCACTTCGACACGCCGGTGATCGGCACGACCGGCGCCGCCTCACCCAGCGTCGACGGCAACTGGTTGGTGCCGTCGAGATAGGTGACGTTGAGCTGCGTCCCGAAACCGCTGAGCAGGCCGGGCAGGAAGTCGAAGAAGGTCTGGAAGTTCGCCTCGGCGCCCTTGATGCGGCCCGAGCCCGCGTTTTCGGGACGCGAGACTTGCAGGCGGCCGTAGGTCGGGTCCTGCACGATCGTGCTATAGGTGCTGATGAAGCCGAACAGGTCGCGGTAGAAGACCGAGGCGGTGAACGATCCGGTCGGCGCGAAATACCATTCCAGCGTCGCGTCCCAGTTGTTCGACGTCAGCGGCACCAGATCGGGGTTGCCGCCACTGCCGCTCGCATCGAACGCGCCGCCGGTTACGGTGCTGCGGGTGATGTTGAACGCCGGGTTCAGCTGGCTGAAGTTCGGGCGGGTGCGCGTCTCGGTATAGGCGAGGCGCGCCTGCAACTTCGGCGTGAACTTCAGTCGCGCGCCGAACGACGGCAGCACGTCGACGTAATTCTGGCGGTTCACCTGCGGCACGAACGAGATGACATCGTCGGTGTTGAGCCGCGTTACGCCACGATAGGTGCCGTCGTTGTTGACGACGCGAACGCCCGCGGTGCCGTCAACCTCAATTCCGGCGATCGTAAAGTCGTAGCGTGCCATTGCATAAGCCGCATACGTGCTCTCCTGCGCGCTGAACCCGCCGTCCTCGCGCAATGCGATCTCTTCCTGGCCGAAGCGGGCGACGCTGTCGCGCAGGTCGACGTTGTTGGGATCGCGCGCGATCAATCGCGGGCCGACCGAATAGGTCAGCGCGCGCAGCGCATCGAAATTGGAGCGGATCGCGGAGCGCGACGGCATCAGCCAGTTGCGGAACTGCGCCGCCGGCTGGCGGAAGCCGTCCTCGACCTTCTCCAATGCGCCGGTCGGCAGGCTGGCGAGCGGGATGCCGAGTGCGTCGGTGGCGAGATAACGGTCGCCCTGTTCCAGCTTGGCGGTCCGCGACACCCAGCGGACGCCGAAGTCGAGCCGCTGGATCAGCGGCAGATCGGTGTCGAGTTGCAGGTCGGTGCGCCACTGATGTCCGGCGCCGGTGGCGTGGTACCGCTTCTGGTAGAAGCCGCGCCAGATGTAATTGTCGGGGTTCTGCGCATCGAAGCCGGGGAAGTTGAACGAGGCACCGCCGTCGCGATCGAACTCGACATCGACCTGCGGCGACGAGGCGAAGCGCGCGTCGAGACTGTATTCGAGCTGCGAATAGGTGCTGTAGGTATAGGCGTAATCGCTGCTGATCTTCGCGCGGTCGCCCTTCCATACGAAGCCGATCGCGCCCTGATAGGTGTCGGTCCGGTCGTTGAAGGTCGAGCGGAACTGCTGCGGCGCGAGCCCGCCGGTCTTGGTGAGGCTGAGCACCTTGCGCGGGTCATTCGGGTCGAGCACGACGTTGCTGAGCGTCGGGCGCGTGCCGGTCTGGCCCGGCAGCGCCAGCGTCGCGGATTCAAGCAGCGCGGTGAAGTTCTCGTTCGACTGTTCGCCGCGATACGCCTGCCACAGACCGTCGGCATAGACCTCCAGCCGGTCGCTCGGACGCCATTGCAGGCTGCCGTTGACCGAGGGACGCGTGCGGGTGCCGGTCGCGAAATAATTGCCGACCGAATTAGGGAAGCGGAAGTCGGTGCCGACGCCCGGCGTGGTGACGGTCAGATCGTCGGTCGCGTTGCCGGCGTCACCCGCTGCGGTGCGGGTCGCCTGATCGTTGAAGCGGACCGCGTTGCGATAGCGGGTGCGGGTGAGCGCAAAATTGACCAGTGCGCCGATCTCGCCGATCCCGGTATCCCAGCGATCGGTGATCAGGATGTTGCCGACCGGGTCAAGCTTGCCCGACTGGTCGTTATACGCGCCGCGGATGCCGCCCGCGATCTCGAAGCCGGTGAAATCGAACGGCCGACGCGAGCGGACGTTGACCAGCCCGGCGAGCCCCGGCTCGATCAGGTCGGCGGTGCCGGACTTGTAGACCTCGAGCGCGGCAAGCGCGCCGGCCGGGAAGTCCTGCAATGCGACGCCGCGGTTCTCGGCGGTGAAGATCTCGCGATTGTTGAAGGTGGTGCTGATGTCGCCGAGCCCGCGGATCAGCACGCTGTTCGCTTCGTCGTTCGAGCGGTTGACCTGTACGCCGGTGACGCGCGCCAGCGCTTCGGACGCGTTGTTGTCGGGCAATTTGCCGATGTCCTCGGCGACGACCGCGTCGAGGATCGACGCCGAATCGCGCTTGAGCGCCTGCGCCGAGCGGAGGCTGGCGCGCACGCCGGTGACGACGATGTCGTCGGCGGCAGGGCCGGTGGCGGCGACGGGCGTGGTCGGCGCGACCGCGCTCGCCTCTTGCGGCAGCGATACATCCTGCGCGGCGGCGAGCCCCGGCGTCAGCGCGGTTCCGGTCAGCAATGCCGTTCGGAACAGGGTTTTCAACGTCGCCTTCACTGCATCTCTCCCACGCTCCGCGATCCCGTTCGCGACGTTTATTAATCAGACATAATCCGGGGAGGATTGAAGCGTCAATATCATGGCAGTTTCATGAAAGGCGAGTTCCTGGCGCCAAGCGGCAGATTTACCACGTATTAGCAATCTGGAATAAGCGCACGGATCGAGGGCGGATCAGCCCCGATTGTCAGACAAGGACGTTGTACGCCCGTAGCGGATTGTATCGCGCGTCAATGCGGCTGACCGCGCCGATCCTGTCCAATTGTCGTCACGAACTTGATTCGTGCGCACTCTTCGAACCGCGGCGATCCGCGAAGCAGCTGCGTCCCGGATCAGGCCGGGACGATGAGGGATTGGACCTAGGGCCGATCGACATTCAGGCTGATGAGAAGGCGTAAGGGAAAAGCGTCCTCACGCGGAGGCGCGGAGGGCGCAGAGATGTTGCGCGCGCCGCAGCTGGAGCGATTTGGAACGACAGGATTACGCGTGCTCCGCACGGTACGGCTCTACGTCCTCCGCGCCCCCGCGTGATCCAACCCTGCTTCTGACGCCCAACTTGCTGCCGTCGAATGTCGATCAGCCCCAGAGCGGTTCCCGACCGATCTGCATCATCGTGACGGGACCGGTTTTGGTTCGAGGCAAGGAGTGAGGAGGGAGCGGGGCTATGCCCCCGTGACTGACGAGCGACGCCGCCACGGGCAACATCGGCCCGCCCCGACGGGGTTGCGTCAGGAAGGTCGCTGGACGTCATCGCGACGCTTGCAGGGGCATACCAGCCCCTGCTTCGCCCCACTCTTGGCCAACA
This sequence comes from Sphingomonas sp. 8AM, assembly GCF_902506455.1. Classification (GTDB taxonomy): domain Bacteria; phylum Pseudomonadota; class Alphaproteobacteria; order Sphingomonadales; family Sphingomonadaceae; genus Sphingomonas. Next base: position 1,020,945 of record NZ_LR733844.1, on the reverse strand, counting down.
ACCCTCCTGACGCCATCACGATGATACAGGTCGAACGGAAACCGCCCTATTCGGCTAACTTGGCGCGGCGGCGATAGCGGTGGAGCAGCGGCTCGGTATAGCCGTTCGGTTGCGACCGCCCCTCGAAGACAAGCGCCTGCGCCGCCTGCATCGCCAGACTGTCGGGCGTAAGCGACCGGTAGCCGGGATCGGCGGCGTTCTGCGCGTCGACCCGCGCCGCCATGCGCGCGAACGCCGCCTCGACCTGCGCGCGGGTGGCGACGCCGTGATGCAGCCAGTTGGCGAGATGCTGCGACGAAATGCGGAGCGTCGCGCGATCCTCCATCAATCCGACATCGTGGATGTCGGGCACCTTTGAGCAGCCGACTCCCTGATCGATCCAGCGCACGACATAACCGAGGATGCCCTGCGCATTGTTGTCCAGCTCGTCGGCAATCTCCTGCGCCGACCAGTTCTGCCCGGCGGCGAGCGGAAGCGTCAGCAGTGCGTCGAGCGGCGCGACCGGCTCGGCCGCGCGTGCTGCCTGCCGCGCGGCCACCGCGACCTGGTGATAATGCGTGGCATGGAGCGTTGCGGCGGTCGGTGACGGTACCCAGGCGGTGGTCGCCCCGGCGATCGGATGCGCGACCTTTTGTTCGAGCATGTCGCGCATCCGGTCGGGCGCGGTCCACATCCCCTTGCCGATCTGCGCACGCCCCGCAAAGCCGCACGCCAGCCCGATCTGGACATTGCGATCCTCATAGGCGGCGATCCACGCCGTGTCTTTCATCTGCGCCTTGCGAACCATCGCCCCGGCCTGCATCGAGGTATGGAGCTCGTCGCCGGTGCGATCGAGAAAGCCGGTGTTGATGAAGACGATGCGCTCGCGCACCGCGTGGATACAGGCGGCGAGATTGGCGCTGGTGCGGCGTTCCTCGTCCATCACCCCGACCTTGATGGTGTGCCGCGCCAGCCCGAGCAGATCCTCGACCGCATCGAACAGCCGGTCGGTGAACGCCGCCTCGTCGGGGCCGTGCAGCTTCGGCTTGACGATATAGATCGCGCCGGCGCGCGAGTTGCGACGCGCGCCGCGCAGATCGTGGAGCGCAATCAGGCTGGTGACGACCGCATCGAGAATGCCTTCGGGCGCCTCGCTGCCGTCCGCAAGCAACAGCGCGGGGGTGGTCATCAGATTTCCGACGTTGCGGACGAACAACAGGCTGCGGCCCGGCAGCGTGAACCGCGCGCCGTCGGGCGCGACATAGGCGCGATCGGGGTTGAGGCGACGGGTGACGCGGCGGCCATGCTTGTCGAACGTTGCTTGCAGATCGCCGCGCATCAGCCCGAGCCAGTTGGCATAGGCCGCCACCTTGTCGGCAGCATCGACCGCGGCAACCGAATCCTCGAGATCGCAGATCGTGGTCAGCGCAGCTTCGAGAAGCACGTCGGCCAACCCGGCGCGGTCGTGGCAACCGATCGCGTGCGTGCGGTCGATGACCAGTTCGATGTGCAGCCCGTGACGGCGCAGCAGCCAGTTGTCGCCGGCTCGCCCGGCAAGCTGCGACGGCTCGGCGAGTGCGGGCATGCCCCCCGCCCAGTCGCGCCAGCTGCCCTGCGCCAGCGGCACCGCTTCGTCGAGGAACGCGCGCGCCCATTCGATTACCTTTGCGCCGCGCGCCGGATCGTAGCCCGGACCGGCGGGCGTGCCGGGCAGCGCGTCGGTGCCGTACAGTGCATCGTAGAGGCTCCCCCACCGCGCATTGGCGGCATTGAGCAGGAAGCGCGCGTTGAGGATCGGGACGACCAGTTGTGGCCCCGGGATGCGGGCCACCTCGTCGTCGACGGCCCCGGGCGCGATCGTGAACGGTGCGGGCTCGGCGACCAGATAGCCGATCTCACGCAGAAATGCCTGGTAGCCGGCGGCGTCGTGCGGCTGCCCTCCGCGGTCGCGGTGCCACGCGTCGATCTGCGCCTGCAACGCATCGCGGCGGCGCAGCAGCGCGGCGTTGTCGGGAGCGAAGCGCGCATAAAGGGCGGCCAGTCCGCGCCAGAAAGCGTCGGCGGCCATGCCGGTGCCGGGTAGCGCACGCGCTTCCATAAAGGTCGCGAGCGCCGTGGCGACCTGCAGGCCGGCGCGGTTCTCATACTGCTCGGTCATCAGCGACATCCTCCTGGCCGACAGCCATAAGCGGCTTGCGATCCTGTCGGTAGGCGGCAAAGGTTCCACACACCTTTTCCGTGAGGGAACGAATGCTCGACCCCGATTATGTGCTGTTCGCGCAGGTGATCGAGGCCGGCAGCCTGTCCGCGGCGGCACGCGCGCTCGGCATCTCGCCCGCGATGGCGTCGAAGCGGCTGGCGCGGCTGGAGGCACGGCTCGGCGTGCGGCTGATCCAGCGCACGACGCGGCGGCTGGCGGTGACCGACGCCGGCGAGCGCTTCCACGCCGATGTCGTCGGGATCCTGCGCGACGTCGCTGCGGCAGAGGCGCGCGTCGCCGGGCTGCGCGACGAACCGGCCGGCGCGCTGCGCGTCTCCGCGCCGACCTCGTTCGGGCGGCTGCACATCGCCCCGCGGCTGCACGACTTTCTTCGCGTCGCGCCGGGCGTGTCGCTGGAGCTGCTCCTCGACGATGCCAATGTCGATCTGGTCGCCGCGCGCGTTGATGTCGCGGTGCGGATCGCGCGTGAGATCCCGCCCGGCCTCACCGCGCACCGGCTGGCCGACAGCCCACGCCTGCTGTGCGCCGCACCGACCTATCTTGCCGATTATGGCACGCCGCGCACGCCGGCGGAGCTGACCCGGCATCGGCTGCTCGCCGCTGACGGCCAGTCGCCGTGGCGACTGGTCAATGGCCGCCGCAGCGTCGCGATCGACGTGCAGAGCCACGTCCGGACCAATTCGAGCGAGATCGTCCGCGAGCTCGCGTTGTCCGGGGTCGGGATCGCGCTGCGTTCGCTGTGGGATGTCGGCGAGGCGCTGGCGGCGGGACGGCTCGTGCCGGTGCTGCCGGACTGGCAGGGCCCGTCCGATCTCGCGATCCACGCGCTTCATCCGCGCGCGCCGGCGGTGCCGGCGGCGGTGACCGCGTTTATCGGCTTCCTGCGCCGGACGCTCGATCCCGCACCGTGGTCAGTCGCCGGCGCGACGCGAGATCGGGATAGCGATCCGACAGCGAACGCCATCGGCGCCTAGCGCGAACGAGGTTCGAGCGCCGAGCTGATAGGGCAGCGCGTGTTCGATCAGCTCGCGCCCGTCGCCCGACCCGAGCGGTGCGCTCCCCGCCGGGGGCATCGTCACGCCCGTCTCGTGCCAGTCGATATGCAGCCACGGCGTCTCGTCCACGCCGGCCACGACCTCCCAGGCGATCGCCAGCCGCCCGCCCGCCGCGCCAAGCGCGCCATATTTGACCGCATTGGTCGCCAGTTCGTGAAGTGCCATCGCCAGCGTCTGCACCGTCGAGGAGCGCAGTCGCACCCCCTTGGGCCCGATCAGCGTCACCGCTGCCGCCTCACCGTCGAGCGCGGCCATCTCGGCCTCGAGCAGATTGTCGAAGGTGACGCGATCGTCGTCGGACAATCGCGACAGCAGGCCCTGCACACGGACCAGCGCCTGCAACCGGTCGCCGAACCGCGCGTGAAACTCGGGCAGGTCGCGGCTCGATCGTGCGCTTTTGTCGGCGAGCGCGCGGACCACCCCGATCAGGTTGCGGGTGCGGTGCTGCAGTTCCGCGATCAACACCTGTTGCCGCTCCGCCCAGACGCGCCGCTCCGTGACGTCGATGATCGCGCCGACCATCCGCACCGGCTGCCCGGCGTCGTCGAAGAAGAAGCGCCCGCGCGCCGAATGCCAGTGGATCGCGCCATCGGGGTGGACCACCCGGAATTCCTGCGCATAGGAGCGTCCACCCGCCATTGCCGCGGCCATCAGCGTCTCGGCCTCGGCGCGGTCGTCGGGGTGGAGGCGTGCCAGCCACGCGGCATAGCTTGGCTCGACCGAGCCGACCGGATAGCCTTGGAGCAGGAAATGCTCGGCAGACCAATGGACCTCGTCGGTAGCGACGTTCCAGTCCCACAGCCCGATCCCGCCGACCTCGACCGCGCTGCGCAATCGCTCCTCGCTGCGCGTCAGCGCCGCACGCGCCTGCCGCGAGGCGGTGACGTCGGACGTAATGCCGCCGATCAGCGTCACGCGGCCGTCGGCGTCGCGGATCGGGAATTTGGTGGTGCGCAGCCAGCGCGTCTCACCGTCGCCCGCGTAGCGGATGCGGTAATCGACGGTGACATGCTCCCCGTCCCGCACCCGCGCGATCGCCGCCTCCACCGCGGCGCGGTCCTCCGGCAGGATCAGCGCCAGCCAGTTGCGGTAATGATCCCCGCTTAGCACCAGCCGCCGCGGCCGCCCGTAGATCGTCCGGAACGCCGGCGTGACGTAGCGCCAGCGCAACGTCTGCGCGTCGCGGATCCACAAGGCGTCGCGCGAGGCGTCGCCGAACAGCCGCAGCAGCTCCTCGCGCTCGCGCAGCCGCTCGGTCGCCTCGCGCTGCCCGGTCACGTCGAAGACCACACCGTGGACGATGCGCGTGTCCGGCCCGTCCGCGCGTCCGCGCCAGCGTAGCCAGCACCCGGCGGTGGCGCCAGCGACGATCGCCAGCTCGCCGTCGAACTCCTCGCCCGGTGTGATGCGCTGCGTGACGAAGCGGTTGACCGTGTCGCGTCCCTGTGGCGACAGCCGGTCGAGGAAGTCGGCAGCCGGGCGCGGCTCGTCACCGGGTGGCATGCCCAGCAGCGCGAAGAAGCGCGCGTCGCCGCGCACCTCGCGCGTGGCGAGATCGACCCGCCACGCTCCCATTCCGCCGCCGTCGAGCGCGATCCGCCGCAACTCCTCGCTGCGCCGCACGACCTCGTCGGCGGTGCGGCGCGCGGTGACGTCGATCCCGGTCCCGAACCATTCGGTGACCCGCCCGCTGGCGTCGAGCACCGGCAATGCGCGCGACGCTACCCAGCCGACCGTACCGTTCGCACAGCGGACCCGGTGCTCCAGCTCGAACATCCCCGGTCCGTCCAGCGCGACCGCCACCGCCGCGAAGACGGCGCCACGATCCTCGTCCGGGATGAAGCGCCCGACCCAGTCGTCGACCGGCACGGACACGTCGGGCAGCATCCCGCGCCCTTCGAGCCGCAGCAGGAAGCGCCAGTCGGCACTCATCCGGAACAGCATGTGGCTGCCGGTCGTCACCATCATCCGCAGCTGCGCCTCGCTGTCGCGCAACTGCGCGGTGGCGCGGCGGTGATCGGTCACCTCGACGAGCTGCTGCAATGCGCCGGCCACCGCTCCCCCGGCATCGCGCACCGGCATCCACGTGATGTCGAAGCTGCGCCGCTCGAAGCGCCCCGACGCGTCGCGCAGCGCGACCTCGCGCCCGGTCACCGACACCGCCTCGCCCGCCCGCACCCGTGCCAGCCGCTGCGCGACCTGCTCGTCGTAGACGTCGCTCCACCCCTCGAAGACCGGTCGGCCGAGCAGCCCGGGATGCCGGTCGCGCGCGACCTCGACATAGGCGTCGTTATAGAGTTGCAGCAACGCCTCGCCCCACAGCACCGTCGCCGGACGCGGCATCGCCAGCATCGTCTCGACCGTCGACATCAGCTCCGCCGGCCATGTCGCGATCGGGCCCAGCGCGGTGCGCGACCAGTCGAAGGCGCGAATACGCGCCGCCATGTCCCCGGTCCCGAACGGTCGCGTCATCACTGGCTTCATCCCGTCAGCACAGCGCGAACATTAAACTTTGGCAAGATAAGCCCTTGGCGCCGCAAGCATGATAGCAGTGCGTGCGCCGATCGGATAGTGTCGGCGTCTGGTCATCAACGTGGCGAACCCCGATCATGAAGCTGCTGATCGTCGAAGACGACGTCGAATATGCCGCCGCGCTCAAGGCCGAACTGGCGCAGCGCGATCATGACATCACGATTGCCGAAACGGGGCCCAGCGCATTGACCGCGATCGAGCGCGATGCCTTCGATGCGATGATCCTCGATTCGATGCTGCCGCAGCTGAACGGCGTCACGGTGGTCGAGCGGCTGCGCGACGCCGGACACAATCTGCCGGTGCTGATGCTGTCGGCGCTGGGGCGCTCGACCGAGAAGATCGGCGGGCTGACCGCGGGCGCGGACGATTATTGCGTCAAGCCGACGCCTGCCGCCGAGATCGAGGCGCGACTGAACGCCCTGTTGCGTGCGCGCGGCTGGACCGCCGCCGGCGATGCCGACATGTTGCGCGCCGGCGACATCGTCATCAGCCCCGGCCAGCACCGCGCGTGGCGCGCCGACCAGCCGCTCGACCTGACGCGGCTCGAATTCGGGCTGCTGGCCGAGCTGGTCCGACACGCCGGCAGCTACCTGACCCGCGCGATGCTGATCGAACGCGTGTGGGGCTATGATTTCGAGCCGGGCACCAACATCGTCGATGCGCAGGTGCGGCTGCTACGTCGCAAGCTGACCGCGAACGGCGGCGACGATCCGATCGCGACCAAGCGCGGTGTCGGTTACATGCTGCGCGCGTGACATGGGGTCGCTCGGGCGGCTGACCGCGCTGTTCCTCGGCGCCTTCGGTGCCGCGACCGCGCTGACCGGCTATGCCAGCTATTCGGCGTCGCGGCACACGATCGAGACACTGGTCGACCGTCGCCTCGACGAGGTGAGCCGCGCCCTGCTCGACGAGTCGCTGCGCGGCAACGCCGGCGCGATCCTCGCGCGGATATCGGCGCTGTCGACGCAGCGCGAAACCGGCGACCTGGGATTCGAGCTGGTCGACGCGCGCGGCAAGCGACTGGGCGGCAACGTGACGGTGTCCGGCCCGGTGCCGCGCGGCTTCTCGACGCTGGCCGACAGCGTGCTGCCCGGTACCGCGACGTTCCGGATGCAGCGTCGCGACGCGGGCGGCGGGTTGCAGCTGGTGACTTTGGTCGAAACCGAGCCGGTCGAGGGGTTCGCGGCGGTGTGGCTGCGCAGTTATGCGCTCGGCTTCGGGCTGATCGTCGTCATCGTCGTGGCCGGCGCGGTATCGTTCAGCACGATCGTGCGGCGACGGATCGGCGAATTGCGCCGCACCGCCGAGGCGATCATCGACGGCGACCTGACGCAGCGCGTGCCCGTGGAGCCGGGCAGCGGCGCGTTCGCGGGACAGGCGGCGACCTTCAACCGGATGCTCGACCGCATCGCGGCGCTGGTCGAGAGCCTGCGGCATGTCGGCGGCGATGTCGCGCACGACCTGCGCACCCCGCTGGCGCGACTGCGCAGCCGGCTGGCGCTGATCGTCGCCGAGACGCCGACCCCCGAGCTGGAAGCGACGCTGGAGCAATGCGACGAGCTGCTGGCAATGTTCTCGGCAATCCTGCGCATCTCCGAGGTCGAGGGCGGCGAGCGGCGGACGGCGTTCCAGCCCGTGATGCTCGCGGCGGTGGCGAGTGATGTGACCGAGACGCTGGCGGCGACGGCGGCGGACAGCGGACACGTTCTGACGATCGGGCCGCTGGAGGGGGGCGTGATCGAGGGCGATCGCCAGTTGCTGACGCAGGCGGCGCTCAATCTGGTCGGCAACGCGCTGACGCACAGCCCGCCCGGGTCGCGCGTGACGGTGTCGGTGACGCGGGCAGGAACGGGGGCGGGAACGGGGGCGCAGCTGCTGCTGTCGGTCGCAGACGACGGGCCCGGCATTCCGGCGGAGGAACGCGCCACCGCCCTGCGCCGCTTCGGCCGATTGGATGCGAGCCGACACAATCCCGGTCACGGGCTGGGACTGCCGCTGGTCGAGGCGGTTGCGCGGATGCACGGCGGCACGCTGTCACTGGACGACGCCCGTCCGGGATTGCGCGCGACGTTTGCGGTGCCGGTAGCGGGGTGAAGTGATCCCGGCCCTGCCCTTGTTCGTCGCCCCGGCCTTGATCCGGGGCCCCGCTCCTTCTCTACGGTCGGAATAAGAAGCAGGATCCCCTACCACGTCCGGGATGACGGAAGGATTCAGGCCGCCCCTACTCCGCCTTCGTCTCCTCGCCGTAATACAGCTCACCCATGCGGATTTCCTCGCGTCCCTGCGACACGCGATGCGCATTGGTGTCGCGCAGCGAATAGACGCAGCCGCAATATTCCTGCTGGTAGAAATGCTCGCGCTTGGAGATCTCGATCATCCGCGCCGCGCCGCCGCCCTTGCGCCAGTTGAACGTCCAATAGGCGATATCCGGATAATGCGCTGCGGCGCGCTCACCGCAGTCGTTGATCTGCGCCATGTTCTTCCAGCGCGAGATGCCGAGCGACGAGGTGATGACCGGGAAGCCATTCTCGTATGCGTAGAGCGCGGTGCGCTCGAAGCGCATGTCGAAGCACATCGTGCAGCGCAGCCCGCGCTCGGGCTCGAACTCCATCCCGCGTGCGCGCTTGAACCAGTTGACCGTGTCGTAATCGGCATCGACGAACGGGATGTCGTGCTTCTCGGCGAAGCGGATATTCTCCTCCTTGCGAAGGATATATTCTTCCTTGGGATGGATGTTCGGATTGTAGAAGAAGATCGTATAGTCGATCCCGCTCGCGGTCATCGCCTCCATCACCTCGCCGGAGCACGGCGCGCAACAGGAATGAAGCAGCACTTTCTTCTGCCCGTCGGGCGGGGTGAGCAGCGGGCGGTCGTAGTCGGTCGTCATGCGCGCCGCTTTAGCCGAAAATGCGCGGGCGGTCACGGTCGCTCGTCCCGTCATTGCGAGCGCAGCGAAGCAATCCAGGGCCGGATCAGGACGCTCTGGATTGCTTCGCTACGCTCGCAATGACGACCATGGCTGTCCCATTATCGTCGCCCGGAACCTGATCCGGGGCCCCGCTTCTTCGCGACCGGTGTAAAAGCGGGATCCCGGATCAAGTCCGGGATGACGGCAGAAACGCCCTACCGGCGCATCAGCCCGCCGAGGACGCCGCGCACCACCTGCCCCAGCAAACCGCCGCCGCTGCTCCCGCGCCGCGAGCCGCCGAATACCGCCTTGGTCACCTCGTTCGCCACCGCGCGCCCGACCGCCGACGACGCCGACCGCGAGGCGGAGGTCATCGCGCGGTTCCATGGATCGTTCGCCGCGTCGCGTTCGGTGACACGGCGCGCACGCTCTTCCTCGCGTGCGACACGATCCGCCTCGCGCGCCGTGCGCGCATCCTCCTTCGCCTGCATCGCCGCCGCCTTCTCGGCATCGGTCGCCGCGCGCGCGGCGGCAGCAGCCGCGGCCGCCTCCTGCGTCTTGGCGCTGAGCAGTTCCTCCGCCGATTCACGATCGACCAATGTGTCGTATTTCGTGCCGATCGCATCGGTCTGGATCAGCACGCGGCGCTCGTCGGGCGTGACCGGGCCGACGCGACTCGACGGCGGACGGATCAGCGTGCGCTGCACCGGCGACGGCGCACCATCGGGCTGGAGGAGCGACACCAGCGCCTCGCCGGTCCGCAGCTCGGTGATCGCGGTCGCGACGTCGACGCCGGGGTTGGCGCGGAACGTCTCGGCGGCGGCCTGCACCGCCTTGCGATCACGCGGAGTGAAGGCGTTCAGCTTGTGCTGGACGCGGTTGCCGAGCTGCCCGGCGACGCTGTCGGGCACGTCGATCGGGTTCTGGGTGATGAAATAGACCCCGACGCCTTTGGAGCGGATCAGTCGTACGACCTGCTCGATCCGGTCCATCAACGCCGGCGGCGCTTCGTCGAACAGCAGATGCGCCTCGTCGAAGAAGAAGCACAATTTCGGCTTGTCGGCGTCACCGATCTCCGGGAGGAACTCGAACATCTCGCCGAGCAGCCACAGCAGGAACGTCGAATAGAGCTGCGGCGAGGCCATCAATTTGTCGGCGGCGAGGATGTTGACCAGCCCGCGTCCCTTGTCGTCGGTGCCGAACAGATCGGTGAGCGCCAGCGCCGGCTCGCCGAAGAAATGCTCGGCACCCTGCGCGCGCAATTGCAGCAGCACGCGCTGGATCGCGCCGACGGATTGCTTCGAGACATTGCCGTAGCGGGTAGTGAGTTCCTCGGCGCGCTCGGCGCAATGCGCGAGCATCGCCTGCAGATCGTCGAGGTCGAGCAGCAACAGCCCTTCCGCGTCGGCGACATGGAAGGCGATCGTCAGCACGCCTTCCTGCACCGCGTTCAGCCCCATCAGCCGCGCGAGCAGCAGCGGCCCCATCTCGCTGATCGTGGTCCGGACCGGATGGCCCTGTTCGCCGAACAGGTCCCAGAATTGCACGGGTGTGTCGGCATACTTCCAGTCGGTCGCCCCGATCTCCGCGGCGCGCGCGGCAAAGGCGGCGTGCGTCCTGGCGGTCGCCGCGCCGGGCATTGCCAGACCCGACAGATCGCCTTTCACGTCGGCGAGGAAGCACGCGACCCCGGCGTTAGAGAAACCTTCGACGATCCCCTGCAAGGTCACGGTCTTGCCGGTGCCGGTCGCGCCCGCGATCAACCCGTGGCGGTTGGCGCGCGCCAGCTCGAGCCGCTGCGGATCGGCCCCGCCTTCGCCTGCGCCGATCAATATGCTGCCGCCGTCCGCCACGCTCTCTCTCCCAAGCAAAAGGGCCGCCGCATCATGCGATGCGACGACCCTTTTGACTAGCGCAGGTTGGTCCCGCTTACTTGATCTTCACCGCGATGAAGCCGCTGGCCTGGCGACCGCGGGTCAGGTTGAGCAGCACCGACGGACGACCGGCCGCCTTGGCCGCCGCGACGATCCGCGCGACATCGGCCCCGGTGCGCACCGGCTGCGAATTGACCGACGAGATCACGTCGCCACGCTTCAGCTTCTGCCCGGCGTCGGTCGACGGATCGACGCCCGCAACGACGACGCCCTGCACGGTCGAGTCGACCCCGATCGAACGCGCGATCTGTGGGGTGAGCGGCTGGACCGAGATGCCGAGCGAGCTCGATCCCGGCGTCGCCTGCGCGCCGCTGTCGTCGTCGGGCAATCCGTCGTCGCTATCGCTGTCGCCGTTGATCGCAGCGAGCTGATCGTCACTCGGGCGCGTCGCAACCACCGCGTTCAGCGACTGGCGCTTGCCGTCGCGGATCACATCCAGCTTGATCGACGAGCCCGGCGCGGCGTTGGCGACCAGCGACGACAGCGTGCGATCCGGCGTCACGGCCTCGCCGTTGATCGCGATCACCACATCGCCCGACCGCAGCCCGGCCTTCGCGCCGGGCCCGCCCGGCTCGACGCGGCCGATGATCTCGCCCTGGTCCTTGGGCAGACCCAGAGCGCCCGCGATATCGTCGTTCACGCGCTGGATGCCGACACCCAGATAACCACGCTTGACCGCCTCGCCCTTCATCAGCGTGGCGAGGATCGGCCTGGCCTCGCTTGCAGGAATGGCAAAGCCGATGCCGATGTTGCCTCCCGACTGCGAATAGATCTGGCTGTTGATGCCGATCACTTCACCGTTCAGGTTGAACATCGGGCCACCCGAATTGCCCTGGTTGATCGCGGCATCGGTCTGGATGAACGTATCGAACGGACCCGGCTGGCCCGTCGAACGATGCACTGCCGAGACGATGCCCGCGGTAACGGTGCCGCCGAGCCCGAACGGCTGACCGATCGCCACCACCCAGTCGCCGACCCGGGCGCGCGTCGAGTCGCCCAGCTTCACGAACGGCAGCGGGGTCGGCGAGGTGATCTTGAGCACCGCGAGATCCGAGGTCGGATCGCGGCCGATCAGCTTCGCCTTATATTCCTTGCGATCCTGCAGCGTGACGGTGATCGACTCGACCGTCGCGCCCTTCGCCGCGGGCGCAATGACGTGGTTGTTGGTGACGACATAGCCATCGGCCGAGATCAAGAAGCCCGAGCCCAGCGACTGACCTTCGCGCGTGACCGGAGCACCGCCGCCGCCACCGCCGCCGCCGAACTGGCCGAAGAGGTCGCCGAACGGCGTGCCGGCGAACGGGTTCGCCTGCTGCTGGACGGTCACCTTCTGCGTGGTGGAAATGTTGACCACCGCCGGCTGAAGCTTCGCGACCATATCGGCGAAGCTCATCGGCGCGCCGGCGCGCGGCGCGGCGGCGCTGATCGCGCCCGGCTCGTTCTGCGCGATCTGCGCGGTGGCCGGGTTCTGGAGCGCGAGCGACGCGGCCGTGCCGCCAAGCAGGAGGGCGCCGGTCAGGGCGTAAGCGTAACGCACGGTTTTCATGTCCTCTTGGTCACCCGATCCGAAAGTGATGAATACATTGCACCCTGTGCGGCAATCGCGATGAACGGCGTTTGAATATGAACGCCGCACTCATCACCGATTAACGACCGCCGCCCTCGAACGCACGAAGATAGCCATTGTTCGGGCTCATGATGATATTGGTCGAACCTTCCGGCTGCTGACCACCATCCGCCCCGAACGTGTGACGATAGCTCTGCATCGCGCGATAGAAGTCATAGAAATCAGCATCTTTGCTGAACGCCTCGGCATAGATGCGCGCGGCCTGCGCATCGGCCTCCGCGCGGACGATCTGCGCCTGCTTCTGCCCCTGCGCGCGAATCGTGTTCGCCTCCTGCTGACGCGCGGTGCGCATCCGCTGGAGTGCACTGTCGAGCGGACTGCCCTCAGGCAGATCGGCGTGCTTGATTCGCACGTCGACGATCTCCGCGCCGTACTGGCGTGCAGAACCTTGCAGCGAGTTCTGGATCGCGTCCATTACCGCGCCGCGCTCCGGGCTGAGCAGCACCGCGAACGGCACCTTGCCGAGTTCGTTGCGCAACGCCGTGCCGAGCAGCGGGCGCAATTGATCCGCGACGCGCTCCTCGGTGTTCGAGGTGCTGCCGGTCGAAGTCACCGCCTTGAGCGGATCGACGATGCGGAAGCGTGCATAGGCATCGACGTTGAGCCGCAGCTGATCGGTCGACAGCACCAGCGTGTTGTCGAGATCGGCGTCGAGCACGCGCTTGTCGACCCACACGATCTTGTCGATGAACGGCACGCGCGCGATCACGCCCGCGCCGGTATTGCCGATCATCTGGCCCGGCTGCCACTGGTTGACCAGCCGCACCGGATTGTTGAGCCGCAGGACCACCGCCTGCTGCGTCTCGGGCACGATCGCGAAGGTCGCCGCGGCGAGAATCGCCAGCACCAGCGCCAGCATCCCGATCGCGATCGGGTTACGCGTCAACTGGTTCATCAGCGCTGCCCTCCCTGCGCGGGAGCCGCGGGCGCGGTCGAGGCGCCTTGCGTCGGCTCGACCAGCTTTTTGGCGCGATCGAGCGGCAGATACGGGGTCACGCCCGGCGTTTCGACGATCGTCTTGTCGGTCTTGGCCAGCACGGCCTCCATCGTCTCATAATACATGCGGCGGCGCGTCACCTCGGGGGCAAGGCGATATTGCGCATAGACCTGGTCGAACGCCGACGCCTCGCCCTGCGCGCGCGCGATCACCTGCTGCGAATAGCTGCGCGCGTTGTTGAGGTTGCCGACCGCTTCCTGTTGCGCGGCGGTGACGGCGTTGAAGTCGTCGACCAGCGCGGCGGGCGGCGATGCCTGCTTGATCGACACGCCCTGCACGCGCACCCCGGTCTGATAGCTGTCGAGGATCTGCTGCATCGTCTGCGTCACGCGCGCCTCGATCAGCCCGCGGCCCGCGCCGATCGCATCGTTCATTCGCGTGGTGGCCAGCACCGCACGCATCGCGCTCTCGGCGGTCGCACGGACGGTTTCCTGCGGATCCTTGATCTCGAACACGTAATTGCGCGGGTCCGACACGCGCCAGCGCACCGTGTAGGCGAGGTCGATGATGTTCTGGTCACCGGTCAGCACCGTCTCCCCGCCGTCCTGCGGGAATTCGTCGGTGCGCACCTGCTCGACGTCGACCTTCGTCACGTTGACGATCGGAGCGGGCAAGGTGACGCGGATGCCCGGCTCCAGCATCCCCGAATATTTGCCGAAATAGGTAACGACCCCGCGCTGCTGCGGTCCGATCTGGTGAAAGGACGTCAGCAACAGCCACACCGCGACCAGCAACCCGACGCCGATCAGCCACAGGGTTCGCGCGGACGCGCCGAGCGGCAGCTGCGGGCGACCGCCGCCGCCCCCGCCACCACCGCCGCCGACGCGCGTCTTCTTGAGAAATTCGTCGAGCGCGGTGGGCTTCCCTGACGCGCGTCGGCCGCCCGGCGGCACCGACCACGGATTGCGCGGGCCGGCACTGTCATCGCCGCCGCCTCCCCACGGTCCATTGTTGTCGGCAGCAAGGATGATCGGGCGCCGGAGCCAGCGTCGCAGGATGGTCATGTTGGTCTTTATAGGTGCGCCGTTCACGAAAAACAGTGGCAAGCGGCCGGCACGCGCCTACGGATCGCCCGCATGGACCAGAAAGATGTGGCAGCAGCCGTCGCCGCGGTCGCCGGAACCCGCGCGACCGTGCGAATCGAGGGGCAGCGGATCGGCGTCGTGATCGACGCCGCCGGGCTCGACGCGACGGCACGCGACGCGCTTGAGGCGAGCGTACGGATGGCGGCGGCGCGCCCCGGCTATGAGGTGCGCACCGTCGTCACCGCCGAGCGCGTCGCGCGCCGGATCGTCGCGGTCGCCAGCGGCAAGGGCGGGGTCGGCAAGTCGACGCTGTCCGCCAATCTCGCGATCGCGCTTGCTCGCGCGGGTCGCCGCACCGGGCTGGTCGACGCCGATATCTACGGCCCGTCGCAGCCGCGGCTGATGGCGGTCGAGGGCACGCGACCCGAAGCGCGTGATAAAGTGTTGCTGCCGGTCGCGACGCCTTTTGGCGTATCGCTGCTGTCGATGGGGCAATTGGTCGAGCCCGGCCGCGCGATCGCGTGGCGCGGGCCAATGACCGCGGGCGCATTGGGGCAATTGATCGACGCCGACTGGGGCGCGACCGATACATTGGTGGTCGACCTGCCGCCCGGCACCGGCGACGTGCAGCTGACGATGGTGCAGAAACATCGCCCGGCCGGCGCGGTGATCGTCTCGACCCCGCAGGACCTCGCGCTGATCGATGCGCGCCGCGCGATCGACCTGTTCGAGAAGGCGGGCGTGCCGATCATCGGGCTGGTCGAGAATATGGCTGGCTATGCCTGCCCGCATTGCGGCGAGGTGTCCGACCCGTTCGGCCACGGCGGCGTGGAGGCGGCGGCGCGCGAGGCGGGGATCGCGTTTCTGGGGCGCGTGCCGCTGGACATCGCGATCCGCACGGCGTCGGACGCCGGGGAGCCGCCCGCGGCGGGGGCGGACGACCGCGTGTTCGCCCCGATCGCGGCGCAGGTCGCGGCGTGGCTGGCGGCGGGTTGATCGCACCTCACCCCTTATTTGATCGGGAGTTTCGCCTCTTTGTGCGGGCGGGCGTAGGGCCATCGACATTCAGGCTCATGGGAGGGCGCAGGAAAGGGCTTTTCACGCGGAGGCGCGGAGGACGCAGAGGTGTACCGCGTGGGGCACGCGTACCCCCGTCATTCCGGACCGTGAGAGGCTGAGCTTCTGATGCGGCGGGCACAACATCTCTGCGTGCTCCGCGCCTCCGCGTGATCCGGTTCTTCGTCTGACGCCAGCCTGCCGAAGCCGAAAGTCGATCGGCTCTAGGCGGGATCGACATTCACCGCGCACCCGCCCTCTTCCGCCATCCCGGACTTGATCCGGGATCCCGCTTTTACTGCCGATGCCGAAGAAGCGGGGCCCCGGATCAAGGCTCTCCTGAGCTTGTCGAAGGGGCCGGGGCGACGAGGTGATCGCCGTCATTGCGAACGCAGCGAAGCAATCCAGGGCCGGGTCAGGACGCCCTGGATTGCTTCGCTACGCTCGCAATGACGAGCCGGAACTTATTCCTTCGCCGGCGGCACCACGCCGAGCGCCTTGCCGTCCTTCGCAGCCGGATCGATCGACGGCGCACCCGACGCCGGCGTGCCGGTGTTGGCGAGATCGGCGGTGTCGCCCTTGGTCGCCTCGGTGACGTTCGCCACCGCGGGGTCGGTCGGCGCCGCCGCGCCCGCCGCGGGCGCGGCCGGCAGCGGCAGGTTCGAGCCCTGCTGGTTCAGATAGGCGATGACGTTCGCGCGGTCCTCGGCATTGCCGAGCCCGGCGAAGGTCATCTTCGTGCCGTTGGCGAACTTGCGCGGGCTGGTCAGCCACGCGTTCATCTTCTCGAAGTCCCAGTTGCCGCCGACGCTCTTCAGCGCGTCGGAGAAGGCGAACCCGCCCTTGCCCTGCCCGATCGGCTCGCCCAGCGTGCCGTACAGGTTCGGGCCGATGCCGTTGGCCCCGCCCTGGTTGATCGTGTGGCAGGCGGCGCACTTCTTGAAGACCTCGGCGCCCTTGGCCGGATCGGCGCTGCCGAGCAGCGACGCGATCGGCACCGCGGCCGCGGCACCGCCGCCGCCGGCCTCCTCGACACCCTCAATCGCATAGCCCGGCTTCTCGGGGCGCTCGCCGTGGAACAGCATGCCGCCCGCGATCGACAGCCCCAGAGCCGTCCCCGCCGCCGCCAGCGCCCAGCCGAAAATCGTGTTGGTCCGATCGTCCATGTCGCCGTTTCGCCCCTCTTCCTTCAGTGTTCCATAGAAAGGGCTCCCGCGCATCGCAAGCGCTTGAGCGGCGCGGCGCGCTCTTCTACGCGCTCGGGCCATGCAAAGTTACGCCGCCCCCGCCCGCCCGATCGTCGCCGCCATGGCCGCCGCCGCCGCCGCCGAGCCGGGACGGGCGGTCGCGTTTCAGGGCGCGCCGGGCGCGAACAGCCATGTCGCGGTGCAGGAAACCTTTCCCGACGCGCTGCCGCTGCCGTGCTTCAGCTTCGAGGATGCGCTGGACGCGGTGAAGAGCGGCGCGGCCGATTGCGCGATCATCCCGATCGAGAATTCGCTGCACGGCCGCGTCGCCGACATGCATTTCCTGCTCCCCGAATCCGGGCTGGTCATCACCGGCGAGCATTTCCTCGGCATCCGCCACGCACTGATCGGCTGCGGCCCGCGCGATGGCGTGCGGCAGGCGATGAGCCATCCGCAGGCGCTCGGGCAATGCCGCCACTGGCTGAAGGCGCACGGCATCGCGCCGGTCAATTATCCCGACACCGCCGGCGCGGCGGCGGTGGTCGCCGAGTTGCGCGACCCGAGCGTCGCGGCGCTCGCCCCGCCCGGGGCGGCGGCGATCTACGGGCTGGAGTTGCTGGCGACCGACATCGCCGATGCCGAGCATAACACCACGCGCTTCGTCACGCTGGCGCGCGGCGCACGGTCGTTGTCGGGCGAGGGGCCGTGGATGACGACCTTCATCTTCGCGGTGAAGAACGTCCCCGCCGCGCTCTACAAGGCGATGGGCGGGTTCGCGACCAACGGCGTCAACATGACCAAGCTGGAAAGCTATCAAACCGGCGGCAGCTTCGCGGCGACCGAATTCTACTGCGACGTCGAAGGGCGCCCCGGCGACCCGGCGTTTGACCGCGCGATGGAGGAACTGGGTTTCCACGCGAAATGGGTGCGCGTGCTGGGCACCTATGCGCAGGCTCGCAAACGCGGGTGAGCAATCGATCCGTCATCACGAGCGTGGCCGAGCAATCCAGCGCCGAATAAGGACGGCCTGAATCGCTTCGCTACGCTCGCCATGCCGCGGAGGCGTTGGTCAGATCGCCGCCGCCGAGTCGCTGATGACGCCCCACGCCGCGTAGCTCGCAGCCATGAGCGCCACCGAGCAGGTGACCCCGAACAGCACGTACCCGATGTAGTTGAGCATCGGCGGGTTCGCGCGTTCCAGCTTGCGGTTGCGCGACGCGCCCGTGAGCACGAAACTCAGCAGCATTCCATACGTTAGTGCAACAGCTTCGATCATTACCCGCCCCTCGGCTCCGGCTAGAGTTGTGCACGCCCCCCAGCGTCCGTGCGGGATTAACCATATCGGCGGTCCGTCACGAAGTCGTTAACGCGCGCCTCGCCGCTTGCCTCCCACGCTTCGCCGACTAACAGGCGTTTCATGTCCATCCGACTCGCCGTCTTCGATTGCGACGGCACGCTCGTCGACAGCCAGGCCAATATCTGCCGTGCCATGGAACAGGCCTTTGCCGCGCTCGGGCTGGCCGCGCCGCCACGGGTAGCGATTCGCGCGATCGTCGGGCTGAGCCTCGTCGAGGCGATGGCGCTGCTGGCGCCCGATCTCGACCCGGCGGTGCATCTGGCGCTGACCGATGCGTACAAGACGATCTTCCGTCGGATGCGCGAGGAAGGCGAACTGGACGCAGAGCCGCTGTACGACGGGCTGGTCGCCGCGCTCGACGTGCTGGCGGCGGATGGCTGGACGTTCGGGGTGGCGACCGGCAAGTCGGATCGCGGTCTGGCGCATGTGCTGGCGATCCACGGCCTGACCGACCGCTTCGTGACGTTGCAGACCGCCGACCGGCATCCCTCCAAGCCCGATCCCGCGATGCTCCACGCGGCGATGGCGCAGGCCGGCGCGCTGCCCCATATGACCGCGATGATCGGCGACACCACTTTCGACATGGCGATGGCGCGCGCGGCGGGTGCGCGCGCGATCGGCGTCAGCTGGGGCTATCACCGCGAGGACGCGCTGTGGCAGGCCGGGGCGGCGCGCATCGCGCACCGCTGCGCCGATCTGCCCCGGTGTTTATCGGCGTGTCTGGCGGCATGAGCGATCCGGCGCGCGGCCGCTGGGCGGCGATCGTCGCGACGCGGCTGGCCGGGACCGCCGGTGCGCTGCTCGGCGTGGTGTTGCTCGGGCGCGCGCAGACCTTGGGGCCGAAGCTGCTGGGCGTGGCGATCGTCGTCAGCGCCCTCTGGATGATCGCCACCGTGCCGCGCGCGCTGGCCCGGCGCTGGAGGAGCCCGAAGTGAAGCGTTTCTGGACCGACGTCTCGGTGGACAGCGATCGCTCAATCCGGCTCGACGCGCGCCCGGTGCGGACGCCGGGGCGCGCACCGCTAGCGCTGCCCACCGCCGCGCTGGCCGCAGCGGTGGCGGACGAGTGGCGCGCGGTCGGCGAGACGCTCGATCCGCGCGCGATGCCGTTGACCGGGCTCGCCAATGCCGCGATCGATCGTATCGCCCCGGCCCCCGAGGCATTTGGCGCCGGGCTGGCCGCCTATGCCGAAAGCGACCTGCTCTGCTATCGCGCCGATGCGCCCGCCGAACTGGTCGCGCGGCAAGCCGCGGCGTGGGACCCGCTGCTCGACTGGGCGCGCGACCGCTATGACGTGCATTTCGAAATCGTCACCGGCGTGATGCATCGCGCACAGCCGCCGGCGACGGTCGCCCGGCTGGGAGAGGCGGTGGCGAGCCGTGGTGCCTTCCAGCTCGCGCCGTTGTCGCCGCTGGTCACGCTGACCGGCACGCTGATCGGGGCGCTGGCGCTGGCCGAGCGCGCGGTTTCCGCCGACGCGCTGTGGCAGGCGGCAATGGTCGACGAGGACTGGCAGGCCGAACGCTGGGGCGAGGACCCGCTCGCCGCACAGGCGCGCGCGGGTAAACGGCATGATTATGACGCGGCGGCGCGACTTCTGGCGTTGCTAAGCGACGACTAAGGAACTTGCATCCGCAATGGTCAATTCATTATCATGCCGTAACGACTCACGCGAGGAGTGGTTCGGTGTTCACGAATTTGTGCGGCTTGATGATAACGGCAGCATTTCTGACCGTGCAGCCTCCGACGCCGCAGGTGCCCGAAGGGAGCAAGACAATTGACGCAGCGTGCCTAGTTGCAACCATGTCTATGAAATCTATGTCTGACCCCCGCCCCGACGCCAACAAGGACGATATGGAGGAAACGAGAAACACCTCTTTCGTTGTCTCCCAGTTTTATATGGGTCGTCTAACTGCTCTCTACCCCCACCAAAATTGGCTTAAATTCGCTACCGATCCCGTAAACAGACCAAATACGGACGAAGCATTGAAGATGAGTTTCGTCTGTATCGGCCGCGCGGCACTGCTGGCACTTGGCGATGACCATCCTTCTTCGTGAAGGAGGGCATGTATTTAGCAAAGCTGCCCATCAAAGTCGGCAGGCAATCCAATCTTGTTGGCCTTCAATCGAGGAAGCGACGATGCTGTTGACCTTGGCCCTCGTCGCGGCGGCGGTGCCAACCTCCTGCACCGATGTGAAGCGCGTCTGCCGTGCCTGCCCGCCCGGCGCTCCCGCCGCACGTTGCTCGAACATCGGGATCGCCTGTCAGCCGTCGCTCCGCATCTGCCGACCGAAGGACGGCAGGGCATCGCCCGATCGCAGCGCGGTGGCGAAGATGCGCAGGAATGTCGCCCGGCGTTGAGAACCGTCATTCCCGCGCAGGCGTGACCTCTGCGAAAGTCTCCTTATCGAACCCCGGCGAAGGCCGGGGCCCCGTTGGGAGACGCTTGCAATTAGCTGAAACACCTTTCCAACTGGACCCCGGCCTCCGCCGGGGTACGGCTTTAGAAAATCATCATCCGGTACTTTTGCAGAGGTCCCACCTGCGCGGAAATGACGACGGTGGCGATCGCGGTGGTCCGCTCGTCCCTACCCCGCCGGCGTGCGCAGCTTGCGGATGAAGCCGATCAAACCGGTCTGCCGCGACCGCTTCAGCCGTTCGGCGGCGAGGATCGTCTTCACCTTGGCGTAGCAGGTCTCGACATCGTCGTTGAGCAGCACATAATCATAGCCGTCCCAATGGCTGATCTCGGCATCGGCGCGGCTCATCCGGCGCTCGATGATCTCCTGCGCGTCGGTGGCGCGGCCCTCCAGCCGGCGGCGGAGTTCTTCCATCGACGGCGGCAGGATGAAGACGCGCACCACGTCGCCGCCCGCGATCTGGTGGAGCTGCTGCGCGCCCTGCCAGTCGATATCGAACAACACGTCCTTCCCGTCCGACAGCATCGCGTCGACCGGCGCGCGCGGGGTGCCGTAGCGCTGGTCGAAGACATGCGCCCATTCGAGGAACTCGTGATTCGCCGCCATCTCGCGGAATTGGTCGAGCGAGACGAAATGGTAGTCGCGCCCGTCCTCCTCGCCCTTGCGGATCGCGCGGGTGGTGGCCGACACCGACAGCGACAGTTCGGGCTCGCTGGCGAGCAGCATCCGCGCGATCGTCGACTTCCCCGCGCCGGAGGGCGAGGACAGGACGAACAACAATCCGCGGCGCTTCATGTTGTGCGGGTCGGCGGTCAGGCTATCGGGCATGGGGGCTGATGCCCCGCCCCGCCCGCTTGCGTCAAGCGCGCAGCCGCGCGGGGCGTCAAGCGCGCAGCCGCGCGGGGCGTCAAGCGCGCAGCCGCGCCGCGTGCCACGCGAGCTGATCGGCCATGAAGGTCGAGATGAAGTGATAGCTGTGATCGTAGCCCGGCTGCATCCGTAGCGTCAGATCGATTGCCGCGTCGGCGCAGGCGGTCGCGAGCAGTTCCGGGCGGAGTTGCTCGGCGAGGAACGAATCGGCATCGCCCTGATCGACCAGTATTTCCGGAACGCGCGCGCCGTCCTCGATCAACGCCACCGCGTCGTGGCGACGCTGGACGACCCGGTCGTCGCCCAGATAACGGTCGAGCGCCTTGCCCCACGGCACCTGCGTGGGCGCGACGATCGGCGCGAACGCCGAGACGGCACGGAACCGCTCCGGGTGGCGCAGCGCGACCGTCAGCGCGCCATGCCCGCCCATCGAATGCCCCATGATCGACTGGCGCGTCATGTCGGCGGGGAAATGCGCGCCGACCAGCGCCGGCAGCTCCGCGGTGACATAGGACCACATGCGGTAATGCGTCGCCCACGGCGCCTGGGTGGCGTCGACGTAGAAGCCGGCGCCCTTCGCGAAATCCCATGCGTCCTCATCGGGCACGTCGTCGCCACGCGGGCTGGTGTCGGGCGCGACGAAGATCAGCCCGTGCTCGGCGCAGGCACGGCGAAACTCGCCCTTGTCGGTGACATTGGCGTGCGTGCAGGTCAGCCCCGACAGATACCAGACCACCGGCAGCGTCGCGCCCGGCGCGTGCCCGGGGACGTAGACCGAGAAGGTCATGTCGGTGCCGGTCGCGGTCGAGCGGTGGCGGTACACGCCCTGCGTCCCGCCATGCGCGCGGGCGGTGGAGACGGTTTCCATGAGAGATCCTTTTAGAGGCGTTCTGTCGGGACATAGCCCTGTTTCGTCGCCCCGGACTTGATCCGGGGTCCCGCTTTTCTCCGTTCGCAAAGGAGCGGGGCGCCGGATCAAGTCCGGGGCGACGATAACATGCCGTCATTGCGAGCGAAGCAATCCAAAGTGTCGTGCGGAACACTGGATTGCTTCGCTGCGCTCGCAATGCCCGGCTAGATCAAGCAGGCACGCGATGCGCGCCGCACAGCTTGTTGCCGTCCGGATCGCGCAGATAGGCGAGGTAGAGCTGCCCGAACGGGCTGGTGCGCACCCCCGGCGCGTCCTCAACCCCGGTGCCGCCGTGGGCCACGCCGGCATCATGCCACGCCTGCGCCTGCTCCGGCCCACTCATGCGAAAGCCGATCGTCCCGCCATTGGCGTGGCACGCGGGCTCACCGTCGATCGGACGCGAGATCATGAACAGCGCGCCGTCATGCGCATAGACGACGCGGCCCTTTTCGTCCTCCCGCCCCGCGCGCGCGCCCAGGACGGCGAACAGCGCATCGTAGAATTTCTTCGACCGCGCCACGTCGTTCGACCCGACCATCACATGACTGAACATCGTCGCTCCTCCCCTCAGTAGACCACGACGCTGCGGATGCTCTCGCCGGCATGCATCAGATCGAAGCCCTTGTTGATCTCGTCCAGCGTCAGCCGATGCGTGATCATCGGGTCGATCTGGATCATCCCGTTCATATACCAGTCGACGATCTTCGGCACGTCGGTCCGCCCACGCGCGCCGCCGAATGCGGTGCCCTTCCAGACGCGCCCGGTGACGAGCTGGAACGGCCGCGTGCTGATCTCCTTGCCCGCCTCGGCGACGCCGATCACGATCGACTCGCCCCAGCCGCGATGCGCGCTCTCCAGCGCCTGCCGCATCACGACGGTGTTGCCGGTGCAGTCGAACGTATAATCACCGCCGCCATCGGTCATCGCGACGAGGTGCTGGACGACGTCGCCCACGTCCTTCGGGTTGACGAAGTCGGTCATCCCGAACTGTCGCCCCCACGCCTCGCGATCGGGGTTGATGTCGACGCCGACGATCCGCGCCGCGCCGGCCAGCTTCGCGCCCTGGATGACGTTGAGCCCGATCCCCCCGAGCCCGAACACGATCACCGTCGCGCCGACCTCGACCTTGGCGGTGTTGACCACCGCGCCGACCCCGGTGGTGACGCCGCAGCCGATATAGCAGCTGGTGTCGAACGGCGCGTCGGGGCGGATTTTCGCCACCGCGATCTCGGGCAGCACCGTGAAATTCGAGAAGGTCGAGCAGCCCATATAATGATGGATCGGCTGCCCCTTGTAGCTGAAGCGCGTCGTGCCGTCGGGCATCAAGCCTTTCCCTTGCGTCGCGCGGATCGCGGTGCACAGATTAGTCTTTCCGCTGAGGCACGACTTACACTGGCGACATTCGGGGGTGTAGAGCGGGATGACGTGATCGCCCGCCGCGACGCTGGTCACCCCCGCGCCGACCTCACGCACGACGCCGCAGCCTTCGTGGCCGAGCACGCTGGGGAACAGCCCCTCGCTGTCGAGCCCGTCGAGCGTATAGGCGTCGGTATGGCAGATCCCGGTCGCCATGATCTCGACCAGCACCTCGCCCGCCTTCGGGCCTTCGAGATCCAGCTCGACGATCTCCAGCGGCTTCTTCGCCTCGAACGCGACGGCGGCGCGGGTCTTCATGGGGACAACCTCTTCGTGACTGGTGCGCGGGGTCTTAGGCGGGGCAAGCGGGGGTGTTCAAGGCTCGCTGCCCGCGAACGATCCACCTGCATTGCCCGCGAACCACCCACCGGTCCGCGCTGAGCCTGTCGAAGCACATAGGCCAGACGCCTCGCCAGAAACACGCACTTCGACAAGCTCAGTGCGAACGATTTGGATCTGGCGCTCGCTGCTTTAGACCACGCCAATGACCAACCGTCCCCTCGCCGGCCTGCGCGTCCTCGAACTCGCGCGCATCCTCGCCGGGCCATGGGCCGGGCAATTGCTCGCCGATCTCGGCGCCGACGTCATCAAGGTCGAGCGCCCCGGCGAGGGCGACGACACCCGCCACTGGGGCCCGCCGTTCGTCGTCGATACGCCCGGCGAGCGCGGTTCGGCGGCCTATTATCACGCCTGCAACCGCGGCAAGCGCTCGGTCGCGATCGACATCGCCACGCCCGAGGGTCAGGCGCAGGTCCGCGCGCTCGCCGCCGGCGCGGATGTGGTGATCGAGAACTACAAGGTCGGCGGCCTGACCAAATACGGGCTCGATCCCGCCGCGTTGCGCACCGCCAATCCGCGGCTGATCGTCTGTTCGATCACCGGCTTCGGGCAGGACGGCCCCTATGCGCAGCGCGCCGGCTATGACTTCATCATCCAGGGCATGGGCGGGATGATGTCGATCACCGGCCAGCCCGACGGCCCGCCGCAAAAGGGCGGCGTCGCGCACGCCGACCTGTTCACCGGCGTCTACGCCACGGTCGCGATCCTCGCCGCGGTGGTCGCGCGGGGATCGAGCGGCGCCGGCACGCATATCGACATGGCGCTGCTCGACACGCAGGTGGCGGTGCTCGCCAATCAGGCGCTCAACTGGATGGCGAGCGGCGTGGTGCCGCAGCGGCTCGGCAACGGCCACCCCAACCTCGCCCCATACCAGAGCTTCCCGACCAGCGACGGCGACCTGATCGTCGCGGTCGGCAACGATCGCCAGTTCGCGAAGCTGTGCGCGGTGCTGGCGGTGCCGGCGCTTGCCGGGGACGCACGGTTCGCGACCAACCCGGCGCGCGTGGCGAACCGCGCCGCGCTGCTCCCGCTGCTGGTCGCGCGCACTGTCCTGTGGCGCGCCGCCGACCTGCTCGCCGCGCTGGAGGCGGCGGGGGTGCCGGTCGGCCCGGTCAACCGCATCGATCAGGTCTTCGCCGATCCGCAGGTGGTCGCGCGCGGGATGCAGCT
This sequence comes from Sphingomonas sp. 8AM, assembly GCF_902506455.1. Classification (GTDB taxonomy): domain Bacteria; phylum Pseudomonadota; class Alphaproteobacteria; order Sphingomonadales; family Sphingomonadaceae; genus Sphingomonas. Next base: position 995,941 of record NZ_LR733844.1, on the reverse strand, counting down.
GGCGATGGCCGGCATCCCCGGCCTCGCCTCCCCGATCCGCTATGATGGCGTGCGGGCGGTGTCAGCGCGGTCGAGCCCGCGGCTGGGGGAACATGCGGGGGCGGCGTGGCTGTGAGTGCGGATGCTACCTACTCGTCGAGCCGATGAGCTGCTGCCGGAGCCAAACCATTTTTCCGTATTGATAGTCTCCCGCTTTAAAGTGCTCGGCAAGCGGATCACGAAGCGGTGACTTACTCTGTACCGGAGCGGGAACCGGAATCCATCCTGGAGGTGGTGGCGGCGGTGGTGGCGGTGACGAGCATTCATAAAAGGTTTGGCGGTCTTGCTTCGCACGTGCAGCTACAGCCTTCTTATGATCAGTCGCCAAAGGTGTTCCTCGCAAAGACCGAACGAAATCGCTGTCTCGAGTAGCTCTTGCGGCCACATAGGCGTGAACCGCATCAGGTGCACAGTGCGGAACCACGAACATCTGATACTCGGCAACCGCCTCGCGGAACGCTGCACGGCCTTCTTGAGTCAGAGATGGTTGCGCTGCCGCTTGCTGCGAGAGCAGCAAGCCGGCGATCAAGGCAAATAAGCTATCCCTCATCTTTTTCCTCGCATCCCCCCCTTCTATCACTGTGGTGAGGTTATCACCTCGACGGCAGGTTCTCACCAGGTTGCGGCGTGGTTGGGCGTTAAAGTCGACTGGCGGAAGCGCCCCAGTTGCCGGCATCACCCGGATCGGCGATGATATCGAGCATGGGTAACCTCATGGCCATTCTGCTGACGCTGGTTCTGCTCGTCTGCAATCTCGCCCATTGTGGAAGGCGCATCGTAGTCGATGCGCGCAACTCCCAGCGCGAACAAGCGGCGTTCGGCCTGTTAGCCTTTTGCGGCGCCTTTCTGGCTCTCATACTTATGTCGTGGGCGACATTCACCAGCCTCTCCCAGCTCTAGACGCGCTCGAAAGCGCAAAGCTACCCTTCTGAAAACCACACCAAAGTCGGACATTGAGGCGGAGGTATCCTCCACCGCGGTCAGCCGGAGCGATCTCTGCTAACGCCCAATCCCGGTCGTTCGAGACAACCTTGGTGCTTGCCGATTGCCGCCTTCCGTACAGCAAGGCATCATATCGAAATGACGATCACGCCAGCCGTCCTTGCTCAGTTGCCGCTGCCCAACGTCCGTGCCGTGGTCTTTTACAAACGGGATGAAATGACGACGGATTTGATCTGCTGCGATGTCGAGGTCGCGGGGCATGTATGGTCCTTCAACGAGGAAGCGGCTGGCTGGCCAGACCTGATCGCGCATCTATCCGCACTGCCGGGCTTCCGTGCCGATTGGTATGAAGCCGTGGTCAGCCCGCCGTTCGCTACAGCCGAGACGATTGCGTTCGACCGGCGGTGATCGCCCAGTAGCAGACATCTCCGTCATCGGGCATCATAGCGGCATGGGCTTCCACACCAACCTGACGCTCGTTGTCGTGCCAATCATTCTTGCCGGCTGCGGCCCGGTGACGGCGGTAAGGAACGACACGAAGGCAAGTGTCTACATGGACTTTGTGTCACCCCCGAATGCACGCCCACCATCGCCACAGGAGTTGGAACCTGGAAATGGCTTTTGTGGGCCTTGGCCGCCCAAGGACGCGGGCACTCTTTATCTGGGATTGAGCCCGGATCGTCTTCGAGAATATCCAATCGCGAGGCTTTGTGACATCGAGAAGCGAAGCTGCGATTTGCGTGTTTCCCAGCTGCCCGCCTTTCCCGGAAAAGGCAGCTAACCACCATAAATGGACGTATCAACGTCTTCCCACTTCAGCGCCGCAAGCGCCGCCGCCTACCCCAAAGGCGCCCTGACCGGCACCCCCGCCGCCGCCAGCGCGGCATGCGCCTCGGCCACGGTCGCCTGCCCGAAGTGGAAGATCGACGCCGCCAGCACCGCCGAGGCGTGTCCCTCGACCACGCCCGCGACCAGATCATCCAGCGACCCGACCCCGCCGCTCGCCACCACCGGCACCGCGGTGCGGTCGGCGATCGCGCGGATCAGGTCGAGGTCGTAGCCCCCTTTGGTCCCGTCGCGGTCCATCGACGTCACCAACAACTCGCCCGCGCCCAGCGCGGCCAGCCGCAGTGCGTGCTCGACCGCGTCGATCCCGGTCGCGCGCCGCCCGCCATGCGTGAACACCTCCCAGCCCGCGACACTGCGCCGCGCATCGACGCTGGCGACGCAGCACTGGCTGCCGAACCGTTCGGCGATGTCGGCGACCACCTCGGGGCGCGCCACCGCGGCGGAATTGACCGCGACCTTGTCCGCGCCCGCCAGCAGCAGCGCGCGCGCGTCCTCGGCGGTGCGCACCCCGCCGCCGACGGTCAGCGGCATGAAGCACACCGCCGCCGTCCGCCGCACGACATCGAGGATCGTGCCGCGCGCCTCATGGCTGGCGGTGATGTCGAGGAAGCATAGCTCGTCCGCCCCCGCCGCGTCATAGGCGCGCGCCTGCTCGACGGGATCGCCGGCATCGACCAAGTCGACGAAATTGACGCCTTTGACGACGCGCCCGCCGGCAACGTCGAGGCACGGGATTACACGGGCGCGAACGGTCATGCCTGGCTCATGCCTGCGCGGCGGCACCGGGGCAAGCGGGTCACTCGGCCCGCTCCGCATACCGCCGTGCCAGCCACGCGCAGACGAACAATTGCACCTGATGGAAGATCATCAGCGGCAGCACGACCAGCCCGACGCTTTGCGCGGGGAACAGGATCGCCGCCATCGGAATGCCGCTCGCCATGCTCTTCTTCGATCCGCAGAACACGGTCGCGATCTCGTCGGGCACCGTGAAGCCCAGCGCACGCGACGCCAGCGTTGTCGCGCCGATTACGATCGCGAGGATCACGATCGAGACGAGCACGATCGCCACCAACGTCAGCGGCGAGACATGGTGCCACAGCCCCGCGACAACGCCGGCACCGAACGCGGCATAGACGACCACCAGCACCGATCCGCGATCGACCACCTTGGTCAGCAGCGGATGCGCGAGCAGCCAGCCCTGCGCCCATGGCCTGATCGCCTGCCCAACGACGAACGGCAGCAGGATCTGCAACGCGATGTCGCGCAACGCATCGAGCGACAAGCCGCCGCTGGCGGTCGCGAGCAATTGCGCGACCAGCAAGGGCGTGATGACCACCCCGACCAGGTTCGACAGCGACGCGCTGCACAGCGCAGCGGGCACGTTGCCGCGCGCGATCGAGGTGAAGGCGATCGACGACTGGACGGTCGAGGGCAACAGGCAGAGATACAGCAGCCCGGTGACGATCGGCGCGGGCAGCCACGCATGGGTCGCCGCCGCGACGCCGAGGCCGATCAGCGGGAACAGCAGGAAGGTGCTGGCGAACACCAGCAGCTGCAACCGCCATTGCGCCAGCCCCGCCCAGATCGCCTGCGGGGCGAGCCGCGCGCCGTACAGCAGGAACAGCAACGCCACCGCGACAGTCGTGCCATGTTCGACCCACCCCGCCGCCTCGCCCCGCGCCGGCAGCACCGCGGCGAGCGCAACGGTCGCGATCAGCAGCAGCAGGAAGCGGTCGGCGCGCGCCAACACCGCCCCGATGCGCCCCGCCCTCACGCCGGTCAGCGTCCCGCCACCCGCAAGGCGTCGCCGAGGTCGAGCCGCCCGTCATAGAGCGCGCGGCCGGTGATGACGCCCTCGACGCCCTCGTGGGCATGCGCCGCGAGCTGGTGGATGTCGTCGATGTCCGCGACCCCGCCGCTGGCGATCACCGGGATGCGCACCTCCCGCGCCAGCGCGACGGTCGCCGCGACGTTGCAGCCCTTGAGCAGCCCGTCGCGCCCGACATCGGTGAACAGCACCGCCGCGACGCCCGCATCCTCGAACTGCCGCGCGAGATCGGCGACGCTGGTGGTGGAGACCTCCGCCCAGCCCTTGGTCGCGACCATCCCGTCGCGCGCATCGACCGCGACGACGATCTGGCCGGGATAGCGCGCCGCCATGTCACGGACGAACTGCGGCTGTTCGAGCGCGGCGGTGCCGATCACCACCCGCGCGACGCCGAGATCGAGCCATGCTTCGACGGCCGCCGGCGTGCGGATGCCGCCGCCCAGCTGCACCTTGCCCGGAAAGGCCGCGACGATGCCACGTACCGCGTCGCCATTGACGCTCTCGCCCGCGAACGCGCCGTCGAGATCGACGACATGCAGGTGTGTCGCGCCCGCCGCCGCGAACGCGCGCGCCTGCGCGGCGGGATCGTCGCCATAGACGGTCGCACGCGCCATATCGCCCTCGGCGAGCCGGACGACCTGTCCGCCTTTGAGATCGATCGCGGGGAAGACGATCAGGGACGCCATGCCAGAAACCTTTCCAGCAGCGCCAAACCATAGCGCTGGCTCTTTTCGGGGTGGAATTGCACGCCGAGCACCGTGTCGCGCGCGACCGCGGCGGTCACTGGGCCGACATGGTCGGTGGTCGCAACCACGCCGTCGCCGGTGAAGGCGTAGCTGTGCAGGAAATAGGCCTCGCCGGGAACGATCAGCGGGTGGCCGGCGGTCGGCACCACGTCGTTCCAGCCCATGTGCGGGACCTTGGCGTCACTGCCCGCCGGGTCGATGCGGCGCACGCTGCCCGCGATCCAGCCGAGCCCCTTGTGAACACCCAGCTCCTCGCCCGTCTCCGCCAGCAACTGCATCCCGACGCAGATACCGAGGAACGGCGCGCCCTGCCCGAGCGCCCGCTCCTCCATCGCCGCGACCATCCCCGGCACCGCCCGCAGGTTCGCCGCGCAGGCGCCGAACGCGCCGACGCCGGGCAGCACGATCCGGTCGGCGCGCCGCACCACCTCGGGGTCGGCGGTGACGGTCAGGTCGGCGCACCCCGCCGCGCGCAGGGCATTCGCGACCGAATGGAGGTTACCGGCCTGATAATCGATCAGCGCGAGCGTCATGCCAGCCACCCGTGCAGCTCGGTCGCGGCGAAGCTGGCGCTGAACGGCACGATTTCGGCGGTGGCGACCCCGCTGGTCACGAACGGATCGGTGGCGACCACCCGCTCCACCGCTGCGCGTTCGCCGCGCATCACGATCACCCCGCCGGTGCGCGGCGTACGCCGCCCCGCGACGAGGAACACGCCCTGACCGAAGCCTTGCTCCAGCCACGCTACATGCGCCGCCATCTGCGCATCCACTTCATCGAGCGGGCGCACATAGCTGAGCAGCACGACGCACAAATCGCCCGCGGCGCGGAACCCGGTCACAACGTCCCCTTGGTCGAGGGGATCGCATCGGCCTTGCGCGGGTCGATCTCAACGGCGGCACGCAATGCACGCGCCAGCCCCTTGAACATGCTCTCGGCGATGTGATGGTTGTTGTCGCCGTACAATGTCTCGATGTGCAGCGTGATGCCGGCGTTCTGCGCGAAGCTGTGGAAGAAATGCTGGAACATCTCGGTGTCCATGCCGCCCAGCCGCGCCTGCGAGAAGCGCGCGCGCCACACCAGCCACGGCCGCCCCGAGATGTCGAGCGCGACGCGGGTCAGCGTCTCGTCCATCGGGCTCAGCGCGTCGCCGTAGCGGCGGATGCCACGCTTGTCGCCGAGCGCCTGCGCCACCGCGCTGCCGATCGCCAGCGCGGTGTCCTCGACGGTGTGATGCTCGTCGATATGCAGGTCGCCGTCGCAGCGGACATGGAGGTCGACCAGCCCGTGGCGCGAGAGCTGTTCGAGCATATGATCGAAGAAGCCGACGCCGGTCTTCACGTCGTAAACCCCCGTACCGTCGAGGTTGACGGTGACGGCGACCTTCGTCTCCGAAGTGTCGCGGCGGATCGTGGCGGTGCGCATATCGCGTCGTCCATAACGCGCCCCGCTGCACAGGCAACCTTGCCGAGTAACCTTACCAAGCATGCTTGACCGGGGCGCGCACCGCGCTACCCATGGCGGCCATGAGCGATATGCTGCCCGACAGCCTGATCCCCTATGACGAAATCGTGCAGGAAGCCCTGCGCGCGGTCGTGGGGCGTGTGCTGGGAACCGTGGCCGAGTCGGGCGGTCTGCCGGGCGAGCACCACTTCTACATCACCTTCAAGACGCAGGCGCCGGGGGTCGACATCCCGCAGCGGCTGATCGAGCGCTTCCCGGACGAGATGACGATCGTCCTCCAGAACCGCTTCTGGGACCTGACGGTCGATCAGGAGCGCTTTTCGGTGGGCCTGAGCTTCAATCAGGTACCGTCGAAGCTGGTCATCCCCTATTCGGCGATCACCGGCTTCCACGATCCGACGGTCAATTTCGAGCTGCGCTTCCAGGCGCAGGAAGGCCCCGGCGACGGCCCCGGCCCGCACGACCCGGCCGAGAACGACGGCCCGAGCGTCGCGCCGGTCGAGGACGGCTCGAACGTCGTGGCGGTGGATTTCAAGCGGAAGAAGTGACGATGCGAGCGGCGCACCAGTGCGCCGCGGTCGCGAAGCGACGCATCGGCACGGCCGGCGCGCAGCAAGCGCGTCCGACGTCATGGGATTTACTCCCATGACGTGCCTTATCTTCCGTCACCCCGGACGTGATCCGGGGTCCCGCTTTTGCCCGGATGAAGAAGCGGGGTCCCGGATCAAGTCCGGGACGACGATGGAAAGGCTCACCATATGATCGACCTCATCCCCACCCCCGGCGACGCCGACCTCGACGCGATCCTCGCCCCGCTGGCCGCGCACAACGACGCCGCCGCCGGCCCGACCGAGCGCCACAAGGTCGCGCTCGTGCTACGCGACGACGCCGGCGCCGCGATCGGCGGGTTGTGGGCAGAGGCGAGTTATCGCTGGCTGTTCGTCAAATATCTCGCACTTCCGCCAGAAGCGCGCGGCAAGGGACAGGGCCGCGCGCTGATGCTGGCGGCGGAGGACGAGGCGCGACGGCTCGGCTGCGTCGGCATCTGGCTCGACACGTTCAGCTTCCAGGCGCGCGGCTTCTACGAGAAGCTGGGTTACGGCGTCTTCGGACAGATCGACGACTACCCGCCCGGCGAGGCGCGCTTCTTTCTGTCGAAGCGGATCGGCTGAGCCACACACACCCGTCATCCCCGCGCAGGCGGGGATCCAGACGCGCAGGTCCTCGTGAGAGCCGCAACGTCAGAGGTTCTGGATTCCCGCCTTCGCGGGAATGACGAAGGTCTATGTATGGGCAGACGGGAAGCAGGTTGCGCAACAACCGCCCGCCCGGCCAGTTATCCTCGCATGACCCAGGCCACCCGCACTGAAACCGACTCGATCGGCCCGATCGACGTCCCCGCCGACGCCTATTGGGGCGCGCAGACCGAGCGCAGCCTCGAAAACTTTCCGTTCGGCGCGCGTGAGCGGATGCCGATCGAGATCGTCCACGCGCTCGCGCTCGTCAAACAGGCCGCCGCGCGCGTCAACCGCCGCCACGGGCTCGCCGCCGACAAGGCCGAGGCGATCGAACAGGCCGCGCAGGAAGTCGCATCGGGCAAGCTCGACGATCACTTTCCGCTCGTCATCTGGCAGACCGGCAGCGGCACGCAGAGCAACATGAACGTCAACGAGGTGATCGCCGGCCGCGCCAACGAGACCCTGACCGGCACCCGCGGCGGCAAGTCGCCTGTTCACCCCAATGACGACGTCAACCGCGGCCAGTCCTCGAACGACAGCTTCCCGACCGCACTCCACATCGCCTGTTCGATCGCGGTACGGCAGCGGCTGTTGCCGGCGGTGGAACGGCTCCACGCCGCGCTCGACGCCAAGGCGCAGGAATGGCGTGACCTCGTCAAGATCGGCCGCACGCATCTGCAGGACGCGACTCCGCTGACGCTCGGCGACGAATTCTCCGGCTATGCGCACCAGCTCTATCGCTGCCTGAAGCGGATCGGACCGGCGGTCGAGCAAGGCACCGACCGGCTCGCGCAGGGCGGCACCGCGGTCGGCACCGGGCTCAATGCCCCCGCCGGTTTCGCGCGCGACATCTGCGCCGAACTCGGCGCGATCACCGGCATCGCGTTCAGCCCGGCCGACAATTTCTTCGAGGCGCTGGCGAGCAACGATCCGCTCGTCCATCTGTCCGGCACGCTCAACACGCTGGCGGTGGCGTGCACCAAGATCGCCAACGACATCCGGCTGCTCGGCTCCGGTCCGCGCTGCGGGCTGGGCGAACTCGATCTGCCCGCCAACGAACCCGGCAGCTCGATCATGCCCGGCAAGGTCAACCCGACGCAGTGCGAGATGCTGACGATGGTCGCGGCGCAGGTGATCGGCAACCACGTTGCGGTGACGGTCGGCGGCGCGCAGGGGCATCTCGAACTCAACGTCTTCAAGCCGGTGATCGGCGCGGGCGTGCTGCGCTCGATCGACCTGCTCGCGACCGGCTGCGACAGCTTCGCCGAGCGTTGCGTCGAGGGGCTGACCGCCAACGAAGCGCGGATCGGCGAACTGCTCGATCGATCACTGATGCTCGTCACCGCGCTCGCGCCCGAGATCGGCTACGACAATGCCGCGAAGATCGCCAAGCACGCCCACGAAAAAGGGCTGACGCTCAAGGAGGCCGGGCTGGCGCTGGGGCTGGTGGACGAGGCGACGTTCGATCGCGTCGTCCGGCCCGAGGCGATGCTGGGTCGCTCCTGATCCGGAACCTGTCTTCGTCGCCCCGGTCTTGAGCCGGAGCCCCGCTTCTTCTTCACCGTCAAAAAGCGGGGCCCCAGATCAAGTCCGGGGCGACGACCTTTATCCGTCATTGCGAGCGTAGCGAAGCAATCCAGGGCCGGATCAGGACGCCCTGGATTGCTTCGCTACGCTCGCAATGACGACCGGTAGCTTTGAAATTACCTCATCATCGGACGTCTGCTCGACCTCCCGGAACCGCACCGCTCTCCCGGCATTGTTGATGCGAAACGAACAGGGGTCATCAACATGGGTGTTACCACGATCGGCGCGCTGATCGGCGGCGCGATCGACTCGATGTCGGGCGACGACAGCGCCGCGGACGGCGCATTATACGGCGCGATCACCGCCAACGTCCTGAAGGTCGTGCTGCCGGTGGTGGCGACCTGGGCGATCGGCTGGGGCGTGCTGAAGGGAATCGAAATCCTCGGTGACAGCGTATCGGAAAGGATCAAGGCATGATTCGCAGCATTTTGGGCGGACTGATCGGGCGCGAACTCGATCGGCGCGGGCGTGACGGCGGCGCGGGCGGGGCGATCATCGGCGCGGTCGCCGCACGCGCGGTGACGCGGATGGGCCCGCTCGGCTGGGCACTCGGCGGCGCCTATGTCGCGAAGAAGGCCTATGATCGACACAAGGCGAGCAAGGTCGCGACCGCCGGCCAGCCGTCGCGCTATCCGCCCGGCGCCTGACCCCAGATCGCGCGTGGCGGCGGGGAGCCATTGACCCCGCCGCCACGACGCGGCACGCCGGGGCGATGACTGCTAACGACACGTTCGACCGGCTGTTCGCGACGATCGCCGCGCGCAAGGGCGCCGACGCCGACGGCTCGTACACCGCCTCGCTGTTCGCGCGCGGCCGCGCGCGCATCGCGCAGAAGATCGGCGAGGAAGCGACCGAGATCGTCATCGCCGCGATGGGACAGAACCCGCGCGCGATCGTCCCCGAAGCCGCCGACCTCATCTATCATCTGTTCGTGCTGCTCGCCGATGCAGGGCTCACTCCCGACGACATCCGCGCCGAGCTGGCGAGCCGCGAAGGGACCAGCGGACACGAGGAAAAGGCGACCCGCGGCCCGCTCCCCCTCTCCTTCCGCGCCGAATGAGGATCTGCGCATGAGCGTCGACGCCACCTTGCCCTATGACGACGGCAACATCTTCGCACGGCTGCTGCGCGGCGAGATACCATCGAAGCGCGTCTACGAGGACGATCATACGATCGTCTTCCACGATATCGCCCCCTGGGCGCCGACGCATCTGCTGGCGGTGCCGCGCGGCAGCTACGTCAGCTGGGACGATTTCTCCGCCAGTGCGAGCGAGGCGGAGATCGTCAGCTTTACCCGCGCGATCGGTCAGGCAGCGCGCGCGGCCGGGCTGGTGGCGGGCGGCTATCGGCTGATCGCCAACACCGGGCTCGATTCGCACCAGGAGGTGCCGCACCTGCACGTTCATATCCTCGGCGGACGGTCGCTCGGTCCCATGCTGCTCCACAACGATAGTCGCGTCTGAAACCGTCATCGTAGCGCAACACTATTGCGCAGCCGCGATCCGCCGCTAGGCTCCCGCCAAATCTGACTTTCCGGGGGCTTCGACCTACATGATATTCGGGCGCGTCAAACCTCTCGACGCCATCCTCGCCACCGCCGAGAAAAAGTCGCTGCATCGCACGCTCGGCTGGTTCCAGCTCACGCTGTTCGGCATCGGTTGCGTGATCGGCACCGGCATCTTCGTGCTCACCGCGGCGGGGGCGCAAAAAGCCGGGCCCGGCCTGATGCTCGCCTTTGCGATCGCAGGCGCGATCTGCATCGTTGCGGCGCTTTGCTATGCGGAGATCGCGGCAATGATCCCGGTGGCGGGATCGGCCTATACCTACACTTATTCCACCATGGGCGAGCTGCTGGCGTGGACGGTCGGCTGGGCGCTGATCCTCGAATATGCGGTCGCCGCCAGCGCGGTCGCGGTCGGCTGGTCAGGGTATTTCACCGGCACGATCCTCAATCAATTCATGGGCGTGCATCTGCCGGCATGGCTATCCGCGGCGCCGCTGGCGCTGGGCGGCGCGCCGGGCGGGTTCATCAACCTGCCCGCGATCGTCATCGCCTTGCTCATCACCTGGCTGCTGATGATCGGCACCACCGAGAGCGCGCGCGTCAACGCCGTGCTGGTCGCGATCAAGGTCACCGCGCTGACCGCGTTCGTCGCATTGACGCTGCCGAGCGACTATTTCAGCGCCGATCGCTTCAACCCGTTCCTGCCCGCGGGCGTCTTCGGCGGCTTCGGCACCGGGGTCGGCGCGGTCGGTGCGGCGGCGACGATCTTCTTCGCCTATGTCGGGTTCGACGCGGTATCGACCGCCGCCGAGGAAACCAAGGACCCGCAGCGCAACGTGCCGATCGGGCTGATCGGGTCGCTTTTGTTCTGCACCGTCTTCTACATCCTCGTCGCGGCGGGCGCGATCGGCACGATCGGCGGGCAGCCGATCATGGGGCCGAACGGCATCCCCTTCCCGGCTGGTTCCGAGGAACTGGCGCGCGAATGCGCGCTGCCGCAATATAAGGATGCTCTGGTCTGCTCGGGCGAGGCGCTCGCGCACGTCCTGCGCACGATCGGCTGGTCGGGCGTCGGCAATCTGCTCGGCATCGCCGCGTTCGTCGCACTGCCGTCGGTGATCCTGATCCTGATGTTCGGCCAGACGCGCATTTTCTTCGTGATGAGCCGCGACGGCCTGCTCCCCGAGCGGCTGTCGACCGTCCATCCGAAGTGGAAGACGCCGCATATCGTTACCGCGATGACCGGGGTCGGCGTGGCGTTCGCCGCCGCCTTCCTGCCGGTCGGGCAGCTCGCCGACATCGCCAATGCCGGGACGCTCTATGCCTTCGCGATGGTCGCGGTGGCGGTGATGATCCTGCGCCGTACCGCGCCGAACCAGCCGCGCAGCTTCCGCACCCCGGCGCTGTGGCTGGTCGGGCCGCTGACGATCGTCGGCTGCGTGTTCCTGTTCTTCAACCTGCCCACGGCGGCGATGCTGGTGCTGCCGGTGTGGGGCGCGGTCGGGCTGGTGATCTACTTCGGCTACAGCCGCGGCCACAGCCATCTCGGGCGCGGGATCGTCGAGGTCCACGAGACGCACTGATCGCGGGCATGATGAAAAGAATAAGGGCCGGGAGGAGCGATCCCCCCGGCCCTTTTCTATTCCGTCGCCCCTGCCTCCGCAGGGGCGACGCGGTCAGACTTGCGGGCGCGCCTTCAGCTCGTCGCGGATCTCGCGCAGCAGCACCACCTCGGCGGGATCGGCCGCCGGTTCAGCCTCGCCCGCGGCCTTCTCGCGCTCGACGGTCGCGATCAGCTTGTTGACGCTGCGCATCAGCAGGAAGACGATGAACGCGAGGATCACGAAGTTGATGACGACCGTGATGAACTCGCCATAGCCGAGCAGCGGCACCCCCGCCGCCTTCAGCTGCGCATAGCTGGCGAGCGAGCCCTTATAGTCCGCCGGCACCGGCCCGAGCCGGACGAAATAGCTGGAGAAGTCGAAGCCGCCGAACAGCGCGCCGACGATCGGCATGATGACGTCGTCGGTCAGCGATTTGGTGATGGTCGCGAACGCGCCCCCGATGATGACGCCGACTGCCAGATCCAGCACGTTGCCGCGCGCGATGAACGCCCGGAAATCCTTGAGCATGAGCGGGCTTCCTTCCCTGTTGCACGATATGACCGAGGTTAGGCGCGGTTTTTCGCTTCGCCAAGCGCCGCGGGGCCGATAAACGGGGCGCCATGACCCATCCGCACCGCGACGCCGCCTTCCCGCCCGAAACCGCCTGGGAAGGCCGCTATATCAAGGTGGTCAAGCAAGGCGGCTGGGAGTTCGTCGCGCGGCAGCGCGGGATCCAGGCGGCGGTGATCGTCGCAATCGACGACGCGGACCGCGTGGTGCTGGTCGAGCAATATCGCGTGCCGCTGGGCTGCCGCTGCCTTGAACTGCCCGCCGGGCTGATCGGCGACGAGACCGAGGGCGAGGCGGTCGCGGTCGGCGCCGCGCGCGAGCTGGAGGAGGAAACCGGCTATCGCGCCGGGCGGATCGAGGACCTCGGCTTCTTCTATTCCTCGCCGGGAATGAACAGCGAGGGCTTCACGCTGGTGCGCGCACACGATCTGGTGAAGGTCGGCGACGGCGGCGGCGAGGCCGACGAGGATATCGAGGTGCATCTGGTGCCGCGCACCGAGATCGCCGCGTTCGTCGCACAAAAGCGCGCCGCGGGCGTGGCGATGGACGTCAAGATGCTGGTGCTGCTCGCGGATGTGCTGATCGGGTGAGGCGAGCGCCGTGATTGTGGCGCGCTCTGCCCCCAACCACCGTCGCCCCTGCGCAGGCAGGGGCCTATAACTGTTTCGTTTGTCGGAGCGTTCGACACACCCAGCACCGCGCCTGTGTCAAACCGCGCGCATCAATTCGAGAGACATGGGCCCCTGCCTGCGCAGGGGCGACGACCTTTGGGACGAACCGCCAGTCCCCATCACGTCATCCCGGACTTGATCCGGGATCCCGCTTCTTACTTACCTCGGTCGCCAAGAAGAAGCGGGGCCCCGGATCAAGTCCGGGGCGACGAAATCCTACCGAAAATTATCCGCGTAGCTCTGCAGCTTCAGCTTCTTCTCCGGCGTCGGGATCACGGTATACGCCAGCCCCTGCGCCTCGGCGTAAGCGACCGCCGCCTCGCAGCTCGGGAAGAACAGCCGGATCTGGTCGCGCGTGTCGCCGCTGCCCGCCCAGCCGGTCAGCGGATCGGGGCGCTTCGGCTCGCCGGGCTCGAACTCCAGCTGCCACGTATCGGTGCGGGCCTTGCCGGACTGCATGGCGTTTTTCGGGCGCTGATAGATGCGGGCGGTCTGCATGATGCGCTCCTCCTACGTCGCACGCGGCGAACAGGCAATGGTTCCCGCCGACATCACGCGGCAATCTTGCGGGGCGGATCACGCCACCTATATCGCCCTTCGTCACACGCGGTTGCGCTGCCGTAACGGGGCGTGGCGGCGATGAAGTCACAAATATGCAGGGGCTAGGTAAAGCACTCATGGCAAAAGTTATCGGTATCGACCTCGGCACCACCAATTCGTGCGTGGCCGTGATGGAAGGCGGCAAGGCCAAGGTTATCGAGAATGCGGAAGGCGCGCGCACCACGCCGTCGATCGTCGCCTTCGCCAAGGATGGCGAGCGACTGATCGGGCAGCCCGCCAAGCGTCAGGCTGTCACCAATGGCGACAACACGATCTTCGCGGTGAAGCGCCTGATCGGCCGCCGCTTCGACGATCCGGTCACCAAGAAGGATACCGAGCTGGTCCCCTATCACATCGTGAAGGGTGCCAATGGCGACGCGTGGGTCAGCGCGGGCGGCAAGGAATACAGCCCGTCGCAGATCAGCGCCTTCACGCTCCAGAAGATGAAGGAAACCGCCGAATCGTACCTCGGCGAGACGGTCACGCAGGCGGTCATCACCGTGCCGGCGTACTTCAACGACGCGCAGCGCCAGGCGACCAAGGACGCCGGGCAGATCGCAGGGTTGGAGGTGCTGCGCATCATCAACGAGCCGACCGCGGCGGCCCTGGCCTATGGCCTCGACAAGCAGGACGGCAAGACGATCGCGGTCTATGACCTTGGCGGCGGCACCTTCGACGTCTCGATCCTCGAGATCGGCGACGGCGTGTTCGAGGTGAAGGCCACCAATGGCGACACCTTCCTGGGCGGCGAGGATTTCGACAACAAGATCGTCGAATATCTGGCCGAGGGCTTCAAGAAGGACGAGGGCATCGACCTCGCCAAGGACAAGCTCGCGCTCCAGCGTCTGAAGGAAGCCGCCGAGAAGGCGAAGATCGAGCTTTCTTCGGCGGCGTCGACCGAGGTCAACCTGCCCTTCATCACCGCCGATCAGAACGGCCCGAAGCATCTGGTGAAGACGATCACCCGCGCCGATCTGGAGCGACTGGTCGAGGATCTCATCAAGCGCACGCTCGATCCGTGCAAGAAGGCGCTGGCGGATGCCGGCGTGTCGGCCAGCGAGATCAGTGAAGTCGTGCTCGTCGGCGGCATGACCCGCATGCCGCGTGTCCGTGAGATCGTGAAGCAGTTCTTCGGCAAGGACCCGCACACCGGCGTCAACCCGGACGAGGTCGTCGCGATGGGCGCCGCCATTCAGGCCGGCGTGCTACAGGGCGACGTCAAGGACGTGCTGCTGCTCGACGTGACCCCGCTGTCGCTGGGCATCGAGACGCTGGGCGGCGTGTTCACGCGCATGATCGACCGCAACACCACGATCCCGACCAAGAAGTCGCAGACCTATTCGACTGCCGATGACAATCAGCAGGCGGTGACGATCCGCGTCTTCCAGGGCGAGCGCGAGATGGCGGCGGACAACAAGCTGCTCGGCCAGTTCGACCTGCTCGGCATTCCGCCCGCCCCGCGCGGTGTGCCGCAGATCGAGGTGACGTTCGACATCGACGCCAACGGCATCGTCAACGTCAGCGCCAAGGATAAGGGCACGGGCAAGGAGCAGCAGATCAAGATCCAGGCCTCGGGTGGCCTTTCGGACGCCGACATCGACAAGATGGTCCGCGACGCCGAGTCCTTCGCCGAGGAGGACAAGAAGCGCCGTGCGGCAGCGGAGGCGAAGAACAACGCCGAATCGCTGATCCACACCACCGAGCGTCAGCTCGCCGACAACGGCGACAAGGTCGACGAAGCGCTGAAGGGCGAGATCCAGTCGGCGATCGACGCGGCCAAGGCGGCGGTCGAGAGCAACGACCCGGAGCAGATGAACGAGAAGAGCCAGGCGCTGGCGCAGGTCGCGATGAAGCTCGGTCAGGCGATCTACGAGAAGCAGCAGCAGGCCGATGCCGCGCCGCAGGGCGAGGCGGGCGCCGAAGAGGCCAGGAAGGACGACGTGGTCGACGCCGAATTCTCGGAAGTCGACGAACAGAAGTAACGTCTCCCGTAAGGCCCTCTCCCCGCCGGGGAGAGGGTTGGGAGAGGGGTAGCGAGGACAAGGTGACGATGCATCGCAAGTCAGCGTTCGTGGCCGCCCCCTCGCACCCCCATTCTATCCTCTCAATGCCGTCATCCCCGCGCAGGCGGGGATCCAGATACGCCGACGGTGCTTCAAGAAGCGCCACGTCAGAGGTTCTGGATTCCCGTCTTCACGGGGATGACGGTAAGCAATTCCGGGTCGTTCGCACCTTCCCGCCGGAATGCCGATCCGACCTAGAGGCCGCATGACCGAAATCGACTATTACGAGCTGCTCGAATGCGAGCGCACCGCCGACGCGGCGACGATCAAATCGTCGTACCGCAAGCTCGCGATGAAGTACCACCCCGACAAGAACGCCGGGTGCAAGGACTCCGAAGCGAAGTTCAAGGCGGTCAGCGAAGCCTATGACTGCCTGAAGGACCCGCAGAAGCGCGCGGCCTATGATCGCTTCGGCCATGCCGCGTTCCGCAACGGCGGTGGCGGCGGCGGGCATCAGGCACAGGATTTCGGCGGCTTTTCCGATATTTTCGAGAGCGTGTTCGGCGAGTTCATGGGCGGCCAGCGCGGTGGCGGCGGACGGCAGCAGACGCGCCGCGGCGCCGACCTGCGCTACGACATGGAAATCACGCTCGAGGAGGCGTTCCACGGCAAGGAGACGGAGATCACCGTCGACATCTCCGCGCCGTGCGACACCTGCCACGGATCGGGATCGAAGCCGGGCACGCACGCGCACACCTGTCAGCATTGCCACGGCCACGGCAAGGTCCGCGCACAGCAGGGCTTTTTCGTCGTCGAGCGCGTCTGTCCGCTCTGCCACGGCTCGGGGCAGGTCATCACTGACCCGTGCGCGGATTGCCGCGGCGAAGGTCGCGTCGAAAAGACCAAGACGCTCGCCGTGTCGGTCCCGCCCGGCGTCGACGAGGGGACGCGCGTCCGGCTGACCGGCGAGGGCGAGGCAGGCGCGCGAGGCGCACCGGCCGGCGACCTCTACATCTTCCTCCACGTCAAGCGGCACTCGCTGTTCGAGCGCGAGGGCACGACGCTGTTCGCGCGCGCGCCGATCAGCTTCACCACCGCCGCGCTGGGCGGCACGATGTCGATCCCCGGGCTCGACGGCCGGCGCCACGAGGTGAAGATCCCGGCCGGTATACAGTCGGGCAAGCAGCTCCGGCAGCGCGGCGCGGGGATGCCGGTGCTGCAAGGCCGCGGGCACGGCGATCTGGTCATCCAGATCGACGTCGAGACCCCGACCAAGCTCAGCACGCGCCAGCGCGCGTTGCTGGAGGAGTTCCGCGAAACCGAGACCGGCGATGAATGTCCGCAGAGCCAGGGCTTCTTCTCGCGGCTGAAGAGTGTCATTGCGGGCGAATGACCGAGCCTGAATCGAACGCGCCCCCGGGATCCAACGCGCCAGCGTCTCAACATTCGCAACATTCGCAGCAGGAAATCGGGGCGCAACATTGCGGACTGGTCGCGGTCGTCGGCGCGCCGAACGCCGGAAAATCGACGCTGGTCAATGCGTTGGTCGGGCAGAAGGTCGCGATCGTCAGCCCCAAGGCGCAGACGACCCGCACCCGGCTGATGGGCGTCGCGATCGAGGGCGATACGCAGCTACTGCTGGTCGACACCCCCGGCATCTTCGAGCCGAAGCGCCGCTTCGACCGCGCGATGGTGTCGGCGGCATGGGGCGGGACCGAGGGCGCGGACGTGATCGCACTGGTCGTCGACGGCAAGGGCGGGCTCGGCCCCAAGGTGACCGAGATCATCGAGGCACTGAAGGGCCGGCCCGAGCCGATCTACCTCGTGCTCAACAAGGTCGACCTCGCCGACAAGCCCAAATTGCTGCTCCATGCCGAGAAGCTCAACGGTTTGCTGCCGTTCAAGGAAACGTTCTTCATCTCCGCGCAGACCGGCGATGGCGTCGCGCATTTCAAGCACGAACTGGCCAGGGCATTGCCCGCCGCGCCGTGGCATTATCCCGCCGACCATGTTTCGGACGCGACCGAGCGCGCGATGGCCGCCGAGGTGACGCGCGAGCAATTGTACCTGCAACTCCACGCCGAGCTGCCGTACGCCAGCGTCGTCGAGACGGAGAAATTCACCGACCGCGAAGACGGCTCGACCGAGATCCACCAGCAGATCATGGTCGAACGCACCTCGCAGCGCGCGATCGTGCTCGGCAAGGGCGGCGCGCGGATCAAGGAGATCGGTGCGCGTGCGCGGGCCGAGTTGATGGTGCTGCTCGACCGCCCGGTGCATCTGTACCTGCACGTCAAGGTCAAGCCCGGCTGGGACGAGGACCGCGGCGTCTACCGCGAACTCGGCCTCGACTGGGTGGAGTGACGCCGGCCCAACCACCGTCGCCCCTGCGCAGGCAGGGGCCCATGTCTCTCTCCTGTGTCCCGTCGCCCGAGAGGCTCGGACTCGCACACCCCCGCTCCGTCATTGCGAGCGTAGCGAAGCAATCCAGGGCCGCGCGCGTGCCGCTCTGGATTGCTTCGCTACGCTCGCAATGACGGCCGGAGAGGGTCAGCGGTGTCGCTCTTCACCCGCCTCCGCACCGTCCTCGCCGAGGAACGCTGGGACTATGCGCCCCACGAGCGCCCGGTCATGCCCGGCTCGCCCGGCTCGCCCGACCACCCGCGCCGCCGCCAGATCGCCTATGCGCTGGTCGCGATCCTCGTCGGGTTGACCAGCGGCTTCGGCAATGCACTGGTCAGCGCGAACACCGTGACGCTGGCGGGCGCGCTCGGGCTCGATCCGTCCGAGATCGCATGGCTGCCGACCGTCTATGTGATGACCAACGTCAGCATCAACCTGCTGCTCATCAAGTTCCGGCAGCAATTCGGGCTACGGCCGTTCGCGATCATCTTCCTGTCGCTCTACCTGCTGCTGACGCTCGGGCATCTGTTCGTGCGCGATTTCTGGTCGGCGGTGCTGGTGCGGGCGGCGAGCGGGATGGCCGGCGCGGCGCTCAACACCTTCGCGCTGTATTATCTGATGCAGGCCTTCCCCGCCAAATGGCGGCTGCGCGCGATCGTGCTGGGGATCGGCATCCCGCAGCTCGCCACCCCGCTCGCACGGCTGTTCTCGCCCGAATTGCTGTCGATGAGCCAATGGCGGACGCTCTATCTGTTCGAACTCGGGCTGTCGGCGCTCAGCCTCGCCGCCGTCCTCGCCTTCCGCCTCCCCCCGACGACGCGGCAGAAAGCGTTCGAGAAGCTCGACTTCGTCACCTTCGCGTTGTTCGCCGGGTCGATGGGGCTGTTCGCGGCGGTGCTCGGACTCGGGCGCTATGTATGGTGGACGCAATCGGCGTGGATCGGCTGGGCGCTGCTCGGCGCGATCCCGATGCTGGCCGCCGCGCTCATCATCGAACATCACCGCGCCAATCCGTTGCTCAACACGCGCTGGCTGGGCAGCGCCGACATCATCCGCTTCGCAGTCGTGACGCTGATGGCGCGCATCGTGCTGTCGGAACAGACCTATGGCGCGGTCGGGCTGCTGACCGTGCTGGGGCAGAACAACGACCAGCTCGTGCCGTTCTTCACGATCATCTTCCTCGCGACACTGGCGGGGTTCGTCATCAGCGCGATCACGCTCGATCCGACCAAGCTCGCGCATCCGGTGATGCTCGCGATCGGGCTCGTCGCGGTCGCTGCCTGGGTCGATTCCTACTCGACCAGCCTGACGCGCGCGCCGCAGCTCTACGCGACACAGGCGACGATCGCCTTTGCCGGCGCGTTCTTCCTCGGCCCGTCGCTGCTGTTCGGGATGACGCGCGCGCTGCAACAGGGCGCCGGGCACGTCATCAGCTTCCTCGCGCTGTTTGGCGTGCTCAATTCGATCGGCGGGCTCGCCGGCACCGCGATCCTCGGCACCTATCAGGTGGTCCGCGAGAAGGCGAACAGCGCTGCGCTGGTGCAGGCGATCGACCCGACCGATCTGATCGTGCAGGCCCGCCTCCAGTCCGGGGCGAGCGGCGTCGCACGCGTCGTTGGCGACCCGACCCTGCGGAGCGCCGAGGGCGGCGCGCTCCTGTCGCAAGCCGCGACGCGCGAAGCGAACGTGCTCGCCTATGACGACATGTTCCGGTTGATCGCGGTGCTGGCGGCGCTCACCTTCTTCTATCTTCTGTTCCTCCTGCTGCGCCGTTCGTGGCGCGCACGCGTTCAGGCCACCGCATGACCGACACCCGTTCCCCCGTTGCCGTCGCTCCCGCCACCGAGGAGAAAGTGGCCGAGGATGCCGCGGCGGGCCCTGCCCCGCCCGCCGGCTCCGGCTGGCGCCCGCCCGCGCTGTCGCGCACCGCGATCGCGCTGATCCTGCTGCTCGCGATCGCCGGGATCGCGGCGGTGCTCGCGGCCTGGCGCGTCTGGCCGTTCACCACCGCTTACGAGTCGACCGACAACGCCTATGTCCGCGGGCGCACGACGGTGATCGCGCCGCAGGTCTCGGGCTATGTGACGCGCGTGCTGGTGCGTGACTTCGAGAATGTGCAGGCCGGCCAGCCGCTCGTCACGATCGACGACCGCATCTACGCGCAGCGCGTCGAACAGGCGCAGGCACAGGTCGAGAGCGCGCAGGCGACGCTCGCCAACGCCACCCAGACCGCCGCCAGCCGGCAGGCGTCGCTGGGCGCGCAGGGCGCCGCGGTCGCCAACGCCCGCGCGCAGCTGATGCGCGCACAGGCCGACATGAACCGCGTCAACGATCTCGTCACCGATGGCTCGGTATCGTTGCGCGAACGCGACCAGACGCTTGCCGCGCTGCGTCAGGCGCAGGCGCAACTCAATCAGGCCGAGGCCGCGCAGGAGATCGCACGGCAGGACATCCGCACCGTCGCGGTCGGCCGCGGCGGGCAGCAGGCCGGCGTGTCGGGCGCGCGCGCCGCACTGCGCCTCGCCAGGATCGACCTCGCCAATACTGTGATCCGCGCGCCCGAAGCGGGGCGGCTGAGCGAGGTCGGCGTCCGCGTCGGTCAATATGTCACCGCCGGGTCGCAGCTCATGTTCCTTGTGCCCCCCGAGACATGGGTGATCGCCAATTTCAAGGAAGCGCAGACCGCGCGCATCACGGTCGGGCAGCGCGCCAGCTTCACCGTCGACGCACTCGGCAACGCGCGGCTAACCGGGCGCGTCGAGCGGATCGCGCCCGCCGCCGGCAGCGAGTTTGCGGTACTCAAGTCCGACAACGCCACCGGCAACTTTACCAAGGTCCCGCAGCGGATCGCGGTGCGCATCCGTGTCGACCCCGGCCAGCGGCTTGCCGAGCGGTTGCGCCCCGGCATGTCGGTGCAGGCGCGCGTCGACACCGATGGCGTCGCCGCTCCGCAATGAGCAGGTCGCGCGCGCTGCTGCTCCCGCTGCTACTGGCGGGATGCGCCTTGCCCGGCCCGCGCCGCGCCGCGCCGGAGAGTGCCGCGGTCGTGCCCCCACCGGCGTGGCGCAACGCCTTGCCAGTCGGTGGTCCCGTGCAGGCGGGTTGGTGGCAGCAGTTCGGCGACCCGGTGCTGACCGCGCTGGTGGAGCGCGCGCTCGCCAACAATCTTGACATCCAGACCGCCGCCGCACGCGTCGAGGAAGCACGCGCCGCCGAGGCGCTGGCGCGCGCGCAATTGCTCCCGCAAATCGGCGGCACGGTGCCCGAGACGCAGGGGCAGCAGATCAGCGCGCTCGGCACCACCGCGCGTTCGGCGGCGGTGCAGCCCGGTGTGTCGCTCAGCTACGACCTCGACCTGTTCGGGCGGTTGCGGCAGGCGACGCGCGCAGCGCGCGCGCAACTGCTGGCCACCGAGGCGGCAGCGGATACGGTGCGGCTCGCGGTCGCCGCGACCACCGCGCAAAGCTACGTCACGCTGCGCGCCCTCGACCATCGGCTCGCGATCGCACGCGACACGCTCGCGGCCCGCGCCGAGGCGCTGCGGATCGCGCAACGCCGTTTCGAGGCCGGCTATACCTCGCGGCTCGAATATCGGCAGGCGCAGGCCGAATATGCCAGCACCGCACAGCTCGTCCCCGCCGCCGAGCTTGCGATCACCCGCGCCGAAAATGCACTGGCGCTGCTGACCGGCGACGTGCCGCGTGCGATCGACCGTGGCGTAACGCTCGAACGGCTCGCGACGCCGGCGATCCCGGATGGGCTCCCGGCCGACCTGCTCCGCCGCCGCCCCGATCTGTTCCAGGCCGAACAGACGCTGGTCGCCGCCGACCGCTCGCTCGACAGCCAGCGCGCGGCGATGCTGCCGAATTTGTCGTTGACCGGCGCGGCGAACCTCGTGCTGTCGACCGCGCTCGCACAGCCGGAGGTGGTGTTCTCGCTCGGCGCCAGCATCCTCGGCCCGATCTTCGACGGCGGGCGGCTGCGTGCGCAGGAACGCGGCGCGACCGCACGGCGCGATCAGGCCGCCTTCGCCTATCGCCGCACCGCGCTGACCGCGTTCCGCGAGGTCGAGGATGCGCTGGCGGGCGTGCGCCGCACCGGCGAACAGGCGCAGGCGCTGGCGGAGCAGGTCGCCGCGTCGCGCGGCGCGCTCCAGAACGCCACCAATCGTTATCGCGCCGGCTATTCCAGCTACATCGAGCAACTGGATGCGCAACGTACGTTGCTGACCGCCGAACTGTCGCTGGCACAGGCGCGCGCCGACCGGCTCAACAGCTATGTCGCGCTGTATCAGGCGATGGGCGGCGGCTGGACGCGTGCGGACGTCGCGGCGGTGGAGCGGTAAGCGGCAAATTCGTCATCCCGGCGAAGGCGGGAATGACGGGGGTGTTCACGGCGTCCCGGCGATCTTGTCCCCGTCGGGTTCCTCCGCTTCGGGCAAATCGCCATTCTCCACCGACGGCGGCTTCGATAATGACGTCAGCAGATAGAACACCAGATTGCTTCCCTGCGTCAGCGCGCCGCCCGCCAGCAACAGACCCGCCATCGCCTCCCGCGGGCCATGGATCGTCCCGCTCATTTCCAGCGCGGCACTGAGAAACAGCAGATCCCGGTTCGGAATGACCGGCAGGCGTGAGATCACCATCTGCGCGGTCAGGAACACCAGCCAGACGCTCCACGGCTCCTGCGGCAGCACCACCGCCCATTGCGTCGCCTGCAACAGCACCGATGCAACGATCCGCGCGCTGTGAATTGCCATCACCTGCGCCATCCGCTGCATCGGCAGCGCGATCAGTTGCGTGCGCAACCGGAACAGCAACGGCGCGACGAAGATCGTCCCCAGCAGACCGGCGATCAACAGCGCCGGACCGGGGTCGAGCCACGCCGCGATCCGCCGCGCGTCGCCCGCCGCCGCGAAGGCGACCAGCAGCATCAGCGTCACCACACCCGACGCGAGCGCCGAGAGGATCGCATTGTCCTTCAGCCCGATTGCGATCGTCTTCGCAGGCAGACCGACCGTCTGCCGCAACCACACGAACAGGTACAGCTCACCTGAATAGCCGACCAATGCGCTGTTGAAGATGCGCTTGCGGATGTAGATCGGGAAGCCGCCCGGCAGCGGCCGCGCGAAGATCGTGCGAAACACCGCGATCTCCGACGCTGGCAGGATCAGGAAGCCGAGTACGAACAAGATGTAGAACAGCGGGTTGACCGGCAGGCTGGCGACCACGTCGCGCCAGCCGATCGCGCGGACCTTCAGCACCATCCACGCGATCATCCCGACGAAGAAGACGATCCGCGCCACCTTGCCCGCAATCCGGGCCACCGGGCGCTCCGCCAGCGCCCGCCAGCGGTCGAGACGTTCCTCCAGCATCGCCGTGGCGCGTCAGAAGATGCCGAGCGCGCGCGACTGCGCGTAAAAGGCGTCGAACGATGCCCGCTGCCGCGGCGTCAGCCGGAACTGCGAATATTTGTCGGTGGTGCCGAACAGCTTGCGGATGTTCCACTCGACGATGTCCTGCGGGCGCAGCGCGACGCGGCGGGTGAAATGGTCGCGTTCCCACGTGTTGCTGCCGTGGAAGCAGCGGATCAGCAGCGCCGACCATTCGCGCCCCATCGTCACGACGCCGCGCTTCACCCACGCGTCGCGGAAGGTGCTGTCCTCGCCCTTGCGCTCGGACGGATAACGGATGCTGTCATCGCGGACGTGCAGGATCGTGCTCGGCGCACCACCCTGGATATGGCCGATATACGGGCGCTCCAGCCACGCCGGATCGTCGAGATGAACAAGCGTCGCGGCAGTCCAGCATGCGGCCTTCCCGCCCAATGCCTCGTGCTGGCGCGACAGGCGCTCCGGGTCGAACCAGTCGTCATCGTCCCAGTGCGACACCAACGCGCCGCGCGCGATGTCCAGCGACAGGTTGCGCAGGTCGCCGAGCGTGCGCGTCGGGTCCTTGACCAGTCGATGGTGGATCAATCGCTCGGACGGGATCGCGGCGAGGATCGGCGCATAATCTTCCTCGCCATCGTCGACGATCACCATCTCGCGATTGGGATAATCCTGCGCGAGGAAACAGTTGATCGATCGTTCCGCCAGCTTGCGACGGTTGGCGGTCACCATCAGGCAGGAGATGCGCGGGCCGTCTTCGTTGAAGGGCGCGATCATGCGCGCGTTCCCGCGTGCTGGGCAGGAGCCCGCGAACCGGCTACCAGCGACCACTGCATGACGCGTATCATCTTCATCCTCAGCTATCCCACCTACGTCAGCGTCGCCGACCAGGCCGAATGGCTGGCGTGGAACAATCGCGATCGACGGATGCCCGCTATCCTATCGGCGATGGGGGTGGAAGTCGAGTTATGGGGGATCGGGCGCGCGCCGCAGGTGGTTGAGGCGGCGGGCGATGCCGGCACGCGGTACACCGTGCGGCTGTTCGGCGCCGACAATCCACGCCGCGCGCCGCGCGATCATGTCAGCGCCGCAATGCTAATCGCAGCGCGCGCCGCCACCGACGCGATCTTCGTCGTGATCGGCACCAATGGCGGGATCGGCTATCATCTCTACGACGGGCTGCTGCGCCCTGAAGGACGCCGCTATGCCGTCATCATCGGTGGCGATTACTGGAGCCGGTTGCTCCCGCACGCCAGGATGGTGTTCCCGGAATCGTCGGTACAGGAACAGGCGCTCGCCCACCCGCGCTTCTTCTGGCGCACGCCGGTGCCGCGGACGCGGATGCTGCGACTGCCCAAGGCGATCGACACCGACCTGTTCCATCCGGAGCCGCACCCGATCCGCTGGGACGTGATCGCGGTCAGTCGCCTGTCGCGGTGGAAGAGCTTCGACGAGGTCGGCGCGCTATCGCAGCGGTACCGCGTCGCGGTGGCCGGTGGCGGGCCGGACGGGGCTGCGCTGGCAAAACGCTATCCGAAGATCGACTGGCTGGGGCACGCGCCGCATCGCGACGTCCCCGGCCTGCTCCAACAGGCGCACGTCTATTTCCACGCCGGCCGCCGCGATTACTTTCCGCGCGCGATTGTCGAGGCGATGGCGTGCGGGAAGCCGGTGGTCGGCTTCGCCGCGCGCATGGGCGATGACGTGATCCCGCCCGACTGCGGCTTGCGCGTCGATCGCGCAACCTTCGCTGACGCAACCGCGGCGCTGCTCGACGATCCGGTGCGGATCACGGCGATGGGCGCGGCGGCGCGGCGGCATGCCGCGGCGACGCACGGGCTGGATAGCAGCGTCGCGGCCTGTCAGGTGCTCGCGGGAATGCTGCGGTGAACTGGTCGTTCGTCATCCCCTATTTCAACGAGGCCGATTACCTGCGCGCGACGCTCGACAGCCTCGCGGCGCAGACGTTGCGACCCTTTCGGCTGGTGCTGGTCGACAATGGCTCGACCGATTCATCGGCGGCGCTCGCGCGGCAGATCGGTGCGACGCTGACCGACATCGACGTGGTACACCTGCGCGAGGATCGTCCCGGCAAGATTCACGCGCTCGAACGCGGACTAGCGGCGGTGACGACGCCGTTCGTCGCGTTCGGGGATGCCGATACGATCTACCCGCCGCAGTATCTCGCGATCGCCGATGCCGCCTATGCGCCGGGGGTCGTGGCGGTGATGGGCACCGACGTTCCGCGGGACGATGCGGCGGCGGCGCTGCGCAAGCGCCGTCATGTCCGCTTCGCCAGCCGGCTTTGGCCAAGGCAGACCCACACCGGCGGCTATGGCCAGACGTTCCGCACCGGAGTGCTGCGCGCCGCGGGCGGCTATACCGAGCGCTGGTGGCGGTACGTGCTGGAGGATCACGAGATCATGCAGCGCGTCGTGAAGCACGGCCGCGTCGTCTACCCGTTCGACCTGTGGTGTGTGCCGTCCGACCGCCGTACCGACCGTAGCGCTGTCAACTGGACGCTCGCGGAGCGGCTGCTCTACCATTTCACGCCCGCGGCGGCGAAAGACTGGTATTTCTACCGCTTCCTCGGCCCCCGGCTCGCGGCGCGGCGGATGGACAACCTCAACCTGCGCGAGAAGACGTGGCTCTAGCCGGTCACTCCGGCTCCACGCCCCGCGCCAGCCGGCCGCGCGCATAATCCAGCGCGCGTCCGATCCCGTCGTCGAGCGGGATCGTCTGCCGCCACCCGAGTTCGTCGCGGATCCGCGCCGCATCGGAGTAACGCTCCGCCACCCCGACCGGCTTGCCCTCGGTGCCCAGTACCGGCGCGTCATAGCCTTCGATCGCCACCATCCGCGCGGCGAGGTCGAGGAAACTGGTCGCCCTTCCCGATCCGATGTTGAACGCACGCGCGTCGCTCACCCCACGACACACCAGCAGGCACGCCTCGCACGCATCGTCGATATGCACGAAGTCGCGCGTCTGGTGGCCCGATCCCCACACCCGTACCGGATCGCGCCGCGCCGCCACCCGCAGCGCGATCGCCGGGAAGGGATAGACCACGTCCTGATCCTCGCCATAGCCCGAGAACGGCCGCACCACGCCGACGCTCAGCCCGTATTTCTCATGCGCGATCCGCCCGAGATACTCGCCGGTCAACTTGCTCCAGCCATAGGTATAATCGGGCAGCCCCAGCCGCTTCTCGAACGAGATATCGTCCTCGCGCAGCGCGCGGCTCTCGCCGGCCTCCTGAAGGTCGATCGGATAAGCCGCGCTGGAGGAGGCATAAAGAATACGCTCCGGCCGCGCGACCTTCGCCGACCACAGGAAGAAGGTGCTGTCGATCGCCAGATCGATCCCGACCGCCAGCGGATCGTTGTCGATCACATTGCGCCCGCCGACCACGCTGGCGAGATGATAGACCTCGTCGAACGCCGGTAGCTTGGCGAGCCCCAGTGACGGGGTCATCCCCAGCTCGGCCTGCGCTACCGCAACGAAATCGGCACGGATGAAACGGACCACCGCGTCATGGCCCACGACTTCGTGGAACGTGACGCCGGCCTCCTCGCCGACCGCGCGGAGCTGCGGCACCTCCCAATCTGCCGGCCCCTTGCCGGTCGAGAGATCGTCGATGATCCAGACCTCGTTGCCGCCTTCCGCGGCCAGCTTGGCGACGAGATGGCGCCCCACGAAACCACAGCCACCGGTCACCAGAACACGACGCGCCACTTTTGCCTCCATGCTTGCGACCCCGGCGGTGCCACCCTAGCTTCGGTGGCGCAACCCACCCCCTTGTGTTGCCGAAAAGCAACACCATCTGACACCCAAGAGAAACAGGGCCTACAGATGAACCTAGAGAAATTCACCGACCGCGCGCGCGGCTTCCTCCAATCCGCCCAGACCGTCGCGTTGCGCATGAACCACCAGCAGATCGCCCCGGAGCATCTGCTCAAGGCGTTGCTGGAGGACGAGCAGGGCATGGCCGCCGGGCTCATTACCGCCGCGGGCGGCGACGCACGCCGCGCGGCGAGCGAGACCGACGCCGCGCTCGCGAAAATCCCGGCGGTTAGCGGCTCGGGTGCGCAGAACCAGCCGGGCCTCTCGGCCGATGCGGTGCGCGTGCTCGATCAGGCCGAGCAGATCGCGCAAAAGGTGGGCGATTCCTATGTCACTGTAGAGCGGCTGCTGGTTGCGCTCGCGCTCAGCCTCAACACCGCCGCGGGCAAGGCGCTCAAGACCGCCAATGCGACCCCCGACACGCTCAACACCGCGATCACGCAATTGCGCGGCGGCCGCACCGCCGACACCGCCAGCGCCGAGGACCGCTATGACGCGCTCAAGAAGTTCGCGCGCGACCTGACGCAGGCGGCACGCGACGGCAAGCTCGATCCCGTGATCGGCCGCGACGAGGAAATCCGCCGCACGATCCAGGTGCTTGCGCGCCGCACCAAGAACAATCCCGTGCTGATCGGCGAGCCGGGCGTCGGCAAGACCGCGATCGTCGAGGGCCTCGCGCTGCGCATCGCCAATGGCGACGTGCCCGATGGCCTGAAGGACAAGACGCTGATGGCGCTCGACATGGGCGCATTGATCGCGGGCGCGAAATATCGTGGCGAGTTCGAGGAGCGGCTGAAGGGCGTCATCGACGAGGTGAAGCAGGCCGATGGCGACATCATCCTGTTCATCGACGAGATGCACACGCTGATCGGCGCGGGCAAGTCGGAGGGCGCGATGGACGCCGGCAATTTGCTCAAGCCAGCGCTGGCGCGTGGCGAGCTGCATTGCGTTGGCGCGACCACGCTCGACGAATATCGCAAGCATGTCGAGAAGGACCCGGCGTTGCAGCGCCGTTTCCAGCCGGTGTTCGTCGGTGAACCGACCGTCGAGGACACGATCAGCATCCTGCGCGGGCTCAAGGAAAAGTACGAGCTGCACCACGGTGTGCGGATCACCGATGGCGCGTTGGTGTCGGCGGCGACGCTCAGCAACCGCTACATCACCGACCGCTTCCTGCCCGACAAGGCGATCGACCTCATGGATGAGGCCGCCAGCCGCCTGCGCATGGAGGTGGAGAGCAAGCCCGAGGAAATCGAGACGCTCGACCGCCGCATCCTGCGCCTCAAGATCGAGCGCGAGGGGCTGAAGCGCGAAACCGATGCCGCGTCGCTCGACCGGCTCGACGCGCTGGAGGGCGAACTCGCCAATCTCGAACAGCAATCCGCCGAACTGACGACGCGCTGGCTGGCCGAGAAGGACAAGATTGCGGGCGAGGCGAAGCTGAAGGAACAGCTCGACGCCGCGCGACTCGAACTCGAACAGGCGCAGCGGCAGGGCGATCTCGCCAAGGCGGGCGAGCTGTCCTACGGGCGCATCCCGGCGCTGGAGAAGCAGCTCGCCGAAGCGGCTGGCGCGACGCAGGGCGCGATGCTGCGCGAGGAAGTGACCGCGGACGACATCGCTGGCGTCGTCAGCCGCTGGACCGGCGTGCCGGTCGAGCGGATGCTGGAGGGCGAGCGCGAGAAACTGCTCCGCATGGAGGAGGTGCTCGGCAAACGCGTGATCGGCCAGGCCGATGCGGTGCGCGCCGTCTCCACCGCAGTGCGCCGCGCGCGCGCCGGGTTGCAGGACCCGAACCGCCCGCTGGGCAGCTTCCTGTTCCTCGGGCCGACCGGCGTCGGCAAGACCGAGCTGACCAAGGCGCTCGCCGAATTCCTGTTCGACGATTCGTCGGCGATGGTGCGGATCGACATGAGCGAGTTCATGGAGAAGCACGCCGTCGCGCGGCTGATCGGTGCCCCGCCGGGCTATGTCGGCTATGAGGAAGGCGGCGTGCTGACCGAGGCGGTGCGACGTCGCCCCTATCAGGTCGTGCTGTTCGACGAGGTCGAGAAGGCGCATTCCGACGTGTTCAACGTGCTGTTGCAGGTGCTCGACGATGGCCGGCTGACCGACGGTCAGGGGCGCACGGTCGATTTCTCGAACACGCTCATCATCCTGACCTCGAACCTCGGCAGCCAGTATCTGGCGAACATGCCTGACGACGCCGCTGTGGAGAGCGTTGAGCCGCAGGTGATGGACGTGGTGCGCGCGCACTTTCGTCCGGAGTTCCTCAATCGGCTCGACGAGATCATCCTGTTCCACCGGCTGGGTCAGGCGCACATGGGGCCGATCGTCGACATCCAGGTCGGGCGCGTCGGCAAGCTGCTGGCGGATCGCAAGGTCACGCTCGACCTCACCGACGCGGCGCGCGCGTGGCTGGGGCGTGTGGGGTACGATCCGGTCTATGGCGCACGCCCGCTGAAGCGCGCGGTGCAGCGCCATTTGCAGGACCCGCTCGCCGAGCTGATCCTGCGCGGCGAGGTGAAGGACGGCGCGCGCGTCCATGTCGACGAGGGCGACGGCAAACTGGCGCTTTCGGTCGACTGACCGGAGTCAAAGCCTCACTTGTCATCCCGGACTTCATCCGGGATCCCGCTTCTTATTAGTGCTCTGCGAAGAAACGATGCCCCGGATCAGGTCCGGGGCATCGGAAAACGACGGTGGCTGAGCTTGGCGCTCTGGCCACACTCTTACTTCGCGATCAGCGCCCGGTACGCCGAGCTTACCGCCGGATACTGGTTATCGCTCAGCTTGCCCCGGTAGGCGGCGTTCGAGTTCCAGTATGACGCATAGACGATGTTATGCGTCGAGAACCACTCGCCGACTGCCTGCACATAGCTTGCGTCGCTGTTCTTGCTGATACCCCATTCCGCATAGGCGGTCGGCTTCTTGTGCCGCTTCGCGAACGCCTGGTGCCACGCCAGCCCGTATTTCTCATCGCGGCGATAGACGAACGCCTTAACGCCGTCGGCGGGATCCCACTGATGGTTGTAGTAGAAATCCATGCCGATGATGTCGACGACGTCGTCGCCCGGATAGGCATTCTCGGGGTTCATCCCCAGATCGCCGATGTTCGGCGTCCACTCGAACACGAACCGGCTCGAGACGCTGCGGAAGCTCGCGACGAACTGGCGATAGGCCGCACGGTATTGCGCTTCCTTGCCGGCCGCGGCCCACGGCTGCCAGTCGCCATTGAACTCCCAGCCGGTGCGCACGTAGATCTTGCCGGTGTTCGGATAGCCCTGTGCGAGCGTGCGCGCGGCATTGACGTAATAACCGTTATACTTGCCGGCGGCAGCCGTCGCCAGTGTTCCCCCCTGCGCGAACAGCGGAATCGTCCAGTAGACCGGCCGATCGACCCCGCGCCACAACCCGACCAGCCAGCCGATCGAGTTAATCCAGTCGGTCCACCCCGCGCGACCGGTATGCAGCTGGACACCATCGGTGCGCTTCCCGAGCCAGAGCTCATAAGCAACCAGATCGGCTGGAGAATTTCCGACATAGACCGACTTTTTGAACGATGTCGCCGGCGTGGCGGCGGCGGCTGGCACCGCGACCGCCGACGTGGCGGCGGCGGCCGCAACCGGCGTGCTCACCGTGGTCGCGGCGGACGGCACGGCCGAGCTCCCCGCGGCGACGACGGTCACCCCCGTGGCGACTTGAGATGTCGTCCCGCCCGACGACGACGACGATACCGCGGCCGCAGCCGCCAACGAAACGCCTGCGGCAACCGCCGCGGCGACAATCTGCTTTTTCATTACGACCCCTCGCTTTGCAGAGAGGAAAATAGCAGCGGCACATTTCACCACGATAAACGGCGGCGGCTCACGCCCGGCAACCGTCGCAGCCCAGCGACCGCCTGCCGCACCACGGCGGGTAAGATGGCCGGAAAAGTTAGTCCGGCCCCCCTGCCGCGCGCCATGGTTTCGTGCGAAGGGAATTTGTCCGACACAATCCCTGCAGAGTGACCCCGCATGACCAGCATTGGCATCTACGGCAGCAACGGCCGCATGGGTCGGGCGATCGCCACAATCGCCGCCGGTGAAGGCGTGGCGATCGCCGGCGGCGGCGATGCGGGCAGCGATCCGTTCCCGGTCGCGCACGCCGCCGACGTCCTGGTCGATTTCTCAACCCCGGCCGCGCTCGAAGCGCATCTGGCGGCGGCAATCGCGGCGCACACCCCGATCGTGATCGGCACCACCGGGCTCCTGACGACGCATCACACGCTCATCGAGCGTGCCGCAGAGTCGATTGCCGTGCTCCAGACCGGCAATACCTCGCTCGGCGTGACGCTGCTGGGCGTGCTGGTGCGCGAGGCCGCGGCACGACTCGGCGCCGACTGGGACATCGAGATCACCGAGATGCACCACCGTCACAAGGTCGACGCGCCGTCCGGTACCGCGCTGCTGCTTGGCGAGGCCGCGGCGGCCGGGCGCAACACCCGGCTGGCGGAGGTGCGCGTCGACAGCCGCGCCGGGCTGGTCGGTGCGCGCAGCGAGGGCACGATCGGGTTCGCGAGCTTGCGTGGCGGATCGGTGGTCGGCGACCATAATGTCGTCTTCGCCGGGGACGGTGAGCGGATCGAGATCGGCCACCGCGCCGACGATCGCACGATCTTCGCTCGCGGGGCGGTAAAGGCGGCATTATGGCTGGCCGGTCGCGCGCCGGGCCGCTACGCGATGGCCGAGGTGCTCGGGCTTTGAGGAAGGCCGACGTCGTCGAATTTTACCGACGCCTGGCCGAAGCCAATCCGCACCCCGAAACCGAACTGGAATCGGTCAACGATTTCACGCTTCTCGTCGCGGTGGTGTTGTCGGCTCAGGCGACCGACGCAGGGGTCAACAAGGCGACCCGCGCGCTGTTCGCCGAGGTCGACACGCCCCGGAAGATGCTGGACCTCGGGCTCGACGGGCTCAAGCAGCATATCCGCACGATCGGGTTGTTCAACACCAAGGCCAAGAACGTCATCGCGCTGTCGCAGGCGCTGGTCAACGATCACGCCGGCCGGGTTCCCGATAGCCGCGAGGCGCTGGAGAGACTGCCCGGGGTCGGCCGCAAGACCGCCAATGTCGTGATGAACGTCGCCTTCGGCGCTGAAACCTTTGCGGTCGACACGCACATCTTCCGCGTCGGCAACCGCACCGGGCTCGCCAGGGGTAAGACGGTGCTTGCGGTCGAGAAGAAACTCGACGCCGCGACGCCTGCGCCATTCCGCGTCCACGCGCACCATTGGTTGATCCTGCACGGGCGCTACGTCTGCAGGGCGCGCCGTCCGGAATGCTGGCGTTGCATCGTCGCGGACCTCTGCGCGTTCAAGCCCAAGACCCCGCCGCCGCCCGACCGGGTGAAGGAGTGAGGATGCGCGCGTTGATGCTCACCGCCTTGCTGACCGCCGCGGCCCCGGCGCTGGCGCGTGATCGGGCTGCGGACGTCCCGCCGGTGACTCCGGCGGGACCGGCTCGCACCTGCCTGTCGCTCGCCACGATCGAGCAGACATTGGTGCGCAGCGACCGCGTCATCGACTTCCGCACGACCGGCCGCCGCCTTTACCGCGTAACCCTGCCGCAACGCTGCCCCGGTCTGGGGGCCGAGCGCCGCTTTGCGTACGCGACCTCGATCGGTCAGTTGTGTGCGCAGGATCTTATCACCGTCCTGTACGCCAGCGGCCCGATGCAGGGCGCGCGCTGCGGTCTGGCACCGTTCCAGCCGGTCACACCGACCCGCTGACGAATTTCGCAATGGAAACGGGTAGCGTCGCGCGCCGCCCCCTGCTAGGCGGACCGAACCGGCACCCGTAGCTCAGCTGGATAGAGCGCTGCCCTCCGAAGGCAGAGGCCACTGGTTCGAATCCAGTCGGGTGCACCAGCTTTCAGTTTCGGCCGCTTGCGCTCACTGATGTAGTGGTCAGTCGC
Source organism: Sphingomonas sp. 8AM (assembly GCF_902506455.1). Lineage (GTDB taxonomy): Bacteria > Pseudomonadota > Alphaproteobacteria > Sphingomonadales > Sphingomonadaceae > Sphingomonas. The sequence goes on along the minus strand of NZ_LR733844.1, from coordinate 962,710 downwards.
GCCTTGCTGGCCATCAACCGTCTTCTCGCTGGTGCAACCCCGGCCTGGTCGCGACCGCATGCATCGCAGCGAGCGATGGCTGCACCAGACGCGGTGTTGAAGACGCTCACTGGCAGCGTTAGCTTATCGCTCGCGTGACGTCCCTCGCGCGGCTCAACGGCCATCGCGCCCCAGCCTCTCTGCTTGAGCGCCGACAAGACGGGCGGGAGGCACGAAATCAAGGAACCGAGTCGATGTGAACCTAAGCATTATGCGCGACACGCACCGGAACCCGCATCGGTTTCAATCGTTTTACCGCGCCGGATACTACATTGATAATTCTGCCGATCAGCAGCTAGATTTTTTTGCACGGGGACCTTCCCCGCCTCAACAGCTGAAGGCTATCATTGAAATACGTTTCACTTCACACGTCGGCCATCATTCAAACTGCTCCAGGGTGCCAATCCAGGTCATCTTTTCCCCTCCATAGGTATCTCACCTCATTTCTACAAAATATCGAATTATTAACCGGGATCATCGTTACCCGGCTCGATAGCCTGCTAACCCAGCCGAAGCCGAGTTCTGGCTAGGAGATACGAATGTCTGTCGTGGCACATGCAAGACCCTCCACGACCATCGGCAATCGCGAGCTTCTGCTCTGCTTCTCGCATCTGCGCTGGGACTTCGTCTTCCAGCGACCCCAACATCTCCTGACACGCTTTGCCCGCCACTTCTCGGTGGTCGTGTGGGAAGAAGCCGAGGTTGCCGGTAGTGCGTCCCCCGATCTCCGGATCCGGTGCACGCCGGAAGGCATCCGGATCGTCACGCCGCACCTCCCCGCCGGGCTTGACGACGCGGCGACGGGCGCGGCGCTCGCCAGCCTGCTCGACGGCTTTCTTGCCGACGCGCCGCCGGTTGCGGTGCGCTGGTACTATACGCCGATGATGCTGGCGTTTTCGCGTGGCGTCCCGGCTGCCTGCACTGTCTACGATTGTATGGACGAGCTTTCCGCCTTCCGGTTCGCGCCGCCGCAGCTGCTGCAGCTTGAGGACGAGTTGCTGGCGGAGGCCGATCTGGTGTTCACCGGCGGCTGGAGCCTGTATGAGGCGAAGCGCAGCCGCCACGCCAGCGTCCACGCCTTCCCGTCCAGCGTCGACGTCGCGCATTTTGCAGCGGCGCGCGCGGAACATTGCGAGGCTAGGGGCGCCCCCTGTTTCGGCTTCTTCGGGGTCATCGACGAGCGGATGGATCTGGCGCTGCTCGCCGCGCTCGCCGATGCGCGTCCCGACTGGACGATCGAGGTCGTCGGGCCAGTCGTGAAGATCGACCCTGCCGACCTGCCACGGCGGGCGAACCTCCATTATCCCGGCTCGCAGACCTATGACGCGCTGCCCGCCACGATCGCGCGCTGGGACGTCGCCCTGATGCCGTTCGCGATCAACGAGGCAACGCGCTTCATCAGCCCCACGAAGACACCGGAATATCTCGCCGCCGGTCGGCCGGTGGTCTCCACACCGATCGCCGATGTCATTCGTCAATATGGCGACACCGCGGCGGTGCGGATTGCCGCGACGGGGCCGGGGTTCATCGCGGCATGCGACGCGGCACTGGCGCTCGCACAAGGGCCGGATCGGGCGTGGCGCGATGCCGCGGATGCGATGCTTGCCGCGATGTCGTGGGATGAGACCGCCGCCGCGATGCTCGCCGAGATCGAACCCTATCTGCCCGCCGCGCCACGCGAGCATTACGACTGCGTTGTGGTCGGCGCCGGCTTTGCCGGGGCGGTGATGGCGGAGCGGCTGGCGGCCGGCAGCGGCCGGCGCGTTCTCGTGGTCGACCGGCGACCGCATATCGCCGGCAACGCCTATGATGTCGAGGATGCCGCCGGCATCCTGATTCACCAATACGGCCCACACATTTTCCACACCAACTCCGCCGACGTGTTCGACTATCTCTCGCGGTTCACCGGATGGCGGCCGTACGAGCATCGCGTGCTCGCCGACGTGCGCGGTCATCAGGTTCCCGTTCCGATCAATCGCACGACGCTCAACACCCTGTTTGACGCCGGACTCGACACCGAGGCGGCGGCCGCCGCCTTCCTCGCAGCGCGCGCCGAGCCTGTGGAGACGATCCGCACGTCCGAAGATGTCGTCGTCTCCTCGGTCGGGCAGGAACTCTACCGCCTGTTCTTCCGCGGCTACACACGCAAGCAATGGGGGCTGGACCCGTCGGAGCTGGACAAGGCGGTGACCGCACGCGTCCCGACGCGGACCACGACCGACGATCGCTACTTCACCGACACTTATCAGGCGATGCCCGACAAGGGCTATACCGCGATGTTCGCCGCGATGCTCGACCATCCCAACATCACGGTGCGCCTCGGCACCGATTTCGCAGCGGTCAAAGACGAGGTCAGTTACGATCTGCTCGTGTTCACCGGACCGATCGACGAATATTTCGGCCGACGCTACGGCGCGTTGCCATACCGGTCGCTCCGCTTCGAGCATCGCACCCTGCCCGTGGCGCAGCACCAGCAGGTTGCGGTCGTCAACTATCCCGACGAGACGGTGCCGTACACCAGAGTGACCGAGTACAAGCATCTGACCGGTCAGCAATCGCCGGTGACCAGCGTCACCTATGAATATCCCGCGGCGACCGGTGATCCCTATTATCCCATCCCCCGCCCCGAAAACCAGGCCTTGTTCAAACGCTACGAGGCGATGACGCTTGCCGAGCCCGACGTCCTGTTCGTCGGTCGACTGGCAACCTACCGCTATTACAATATGGACCAGGTCGTCGGTCAGGCGCTGGCGACATGGCGCCGCTGGCAGGCCCGTCAGGACGAGGCGGCGATGGCGACCGCGGCCGAATAGCGGAACGCGCACGATGCTGATCGCCCATGAGCTGGCCGGGCTGCGTATTCTCATCGCACACGAAGACGGGTTCCAGCGAGCCTATCTCTCGACGGTGATGACGGCGGCCGGCGCGATCGTGGTGGATCCTGCAACGATCGCCGCAGGCGCAGCGCCAGCGGACGATCGACCGCTCGACGCGGCGGTCGTCAGCCACGCCATGCAGGCGACCGGCGGCCACATGCTGGCCGACGCCGCCGCGCGCGGCGCGCTGGCGGTGCTGGTCGTCCACGCCGCCTCCGCGTCGCCGGTGCCGGCGGTCGGCCTGCTGCGCAGCCTCGCGGCGCCCTATGCCGCATTTCAGGTGGTCGAGGCGCTTGGCGATATGCTGCGCGGGCGGACGACGCACCCATGACGCAAGCTTGCGCCACGACACCGTCGCCGCTCGAACTGTGGGGCGGGATCGAATGCACCGTGAACCGGACGCGCGACGGCTATCGCGACCAAACGATTCTAAGCGGCCATCACAACCGTATCGGCGACCTCGACCTGTTTGCCGGCCTCGGCCTGCGCGCGCTTCGCTACCCCGTGTTGTGGGAGCGGACGCAGGCGACGCCGGGCGCCACCCCCGACTGGTCCTGGGCCGACGCGCGCCTCGCCCGGCTGCGGGACCTGGGTATCCGGCCGATCGTCGGGCTCGTCCATCACGGCAGCGGGCCGCACCACACCAATCTGCTCGACCCCGGCTTCGCCAACGGACTGGGCCAGTTCGCCGGGCTGGTGGCCGAGCGCTTCGACTGGGTAGAGGACTGGACACCGGTCAACGAGCCGCTGACCACCGCCCGCTTTTCGGCGCTTTACGGTCACTGGTATCCGCACGAACGTAGCGAGCACGCATTCTGGCGCGCGCTGATTAACCAGATAGACGCGACCCGCGCGGCGATGCGCGCGATCCGGCGCGTCAACCCGGCCGCGCGGCTGATCCAGACCGAGGATCTCGGGCGTACCCATGCGTCCGCTTCGGTCGCGGCGCAGGCGGCGCACGACAATCTGCGGCGCTGGGCCAGCTGGGATCTACTTTGCGGCCATGTCGACCGGCATCATCCGTTGTGGGCAACGTTCGCGCGGCTGGGCCTTTGCGACCGCGTGTGCCGCATCGCCGACGATCCCTGCCCGCCCGACATCATCGGCCTCAACCATTATCTGACCAGCGACCGGTTCCTCGACCACCGCATCACCCGCTACCCCGCGCATCTGCACGGCGGCAACGATAAGCTCGTCTTTGCCGATACCGAGGCGGTGCGCGTGCTGGACGCCGTGCCGGGCGGCCTCGCCGGCGCGATACGCGAGGTATGGGAGCGCTACGCCATTCCGATCGCAATCACCGAGGTCCATAACGGCTCGACCCGTGACGAACAGCTTCGCTGGGCCGCCGAGGCGTGGGACGCGGCGGCGGTGGCGCGCGACGACGGGATCGACGTGCGCGCGGTCACTGCCTGGTCGCTGCTGGGCAGCTATGGCTGGAACACGCTCCTGACCGGCGGAGACACGTACGAGCCCGGCGTCTTCGATCTTTCGTCGGGCACGCCACGCCCGACCGCCCTCGCCGCGCTGTGGCGCGCCTTGCCGCGCGGCGAGCCCCGTCACCCGGTCACCGCCGAACCCGGCTGGTGGCGGCGCGCGAACCGGCTCCTTTACGGTGCATCGACGGTCGAAGCGCCCTGCGTGCCGGTCACAGGCCGCCCGCTGCTGATCGTCGGCGAGCCGGACGACTGCGCACTCGTAGCGGACGCCTGCGCACGCCGCGCGCTTCAGCACGTTATCCGCACGTCCGGGACCGCCAGCGATGACGCGCACCCGTCATGGGCGGTGTTCGCCATCAAACCGGCACCGGGCGCACCGTACTTCACGATCGACCACGGCCCCGTCCCGACCGGCCTTGCGTCGCACCTGCCCTCTCCGCAGTCCGTCGACGCGGCGCTGGACCTGCTCATCGACGGCGCCGCAGGCACGTGGCGCTTCGAGGCTCACGGCCTCGTTCCTGCGCCGTCGCGTGCGATGGTGGCATAGCGCACAAGCCGGACACGGCGACTCCCGATGTATGATGCGTCCTGAAAACGGCCTTGCAGCAATCAGCCGCGCGCGACGATTAGGCGCAGGTCGCACCCCGCACGCGAGAGAGAATGTCGGCTGGAACGTTGGTCGGGGCGCATCTTGAAGCGAAAAGTCGCTACAAATCACCGTCCCGGAGGCGATTTCTGGCGGTGCTGTCAGTCTAATGCGAAACGCTCTCCACACGATGCACTTCGGTCGTTGACGGCGACCTTCAGCTGACGAGCGCCTGCCACTCCGCCAGTGCGGCGGATCGTCGTTCCCGGTAGGTCTGTCGATCGATGAGGTGGCGCTCCAGGCTGAAGTGGTTGTGGACGTTGGCGTGGACGGAAGCGAACTTCCGTAGCGTCTTCATTTGCCGAAACCGCAGCATCGCCCGCTCCCATCGTCGGAAACGCAGATGGCTGTTCTCGACCCGGTTATTCGCCCGGCGGCCCACCTCGTGCTTCTCGGCGTTGCCAAGCTCGTTCATCGCGGCCCGCTAGCTACGCAGGCCGTCGGTGGTGATCGCCGCGTCGTCGGCTGGACTGTCGGCGACCGCCTGCACCGCGACCTGGCGCTTGCGGCCCTGCGCAAGGCCCTCTTCATGCAGCGTCCGCCCGACGGGCTCATTCATCATTCGGACCGCGGCAGCCAATATTGTTTCGTGGAGTACCAGACCGAATTGCGCCGCTACGGTATCCGCATCTCCATGTCGGAAAAGGGAAATCGCTACGACAATGCCATGGTCGAGACGGTCTTCAAGACGATCAAATTCGAAGTCGTCTGGCGAACGGTCTTCTACACACGTGCCGAGGCCGCAACGGCCATTGCCCACTATATCGACGGCCTCTACAATCCTGTCCGGCGCCACTCCGCGCTTGATTACACCACCCCAGCGCAGCGCGAACGAAACGTGTCACGCTGAGCAAATGCCTCTCCACTTCAACGGGGCAAGTCCGATGCAAAACAACGCCTGATTGTCCCTCGGCTTACGTCGGTGCTGTTCGCGGAACTTGCAAATTTTTTCAAGCAGCTCTATAGCGAAATCGCTGAACGTCGCCTGCGACGGATGATGGGCCGCTTCGGCTCTTCCCTTTGTCCTTTCTAGCTTCAAGACGCCGGGATGTGCCGCTTTGGCGCATGCCCGACACCCGTGGGACAAGGAAAATCTCATGATCACTGGCACCGTAAAATTCTTTAACAATGACAAGGGCTATGGCTTCATCGCGCCGGAAAACGGCAACGGCGACGCTTTCGTCCACATCTCGGCCGTAGAACGCGCAGGCATGACGACGCTCAACAAGGACCAGCGCGTCTCCTATGAGCTCGAGACCGATCGTCGTGGCAAGACGTCTGCTGTGAACCTGCAGGACGCCTGACGGTCTGCGGCGGATGCTTCGCATCCGCCGCTTTCTGATCTCGCGTATACTCAAGACCGTTCTACCAGACCGCCCGGCTACGTGACGCCTGGAGCGGTGGCAGCCGCCGCCGGCTATGAAAGGCTGTTATGTCCAGAAAACTAGTCGCACCATTTCTGATCGCCAAAGACGCGGACGGCCAGTTTCGCATTACCATCCGCGACACGCGCTTCAATTCGCAGAACTACCCGATCGTAACATCGGCCCTTCAGCCCGAGATGTTCAAGAGCGCCGTGGCCGCACGTGCGCACGCCAAGCAGCAATTCGGCGCAGAGGCCGGACAGTTCGCTTCCAAGTAAAGTCGTTCAAGTCTCCCGCGGGTGACATGCGCCAAGTGTTCATATGAGCAGGGGCATGCCCCGGCAACCGATGAGAGGCTCGCATGACGCAGCAGGAACATGATCTGACCGCGCAGCAGTTGCTGGAAGCCCAGCAAGCGCTCGACGTGGCAGCGTTCAACGGGATCCTGAGCTTGGCCATCGTTCTGCGGAAGCGGAACCTGCTGACCGACGTCGAGACCGAGGGGCTGCACGACATCATGAGCAAGCCGTTGTCGCTGGCGGGCAACGCGGATAATCCGGTCGTGCAGGATGCGCAGCACAATCTCGATCAGTTGTTCGCGCTTCTTGTCGATCACCGCTAAACATCGCCAGCGGAGATCGCGACTGCTCGCCAGCTGCCGTTCCCGGGCCGCGCCATCTTGCGATGGCTGGCCAAGCCGCCCCGCGACCACTCACAAGCATCGTTCCCGTCTGACCCGGCCACATGGACCAACATCGCCAAAAGGCTTCGGCTTCGGTCCACTACGACAGCCGCTTCGATGAATACTGGATCAGCATTGGTTCTGCACAGCAGTGCCTGTCCTACTATGCATGGTGTGGTGAGAGGCTGCCAGCTGAGCTGCTGCCGGTCTCGTGGACACAAGATTAAGCTACCTGCGCCTCCCGTTCGGAGTCCCTGGGGCTAAGATAGCCCAGGGTCAAGCGGCGCCGCGTCGGATTGTAGAAGCGCACGATGTTAACGAACACGCCGGCCTTTGCGTGGTTGCGCGTGCGGTAGGTTCTGCGCCCGATCCTCTCGGTCTTTAGCGAGGAGAAGCTCCTCGCGCTCCCGAACCAGCTTGACCGCCTCCAGCTTGAACCTGAGGCTGAATGTCCGTCGTTGCATTCACACCCTCCGGTCTGAAAACACCTTACCTTGGTGTCCACGAGACCGGCAGCAGCTCAAAGAGGCAGCGTTGATCAGGCTGCGTTTTCGGATCCGACCTGGAGCTTGGGACTTCACCACGCGTAAGTTCTTGCAGGCCGACTGTTGCTCCGGACAAAACTAGCCGGCCGATTTCTCGCGGTGCTGCGTCAACAACCTGTCGATCTCTTCGATCCGCAGCCGTTCCGGCGTGCCCTTCGCGAGCCCCTTCAACCGGCATTCGGCCCATAGCCGTTTACGCTCCGATTCCAGCGCCCGTAAATAAAGATCAGCCACTCGTCATCTCCTGTTCCCGACATTCCCGCGGCGAGAGCGGCGATGCGCCGCGGCGCTGCTGTTCGCCGCGTCCTCCTGCACAAGCTTGCGCCATCGTTCGACGCGAGCGGAATCAATATCTCCTGCCGCCATCGCGGCGTGGATGGCACATCCAGGCTCGTCTACATGGGTGCAATTCGAGAACCGGCACGCGAGCGCCACTGCCGTCACGTCGTCGAAGACCTCGGTCACGCCGGAGGCCACTTCGGACATCTGGAGTTCGCGCATGCCCGGTGTGTCGACGAGCCAGCCGCCCCCATCCAGGCGATGCATCTCTCGGACGGTCGTTGTGTGCCGACCCTTACCGTCGTCCTCGCGAACCGTCTGTGTCGCGATACTGTCCGATCCCCTCAGCGTGTTGACGAGGGTCGACTTGCCGACCCCGGACGATCCCACCAGCGCGACTGTCTCTCCGAAGCCGCAATATCCCGTGAGACGTGCGGCGCTCGTCGGGTCACGCCCGTTGACCAACTCTACCCGCAACGCCGCCTGGAGCGCTTGCGCCGCCTCGACGAAGCGCTCGGGCGCAGGCGACAGGTCTGCTTTCGTGAGGACCACGACGGGTCGCGACCCGGCCTCGCGCGCGAGCACGAGATAGCGCTCGATGCGCGCGACGTTGAAGTCCCGATCACAGGAGGAGACGATGAAAAGCGTGTCTACGTTCGCGGCGATGAGCTGGACCCGGCGATCGTCGCCCGGTGCAGGCCTCTTAAACACGCTCGTTCGGTCCAGGATTCGCACGAGGCTGCGGCTGCTCCGATCGATGAGCAGCCAATCGCCGACGGTAGCTCGGTCGTCCGCTCCCCCCGGCTCGGGTAAACTGGACGAAATCGAGCCCTCGAACCCATCACCGGAAACGGTCACCCTTCCGCGATGAACCGATATGACGCGAACGGGCTGGCAATCGCGGCTCTGCTCGGCGGAAACCTGCTCGTAGAAGAAGCGCCGCCAGCCGAGCCGCGCGAGAGTGGAATCTGACATTTTCATCACCGCATCAGCGGGCTTGCGGTTCGGCTGGTTGGTTCGCGTCGGGTGTTTCGCGCTCAGCCGCCCGCTTATCCGCCTTAGCCTGCGCCTTCTTCGCGGACTCGGTTGCCTTGGTCCGTTCGCGCTCGCGGCGCTCGAAGTCGTAATTCGGTTTGCGTGGTATGGCGGTTGCTCCGATGCTTCCGGCTTCGGCTCGAGCAAACGCTCGGCCCTAGACCCTGGCTTTCGAGGCTACACTGATCCACCAGTCGCGACTAGGCTCGCGAGCAGGCGGACCGGGACCAACCCTGTCACTCGACAGCAGCCAAGAGCCTCCGGAGCGCATGAAACCGACTCAGAAACGGCCGTCCGGCTACCTAGCGATTGACGTGCTCCCCAAAGCTCCTCCAGTCATAACTGGAGTCCGGGGTTGTCATGGTGCCCGTCGGGGCGGTGTTGCACAACCCGCTTGGCAGCATCGGCGGGCGTCAGCCCGCCAACACCACTATGCGGGCGCACATGGTTGTAATCATCGCGCCAGAGCCGCAGCACTGAGCGGGCATGGCCCAGCGACACGAACAGCGTCTCGTTGAGGCATTCGTCGCGCAGGCGNACCACGCCCCGCCCCGGGTGGCCCCGAACCGCTCGGCACCGCGCCGCGCCGTGCGGCACTGCGCCTGCTCGACGCGGTGCTGCGCCGTGGCGAGCCGCTCGAATCGGCGCTGGCGCATGCCACGCGCGCCTTGGTCGGCGGCCCCGACCGCGGGCTCGCCCACGCGATCGCCGCCGAGACGTTGCGCTGGCTCCCCGATCTCGACGCGCTGATCGATTCGGCGACCCGCCAGCGGCTGCCCGACGATGCCAAGGCGCGCAGCGCGTTGCGTATCGCGCTGGCGCAGGCGCTCGGCCTCGGCACCCCGCCGCACGCCGCCATCGCCACCGTGCTGCCGCTGGTCGACGGCGGCCCGCGCAAGCTGGTGCATGGCGTCTTCGGCACGCTGATGCGCGGGGACGCGCGTCTGCCCGAGGTGCCGACGCTGCCCGCGGCGGTTGCGGAACGCTGGCGCTCCAATTGGGGCGACGTGGCCGCCGCGGCTGCCGCCCGCGCCATCGCCGCCCCGCCGCCAATCGACCTCAGCTATGCCGATGCCACCAGGGTGCCGCCCGATGCGACCACGCTTGCCCCCGCGCACGCGCGGGTGCCGGCGGGTAGCGATGTGGCCACGCTCCCCGGCTACGACGCGGGCGAATGGTGGGTGCAGGACCTCGCCGCCTCGATACCGGCGCGGTTGATCGGGCGCGGCACCGGTACCGCGCTCGACCTGTGCGCCGCGCCGGGCGGGAAGACGCTCCAGCTGGCCGCCGCCGGATGGCAGGTGCTCGCGATCGATATGTCGGAGAGTCGCGCCGCGCGACTTCGCAACAATCGCGAGCGCACCGGACTCGCGTTCGAGATCGCGATCGCCGACGTGCTGAAATGGGCGCCGGACGCGCCCGCGCAGGCGGTGCTGGTCGACGCGCCGTGCAGCGCCACCGGCATCTTTCGCCGCCATCCCGACGTGCTGCACCGCGCACACGGCGGGATCGTCGCCGAAATGGCGCTGCTACAGGCGCGGATTCTCGATCGCGCCGCCGGCTGGGTCGCGCCGGGCGGGACGCTCGTCTACGCGACCTGCTCGCTCGAGCCCGAGGAAGGCGAGGCGCAGATCGAGCGCTTCCTTCGCGATCACCCGGACTTCACGATCCGGGCGCCGGCGGCGGGCGAATTGCCCGAGGGCATCGCGCCCGAGCCCGAAGGCTGGGTCCGCACCCTCCCCGGCACGCTCGAAACGGTCGGTGGATGCGACGGGTTCTTCGTCGCACGGGTTGAGCGCGCTTCCGCCTAGGCGCTGCGTCCGCTAACGGGTCGGCATCATGACCAAGCCCGTCCGCATCGCGCCATCGATCCTGTCCGCCGATTTCGCAAGACTAGGGGAGGAGGTGCGCGCGATCGACGCCGCGGGGGCCGACTGGATTCATCTCGATGTGATGGACGGGCATTTCGTCCCCAACATCACGATCGGCCCGGCGGTGGTGAAGGCGCTGCGCCCGCACACGATCAAGCCGTTTGACGTGCACCTGATGATCTCGCCGGTCGATCTGTATCTCGACGCCTTCGCCGAGGCGGGCGCCGACACGATCACGGTCCACCCCGAGGCCGGGCCGCACATCCACCGCACGATCCAGCACATCAAGGGGCTGGGCAAGCGCGCCGGCGTGGTGCTCAACCCCGGCACCCCGGCCAAGATGCTCGATTATCTGATCGACATGGTCGACCTGGTGCTGGTGATGAGCGTCAACCCCGGCTTCGGCGGGCAGCATTTCATCGACAGCCAGCTCAGGAAGATCAGCGCGATCCGCAAGATGATCGAGCAATCGGGCCGGGACATCGACCTGGAGGTTGACGGCGGTATCGACGCCGACACTGCCCGCCGCGCGATCGCGGCCGGCGCCGATGCGCTCGTCGCCGGCACCGCAACCTTCCGGGGCGGGCCGGAGCGGTACGCCGAAAACATCCAGGGTCTGCGCGGCGGATGACCGACGACCGCACCGGCATCGATTCCGAAAAGCACATCATTTCCGCCGGTACTGGCGAATCGCTCGGCGACCGCATGGCGACGTGGTTCGAACGGCTGACCTGGCGGACCCCGCTGCACGACCGGCGGCTCGACGGCCAGCATCCCGTCAGGCTGGTCGCGGTGCCCGTCGATCCCATCCCCGGCGAGAGTGACCTTGGCGAGGCGCTGCTCGAGGGCTGGATGTACGCGGGTGGCGAGCATCATGCGATCGAGACGATCGATGTCGCCGCCCCCGCCGCGGGGCCGGCGTTCGTCGAATATCTCCATTCCTTCGTGTGGTTGCGCGATGTCGCCGCGCTTGGCGATCACACGCGTGCGGTACCGCTGGCCGAGGCGCTGGCGGGCGGCTGGCTCGCGGCGCATGCCGACCGCGTTTCGGATCCGGCATGGCGTCCGTCGACCACCGCGCGGCGGCTGGCGATGTGGACGTTCCATGCGCCGCTGCTGCTCGCCTCGTCCGACCTCGTGTTCCGTTCGCGCGTGCTCAACGGTATCGCGCGCGGGGCACGGCACCTCGATCGCACCGCCGACAAGGCGCCGCCGGGCGCCGAGCGCATCGCCGCTTGGGCGGGCGTGGTGATCGCCGGGCTGCTGCTGCCCGCGGGCGAGACACGACTGGCGATCGGCGAGACCGGGCTGGCGCGCGCTCTGGGCACGGGGCTGAGCGCGGATGGCGGGGTGGTCAGCCGCTCGCCCGCCGCGCTGCTCGATGTGCTCGCGACGATCGGGCTGCTGCGCGCGGCCTATGATGCGCGAGGCCTGCCGCTCCCGGAACCGGTGACGACCGCACTGTCGCTCGCGACCCCGGCCCTGCTGGGAACGACGATGGGCGACGGCGGGCTGTCGAGCTGGCAAGGCGGACTGCCGGTCGATGCCGAGACGGTCAACGACGTGCTCTACGCCAGTGGCGCACACGGACGCCCGCTGCGACAGTCGCGCGACTGGGGTTATCAGCGGCTCGCCAATGGCGCGGGGGTGCTGATCGTCGACGCCGCGCCGCCACCGATGGCGCGCGTCGCCGAGGGTGGCTGCGCCTCGACGCTGGCGTTCGAATTCAGCGACGGCGCCGAGCGGCTGATCGTCAATTGCGGCGGCGCGGGTGTCACCGGCGCGCGGATGTCGCCAGCGATGATGACCGGGCTGCGCAGCACCGCGGCGCATTCGACGCTGACGATCGGCGACACCAATTCGACCGCGATCCTGCCCGACGGCACGCTCGGCAAGGGCGTGCGCGAGGTCGAACTGACCCGGCAGGAGTCGGAACTCGGCAGCCGGATCGAGGCGCGCCACGATGGTTATGTCCGTCGCCACGGCTTCCATCACCAGCGCACCCTGCTGTTGCTCAGCGACGGGCGCGAGCTGCGCGGCGAGGATGCCTTGCTCGCCGCGCCGGGTGCGCGCACCCGCCGGGCGGACGCGATGACGCCGTTCCTGCTGCGCTTCCACCTCGCCGCCGGGATCGAGGCGGTGGCGACCGCCGACAATCAGGCGGCGATGCTGCGCACCGCGGCGGGCAATTTCTGGCACTTCCGCAGCCGTGGCGAGCGGCTGACGATCGAGGACAGCGTGTGGGTCGATGGCTGGGGTCGCCTGTTCACGACGCAGCAGATCGTGATTCACGGCCTCGCCCCGCCGACCGGGGTAAGCGTCAATTGGGTGTTGAAGCGGGCGCGGTAGCCGTGAAGCCGCTTGAGCCCCACCCTTCGCCCGCGTAAGCGCGCGCGCATGACCAGCATCCCGATCCGCCGCGCGCTCCTTTCCGTCTCCGACAAGACCGGGATCGTCGACCTCGCAACCGCGCTTGGCAACAAGGGCGTCGAACTCGTCTCGACGGGCGGCACCGCCAAGGCGCTGCGCGACGCTGGCCTCACGGTGCGCGACATCAGCGAGCTGACCGGCTTCCCGGAGATGATGGACGGCCGCGTCAAGACGTTGCACCCGAAGGTCCACGGCGGGCTGCTCGCGGTGCGCGACGATGCCGCACATGCCGCGTCGATGGAAGAGCATCAGATCGGCGCGATCGATCTGGTCGTCGTCAATCTCTATCCGTTCGAGGCGACCGTCGCTAAGGGCGCCGACCGCGACGAGGTGGTCGAGAATATCGACATCGGCGGACCGTCGATGGTCCGCTCGGCCGCCAAGAACCACGCCTATGTCGCGATCGTCACCGATCCTGCCGATTACACGCTGGTCGCGGAGGGCTCGACCACGCTGGCGGATCGCAAGCGGCTCGCCGCCAAGGCGTTCGCCACCACCGCCGCCTATGACGGCGCGATCGCGCGCTGGTTCGGCAATGTCGATCAGGGTGAGCGCTTCCCGCCGGTCCTGCCGCTGACGCTGCGCCGCGCGGGGGAAGAGCTGCGCTATGGCGAGAACCCGCACCAGCACGCCGCCTTCTACGCCGCCACCGGCGATGTGACGCCCGGCATTGGGCAGGCACGGCAGGTGCAAGGCAAGGCGCTGAGCTACAACAATTACAACGACGCCGATGCCGCACTGGAGCTGATCGCCGAGTTCCGCGATGCCGATCCGACCTGCGTGATCATCAAGCACGCGAACCCGTGCGGAGTCGCGACCGGCGCGACGCTCGCCGAGGCGTATGAAGCGGCGTTCGCGTGCGACACGGTCAGCGCGTTCGGCGGAATCATCGCGGTCAACCGCCCGCTTGATGGCGTCACTGCCAAAGCCATCACCGGCATCTTCACCGAAGTCGTCGTGGCGCCCGACGCCGACGAGGAAGCGCTGGCGCTGTTCGCGGCGAAGAAGAACCTGCGGCTGCTGCTGACCGGCACGCTCCCTGATCCGGTGCGCGACGGCGTGTTCGCCAAGTCGATCGCGGGCGGCTGGCTGGTCCAGTCGCGCGACGCCGGGCGCGTGCTCCCCACCGACCTGAAGGTGGTGACCAAACGCCAGCCGACCGAGCAGGAACTCGCCGACTGCCTGTTCGCCTGGACGGTCGCCAAGCACGTCAAGTCGAACGCGATCGTCTACGCCAAGGGTGGCAGCACCGCCGGCGTCGGCGCGGGGCAGATGAACCGGCTGGAATCGGCGCGAATCGCGGCGTGGAAGGCAAAGGACGCCGCCGACAAGGCCGGCTGGGGCGAGACGCGCACGATCGGCTCGGCAGTGGCGTCTGACGCGTTCTTCCCGTTCGCCGATGGCCTGCTTGCGGCGGTCGAAGCGGGCGCGACCGCGGTGATCCAGCCGGGCGGCTCGATCCGCGACGACGAGGTGATCGCCGCCGCCGACGCGGCCGGGCTGGCGATGGTGTTTACGGGCATGCGCCACTTCCGGCATTGATCCGCATCGGTTGACGGAAGCGCCGTCGCCACTGCGCAGGCAGGGGCTGTGGCGTGTGCCGATCGGCTGACACACTGATGACGTCTCCGAGAGAGCGTCACTCCATCATTCGACAGACATGGGCCCCTGCCTGCGCAGGGGCGACGGCTCTTTGCGGCGATCAGCGGATAAACCCGCCCTCATTCGGCAGGGTCGCTTCTTCGGCGCTCGGCATCTTGCTGAATAGCGCGCGGTCCTCCGGGCCGAAGGCGTAGCGCCAGATCACGAACAGATACGCCGCCAGCGTCGCCGCGACCCCGATCGACACCTGCGCCCAGCGCCACGCCGGCGGCAGCAGCGCGAACGCGCCGCCCACCGCCGCGCCGGCGCACGCTGCCCAGACGAGCGGCCAGCGCATCGGCGACACGCTCGCGCCGAGCAATCGGCCGAGCACCCCCGCCTTGATGAAGGAGGTAAGCAGCACGACCAGCATCAACGCAATCGGCGCGCCCGCCGCCTGCGTCGTCACGCCGTACCCCGCCGTGCGCAGCGCGAGGATCAGCGCGAACGACAGCGCGATCTGCAACGCGAGCATCGTCATCGAGATCAGCAGGTTGCGGTGCCGCGCCATATAGACCAGCGCCGATTCGGACACCGCCCCGGTCGAGGCGAACACCTCGGCGAACAGCAGGAATACCATCGGTGCCGCACCGCCGACGAACTGCGGCCCGATCGTCGCCATCACGCCCTCGCGCGGGATCGAGGCGGTGATCGCCAGCGCGAGCTGCGCGGCGATGATCCAGAACGCCACCTGCCGCACCTGCCGCGCGATCGCCGCCAGATCGCCACGCGCAAGGCTTTGCGTCACCACCGGCCCCAGGATGGGGTCGAAGCTGGTCTTGAGCTTCTGCGGCAGGCTGGCGACCTGCTGCGCCATATAATAGATGCCGACCACGCTGGGCGCGAACAACGTGCCGAGGATCAGCCGATCGACGTTGCGGCTGCCCCATTCCAGCGCGTCTGCGCCCGCCAGCGGCGTATTGGCGCGCGTCATCTGCCACAATTGCCCGACATGCGGCGACCAGCCGTGCGGCACACCATAGCTGCGGATCAGCGGCACGATACTGGCGGTCAGCGCCGCGACCATGCTCGCGACATAGGCGAGCACCAGCCCGTCCTTGTGCGTGAAGAACGAGAACAGGAACGCGAAGATCGACAGCGTCCACGGCTCGATCACCGCGCGCGCGGTCACGCTCGCCTTGACGTTGTGGCGATAGGCGAGCGCGGCGAGGCTGACGTCGGACAGCGCGGGCGCGAGGATGATGAGCGGGAAGAAGCGGTCGAGCCCGCCGATCGCTGAATTGGGGTACATCGCCTGCGGGAAGGCGAACAGCAGCACGCTGGCGATCAGGCTGGCGATCAGCGCCAGGGCCAGCGCGTCGAACACGACGTGATTGTGCGGGCGTTCGGTTGACGACAGCGCCTGCGCAAGGCCGCGCTTGAGCCCAAGGGTCGCGATGAGCGCGGCGAACTCGACGACGACGACCGCGATCGCGAACCGGCCGACGAGCGCCGCGCCGTACATATGGCCGGCGATGAACAGGAACGGGATCCGCGCGCCGAGCCGCAGGACGAAGCCGGCGACGTTGGTCCGGCCGCCCTTGGCGAGCGCGGCGATGTCTTCGGGTTGGTCGGTCATGCGCGCGCCAGACCCGCTTCCGTTCGCTTCGAGCAGGGTTCGAGCGCAGCCGAGAACCCGACCGTCGAGAAGGCCCCGCGGGTGGCGACCTCTCGACATGCCGTCTCGGCTTCGCTCGACGGCTGCTCGAGGCGAACGGGGGTGTGAAGACGCGCCGCGGCCAAGCCGCGTCGTCCGACGGGCGCTGCCCGCCGGCCGCGCTTGCTTGAGTCAGCCGGGCGTGGCCGGCTGCCAAGCGGCGCGGTCAATGCGCCGCCCCCCAGCTTGCTCCCACCCCGATCTCCACGCCCAGCGGTACATCGAGCACCACCGACGGCGCCGCCGCGCCCGCCATTACGCGCTCGATCACCGGTCGCGCACGCTCGACATCACCTTCAGGCAGCTCGAACACCAGTTCGTCATGGACCTGCAACAGCATCCGCACGTCTGGCAGCCCGGCCTCGAGCAGCGCCGGCTCCATCCTCGCCATCGCGCGCTTGATGATGTCGGCGCTCGTCCCCTGGATCGGCGCATTTATCGCAGCGCGCTCCGCGCCCTGCCGCTCGTGCTGCACCTTGCTGCGGATGCGCGGGAAGTGCGTCTTGCGCCCGAACAGCGTCTCGGTGAAGCCGTGCTCGCGCACTTGCGTCAGCGTCTCGGCGATATAGCGATTGATGCCGGGGAAACGCTCGAAATAGCGGTCGATCATCGCTTGCGCCTCGTCGGCGGAAATATCGAGCCGCCCGGCCAGCCCCCAGCGCGAGATGCCGTAGAGGATTGCGAAGTTGATCGTCTTGGCGCTGGCGCGCGTATCGCGCGTCACCTCGCCGAACAATTCCTGCGCGGTGAGGCTATGAATGTCGTCGCCGCGCGCGAAGGCTTCCTTTAGCTGCGGCACGTCGGCCATATGCGCCGCCAGCCGAAGCTCGATCTGCGAGTAATCGGCGGCGAGGATGACGTTGCCCGCGTCGGCCACGAACGCGTCGCGGATCTGCCGCCCGGTTTCGGTGCGGATCGGAATGTTCTGGAGGTTGGGGTCGGTCGACGACAGCCGCCCGGTCTGCGCGCCGGTCAGCGAATAGCTGGTGTGGACGCGCCCGGTCTCGGGATGGATCTGCTCCTGCAGGCTGTCGGTATAGGTGTTCTTCAGCTTGGTGAGCTGACGCCATTCCAGCACCCTGGTCGCGATCTCCGCGCCCGCCGAGTCCTTGTCGGCGGCCAGCCGCTCCAGCTCGGTGACGTCGGTCGAATAGACGCCGCTCTTGCCCTTGCGCCCCCCCTTGAGGCCCAGTCGCTCGAACAGCACGTCGCCGAGTTGCTTGGGGCTGCCGATCGTGAACGGCCCGCCGGCCAGTTCGTGAACGACGCCTTCGAGATGCGCGATCTGCGTCGAGAACTCGCCCGACAGCTGCGCCAGTTTCTCGCGATCGACCTTGATCCCGCGCCGCTCCATCCGCGCGATCACCGCCACCAGCGGGCGGTCGACCATCTGGTAGACCCGTGTCCCGCCCTCGCGCGGCAGCCGCGCGGTGAAGCGCCGCCACAGCCGCAGCGTCACGTCGGCATCCTCGGCGGCGTAGCGAGTCGCCGCCTTCAGATCGATCTCGTTGAAGCCGAGCGCCTTCTTGCCGGTCCCGACCACGTCCTTGTACGCGATGCAGGTGTGCGAGAGATGCGTCGCGGCCAGCTCGTCCATGCCATGGCCATGCAGGCCGGCATCGAGCGCGAAGCTCATGACGATCGTGTCGTCATAGGGCGCGACGTCGATTCCGAGCCGCGACAGCACGATCAGGTCGTATTTGAGATTGTGCCCGATCTTGAGGACGCCGGGGTCTTCCAGCAGCGGCTTGAGCTTCGCCAGCGCAACGTCGCGGTCGAGCTGCGGCGGGCGTTCGGCGAACATGTCGCTCCCGCCATGCGCCAGCGGCACATAACAGGCGAGGTTCGGATGCAGCGCCAGCGACACGCCGACCAGTTCGGCGAGCATCGGATCCTTGGCGGTTGTCTCGGTATCGATCGCCACCCAGCCCTGGTGGCGCGCGACCGTGATCCAGCGGTCGAGCGCCTCGTCGTCGATCACCGTCTCATAGCCGTCGTGGTTGCATGCCGGCTCCTCGTCCGCGTCGAACGCGGCGTCGGTCGGTGACTCGGCGACCGGCGCGTCGGCGACCTCGCCCAGCCGCGTCAGCAGCGAGCGGAAGCCGTGATGATCGAGGAAGGCGCGCAGCGGCGCATCGGGGATGCCGTCCGCCAGCGACAATTCCTCGAGCGGCTGCGGCAGCGGCACGTCGCACGCCAGCTCGACCAGCTTGCGGCTCATCCGGGCCGCTTCGGCATGTTCGATCAGATTGTCGCGCAGCTTGCCCTTCTTCATCGCGTCGGCGGCGGCGAGTACGCCCTCGACGTCGCCATGTTCGAGGATCAACTTGGCGGCGGTCTTCGACCCGACGCCCGGCACGCCGGGGACGTTGTCGACGCTGTCGCCCATCAGCGCCAGAACGTCGCCCAGCTTCTCCGGGCCGACCCCGAACTTCGCCTCGACATCGGACGGGCCGAGCGTGCGGTTGTTCATCGTGTCGAGCATGTCGACCGACGGATCGGTCATCAACTGCATCAGATCCTTGTCGGAGCTGACGATCGTCACCTGCCAGCCCTGCGCCAGCGCCGCCTTGGTATAGCTGGCGATCAGGTCGTCGGCCTCCCAGCCCTGTTCCTCGATGCACGGCAGCGAGAAAGCGCGCGTCGCGTCGCGGATCATCGGGAATTGCGGGACGAGGTCCTCGGGCGGCGGCGGCCGGTGCGCCTTGTACTGGTCGTACAGCTCGTTGCGGAACGTCTGGCTCGACTTGTCGAGGATCACCGCCATGTGGGTCGGCCCATCGGCCTTGTGGAGCTGGTCGGCGAGCTTCCACAGCATCGTCGTATAGCCGTAGACCGCGCCGACCGGCTCGCCATGCTTGTTGGTGAGCGGCGGGAGACGGTGATAGGCGCGAAAGATGTAGCCCGATCCGTCGACGAGATAGAGGTGCGGCATGGCGGCTGCCCTATAACGGATTGGGGTCAGGGGGAACCGGGGTTCGTCCTTTCGGAACGGAAGGGCACCTACTCCGTCTCGTCCGCCCCGCCCGCACGCGGCTGTGCGCCGGTCAGCGCGGCGGCGACCTGCTGGATCAGCACCTGTCGCACGCGCATCGGCGCAGTGGTGTCGCCGATCTGCACCGCGATCGCATAGCGCCGCCCGTCGGGTGCGGTCAGGATGCCGATGTCGTTGAACCCGGCATTGCGGCTGCCCAGTTCCTGCCCGGTCCCGGTCTTGTGCGCGAGCGTCCAGCCGACCGGCGTCGCCGCCTTCAACCGCGCGCGCCCGGTGTGCGAATTGGCCATCGTCTCGAGCAGCACGCGCGTCGACGTCTCGCTCAGCAACTCGCCGCGCGCCAGCCGCGCCAGCGCCTCGACGATCGCCGCCGGCTGCGCGCCGTCGGGCGGATTGTCGATATAGCGTTGCAGCGCGGCGCGGCGCGCCTCTGGATCGAGCCGCGCGCGCGCCGCCTCGAACCCGCGCCCCATCGCCATCGACTGGTTCCATGTCACCCCCGCGGTGCCGCTCTGTAGCAGGCGCTCGCCGGGACCGAAGCGGATACCGGGCAGGCGCTTCTCGGAAAGGAACCGCCGCACCGCCGCCGGCCCGCCGACATAGGTCAGCAGCCGGTCGTTGGCGGTGTTGTCGCTCTGCGTCAGCGCGCGGGTCAGCAATCCGGCGACGGTGGTGCGATAGCCCTCGCCCGTCACCAGCGACGCGACCGGCTGGTGGAACAGCGTCAGGTCGTCGCGGGTCACCAGCACCGGATCGTCGAGCTTCAGCCGTCCGGCGTCGCGCTGCCCCAGCACGGTCATCGCGACCCACAATTTGCTGACGCTCTGTTGCGGCAGGTAGAGCGCGCCGCCCTCCTGGACGATCCAGTCCTCGTCAACCGCCTGGATCGCCGCGCCCGCCTTGCCGGGAAAGCTGCGGATCAGCTGCGTCACGCGTTGCTGCAACGCGCGCGGCGCGGACTTCGGGCGCGGCGGCGCAGGTGGCGGGACCGCGACCGAGACGATCGGGGCGGGCGGGGCAGCCGGGATCAATGTCGACCCGGCCCCGGCGCCGCAGCCGGCGATCAGCAGCGACCAGCCGATCACCGTCGCCCGGTGCGCGAATGTCGTCTTTCCCATGTCCGCCGCCGTCACCCCTGCCTGATCCACGGCTGTGCCGGTCGGGCCGGCGGGCGCATACCCCCGCGACTCGTCCTTGCGACGACCGCCAGCCAGCGCGCGACGAGTCGAGTCGGCGTCGGTCAACCGGCTGACTCCCCGGGGGTCACGGCACCAGCACCGTATCGACCGGCGGGTCGCGCAATTCGGGATAGTCGAGCGTGTAATGCAGCCCGCGGCTTTCGTGGCGGTGCAGCGCCGAGCGGACGATCAGATCGGCGGTCTGGAGCAGGTTGCGCAGCTCGATCAGATCGGGGGTGACGCGGAAATGCCCGTAATAATCCTCGATCTCGCTACGCAGCAGATCGATGCGGTGCCGGGCGCGCTCCAGCCGCTTGGTGGTGCGGACGATCCCGACGTAATTCCACATGAAGCGTCGGATTTCGGTCCAGTTCTGCTTGATGACCACTTCCTCGTCGGAATCGGTGACGCGGCTTTCGTCCCACGCCCGGATCGCAGGTACCTGGGGCAATGTGTCCCAGCATTCCGCAATGTGCTGCGCCGCCGCCTCGCCGAACACAAAACATTCGAGCAGCGAGTTTGACGCCAGCCGGTTTGCGCCATGCAGCCCCGATTGCGTGCACTCGCCCGCCGCATAGAGCCCGGGCAGATCGGTGCGCCCGTCGCGATCGACCATGATCCCGCCGCAGGTGTAATGCTGCGCCGGCACCACCGGGATCGGCGCGACGGTCATGTCGATCCCCAGCCCCTTCAGCTTCTCGTAGATGTTCGGGAAATGCCCGCGCACGAAATCGGCGGGCATGTGGCTGATGTCGAGATGGACGAAGTCGAGCCCATAGCGCTTGATCTCGGCGTCGATCGCGCGCGCCACCACGTCGCGCGGCGCCAGCTCCAGCCGCTCGGCATCGTAATAGGGCATGAAGCGCTTGCCGGTGGTCGGGTTGATGAGCCGCCCGCCCTCGCCGCGCACCGCCTCGGTGATGAGGAAGTTCTTGACCTCCAGATGATAGAGGCAGGTCGGGTGGAATTGCATGAATTCCATGTTCGCGACGCGCGCGCCAGCACGCCACGCCATCGCGATCCCGTCGCCGGTCGCGCCGCGCGGCGCGGTCGAGAACAGATAGGTCCGCCCCGCCCCGCCGGTGGCGAGGATCGTCGCGCGCGCGGTGTGCAGCCCGACCGCGCCGGTGCGGCGGTCGATCGCATAAACGCCCCAGACGTTGCCTGCGCCCGAATAGCGCTCCTCGTGCCGGCTGGTAGCGAGGTCGATCGCGACCTGATCGGGGACGAGCGTGATGTTGGGGTGCGCCTCGGCGGCGCGTTGCAGCGCTTCCTGCACCGCCCAGCCGGTCGCGTCGGCGACATGGACGATGCGGCGGTGCGAATGCCCGCCTTCGCGCGTCAGGTGCAGCGCGCCCTTCTCCTCCGCGAACGGCACGCCCAGCGCGCGCAGCCGCCCGATCGCGGCGGGTGCACGCTCGACCACGAACTCGACGATCGCGCGGTCGTTGAGCCCGGCGCCGGCGACCATCGTGTCCTCGACATGATGCTCGAACGTGTCGCCGGGTTCGAGCACCGCGGCGATCCCGCCCTGCGCCCAGGCGGTCGACCCTTCGTTGAGCGCGCCCTTGGCGAGCACGGTCACCTTGAAGCGGTCGGCGAGGTTGAGCGCCGCGGTGAGCCCGGCCGCGCCGGAGCCGACGATCAGGACATCGCTGGTCGTCATGCGGCGCGCCCGCGAATGTTGCGAATGTTGAGACGCTGGCGGGTTCTTGCGGCGGGCACGGGGTACATGACGATCATGTGGCATAGATCAGGCCGTGAGGGACAGATGTTTGCTTCTTCCCTCTCGTCATTCCCGCGAAGGCGGGAATCCAGAACCTCAGACGTTTCGGCTCTTGCGAAAACCTGCGGGTCTGGATCCCCGCCTTCGCGGGGATGACGAATGTGGAGGGTCTACCGCGCCACCACCGTCGGCAGCCGGTCGATCGGCTCGACGGTCACGCTGCGGAACCACGTCTCCGCGCCTTCCGACTGCAACTGGACGTGCCCGTGCGTCAGCGGCGTGCGGACCCCACCGCCGCCGACCGTCGCCAGCCCCTCGACCACCATCACCGGCACGCCGTTGACGACATGCACCGCGCGGTCGCCGAGCACATACAGGTCGAGCACGTTCCACTGCCCCGCCGGCCGCTCGGCATCGCGCGCGTTCTCGACGTTCCAGATCAGCGAGCCGTTGACGATCTCGACCGGCTTGCCGCCCATCCGGTAGCGCACCGGCGGCGAGATCAGCGCCGGGTCGAGCGCGGCCGTGGTGCGGATGCGGACGTCGCGCCCGACCGCGACCGCCATGCCGGTCGACCCCTTCATGATCTCGAACTCGACCGACGGCTGCCACGTCCCGAACACCGTGCCGGGCGTACCATGCGTATGGTACAGCAAGCCGTTGTTGGGCGGCTGGTCGGCGCGCGGTGCCCAGCGCTTGTCGCCCCAGCGATATTCGAGCCGCAGGTGATAATCGCGCAGGTCGGCGTCATGGACCAGCGCGCCCCAAATTTCGCCCTTGACCCACATGGCCGGCTTGCCGTCGATCGGCTTGACCGCGAAGTCGCCCGCGGTGGAGCGCGAGCGGCCGATCGGGGTCGCGCCGGGCTTGTCCCGATAAGTCACGGATGGGTCGGGATAGCCGAGCCACGGCTGCCAGCCGGACAGGTCGCGGCCGTTGAACAGCGCACGCGCAGGGCCCGTCGGCTTGGGGACGTCGGTGAGGACGAGGGTCTGCGGGGTCGTGGGCGCGTCGCCGACGATCGCGCGGGC
The DNA here is from genome assembly GCF_902506455.1 of Sphingomonas sp. 8AM. Classification (GTDB taxonomy): domain Bacteria; phylum Pseudomonadota; class Alphaproteobacteria; order Sphingomonadales; family Sphingomonadaceae; genus Sphingomonas. Next base: position 939,276 of record NZ_LR733844.1, on the reverse strand, counting down.
CTGCTCGACCGTTGACGGCGCGGGCGCCGCGGCCTGCGCAATCGCTGCTGCCAGCAGGATGATGTTCATCGGTGCCCTCCCCTACGCTTGCGCGGGGATATCGCAGGATCGAGGTGCCGCAACAACGGCTTACGACCAAGGTCGCCCCCCGGATCCATGTCCGCGGCCCCGCCACCTGTCATTGCGAGCGTAGCGAAGCAGTCCAGAGCCCGACCAGGACGCTCTGGATTGCTTCGCTGCGCTCGCAATGACGTGGCGAGCGTATCGGTCGGCTGCGACGAAGAAAGAAGCGGGGCGCCGGATCAAGTCCGGGGCGACGAAAAATCAGCCCGCGTTGGCGGCGCGGGTCAGGTTGAGGAACACGTCCTCCAGATCGGCTTCCTTGGTGCTGACATCGACGATCCCGTAGCCGTCGCGCTGGATCGCCCCCAGCACCTCGCCGGCGTTGACGCGGTCCTTGGCGTAGGTGATCTCGAGCGTCCGCGTGCCTTTCAGCGCGACCTTCCCGAAACAATCGTTATCCGGCAGCGCGGTGACGTCGCGGTCGACCGTCACCGCGACGATCTTCTCCTGCGCCTTGCCGAGCAGTTCGGCGGTCGGCGAGTTGGCGATCACGCGGCCGTGATTAATGATCGCGATCCGGTCGCACAATTCCTCGGCCTCTTCGAGGTAATGCGTGGTCAGCACCACCGTCACCCCCGCGTCGTTGAGGCTGCGGACATAGGTCCACAATTGCTGGCGCAGCTCGATGTCGACGCCCGCGGTCGGCTCGTCGAGCACCAGCACCGGCGGCGTGTGGACCATTGCCTTGGCGACCATCAGCCGCCGCTTCATGCCGCCCGACAGCGTTCGGGCGTAAGCATTGGCCTTGTCCTCAAGATGCACCGCGCGGAGCAGCTCCATGCTGCGGCGCTCCTTCTTCGGCACGCCGTACAGTCCCGCCTGGATCTCCAGCGTCTCGAGCGGCGTGAAAAACGGGTCGAACAGGATCTCCTGATTGACGATCCCGATCGACGCCTTGGCGTTGCGCGGGTGTTCGTCGATGTCGAAGCCCCATATCGTGGCCGCGCCGCTGGTCTTGTTGACCAGCCCGGCGAGGATGTTGATCAGCGTCGACTTGCCCGCGCCATTCGGTCCCAGCAGCCCGAAGATGCTGCCGCGCGGCACCTCGAACGTCACGCCGTCCAGCGCGCGCTTCGGCGCACCGCCCTTTACCCCGGCGTAGGTCTTGCACAGGTCGCGGATCGAGATCGCTGCTTCGGTCATGCGGCGGCGATAGGCGTGCCGGCGACGGAAGCCAATAACGGAGGATTGTTTCGTCGCCGCCGCCTTGCTAATCGCCTGCCCATGCGCCCGCCGTCCGAACTCGTCCGCACCTCCTCCGCCCGCGTCGCCTGCGACGGCGCAACCGACATTCCGGGCGGCGCGGCGCTCGGCCACCCGCGCGTGTGGTTGCAGATCGACGAGCATGGCTATGTCGATTGCGGCTATTGCGACCGGCGCTTCGTGCTGATCGGTGGACCGGCAGACGGCGTGGATCACAGCAAGCTGCCCGACATTCCCGACGGTGCCAGCCCGCAATAACGTCGCTTTCCGCCGCGCGGCGGCGTAGAATGATGTCACGCGGAGGCGCGGAGAGCGCAGAGGTGTCGCGCCTGTGGCGTCATGCTTGCGAACACGTCAAGCGGATCGGCATCCCCCCACTGGCAGATGCCGTCATCCCGGACTTGATCCGGGATCCCGCTTCTTCCGTCTGCCGGTGAGAAGAAGCGGGGCCCCGGATCAAGTCCGGGGCGACGAAGGAAGGATGACGCGGATCGGAAGCGGCGCCGCGGGCGCGCGTCTCTCCGCGTGCTCCGCGCCTCCGCGTGAACCCCGACAATCCCACCGCTGGCATCCCCACCCGCGCGCGCCTATCTTGGGGCGATGACCGATCCCCGCTCCTTCCTGTACCGCGACACGCTCGATCCCGCGACCGCGCAGCGCGTCACCGCCGATGTGCTGGCGCGCGCCGATGACGGCGAGCTGTTCCTCCAATATCGCAAGGCCGAGGCGTTCGGGTTCGACGACGGGCGGCTGAAGACCGCCAGCTACGATACCACTGCCGGCTTCGGGCTGCGGGCGGTGTCGGGCGAGATGACCGCCTTCGCGCACGCCAATGAGCTGAGCGAGGCCGCGATCCGCCGCGCCGGCGAGACGATGGCGCTGATCGACCCATCATTGGCGGCGAAGGCCGCCGCGCCGACGCGCACCAACCACCGCCTCTATACCGACGCGGATCCGCTCGATCTCGTGCCGTTCGCCGACAAGGTGAACCTGTGCCAGACGATCGACGCCGCGGCGCGCGCGCGCGATCCGCGCGTCGCGCAGGTGTCGGTCGGGCTGTCGGGGACGTGGAGCGTGGTCGAGATCGTCCGCGCCGACGGCTTCGTCGCCACCGACGTGCGGCCGCTGGTGCGGCTCAACGTGTCGATCGTCGCCGAGGCGAACGGACGCCGCGAGACCGGGTCGTTCGGCGTCGGCGGGCGCTATCTCTATGACCGTGTGATGACGCCCGACATGTGGAACCGCGCGATCGACGAGGCGCTGGCACAGGCGCTGGTCAATCTCGAGGCGGTCGACGCGCCCGCGGGCGAGATGACGGTGCTGCTCGGGCCGGGCTGGCCGGGCGTGCTGCTCCACGAGGCGATCGGCCACGGGCTGGAGGGCGATTTCAACCGCAAGGGCACCTCGGCCTTCTCCGGCCGGATCGGCGAGCGCGTCGCGGCGGCGGGGGTGACGATCGTCGACGACGGCAGCATCGCCGACCGGCGCGGCTCGCTGACGATCGACGACGAGGGCACGCCGACCTCCGAGACGATCCTGATCGAGGACGGCATCCTCAAGGGCTATATGCAGGACCGGCTCAATGCGCGGCTGATGGGGGTCGCGCCGACTGGTAACGGCCGCCGCGAGAGCTTCGCGCACGCGCCGATGCCGCGGATGACCAACACCCTCATGAAGGCCGGCAAGGACGATCCCGCCGAGCTGCTGAGCCGCGTGAAGAAGGGCATCTTCGCCAAGTCGTTCGGCGGCGGGCAGGTCGATATCGTCTCGGGCAAGTTCACCTTCTCGTGCACCGAGGCGTACCGGATCGAGGACGGCAAGATCGGCGCGCCGATCAAGGGCGCGACGCTGATCGGCGACGGGCCGAGCGTGCTGACCAGGGTACTGGGCGTCGGTCACGACTTCGCGCTCGACGAGGGAATCGGCGTGTGCGGCAAGGGCGGGCAGAGCGTGCCGGCGGGCGTCGGACAGCCGTCGCTGCTGATCGACGGGCTGACGGTGGGCGGGACGGCCTGATCGCGACACCGCATCGCCGCGCGCGGGCGGGGATGCGATGACTAGGCGGCGGGCGCGACCGCCGCCGCGCGTGCCCGGCCCCGCCCGTAGCGCTGCGCCAGCCGGTGCGTCGGCGCTTCCACCGTCCTCCAGAACAGCGTCGCACCGCTGATACACAATAGCAGGTACGCAGCGAGCTTTCCGATATCAGCGACCACTCCGTCACCGAACACGCGCCGCACGATACTGCCGCTCATCACCAGGATCGGCAAATGGACGAGGTAGAGCGAATAGGAGATCGCGCCGAGCCCGATCAGCCAGCGCTGCCCGCGGCCGGCGGTGAGCCAGTGCGCGCGCGCCGCGACGAACAGCCCGGCCGCCGTGAGCATCGCCGGGGTGTTGAACACCTCGGCCGTCGCCGGCGCCCGCCACAACGCGATCGCGACGATCAGCGCGAGCGCGACGAGCGGCGCCGCGCCGACGCGGCGCCAGCCGGCGGCATAGGCGAGCGCGCCGGCCGCGAAGGCGAACCAGAAGTTGAGGAATACGCCGCGCGGCATCCATTGCTGGTCACCGAGGCTTGAGGCGATCGCGACGAGGATGAACGCCGCGGGCAGCAGCCAGGCGATCTGCCGGAACAGCCCCGCTCGCGAGCGCGCCCGGCACCACGCCCAGGCGCCCAGCAGCGTGACGAGGTAGAATTGCACTTCGTAGGTCAGCGTCCAGTAGACGATCTGGATGTCGGGCAGTCCGAGCAATTCCTGCAGATACAGCAGATGCGCGATCACGGTGGCGGGCGACGGCCATGGCAGCGGCGCGCCGTGCGCCATCGCCACTGCCGCGGTCGCGCCCCAGGCGAGCGGGATCGACAGCCAATAGGCCGGGTCGAGGCGCAGGCTGCGACGGATCGCGAAGGTTCCGGCATAGCGCGCGTCGACCTGCTTGCCCCACAGGCTGTGCGCGATGACGAAGCCGCTCAGCACGAAGAACACCGCCACCCCGCCGCGCCCGTCGTCGAACACGACCTCGCGCCAGGGCGAGGGCATCGCGGTGTACAGCGTGCGGATGCTCTGCAGTGTCCAGACATGGAACAGCACGACCCACAGCGCGGCAAGCCCGCGCAAGACCTGCAAAAGGTCGAAATGGGTCGCGGCGACGGGCGGGGCGGGTCCGTCGGCGTGCCGCGCGCGCGCGCCGGAACGCGGCGCCAATGCTGATGTCTTGCCCAAGGAACGCCCACGATGCAGCTTGATTCTTAACGGGTCCGCTATACCGACGATTCCTTGACGCGGTAATAAATCGACAGGGCCCGGCTGGTGATGTGCACCCGCCCGCCCCGGTCGCGGAGACACACGCCTTGAAATGGGTTTTGCTCGCCCTTCTGCTGGGTCTTTGTCCGCTCTTCGTCCAATATGCGCGACAGCCACGCTACCGGCCGATCTTCGGCTTTGCCTTCGGTGCGCTGCCGTTCCTGCTGTCGTATCTGCACCTCTATATCGCGCCGGTATCCTTCCCCTATTGGCCGGGGCATACCAAGGGCATCGAGGTTTCGCTGATCGACTCGCTGGCGGTGGCGATCCTGATCGCGACGCCGCGCCGGCTCAAAAGCGCGCCCTATCTCTGGGCGTTCGTGAGCTACATCGTGCTGACGACGCTCACCGTCACCTGGGCGATCGATAAGCTCGCCGCGCTGGGCTATGCGGTTCAACTCATGCGGATGTTGCTGGTATATCTGGCGGCACTGCGGCTCTCGACCACGCCGCGCATCGTGCCCGCGGTCGTCGCGGGCGGGGTCGCCGCGCTGCTTCTGCAGCTGTTCTTCTCGGTGCAGCAGCATTTTGCGGGCGTCCTGCAGGCCGTGGGCACGTTCGGTGCGCAGAATCTGCTCGGGCTGATGACCAATCTCGTCGCCTTGCCGGCGCTGGTGATCCTGCTGTCCGGCGGCCGCGGCTGGTATGCCAAGGCCGGACCGGTGGTGGCGTTGCTGATCGACCTGTTCACCGCCTCGCGCGCCACGATCGGGTTCGGCGCGATCGGGATGGGCGGCGTGCTGATGGTGTCGAGCCTGTGGCGGTGGACGCCGCGCAAGCGGACGATGACCGCGCTGGCGGCGGTCGCGGTATTGTGCGCCACCCCGTTCGCGCTCCGGATGATCGGCGAGCGCACCAGCCACAACAATGTCGAGAGCAGCGACTCCGAGCGACAGGCGTTCAAGCGCGCCGCCTGGGCGATGATCGGCGATCACCCGGCCGGCATCGGCGCGAACAGCTACGTCGTCGTCAGCAACGTCGACGGCTATTCCGCCCGCGCCGGCGTGGTCGCGTCGCAGGGCAGCCGGTCGACCAACGTCCATAACAGCTACCTGCTGGTCATGGCGGAGACCGGGGTGGTCAGTATCGTCTTCGTCGTGATGATGATCGGCGGCGGCTTGTTCACGATGTTGCGCACCGCCTTCCGCCATCGCAGCGACCGGCGTGGCGACGTGCTGATCGGTCTGGGCATGACCTTGCTCACCGCCGGATTGCACCTGAATTACGAATGGGCGTTCGTGATCTTCCCGGTGCAATATGTGATGTTCCTCTATCTGGGCCTCGGCATCGGGATCGCCGAGCAGGTCAACGCCGATGCCGCGCGCGCGCGGCGCGAGGCACGGGCGGCGCGTCGGGCGATCGAGGACGACACCGGCGACGAACCCGCCGCGGCGCCGCTGCCCGCCGGGGCGTGACGGCCCGCCACTGCGGCGTCCCCGGCGGGCTGCCCGTCGCCGCGCGACATCACGCCGGTGTCGCGACAGGTCGCCGGGTCGGCACTTGTCGGACGCGACCGGATCGTGCTTCATGGAGCAAACGGCCATGTGCACTGCGCGCATGCGCCTCTATGCGGAAGCGATCGATGGCCAAGTTCTTTCCCGCCCTCACCGCCGAGCATCGTGCGTTCGTCGCGAAGCAGCCGGTGTTCTTCGTCGCCACCGCCGCGGCGGACGCACGCGTCAACCTCAGCCCCAAGGGCATGGACAGCTTCCGCATCCTCGACGACACGACCGTCGCCTATCTCGACGTCGCCGGATCGGGCAACGAGACCAACGCGCATCTGCTCGCCGACGGGCGGATCACGATCATGTTCTGCGCCTTCGACAATCCCGCGCTGATCTTCCGCATCTACGGCCGCGGTCGCCCGGTGCTGCCGCAGGATGACGAGTGGACCGACCTGGCGGGGCATTTCACGCTGCTGCCGGGTACACGGCAGATCTTCGTGATCGCGGTCGACGAGGCGCAGACATCGTGCGGCTGGGGCGTGCCGTACATGGCGTTCGAGCGCGAGCGCGACACGCTCAACAAATATCACGCCAGCACCGACGATGCGACGCCCTTCGGCAAATATGCGGTTCGTACCCACAGCATCGACGGGCTGCCGGTGCGCAGCCCGACGCGCGTCCCCGCCTGATGGCGCTCGTCGAGCTCGGCCGCTACGACCGCAACCTCGCCAACATCCTCGTCGCGCGGCTCGAGTCCGACGGCATCCCCGCACTCGCCTTCGACGGTGGTGCGAGCATCGCCGACGGCAGCTGGCTGCTGATCCCGGTGCGCGTGATGGTCGATGAGGACGATCTCGCCACGGCGCAGGCGATCGCCGGCCCTGCCTGATTTTTGGGCAGTGGTGACGCGCTGCACAATTATTAACGGCCGTTAGTACCTTTTGACGGGTCTGCGCCCTCTGCGCGCAACTGGCACGCTGCTTGCGAAGCTTCCTTACGGGACAAACGCAAAGGGGGCGTGATGAAGCTGGTCATAGCCATCATCAAACCGTTCAAGCTCGACGAGGTGCGCGAAGCGCTCACCACCGTCGGCGTGGCCGGGATGACGGTGTCGGAGGTGAAGGGGTTCGGTCGTCAGAAGGGCCAGACCGAAATCTACCGCGGCGCCGAATACAGCACCAACATGGTGCCCAAGATCAAGATCGAGGTCGTGTGCGCCAGCGACATCGCCGACCGCGTGGTCGAGGCGATCCAGGCGGCCGCCAACACCGGCGCGATCGGCGACGGCAAGATCTTCGTGCTCGATGTCGGACAGGCGGTGCGGATCCGCACCGGCGAAACCGACGACACGGCATTGTGATGGGGGGACCGATGACGCTTTATCGAAAGATCGCGGGCGGCGCGGGGGCGCTGGCCGCCACGCTGCTGACCGCCGCGCCGGCATGGGCGCAGGCCGCCGCCGGGCCGGTGCGCGCGCCTGCTGCCGAGGTCGCGGCGACGATGGTCAACAAGGGGGATACCTCGTGGCTGCTGATCTCGGCGGCGCTGGTGCTGATGATGTCGATCCCCGGCCTCGCGCTGTTCTACGGCGGGCTGGTGCGCACCAAGAACATGCTCAGCGTGCTGATGCAGGTGTTCATGATCGTCTCGGTCGCCAGCCTCGTCTGGGTGTGCTGGGGCTACAGCATGGCGTTCACCGGCGGTAACGCGTTCGTCGGCGGGCTGTCGAAGGCGTTTCTCGCCGGCGTCGGGCCGACCTCGGTCGCGGCGACCTTCTCGAACAACGTCTACGTGCCCGAATATGCGTTCATCGCCTTCCAGATGACCTTCGCGTGCATCACGCCAGCGCTGATCGTCGGCGCGTTCGCGGAGCGGGTGAAGTTTACCCCGCTGCTGATCTTCGTCGTGCTGTGGCTGACGATCGTCTATTTCCCGATGGCGCACATGGTCTGGTACTGGGCCGGCCCGGACTTCCTGTCCGACGCGCCGACCGATGCCGGGCTGCTGTACGGCTGGGGCGCGCTCGACTTCGCGGGCGGCACCGTGGTGCACATCAACGCGGGTATCGCGGGCCTCGTCGGCTGCCTCATCATCGGCAAGCGTCATGGCTACAAGTCGGAGCCGATGCCGCCGCACTCGCTGACGATGACGATGATCGGCGCCTCCCTGCTGTGGGTCGGCTGGTTCGGGTTCAACGCCGGCTCCAACCTCGAAGCAAATGGCGGCGCGGCGCTCGCGTTCGTCAACACCTTCGTCGCCACCGCCGCCGCGGCGGTCGCCTGGGCGGTGATCGAGCAGATCGTCCACAAGAAGCCCTCGCTGCTGGGCGGCGTGTCGGGGGCGGTCGCCGGCCTCGTCGCGATCACCCCGGCTGCGGGTTTCGCCGCACCGATGACGTCGATCATCCTCGGCTTCGTCGCCAGCGCGGTGTGCTTCTTCTTCGTCACCACGGTGAAGAACAAGCTCGGCTATGACGACACGCTCGACGTGTTCGGCGTCCACTGCGTCGGCGGGATCATCGGCGCGATCGCGACCGGGATCGTCGCCGACCCGTCGCTCGGCGGTCAGGGCTTCATCGACTACACCAGGTTCCCGTCGGTCGCCGGCCAGTATGACATGGCCGCGCAGGTCATCACGCAGATCAAGGCGGTCGTGCTGACGCTGGTGCTCTCGGGCGGCGTGTCGGCGGTGCTGTTCTACGGCATCAAGGCGACGATGGGGCTGCGTCCCTCGCTCGAGGTCGAGGTCGAGGGTCTCGACATCAACGAGCATGGCGAACGCGCCTACAATTACTGACGAATTCGCGGGGCGGCGACGGTCGCCGCCCCGCCACCGATGTTCCTCCTGCGGACAACACCTCGAGGCCCGGCGCGGAAACGCGACCGGGCCCTTTTTTGCGTGCTGCGCTGCAAGATGACGCGGGTGTCGGGATACGCTATATGAGCATCCGGCGCCGGGTGATCCCGTACGAGCGAGACCCCGGCTCCGAGAAGGAGAGGATGGGTCATGTTGAGGATCAGGAACGCCGGTCATCATGGCATGGTCGCTGCCGGACTCGCCGCGACGTTCACCGCCGCGGTGCTTGGCGCACAGCTTGCCGCCGATGCGGTGGTCTATGTCGGAGAGCTGTTGATACGGTGATTGGCGCGAAATGACAGGGGCCGGGATCTTTCATCCGTCATTGCGAGCGTAGCGGAGCAATGACGGTAACGTTGATGTCACCGTGCTCTTCGGCAATTCCCGTGACCTTGGACTTGATCCGGGGCGACGGAGGTACGCTACTTCGGCAACCGGATCTCGAACAGCGTCGGCCAGCGCTTGCCGGTGACGAACAGCCGCCGCGCCTTCGCGTCCCACGCAATCCCGTTCGCCACCGCCTCGGGATCCCGCGCACCGACTTCGGCGACGATCGCGCGCAGGTCGATCACGCGCGTCACCACGCCGCTGCGCGGATCGATCGCGACGATGAACGGCTGGTGCCAGACGTTGGCGAGGATCTGCCCGTCGACCATCTCCAGCTCGTTGATCTGGTCGAGCGGCCGCCCCGCGAACGTGACCGTCACGGTGCGCCGCACCTTCATCGTCGCCGGATCGTGGAAGGTCAGCATCGCGCTGCCGTCCGAGCGGATCAGCGACGACGCATCTGAGGTCAGCCCCCAGCCCTCGCCTGTGTAGCGCATCGTCCCCAGCGGCTTGAGCGTCACGGCGTTCCAGCGGTGCGCGATGCCGTCATGCCACGTCAGGCTGATCGCCTCGCCTTTCCACAGCGCCAGCCCCTCGCCGAACTGTGCCGCCGGGATCGTCCGCCGCAACGTGACCTTGCCGCTGACCGGATCGAGGCGCCGCACGTCGGAGCGCCCCTCCAGCCCGACGCTCTCGATCAACGCCCCGCCATGCCACACCAGACCCTCGGTGAAAGCGGCACGATCGTGCGGGAGCCGGCGGACGACGACGGGCGTGACCAGCACCGGCTGGCGCGCCATGACCGCCGACGCGGCCTGTGGCGGAGCCGCCCCGGCCGGACCGGCGAGAGCGAGAAGCGGAAGAAACAACCAGCGCGACATGCGCCAGCGGTACGATGCCGCGCGGCGCGGAGCAATCGCGTTGCGCAGCGGCGGCGTCAGCCGGTTTTCGGCGCGCTGCCCTGCACCGGGCTGATCGTGGCGATGCCCTTGTTATTGATCGACACCACCCAGGGCGTCCCGTCGTCGCAGGTCGCGACCCAGCTCGGGTTGCCCTGCAGCACTGGCCCGGCGACCGAACGCGTCACGCCCTGGCATGCCCGGCCCGCGTCGCTGATCGCGCGGAACAGCACGCCGTTGCGCTCCTTCTCGTTCAACTGCCCGATCTGCGCGAGATAATCGCCGCTGCTGTTGTTGGTGGCGGCGGTCGCGCTCTCCCGGTCCGGCGCCTTGCCGCAGGCGGCGAGCGACAACGGCAGGATGGCGGCGATCACGGCGTGGCGAATCATGTCGGGGCCCTCGAAGACGAACGTTGCGCCGGTTTAACATTTTTCACAGCTTGGGGTTGCACCTTGTCCTCTATGAAGAAGGGCGGGCGAGTCGTGGGGACGGTGTGATGCGGGCAAAGCGGTCGATCGGGATGGTGGCGGGGCTGGCGCTGCTGGCATCGTGCGGGGATGGTGACGGCGGCACGCGCGTCGCGGCCAGCACCGGCGGCAACACGGGAAGCAGCGTCGGAGGTACTACCACCCCGACCGGCTGTGCGCTGCGCGCGCGGCAGGACTGGCTGCTCGCCGCGATGAATGAATGGTATCTGTTCCCCGAATCGCTGCCGGTCAGTCTCGACCCTGCCGGTTTTTCGGATGCCGACAGCTTCCTCGACGCGCTGACGGCGACCGCCCGGGCACAGCGCAAGGATCGTTATTTCACCTATCTCACCTCGCTGCGGGAAGAGAATGCCTATTACAGCTCGGGCGCGACCGTCGGGATCGGCGTGCGGCTGGCGTGGGACTCAAGCAACCGCGTCTTCGTGTCCGAAGCCTATGAGGGTGCGCCCGCATTGACCGCCGGGATCGACCGTGGCGCGCAGATCGTCGGAGTCGGCGCCACCGCCGCTTCGATCCGCACCATCAGCGACATGCTCGCCAGCCGCGATTACGATGCGCTGAACGAGGCCTTCTATTCGGCCAGGCCAGGCACCGTGCATGTCTTCCGGATCGTCGATGCGAACGGCACCCGCGATGTGTCCGTGACCAGCGCCGACTACACGCTCTCGCCGCTGTCGTCCCGCTATGGCGTCAAGGTGATCGACGATAACGGGCGCAAGGTCGGCTACGTCAACCTGCGGACCTTCATCAATACCGCCGACGACCAGCTGCGCAGCGCATTCGCCACCTTCAAGGCGCAGGGCGTGACGCAGGTGATCGTCGATCTGCGTTACAATGGCGGCGGGCTGCTCTCGACCGCCGAGACCTTCACCGACCTGCTCGGCGCCAACCGCTCGACCGGCGACGTGCAGGCGTACACGACGTTCCGCCCTTCCAAGGCGCAGGAGAACGAGGTCCGTTACTTCGCGCGCGAGATGAACGCGATCGCGCCGACGCGGATTGCCTTCATCGGCACGGACCAGACCGCGTCGGCGAGCGAATATGTCATCAACGCGCTGATCCCGTATCTGCACGGCGACCTCGCGCTGGTCGGCGGCAACACTTATGGCAAGCCGGTCGGACAGATCGCGATCGACAATCCGTCATGCAGCGACGACCGGCTGCGCGTGATTGCCTTCGCGCTCCAGAATTCGGCGCGGCAGGGCGATTATTACAACGGGCTCGCGACCAAGGTGGAGGCGAGCTGTCAGGCCGCTGACGACTACGCGCACCCGCTGGGCGACGTCAGCGAAACGTCGACGCGCACCGCACTCGACTGGCTGGCGGGGCGTGGGTGCACGCGGATCGGCGCGAGTGCGGCGGTGACGCGGACCGCCGGGCTGTTCGCACCCTCGCAGCACCCATTGGTGGCGACCAACCCGACCGTCGCGCAGCGCGAGACGCCGGGGCTGTATTGAGCGGAACGGCTTGCCGGTAGCGTGGTCCCGGACTTGATCCGGGGCGACAGTGTAAAGACGTTTCGCTTGGCTAACGGCGGCCCCCGACCTGACATTCAAGCGCCGGCCGGCGGCGGATCACGATCGGCGGCGCCGGTTTCCTAGTCCTTCCAGCCCCAATAGAGCTGCGCCGGCGGCACGTTCCACCATTCCATGTCGTGATCGATGCGGTGGAAATGCGGTGCGATGAAGTCGCGGACCTTGGGGCTGAACTGATAGACGAGGAACGCACCGCCGGTGCGGAGCACGCGCTGCGTCGCGGCGGCGATCGCCGGGCCGACGCCGTCGGGGAGGGTCGAGAACGGCAGCCCCGACAGCACGTAATCGGCTGCCGCGTGACCGTGTTCGGCGACGATCCGCTCGACATCCGCTGCCGAGCCATGAACCGCGACGAACCGCGAGTCAGTGATCGTATGGTCGAGGTAGCGGATGAAGTCCGGGTTGGTGTCGATCGCGATCAGCATCGCGTCGGGCGCCATCCGCTCGAGAATCGGACGGCAGAAGGTGCCGACCCCCGGACCATATTCCACGAACAGCTTGCAATTGGCCCAGTCGACCGGACCCAGCATCTTCGCGATCAGCCGGTCGGAGGACGGGATGATCGAGCCCACCATCACCGGGTGCTTCAGGAAGCCGGTAAAGAACATCTGCCACGGTCCGGGCACGCCGGCGGCTTTGCTGCGATCGCGCCGCACGGCGTCGGTGGAACTGGTCATGTGGAAAAAACGGCTCCCGAACCTGATGCGATGACGATTCCGCGTCAGTCGCACGACGAACGCCCTGCGGGCGAAGCGGTTGCCATAGCCGGGTTGCGCGCGGCCCCCAAGCGCCTAATCGACATTGGCTTGAGACGAGTCGGGAGCAGCGGGTGACACGGCAGGCGCGGGACGGCACGTTCGCCTTGATGTTCATGGTCATGCTGACGATCGCCGCCGGTAACACCGCGCTGCAATCGGTGCTGCCCGCGCTCGGCCGCTCGCTGGGGGTGCGCGATGCCGAGGTCGCGCTCGCCTTTTCGGTATCGGCGTTGTTCTGGGTGCTGGCCGCGCCGTTCTGGGCGCACCGATCGCACCGCCACGGCCGGCGCGCGATGATCCTGCTCGGGCTCGGCGGCTATGCGACCAGCCTCGTGCTGTGCGGATTGTTCCTCGCCGCCGCGATCAACGGCTGGATCGGCGGGACGGCGGCGTTTCTGCTCTTCATCGTCGGCCGCGTGATCTATGGCACGACCGGCGCCGCCGCCCCGCCCGCGGTGCAGGCGCTGGTCGCCGGCAGCACGACCCGCGAGGAACGGACTCGCGCCCTCACCCTGCTCGCCTCGGCGTTCGGGCTGGGGACGATCCTCGGTCCCGCGCTCGCGCCCTATCTGATCCTCGGCCATATCGGCCCGGTCGCGATCGGGCTGGCGGGACCGGCGTTCGTCTTCGCGTTGTTCGGGTTGGCGATGCTGGTCGCGGTCTGGCGGCGGCTGCCCGACGACCGGTCGGACGATACGAGCCACGGCGCGGCCAACGCCTACCCGTCGATTGGCGGGCAATCCTCGGGCGCGAGCGTCACCGCGGCGATCGCGCCGGAGGGCGGCGCGCGGATCGGTGCGCGCGACCCGCGTATCCGCTGGTGGCTGTTCGTCGGGCTGGTGATGGGTCATGCGCAGGCAATGACCGGGCAGGTGATCGGCTTTCTCGTGATCGACCGGCTGGGCGTGTCACCGGTCGACGCGCTGGGCGCGACCGGGCTGGTGCTGATGACCGGGGCGGGCGCGTCGCTGCTCGCGCAATGGGGGATGATCCCGCTGCTCGACCTGCGCCCGCGCGCGCTGGTGCTGGTCGGGCTCGCGCTCGCCGCGGCAGGGTGCTGGGCGACCGGCCATGCGACAACCCTGCCAGCAATCGCGACCGGCTATGCGCTCGCCAGCCTTGGCTTCGGGTTCATCCGGCCGGGGTTCACCGCCGGATCGAGCCTTGCGGTCGACGCATCGTTGCAGGCGTCGGTGGCCGGCAAGGTCACCAGCATCAGCGGGGCGAGCTTCGTGCTGGGACCGTCGATCGGGATCGCGCTGTACGGCGCAGGACACGCGCTGCCGTACGATGCCGCGGCGATCGCGTGCACGGCCATGCTGCCACTCGGGTGGCGGGCGCTCAGAGAATAGGTTTTCTCGCGCAGAGACGCAGAGACGCAGAGAGCGAGCGCCGCAGGCAAATTACCCGTCCATTACGAAGGATGTTCGTCAGCCTGCGGCGCAACACCTCTGCGCCTCTGCGTCTCTGCGCGAATCAAACCTCCTTGCCGCCCGGCCGCGCGGTCAATTGCCCCGGCGCGATGAAGCCGATCGGCTGGATCGCGTTCGCGTCCTGCTTCAGCCGCGCTGCCATCTGCTCGTAATCGCGCTCCACCTCGGGGGTCACGCTCGCGCGGCTCTCCTCCAGCGCACGCTCGAAATGCGCACGGCGCACCTCGCGCGTGTCGAGCGATTCGCGCAGCGCGATCAGACCCGCGCGCCGCACGACATCTTCGAGATCGGCGCCGGTGAAGCGCTCGGTCCGCGCCGCCACCGCGTCGAGGTCGACGTCGGGGGCCAGCGGCATCTTCTGCGTCTGGATGTCGAGGATCCGCCGCCGCCCCGCGGCATTGGGCACGCCGACATAGACCAGCTCGTCGAACCGCCCCGGCCGCAACAACGCCGGATCGATCAGGTTTGGCCGGTTGGTCGCCCCGATCACCACCACCGACTGGAGTTCCTCCAGCCCGTCCATCTCGGCGAGGATCGTGTTGACCACGCGCTCGGTCACCTGCGGCTCGCCGAGCCCGCCGCCGCGCGCCGGCACCAGCGAGTCGAGCTCGTCGATGAAGATCACCGTCGGCGCGACCTGCCGCGCACGCTGGAACAGCCGCGTGATCTGCTGCTCGCTCTCGCCATACCATTTGCTGAGCAAATCGCTCGACTTGGTGGCGATGAAGTTCGCCTGCGCCTCGCGCGCCACCGCCTTGGCGAGCAAGGTCTTGCCCGTCCCCGGCGGACCGTAGAGCAGGAAGCCCTTCGCCGGGCGGATACCCAGCCGGCGGAACGCATCGGGGTCCTTCAGCGGCAACTCGACGCCTTCCTTGAGCCGCATCTGCGCGTCATCGAGGCCACCGACGTCGGACCATTTCACGGTCGGCGCCTGCACCATCACCTCGCGCATCGCGCTCGGCTGGACGCGCTTCAGCGCCTCGGTGAAATCCTCGCGCGTCACCGCCAGCGTATCCAGCACCTCCGCGGGGACCGTGCGATCCTCGAGGTTGAGCCGCGGCATGATCCGCCGCACCGCCTCGATCGCCGCCTCACGGGTCAGCGCCGCCACGTCGGCGCCGACGAAGCCGAACGTCTGGCGCGCCAGCTGATCGACATCTACGCCATCGCCGAGCGGCATGCCGCGGGTGTGGATGCCGAGGATCTCGCGCCGGCCGCGCTCGTCGGGGACGCCGACGATGATCTCGCGGTCGAAGCGGCCCGGCCGGCGCAACGCCTCGTCGATCGCTTCGGGGCGGTTGGTCGCTGCGATCACGACCAGATTGGCGCGCGCCTCCAGCCCGTCCATGAGGGTGAGCAACTGCGCAACGAGGCGCTTCTCCGCCTCGCCCGACACTTGACCCCGCTTGGGCGCGATCGAGTCGATCTCGTCGATGAACACGATCGACGGCGCGGCCTTGCTGGCTTCCTCGAACACCTGCCGCAGCCGCTGTTCGGATTCGCCATAGGCCGAGCCCATGATCTCGGGCCCGTTGATGAGGAAGAATTGCGCGTCCGACTCGTTCGCCACCGCACGCGCCAGCCGCGTCTTGCCGGTACCGGGCGGCCCATGCAGCAACACGCCCTTGGGCGGATCGACGCCCAGCCGCTGGAAGAGTTCGGGATAACGCAGCGGCAATTCGACCATCTCGCGAAGCTGGTCGATCGTCTGCCCCATGCCGCCGATATCGTCATAGGTGACGTCGGCGCGCCGCGCGGCCTGCGGCTCCTCATATTCGGGGCGCAGCTCGATCTCGGTGGTTTCGTCGATATGGACGACACCCTTCGGGCTCGCCGAGACGACCAGCAGCCGGATCTCCTGCAAGGCATAGGCCGGCGCGTTGACGTAGCGCTCCATCCCCGGCGGCATGTTCTGGACTCGCTGGTGACCGGCGGTCGCGACGATGTCGCCCGCGCACAGCGGCCGCCCGAAGAAAGTGCGCTTCAGCGCGTTGGTCGAGCCCTGCAGCCGAAGGTTCTGCTGCGCCGGTGCGAACACCACGCGCGTCGCGGCCTTTGATTCGGCGCGGCGCACCTCGACGAAATCGCCCGAGCCGACCCCGGCATTGGCGCGCTGAAGCCCGTCGATGCGGACCAGTTCCAGCCCCTCGTCCTCGGCATACGGGCCGATCGCGCGGGCGGGCGTGGTCTTCTTGCCGACGATCTCGACGACGTCACCGTCGGTGATCCCCAGCGCCGCGAACACCGCGCGCGGCAGGTGCGCGACACCGCGCCCGCTATCCTCGGGCCGCGCGTTTGCGACCTGCAACTTCACCAGTTTTTCGTCGGCTTCCGCCATGTCGTTCCTTTCGCGCGGCCATTGGCCGAGCGCAGAAGATAGGGCGGCAGTTTCGCATTGCGAGCCGGCGACCCGCCCCCCGCAGACGAAACACTCGCAGACGAAAAAAAGGCCAGCCCCAAGGGGCCGGCCGTTCGAAGTTTTTAGGAGAGGATGCCTGAAAGGCCTGTCCTATGTGCGCCGCGGTATACGCCTTCGCAAGTGCGAAAAGGTAGCGGCACGCTTGCATTTTTTGCAACTCAGCGGGCGATTGTTGTTGCGCGAGTGGCCGGATATTGCATGATGCAGCGCAACAGCCATTCTGGACCATCTTCCGATCCCGCCATGCGCCGGCTTCCGCCCCTCACTGCGATCGAGGCCTTCGTGGCCGTCGCGCGACTCGGCTCGATCAAGGCCGCGGCGCAGGAGCTTGCGCTGTCGCCTCCGGCACTTAGCCGTCGCATCCAGACGCTGGAGCGATTCATCTCGCGGCCGCTGTTCGATCGTCGCCATCAGGCGATGGTGCCCAATGGCGATGGCGAACGGCTGCTGGCCGCGATCGCCCCTGCGCTCGACGGGATGTCCGACGCGATCGAGGGGATGACCAGTGGTAATGACGTGCTGCGGCTGCGGCTCGGCGTGCTGCCGCTCTATGCGTCGCAGCGGCTGTTCCCGCGGCTGGGCGAGCTCCGCGCCGCGCATCCCGAGCTTCACCTCGATATCGATACCGGCGGCAACGCGCTGGCGCGACTCGGCGAGGGGCTCGACGCGGTGATCGTCGTCGCGCGCGATATCGATCCGATGCTCTATTCTGAGCGGCTCGACCGCAACATGGTGTACCCGATCGGTGCGCGCGCGTTGCTCGACGGGCAACATCCACTGCGGTCACCCGAACAGATGCGCGAGCATAGTGTACTGCTCCACCGCGACATGCCCGACACCTTCGCGGCGTGGAGCCAGGCGGCGGGCTATCCCGGGATGGAGCCGGTCGCGATCGACTATTTCGATACCGGCGTACTGATTCTGGAGGCCGCGGCGCAGGGGCTCGGCGTCGCGTTCATGCACGAGAACCACTTCCAGGACGCCAACGACCCGCGGCTGGTGCGGCTGTTCGATATCGATGTGACCAGCCCGTACAGCTACTGGTTCGCGTGCCGTCCGCGCGCGTTGCAGACCAAGCCGGTTAAGATTTTCCGCGACTGGCTGATCCGCACGTTGCGCGAGGGATAACCGCCTCCGTCATTCCCGCGCAAGCAGGAATCCCGACGCGCGGGTTCTCGCAAGAGTTGCTAGCGCCCGAGATACGTCGGCCGATCGACGTTCAACGGGCACCCGCCTTCTTTCGTCATCCCGGACTTGATCCGGGATCCCGCTTTTCCCGACGTTACCCAAGAAGCGGGGCCCCGGATCAAGTCCGGGGCGACGAACGAGGGGGCGATTGCTCAATAAATCAAGCGGCCTTCGCCGACACGATCTTGCCCGGGTTCGCGGGCGGCTCGCCCTTCGGCAGCGCGTCGATCAGCTCCATGCCCTCCGTCACCTGCCCCCACACGGTGTACTGCCCGTCGAGGAAGCGGGCATCGTCGAAGCAGATGAAAAACTGCGAATTTGCCGAATTCGGGTCCATCGTCCGCGCCATCGAGCAGGTGCCGCGCACATGCGGCTCCTTGGAGAATTCCTGCTTAAGGTTCGGCTTCTCCGACCCGTGCATCCCGGTGCCGGTCGGATCGCCGCCCTGCGCCATGAAGCCCGGGATCACGCGGTGGAACACCACGCCGTCGTAAAAGCCCTCGTTGGCCAGCTCGGCGATGCGCGCGACATGCTCGGGGGCGAGGTCGGGGCGCAGCTTGATCGTCACGTCGCCGCCGTCCAGCGTCAGGGTCAGCGTGGAATAGGTATCGGTCACAGGCAGTTCCTTTCTTGCCGTATGTGCGCGCCCCTATCGGTCCCGCGCCCGGCTGGCAAATGCGCGACACCCGCGCTAGGTGCCCTTCTGTCCGACGCGAACGAGGGAGCCGGCAGATGAGCGAGACCGAGCTGCGCGACGCGTACGAGGATCAGGACGATCGCGAGGAGCGGCTCGACGAGGACGACCGGCTGAAGCCCGAGTTCGTCCGCGCGGTACTCGACGCGGTCGAAGCCGGCGACGTCGCCGAGGCGCACGCGCTGGTCGAGCCGCTCCACCCCGCCGACATCGCCGATCTGTTCGAGCTGACCCCCGAGGACTGCCGCCGCGATCTCGCCGCGGCGGTCAGCGACCTGCTCGACGCCGACGTGTTCGCGGAGATGAACGACTACGTCCGCGAGGCGCTGATCGACGCACTCGACGCGCGACAGGTCGCGGACATCGCGAGCGAACTCGATACCGACGACGCGGTCGCGATCATCGAGGACATGGAGCCGGAGGACCAGCGCGAGGTCCTGCGTGCGATGGAGCCCGACGATCGCGCCGCGATCGAGGAGGCGCTGTCCTATCCGGAGGAATCGGCCGGCCGCCTCATGCAGCGCGATCTGGTCGCGGTGCCCGAACATTGGACGGTCGGCGACGTGCTCGACTATCTTCGCGCCGACGAGACGCTGACCACCGATTTCTGGGAAATCTTCGTCGTCGATCCGACGCACGAACCGGTCGGCACCTGTTCGCTGAGCTGGATCCTGCGCACCCCGCGCAGTATCGCGATCGCCGACGTCATGCAGCGCGAGCAGACTTTGATCCCGGTCGATATGGACCAGGAAGAGGTCGCGCTGCGCTTCCAGAAATATGCGCTGATCTCCGCCGCGGTCGTCGATGGCTCGGGGCGGCTGGTCGGGATGATCACGGTCGACGACGTGGTCCACATCATCCAGCAAGAAGCGGGCGAGGACGCGCTGCGGCTGTCGGGCGCGGGCGAAGGCGACATCAACGAGCCGATCCGCCTGACCGTCCGGACGCGGCTGACGTGGCTGCTCATCAACCTGCCGACGGCGATGATCGCCGCGACGGTGGTCGGGCTCTTCGACGAACGGATCGCGCGCTTTGCGGTCCTTGCGCAATTGATGGGGATCGTCAGCGGGATGGGCGGAAACGCGGGCACGCAGACGCTCGCCGTCGTCGTCCGCGCGCTCGCCACCAACCAGCTGACCGGCTCGAACACGATGCGGATGATCGTCCGCGAACTGCGGATCGCCGGCAGCAACGGCGTCGGGCTCGGGCTGCTCGTCGGCGCGGGCTCGTATCTGTGGTTCGGCAATCCGGCGTTGGCGCTGGTGTTCGGGCTGGCGCTGTTCATCAACAATATCGTCGCCGGGCTGGCGGGCGTGCTGGTGCCGGTGACGCTCGACCGCTTCGACGTCGATCCGGCGGTGGCCTCATCGGTGTTCGTGACGACCTGCACCGATTCGCTGGGGTTCTTCACCTTCCTCGGGCTGGCGGCGATGTGGGGCCTGGGCGGGTAACCCAAGGTGCGGCCGACGCATCGTTCGCCCCGAGCTTGTTGAAGGGCGTGCCCCGGCGCACGTGCTTCGACAGGCTCAGCACGAACGGTAGAACCGCGGCGCGCTGAACAACGCCGTTACCGCTCGCGCGTCGCCGCGAATTTCACCTTCGGATAACGGTCCTGCACATAGCCGACCTCCCACGCGCTCTTGGCGAGGAAGACCGGATTGCCGTCGCGATCCTTGGCCATCGCCGCGCGGTTCAGGTCGGTGAAGTTTTTCAGCTCGGCGGGATCCTCCGCCGAGATCCAGCGCGCGGTGTCGAACGGCGCCGGCTCCAGCCCCGCGGCGACCTTATACTCCGCATCGAGCCGGCTGAGCAGCACGTCGAGCTGGAGCTGCCCGACGACACCGATAATCCAGTTGCTGCCGATCTCGGGATAGAAGACCTGCGTCACGCCCTCCTCGGCCATGTCATCGAGCGCCTTGCGCAGCTGTTTGGTCTTGGTCGGATCCTTGAGCGCGACGCGGCGCAGGATTTCGGGCGCGAAGTTCGGCAGCCCGGTGAAGCGCACATCGGCCTTCTCGCTCAACGTGTCGCCGACGCGCAGCGTACCATGGTTGGGGATGCCGATGATGTCGCCCGGATACGCCTCGTCGGCGACCTCGCGATTCTGCGCGAAGAACAGGATCGGCGAATGGACCGCGATTGGCTTGCCATGCCCCGTCGGCGTGAGCTTCATGCCGCGCTTGAAAGTGCCCGAGCACAGCCGCATGAATGCGATCCGGTCGCGGTGCTGCGGGTCCATGTTCGCCTGCACCTTGAAGACGAAGCCGGTGACTTCCTTCTCGTCCGGCGCCACCGGTGCGGGCTCGGCAGGCTGCGGACGCGGCGACGGCGCGTACTCACTGAGCGCCGCGATCAGGTCGGCCGGGCCGAAATCCTTGAGTGCCGAGCCGAAATAAACCGGCGTGAGGTCGCCGTTGCGATACGCCTCGGCGTCGAAAGCGGCGTAGCCGGCCTGCGCCAGCTCGATCTCCTCGGCGATCGCCTCGGGCAGCATCGGCGCCTCCTCGGTCTTGCCCTGAAACAGGCGGCTGTCGCCTTCCGGGCGTGCGATGTGGTTGGTCGACAGGTTGAGAATGCCCTCGAATGTACCACCCATCCCTACCGGCCACGTCATCGGGCAGACGTCGAGCGCCAGCATGTCGGCGATCTCGTCGAGCAACTCGAATGTCGGGCGCCCCTCGCGATCGACCTTGTTGACGAAGGTGATGATCGGCACCGAGCGCAGCCGGCAGACCTCGAACAGCTTGCGCGTCTGCGCCTCGATGCCGCGCGCCGCGTCGATGACCATGATCGCCGAGTCGACCGCGGTCAGCGTGCGATAGGTATCCTCGCTGAAATCCTCGTGCCCCGGCGTGTCGAGGAGGTTGAAAGTGATGCCGCCGCTTTCAAAGGTCATCACGCTGGAAGTGACCGAGATGCCGCGCTGCTGCTCGATTTTCATCCAGTCCGAGCGCGCACGCCGGTTCTGCCCGCGTGCCTTGACCTCCCCTGCGAGATGGATGGCACCGCCGAAATACAGCAGCTTTTCGGTCAGCGTCGTCTTGCCCGCGTCCGGGTGGGAGATGATCGCAAAGGTACGGCGGGGAGACGTCATGCGGGTTCCAGCGGTTCGGGCAAGCGCCGCGATCCCGCGACGATGTGGAGCGCGCGAATAGCAGGATGGCGGGCGGAGGGACAGAGGCGGGTGCGACGACCACCTGTCAGCCAACGCCTGACCCGTGGCCGGTTTCGTCAACATAAGGCGAGCCGCCGGATCAAGTCGAGGCGGCGGCATCAGCAGGCCAAACGACAACGGCCCGCCCGACGTTAGTCGGACGGGCCGCCGTTCGTTCGCAAGAACCGGTCTGCTTAGCTGCCCGACTCGAGGTTCACGGCCGCATACTTGCCGCGACGATCAACCTCGATCTCGAAGCTCAGGCGATCGCCCTCGTTGAGGGTCGGCATGCCGGCACGCTCGACGGCCGAGATGTGCACGAACGCATCCGGCTGGCCATCGTCGCGCTGAATGAAGCCGAAGCCCTTCATCGCGTTAAAGAACTTGACGGTACCCGTCGCCTTCTCACCGGTCAGCTGACGCTGGGGAGCACCACCGGCGCCCGCACGCGGACCGCGATCGGCACCACGGTCGCCGAAGCCGCCCTCACGCGGAGGCGCACGATCGGTGACCGCCATCGGCTCGCCGTCGATCTTCAGATCGGTCGCCGAGACACGGCCGCCGCGGTCGACGAGCGTGAAGCCGAGCGGCTGGCCCTCGGCGAGGCCCGCCAGGCCCGCCTGCTCGACCGCCGAGATGTGCACGAACACGTCCTCGCCGCCGTCATCACGGACGACGAAGCCGAAGCCCTTCTGCGCGTTGAAGAACTTGACCACGCCGGTGCCCTCGCCGACGACCTGCGGGGGCATGCCGCCACCGCCGCCACCGAAGCCGCGACCACCGCCGCCGCCACCGCCGAAGCCGCCACCGCCGCCGCCGCGGAAACCACCGCCGCCGCCGCCGCCGAAGCCGCCGCCACCACCGCCGAAGCTACGACCGCCGCCGAAACCGCCGCCGCCACGATCTTCGAAGCCGCCGCCGAAGCCGCCGCCACCGAAACCACCGCCGCCGCCGCCGAAATCGTCACTGCCGCCGCCGAAACCATCGCGCTTGTCGCGCCCACGCCCGCCGCGCTGCCCGCGGCCGCCCTTGTCGTAACCCATAACCCTGTTCGTCTTCCCGGTCCGCCCGATAACTCTCATCAGGGCCACGCGCAGGACGGCGAACGCGGCTCCCCTGGGCACAGGACCTACTGCGCCTCAACGCCCGCTATAGACCATCTTACGTCGCGCTGCGAATCGTTTTGCGCATCTTTTCAAGCAATGACCGGCAAGCGCCGCGGATCGGTCGCATTGTTGCCACGTTCCGTCGCTCCGCCCTTTGCGAGTCACGAAGCGATTGAGCCCGACGGGCTGCCTCGTTACAGGCCGGATATGACTGTACATCTGCATGAAGAAGACCTGCCGGGCGACGTGTTCGCCGCAGGCGCCGCGATTGCGGTCGATACCGAGACGATGGGGCTCATCACCCCGCGCGACCGGCTGTGCCTGGTGCAATTGTCGGATGGCGGCGGCGACGAGCATCTCGTGCGCTTCTCGCCGGGCAGCGACTATGCTGCGCCGGTACTGCGCCAGGTGCTCGCCGACCCCGCACGGCTGAAGCTTTATCATTTCGGCCGCTTCGACATTGCGGCGATCCGTCACTATCTCGGCGTCGTGGCCGCACCGGTCTATTGCACCAAGACCGCGTCGCGGCTGGTGCGCACCTACACCGACCGGCACGGACTGAAGGAGCTGGTGCGCGAATTGCTGGGTCAGGACATCTCGAAGCAGCAGCAATCTTCGGACTGGGGCAGCCCGGTGCTGAGCGATGCGCAACGCGATTATGCCGCCTCCGACGTCCGCTTCCTGCACCGCCTGAAGGAAGAGCTCGACCGGCGGCTGGCGCGCGAGGGCCGCACCGAACTGGCGCAGGCGTGTTTCGACTTCCTGCCGGCGCGCGCCGAACTGGATCTGGCGGGCTGGCCGGAGGTGGACATCTTCGCGCATGTCTGACGTCGCGCTTCGCGTCCGATCGGAACGGCACCGCTGGGCACAGCCCGGCGGGCGGCACGATCGCGTCATCGCACTCGCCAACCGCGGGTTGCCGGTGTCGATCGGCGTCTTGTTCGCGTTCCTGGTCATGGCGCCGCTGACGATGGGCGGCGACGCGTCGTTCGTGCTCGACAAGAACCGTGTCGAGGTCGCCAAGGAACGCATGAAGCTGCGCGAGGCGCGGTATCGCGGCACCGATGCCAAGGGGCAACCATTCGAGCTCGACGCGGGCTCCGCGGTGCAGAAAAGCTCCGCCGAGCCGATCGTCCGCATCGCGGGCATGGCGGCGGCGATCCGGCTGTCCGATGGCCCTGCGACGCTTACGGCGCCGACCGCACGCTACGACATGGATAGCGAGCAGGTGAATGTCGACGGCCCGATCAAGGTGCGCGGGCCGAACAACTACACGCTCGACACCGACAATGCGGTCGTCGACCTGAAATCGCGTCGCCTGCGCTCCACGGGCGCGGCGACCGGTACCGTGCGCCAGGGCACGTTCCGCGGCGACCGGATGAGCGCCGACCTAGAGGCGCGCTCCGTCACGCTCGACGGCAATGCACGCTTGCGGTTTACCCCTAGAAAATAGAGAAGCCCCGCATGTTGCGCCTTGCCGCCGCCCCCGCCCTGCTGATGTTGCTCGCCGTCCCCGCGGCGGCGCAGACGCGGCACGACACCGCCGCGCCGATCGATTTCGGCGCGGACCACATCGAATTGCAGGATCGCGCCAATCGCGCGGTGTTGTCCGGCAACGTCAAGGTGCGGCAGGCGGAAATGACGCTGACCGCGCAGCGGATGACCGTTGCCTATACGGGTCAGGTCATCGAGGGCAATCCGCAGGTGTCGCGGCTCGATGCCAGCGGCGGGGTGACGGTGGTGCGCCCCGACCAGACCGCGCGCAGTCAGTTCGGCGTCTATGATCTTAACCGCCGCGTCATCACGATGCTGGGTTCGGTCAAGCTGATGCAGGGCGGCAACACCGTGAACGGCGGGCGGCTGACGATCAATCTCGACTCGGGTCGCGCGGTGATCGACGGCTCGTCCGTGGCCGGCGGCGCGGCGGCAGGAACGGGCGGGGTCACCCAGGCGCCGAACGGACGCGTCACCGGGACCTTCTCGGTGCCCAAGCGCAACTGATGCAGCGCGAAAGAAACGTCAGGGGTTCACGCCCGTGCCCGCTTCCTGCATGAATCCTGCCAGTCGGGGCGGCATTGACGAAGCGGTAACCCTGTTCTGAGAGAGCGACAGACGATGGACGGCATCACGACAGCGCTGGATCGCGACGGTCTCGACCGGGTGGAGCCGATCCACGAGGCCGAGCTGGGCAGCGGGCTGCAGGTCGTATCGATCGCCAAAAGCTATGACAAACGCGTCGTGCTGACCGACGTGTCGGTAACGGTCGGGCGCGGCGAGGTGATCGGGCTGCTCGGCCCGAACGGCGCGGGCAAGACGACATGCTTCTATTCGGTGATGGGGCTGGTGAAGCCCGATTCGGGCCGGATCATGCTCGACGGCGACGATATCACCGGCTTGCCGATGTACCGTCGTGCGATCCTGGGCCTCGGCTATCTACCACAGGAAACATCGATCTTCCGCGGGCTGACGATCGAGAAGAACATCCTGACCGTGCTCGAACTCGCCGAGCCCGACGCGGCGGCCCGGACTGAAAAGCTGGAGAAGCTGCTCGGTGAGTTCGGGCTGACGCGGTTGCGCGACGCACCGGCGATGGCGTTGTCCGGGGGCGAGCGCCGCCGCGCCGAGATCGCGCGCGCGCTGGCCGCCGATCCGTCGATCATGCTGCTGGACGAGCCGTTCGCGGGGATCGACCCGATCTCGATTGCCGACATCCGCAATCTGGTCTGCCAGCTCAAGGATCGCGGCATCGGGGTGCTGATCACCGATCACAACGTGCGCGAGACGCTCGACATCGTCGACCGCGCGTACATCATCTACGACGGCAAGGTGCTGTTCACCGGCAGCCCGGAGGAACTGGTGCGCGACGAGAACGTCCGCCGGCTCTATCTGGGCGAGGATTTCGCGCTGTAGGCATGGTGGCAGGCGCGCTCGCCCTTCCCCATTTGTCGCCCCTGCGCAGGCAGGGGCCCATCTCTGCCGATTTCTCGCGGGTAGCCTGACACATGCGCCGTCAGCCCTGGGTCGCGGTCATCTACACATTCGATAGCCATAGGTCCCTGCCTGCGCAGGGGCGATGGTTCAAAGCGTCATGAGCCTCGCGCCGCGCCTCGACCTGCGCCAGTCGCAATCGCTCGTCATGACGCCGCAGCTTCAGCAGGCGATCAAGCTGCTGGCGCTGAGCAACCTCGAGATCGAAGGCGTGATCGCCGAGGAACTCGAACGCAACCCGCTGCTGGAGGCGACACCCGGCGGCGACGATGCGCCTGAGGCAGCGCCGGTAGATACCCCGACGCGCGACGAGCCGGCGGGGGCCGACGAACTTGTCGTCGCGGGTGAGGCGACCGGCGAGGCGCTCGACGTTGACATCGCCGCCGAACGCTTCGACGATTCGCCGTCCGATCACGCCGGTTTGTCGTCGAGCGTGGCCCCGGCCAGCGGCTCGGGCGAGGCGCCTGATCTCGACGCCTTCGCCGACACCAGCGAGAGCCTCGCCGACGTGCTGCTCGCGCAGGCGGGCGCGGCGTTCGACGAGGCGGAGATGTTCATCGCGCGCGCGTTGATCGACCAAATCGACGAGGCAGGCTATCTGCGCGCCGACATCGCCGAGCTTGCGCAGCGTCTGGGCGTTCCGGTCGCTCGCGTCGCCGCCGTGCTGACGATCATCCAGCGCTTCGAGCCGACCGGGGTCGGCGCGCGCGATCTCGCCGAATGTCTCGCGATCCAGGCGCGCGAGGTCGACCGCTACGATCCGTGCATGGCGCGGTTGCTCGATCATCTCGACCTGCTCGCGCGCGGCGACCTGACGCGGCTCAAGCGGCTGTGTCAGGTCGATGACGAGGACATGGCGGACATGATCCGCGAGCTGCGCGGCTATGATCCCAAGCCCGGCTGCCGCTACGGTGGCGAACCGCCCGCGCCGGTGATCCCCGATCTGTCGGTGACGCGCACCAAGGCCGGCTGGGCGATCGAGCTGAACGCCGCGACGCTACCGCGCGTGCTGGTCAACAAGGGCTATTACAGCAAGCTGGCGGGCGGCAAGCAGGACAAGGCGGGCAAGGCGTGGCTTGCCGACAAGCTGGCCAGCGCCAACTGGCTGGTCAAGGCGCTCGACCAGCGGCAGCGGACGATCGTGCGCGTCGCGACCGAGATCGTGAAGCAACAGGAGGCGTTCTTCCTGCGCGGGGTCGCGCATCTCCGCCCACTGACGCTGCGCCAGATCGCCGAGGCGATCGACCTCCACGAATCGACGGTCAGCCGCGTCACCAGCAACAAATATCTGAGCTGCGCACGTGGCGTGTTCGAGCTGAAATATTTCTTCACCTCCGCGATCGCCGCTGCGGACGGCGGCGATGCCGTGTCGGCCGAGGCCGTGAAGAGCGCGATCCGCGCGCTGATCGCAGGGGAAGGCGATACGATCCTGTCCGACGACACGCTGGTCGAGCAGCTAAACGCCAAGGGCTTCGACATCGCGCGCCGCACCGTCGCCAAATATCGCGAGTCGATGGGCATCGGCAGTTCGGTGCAGCGCCGCCGCGCCCGCGCGCTGCAACGCGCCTGAGCGTCAGCCGACCGGCCCCGAGTGTCAGCCGACCGGCCCCGGGCGTCAGCCGACCGGCATCGTCTTTGCGGCCGGCTCGCACTCAGCCATCGCCTGTTCCTCGCCCTCGTGAGGTGCCGCGGGTAGCTTGCTGCGCCGCCAGCCGCCGTGGCGATAGAAAGCGATCATCATCAGCATCGACCCGATCGATCCCGCGGGGAAGCTCCACCAGATCGCATCCGCACCCCACGAAGGTTCCAGACCGGCCGCCATGCCGAGCCGGAGCGGGAACATCGCCAGCGCCAGGATTACCAGCGGCCCGATTACCGCGCCGTTCGCGCGCACCGTCGCCGACAGCACCATCGACACGCCGAACAGCACGAAGCTCCACGCCGCGATCAGGTTGATCCGCACCGCGATGTCGACCGCGCCGCTGTCCTGCCCGAGGAACAGCCACAGCACGTGGCGGTCGAGCAGCGTCAGCAGCACGACCAGCCCGCCGGTCAGCGCCAGATTGGTGATGATGCCGACGCGCGTGATCCGGTCGACCCGCGACCACGCCCCCGCGCCGATATTCTGCGCTGCCATCGCGCTCACCGCCGCGCCGACGGCCATCGCCGGCATCTGGATATAGGTCCAGAGCTGGTTCGCCGCGCCATAAGCCGCGGTCGTGGCGGTGCCGTGGCGGTTGACCAGCCCGATCATCGCCAACGCCGAGGTCGAGACCACCAGCATCTGCAACCCCATCGGCACGCCCTTGGCGACGATCGTCCGCAGCAGTGCGGGATCGGGCAGGACGTAGCGCCACTCCGCGCCGCGCAACCGGATCGGCAGGTCGCGCCGGTAGATGTAGACGAGCAGCGCGAGCAGCGAGACCGTATTGGCGATCAGCGTCGCAGTCGCCGATCCCTCGATCCCCAGCGCCGGGATCGGGCCGAGGCCGCGGATCAGCAGCGGGTTGAGCGCAACGTCGATCGCCGATCCCAGCGCCATGAACTTGAGCGGGGTGATCGAGTCACCCGTGCCGCGCAGCGCCATCGTCAGCAGCACGGCGACGAAGCCCGGCACCATCGCGACGAAGATGACGCGCAAATAGGCGAGCGCGAGCGGGTAAACCTCCGCCGGCGTCGCCAGCACGCGCAGGATCGCGGGCGCGGCAAGCAACCCCAGGACCACCGTGACGATCGACAACAGCGTGAACAGCCCGACCGACGTGCCGAGCACGCGCCGCACCGCGTCGAGGTCGTGGCGCCCCATGTTCTGGCCGATCATGATTGTCGCGGCCATGCCGAAGCCGAACACCGCCGCGATCAGCAGGAACATGATGATATTGGCGTTCGTGGTCGCCGCCAGCGCGCGATCGCCGAGAAATTGCCCGATCCAGATCGCGTTGATCGAGCCGTTGAGCGATTGCAGGATGCTGGAGCCGAGCGTCGGCAGCGCGAACACCAGCAACGTTCGCCCGATCGGACCGGTCGTCAAATCCTGTTGCGGTCCGCGCGCCATCTCTTGTCCCCTCGTCGTGCCGCCTTAGCGCGCAGACCGCGGCAACGACAGGGGGTGGATCAGCGGCGCTCGCGATCGCCGGCGTCGCGGTCGCGCAGATCGGCACCGGCGTTTTCGAGCGCAGCGCCCGCGCGATCGCGGGTCCGGTCACCGTGGCGGCGGACTTCGTCCTCCAGCCGGTCGGACGCGTCCGAGATCCGGTCCGCCGCGCGATCGATCTGCTCCGCGGCAAGGCCATCGACGCGGTTGGTGACGTGATCGGAAAGGCGGTCGGTCAGACTATCGACGCTCTGCACGACATTGTCGGAGGCACGCTCGATGTCGGACGCAATCGCATTGCCGGTGCGCTCGGCATGATCCTCGGCGCGATCCGAGCAGGCGGCGAGCGCCAGCGCGGCGAGCGGAACGAGCAGGGCGAGCGGCTTCATCGTCTTTCTCCGTGGCATGGGCACGGTTAATCGCCGGAGCCGCGGCTTTGTTGCGTCACGCCCCCACGCAGCGCGCGGCCGATCTGCGCGAAAAAGGCGTGGCTGCTCGCGCTGCGCTCGACGTCCCATTCCGGATGCCATTGCACCGCCAGCACATCCGCACCGTTCGGCCGGGCGGCAACCGCCTCGATCACGCCATCGTCGCTCGACCACGCCTCGACGGTCAGCCCGCCGCCGAGCCGCTCGATCGCCTGTTCGTGGACCGAATGGACCGACAGCCGCTGCTCGCCGGTCAGCGCGGCCAGTGCGCCGTCTGTGGCGAGCTCCACCTCGTGGCGATGATCGAAGAGCGCGGCGTAATCCGACTGGTCCCAGCCACCGCGCAAATGCCGCCCGCAGCAGCGCTCGGTCGAGAGCGTGCCGCCGAACAGCACGTTGATCTCCTGCATGCCGCGGCAGATGCCGAACACCGGCTTGCCCGCCGAGATCATCGCGTCGGCCATCGTCAGTGCCACGTCGTCGCGCTCGCGGTCGAGCACGCCGCCATCCTCGTCGCTGGGCGCGCCATAGCGGGTCGGCGCGACATTCGAGCGTGACCCGGTCAACAGGATCCCGTCGAGATACTGGGTCAGCGACGCGACGTCGCACAATCCGGCGATCGCCGGGACCAGCACCACACACGCTTCCGAAACTCGCGCGAGCGGCGCGACGAAGCGGCTGGCCACGACCTGCACCGGGCGCTGCACCGTCTCGTTGCAGCATAGCACGCCGATGACGGGCTTGCGCGGCTCAGCCATCGTGGGGACGCCAGTCCGTCGCGTGATCGTGCACCCGCGCTTCGGGCTGCACGACCAGCTGGCCCGGCGGCACGTCCTCCAGCAGCCAGACATTGCCGCCGATCATCGCCCCCGCGCCGATCGTCACGCGCCCGAGAATGGTCGTACCGGCATAGATCACGACATCGTCCTCCACGATCGGATGCCGTGCGTAACGCGTCCGGGGCCGGTCTGGATCATCGCCGCGCGGCGTCCGCGCACCCAGCGTGACGTGCTGATACAGCCGGACGCGCGCGCCGATCACCGCGGTTTCGCCGATCACCACGCCGGTGCCGTGATCGATGAAGAACGACGCCCCGAGATCGTTGCGCCTGGATGGATGTCGATCCCGGTGCGCTCGTTTGCGAGCTCGGAGATCAGTCGCGCGACGATCGGCGCGCCCAGTTCATAAAGCGGATGCGCCAGCCGGTGGTGGAGGCTGGCGATCGCGCCGGGGTAACAGACGAGGATCTCGTCGGCGCTGCGCGCGGCGGGGTCGCCGAGGAAGGCCGCCTCGACGTCGCTGTCGATCAGCCGCCGGATCTCGCCGAGCCCGGCGAGGAACAGCCGCACGATCGTCGCCGGCTGGTCGCGGTCGAAGGTGCCGCTGCTCGCCTCCGCCTGCCAATAGCCCAGCTCCGCGGCGACCTCGCGCTCCAGCTCGGTCGCGGCGGCGAGCAGCTTGGCGGCGACGAAGCCGTCCTCCTCGGCGGGCGCGCCGCGGAACTGGCCGAGCCGGCGGGGGTAGAGCGCTGCGGCGAGCAGCTCGATCACCCGCTCCAGCGCGCCACGCGACGGGAAGCTGGTCGTGTCGCGCCCGTCGTCGTGCCGCGCCCGCCACGCGCCGCGCGCGGCGCGCAAGTCGGCGACGGCGTCGGCTACCGGGACTGTACTGCGTTGATCGGTCATGCGCGCTCCTCGTTCGGAGACCAGCATATCCCATCATTTTTCTGGGTGTTGAAAGAAGCAGGCCCGGTCCCCCCAAGCTGGGCTGCTCAGGGTTCGTCGAACGGACCGATCACCGTGCCGACGAAGCCGGTCGCCTGCGCGGTGCTGAGGAAGCGCACGTCGACGCCGTCGCGGAGCGTCCTGCGCTGCCCGCCGACCGCATAGTCGAAGCGCATCGCGCCGCCATCAGCGTGCATCGTGAGCGTGAGCGGCTTGCCTGCATCGACCGGCGCGCTGGCGACGAGCGTGTCGGCGTCCGCCCCGGCGCGCGTCCACAGCGCGATCATCGGCTTGCCCTGCACGCGCGTCACACCGAACAGCAGCAGCGAACGATCGTTCTGCACCGCGGCCAGCCCGGCACGGGCGCCGTCCTTGCCCGGCTGGTAGCGCATCGTCACCGAGACGGTCGCGACGTGATGCTGCTGCCGACGCCCGACGAACGACGGCACGCCGGTCAGGTCGCCGAAACGCGCGCCGGGTTGCAGTTCGAGCGCGCCGTTCGCGACGCGGTAGAAGGGCTGCCTGGGCGTGCGAATGCCGATCCACTGCATCGCCAGCCGGTTGCCGCCGAAATCGTCGCTGTAGCCGAAGTCGCCGCTGGTCGGCAGCGTCGGCGTCGGTCCGCCCGGGAGCCTGGGCCGTGGCGCCGTGAACGGGATCGGCACGCCGCGCTCGAGGATATGCGGCCAACCGTCCCGCCACGTCACCGGCAGCAGGAAGGTCTCACGCCCGATATTGTAGAGTCCGTCGGCATAGGGGCGCGTGGCGAGGAAGGTCGCCCACCAGTCGCCGTTCTGCGTCTGCACCAGTTCGGCGTGACCGGCCGAGGTGACGGGATGCGCGCGGTTTGGTGGCAGGTCGCGCTGCGTCAGGATCGGATTGCCCGCATACGGCGTGAACGGCCCGCGCAGGTTGCGCGACCGGAACACGACCTGCGAGTGGTTGTCGCTCGTACCGCCCTCGGCTGCAGTAAGGTAATACCAGCCCTGCTTGCGGAGCAGGTGTGGGCCTTCGATCCATACCGGCTTTTTCGACAGATCGACCCCGCCGTTGATGAGCTGGGTGCTTTCCCCGACCATCTTGCCGACGCGCCAGTCATATTCCTGCACCCAGATCGCGCGGTGCCCGTCATAGCGCGGCGGCTCGGCGGGGGCACGATTGTTGACGATATAGGCGCGGTCACCTTCCCAGTAGATCGACGGATCGATCCCCTCGAACGGCAGCCAGATCGGCTGCGACCATGGCCCCGCCGGGTTCCTGGCGGTGATGACGAAATTGCCACCGCATTCGACACAGGTGTTGGCGATATAGAAGGTGCCGTCGTGGAAGGAGATGTCGGGGGCGAACACCGCCTGCGACACGCGCCGCCCGGTGAAGTCGAGCTGTTCGGGTCGGTCGATCGCATTGCCGATCTGCACCCAGTTCACGAGGTCCTTCGACCGGAATACCGGGAGGCCCGGAAAATGCGCGAACGACGAATTCACGAGGTAGAAATCGTCGCCCACGCGGGTCACCGACGGATCGGGATAATAGCCGGAAAGGATCGGGTTGCGGTAATCACCGGACGTTACGCTTTCGCGCTCCTGCGCCTTGCCGTCGTAGCGAAAGCGCTCGAATCGGGCGACCTGCGCGGTCGCCGCGCTCGCCATCGCCGCTACGCCACATACGGCACCGCACAGCAGCACCTTGCCCCGACCGGTCATGCCCACAATCCTCTCCCGCTATTTGCGTGGCAGAGTAGAGGTTAGCGCTATCATCGCAAGCGCGATCATCGGTCTACTCGATCATGGACGATGATGTGGGGAGGAAAGCTGGATGCCCGACAAGGACTCGAACCTTGATTGACGGAGTCAGAGTCCGCTCTCTTACCATTAGAGGATCGGGCAACAGCGGGGGTGCGTCTATAAGCGTGCGGCGGCGCTGTCAACGCCTGCCTTGCCCCGCATGACGCGACTGTGTAGCTTCAAGGCCAAGCACCGGGGGATCGCAGGGGCGATCCCGGTCCGGCAGATGTAAGAAAGTTGACGGCAATGGTGGATTTTCCCGCCCAATTGCCGCGCCGGCAGGAGATCGCACCTGCCCGTTCGGCACGACCACAGCCGCGCCATACGCGCGGCGCCCCGCGGCATTATGCCGCGCTCGACCTTGGCACCAACAATTGTCGCCTGCTGATCGCACGCCCACAGGGTGACGGCTTTGCGGTCGTCGACGCGTTCTCGCGAATCGTCCGGCTCGGCGAGGGACTCGCGCATAGCGGCGCCTTGTCCGATGCCGCGATCGAGCGGACGATCGCCGCGCTGCGCGTGTGCGCGGACAAGCTGAAACGCCGCAACGTCACACTGGCGCGCTCGGTCGCAACCGAGGCATGCCGCCGCGCGAGCAACGGCGCGTCGTTCATCGCGCGCGTTCTGGAGGAAACCGGCATCCACCTCGACATCATCTCGGCCGAGGAAGAGGCGCGGCTCGCGGTGCTCGGCTGTCATGCGCTGCTCGAACCCGGCAGCGGGCCGGCGCTGGTGTTCGACATCGGCGGCGGCTCGACCGAGCTGGTGCTGGTCGATGCCGACACCACCGTGCCGCGAGTCCGCGACTGGCATAGCGCGCCCTGGGGCGTCGTCTCGCTGACCGAAAGCGCAGGCGGCGGCAACACCGCCGAGGAGCGCGCGCGTGCCTATAAGCGGATGCGGACGTTGGTGGCGGAGAGCTTTGCGCCGTTCGCGGCACGGCTGCCGCGGCCGTCGGCTGTGCCGCGGCTGCTCGGCACATCGGGTACGGTGACGACGCTCGCCAGCGTCCACCTTGGGCTCGAGCGCTATGATCGGTCGCAAGTCGACGGGCTGATCGCGCCCGCAGCGGCAATGCGCTCGATCAGTCAGGAGCTGGCGGGCATGTCCTTGACCGAGCGAGCGAAACTGCCGTGCATCGGGCGTGAGCGCGCCGACCTGGTCGTCGCGGGTTGTGCGATCCTCGAAGGCATATTGGACCTGTGGCCCGCCGAGCGGCTGGGGGTCGCCGATCGCGGTATTCGCGAAGGAATCCTGCGCCGGCTGATGGAGACGGGGGCATGAGGGGAGCCGGAGTCGGGCGGCAGCGGGTCAAGACCGCCAAGCGCCGCACTGCGCAGTCGACGCGCTGGCTGGAGCGGCAGCTCAACGATCCCTACGTCCGTCGCGCCAAGGCCGAGGGCTATCGCAGCCGCGCGGCGTACAAGCTGACCGAACTCGACGAGCGGTTCGGGTTGCTCAAGGGCGTCAGGCGCGTCGTCGATCTCGGGATCGCGCCGGGCGGGTGGAGCCAGGTGGTGCGACGGGCTTCACCGGGTGCGGCGATCGTCGGCATCGACCTGTTGCCGGTCGATCCGATCGACGGCGTGACGATCTTCGAGATGGACTTCATGGACGATGCCGCGCCGGGCAAGCTGATGGAGGCCCTCGGCGGCGCACCCGATCTGGTGATGTCGGACATGGCGGCGAACACCGTCGGGCATCCGCAGACCGATGCGCTGCGGACGATGGCGCTGGTCGAGACCGCACTCGCCTTCGCGATCGACGTGCTGCGGCCGGGCGGGACGTTCGTGTCGAAGGTGTTCGCGGGCGGCGCGGATTCGTCGTTGGTCGCGGAGATGAAGCGCAACTTCACGACCGTGAAGCACGCCAAGCCGCCGGCCAGCCGCAAGGGCTCGGTGGAGTGGTTCGTGGTGGCGCAGGGGTTCAAGGGGCGGGTTGCTGCGACCGACGAGTAGGTCCGGTCGCCCCTATTCACCGGCAGCCCCGTGAGGCCGGCGTCGAGTGGCGGGCGTCGCATTGAAATACCGCGACGTCACCCAATTGGGCCCCGGCCTCCGCCGGGGTGCCGGGTGTGGTGGGTGAATTCCCCGTCTCGAACGTCATTGCGAGCGCAGTGAAGCAATCCAGGGTCGGACAGGACGCCCTGGATCGCTTCGCTACGCTCGCAATGACGGATGCTTACCCCTTCTTCGCCGCAATCCACGCATTCACCTGCTCCTCGAGCACATCGAGCGGCAGCGCGCCCTGCCCCAGCACCGCTTCGTGAAAGCCGCGAATGTCGAACTTCGGCCCCAGCTCGCGCTCCGCCTTGGCGCGCAGCTCGGCGATCTTGAGTTGCCCGACCATGTAGCTGGTCGCCTGCCCCGGCCAGTTGAAGTAGCGATCGACCTCGCGCGAAATATCGGTGTCGCTAACCGAGCTGTTGGCGTGGAAATAGGCGACCGCCTGTTCGCGGGTCCACTTCTTGGAATGCACGCCGGTATCCACCACCAGCCGGATCGCGCGCCACACCTGATTGGAAAGCATCCCGAACTCGGCATAGGGGTCCTTATACGCCCCCATCTCCTTGGCGAGCCGCTCGCTGTAGAGCCCCCAGCCCTCGACATAGGCGCCATAGCCGCCGAACGCGCGGAACTTGGGCAGCCCCTCCAGCTCCATCGCGCGCGCGATCTGGAAATGGTGCCCCGGCGCGGCCTCGTGCGCGGCGATCGCGTCGAGCTGGATCTTCTGCGTCTGGTTCATGTCGACGAGATTGACATAGAAGATGCCCGGCCGCGATCCGTCCGGCGCGGGGCGGTTGTAGAAGGCGGTCGAGGCAGTGCCCTCGCGCCATTTCTCGACCGCGCGCACCTCCAGCTTCGCCTTGGGCAGCCGCTCGAACCATTGCGGCGCGGCGGTCATCATCTGCGCGACGAAGCTGCGCGCATCGCCCAGATACGCCTCGCGACCCGCCTCGGTGTTGGGATATTTGAAGCGCGGATCGGTGCGGACCACCTCGAAGAATTGCTCGAGCGTGCCGTTGAAACCGACGCGCGTCTTCACCGCCTCCATCTCCTTGCGGATCGCGGCGACCTGCCGCAGTCCGAGATCGTGGATCTGGTCGGCGGTCAGATTGGTCGTCGTCGAGTCGCGCAGCCGAACCGCGTAATAGGCCGAGCCCTGCGGCAGCTTCCACGCCCCCCAGTTGCCGGTAGACCGCGGTTCGAGCGCGTCGAGCGTCGTGAACATCAGCTCATAGCCGCGCTTCATCGGCCCAGTCATCGCCGCCGCCGCCGCGGCGAGCAGCCGCTGCTTCTCCGCGTCGGACGCCTTGAGCGCGGTCACCTTCTTGCGGAAATCGCCCATCAGTGCCGAGTCCGCGCCGGCGGTGAACGGCGCGCCGGTCAGCACCTTGCGCGCGTCCGCCCGCACCGGGGCATAGGTCATCTTGAGCGGCACGATCCCCATTTTCGCCTGCTCTCGCATCAGCGCGGCGGTCTCACGCATCACCCGTTCCGAATCGCGGATGCGCGCGACATAGGCGTCGGCATCGGCGACGGTGTCGACGCGGTGGTTGTTGATCAGGAACGCCGGCACCTCGCCCATCGGGCTGCCGTTGGTCGACACCGGATAGCGCCACTTCCGAAACCGGAAGCTGTCGCGTGCGCGCTCCACCTGGTCCTCGAACAAACGGTAGCTCAGCTTGCCGCTCGGCCCGAGCTTCGCAGGCGAGAAGCTGGCGCGCATGTCGCGCAACTGCCGTTCGGACAGGTCGCGTTCGCGGATCGCGGCGGCGTCGGTATTGTCGTCGAGCTTGTCGTAATTGGTCTTGAGCCCGAGGCTGGTCTGGGCCTCCGGGCTGAGCGCGACCCGGGCGTCGAACGCGCGGTCGAGGAAGGCGGTCAGCCGCGCATCCTCTGCGGCGGTCGGGGTGGCGGGGGCTTGCGCGGCGATCGCGGCAGGGGCGGCGAGCGCGAGGAGCAACGCGCGCATCAGTTCGGCCCCTGCCCGGTCGCCGCGGCGGTCGTGGGTGGCACCGGCGGTGTCGCGGATCGTGCGACCGACAGGGCGCGGTCGTACCACGCCGACAGGTCGCGCTTCATCGCCACAAGCGCGTCAGGATTGAGATAGGTCATGTGCCCCGCCGGATAGTAAGTGAAAGACAGATTCCGCTGTTGCGCGGGTTCGAGCATCATATGCCCGAGGTCGTTTTCGGTCCCGAAGAACGGCGTCGCCATGTCGTACCAGCCATTCATCGACAGCACCTGCAGATACGGATTGCCCCGCATCGCCGCCGCCAGATCGATCGCGGTATAGGGGTTGTTCTGCTGCCCGCCGCCACGCAGCGGCGAGTCGTGCTTCCAGTTCCACGTCCACCCCTTCGCGTCGCGCGCCAACAGCCGGTACGGCATGTCGGTCTTGTAACCGAGCGTGTGGGTCGCATAATCGTTGAAGGTCGCGATGAACGCGCCGGAGATCGCGTCCGACGACACGTCGCTCTCGGGCCGCTCGCCCGCCGCGTCGCTGTCGACGCCGACGTAGCGCGAATCGAACCGACCGACCGTCTGACGGGTGCCGCGCAGCAGCTCCTTCTGGAAGCGCGCGAGATCGACGCGCAAATTGCTGCGGATCAGGAAATCGGGGCTGAGTCCGGTCAGCTCGCTCATCCGCCGCGCGACGCTGTCACGTTCCTCGGCGCTGAT
Organism: Sphingomonas sp. 8AM; assembly: GCF_902506455.1. Taxonomy (GTDB): domain Bacteria; phylum Pseudomonadota; class Alphaproteobacteria; order Sphingomonadales; family Sphingomonadaceae; genus Sphingomonas. The sequence continues at coordinate 901,640 of NZ_LR733844.1, read as the reverse complement.
GTTCTGGCCCTTGGCGAGTGCCGACATATACGGCCCGACCGCGAACTCACGCGCCTGTTGCACCACCGTCGCGACATCTGCCGGACGGTTGGGGAGTCGGTTGTGGTACCAGGCGGTGGCGGCATAGCTCGGCAAATAGTTGAGATAGACCTGATCGAGCCCCGGCTGACGATAGCCGTAATTCATGATCGAGCTGAGCAGCACGACGCCGTTCAGCGCCATGCCACGATCCTGCAACTGATACGCCAGTGCGCCGGAGCGCAGCGTGCCGTAGCTTTCGCCGAAGATGAACTTCGGCGAGTTCCAGCGCCCGAACTTGGTCGAATAGCGCAGGATCGCCTTGGCGAAGGCATCGGCATCCTCGTCGGTGCCGTAGAAGTCGGATGGCCTGGCGTCGCCGAGCGGGCGGGAATAGCCGGCGCCGATCGCATCGAGGAACACCATGTCGGTCTTGTCGAGCAGCGTGTACGGGTTCGGCCCAAAGTCATAAGGCGCGGGGCGGATGAACTCGGGGCTGCCGGTCTGGAGCCGTACCGGCGCGAACGAGCCCATGTGCAGCCAGAAGGTCGGGCTGCCGGGCCCGCCGTTATAGAAATAGGTGATCGGCCGCTTCGTGCCCGGTTTGGTGCCGTCGAGCGTGTAGGCGGTGTAGAACATCGACGCGGTCGGCTTGCCCTCGATGTCGCGGATCGTCAGCGTGCCGGCGGTCGCGGTATAGCCGAGCCGCTTGCCCGCGACCGTTACCGCGCCTTTCGAGCGTTCCTCGCGTTCCTCGACTGGCGCGTTGGCGGTGGCGGCATCGGCCTCCTCCTTCTGCATCTCGGCGTTGCTCTTGGCCGGCCGCTTGTCCTTGTCCTGCGCCAGCGCCGGCATCGTCGCGGCGGCGAGCAGGAGGGCGGCGCATCCGATGCGCATCAGGCGATCCCCTTTAGGTCAGGGATACTGGTGTAATCGTCGCAATGGAAACGATGCAAGCCGTTGTCGTGGCTACGTCATCTTTGCCTCATTCGGCCATTCCCGCGCAGGCGGGAATCCAGACGCGCGGGCCTCCGCAAGGGTCGCAACGTCAGAGGTTCCGGATTCCTGCCCTCGCGGGAATGACGGAGGCGGGCCTAATCGTCCTCATCCTCGAACCCCACCAGCGCCAGCGCGCGCGCCTTGATCTGACGGGTCATGCACCAATGGACCAGCGCCTCCTCGCGGCCGTGCGTCACCCATACCTCGCGCGGCGAAATCTCGCTCAGCGTCGCGGTCAGTTCGTCCCAGTCGGCATGATCGGAGAGGATCAGCGGCAGCTCGACATTCTTCTGCCGCGCGCGCTGCCGCACCCGCATCCAGCCGCTCGCCATCGCTGTGATCGGGTCGGGCAGCCGTCGCGACCAGCGATCGTTGAGCGCCGAGGGCGGGCACATCACGATATGCCCGGCCATCTCCGCCTTCGCGACGCCGGTCGCCGGGCGCAGCTCGCCCAGCGGCACGCCATGCGCCGCATACAGGTCGCACAGCCGTTGGAGCGCGCCATGGATGTAGATCGGTGCGGTGTGCCCGCGGACGCGCAGTTCGGCGATCACGCGCTGCGCCTTGCCGAGCGCATAGGCGCCGACGACGATGCAGCGCTCCGGGTTGGCGTGGAGCCGCGCGATCAATTTGTCGATCTCGTCGCCGGTGTCGGGGTGGCGGAACACCGGCAGGCCGAAGGTCGCCTCGGTGATGAACACGTCGCATTTGACCGGCTCGAACGGCGCGCAGGTCGGATCGGTCCGACGCTTGTAATCGCCCGATGCCACGACCCGCTCGCCGCGATGATCGAGAACGATCTGCGCCGAGCCGAGCACGTGCCCGGCAGGGACGAAACCGATCTCGACGTCGCCAAGCCGGATGCTTTCGCCGTATGCGACCGGGCGGCCGACCTGCTCGCCGTAGCGCGCGTCCATGATCGCGAGCGTCTCGGGCGTCGCCCATACCTCGCCATGACCACCGCGCGCGTGATCGGCGTGGCCGTGCGTGACCAGTGCGCGAGCGACCGGGATCGATGGATCGACCCACGCATCGGCGGGGCGCACGTACAGCCCGTGCGGGTGCGGTTCGAGCCAGTCACCGAGCGTTGTCATGCCGCAACAACCGCGCGCGCGGATCGAAGTTCATCGACGCATCGTTGGTCCTGTAACGTCAAGGAGATAGGCGATGTTCGGCGACGGTTTGTGGAGCTTCGTGGTGATCGCCGGGCCGATCATCCTGGTCTTGGCATTGTTGTTCGCGATGCTGCGCAATCGCCGCCGCACGCCGCATGAGGAAGCCCGCACGGAGCAGGCGACCCGCGAGCTGTACAAGCAGCAATCGGCCGAGGATCGCACGCGGACGCCGTGAGCCGTCGTCATTGCGAGCGCAGCGAAGCAATCCAGGGCGGCTTGGTCCAACCCTGGATTGCTTCGCTCCGCTCGCAATGACGGGTGGCCGGTTGCCCCGCCCGCCCCGCCACCTACATCTCTGACATGCCCGCCCGGACGCCCGATTGACCGCCCTTCCCGCCGTCCTCACCGACTGGTTCGCGCGGCGTAGCTGGCAGCCGCGCCGGCACCAGCTCGCGATGCTGGACGAAGCGCGTGCGGGGCATCACGCGCTGCTGATCGCCGCCACCGGCGCGGGCAAGACGCTCGCCGGGTTCCTCCCGACACTGGCCGAACTCGTCGAGGCCCCCGTCGACGGGCTCCACACGCTCTACGTTTCGCCGCTCAAGGCGCTGGCGGTCGATATCCAGCGTAACCTGCTCGCGCCGGTCGAGGAGATGGGGCTCGACCTGCGGGTCGAGACGCGCACCGGCGACACGCCGTCCGACCGCAAGGCCCGCCAACGGGTCAGGCCGCCGCACATCCTGCTGACCACCCCCGAATCCCTGTCGCTGCTGCTCAGCTATCCCGACAGTTTCACGATGTTCGCCGGGCTCCGGACGATCGTGGTCGACGAAGTACACGCCTTCGCCACCGGAAAGCGCGGCGACCTGCTCAACCTGTGCATGGCGCGGCTCCAGACGATCGCGCCCGACCTGCGCCGCGTCGCGCTGTCGGCGACGGTCGCCGACCCGGACGGCTATCGTGCGTGGCTCGCGCCCGATGGCGACATCGACCGCGTCGCGCTGGTGCACGGCGACGCCGGGGTCGATCCCGATATTGCGATCCTGTTGCCCGAGGGGCGCGTGCCCTGGGCGGGGCATTCGGGGCGCTATGCCGCCGAACAGGTGATGGCCGAGATCGAGACGCACAAGACCTCGATCGTGTTCTGCAACACCCGCAGCCTTGCCGAGCTGATCTTCCAGGATCTGTGGAAGGCCAATGCGATGCAACTGCCGATCGGCATCCACCACGGCAGTCTGGAGAAGGAAGCGCGCCGCAAGGTCGAGAATGCGATGGCGGACGGGCGGCTCCGCGCGCTGGTGGCCACCGCCAGCCTCGACCTCGGGGTCGATTGGGGCGATGTCGATTGCGTGATCCAGATGGGCGCGCCGAAGGGCTCGTCGCGGCTGCTCCAGCGGATCGGGCGCTCGAATCATCGGCTCGATCAGGCGAGCGAGGCGATCGTCGTTCCCGGCAACCGCTTCGAATATCTGGAAGCGCGCGCCGCGCTCGACGCGGTCGAGGCGGGCGAGCTGGATACCGACGTGTTCCGCATGGGAGCGCTCGACGTGCTGGCGCAGCATGTCATGGCGTGCGCCTGTGCCGCGCCGTTCGAGCAGGCGGCGATGCTGGACGAGCTACGTTCGGCCCTGCCCTATTCTGCGCTGACCGATGAATTGTTCGACCGCGTGCTCGGCTTCATCCGCGACGGCGGCTATTCGCTGCGTGCCTATGACCGGTTCAAGCGGTTGACGCAGGACGGCGACGGGAAGTGGCGGGTAAGCCATCCGAAATTCATCGCGCAGCACCGCCTCAATGCCGGGATCATCGTCGAGGCGACGATGCTCAAGGTGCGCTTCCGCAACGGGCGTGCGCTCGGCAAGGTCGAGGAAGGGTTCGCCGCGACGCTGAGCCATGGCGACACCTTCTTCTTCGCCGGCATGAGCCTCGAGGTCGAGAAGATCGACACCGAGGACCTGATCGTCCGCGCCAGCAGCCGTCCGGCGCGAATTCCGACGTACGGCGGTAGCCGGATGCCGCTGTCGACCAACCTCGCCAACCGCGTCCGGCGCTTCCTCGACACGCCCGCGGAATGGCATCGCTTTCCCGACGACGTGCGCGAATGGCTGGAAATTCAGCAGCGCCGCTCGACCTTACCGCACCCCGATCAATTGCTGGTCGAGACCTTCCCGCGCGAGGGACGGCATTACATGGTCGCGTACAGCTTCGAGGGGTGGAACGCGCACCAGTCGCTCGGGATGCTGGTGACGAAGCGGATGGAAACGCTGGGGCTCAAGCCGCTCGGATTCGTCGCCAACGATTATGCGATCGCCTGCTACGGGCTGGAGAAGGTGACCGATCCCGCGGCTTTATTCAGCGCCGACATCCTCGAACATGAGTTCGTCGAATGGGTCGAACGCTCGCATCTGCTCAAGCGCGCGTTCCGCGAGGTGGCGGTGATCGGCGGGCTGGTCGAACGCCAGCACCCGGGCAAGCGCAAGACCGGGCGGCAGGTGACCTTCTCGACCGACCTGATCTACGACGTGCTGCGCCAATATGAGCCTGGGCATGTGCTGCTGGAGGCGGCATGGGCCGATGCGCGCGCGCGGATGACCGATGTCGGGCGGCTTGCCGATCTGCTCGACCGCGCCGCCGACACGATGGTGCATGTCGACCTGCCGCGCGTCACGCCGCTGGCGGTGCCGGTGCTGACGCTGATCGGGCGCGAGAAGGTCGCGACCGGCAGCGCCGACGACGCGCTGCTGATCGAGGCCGAGGCGCTGGCTGCAGAGGCGATGCGCGTGGATTGATTGCGCCCACCGCGAGGCGTAGCGTGAGCTATGGAGAGGATGTTCGCGCTGTTGCTCGCCTGCGCCGCGTTGCCGGCAGCCGCGCAGGAAACGGTGCGGCCGGTTCCGCCGACCGCGCCGGTCGGCGACGACCTCGCCTTTCTGAGTCAGGAAGACCGGATGACCGTGCCGGTGCGGATCGACGCCGCCGGCCCCTTTTCGTTCATCGTCGACTCGGGCGCGCAACGCAGCGTCATCTCCCGCCAGCTCGCCGCGCGGCTCGCGCTCCCGCCCGGCCCGACGGTGCGGATGACGACGATCACCGGCACCAGCACGGTGGCGACGGTCGTGATCCCGTCGCTGGCAGTCAGCACGCTGGGCGCACGCCGGGTCGAAGCGCCAGCGCTGGACGCACACGATATGGGGGCGCTCGGCATCCTGGGCATCGACGCGATGCAGGACCATGCGCTGACGATCGACTTCGACCAGCAACGGATGACCGTGGCGCCCGCCGTCGGGGTGAAGCCGCCGCGGCCCGAGCCCGGTGAGATCGTCGTGCGCGCGAAGAGCCTGTTCGGGCAATTGGTCGTCACCAACGCCACGGTCGCAGGGCGACGCGTGCGCGTGGTGCTGGATACCGGGACGAGCGTCAGCATCGGCAACCTGGCGCTGCGTCGTCTGCTGACGCGACGCGGCGGCGGCATCCCGATCGTGTTCACCAGCGTCACCGGCGACAGCATCACCACCGATTACGCCGCGGTGCCGATGCTGACATTGGGCAGCGCCACGATCCGTGCGCTGCCGGTCGGCTTCGCCGATGCGCGACCGTTCGCGGCGTTCGGGCTGGAGGGCAAGCCGGCGCTGCTGCTCGGAATGGACGTGTTGCGGTTGTTCCGGCGCGTCCATATCGACTTCGCGCGGCGCGAGTTGCGGTTGCTGCTGCCGCGTGACGCCGGCCGCGCCAAGGTGTTGTGAGATATTGCACCCCCGCCGCTTGGCTGCGACGATCGCCGCAACGACGAAGGGGAATGTGAATGCGTAACGTGGCGATCGCGGCCGGCGTACTGACGATGCTGGCGACGGGCGCCGCGGCGCAGACCCGCCCGGACCAGAAAGCGTTCTTCGATCTCTACAAGGAGATGGTTGAGACCAATACGGTCGTGAACGTCGGCAGTTGTACGCAGGCGGCGGCGCAGGTCGGCGCGCGACTGAAAGCGGCGGGCTTCGTCGATGCCGATATCACCAGTTTCTCGGTCCCCGAGCATCCCAGGGACGGCGGGATCGTCGCGGTGCTGAAGGGCAGCGACGCTGCCACCAAGCCGATCCTGCTGCTCGGCCACCTCGACGTCGTTGCGGCCAAGCGCGAGGACTGGCAGCGCGATCCGTTCAAGCTGGTCGAGGAAGACGGCTATTACTACGCGCGCGGTGCGGTCGACGATAAGGCGATGTCCGCGATCTGGGCCGATGCGATGATTCGCTTTCGCCAGCAAGGCTATCGTCCGAAGCGGACGATCAAGCTGGCGCTGACCTGTGGCGAGGAAACCACCTTCGCCTTCAACGGCGCGCAATGGCTGGCGCAAAACCGACCCGAGCTGATCGCCGCCGAATTCGCGCTCAACGAGGGTGGCGGCGGGCGGCTAGACGCGGCGGGCAAGCGGCAACTACTGGCGGTGCAGGTCGGCGAGAAGGCCGCGCAGAACTATACCTTCGTCGCCACCAACCCCGGCGGTCACAGCTCCGCCCCCACCCCCGACAATGCGATCTACGAACTGGCTGACGCGATCAAGGCGGTGCAGGGCTACGAATTCCCGGTGCATTTCACCGACACGACCCGCGCCTATTTCAACGCCACCGCCGCGCGTGCCGACAGCGAACAGGCTGGCGCGATCCGCCGACTGCTCACCGATACCACCGACAAGGCGGCCGACGCGATCGTCAGCCGCGACAAGGTGCTGCATTCGACCTTGCGCACGACCTGCGTCGCGACGTTGCTCAGCGCCGGCCACGCCGAAAACGCACTGCCGCAGCGTGCGACTGCAAACGTCAATTGCCGGATTTTCCCCGGCGAAACCGTTGACAGCACGCTTGCGACGCTCAAGCGGCTTGCCGGGGAAAAGGTGACCGTCACCGCCAACCAGCCGGTCCGACCTACCGCCATCCCGCCGACGCTTGACCCCAAGGTGATCGAGCCGATGAAGCGGATCGCCGCGAAGCACTTTCCGGGGCTGCCGATGTTGCCGATGATGTCGACCGGGGCCACCGATGGCGTCTTCCTCGAAGCGATCGGCATCCCCGTGTACGGCGTGCCCGGCACGTTCGTCGATCCACAGACCAGCGGTGTCCACGGCCTCAACGAGCGGATCCGCGTCGACTCGCTGTACGATGCGCGAGACTATATGTTCGATCTGGTGAAGGTATATGCCGGCTAAGCAGTTGATCGGCTTAGCCAGCTGAGGCATGGCAGATGCCATGGTTCCCGTTCCGTTCGCCGAACTCCGCTTTGGCGGGCACGTCTGGCAGGCACTACCCGAAGGCGCATTGTTCTGGCCGACGCGACGTGCGTTGCTGGTAGCCGATCTGCATTTCGAAAAGGCGAGCTGGTTCGCGCGTGGTGGGCAGATGTTGCCACCTTATGATTCGATGGCGACGTTGGCGGCGTTGTCGGCGATCGTCGCAACCACCGGAGCGGAAGAGGTCTGGTGTCTCGGCGACAGCTTCCATGACATCGCCGGCTGTGATCGACTGCCCGAAGCAGCGCGAGCGACGCTTTCGGCACTGACTGCGACGACGCGCTGGACGTGGATCACCGGCAACCATGATCGGGTGTTTGTCGATCGTTGCGGCGGCGAGGTGCGGGACGAAGCCTTGGTTGATGGCGTGATGCTGCGTCACGAGGCCGATCCACGTGAAACATATCCGGAGTTATCCGGCCACTATCATCCCAAGCTTCGGGTAAGGGTTCGCGGCAAACTGGTGGCGCGGCGCTGTTTTGTGGCTACGGCGACGAAGCTGATTTTCCCGGCGTTTGGTGCGCTGACCGGCGGGCTCGACGTGACGCATCCCGAAATCGCGAGGGCTACCGGCGGGCATGCGGAGGCGCTTGTCGCCCTGCCCGATCGATTGCTGCGCTTTCCGGTCGCGGCCTGACGAACAACGTCAGGCCATCGTCCCCATCAACAATCTGGGAAGAGCACCGCTTTCGCCACGCGCCTCCGCCATGAAGCGGTCTTTGAGCGGTGGGAGCCGATCGACCGCCGAAATGCCGAACCGCCGAACCGCGCTCGCCGCCTTGCCGGGCACGCCGAACAGCCGCGTCAGCGTGTCGGTGGCAGCGGCGACCATGAACGTGTCGAGGCTCCGCCACCGCTCATAGCGCTTGAGCAATTGTGCGTCACCGGCCTCCAGCCCGAGTCGCCGACCCTCGACCAGCACCTCGACCAACGCAGCGACATCACGATAACCGAGGTTCACGCCCTGCCCCGCGATCGGATGGATGCCGTGCGCCGCATCGCCGACCAGCACCAGCCGCGTGTCGGTCAGCCGCGCCGCATGGTGGAAGCCGAGCGGGTAGCTGGCACGCGGCGAGGCGTGCGACAACGCACCCAGGAACCCGCCCATGCTCTTTTCGGCCTCGGCCAGAAAGCCACGATCGCCCAGCTTGAGCATCCCGGCGGCATGCTCCCCCGCCACCGTCCAGACGATGGCGGACCGATGGCCGATCTCGTCATCTGGCAAGGGAAGCAGGGCGAACGGCCCGGCCGAATAGAATATTTCGTAAGCCACATTTTCGTGGCTGCGCTCATGATGGAAGGCGCCAATGATCGCAGCATGATCGTATTGCCACCGTGCGACGTTGATTCCGGCCGCCGCGCGGGTCGGCGATTGCCGCCCCTCGGCGGCGACGAGCAGGTCGGCAGTGACGATCGCGCCCGACGACAGAATAGCCCGCACGCCATCGGCGTCGCGTTCGATCGTCGTCGCGCGCGTCTGCATCCGCAGATCGACGTGCTCGGCCGTTACGGCTGCGTCGTAGAGTGAGCGGCGCAGCAGCCGGTTCTCGTACATCGTACCCAGCGCGGCATCGTCGGGCGCGGGGATGAAGTCGAGCTTGCCCGGCGCAAGCCCGTCGCTGACGCGGATCTGGCGGATCTCGCAGCCCTTGCCGCGCAGCACGTCACCGACGCCGATCGCGTCGAGCATCTTGTGGCTGGCGCTCGCCACCGCCGACGCCCGACCATCGAACCCCGCCGTCAGCGTGACCGCCGGATCGGCGGGATCGACGACGATCGAGGACAGGCCATGGCGGTCGAGCGCAACGGCCAGCGCGCTGCCGACCAGCCCGCCGCCGAGGATGAGCACATCTGCCCGGGCATCTGCTTTGTCCATGGTCCTGCCCTATCCTTACTCGCGCGCGATGCCAACGTCCGCCGCGATCTTGACGTGCAACGCACGGAGGCGGAGAATATGACGGTATTTTCTGACATCGTTGGGGGTTCGGGATGGCAAGCCGTGTCGACGCGCCGTTGTGGCGTGAGACGGTCAAGGCCGGGGCGTTGCGCAGCGGGGCGTTGATCCTCGCCACCGCCTTGTTCGTATTGACGGTGGCAATGGCGGTGGCGCTGGTCACCTACCGGCCGGGCGATGCGTCGCTCAACACGGCAGCAGCGGGAGTGACCGGCAACCTGCTCGGCAGCCCCGGAGCGTGGTTCGCGGACCTCGCGCTGACGCTGTTCGGTCCGGCGGTCGCGCTGCTGCTGCCGGTCGCGCCGATCGTCGCGCTGCGGCTGTGGCGCGCGCAACCGGCGGGGAACGGCTGGCGAATGCTCCGCAATGCGGCGATCGGCGTCGCGCTGATGGCGGTGACGCTGACCTGCGTCGCGCCCGGCGCAGTACCGGCGCTGCCGTTTGGCTGGGGCGGCGCGGTCGGCTCGGGCGTGGTCGGCGCGACCCGATCGGGGATCGCGTTGATCGGCAACCCGCTGGTAACATGGTGGAGCGTCCTCGCACTCGGCCTGCTGACCGGAATTGCGGGCGCGATCCTGTGGGGACGCAGCCTTGAGATCGATCTCGCGCGCTTCACGCCGTCGCCGCGATTGCTCCGCCGACGTGCCCGCGATGGAGACGAAAGCTTCGAGGAGGCTGCGTTCGATGACGCGGCGGATGACGGGGATGCACCGTTCTCACCGACGCGCACCCCCGCGCCACGTGCGGTGGCGCAGCCGGATAATCGTCCCGCCCCGGTCATCAGCGACCGCACCACCTCTCCGTCGCTCGCACCGCCGAAGCCGCAGCAGCGGCTCGACCTTCGCGACACGTTCGTGCTGCCGTCGCTCGACCTGCTTACCCCTGCGCCCGCCAATCAAAGCGGGCCGGTCGACAAGGCCGGGCTGGAGCGCAACGCACGGCTGCTCGAAACCGTGCTTGACGACTTCAAGGTGCAGGGCGCGATCACTGAGGTGCGCCCCGGCCCGGTGGTGACGATGTACGAGCTGGAGCCGGCCCCCGGCACCAAGGCAAACCGCGTCATCGCGCTCGCCGACGATATCGCGCGCAACATGTCGGCGATCTCGGCCCGCGTCGCGACGATCCCCGGTCGCTCGGTGATCGGAATCGAGCTGCCCAATACCAAACGCGAAACGGTCTCGCTCCACGAACTCGTCGCTAGTCAGGCGTTCGAGGATCAGACCGCGCAGCTGCCGGTAATCCTCGGCAAGAACATCGCCGGCGATCCGGTCATCGCCGATCTCGCGCCGATGCCGCATCTGCTCGTGGCGGGCACGACTGGCTCGGGCAAGTCGGTGGGCCTGAACGGAATGATCCTGTCGCTGCTTTACCGGCTCACCCCCGACCAGTGTCGGATGATCATGATCGATCCGAAGATGCTCGAATTGAGCATGTACGACGACATCCCGCACCTGCTGTCACCGGTCGTCACCGACCCCTCCAAGGCGGTGCGCGCGCTGAAATGGGCGGTCGAGACGATGGAGGATCGCTATCGTCAGATGTCGTCGGTCGGCGTGCGTAGTCTCGCGAGCTTCAACGACAAGGTCCGCGCGGCGCGCGCCAAGGGTACGCCGCTCGGCCGCCGCGTCCAGACCGGCTATGGCGAGAACGGCCAGCCGATCTATGAGGAGGAGCAGCTCGACTATGACGTGCTGCCGCAGATCGTCGTCATCGTCGACGAACTGGCCGACTTGATGATGACCGCCGGCAAGGAGGTCGAGTTCCTGATCCAGCGGCTCGCGCAGAAGGCGCGTGCGGCGGGCATCCACCTCATCATGGCGACGCAGCGCCCGTCGGTGGACGTCATCACCGGCGTCATCAAGGCCAACCTGCCGACCCGCATCAGCTTCCACGTCACCAGCAAGATCGACTCGCGCACGATCCTCGGCGAACAGGGCGCGGAGCAGCTGCTCGGGCGTGGCGACATGCTCTATATGCCGGGCGGCAAGGGCATTGTCCGCGTCCACGGCCCGTTCGTCAGCGACGACGAGGTACGTGCGGTCACCGATCACTGGCGCGCGCAGGGGCAGCCCGATTACATCGAATCGGTCACCGAAGAACCCGCCGAGAGCTTCGCGCTGGAGGGCGCACCGACCGGGGAGGATTCGGCAGAGGATCAGCAATATCGCGCGGCGGTTGCGATCGTGTGCGGCAGCCAGAAGGCCTCGACATCGTGGCTGCAGCGCCAGCTGCGGATCGGCTACAATTCTGCCGCGCGGCTCATCGAGCGGATGGAAAAGGAGGGCGTAGTCAGCCGCCCCGACCATGTTGGCCGGCGCGAGGTGCTGCGCGATACGGATGGCAATCCGGCGTAACGTGGGACGTGTCCCCGCGGCGGCAGGCTGACCTCAACCGTCGCTTTGCTTCCTGACCACAGGATGAAAGAAGCGGCTTCGGGTCGGAGTGTAAGGCGGCGTGTGTCGGCGACGACACACGCCCACATGCTCAGTCCAGGTGCTCGGCGAAGAACGCCGCGGTGCGCTCGTCGGCCAGCGTTGCCGCCGCGTCGGAGCGGCGCTTGCCGAACTCGGTTGCGAATCCGTGATCTTCGCCGGGATAATCATGCAGCGTGACCTTCGGATGGTCGTCGAGTCCCGCGTGCATCGCGGCCTGCGTGGCCTTGTTCACGAAGCCATCCTCGCCCGCGATATGCAGCATCAACGGCCTCGCGATCGCATGCTTTTCGCCGAGCAGCCCATCGATGCCGACGGCGTAATAGCCGACGCTGACGTCTATGTCCGTCCGCGCGGCGGTCATGTACGCCAGCCGCCCGCCCAGACAGTAACCGACCGCACCGACCTTCGTAACGCCCGCACTTCGTGCGAACCGTATCGCCGCCTCGATGTCGCGGATCCCCTGATCCTGATCGAACTGCCCCAGCAATGACAAGGCACGCTCCATCTCGGGCGCGATGTCCGGATCGAGCGAGATGCCGGGCTTGATTCGCCAGAACAGATCGGGCGCGATGGCGAGATACCCGGCCTCGGCAAGCGTGTCGCACTTGCGGCGGATGCCGGCGTTGACCCCGAAAATCTCCTGGATGACGATGATCGCCGCCTTCGGGGTTCCGGCGGGCGCGGCGCGATAGGCCGGCATATCGTTGCCATCGAGAGTGGAAATCGAGATCGTGTCGGTCATCTGCTGCTTCTCCGTGTCAATGCGGCTCTATAAACCTTGGCCGTCGGCAAAGTGCCACGGCTTCCCGTTGCGGCGCATGGCCGTTCGCGGGCATAGCTTGCATATACCCCAGCGCCCGGCGGCGCGATCGAGGAGCGCAGCCATGAAGGTCACGATTGAGGTTGATTGCACGCCGGAGGAAGCGCGGCGCATGATGGGTTTGCCGGATCTCACCCCGATTCACGATCACTTCCTCAACCGGATGCGTGAGACGATCGACGGACAGGCCCCCTCCCCCGAATTGATTGGCGCAATGTTTCGCAGCTGGGTGCCGGTCGGGGACGCCGGGATGGATTTCTGGCGACAAATGTTCACGAGCGGATCCAGGCCCGGGGTATGATCGACACGATCTTCGCGCTGTCGAGCGGCCGCCCGCCCGCGGCGATTGCGGTGGTGAGGATCAGCGGGCCGGCGGCACGCGCTGTTGGCGAGCGGCTTGCCGGAACGCTCCCGGCCTCGCGCGTTGCCGCCGTGCGGCGTTTGCGCGACGCGGCTGGCGAGACCCTCGATCGCGCGCTGACGATCTTCTTTCCGGGACCGGCCACCGCAACCGGTGAGGACCTGATCGAGCTTCATCTGCACGGCGGTCGGGCGGTTGTCGCTGCCGTGGAGGCGGCGCTGGCGCACGCCCCCGGCGTGCGGATGGCCGAGCCGGGAGAGTTTACGCGGCGGGCGCTTGGCAACGGTCGGCTTGATCTTGCACAAACCGAAGGTCTCGCAGACCTGCTCGAGGCCGAGACGGAAGCACAGCGACGTGCGGCCCTGACAATGGCGGAAGGCGGATTAAGTCGCTTGGTGACCGACTGGCTCGACCGGTCGAGCATGATTGCCGCACGGGTCGAGGCGGAACTGGACTTCAGCGATGAGGATGACGTCACTCACGCGGCGGCGTTCGACGTTCCTGCGCTCGTCGCTGAGTTGCTGACCGAGATGCACGAAGTTCTCGCACGTCCACCGGTCGAGCGGTTGCGGGATGGCGTGATGGTCGTACTCGCCGGCCCTCGTAATGCCGGCAAGTCATCGCTCTTCAATGCCATGCTGGGTCGCGACGCCGCGATCGTGACAGATATCGCTGGCACGACGCGCGATGTTCTCGAGGCCGCTATAGTCCACCGCGGCATCCCCTACCGACTGATCGACACCGCCGGAATTGTTGCCGAGACGCAAGATCCGATCGAGGCGATCGGGATCGAGCGAGCGCGGGGATTGCTCGACCTAGCCGACGTCGTTCTGTGGCTTGGTGACATTGCCGATGCGCCGACGGGATCGGTGCGAATTGGGGCGCGCGCCGACGAGATCGACTATGCGCGCCAAGGATTGGATCACCTGACGTCGATCCACGATCCTCGCTCGATCGATATGGTCTGGAATGCGCTTCACGATCGGGCGAGCGATCTTGTCACTGATGGATCCACGGTGCTGCCGCACGAACGCCATCGGCGCCTCATTGCTGCAGCGGTGTCGGAACTTGCGGCGATAGCTGGCGCAGATTTGCTGCTGGATGCCGAACGGCTTCGCATTGCCAACGTGTCCTTAGCCGCGGTACTGGGCCGCGATGCTACGGAGGCAATGTTAGACGCCCTGTTCGGGCGCTTTTGTCTCGGAAAATGAGTGTTCCACGTGAAACAGTACGACGTCATTGTAGTCGGCGGGGGTCACGCCGGCACTGAAGCGGCAGCTGCAGCGGTGCGGCGTGGCGCGCACGTTGCGTTGATCTCGCAGTCCCTCGCCCAAGTTGGTACCATGTCCTGCAACCCATCGATCGGCGGCCTCGGAAAGGGACACCTTGTCCGCGAGGTTGATGCGCTTGATGGGCTGATGGCGCGTGCGGCTGACGATGCCGGCATCCATTACCGCATGCTCAACAGGTCGAAAGGACTGGCCGTTCAGGGTCCCCGCCTGCAGGCCGACCGAAAACGATACCGCGCTTCGATTCAGCGGCAGCTGCAGGCGCAGGTGGGCATCGATCTCATCGAAGCAGAGGTCAGGGCGCTGTCGGTGGCAGGCGGAGAAGTGGTTGGTGTTGCGCTAACCGAAGGCACGATGGTCACCGCTCGAGCGGTGGTGCTTGCCACCGGCACGTTCCTCGGCGGTCGCATCTTCCGCGGCGTGGAGCGCGAGCCGGGGGGAAGGATCAACGAACGACCGGCCACGGTACTCGGCGAACAATTGCGGTCGCTCCAGCTGCCAATGGGCCGGCTCAAGACGGGCACACCGCCCCGCTTGGACGGTCGCACCATCGACTGGGGCGCACTCGAGCCGCAGCCGTCCGACAGCGACCCCTGGCGCATGTCGCCGATGTCGACGGGACCGCGGCTGCCGCAACTCGCGTGCGCGATCACGCGGACGACTAACGAAACGCATGACATCATTCGCGACGGGCTGGCGACCTCGCCGCTCTTCGGCGGGGCGATCGAAGGCAACGGACCACGCTATTGTCCATCGATCGAGGATAAGGTTCATCGCTTCGGGGATCGTGACGGCCATCAGGTGTTCCTCGAGCCAGAAGGACTGGATGATCATCTGGTTTATCCTAATGGCATCTCGACCTCGCTTGCGGTTGACGTGCAGGATCGACTGATCCGCTCCATCCCCGGGCTTCGGGCGGCGCGGGTGGCGCAATATGGATATGCGGTTGAGTACGACTATATCGACCCCCGCGCCCTGAACCATCAGCTCGCATTGTCCGCGATCCCGGGTGTGTTCTGTGCCGGCCAGCTCAACGGCACGACCGGTTACGAAGAGGCAGCGGCACAGGGCATCGTCGCCGGGCTCAACGCTGCCGCACTCGCCTGTGATCTCGCTCCGATGACCGTCGACCGGGCGCGCGGCTATATGGGAGTGATGATCGACGACCTCGTCCTGCAGGGCATCAGCGAACCCTACCGGATGCTGACGGCCCGCGCGGAGTATCGGCTTGCGCTACGTGCCGACAATGCGGAAGCGCGTTTGTCGGAGTGGGCATCTGGCTACGACGTTCTAACTCCCGCTCGTCTCGCCCATATACGTCGTCGGGCAGAGATGCGCGCTGCTGCAAAGAGCGGCGCCATCGTGCATGTCGAGCCTGACATCATCCGCGAGGTCGAGGAAGATCACCGCTATGCTCCGTATCTTCAAAGGCAGGCGGTGGAGATCGAGCGAATGCGTCGTGACGGTGGCGTCAAGATCACGTCCGATGGCGAGACATTGCGTACGGTTCCTGGTCTCTCCTTGGAGATGATCGAGCGGCTTGAACAAGCAGGCCCAATGACTCTCGACGAAGCGTCGCGCGTTCGGGGTGTAACGCCAGCGGCGCTCGCGGCATTGTGGCTGCATTCGAGGAAGCGCGCATGACGGAAGATGATAGCGTAGCATGGTGCCACGCAACCTTCGGCGAGGATGCCGTCGCCAAGCTCGACCATTTTCGAGCATTGCTGCTGGAGGAAAACCAGCACCAGAATCTTATCTCTCCAGCCTCTACGAACGCCATCTGGAACCGCCACATCGCGGACTCTGCGCAACTGGCACAGCATATCCCGGCTAATGCCACGACCTGGTTCGACATCGGCTCCGGCCCCGGTCTGCCCGGCCTCGTCATCGCCATCTTGTGCGACCTCGCTGTCACCCTCGTCGAACCGCGGGGGCGGCGGGTAGAGTTTCTTGCCGCCGCCGCGAATGAACTGAATCTCGGGAACGTCGTGGTTCATAAGGCCAAAGCCGAGACGGTAACTGGTGACGCCGACATCATCAGCGCACGGGCAGTAGCCAGCATCCCTGATCTCATCGCCATGACGAGCCACCTGCGCCACAGCAGGACGCGAATGATCCTTCCGCGCGGGCAGAATGGTGGTAGTGAGGTCGAGATGCTACCGGCGCGATGGCGCGGTATGTTTCACGTGGAACAAAGCGTCACGGATCCCGCGTCGGTGATCGTGATCGGCGATGGAGTGAGAACCTGATGTTCTGCATAGCGGTGGCGAACCAGAAAGGCGGCGTTGGGAAGACCACCAGCGCTATCAATCTCGCAACGGCCCTTGCCGCCTCCGGGCATCGCGTGCTGCTCGTCGATCTCGATCCACAGGGCAATGCTTCTACCGGGCTCGGGATCAATCAGGCGCAACGTAGTCGATCGAGCTACGATGTTCTGATCGACAGCGATGGCGTCGCAGAAGCGGCGGTCGCCACCGACATTCCTTTGCTTGATGTTTTGCCCGCAACGGTCGATCTGTCGGGCGCCGAAATCGAACTGGTCGAATTCGAGCAACGCACCCATCGGCTACGGCGCGCCTTCGAAATTGCAAAACGGTCGTGGGACATCGTGCTGATCGACTGCCCGCCGTCGCTGGGCCTGCTGACGATCAACGCAATGGTCGCAGCGGACGCCTTGTTCGTGCCGTTGCAGTGCGAGTTCTTCGCGCTGGAAGGACTGAGTCAGCTTCTCAACACAATCGAGCGGATCCGCTCACGGTTTAATCCGTCGTTATCGATCCTTGGCGTCGCCCTCACGATGTTCGACCGACGCAATCGCCTGACCGAGCAAGTCTCTAACGATGTCCGCGCGGTGCTTGGCAACGTCGTCTTCGATACGGTGATCCCGCGCAACGTACGGCTGTCCGAGGCGCCCAGCCACGGACTGCCGGCCTTGATCTACGATCACAAATGCAGTGGCTCGGAAGCTTATATAGCGTTGGCGCGCGAGTTGATCCGCCGCCTGCCGCAGATGGAGAATGAAGCAGCGTGAGTGATTTCGGTTCCCGCCGCGCCAAGGGCGGTCTCGGCCGCGGCCTCAATGCGCTGCTTGGCGATGTTGCAAAAGACGAGCGCGACACCAGCGAGACCGGCACCGCACGTGGTGCGGTGCGGATGATCCCGGTGTCCGCGATCGCGCCGCATCCCGAGCAGCCGCGGCGGCATTTCGACGAAGCCGCGCTCGACGAGCTTGCAGCGTCCATCGCTCAGCGCGGGGTCATCCAGCCGATCATCGTCCGCCCGCACGGTCATGACTTCCAGATTGTCGCGGGCGAACGTCGCTGGCGTGCGGCACAACGCGCCCGGCTGCACGAAGTACCGGTGGTCGTTCGCGATTATTCGGACAGCGAGACGCTGCAGATCGCGCTGCTGGAAAACATCCAGCGACAGGATCTCAACGCGATCGAAGAAGCGCGGGCCTATCAACGCCTGCTCGACGAATTTGGCCATACTCAGGAGGAGCTGGCGCGCGCCGTTCACAAATCGCGCAGCCACGTCGCCAATCTCCTCAGATTGCTTGATTTACCGCCTGAAGTTCAGGCGCAGGTGGTCGAAGGCAAGCTGGCGATGGGCCATGCGCGCGCTTTAATTGGCGCAGCGGATCCGGTGGCTCTCGCCGAGCAGGTGCTGACCCAGGGATTGTCGGTGCGGCAGACCGAGAAACTGGCGAGCCACGACAAACATGGTGCCCCGACATCGCGCGTCGGAGCGTCCCGTCAACCGCCACGCCCGAGCGGCGGTGGTGGCGGCAGCGCGGATATCGAGGCTTTGGAGCGCCAGCTTGCCGACCTGCTTGGGCTTCGCGTCACGATCGCCTTCAACGATGAGGGACGCGGCTCGATCACGCTCGATTACAGTTCGCTTGAGCAGCTCGACATGGTGTGTCAGCGGCTGAGTGGCGAGCAGATCTAACGCGCCGATCGCGCGAGCCGCACGAGGAAATGATCCGCGACGACACGTCCGGCCGGGCCGGCGGCGATGACCTCGCGCTCGGCCCGGCGCGCCGCCTGCTGCGCGCCCGCGAGCATCGGCAGCGTCCAGCGGCGCAACGCGGCGGCGGTCGCCGCCTCCTCGCGCCAGAACACCCGGTGGCGCTTCATTACCTGTTCGGGCCCCTCGCCTGCCTCGATCGCCGCCCGCATCTCTGACAGTGAAACGAGCCGCCGACCGAGCGCGCGCAAGAGCGGGATTGGGGAGGCGTCCGGCCCGCTCATCCGTCGCAACCCATCGATCAGCTGGTCGACTTGCCCCGCGGTGATCGCCAGCACGACCTCGCCAATCTCGCCCTCCGCGATTTCGGCGCCGATCGCCTCCAGCGCGGTGTCGTCGGCATCGACCGGTCGTTCCGGCGCGGCATCCAGATAGAGCGCGAGCTTCTCGACCTCGCGCATCATCACCGCGCGGTCGCCGTCACTACCGCGAATGATCCGCTGCACCGCCACCGGCGACATCCGGAGCCCTGCCGCCCGGGCAAGATCGGCGACGATCGCTGCGGCGTCACGGGCACCGGGCGGGTAGCAGGCAAAGGCGAGCGCACGATCAGAGTCGATCGCCGCCTTGACGAGCTTGCCGGTCGCCTTGGCGGTGGGTGCCAGGAGAACCGCCGGATTGCCGGCCCGCTCGGCGTGCAGCAATGCCGTCACCGCTTCAAGCGACTCCTCCCCTGCACCGGTTACCCGCACGAAGCGCGCACCGCCGAAGAGCGATAACGCGGCCGCCTCGTCCGCCAACCGGGCCGGATCGCCACGCAGCGCCGCGCCGTCGAGATCGATCCGCTCCGCCTCGACGCCCATCGCCTTCGCCAGTCGCGCGACGAATGCCTGCGCGACCGCCTCGTCAGGGCCGTGCAGCAGGTAGAGCCGAATGTCGGCAGGCGGTCGATCGAGCGCCGCGATCAGCCGCGCTTCGGTCGCCTTCATGGCCGGGTCGGCTGGGTCCGTCGCGCATAAAGCGCGAGCCGCGCGACGATCTGGTCCGCAATCGTCTCGGAAAGGCGTTCGAGCGCGGTGCTTTCCGCCGCGATCGTCGCATATTCGGACCCGACGACATCGATCCCCGCATCCGACCCGGCGGTCGCGTCGAGCACCACTGTCCCGCTTGCCGTTTCGATCAGCTGGTAGCGCGCGCGCAAGGTACGGCGTTCGCGTGCCACCGAGTCATCGCTGCGCGCGCCCAGACCGACGATCTTGTCATCGAGCCGCACGTTGAGCCGGTACCGTGCCGCACCGCTACCGATCGCCTTGAGCCGTTCGTTGAGCGCACCGCCGACCAGCCAGCCCGCCTTGCCGTCGATCGGTGCGACCTCGACCTCACCGAGCGTCGCCGCGATCGGTCCGGCCCCGCCACCGGTGTAGAGCGGCGTCAGCCCGCACCCGGCCAGCGGCAGCGCCGCCAGCGACGCAATGATAAGGGCGGCGCGCATCCTCACGCGACTATGTTCACGAGCCGGTCGGGCACCACGATCACCTTGCGCGGGGACTTGCCCTCCAGTGCGCGCAGCACCTTCTCCGATGACAGCGCCGCCGCCTCGGCATCTTCCTTCGTCAGCCCCTTGGCGAGCGTCAACGTGTCGCGCAGCTTGCCGTTGATCTGCACTGCGATCGTCACCTCGTCCTCGATCAACAGCGCCGCATCGACGTCCGGCCAGGCCGCGTCGGCGATCAGCCCGCCGTCGCCGTGCGTCGCCCATGCCTCTTCGGCGATGTGCGGCGCCATCGGGGCGACCAGCCGCATCAGCGTCGCGATCGCGGTATCGCGCGAAGCGGACGGCGCCGCCTTCTCGATCGCCGCGACCAGTTCGTAGAGCTTGGCGACCGCCTTGTTGAACGACAACGCCTCGATCGCTGCGGCGACGTCGGCGATCGTACGGTGCAGTTTGCGATCGAGTGCGGCGTCAGTGCCCACGCCGGCCTTCTCGCCCTCGAACAACCGCCACAGCCGCTGGACGAAGCGCCACGCACCCTCGATGCCGTTCTCGCTCCACTCAAGATCGCGCTCGGGCGGCGAGTCGGAGAGCATGAACCAGCGCACCGCGTCCGCGCCATACTGGTCGACGATCGGCTCGGGATCGATCGTGTTCTTCTTGGACTTGGACATCTTCTCCACGCGACCGCGGATGATCGGGATCCCCCCGCCCTCCTCGGTCTGGAAGAACAATGCCCCGCCCTCACCCACGCTGAGGTCGGCGGGCGACACCCAGAGCGCGCCCGGCGGTCCGTCATGATCCGGGATGTCGAGCTTGTACGTCTCGTGCGTCACCATGCCCTGCGTGAACAGGCCGGTGAACGGCTCGGCCAGATCGATCAGCCCGACGTGTCGCAGCGCGCGCGTCCAGAAGCGCGCGTAGAGCAGGTGGAGGATCGCATGTTCGACCCCGCCGATATATTGCCCGACCGGCAGCCAGCTTTCCGCGACGGCACGATCGAACGGCCTGTCATCGGGCTGGCTGGCGAAGCGAATAAAATACCACGACGAATCCGCAAAGGTGTCGAGCGTGTCGGTGTCGCGCAGCGCGTCCGCCCCGCACGACGGACAGTTGACATGCTTCCACGTTGGATGGCGATCGAGCGGGTTGCCGGGAACATCGAAGGTGACGTCCTCGGGCAGCTTCACCGGTAATTGTTCGCGCGGCACCGGCACTTCGCCGCAGGTCGCGCAATGGATCACCGGGATCGGCGTGCCCCAATACCGCTGACGGCTCACCCCCCAGTCGCGCAGGCGATAGACGGTCGAGCCCTGCCCCCAGCCGCCAGCCTCGGCGCGCGCGATCACCGCGCGCTTGGCGGCATCGATGTCGAGCCCGTCGAGAAACTGCGAATTCACCAGCCGCCCGGGGCCGCTATACGCCGCATCCTCGTCGAACGCCGGGTCGGTCTTGTCACCATCGGCGACGACGCGGCGGATCGGCAGCTTGTATTTGGTGGCAAAGTCGAAGTCGCGCTGGTCGTGCGCCGGCACGCCGAACACCGCGCCGGTGCCGTAGTCCATCAGCACGAAATTGGCGATATAGACCGGCAACTCGCCCGCGCCGAACGGATGCGTGGCGGTCAGCCCGGTGTCGTAGCCGAGCTTCTCCTGCGTCTCCAGCTCGGCGGCGGTGGTGCCGCCCTGCTTGCAGCGCTCGATGAACGCCGCCGCGTCCGCATCACGCGCCGCCAGGGCCTGCGCGATCGGGTGATCGGCGGCGACCGCGACGAAGCTCGCGCCGAACATCGTGTCGGGCCGCGTCGTGAACACCTCGACCGCGCCACCGTCCGACAAAGCGAAGCGGAATTGCAGCCCCTGGCTCTTGCCGATCCAGTTCTCCTGCATCAGCCGGACCTTGTCGGGCCATTGGTCGAGCGACCCCAGCCCCTCGATCAGCTCGTCGGCGAACTGCGTGATCTTGAGGAACCACTGGCTCAGCTTGCGCTTCTCGACCAGCGCCCCCGAGCGCCAGCCGCGCCCGTCGATCACCTGCTCATTGGCGAGCACGGTCATGTCGACCGGGTCCCAATTGACCGCCGATTCCTTGCGATAGACCAGCCCGGCCTTGTAGAAATCGAGGAACAGCGCCTGTTCGTGCCCGTAATAATCGGGCTCACAGGTCGCCAGCTCGCGCGTCCAGTCAAGCGCAAAGCCCAGCCGCTTCAGCTGCGCCTTCATCGACGCGATATTGGCGCGCGTCCAGTTGCCCGGATGCACGCCCTTTTCCATCGCGGCATTCTCGGCCGGCATCCCGAACGCGTCCCACCCCATCGGGTGGAGCACTTCATGCCCGGTCATCCGGCGATAGCGCGCCAGCACGTCGCCCATCGTATAGTTGCGGACGTGCCCCATGTGGATCTTCCCCGACGGATAGGGGAACATCTCCAGCACATAGCTTTTCGGCTTGGGGCTGTCGTCGCGCGCGGCGAAGGTGGTGCGTTCGTCCCAGACGCGCTGCCAGTGTGCGTCGGCCTTCAGGGCATTGAAGCGGGTGGTCATTGCAGTCGTCGTCGCCTCAGCCGGTCACGGCGCCACGGCGCAGGTCACGCGCGCGCGTCAGAATGATGTCTTCCAGCTTCTGCGTGGTCGCCGCCTCGACCGGCGACGCCACCCACTGCCCGCCACGATTCACCTCGCGCAGCGCCGCGACACGCACCGCATCGGCGCGCAGATCCTGGTCGAGGATCGAGACGGTCACCTTCATCCGCTCGGTCGGCGTCTGCGGATTGACGTACCAGTCGGTGACGATCACGCCGCCATTGGAATCGGTCTGGAGCAGCGGCATGAAGCTGAGCGTGTCGAGCGTCGCGCGCCACAGATAGCTGTTGACGCCAATCGTCGTCACCTTCGACGCGGCAAGGTCGCCGACCGGCTTGCCGCCGCGTCCGCCACACGCCGACAGGCTCAACGACAAGGCAACGGCGGCCGACAGGCCAGCCGCGAGGCGCAAGGGGCGGAACATCGGCATCGTCCTTACAGGCAATTCGGGTAATCCTGCTCGCTCTACCCGCACCCTTTGCCCCCGGCAAGCGCGCCACAATGTGGACATGATGCAACAGGTCGCCGATAAAGAGTCGGGGCGGTCATGGACACGGAACGGATTCCTGTTAGGTCCGCTCCATTGGTCGGACAGATTCGTCCGGCACAAAGGGGATGGATAAGATCGTGGCCGCAACGCGCCGCATCGCTGCATTGATCGGGGGGGGCCTGCTGGCCGTCGCCGTTGCAGCCGTGCCTGCGCTCGGTGCGGCGGATTCGGCACAGCGACCGGTGCGCAAGCTCGTGTCGGCACCGCGGGTCGCCGGTTCGTTCACCCCCTCTGCCGCCGATCCCAAGCTGGCCGCGCTGTTCGCGCGTGGCGGGCTTGATGCCAGCGGCTTCCGCTTTACCCCCTCCGAGTCGCGGATCGGCAATCGCGCCGTGACGGTCGCGGTGCGTGCGCGGTCGAGCCTCGCCGCGCGCGACAATGCACGCTACGCCGCGACGACGCCGGCAACGGTCGGTCTCGCGCCGATCGCCTACAACCTGGGCGTGTCGGTCGGGTGGAAGCGATTCGCAGTCTCGGGCGACGTTGCCAAGGTCGATCTTGCCGGGCTGCCGGGCAGTCGCGAGGCGGCGGACGTCGCGGTCAGCTATTCGGGATCGAAGTGGAGCGGCCGGGTCGGGGCGACCGCGGATCGTCCGCTGCCGGGCACGGCGCGCGCGCTCAGCGAGCCGGACAGCTATTCGATCGATGTCGGGGGCAGCTATTCGCTTACCCGCAACCTCGACCTGACCGCCGGGATGCGGCTCAAGACCGATCGGGAGCGCCTCACCCGCGCCGACGACGATCGCCGCGACAGCCAGGCGATCTACGTGGGTACGGCGTTCCGCTTCTGACGCGCGGGCGGTTCACGGCGGGTTTCAGAGGTTCCCGCTATGTGTCTTTGTCATCCCCTACGTGATCCGGGACTCCGCTTCTTCTTAGATCCGACGCTTGGAAGCGGGATGCCGCATCAAGTCCGCGATGACGGTCCGGAAGAAGTCGACCAAGCATCGATCGCGGCATAGCCATCGAACCCGAGCGCCGCCACTCGCCGCCAGCGCCGCTCGTCCATGCCACCAAGCGCGATCACCGTCACCGGCAGCCCCCGCGCGATCGCAGCGGCGCGCCACAATCCAAGCGCCCGCGCTGCGGGATGCGATCGCGTCGCGAACACCGGCGACACCAACACGACGTCAGCCCCCGCCCGCACCGCCGCCAGTGTCTCGCGCCGATCGTGCGCCGGCCATGTCACGAGGCCACGCCCGCGCCGCGCATGAGACCCCGCCGCCCCCGGCCACGAAGCCGCACCCGCCAGCACCAGCACCAGCCCACGCCGCCGCGCTACGCGCCGCACCCGCGCGAACAGCATCCGACGTTCTGCGACAGGCGTACGGTAATGCCGGAAGATCACCCCCGCCCCGCGCGGCAATCGTTCGAGTGCCGGCCACAAGCCCGCGCCCTGGCGCTCGTCGGTCATCAGCCAGCGGACGGGGTGGCGGGCAGGCATGGCGCTCCCTATAGCGCGGACGATGACCCCCGACGACCGTCTCGCCGCCACCCGCGCCCGCATCGCGAGCGCCGCCCGTATCGCGCGCCGCGAGCCCGCCGACATCACGCTGGTCGCGGTGTCGAAGACCCACCCGGCCGAGGCGATCCGTCCGCTGCTCGTCGCCGGACAGCGCGATTTCGGCGAAAACCGCGTTCAGGAAGCCGCCGCGAAATGGCCCGCGCTGCGCGAGGAATTCGACGATTGTCGCCTGCATCTGGTCGGACAATTGCAATCGAACAAGGCTGCCGAGGCGGTTGCGCTGGCTGACGCGATTCACAGCATCGACCGCCCGTCGCTGATCGCCGCGGTGGCGCGCGCGATCGACGCGACCGGCCGCCGTCCGGATTGCTTCGTTCAGGTCAACATCGGTGACGAGCCGCAAAAGGGTGGCTGCACGATCGCCGACCTCCCCGCCCTGCTCACCGAGGCGCACGACGCAGCGCTGCCGATCGCCGGCCTGATGTGCGTCCCCCCCGCCGACGTCGAACCCGCCCCGTATTTCGCGCTTCTGGCGAAGATCGCGCGCGACCACGGCATCGCGGGGCTCAGCATGGGCATGTCCGACGATGTCGAGCAGGCGGTGTCGCTGGGTGCCACGCATGTCCGCGTCGGCTCCGCGCTGTTCGGAGCCCGCGCATGACCCAGTTCGACGCGTTGCTCTTCGACTTCGACGGCGTGCTGATCGAAAGCGAGGCGAGCGGCAATCGCCATATCGCCGATTATCTGACCGGCATCGGCTATCCCACCACGCCAGAGCAATCGATGGCGCGGTTCATGGGGCTGGCCGGCAAGGATTTTCTCGCCGCGATCGAGGCGCATATCGGCGCGCCGGTCCCGCCCGACTTTCAGGCCGCACGCCGCGCCGAGGACGAGCGTTGCCTGCTGGAGGGGATCGAGGAAGTTGCCGGCGCGACCGCCTTCGTCCGCGCGCTACCCGCCAGCTTGCCGCGCGCGGTGGTGTCGTCGAGCCGTGTGCGCTGGATCGCCACGCATCTCGAGCATCTCGGCCTGCGCAGCGCGTTCGGCGACCATCTCTATTCGGGCGCCGAGCATGTCACCAACGGCAAGCCCGCACCCGATCTCTATCTGTACGCCGCCGACAAGCTGGGCGTCGCGATCGAGCGCTGCGCGATCATCGAGGATTCCCCGGTCGGCGCGACCGGGGCGGTGGCCAGCGGCGCGTTCGTGATCGGCCTGGTCGCCGGCGCGCATTGCGCACCCAACCACGGTAACCGGCTCCGCGCGATCGGCGTCGATGCGGTAGCCCATGATTTCAACGAGGTATCTAGGCTACTGGACCTCTGATCGCCGTCATTGCGAGCGGAGCGAAGCAATCCAGGGCGTCCTGATCCGGCACTGGCTTGCTTCGCTACGCTCGCAATGACGGGCTATAGCGCCGCGCATCACAATTGATGCCCCGTCCTGTCCCGCTTGGTCGCCAGATAGCGTTCGTTGTGCGGATTCGCCGGCAACGCGTGCGGCACCCGCTCGATCACCGCGATCCCCGCCGCCTCCAGCCCCGCCACCTTCGCCGGATTGTTGGTCAGCAATCGCACGCGATCCTGTCCCAGCAGGTGCAGCATCCGCGCCGCCACCCCGAAATCACGCGCATCGATCGCGAAGCCGAGCCGTACGTTGGCGTCGACGGTATCGAACCCCTGATCCTGTAGCGCATAGGCGCGCAGCTTGTTGACCAGCCCGATCCCGCGCCCCTCCTGCCGCAGATAGAGCAGAACACCCCATCCCGCCGCCGCGATCGCCTGAATCGCGGCATCGAGTTGCGGCCCGCAATCGCACTTCAGGCTGCCAAGCACGTCGCCGGTCAGGCATTCGCTGTGCAACCGCACCAGCGGCGGCGCGCCGTTCGAGCTGCCGATGACCAGCGCGACATGCTCGTCGGCGCTTTCCGGCGAGCGGAACGCGACGATCTCGGCATGTTCTGCCCCCGCCACCGGCAATCGCGCGCGGGCCGCGATCTGCAGCGCCTGCGCATCCTCGTGCGCCGCGATGCTCCCGGCATCCACCACCTGCGCCGCCTCGCCGACGCCGATCACGAATGCCGGCAACAATCCTGCGATCCGCGCAAGTTGCAGCGCCGCTCCGGCAGCGACCGGGGCCGCCACCGGGATCGTGCGGAACGGCCCCTTGAGCGGTGTCGCGAGATCGAGCTGCGGATCGGCCAGCGCGGTCGCCAGCGCCATGTCGAACCACGGGGCATGTTCGACCACCACCGGCCGATCGGGCACCGCCGCATCGAGCTGATTGGCGAGCTTCAGCGTCGCCGCACGGCCGTTTGACAGCAAGACGTCGAACCGCCCGTCGACGGCGAACCGCGCCAGCCGCTCGGCATCGGCGGTCTCGATCGCCAGCACCGTCAACGACGGCTGGCCAGCGGCGGTGACGGTGATCGGCCAGCCGCGCCGCATCGCGTCGATCGCGCGCGCGGCATCGCGCCCCGATACCGACGATGTCACCACGCGAACTCGGTCATGATCGGCACATGGTCGGACGGCTTCAGCCAGCTACGACACGGCTCGAAGACAGTATGCGCCGTCGCGGTCTTCGCGACGTCGCCGGTCGCCCACATATGATCGAGCCGGCGGCCGCGATCGTTCTTCGTCCAGTCGGGCGAACGATAGCTCCACCAGGTGTGCAGCCGCGCCGGCGCCGGATGGAAATGCCGGCCGAGATCGACCCAGTCGTTCGACGCCTTCAGCCGGTCGAGCGCCTCGACCTCGACGGGCGTATGGCTGACGACCTTCAGCAGCGCCTTGTGGCTCCACACGTCGCTGGGCAGCGGGGCGATGTTGAAGTCGCCGGTCAGGATCGTCGGCTCGGTCAGCGCCTCGGACCAGCGCGTCATCCGCTCGACGAAATCCAGCTTCTGCCCGAACTTGGGGTTCACTTCGCGATCGGGCACATCGCCACCGGCCGGGACATAGACATTCTCCAGTCGCACGCCGTTGGGCAGGCGCACGCCGAGATGTCGCGCCTCACGATTGGCCTGCCAGTCGAACCGGTCGTCGGCGGTGACGGGCACGCGCGCGATGATCGCGACGCCATGATGCATCCGCTGTCCATGAAGCAGGATGTGGTCGTACCCGAGCGACCTGAACGCCTCCACGGGGAAGTCGGTGTCGACGACCTTGGTTTCCTGAAGGCACAGCACGTCGGGCTGCGCCTCGCGGAGAAATTGCTCGACGATCTCGATGCGGAAGCGGACCGAGTTGATGTTCCAGGAGACGATTTTCACGCGGGCTTAGGTAGCTGCGCCCCGGGGGGTCGACAAGGCACGCCGGAGCGGCGCCAACGAACAAGAAAGGCCCCCGCTCCGGGGGCATGGAGCGAGGGCCGACTCAGCGTTCGTCACGCAAGCGGTAGGCAGGAGACCGGGCAACAGGGGGAAAATCCCGGTGGCCCACCGACCGTGCTTCTGTCTCTAGCGACCGCAGCCTTTCGCGAAGATGAACGAATTGGACAAAAATGCCGTGGTTTAGCTTGAACGGCCCTGTTTGCGCGGATCGACCCAGCGGAACGCCGAATCGGCAACGGGTATGTTGAACTTCTGATCGCTGAGTCGGATCGTCGTGCGATTGCCCTGCGTGTCGAGCGCCGCCCAGCCTTGCAGCATCAATCCGCCCGGCGCGGCGGCGCTGCGCGCAAACACCAGCGTGATGCGCCCGTATTCGGGATGTTTGGGGTCATAGGCCTCGACCGACAGCACACCCGGATTGCTCGAGGGGACGACCTTCGCGTAACGGGAAATGTCGCGGCTTGGATCGAGCAGGACCCCGAGCGGCGAGTTCCCGATCGGCCAGCGTTGCACCTGCTTCACCGAATAATCGACGAAGGTCAGCGCCTTGCCGTCGCCCACGATCAACAGCGGCACGCCCTTCTGATATTGAAAGCGGATCTTGCCGGGTTTCTTGAGCGTCAGCGTACCGTTCAGCACCTGCCCGTTGCGATCGGTCTGGGCGAAGGTGGCGGTCATCGAGTCGAGACCGGCGATCGCGCGCTGCGCCGCCGTCAGATCGTTGCCGGTCTGCGCCGCCGCCGGTGCGACGACCGCGACCAGCGCGGCGAGCGGCAGAAGATACTTGGGCATGTCGTCTCCACACAGATGCGATGACGGGCCACTGCCCGTCCGGCATTGAACCCGCGCTGAACTTTCAGGCGAACAGCGTCGCCAGCCCCGGGGTGGTCTCGCTGCCGACCCACCCTTCGTGGATCATCCGGAACGCCACGAACACGATGACGGCGAGACCGATATAGGCGATCCAGCGATAGCGATCGATGATCCGCGCGATCAGGTTCGCCGCCAGCCCCATCAACGCCACCGACAGCAGCAGCCCGATGACGAGGATGCCGGGATGCTCGCGCGCCGCCCCGGCGACCGCCAGCACGTTGTCGAGGCTCATCGACACGTCGGCGACCGCAACCGCCCATGCCGCCGCGGCGAAGCTCTTGACCGGCTTGACGGTGACCGCCTCGCCGGTGGCGTCAATCTCCGAATGCCCGCCGCTACGGATCTCGCGCCAGAACTTCCAGCTCACCCACAGCAGCAGCAGCCCGCCCGCGAAAATCAGTCCGACGATCCCCATCAGCCAGGTGACGATCAGCGCAAAGAAGATCCGCAGCACCAGCGCCGCGCCGATCCCGATCAGGATCACCTTCTTGCGCTGTTCGTCGGGGAGCCCGGCGGCCAGTGCGCCGACCACGATCGCATTGTCGCCCGCCAGCACGAGGTCGATCATCAGCACCGACCCGAACGCTGCCAGCGCGGCGGGGTCGGACAGGTTCGAGAAATCGGCGACGATATGCTGCCAGATGTCACCCAGCGATCCGGGTCCCTGGACCGCCGCTCCGGCGGAGGCCGCGGCGGCAAGCGTGGCGATAAGGCTCAATTAGGTCACTCCCCGTCTGACCGCATCAATGATGCTGGCCGGCATAACGTTCCGGGCGCGGAATGCCACGGGAAAGGGGGGACGCGCCGGTCGGGTACGCACTGCGGCATACCCGCCGGCCGAACCGGCGTAAGTCCTGCCGCGACACGCGGCAGGCCACGCCCGGTTACTGGTTCATCGAATCGAAGAAATCGTCGTTGGTCTTCGAATCCTTCATCTTGCCCAGCAGGAACTCCATCGCGTCGACGGTGCCCATCTGCATCAGGATCCGGCGCAGCACCCACATCTTGCTGAGCTGGCCCTTCTCGACCAGCAGCTCTTCCTTGCGCGTGCCGCTCTTGCCGACGTCGATCGCCGGGAAGATGCGCTTGTCGGCCACCTTGCGGTCGAGCACGATCTCGGCGTTGCCGGTGCCCTTGAACTCCTCGAAGATCACCTCGTCCATGCGGCTGCCGGTATCGATCAGCGAGGTCGAGATGATCGTCAGCGACCCGCCTTCCTCGATGTTGCGCGCCGCACCGAAGAAGCGCTTCGGCCGCTGGAGCGCATTGGCGTCGACACCGCCGGTCAGCACCTTGCCCGACGACGGCACGACGGTGTTGTAGGCGCGGCCCAGACGCGTGATGTTGTCGAGCAGGATCACGACATCCTTCTTGTGCTCGACCAGCCGCTTGGCCTTCTCGATCACCATTTCCGCCACCGCGACGTGGCGCGTCGCCGGCTCGTCGAAGGTCGAGCTGACCACCTCGCCGTTCACCGTGCGCTGCATGTCGGTGACTTCCTCGGGCCGCTCGTCGATCAGCAGCACGATCAGGAACACTTCCGGATGGTTGTGCGCGATCGCGCGCGCGATGTTCTGCATCATGATCGTCTTACCGACGCGCGGCGGCGCGACGATCAGGCAGCGCTGCCCCTTGCCGATCGGCGCAACGACGTCGAGCACGCGGCCCGACTTGTCCTTGATCGTCGGATCCTCGATTTCCATCTTCAGCCGCTCATCCGGGTAGAGCGGCGTGAGGTTGTCGAAGTTCACGCGCTGGCGGACGCGCTCGGGCTCCTCGAAATTGACTTGCGTGATCTTCACCAGCGCGAAATAGCGTTCGCCGTCCTTCGGCCCACGGATCTCGCCCTCGACGGTGTCGCCGGTGCGCAGGCCATGCTTCCGCACCTGATTCGGGCTGACATAAATGTCGTCCGGCCCGGCAAGATAATTGGCCTGTGCCGAGCGCAGGAAGCCGAAGCCGTCCGGCAGCACCTCGATCGTGCCCTCGCCCATGATCTGCTCGCCGTTCTCGGCCTGCACCTTCAGGATCGCGAACATCAGGTCCTGCTTGCGCAGCGTGGAGGCGCCCTCGACGCCCAGCTCCTCGGCAAGCTGCACCAGCTCGGCGGGGGCCTTCTTCTTCAAATCCTTGAGATGCATGTATCAGTCCGATGTGATCGGGGGTCGGGGAAAGCTCGGCCGGCGATGGAAAACGCACGAGAAACGAAGCTGTAGAGGATGCGGCGCGCACCGAGGACCGGCGACGCCACGGGCGCGAGGTATGATTCATGTGGGGGATAGTCAAGCGCCGAGCGCTCTTGTGCAGCGCTGCCTTCCCCATTGCGTCGCCCCGGACTTGATCCGGGGCCCCGCTTTTTCTTGTCGACTGGCCGAAGAAGAAGCTGGATCCCGGATCAAGTCCGGGATGACGATGTGACGGCCATGACGGCGCGCCAGATCAGAACGGTTTCACGATCACCAGAATGACGATCAGCGCGGTCGCCAGCGCCGGGATCTCGTTCATCATCCGCAGCGCCTTGTTCGACACCCCCGCCTGCCCGCGCGCCAGCTTCTTCGCATAGCCGACCGCCCAGCCATGATAGCCCGACAGCAGGAAGACGATCGCCAGCTTGGCGTGGAGCCAGCCCAGCCCCGGCACGCCGTCCGCGATCCCCGCATTGAGCGCCAGCGCGATGCCCAGCACCCACACCACGATCATCGCCGGGGTCAGGATGATCGCGCGCAGCTTGTTCTCGCGCTCGACCCAGCGCGCGGCATCGGCCGCGTCGGACAGCCCCTCCTGATGATAAACCAGATAGCGCGGCAGCATGAACAGCCCCGCCATCCAGAAGATCACGAAGATGACATGCGCGGCCTTCACCCAATCATAGGTCGCGCCCAGAAACCCGACCATGTTCAGCCCCTTACCCGTTGTAACAGATGTTCGACATGCGGGATCGGGGTGTGCTGCCCGATCCCGTGGCCGAGATTGAAGACATGCGGCCGCTCCGGGAACGCCGCCAGCACGCGGTCGATCCCCGCCTCCAGCGCCGCCCCGCCGGTCAGCAAGGCGAGCGGATCGAGATTGCCCTGCACCGGCAGCCCTGCCGGCAACACCGCATCCGCCCATCGCGGATCGACCGTCTCGTCCAGCCCGATCGCATCGACCGCCGTGCCGGCGGCATAGGCGGCCAGCTTGCCGCCCGCCCCCTTCGGAAAGCCGATGATCGGCGTCCCCGGGCAACGCGCGCGGACGCCGTCGACGATCGCGCGGTTGGGTGCGATCACCCAGCGCTCGAACTGTTCGGGCGACAGGCTGCCCGCCCAGCTGTCGAAAATCTGCACCGCCTCGACGCCATTCTCGATCTGCGTCGCCAGATAATCGATCGTCAGGGCCACGATCGCGTCGACGATCGTGCCGAACGCCGCCGGATCGGCATAGGCGAAGCGGCGCGTCGCTTCCTGATCGCGGCTGCCCTGCCCCGCCACCATATAGGTCGCGACCGTCCACGGCGAACCCGCGAACCCGAGGAACGTCGTCTCCGCGGGCAGTGACCCGGCGACCCGCCGCACCGTCGCATAGACCGGATCGAGCCGTGTGAAATCGGGAGTCAGCGCCGCCAGCGCCGCATCGACCAGCGCCGGGGTCAGCCGCGGCCCCTCGCCCGCCCCGAAGGTCAGCTCCTGTCCCAGCGCCCACGGCACCATCAGGATGTCGGAGAACAGGATCGCGCCGTCGAAGCCGAACCGGCGGATCGGCTGGAGCGTCACCTCGGCGGCCGCGACCGGATCGGTGGCGAGCGCGAGGAACCCGCCCTTCTCCGCGCGCAACGCCCGATATTCAGGGAGATAGCGGCCCGCTTGCCGCATCAGCCACGTCGGGGGGCGTTCGGCGCGCTCGCCGTTCAGGACTCGCAACAGGGGTTTGGTCACCATCGGGTGCGATCCTTCTACCCTTCTAAGGAAGATTCTGGGAATCTGGTTGTTGATGTGGTTGGCGCGTGGATCGCGGGGCTTATTCGTCACCACCGGAATTGCCAACAGCTTGACTCGATCGACTCTCCCGCGCGCCGCGGGATTCGCATCGCGTCATCCACGCTTTCCACAGCCTGTGGATAAAATGGCCCCCTGGGGACGGCGCTGTGGATAGAATCCGGCTTATCCACCGATCGGGGTCGCGCTTGGCGGGTCGATGAAGTTACGCTAGCGGCTGTCCACGACTTATCCACAGATTGGTCCACCCCCTCCGATGTCCGGCTTCTGATGCTCCGCCTCCATCTTCACCTGCTGTCGGATTCGACGGGCGAGACGCTGGAGAACATCGCCAAGGCCGCGCTCGCGCAATATGACGATGTCGAAACCGTCCGGCATTTCTGGCCGATGGTGCGCACCGAGACGCATCTCGATCGCATCCTGCAGGAAATCGCCCAGAACCCGGGACTGGTGATCTTCACGCTCGTCAATCCGGCGACGCGCACCGCGCTGGAGGCGCGTTGCAAGGCGCTCGGGCTGCCCACGGTGGCCCCGCTCGATCCCGTCAACGATGCGCTCTCGGTGCTGCTCGGGCAGCAGGCGAAGGCGCGACCGGGGCGTCAGCACGTCCTCGATGCCGCCTATTTCGAGCGCGTCGACGCGATCCAGTTCACGATCGCGCATGACGACGGGATCGCGCACGAGGAATGGGAGGAGGCCGACATCCTGCTCGCCGGGGTCAGCCGCTCGTCGAAGACCCCGACCTCGATCTATCTCGCCAATCGCGGGTTCAAGACTGCCAACATCCCGATCGTCGTCGAAAGCCCGCCGCCGCGCGCGCTGTTCGCGCTGAAGAATCCGCTCGTCGTCGGGCTGACCACCAGCACCGACCGGCTGATCCAGATCCGCCGCAACCGCCTGCTGTCGCTCAATCAGGCGACCGAAACCAACTATGTCGATCAGGACGCAGTGGCGCGCGAGATCGCCTATGCGCGGCGGATGTTCGCCGACAATGGCTGGCCGGTGATCGACGTCACCCGACGCTCGATCGAGGAAACCGCCGCCGCGATCATCGCCCTGGTCAACGAACGCCGCGGGCTGGCGGCACGGAACACCGACTGATGCTGATCCCATGCTGATTCTCGCCTCGCAAAGCGCCTCGCGCACCACCATGCTCGCCGCCGCCGGCGTGCCGTTCACCGCCGAACCCGCCTATGCCGACGAAGCCGCGCTCAAGGCGGCGATGGCCGGGCGGCATCCGCGCGACATCGCCGATGCGCTCGCCGAGCTGAAGGCGCTGAAGGTCAGCGCGCGGCATCCCGGCCATCTGGTGCTCGGGTCGGACAGCCTCGCGGTGCTCGACGACGGCACGATCCTCGACAAGCCGACCAGCCGCGAGGAAGCACGCGATCACCTGACGCGCATGTCGGGCAAGCGCCATGATCTGGTCAGCGCGGCGGTGATCGCCGAAAACGGTCAGGCGGTGTGGCGAATGGTCGACAAGGCGAAGATGTTCGTCCGCCCGCTCTCGCCCGCGTTCATCGAAGCCTATCTCGACGCCGAATGGCCGGCGATTTCGGGCTGCGTCGGCTGCTACCGGATCGAGGGACCGGGCGCGCAATTGTTCGCGCGGATCGACGGCAGCCAGTTCACCGTGCTGGGGATGCCGCTGCTCCCGGTGCTCGATTATCTGCGTGTCCGACAGGTGTTGCCCGCATGACGTCCTATGCCGAGGTGATCGGCGATCCGATCGCGCATTCCAAATCGCCGCTGATCCACGGCTTCTGGCTCGAAAAGCTCGGGCTGGCCGGCGACTATCGCGCGACACGCGTCGCGGGCGACGACCTCGCCTCCTATTTCGCGCAGCGTGCGGAAGATCCCGACTGGCGCGGCTGCAACATCACCGTACCGCACAAGGTGGCGGCGCTCGACCACGTCCCCGATCCCGGCAACGTGCGCGGGATGATCGGCGC
The DNA here is from genome assembly GCF_902506455.1 of Sphingomonas sp. 8AM. Taxonomy (GTDB): domain Bacteria; phylum Pseudomonadota; class Alphaproteobacteria; order Sphingomonadales; family Sphingomonadaceae; genus Sphingomonas. The sequence continues at coordinate 867,180 of NZ_LR733844.1, read as the reverse complement.
GGCCAATACCGTGTTCCGCGGCGAGGACGGCGCGCTGGTCGCTACCAACACCGACGCGGCGGGCTTCCTGTCGCCGATCGCCGACCTCGATCTGGGCGGCCAGCTGGTGGTGGTGGTCGGCGCCGGCGGCGCGGCGCGCGCGGTGCTGTTCGCGCTGGCCCGTAGTCACGTCGGCCGCGTGACCTTGCTCAACCGCACGCCCTTGAAGGGTGCGGCCTTGCTCGCGCAGTTCGGGCTGAAGGGCGATGCGCTCCCGCTGACCGCGCGGCTGCCGGCGGCGGCACTGCTGGTCAACACCAGCGTGCTCGGCATGGCCGGGCACGACCCGCTCGATCTCGATCTTTCGCCGCTGCCGGGGGACGCGATCGTCTACGACATCGTCTACGCTCCGCTCGAAACCCCGCTGCTGAAGGCCGCGCGCGCGCGCGATCTGGAAACGGTCGACGGGCTGGAGATGCTGATCGGCCAGGCGGCGGTCGCGTTCGAGCTGTTCTTCGGCGCCGCCCCGCCGCGCGACCATGACGAGGAACTGCGCGCGCGCCTGCTGGCATGACCATCCTCGGCCTCACCGGCTCGATCGGCATGGGCAAGTCGACGGTTGCGGCGATGTTCGCCGACGCCGGGGTGCCGGTGTTCGACGCCGATGCGGTGGTGCATCGCCTGCAAGGGCCGGGCGGCGCGGTCGTCGCGGCGATCGAGGCGCGCTTCCCCGGCACCACCGGCCCGGCCGGCGTCGATCGCGCCGCTCTCGGTACGGCGGTGCTCGGCGACGATGCGGCGATGCGCGCGCTGGAGGCGATCGTCCATCCCGCGGTGCGCGCCGAGCGCGAGGCCTTCGTCGCCCGGCATCATGACGCGCCGTTGGTGGTGTTCGACATTCCGCTGCTGTTCGAGACCGGCGGCGATCGCGACGTCGATTTCGTCGTGGTGGTGTCCGCGTCGGCACCGGTGCAGCGCGAACGGGTGCTGGCGCGTCCCGGCATGACACCGGCCAGGTTCGAAGCGATCTATTTTCGCCAGCTTCCTGACACCGAGAAGCGCGCCCGCGCCGATTTCGTGATCCCCACCGACGTGCCGCTCGACGAGACCCGCGCCGCGGTCATGCGCGTCATCGCTTGCGTGCGGCGCGGACAGGGTCGATAACGACGCGATCATGCGTGAGATCGTCTTCGACACCGAAACCACTGGCCTCAGCTTCGCCGGCGGTGACCGCATCGTGGAGATCGGCTGCGTCGAACTGGTCAACCGTGTTGAAACCGGCCGAACTTTTCAAGCCTATTTCCATCCCGAACGCGACATGCCCGCCGAGGCGGAGCGCGTTCATGGCCTGTCCGCGGCCTTCCTCGCCAAGCATCCGGTCTTTGCCGCCGGGGTGGCGGCGCTGCTCGACTTTCTCGGCGACGCGCCGCTTGTCGCACACAACGCCGGCTTCGATTTTTCCTTTCTGAACGGTGAGTTGGAACGCTGCGGCAACCCTGCGGTATGTGGCACCCGGATGATCGACACGTTGGCGATCGCCCGGACCCGCCATCCCGGCGCCAAGCACACGCTCGACGCCCTGTGCAGCCGCTACGGAATCGACCGTTCGCACCGCGTGCTGCACGGTGCCTTGCTCGACGCGCAATTGCTGGCGCAGGTCTACGTCGAGCTGATGGGCGGACGGCAAATCGGGCTCGGGCTGGTCAGCGAGACCGCACCTATCATTGTCGAACAGGCGGTTACCGCACCGACCCGCGCGCGCCCGCTGCGGGTCTTTTCGCCGAGCGATGCGGAACTGGTCGCCCATGCTGCGTTTCTAAAGAAGGTCAAAGAGCCTTTGTGGGGGGTCGCCGCGTCCGAATGACGCGAATGCACGGCCGGATCGCAGGGGGGCGAGCCGGCATAGATGGAGGAAGTATATGGATATCCGGATTTCAGGTCACCAGGTGGCGATCGGCGACGCGCTGAAGGCCCATGTGCAGGACCGACTCCAGGGTATCGCCGACAAATATTTCGCGCGCGCCATCTCGGCGGAAGTTACCTTCGGCAAAGGCCCGCACGACAACGGCTTCACCTGCGACATCGTGGCGCACGTCACCCGTGGTCTGATCCTCAAGGGCAGTCATGTCGCGCATGATGCGCATCTCGTGTTCGATGGCGCTGCCGAGAAGATCGAGAAGCAGCTGCGCCGCTACGTCCGCCGGCTGAAGGATCGCCACGCCGCGCATGCTGCCACCGGGGAAACGCAGGATCGCATCGGCTATGACAACGCCGGCTATACGCTGTTTGCCGAGCAGATCGGCGAGGACGACGCCGGCGATGCGCCGCTGGTGATCGCGGAGACGCGCGTCGACGTACCCGACGCCAGCGTCTCGGACGCGGTGATGATGCTCGACCTGCGCAACACGCAGGCGTTGCTGTTCAAGAATGCCGGCACCGGCTCCTATAATATGGTCTATCGCCGCGGCGACGGGACGATCGGCTGGGTGGAGCCGCAGCGTGGTGGTTGAACCTATCTGATGGCGAGTGATCTCAGCGACCTGCTCGCCCCCGAACTGATCGTGATCGGACTGCCGGCCGCCTCCAAGAAGGCGTTGTTCTCCCAGCTCGGGGCGCTTGTCGCCCCGACGCTGGGCATCGATGCCCGTCTGGCAGCCGACGCGTTGGCTTTGCGCGAAAAGGAAGGATCGACCGGCTTCGGCGGCGGGGTGGCGATCCCGCATGCCCGGATCGCCGGTCTGCCGCGGATCGTCCTGGCGGTGGGACGGCTGGCACAGCCGCTCGACTTCGGCGCGCTCGATGACGCCCCGGTCGACGTGGTGGCCGCGATGTTCTCGCCGCCGCAGGCGGGAGGGCAGCACCTCAAGGCGCTGGCGCGGGTCGCCCGTCGGCTGCGCGACCGCGCGCTGGTCGCCAAGCTGCGCGGGGCGGGCTCGCCCGATGCGATCTACGCCCTGCTCTCCGATCACGGTGTCCGCGATGCCGCCTGAAGGCGCCGCCGCCCATTATCGCGCGTTGGAGTCGCTGTATGCGGCGGCGCCGATCAATCGCTTCTTCGAGTCTCGGCTCGAGCTGGTCGCGCCGGGCGAATCGCGGATTCACTTCGCGGTCGATGAGCGGCATTTCCACGCTGCAGGCGCTGCGCATGGCACCAGCTACTTCAAGATGCTCGATGATGCGGCGTTCTACGCCTGCAACAGCCTTGTGACCGATCGATTCCTGCTGACCACACAATTCAGTCTGTTGCTGACCCGGCCGCTGGGCGTCGGGCCGGTGATGGCGGAAGGGCGCTGGATCAGCGGACAGCGGCGGGTCTTCGTCGCCGAGGCGCGACTCGTCACCGCGGCGGGCGAGGAGGTGGCGCGCGGCACCGGCACGTTCATGCGCTCGCGGATCGCGCTCGCCTCGCTGCCGGGTTACGCCGGCTGATGAGTGTAAGGTTGCCGACTCATCTGAGCGTCGGGGTGCTGCTGCGCCGCGTCAACGATGCCGGCGGGCTGGCGGTGGTACGCGCAAGTGGCGAGCCGCAGGGCGGCGCCTTGCTGATCCTGCTTGCCGAAGGGCGCGGATTGCGGGCGATCGAGCGGATGCGCGGACTCGACGATCGCGATACGTTGATCCCGGCCGGACCGGCCGCGGACGACCCGGCGGCGGTCGAGGAATATTGGCGCAACCGCCGTCGTCGCGATCCGGATTTATGGGTAATCGAGCTGGACATCCCGCACGCCGAACGGTTCGTCGCTGAAACGATCCTGTCGCATTGACGCTGTTACCTGTTGCCCGTAGCCGGACTCCATCGACAACATGCGTTGTGCCGATGCGGGGTGCGATCCCGACGGTGACGCAGTCGGGGGGGACCCGGGCGATATCGAACAGCTAACGCTGCTTCAGCGATCGTTTACGCGCACCCACCGCATAAAAATGACGTAGAATGCCGTTCAGCTCCCGCATCGCGACTTTCGCGACGCTTACTTTCTCGGTCCTCGCTCTGGTAGCGCAGAGCGCTCCCGGACTTGCTGCTGAACTTCCGGCGATGCCCGCCGCATCTACCGCTATTCAACTCGCCCTGCCCGCGCAGGTTCCCGCGATCGCCCCGGCCGAGCCGGCTGCGCCGCCGGTCATCGAAACCGCGACAGTCACCCCGGCGCAGGTTGAAGAGCAGATTGCCTATCCCACCCTCGCCGCCGCTGTCGCCGATCAGTCGGTCCGCTCGGACGCCGACGAGGATCTGCGCTGCCTTGCCGGTGCGATCTATTTCGAGGCCCGTGGCGAGCCGCTCAGCGGCCAGCTGGCGGTTGCCGAAGTCATCCTCAACCGCACCCGTTCGCATCGCTTCGGCGGCAGCGCCTGCGATGTCGTGACGCAGAAGGGGCAATTCTCCTTCGTCCGCGGCGGCCGGATGCCGGCAGCGCCGACTAACGACGATTGGCGTACCGCCATGGCGGTCGCCAAGGTCGCGCTGAAGGATGCATGGGAGAGCGACGCCGCCAACGCGCTGTATTTTAATCATCGTCGCGCCGGTCACGCCAATGGTGTCCGGGTCGCCTCGATCGGCAACCACATCTTCTATCGCTGATCGCGATCCGGCATCGGCGAACCGGGCTTGGCTTTCGTTCGCATGATGTTCTAATCGGGTGGCCATGCTGACGCCGCCCGACACCTGCCACCAGGATGAAACCGCCGCGCTCTGTGCGCTTGACGTCGCGCGTGGCGTGACACGGATGCTGTTGCGGCACGATCTTACCGCCATCGCCGAAGTGCCGCTGGACGGCGGGCGCCGTGCCGACCTGATGGCGGTTGATCCACGCGGGCAGCTGGTGATCGTGGAGATCAAAGTGTCGCGCGCCGATCTGCTCGGCGACGGCAAGTGGCAGGATTATCTCGCCCATTGCGACCGATTTTATTGGGCGGTTCCGGCCGGATTCGACACGTCGCCGATCGCCGGGGAAGCGTTCCTGCCCGAGCGGACCGGGCTGATCGTCGCCGATCGCTATGACGCTGCGATCATCCGCGAGGCCCGGACCGATCCGCTACCCGCCGCGACACGTAAGCGCTGCACGCTCGCGTTTGCGCGGCGTGCAGCGCGGCGCGTCATCGCCGCGCACGATCCGGATGCGGTCAGCGGGCAATAGGCTCGGCCTGAACCCGAACTTTGATCTGGTCCCTCACCCTCACCGCATGGGTCCACTCCGGGACTTCAGGACGCTCAGAACTTTGGCCCCGCCACCGAGCGCTGCGGCTTGGCGGGGGATTCCTCGAGGATTTTCAGGATCACCGTCGAGCGCGTATCCCGCTTCGCATAGTCGCGCGCTGACATGCCCGCCACATTGTCGGTCTGGTCAGGGTTGCCGCCCGCCGCCAGCACGGCGCGGACCAGCGACAGGTCGCGGCGCTGCACCGCGCGGATCAGCGGCGTCTCACCGCCATTATTGCCAAGGTTGGGGTTCGCCTTGGACGCCGCGAGGATCTGGATCAGCTCGGGTTGGCTGGCCTGTACCGCCAGCAGCATCGCAGTATCGCCCTGCCCGTCGCGCAGGTTCGCGTCAGCGCCCTTGGCGAGCAGATAGCGCAGGTATGCTGCATCGCCGCGCTTCACGACGATATGGATCGCCCCTTCACCGGTGGTAATGTCGCGCGCGTTGACGATCGTCTGGCCGGGCTGGTCGAGCATCCCGATCACGGCATTGCCGTCACCCTTCCGCACCGCCTCGAGAAACTTGTAGCTCTGCGACTGCTGCTGCGCGGCTGCGGGCAGGGGGACGATCGGCAGCGCGGCGAGCAGTGCGATGGGAATAAGCGAACGGCGGAGCATCTGGTCGGTTCTCGCGAGAGCTGAGGGTTGCGCCGCCGCCTATAACCCATCACATCAGCCCTCGCCATGAACATGCGCTGTTTCGCCGCCACGCTCGCGCTGCTGCTCGCCGGGCCCCTATCGGGATGTGCGGAGGAGCCTGCGGGCACGCCGCCGCTGGCCGGCGCGCGGATCGGCGGCGCCTTTACGCTTACCGATCAGGACGGACGCACCGTCACGGATCGCGATTTCGCCGGGCAGTATCGCATCGTCTATTTCGGCTACACCTTCTGCCCCGACGTCTGCCCGACCGACGTCCAGAACATCGCCGCCGCGCTCAAGACGATCGAGCGCGACGATCCGACGCTGGGCAAGCGGATCGCGCCAATCTTCATCACCGTCGATCCGGCACGGGATACGCCGGCCGCGCTCAAGCGCTTTGTCACCGCCTTCCACCCGCGTCTCGTCGGGCTGACCGGCACGCCCGAACAGATCGCGAAGGTTGCGAAGGAATATGGCATCTATTTCGCGCGTGGCGCGGGGACGAGCGGCGGCTATCTGATGGATCACAGCCGCCAGATCTACCTTTTCGATCCCGACGGTAAACCGCTCGCGCTGCTGCCCGAGGGTCCGCCCGCCGCCATTGTTACGGAGGTGAAGAAGTGGGCGCGTTGACGGGTCGCTTCTGGGAAACCACGCCGCTCGATAAGCTTGATCGCGCGCAATGGGAGGCATTGTGCGACGGTTGCGGCAAATGCTGCCTTCATAAACTGGAGGATGAGGAAACCGGCGAACTGGTCGCGACCAACGTCGCCTGCCGGCTCCTCGACCGGCGCAGCGGGCAATGCTCCAACTACCGCCATCGCCGCGCCTATGTCAGCGAATGCGTGCGGCTGACGATGGGCAACGTCCATGCGATCGACTGGCTGCCGTCGACCTGTGCCTATCGCCTGCGCGCCGCCGGCGAGGCGTTGCCGGACTGGCATTATCTCGTTTCGGGCGATCGCGAAGCGGTGCACCGCGCGGGCCAGTCGGTGCGCGGCTGGACGGTCAGCGAGGACGACGCGGGCGAGCTCGAATTGCACATCGTCGACCGCGAATTGTGAGTGACGACATTGCGGTGGTGCGCAATCCGCGCGCGCGCCGCACCCGGTTGTCGTTCGACCCGGTCAGCGGGCAGGCACGGCTGACGCTGCCGCCGCGCGCCTCGCTAGCGAAGGCGCTGGCATGGGCGCGCGCGCAGTCGGCATGGATCGCGCAGCAGCGCGAGCGGCTGCCCGGTGCGCGACCGTTCGTCCACGGTGCGACGCTGCCCGTCGACGGGCAGCTGTTGACGATCGACTGGCGCGCCGATGCACCGCGCACGCCGTCAGTCGACGCCGGGTGGCTGGTGCTCGGTGGACCGGTCGAGAGCGTACCACGGCGCATCGAGCTGTGGCTTCGCCGCCGCGCGCTGACGCTGTTGGAGCAGGATACCGCTTTCTATGCCGCACGCGCGGGGGTGACGGTCAGCGGGGTGACGATCGGCGATCCGCGCGGACGCTGGGGAAGCTGCGCGCATCATGGCGCCATCCGCTACAGCTGGCGGCTGGTGCTCGCCCCGCCCGAGGTGCGGCGCGCGACCGCGGCGCACGAGGTCGCGCATCGCGTCCACATGAATCACGCCCCGGCGTTCCATGCGCTGGTCGCCGACCTGTATGGTTGCGACCCGTCGGCCGAGCGCGCGTGGCTACGTGCGAACGGCGCCGCGCTTCACTGGTTCGGCCGCTCGCCCGGCTGAGCCGCGACCGGCGGGCGCGCCGGCGGTGCACCGCGCGCCGTCGGGGGAGTCCGCACCGCATCGCGCCGCGGCTGACCGGTCACGCGGTCCAGCCATTCCTGATCGAGCCGCTCGTCGGGCCGCGGTTGTTGTGGCTGCGATTCTTCACCCTGCGGGGGCAGGGGCTGTACCACCGGACGCTCCGGGCCGAACACGGTTCCCTGCTCGGGCGCGGGCGCCGTGTCGGGGCCATAGCCGGCGTCGTCGCCATAGGTGGCGTTGTCGGGTGAACCGTAATAGCTTTCCGCGTCGGGCTCGAGCTGTGCTTCCGGCAGCGTCACCGCGGTTTCGAACTGCTCGATTGGCCGCTTGGCGACCGCCTTGACCATGAACTCGCGGAACGCGCGCGCGGGAGCGGTGCCGCCGTGCAAGCCGGCGATCGGGCGGGCATCGTCGCGGCCCATCCATACACCGGTGGTCAGCCCTGAGGAGAAGCCGAGGAACCAGCCGTCCTTGCTGCTGGTCGTCGTCCCGGTCTTGCCCGCCACCGGCCGTCCGATCTGCGCCGCGCGCCCGGTCCCGGTGTTGACCGCGGTCTGCAGCAGGTCGGTCATTTCCGCGGCGACGTTCGGTGCGACCAGCACCTGGCTGCGATCGACCTCGTGGCGGTAGATTTCCTCACCGTCGGCGGTGACGCGGGTGATCCCGAACGGCGTGATCGCCACCCCCTTGTTGCCGACGCTGGCGAAGGCGCGCGTCATGTCGATCAGCCGCACGTCGGATGTGCCGAGCACCATCGACGGATGGGTGTTGACCGGCGTGCTGATCCCGAAGCGCCGCGCCATATCGGCGACGGTCTGGAAGCCGACCGCCTGACCCAGTTTGGCGGCGATCGTGTTGAGTGAATAGGCGAAGGCGGTGCGCAGCGTGACGCTGCCCGAGAACCGCCGCGAATCGTTGCGCGGGCTCCAGCCGTCGATCGTCACCGGCTCATCGACCTCACGGTCCTCCGGCGTCTTGCCCGCCTCCAGCGCAGCGAGATAGACGAACAGCTTGAACGACGAGCCCGGCTGGCGCTGCGCCTGCGTCGCGCGATTGTAGATCGAGCTGACGTAATCGGTCCCTCCGACCATCGCGCGCACCGAGCCGTCACGGTCGATCGACACCAACGCCCCCTGCGCCCCCTTGGGGACGTTGGCACGCACCGCCGCATCGGCGTCGCGCTGCATCGCGGGGTCGAGAGTCGTCCAGACTTCCAGCGGCTTTTCAGTCTCATCGATCAGCAGGTCGAGCTGCGGCAGCGCCCAGTCGGTGAAATAGCGCACGCTGTTCTGGCGCGGCGCGGGGGCGAGCTTCACCCCGACGTCGTTCGCCTCGCGCGCCTGATCGACCGAGATGAAGCCGTTGCGCACCATCTGCTGGATGACGACTCCGGCGCGTCCGACCGCGGCCTGCGCGTCGGCGGTAGGGGAGTAATTCGACGGCGCCTTCACGAGACCGGCGATCACCGCCGCTTCGGGCAGGCTCAGATGATCCGCGCCATGGCCGAAGAATTTACGGCTCGCCGCGTCGATCCCGTACGCGCCGCCCCCGTAATAGACCTTGTTGAGGTACAGCTCGAGGATCTGCTCCTTGGAGAATTTTCGCTCCAGCGCGAGCGCGAGGATGCCCTCGCGGAATTTGCGCCCGAACTTCTTCTGATTGTTCAGGAAGATGTTGCGCGCGAGCTGCTGGGTGATCGTCGAGGCGCCCTGCACGCGCCGCCCGCGCTCGTAATTGACGTACAGCGAGCGCGCGATCCCCACCGGATCGACGCCGACATGGCTGTCGAAGCGCCGGTCCTCGACCGCGATCGTCGCGTCGCGCATCACCGCAGGAATGCGGTCGTAGGCCAGCCACTCGCCATAACTCGGTCCGAGCGACACCAGCACCGAGCCGTCGGCGGCATGGACGCGGATCATCTGCCCGTTGGGCGACGATTTCAGCGATTCGAAGCTGGGGAGCTGCGAACGCGCGATATAGACGGCGGTGAGCAGCGCGGCGAACGCCAGCACGATCGCACCGAGCGCGAGTTTGACGGCAAGCCCAGTCCGGCGCCGCCACGGCGAGCGGGACTTGGACGAAGCGGAGCGGGAGGTACGGGCGCGGGCCATAGTCAGCCCCGTGGCGGATAGCGGCTTGAGCGGGGGTGAACAAGATATTTGGCGGCAGGCGCCCCTGAGCGCGGTTGCCCGTCATCACTGCTTGGTTGCTAAAGTATGCGCATCGGGGTGCTTGTCTTCACCCCTTGGCGTCGCGGATCGCTCCAGCTCGGCAAGGCGCGCCGGATCATCGGCGGCGAGTACCTCTTCCAGAACGCCCGATTGGCGTAATGCCTGTTCCCGACTGCTGGCGCCGTCCATAATCAACAATTCGGGGTCGACTACATAGTCTCCTTCTACGCCATCAAACCTTACCAAGCGCTGTGAACCATCCGGCGAGGTGAGCGTCAAAGCCAGCGCGTTGCCCGGCTGCGCACCGGGTGCGGTGTCGTTGTATTGCTTCCAAGGTGGCATCGCTCACCTTACGCCGCGCGATATCGTCGCTGCCACCATAACCTCAGGCTGTCAGGATCGGGCCGATCAAGTGACCCGTCTTGAGCATCGTGGTGTGCGTGGACGCTTCGCATTAGGTAAAACAAAGCGGTTAGAAGTGGCCACTGCTCTCGGGGAAGCGGCAACGCGCTCCGCGGCGCTGCGGCAGGCGCGTTCCGCCTGCGCGACTAGATCGGCTGGCGCGTCGTCGCCACGCTCTTTCGCGATCTCAGGAAAACTGGTGCGGTCGAGAAGACTCGAACTTCCACGTCCTTTCGGACACAACGACCTCAACGTTGCGCGTCTACCAATTCCGCCACGACCGCACGTGTTGTCCACCGGGCAGCCCCGGCGTCTGGTAGGCGAGCGCCCCTAGCAAAGCCGATCGAGGCTGGCAACGCCCTTTCTCATTTTCGCTCAGCTCGCCTCGCCGACGAAGCTGAGATCAAGCCGCTTGGAGCTGGCCGGCACGTCGACCTGCGCCGAGTTGAAGTCAATCGCGCCACCGGGCAGCAGCGTCCGCTGCTGCGGCGTGATCGTCCAGCTGAAGACGATGCGGTTCTGCGAATCGCGCAGGTCGGCGCGGATGTCGGGAATGCGCTGGCGGGTGGCAGACGGATTGGTGATCCGCCCGCTGACCGCGAACAACTCCGATCCGTTCGCCATCTTGCGGCGCTCGATCGGATTGTCGGCGATGCGCAGCGGCAGTTCCTCCGGCCCGATCGACAGCCCGATCTGCTGCGCCAGCCCGGGCGCGGTGGTCCACAGAATTACCGCAACTGCCGCGAGCATCAGCAGTCCCGCGGCAAGGCTGGCGATCGTTCGGATACGGCCGCTGCCGCGTGCCGTGGCGCGAAACGGCGGGCGATGCGCAAACGCGTCGTACCGCGCCGGCTCTCGCGGCTCCGCCACGACCGGCGGCGGTACCTGCAACGGCAGGCCTGCCGGCGGTGGCGGAGATGCGTCAGCGAACACCGGCGCAGCCGCCGGCACCGGCACGGGCGCGGCTGGTGGCGCCGGCTCGACGAACGCGTCGGCGGCTTCCGCCTCCTCCGGCTCGTCGGCGTAACTGACGTCCTGATACCAGCTATGGCTACAATTGGCGCAGCGCACCGTGCGCCCCGGCGGCGCGATCGCATCGTCCGCCACCAGATAGCGGGCGCGACATTCGGGACAATCGAGGATCATAGGCGCGGCACCGGCAGGACGAACGAACCGAATCTAAGCACGCGTGCGGCCAGCAACGCAAGCAGGAGTCGCCGTGCTTGAAGCCATCGGGCGCCGCGTGCAAAGGCGGTGGACGATGGCGGCGATCGTGCAGTTCGAGAATGTGGGGCTTCGCTATGGCCATGGCGAAGAGATCCTGCGCGACGTCAGCTTCTCGTTCGTCCCCGGCGCCTTTTATTTCCTGACCGGCGCGAGCGGGGCGGGCAAGACCTCGCTGCTGCGGCTGCTGCATCTGGCGCAGCGTCCCAGCCGGGGGGTGATCCGGCTGTTCGGGACCGATGTCGCCGCCACGCCGCGTCGGGGCATGCCGCTGCTGCGCCGGCGGATCGGGATGGTCTATCAGGATTTCCGGTTGATCGCGCATCTGTCGGTGGCGGACAACATCGCGCTGCCGCTGCGCATCGCGGCGCAGCCCGACGACGAGATCCGGGAGGCGGTCGGCGAGATGCTGGCGTGGGTCGGACTTGCGCATCGCGCCGAGGCCCGACCCGAGGTCCTGTCGGGCGGCGAGCAGCAGCGTGTCGCGATCGCACGCGCGGTGGTCGCGCGACCCGACATCCTGCTCGCTGACGAGCCGACCGGGAACGTCGACGATGCGATGGCGGACCGGCTGATCCAGCTGTTCGCCTCGCTGAACCAGCTCGGGACGACCGTGGTAGTCGCCACGCACGACCTGCAGCTGCTTTCGCGTGTGCCGTCGGCGCAGCTGATGCGGATCGCCGGTGGGCGGCTGACCGACCCGACCGGCAGCTTGCGCGTGCCCCCGCGCCGGGAGCGCGCATGACCGCCGCCACCGCCCGCCTGCTCGATACCGCGCGTGACGGCTGGACGATGGCGGGTGTGCTGGCGGTGATGATCTTTCTGGCGGTGCTGGCGGCCGCCGGCGGGATCGCCACCGCGGGCGCCAGCCGCGCGCTCGACGCGGCCTTGACCGGGCAGGTGACGGTGCAGATCGTCGCGCCCGATGCCGCAACCCGCGAGCGGCTGTCTGCGCAGGTGGTCGCCGTGCTGCGACACGCATCGGGTGTGACGCACGTCGCACCGGTGCCACGTGCCGAGCTGGCGCGGCTGCTCGGACCATGGCTGGGCGACTCGGCGCGGGCGGACGACCTGCCGGTGCCGGCCCTGATCGACGTGGCAACGGCCCCGGGCGTCGACGCAGCGGCGCGCATTCGCCGGATCGTGGCCCCGATCGATCCCGCCGCGCAGATCGACGCGCAAGGCGCGGCGCTTGCCGGCACCGATACACTGCTGCGCGCAACGGCGCTGCTCGCGATGGTGATCGTGATGCTGGTGCTCGCGACCGGCTTGGCGATCGTGCTGCTGACGGTCCATGCCGGGCTCGCCGCGCATCATACTACGATCGAGGTCATGCACCGGCTCGGTGCCACCGACGGGCAGGTCGCGGGGCTGTTCTGTCGCCGGATGGCGCGTGACACGGCGCTGGCCGCGGCGATCGGCGCGCCGCTGGCGTGGGCCGCGATCATCTTGTTCGGTCGGGTCGGGGCCGGGACCGGGGCGCAGCTGCTCGGCGGGATGACGCTCGGACAGACGGGCTGGGCGGCGGCGCTGGTGCTGCCGATAGCGTTCGTCGCGCTGGCGGCGTTGACCGCCTACGCGAGCGTCCGCCGCGCGCTGGGGCAGCTGGCATGATCCGCCGCTTCGTCGCGCTCGCGCTGCTGGTGTGGATGCTGGGCTTCGCGGTCTTCATGCTGGCGCTGCCACAGCCCGCCGATCCCGATGTGCGCACTGATGGGATCGTCGTGCCGACCGGCGCGGCCGGACGGACCGCGCGCGGGCTCGATCTCCTGGAGCATGGCCGGGCGCGGCGGATGCTGGTGACCGGCACCGCGCCGGGGGTGACCCGGGCCGACCTCGCGCGCGTCGCGGGGCATGCCACGACGATCGCGTGCTGTGTCGACCTTGGCGCCGAAGCGGTCGATACGCGTAGCAACGCCGAGGAAACTGCCGCTTGGGTGCGCGCGCGGGGCTATCGTTCGATCCGGCTGGTGACCTCGAACTGGCATGCGCGCCGCGCCGCGCTGGAGCTCGGCCCCGCGCTGGGGGACGGGGTGTCGGTGCTGGTCGACGGGGTCGATGCGCAGCCGACGCTGACGCAGGCGTTCAACGAATACAACAAGCTGCTACTGCGCCGCGTGGTGCTGTGGGGAGAGCGACTCAGGTGAACTGGCTGCGCACGATCATTTTCCGCGTGATCTTCTACACCGCGTCGGTGCCGATCGTCGCGACGACGCCGATCGCGGCGCTGTTCGGGCAACGCGTGGTGATCACGCACGCCGATCGCTGGTCGCGGCTGCATCGCGTGCTGCTGCGCGCGATCCTGGGCATCCGGGCGCGAGTCGAGGGCGAGGTGCCGGTCGGGCAGTATCTGTACGTCGCCAAGCATGAAGCGATGTACGAGACGCTGGAGCTGCAGCTGATCCTTGGCTCGCCCGCCATGGTGCTCAAGCGCGAGCTGATGCGCATTCCCTTATGGGGCTGGTCGGCAGTGCAATATGGCGCGATCGTCGTCGATCGCGAAGCGTCGGCCGGGGCGCTGCGCGCGATGATGAAGGAAGCGGCCGCGGTGCGCGGCACCGGACGGTCGGTGGTGGTCTATGCCGAGGGGACGCGCGTGCCGCACGGCGAGTCGCCGCCGCTCCGCTCCGGTTTCGCGGGGCTGTACAAGGCGCTGGCGCTGCCGGTCGTGCCGATCGCGCTCGACAGCGGGCGGTTGTTGCCCAAGAAGGGCGCCAAGCGGCCCGGCATCGTCACGATCCGGATCGGCGAACCGATCCCGCCGGGGCTGCCGCGCGCCGAGGCCGAGGCGCGCGTCCACGAAGCGATCAACGTGCTCAACCGCTGAGCGCGATCAGCCTTTCCCTTCCAGCTTCGCCTTCAGCTCCTTGAGCGCGCCGAATGCGCCGGCTTCCTCCTCGCTGAGTACACCCGCCTGCCTCAGCACTGCCGCGGCGTCGGGGCTGCGCGGGAACGGGTCGAGCGCCAGCGCCATCGTCTCCGCCGCGGCTTCGCCGAGATCGACTCCGCCGCCCTCGATCTCGATCGTGTCGAGCGCTTCGCCCGACAGCTCGATCTCGTCGTCACCGCCGGTACCGCCGCTCGGCTGTACGAAGCGCAACGCGACGTCTTCCTCGACACGGGCAGTCAGGGGCACAGCGGTGACGGTGCAGCTCTGCACGACCGATGCGCTGACCCGGCCCCGTGCGACCACCGCCGCCGCGTCGCGCCGGATCGCGAACGTCGCGGCCAACCGGTCGAGCGCCACGAGGCCGAAGCGCCGTGCGAGCGCCTCTCGCTCGTTGGCATTGGCCTCGATCGTCACCTGACGCTCCTCGCCGCCGATCGTGTCGAGGCGCTCGACCCGCGAAAATTCCGTCGTCATGCCCATCGTCCTTCCATCAATTGCGGCAGCGGCACGGCCGCAAGCGACGTGCGCAATGCGATCAGCGCGTCGCGCACATGCGTGACCGCTGCCGGATCGGGGGCCGTGCCGCGATACAGATTGCGGACCAGCGCGGCATCGAGCCCGCCCCCGGCCAGCCCGTCGCGATAGGCGCCGAGTCGGCCGCCCAGCATCCCCATCATCTTTCCGATATGCTTGCCCACGACCATGTCGCCGAAGCCGATCTGACGGACCTGCGCGTCCATGTCGTCGACAAACCGCTCGGTCAGTTGCGCAATCGGCTCGGCGCCGTCCGGATCGTCCTCCAGCCGCAGCAGCACCATGGCCAGCACCGCCGCGACCATGTCAAACCGGCCGTCGAGCGTATCCGGCACTGACCCGTCCAGATACCAATGCGGCGCCCGCGCCCGCGCGACGACTGCATCGTACAGCGGCAGCGCGGCATCGCGATCGCGTCGTCCCAGCACCTTGGTCAACCAGCCCACCAGATCATCCCTTCACCGCTCCGCGCGATCCGTTGCGGGCGCGCGCTTGTTTCGCCGCGCCGCTGGGCATATTGAGGCGGACGGCCGCAAAGTCCACGCGCGCCTGTGACCGGAGTATTGATGCGCCCGCTGATCTTCCTTGCCCTGGCCGGCGTTCTTGCCGCGGGCTGTGCTCCGCTCCGCTCGCATCAGGGCTATATCGTCGACGCCGACCTGGTGAACGCGATCCAGCCGGGTGTTGACAATCGCCAGTCGGTGCTCGCCACGCTCGGCACCCCCAGCTTTGCGAGCCAGTTCAATCAAGGCGACTGGTATTATATCGCGCGCGACAGCCGCAATTATGCGTTCAATGCCCCGCGTCCGAAGGACCAGCTGACCTTGCAGATCAGCTTCGATCAGGGCGGGAATGTCAGCGCGATCCGCAAGTCGGGGGTGGAGCAGGTGGTCAGCCTGAAGCCGTACGGGAAGACGACTCCGACGCTCGGCCGCGAGCGCGGGTTCTTCCAGGACCTGTTCGGCAATATCGGCGCAGTCGGTGCCGCGGGTGGCCCGGGTGGAGCCGGCCCGACCGGGCGTAACGGCCAGTAACTGATAGATAATCCTGTCGCTTTGCTGACGCTCGCGTTCGCGCTCGGTTCAGCGCAGGAGCGCCATCTTCATGACAACGATGCGGCACGGGCCGCGTCGTCGTCATGGAGGATATGTGATGCGTCACCTTGTCACCGCCGCCCTGCTTGCCGCGACCGCGCTGTCCGGCGTGGTCGCATCGGCCCCCGTCGCCGCACAATCGCGCGACGAGCTGCGCCGTGACCGGCAGGACATTCGCCAGGAGCAGCGCCAGCTTGACCGGGCCCGCGTGCGTGGGGACTGGCGTGATGCCCGCGCGCAACGCGACGATTTGCGCGACGCCCGCCGCGACTATCGCGAGGACCGCCGCGACCTCCGCCAGCAACGTCAGTGGCAGCGCGATCGCCGCGAATGGCGCGCCGACATGCAGCAGTGGCGCGCCGGGCATCGCGACCTTTACGCGCGCGGCGGCTGGCAGGCCCCGTTCCGCTACCAGGCTTTTCGGCCCGGCGGACGGATCGCGCCGTCCTATTATGGTACGCGGTACGTGATCGCCGACCCGTGGCGGTACCGGCTTCCGACAGCGCCGGGCCGCGCGCGTTGGGTGCGCCATTACGACGACGCGCTGCTGGTCGATCAGCGTCGCGGGATCGTGCTCGACGTCGTGCGCGGCTTCTACTTCTAAAGACCGGCGATTCGGCCGCGCCGCCAGTAACGCGACGGCGCGGCCGGTACCGGCTTGGGTCGGCACCGGTCCCGAAAGGGGGAAAGGGGACCGCGTCGGCAACGCGCCATTAATCATTCGGTTCGCACCGCCCTGACGCTTCTTTCGTGGCGTTGCTTTTCTGCCACAGTTTCGCCATCGATGCGGCACTCGGGGGGCAACAGCATGGATCGCCGCGGGTGATGACCGCATTGCTAGGCGTGTTCGATCGTGCGGTCGCCGAACTGGCGCTATTCGCTGCCGTGGTGATCCTGCTGGGCGGCGCCGACGATCTCCTCATGGATCTGGTCTGGTGGCGGGTGCGGCGCCCCGAGCCGAGCTTCGCCGACGTACCGCGCGCGCCGCCGCTGCCGCTCGCGGTGTTCGTGCCGGCGTGGGACGAGCAACAGGTGATCGGCGCGATGCTGCGCGCGACGCTGGCCCGCTACGACCACCCCGATTACCGGCTGTATGTCGGCTGCTATCCCAACGACCCCGGAACCGTGACGGCGGCGAATGCAGTGGCGGCCGGCGACGCGCGCGTGCGGGTGGTGGTGGGTATGCAGGACGGGCCGACGACTAAGGCCGATTGCCTCAACCAACTGTGGCGCACGCTCGTCGCGGAGGAGGCGGGGCAGCGGCGGACCACCGCCGCGATCGTGCTGCACGACGCGGAGGATGTCGTCGACCCGGCCGAGCTGCGGCTTTTCGACGATCATCTGCGCGACGCCGCACTGGTGCAATTACCGGTCATCCCGCTGATCGATCCACATCGCCGGTTGGTGTCCGGTCATTACGCGGACGAATTCGCCGAGTCGCACCGCCGCGACCTGATGGTGCGCTCGGCGCTGGCGGCGTCGATACCGTTGGCCGGGGTAGGATGCGCGATCCGCCGCGATGCGCTCGATCGGCTGGCGGGGCAATGCGGCATGCCTTTCGAGCCGCAGAGCCTGACCGAGGATTACGAACTCGGGTTGCGTGTCGCCGCTTTGGGGTTGCCGGCGCGTTTCGTGCGCTGCCGGGACGTTGCCGATGGTCGGCTGATCGCGACGCGCGCCTTCTTTCCCGATACGATCGACACCGCGGTTCGCCAGAAGGCGCGCTGGATCGCCGGGATCGCGCTGTCGGGCTGGGATCGTACCGGCTGGGGCCCACGGCGCCACGCAGCGGAATATTGGATGCGGATGCGTGATCGGCGCGGGCTGCTGGCGGTCTCGGCGCTGCTCGCCGCGTATCTCGCGCTGGTCGGCTGGGGGCTGTCGTCGCTGGCCCATGCGCTGACCGGCAGCGGCGTGCCGCCGGTCGGCGCGGGGCTGCGGATGTTGCTGATGCTCAACACGGGGCTGCTCTGCTGGCGCCTGATCGCGCGGGCACTCCACACGGCGGCGGAACATGGCTGGCGCGAAGGATGCTGGTCGGTGCCGCGCATGGTGGTCGCCAACGGCATTGCGATGCTCGCGGCGCGGCGCGCGCTGACACGCTATGTCGCCACTCTCTTCGGCGCCCCTCCGCACTGGGACAAGACCGCGCACCGTTTTCCGGACCAGCTTCCGGACGCATCGTGAGCGGGGGCGGGCGTCCGCTGCGCTTCCTCGTGCTGGTGCTCGGGGCATGGATCGGGATGCGCGTCTGGCAGCTTTGGCCCAGCCCGCCTGCTGCACGCACGCTCCGGCACGTGATGCGACGAACCAGCGGGCAGGAAGAGCGGCAACTCGCGTTCATCGGCAATCCACGGGCGAACGCAGCCGTCCCGCTGACAACCGCTGGGCGGCCACCATCGACCCGGATGAAAGTGGCGCGCAGGGAACGCCCCGTCAGCATCGGCTTGAGCGACGCGGCGGGGTCGACCCCGCTGACGTCGGCGGTGGATCGAGCGCCGGTCGGCTTGGCGATGAACCCCTACAGCCCGCCCCCGGCACTTCCCTCCATGCACCGCTGGTCGGCAAGCGGCTGGGCGATGTGGCGCGGGGGCGGGAACGGCATCGGAGTAGCGACCCCGCAGCTCGGGGGCGCGCAAGCCGGCTTCCGGGTTGCACGCGTGCTCGACGCGCAGGGCAACGTCGCCATCGCGGCCCGCGTTGCGGCGGCGCTCGACACGCGCCAGCAGGAAGCCGCCATCGGTTTCGAGTGGCGACCAACCGCGCTGCCGGTGCGGGTCGTCGCGGAACGCCGCGTCGGGCTCACCAGCCAGCGCGGTGGCAGCGCGCTCGGCTTGGTCGGCGGGGTGAGCGACCAGGCGCTTGCCGCCGGTTTTCGACTGGAGGGCTATGCGCAGGCCGGCGCGGTGCTCCGCGACGATGTGGAGGCGTATGCCGATGGTGCGGTGCGCCTCGCCCGGCCGGTCGTGCGGCGCAACGACGGCGCGAGCCTGTCGATCAGCCTGGGCCTGTGGGGCGGCGCGCAGCGCGGCGCACGGCGGCTGGACATCGGCCCCGCGGCGGCCGTCGATCTGCCGGTGACGGACGCGGTGCACCTGCGCGTGGCGCTGGAATGGCGACAGCGCATCGCGGGCGCCGCGCGGCCCGGGTCGGGGCCGGCGCTGTCGATCGGCACCGACTATTGATGGCATCGCGGCCCTGAACCCGCTAGCGGTGCAAGGGTCTGTACCCGGTTGCAACAAGGATCGTGATCGCCCGTGGAAGGCCGCCCACAAGGAGCGCAGCGCAGTCAGGTAGCAGAGCTACCCGCAGGCAAGCGACAATGTGCAGGTGACGTCGTCCCGCCGGGCGATGTCTGTTATGCCGGGGGCACGGCGACCTGCACATGGACGGCCTACCCCGGGCGCTCGCTACGCGATCGGCGGATATTGGCGCGTCGGTCGCGATGCATCAGCATCGCTCCCTCCTCGCTCCTGGTCCGGCGCCAGAAGCCGCTCCGTCACGACCGCGTTGCAACCGGGTACAGACCCTAGCCGTCATGGACATCTATCTGCCGATCGCGAACCTGTCGGTGAACGCTCTGGTGATGATCGCGCTGGGCGCGGGCGTCGGGCTGCTGTCGGGGATGTTCGGGGTCGGCGGCGGGTTCCTGACCACGCCGCTGCTGATCGTCTACGGCATCCCCCCGACCGTCGCCGCCGCCTCCGCCGCGAGCCAGGTGACCGGCGCGAGCGTGTCGGGCGTGTTCGCGCATTTTCGGCGCGGCGGGGTCGATACGCGGATGGGGACGGTGCTGGTGATCGGCGGCGTGCTCGGCTCGCTGTTCGGCGCGTGGCTGTTCCGGCTGCTCCAGCAATGGGGACAGATCGATACGACGATCGCGATCACCTATGTGCTGCTGCTCGGTTCCATCGGGCTGATGATGCTGAAGGAAGCGGTCGACGCGATCCTGATCGCCAAGGGGCGGCGCAGCGCGCCGGCGCGGCGGCGGCGGCACCATCCGCTGGTCGCCAGCCTGCCGTTCCGCACCCGCTTCTATGCCTCGGGGCTGTACATTTCCCCGCTCGCGCCGTTGCTGCTCGGGTTCTTCACCGGTATCCTGACGATCCTGCTCGGGGTCGGCGGCGGGTTCGTGCTGGTGCCGGCGATGATCTATCTGCTCGGCATGTCGACCGCGGTGGTGGTCGGCACCAGCCTGTTCCAGATCCTGTTCGTCACCGCCGCGGCGACACTGGTGCACGCGACCACCACCAAGGCGGTCGATATCGTGCTCGCCGGGCTGCTGCTGGTCGGGTCGGTGGTCGGCGCGCAGGTCGGCGCGCGCTTCGCTGCCAAGGCGCGGCCCGAATATCTGCGGCTCGCGCTGGCGCTGATGGTGCTGCTGGTCGCAGGGCGAATCGCGCTGGGGCTGGGGTGGCGACCCGACGAAATCTACACGGTCGAGCTGTCGTGA
This sequence comes from Sphingomonas sp. 8AM, assembly GCF_902506455.1. Classification (GTDB taxonomy): domain Bacteria; phylum Pseudomonadota; class Alphaproteobacteria; order Sphingomonadales; family Sphingomonadaceae; genus Sphingomonas. The sequence continues at coordinate 846,841 of NZ_LR733844.1, read as the reverse complement.
GGGCGGCGCTGTTGCTCGCCGCTGCGCCGCTGCTGATGGCGCAGGCCAAGCCGGTGCTGGTGCCCGACGTGTCGCAGCGCGAGATCGACATCGCCTACAGTTTCGCCGGGGCCGAGCTGCTGCTGTTCGGGGCGATCATCTACCCCGGCGGGCGACCTCCGACTGATACCAAGGGCGCGGATGTCGTAGTAGTGGTCAAGGGCCCGACGCAGTCGATCGTGATCCGCGAAAAGGAGCAGGTCGCCGGAATCTGGGTCAATGCCGGGCGACTACGCTATCGCTCCGCACCGTCATTTTACGCGGTCGCCTCGTCGCGGCCGCTCAGCGAGCTTGTCGATGCGCGGACGCGGGCGATCTACGAGCTGGGGTTAGACAGCCTGCAATTGTCGCCGGCCTCCGCCGCGCCGTCCGATGTGCAGGGCCGCTTCACGCGCGGGCTGGTCGAGCAACGCGTCCGCACCGGGCTGTTCTACGAAGCGCCGCGCGCGGTCGAGATCAGCGACGGCGTGCTGTACCGCGCGCGCGTGTCGATCCCGGCGCGGGTGCCGGTCGGGCGCTTCACCGCCGAAACCTTTCTGGTGCGCGACGGGCGCGTGCTGGCGGTGGCGGTCCGCGATATCGACATCCGCAAGAAGGGCTTCGAGCGGTTCGTCGCCCAGGCGGCCGACCGTCACGAATGGCTGTACGGCGGCGCGGCGGTGTTGCTGTCGGTCGCGCTCGGCTGGGGGGCGGGGCGGCTGGCGCGGCGGTGAGCACGTCCACCCGATCTTTACGAAGCAGCGGCTAGGCCGGCCTTCCGAAAGCCTTGGGATCGCTGCCCTTTATGAACGATATTCCCGGCTCGCACGCCTTTGACGCCGCGATCGCTGCCGCCTTCTCCGGTGGAGCCCCAACGCAGGAGGCCGCCAATGCGATCGGGCATGTGCGCCAGATCGCGGGCGGGCGTGGCGAGCTGCTGCTCGACCGCACCGCGCTCGCCGCCTTGCGCACGCACCGCGATCCGGTGCTCGCGATGGCGGGGCAGGTCGGCGGACAGGTGAAGGTGCGCGTCGGCACGACGTGGCTGATCGCAACGACCCGCACCCTCCGCCTGGCCGACGACCGTGCCGAGGCGGTGGTCGCCGAGGTTGATTTCCTCGGCGAGGGTGACGAGGAACGGCTGACCGGACGATTGCAGCGCTTTCGCCGCGGGGTGACCAGCTACCCGATCCCCGGCGCGCGGGTGTTCGCGGTCGACGGGGCCGAATTGCGCGAGATCTATGCCGCGACCGGACGGGCCGCGATTGAGATCGGCACGGTCCATCCCAGCCGCGACGTGCGCGCCTCGTTGTATGTCGATGCGATGCTCGGCAAGCATTTCGCGCTGCTCGGCTCGACCGGCACCGGCAAGTCGACGGCCGCCGCGCTGATCCTCCACCGCATCTGCATGCTGGCCCCGCAGGGGCATGTCGTGATGATCGACCCGCACGGCGAATATGGCGCGGCGTTTGGCGAGGCGGGCGCGCTGTTCGACGTTTCGAACCTCCAGATGCCGTACTGGCTGATGAATTTCGAGGAACATTGCGAGGTGTTCGTCACGTCGACCGGCGCGGCGCGGCAGGTGGATGCCGATATCCTCGCCAAATGTCTGCTCGCCGCCAAGGCCAAGAGTCGCGCCGGGCAGGAGATCGCCAAGCTGACCGTCGATGCGCCGATCCCCTATCTGCTGAGCGACCTGATGCAGATACTCCAGCTCGAAATGGGCAAGATGGATCGCGCAGGTGACACCTCACCGTATCTGCGGCTGAAGAACAAGATCGACGAGGTTCGCGCCGACCCGCGCTATGGCTTCATGTTTTCGGGCATGCTGGTCGGCGACACGATGGCGGCATTCGTACAGCGCATCTTCCGCCTGCCCGGCGACGGTCGGCCGATCTCGATCATCGACGTGTCCGGCGTGCCCAGTGAGATCACCACGGTGGTGGTGGCGGTACTGGCGCGGATGGTGTTCGACTTCGCGATCTGGTCGCGCGGCGAGGCGCAGCGGCCGATACTGCTCGTCTGCGAGGAGGCGCATCGCTACGTCCCCGCCGATCCGGCAGTGCGCGGGTCGGTAGCGCGCATCCTCGGCCGGATCGCCAAGGAGGGTCGCAAATATGGCGTCGCGCTCGGACTGGTGACCCAGCGCCCCTCCGACCTGTCCGACGGCGTGCTGTCGCAGTGCGGGACGATCATCGCGATGCGGCTCAACAACGATCGCGATCAGGCGTTCGTGCGCGCCGCGATGCCGGAAGGCGCGCGCGGCTTCCTCGACGCGCTGCCGGCGCTGCGCAACCGTGAGGCGATCGTCTGCGGCGAAGGCGTCGCGATCCCGATACGCGTCGCATTCGACACGCTGGAGGAAGGGCGGCGGCCGGCGTCGGACGATCCGGTCTTCTCGACGTTGTGGCGCGAGAGCGGCGGCGAGGAAGCGATGATCGCCCGGACCGTCCAGCGCTGGCGTGCGCAGGGACGGTAGCATCCAAGCGCCCGGTCATCCCGGTCTTGATCCGGGATACCGCTTTCTCAGCGCGCCTGAACGAAGCAGCGGGGTCCGGATCAGGTCCGGGCGACGATGGGGAATGTCGGTCCTGTCTAGGCGTTCAACAGCCGCAGCGTCGCTTCATCGGGTCCGGGGAAGAAGGCGGCCAGCGTGTCGCGCACCGCAGGCGGCGCACCGGCCCGGTCGAACAAGGTCAGCGACGAGCGGAGTTTCACCGCGTCGATCCCGCCCATGATGGCCTCTGCCGACCGGCCGCGATGGCGGTCGATCGCGGCGACACAGCCCAGGTAACGCGGGCCCAGCAGCGGGTGCGCCAGATAGGCGCGCGCCTCGGCGAGGTCGTGGATCGCATAATGGCGCGCGGTGGCGCTGTGACCGAGCCCGGCGATCTGCGGAAAGATGAACCACATCCAGTGGCTCTGTTTGGCGCCGCGCGTCAGTTCGGCAAGCGCGCTGTCGTAATGGGTCGCCTGTGCGGCGACGAAGCGATCGAGATCCATGCCGCGCCAACGCCCGGGCGGGCAAGGCGGTCCCGCCGCGATCAGGCCACCACGGCGGTCACGGCGTCGACGTAGAGCAGCAGGGCGGTGGTGGCGAAGCTGGCGGCACTGAGGAGCAGCGAGCGGGTGAGCGTGGGATAATTGTTCATCGGGTCGGGTCCGCTCAGGCGATCGGGGTGACGGGAACGGCGGCGCTGATCATCACGGCGGCACCGGCGAAAGCGGCGGCAACCGACAGAAGCGACTGGCGAAGGGCGGTGAAACGGATGGTCATGGTGGGTACTTCCTGGTCAGCGGCCGGTCGATCCGGCCATGCCAGGGTCATTGCAGAACCCGTGCCAAATGCGCTTGCCGAGGAGAACGGCGAGCTTCGTCATCGCTGTTGGTGGGATTTGCCAGCGTGGTTCGGCAAGACGCGCCATATTACGGCGTAGCATCCGACGTGATCGTTCGCGCGCGCCCCTGATCCTTGGCGCGGTACAGCGCCGCGTCGGCGCGCGCCATCAAGGCGGCGCGGCCTTCACCGACCCGGCCCTCGGCGACCCCGGCCGAGAAGGAGATGGTTCCGATCGATTCACCAGTCTCCCGGACGCGCGGGCGGCGTTCCGAGATCGTGCGGCGGATGCGCTCGATGATCTGTGCGGCATCGTCGAGCCGCACGTTTTCGAACAGGAGTGCAAATTCCTCTCCGCCGTAGCGGGCGACCATCATGCCCTTTTCGGTCGCCAGCGTCTGTGCGACCATGCGAATCACGCGATCGCCGACAGCGTGACCGAAATTGTCGTTCACCTGCTTGAAGTGGTCGATGTCGCAGATCGCGACCGTCACCGGTGTATCGCGGTGGAGCGCCGCAAAATTTTCGTCGAACGCGCGGCGGTTCGGCAGGTCGGTGAGCGGATCGGTGCGCGCCGACCCGCGCGCCTCGTCGAGCGCCGTGCGCAGTTCCTCGGTTTCGCGCAGCGCGGTATCGAGCTTCGCTTCGGCGAGCTGGACGCGGCCGATCATGTCGGCGGTCAGCTGGGTGATCGCCTCGATCCCTGCCTCTGCGCCCATGTCGCGCATCGTATCGGCGGATCGTTGCAGGTCGCGGCCGAAGTCGTTGGCCTCGGCATGGACGATCCGCATCGCGTCGCCAAAGCCATCGAGCTGGAGCATCATCCGTTCGAGCAGCGCCTGCTGGACATCGACGTCGCCGCTCATCGTGCCGTCGTCGTCCGACGAGTCGATTGGAGCGCCGGCGAGCGAGACACCGCCGAGACTGGCGATGTCGTGGCTGGTCAGCCGCACGCCTCCGTCAGTCATTTCCGCGACCCGCTGCGCGACCAGTCCGGTCGCGTTGGCAATGACTTCATAAGCGAAGGCGTAATGCGCCGGATCAGGGCTGAGCCGGTGCGCGGCGAGAAACGCCCCGATTCGGGCGAACAGGCGATCTCCCCCGTTCGCTTGCCCGATATCGACCGCCCTGCTCGCCATCACCCGCCCCACATCGCCCCCTGATCTTGGGGTCGAAGATGTACGCGGCAACTACTAAGATATGATAACCGAAGGCTTTTAGTGCCCCGTCAGCTGGTGAACCGCTGCCAGCGAGCGCGTGACGTGCTCGGCCGGGTTCATGTCCGAATAGACCGAAGCGATCCGCCCGTCGCGCGCGATGACATAGCTGGTGCGGCTGGTGACCTGCCGCCCCTTGACCTCCCTGCCGAGCGCGACGTCATAGCCCGCCACGACCTTCGGCCCGGCGCTGGCGACCGCGAACTTGCCCGCGCATTCGCTCGACGAGAAACGCTGCAGGTCGGGGATGTTGTCCGCCGACATGCCGATCACCGTCGCGCCGGCCGCGCGAAACGCGTCGACCTTCTCGGCGAACGCGCGCGCCTCGGCATTGCAGCCGCCGGTGAAGGCGGCGGGGAAGAAATACAGCACCACCGGGCCGCGCTTGAGCTGTTCGGACAGCCGCAGCGGCACTACTTTGCCCGCGATCGCGCCGCGGGTGGAGAAGTCGGGTGCCTTCGCACCGGGCGCGAGCGTCGCGGCGGCGGGTGCGGCGAGGGTCAGGGCGAAAGCGGCGGCAAGCAATTGGCGCATCGGGACGACTCCGGCGGGAGGAAGTTGATCGACAAGCCATATCACCCGCCGCGGGTTCCGCCACCCTGCACCGGGCTTCCGCAACGCACGGCTTTAGGATAGCGCAGACGTCATGCCGGCCACCCACAAATGCGACCTTGCGATCGTCGGCGGCGGCCTGTCCGGCGCGCTGATCGCGCTGGCGATGCAGGCGCGGCATCCCGGCATGGACGTGCGGCTGGTCGAGGCCGGCGACGCGATCGGCGGCAATCATTTCTGGTCGTTCTTTGGCGCCGACCTGCACGGCGCCGAGCAGGCGCTGGTCGCGCCGTTGATCGCGCATGGCTGGCCCGATTACGACGTTCATTTTCCCGGCCATGCCCGCACGCTGGCGCAGCCTTATTACACGGTACGTTCGTCGGCACTCGACGCGCAGGTGCGCAAGATCCTGCCGCGGCGTGCGGTGATGACCGGGCGGTCGGTGCTGGCGTGCAGCGCGACCGCGGTGGTGCTGTCGGACGGCGACCGGCTCAACGCGACTGGAGTGATCGACGCGCGCGGCGTCGGTGATCTCTCGCTGCTGGCGGGTGGGTGGCAGAAGTTTGTCGGGCACGAGCTTCGCGTCGCGGGCGGGCACGGCGTCACGCGCCCGGTGGTGATGGACGCGACGGTGCCGCAGCTCGACGGCTATCGCTTCGTCTATCTGCTGCCGTTCGCCCCCGACACCTTGCTGGTCGAGGATACCTATTACAGCGATTCGCCGGTGCTGGACGAGGCGACGATCGCGGCGCGGGTCGGCGATTACGCGCGTGCGAAGGGCTGGCAGGCCGAGGTGATCCACCGCGAACGCGGCGTGCTGCCGGTGGTCAGCGGCGGCGACTTCGAGGCGTATTGGCGCTCGACCGGCGTTAAGGTCGCCAAGGCCGGGGTGCGCGCCGGGCTGTTCCACCCGACCACCGGCTATTCGCTGCCCGATGCCGCACGGATCGCCGTACTGATCGCCAATCAGCGCGATCTTTCGGGCCAGGCGCTCCACGACCTGACTTTTCGCCACGCCGCGCGTTCGTGGCGGCAACGAGGTTTCTACCGGATGCTCGATCTGATGCTGTTCAAGGCCGCCGACCCCGACCAGCGCTATCGCGTGCTGGAGCGTTTCTATCGCTTGTCGCCCGAGCTGGTGGCGCGCTTCTATGCTGCGCGCTCGACCGGACTCGACAAATTGCGGGTGCTGAGCGGGAAACCGCCGGTGCCGGTCGGCCGCGCCATCGCGGCGCTGGGAGGCCGCGTATGACCTCCCCACAGGCACGGCGTGCTGTCGTCGTCGGCGCAGGATTCGGCGGGCTGGCGCTCGCGATCCGGCTGCAATCGGCGGGCGTGGCGACGACGATCGTCGAGTCGCGCGACAAGCCCGGCGGGCGAGCCTATTACTGGCAGCAGGAGGGGTTCACCTTCGACGCCGGGCCGACCGTCATCACCGATCCGGCGTGTCTGGAGGAATTGTGGGCGCTGTCGGGGCAGAAGCTGGCCGACGACGTCACGCTCGACCCGGTGCAGCCGTTCTACCGGCTCAACTGGCCCGACGGGACCAATTTCGACTACACCAACGACGATGTCGTGCTGCGCGCCGAGATCGCGAAGCTGAATCCGGCAGATGTCGCGGGCTATGGCCAGTTCCTCGAATACGCCGCGGGCGTCTACCACGAGGGCTATGAAAAGCTCGGCACCGTCGCCTTCCTCGACTTCGCGTCGATGGTGAAGGCGGCGCCGGCGCTGGCCAAATATCAGGCGTGGCGCTCGGTTTATTCGATCGTGTCGAAGTTCGTGGCCGACGAGCGGCTGCGGCAGGCGCTGTCGTTCCACACGCTTCTGGTCGGCGGCAATCCGATGACCACCAGCGCGATCTACGCGCTGATCCACAAATTGGAGCGCGACGGCGGCGTGTGGTTCGCGCGCGGCGGGACCAACCGGCTGGTCGCCGGGATGGTGGCGCTGTTCGAGCGGCTGGGCGGCACGCTGCGGCTGTCCGACCCGGTGACGAAGATCGAGACGCTGGGCGACCGCGTGACGGCGGTGGAGACCGCGAGCGGCTGGCGCGAGCCGGTCGACATGGTCGCCGCCAATGCCGACATCATGCACGTCTATCGCGATCTGCTGCCCGAATCGGGCGCGGCGCGGCGGACCGCGGCGCGGCTGGAGCGCAAGCGTTACTCGCCGTCGCTGTTCGTGGTGCATTTCGGGGTGAAGGGCAGCTGGCCGGGCATCCCGCACCACATGATCCTGTTCGGGCCGCGCTATAAGGGGCTGCTCGACGACATCTACGAACATGGGGTGCTGTGCGAGGATTTCTCGATCTACCTCCACCATCCGACCGTCACCGATCCGTCGCTGGCGCCGGAGGGTGAGTCGACCTTCTACGCGCTGGCGCCGGTGCCGCATCTCGGCAAGTTCACCGGGGACTGGGAGACGGTGCGTCCGATCCTGGAGAAGCGCATCCTCGACGAGGTCGGGCGGCGGCTGATCCCCGATATCCACGACCGGATCGTGACGAAGTTCAGCTATGCGCCGACCGACTTCGCGCACGACCTGAACGCGCATATGGGCAGCGCGTTTTCGCTGGAGCCGATCCTGACGCAGAGCGCGTATTTCCGGGTGCATAATCGCGACGATGCGATTCCGAACCTGTTCTTCGTGGGGGCGGGGACATCCCGCTGTCCTGCTCGCGCAGCACCGCGATGATCTGCTCCTCGCTGAACCTGCTCTTCTTCACATCCGTCTCCTCACGAAGGCGGACTCTAGCTCAAACTGGCGGAGTTTCAGGGGAGCACGTCATGATCTACCCTGCTCGGGGCGCAGATTCCGGTTGCCGCCAGTCAGGATATTGCCAGGGCACTTGCCTTCGTCGTTGCAATCTTTTCGGTTGCTCAATGCGGCATATTGCTGCGCAGTTACACCGAAGCGCTGGCATTGCGCGGCAGTAAGTCGCTGCACGACAGGCTTCTGCCCCCCGGGGGGCGAGCAGAGATCAAGCAATCGCGGATTGACGTCGAAGTCGATCGTCGGAGGCGAGAAGGTACTGAAGACATCGACGCGGTACGATGTGCTGTAGCTTCCGCGGAAAGAAAACGTATCGTCGACGCGATAACTCGCGCCCAGCCGGTACGTGTCGCCGCCCTTCTGCCCCGGGAAGAACATGCGGCGGTACGCACCGCTGACCTGCAGATACTTGATGAGGGGCTTGTCCTGGACCAGCGGGATCGCGAGCTCACCCGAGAGATCCGTTTCCCGGAACAACGTCGAGAGAAACGGCGTATAAAGGGACCCGGCCCCGACCTGCGAATATTCCTGCCGGCGGCTTTCTACATTGACCGAGAAGCCGATCGGATCCCTGGCGAAAGGCGAATGAATGCCATAGGCGCCCAGGGTTCCCGACACCGTGCCGTTGACGATCGTCTCCAAAGACCGACGGTTGTCGACACCCGGATTTTGCGTCAGATATTCCCGCGCTGCCGAGCTCGGGCCGGCGGTGCTGAAAATGTCGGCCGGCTGGCAGGCGGCATCGTCCTGCTTGTTGCGTTCATATTGCGCGGCATTGGGCGAAGCGGCGTCGAACTGGGGGGGCAGGCAAACGACCTGCCCGTTGATCGTCCGGGCCCGCAAGGCGTTGCGCAGTCGGCGGTCCGACGGGAGTGTCGCGAAATTGGAATGATCGCGATGATCGAAGCGGATGATATTCGCCTCGTACCGGATGTCGTTCGTCAGCTTTCCGCGCGCCTGGAGCGTCGCCCGGCTCTCGACGAACCGATAACCAAACCGCTGCTGCGCATCGGGCGGCGAATATTGAGCTTCGAGATTGTTGAAGGTGTTGGGATCGCCGGCCTTCGTGCCGCAGATGATTTTCGCCTGTCCAGCACTGAGAAACGGATTGTCGCAATTGATGCTGATATTGCCTGCCCCGACGTCACTCATGAAATGCATCAAACTGGTCGTCGAGAAGCGGGCATTGGAGAAGGTCGCGACGATGTCCGTATTGCTCGCCTCATCGACCCGGAAGCGGCCGTTAAGTCCCCAGTCCAGGCGTTGGTTCCGGCGATAGACGTAATCGTCAGGCTGGCTCAGTATCTTGTCGTCGTCGTTATACTGGCGAAAGCGCTTCGATCCATCATAAGCGTTGCTGTAGGTTCCTCCGTCGACGCCGAGCTCCTGATTGCCCTGAACACCATACTTATTGAATGGATTTTTGCTCTGCTGAGCGCTGCAGAAACGCTGCGAATGGTCGTTGAACGAATTGGGCGGCGCGGCATCCGATTGGCTGTCGGTCAGCGGGCAAGCTGTCGTATCGAATTTGTTGGAGGCCAGATCCGATACGGCCCGATAGCCGAGGTTGCCGCTTAGATTGGCTCGTCCGCCAAACAGGTTCACCCCGCCGGCAGCGTTGATATAACCCTGCGGCCCGCCAATGAAATTGCGGGGAGGGAGCTTGTAGCGCTGATCGGAAAGATACTGGCGCATCTCGGCATTGTCATTGGAATGCTGGAAGAAGCTGCCCTCGCCGTCGATCGTGATGCCGGTGAAGTTGCGCTTCAGGATATAGTTGATGACGCCGCCGACTGCGTCCGAGCCGTACACCGCCGACGCACCGCCGGTCAGCACCTCGACGCGTTCGATCATGGCGGCGGGAATGTTGTTGGTGTCGTTCTTGGCGCGTTGCCCATTGACGAGCACCAGCGTTCGACCGGCGCCGAGATTCCGCAGGTTGATCGCACTTCGTCCGAACGATGCGGCATCGTTGTTCGTGTTGCGCGTCTGGTTGCCCAGATTCGGTTGCACCGCGGGAAGAGAGTTCAGGGCATCTTCGAGTTGCGCCAGCCCGCGGCGCTGCAATTCATCGCGCTCGATCGTCTGGACCGGCGAACCCGTCTTGCCATAATTGCTGACAATGCGGGTCCCCGTAACGACGATGTCATCGTCGCCGGCGGCCGCCGTCTGCGAGGCTGCCGGTGCGGTTGCGCGAGCCGCCGCGGCCCGTTGTTGCCGGCGTTCCTTGCGCCGCTCGGCAGCGGTCTTCTTCTTTGCGGACGGCGCGGCGGCGGTCGGCTCGGGACTGGCGGCGGACGTCGCCCCCGATTGCGCGATCGCCGTCGTTGCAGGAAATGCCATCGCAATTGCGATCGCCGCCGCTCCGGTCTTCAGCCGAATCCTGTTCATATTCCCCCCAGATGTCAGATTGCTTTTGTGCCGGCGCTTAGAAGCCGAGGCGAAGGCCGACCCGGCCACCGCCGCCGTTGAAGCCCTTGCCGAAAATGCCATTCGCCTCGACGAAGCTGCTGAAGCGCGTGCCACCGCCGAGGTTCAGACCGATCGTCCCGCGCCCGTAGCTTCCCGCCCGCAGCGTCGGGATCGTTGCCTCGACGGAGCCCGAGGCGAGGCGCACCTGGTCGCCCCCGGCGAACTCGTGCACCACGTCGCCACCGGCGTAATAGACCAGTTCGTGCGACCCGATCGGATGGCGACCGCCGATGCGCAGGCCGGCGCTTCCCTGATTGCTGACGAGCGCGTCGAACTCGAGGTCACCGAAGCTGACCGAAACGCGATTGACCGAGGTCAACGAATAACCGATCGACGCCGACGGTTCGACAAAGAAGGTCTCGCTGCCAAGCCGAAGGCCGGCGTCAAGCCGCACGCTATAGCTGTCACCCCGCAGTCGACCGGCGCTGACGGTGGAACTGATCCTGTCATCAATCGAATGATGGATGTAGTTCGCCCCGACGTTGATGAAGACCGGTCCGCCGAGGAAGTTGGCGTAGCCGCCCAGGGTGATCCCGTCGACCTTGATCTTGTCGCCGCTCGTCCGGAACTTTGCAGTCGAGGCGAGATAGCCGGCTGTTGCGCCGAGGATCACGCCGGATTCGTCGACCTCTGGCCCGGCGGTGTCTATCCCGCCCTGCAGGCCGTACGTCGACTGACGCTGTGAAAGATCGATGCCCGACACCGCAATACGGTTGACCGTGGCGGCATAATTTTCGCGCCGTGTCGTGCTGTCTCCGATCGCCTGCAGCCAGACTCCGCCCTTCGGCTCGGCATCGGCCCAGCGTTGATCGCGACGGTCGCGTAGATGCGTCGCGATCGTATCGCTGGAACGAAGCGCAAGCGCCTGAGCATTGGCGGGAATCTTGATTTGCCGCAGCGTGGTCGCGTCCGGCGCAGCATAGAGTGCCCATGCTGATTGGCGATTGTCGTAGAGCAGCTGATATTGCAGTCCGCCCATTTCCATCGGCGTCTCAAGGACAAAGTTTCCCGGGCTGCTGGACGGCGCATAGATCACGGGAAGGCCGGTGAGAAACACCGGGGCGAGACTCTTGGCGGTGATGGAGAAAGCGACCTTTGTCGTACCCGTCGCCGCCAGCGCCGATCCGGCGTCACTGTTTGCGAACCGCACGATGTCGGATCTGCCGCTTCGTTCCGCGAACTCGAGATCCAGGCCGATCTTTGCGTTGCCGGATGCGATATACTGGCCCAGCGGCTGGGCGGTCCCCGCCGGAAGATTGTCGACCGCTGTGGCGCCGAATTGCATGACGTCACCGGCGAGTCCGTTGCGCAAGTCGATCAGACCCGAATTGCGGAATATCTCCACTCCGGCGAAAGTCGCGGTGTGCGGGAAATCGAAGCCGGTCGGAACGGTCAGCGTTCCGGTGTTGATGAGCGTATCTTTGCCGGTGCTTTGGTCGGGAAGGATGTTGCCGCCGAAGTCGATCCGTCCGTTGGTCGTGATCGTTCCGTTGTTGGTGACGGTGTCCGCGTCATCGGTCAGCTGGATGGCGCCGGAGATGGTGCCATTGTTGACGATCGTCGCCGCGCCGCCGGCGATTTCAATCGCGCGGTCGGCAGGCCAGCTGGTCCGCACGATGCTGCCGTTGTTCGTCAGCGACGAGCCCTTCTCCGAGGTCAATCGGATCGCAACTTCCCATCCGGTCTCGACGGTGGCGCCCTTGTCGATGACCACTGACACATGACCCGCGCGGGCCGGATCCCCGTCGGCGGACGCAGTGGCACCGTCGGCGAGCGGCGACGCCGTCAGGTCGATGGCCGATTTGTCGAGCGTCGATATGCCGCCCTTTACGACGCCGTTCTCGACGATGCCGGTGACATTGAGGGTGATGCCGCCACCCGTGCTGGTGGCGATCACGCCGCCATTATACGCTTCGTCGGCATTCTGGCTCACGGCCGCCGAGCCGACCTTCACGTTGATGTCGCTGGACGTCTCCGCGTTTATTGCGTCGCCGGCGATCGTGATGTCCTCATCGCCCTCCTTCTCGACGAGCTCCACCCCGTCGATCCTGATCTGCTTGGCATCGATGCTGATCGCGCCTTCTGCACGGGCGACGATCCCGGCCGCGCCATTGCCTTTGGTCCTGACGCTGTCCGCGGTGAGCGAAACGCCGCCGGCCGCATCGACGAAGATGCCGTTCGAGCGATCACCCGATGTCTCGATCGAATCGACCGCGATCGTGGCGCGGCCTCCCGACGTCACCCGCAACCCCGGCGCATCCCGGCCATCGGTCGTCAGCGTCCCCGCCGCGACGGTGGCGTCGCTACCGGATGTCACCACCACGCCTGCTGCGTCGTCGCCGGCGGTGTTGACCGTGAAAGTGCCGTTGCGCGCCAGTGTCGCGGCGCCGGTGGACGACAGGTTGACGCCCGTCGTGCCGCTGGCAGCGTTGATCGCGACCCCGTCCGACAGGTCCAGGCGTAGCTCGCCACTCCCGGCGAGGACGATGCCCGCCGGATAGGGATTGCCTTCAGCGCCGCACGTCGTTGTCGTGGCGTCGGTCGGCAGGCATTGCGCCGCCGCGGCCGGGAGGCCCGCCCCCAGGCAGGTGACGAGCGCCGTTCCACTCTGCAACAAGATGCGGCTGATCTTGATCGGATTTCTCAACTGACGAGAATTCATCATTTCTCCCCCCCTTCTTTCCGACTGACCGCAGACGTCACCCGGCGCTCTGGCCGGTGCGACGACACCCCGCTTCGGTCGATGACCCGGAACAACTTTATTCAATTTACCGGCTAATACAATATACGATCATGATGTTGCGCATGACTAGCCACTGTCCAACGGGTTGGTTAATAAGATGCACAGGTGGTTGAGCCGGTACGAAGGCTGAGATCAAGCAACCAGATTTCGGTTACAGTCGATATGCCGCTGTAATTGCGATAGTTTTCTGGTTTGTACCTCTGCGGCTTTCGAGAGGAGCTTGTGGCGGCATGCCTGTCGAGCCATCGGCATGCAATTAACGAGATAATCCAGCAAATCGCGACGCGTAAACGGTAGCCTTTCAACGGTAACCGGTTGGCGGTCAGCCGATGCACTTCGAAAAAACGCCGAATGCGTGACTCGCGATATCCCTGTGATAACAAGCTATTGGTCCGCATCGCCGGTAAGTCGATGCCGAGATCAACGTGCGGTCGGCGTTGCTTTGGTCAGCCGTGCAGCTGGCGCGATCGGGAAGGGCGGCCTGATTGCCGTGCGCGGGCCTTAAAGGAAGCAAGCCGCCAGTGCGGCCTCAGCATGTCGATCAGCCATGCCGTTTATCAGCCAGTCGGCGCCATCAGTGGCGTTTTACTGACCCACTTTGAGCGGGCGGCGTCCCGCCGGACCGCGGCGCGGGCGCGACCTGGTACGTCAAGCCAGCAGCCATTGTAGCAAGACGACGTAACGGGCGAAGACGGCTGCCGAGTCGCATTGTCCGCCGTTGATCGGTTCTTCGGACCGACATGGTGCGGGGGCGTCAGTCTGCCTGTCGCCTGCGCGCCGGGCGCTTCCGAACGCGCCGGCTATCTGTCGGGCTGAGCCTCCGCGCGCATCCGCACCAGCCCTTCCTGCGCGACGCTCGCCACCAGCCGTCCGTCGGCGGTGAAGATCCGCCCGCGGTTCATGCCGCGGCCGTGTCCGGCCCACGGGCTGTCCATCGAATAGAGCAGCCAGTCGTCGGTCCGCGCCGGCTCGTGCAGCCACAGCGCATGGTCGAGGCTGGCGGTCTGCATCCCCGGCGTGATCCACGTCACGCCATGCGGCAACATGCACGTCCCCAGCAGCATCATGTCGCTGGCATAAGCGAGCACCGCGCGATGCATCGCGGGATCGTCGCCGACCGGCGCGACCGCGCGGAACCAGTAATGATGCACCGGCGGGGCCGGGGTCGGCTCGGTCCAGTGCCGCGGCGTCACCGGCCGATATTCGATCGCGCGCGGCCGCAACAATTGCTCGCGAAGCTGCGGCGGAATCTTGTCCGCGACCGCCGCGCGCAACGCCTGCTCGTCCTGCAACGCTTCCGGCGGCGGCACGTCGGGCATCGCATCCTGATGCGACAGCCCGTCTTCGGCACGCTGGAACGAGGCCGCCATGTTGAGGATCGGCGTGCCGCGCTGCATCGCGATCACGCGCCGCGTCGCGAAGCTGCGCCCCTCGAAATCGCGCACCACGCGGTAGATGATCGGATGCTCCTCCGACCCTGCGCGCATGAAATAGGCGTGGAGCGAATGCGCGACCTTGTCGGTCTCCCCCGCCGAACGCTGCGCCGCCTGCAACGCCTGCGCGATCACCTGCCCGCCGAACACGCGCCCGACCCCGCCGGTCGAGCGCCGCCCGCGATACAGATCGGTGTCGATCTCCTCGACGTCGAGCAGATCGACCAGATCGGCGACCAGTTCGGCGGGGGAGGGCGCCTCGCTCAATAGCCGCGCCCGCGCGCCACGCGATCGGCGTGGAAGCTCGTGTCGCCGAACAGCTCGGCGAGCACCCGCGCGCGCTTCATGAAGAAGCCGATGTCATATTCGTCGGTCATGCCGATTCCGCCGTGCATCTGCACGCCTTCCTGCACCGACAGCGTCGTGGCAAGCCCCGTCATCGCCTTGGCGACCGACACCGCCTGATCCGCTGCGGGATCGCCCGCGTCGAGCAGTTGTTGCGCCTTCAGCACCGCGGCACGCGCGACCTCCATTTCGGCATAGAGATGCGCGGCGCGATGCTGGAGCGCCTGGAAGCTGCCGATCAGCGCGCCGAACTGCTTGCGCTGCTTCAGGTACGCGACCGTCATGTCCATCGCGCCGCCGCCAACCCCGAGCAGCTCGGCCGATGCACCCGTCCGTCCAGCCCGCAACAGCCGGTCGAGCGGCGCGCGCCCGGCATCGGCCTCGCCGATCACCGCATCACCGTCGACCGCGACCCCCTCGAAGGTCAGTCGTGCTGCGATGCTGCTGTCGGCGAGCCGCTCGGGCGTCGCGGTCAGCCCGGCGGCGTCGGCGGGCACCGCGAACAAGGTCACACCCTCGGCATCGTCGTCGCTGCCGGCAGTCCGCGCCGCGACGATCAGCAGGTCGGCGACATGACCGTGGGTGACGAACTGCTTGGCACCGCTCAGCCGGAAGCCATTCCCCGCCCGCTCCGCGCGCATCGCGACGCGATCACGATGCTTTGGCCCCTCGTCGATCGCCAGCGCCGCGACCGTCGCGCCCGACAGGATGCCGGGAAACCAGCGCTCCGCCTGCGCGCTGCCTTGCAGTGCCGCCACCGCCGCCACCGCGGTCGTCAGGAACGGCGACGGCGACAGGTTCCGCCCGATCTCCTCCAGCACCACCCCCGCCTCGACATGCCCGAGCCCGAGCCCGCCGGCGTCCTCGCCGATCAGGATGCCGGTAAACCCCATCTCCGCAAACTGCTTCCACAACGCGCGATCGAACCCGGTCGCGTCGTCACTGTCGCGCAGCCGCCGCAGATGCGCGACCGGCGCATGTTCGCCCACGAAATCGCGCGCCGTGTCGCGCAGCATCGTCTGTTCGTCGTTCAGGAAAAGCGGCATCGCATCCTCCGTTCAGGCCCATGTGGCTGGGCTTGATCCTCATTACGTACGTCGTCCCGGGCTCGACCCGGGACCCCGCTTCTTCTTCTCGACCGCGAGGAGGAAGCGGGACCCCGGATCAAGTCCGGGGCGACGAAGGAAATTGGCGAGCTCTCTCCATCATGATCGACCCGCCACCTCCATCGTCGCCCCTGCGCAGGCAGGGGCCCATGTCTCTGTCGTGTGCCGGACCATCTGACACACGCACCGCGCTCGCCCACAGCCACCGCAGTACTTCCACGCCACAGCCATAGGCCCCTGCCTCCGCAGGGGCGCCGGCGCACAACTCACCCCGGCAATTCCAGAATTCGCTTGGCCACGATGTTGAGCTGGATCTCGCTCGTCCCGCCCTCGATCGAGTTCGCCTTGGTCCGCAACCACGCCCGTGCCGCGCGCCCGCCACCCGAGCGCTCGCTCTCCCACTCGACCGCATCCGACCCGCCCGCCGCCATTGCCAGCTCATGACGCGCCTTGTTCAGCTCGGTTCCGTAATATTTCATCATGCTCGGCTGCGCAGGGTGCGCATCCCCCGCCTTTAACTCGTCGATGAACCGCTCGCTCTGCGCCGCAAACGCCAAAGCGCGCACCTCGTACATCGCAATCTGCGCCCGCAGCAGCGGATCGGCCAGCCGCCCCTCGGCATCGACGCCGACCGTCGCCAGCGCCCCCTCGACCAGCGCGTCGCCGCCCCCCGACAGCCCCATGCCGGAAATCATCTCTCGCTCATGCCCAAGCAGATACTTGGCGACGTCCCAGCCCTTGTTGAGCTCGCCGACCAGATTGACCTTCGGCACCTTCACATCGTCGAAGAACGTCTCGCAGAACGGCGAATAGCCGCTGATGAGCAGGATCGGCTTGGTCGATACGCCCGGCGAGGCCATGTCGAACAGCACGAAGCTGATCCCGCCCTGCTTGGTCGTCCTGTCGGTGCGCACCAGACAGAAGATCCAGTCGGCCTGATCGGCATAGCTGGTCCACACCTTCTGCCCGTTGACGACGAAATGATCGCCGGCATCCTCGGCGCTGGTCGCAAGGCTGGCGAGATCGGACCCGGCATTGGGCTCCGAATAGCCCTGACACCAGCGGATCTCACCGCGAGCGATTCTCGTCAGATGCTCCAGCTTCTGCGCCTCGGTCCCGTATTTCAGCAGCGCTGGCCCGAGCATCGAGATGCCGAAGCTGTTGAGCGGGTTGCGCGCCTTGATCCGCGCCATCTCCTCGCGCAGCACCTTCGTCTCGGCGGCACTCAGCCCGCCGCCGCCATAATCCTTCGGCCAGTCGGGGACCGTCCAGCCGCGCGCCGCCATCCGGTCGAGCCACGTCTTCTGCGGCGCGGTCAGCCGCGACTGGTCGCGCCCGCCCCATACCACGTCCTTCTCGGACACGACCGGCGCGCGCATCTCGGGCGGACAATTCTCTTCCAGCCATGCGCGCGTTTCCAGGCGGAACGTGTCGAGATCGCTCACTTGAACGCCTCCCCGGTCTTGAGGCTCTTGGCGACCGGAAAGCCATAGCGTTCCAGCCCGGCGACCACCTTTTCAACGCCTTCGCTCTGCGCCCAGAACATCGGCCCGCCGCGATAGACCGGCCAGCCATAGCCATAGACCCACACGACATCCACGTCGGACGCACGCTGCGCCATGCCTTCCTCGAGGATCAGCGCGCCTTCGTTGACCATCGTGTACAGCGTCCGCGCGACGATCTCCTCGTCGCTGATCGCGCGCGGTGTCGTGCCCTCCCTGGTACGGAAATCATCGATGATCTCGGCCACGCGCGGCGAGGGCGACGGGTTCCGCTTCTCGTCATAATCGTAGAAACCCGCGCCCTTCTTCTGCCCCCAGCGCCCCTCGGCGGCGAGCGCGTCGCGGATGTTCTCGATCCGCGTCGGATCGCGGTGCCAGCCGATATCGACCCCGGCGAGGTCGGCCATCTGGAACGGCCCCATCGGCATCCCGAACGCGACATGCACGCGGTCGATCTGCTCGGGCGTCGCGCCTTCCATCAACAGCTTGTTGGCCTCGACCTGCCGGGGCATCAGCATCCGGTTGCCGATGAACCCGTCGCAGACGCCCGCGACCACCGCGACCTTGCGGATCTTCTTGGCGAGCGCCATCACCGTCGCCAGCACGTCGGGCGCGGTCTGCCTGCCGCGCACCACCTCCAGCAATTTCATGACATTGGCCGGCGAGAAGAAGTGCATCCCCAGCACGTCACCGGGGCGCTTGGTAACCGCGGCGATCTCGTCGATGTTGAGGTAGCTGGTGTTGCTCGCGAGGATCGCGCCGGGCTTGGCGAGGGCGTCGAGCTTCGTGAAGATGTCCTTCTTGACCGCCATATCCTCATAGACCGCCTCGATGATGAGGTCGCAGTCCCCGAGATCGTCGAGCGACAGGGTAGGGGAGAGCAGCGCCATCGCCTTGTCGGGCGCATCGGCGCGCAGCCGGCCCTTGGCGGCGCTCGCCTCGTAATTGCGCCGCATCACGCCCGTGCCGCGATCGAGCGCTTCCTGCTGCATCTCGACGATCGTGACCGGCACGCCCGCCGACAGGAAGTTCATCGCGATCCCGCCGCCCATCGTCCCGGCGCCGATCACGCCGACCCGCCTGATCGGGCGCAGCGGCGTCGCGGGATCGATGTCGTCGATCTTCGCGGCCTTGCGCTCGGCGAAGAACAGATGCCGCTGCGCCGCCGATTGCGTGCCGTTCATCAGCGCCATGAACTGCTCGCGCTCGACCGCCAGCCCGTCCTCGAACGGCTGTTCGGTGGCGGCAACGACACAGGTGATGCAGGCCTCGGGCGCATCGAACCCGCGCAGCTTGCGCGCGTGCGTCGTGCGGAACGCCTCGACAGCCGCCCGGTCGGGGGCAACGACACGGTCGCGGACGCGCGGGATCGGGCGTTTGCCCGCCACCTCGCGCGCAAAGGCGATCGCGTCGGCGGCCAGCGTGTCCTCGCCCACCACCTTGTCGACCAGCCCCATGTCCGCCGCCGCCTTTGCGGACACCGGATTGCCGAGGACGATCATCTCCAGCGCCGCCTTGACCCCGACGAGCCGCGGCAACCGCTGCGTCCCGCCCGCGCCGGGCAGCAGCCCCAGCTTCACCTCGGGCGTCCCCAGCTTCGCCGAGGGCACCGCGACGCGATAGTGGCAGCCGAGCGCCACCTCGCACCCGCCGCCCAGCGCGGTGCCGTGGATCGCGGCGATCACCGGCTTGGGGCTCGCCTCGATCATGTCGACCAATGTCGGCAGCGGAATGCCCTGCAGCGGCTTGCCGAACTCGCTGATGTCAGCGCCCGCGAAGAAGGTCCGCCCGTCGCAGCGGAGCACGATCGCGGCGATGCTCGAATCCGCGACACCGGCCTTCACCGCGGCCTCCAATCCGTCGCGCACTGCGGCACCCAGCGCGTTCACGGGCGGCGAATCGCTGGTAATTTGGAGGATGTCGCCGTCCCGCTCGACGCGGATCGGCCCCGACTGCTCGATATTGTGCAACGCCATGGCGGCTGGCTCTCCTCGGATCGGCATACCGTTATTTCGAATCGGGAGCGGTCTATCGTGTTGTTGGAGGGGAGCGCAATCGCTCTTCTGCGAACCGTGGCGACGATCGTCCGGAAACCGGGTGTCCCGGACGGCGTGCCGCGCCCGGGCTTGTCCCTGTGCCGCTTCCCCGCCTAATCCTGCACCCGACAACGAGATGGACGGGGGCCGGCTGTTCGATGCGGGTGACGAAGGACTTTTTGCGCGGGCGGGGCCGCACGGGACTGACCGAGGCCGAGAAAGACGTGCTCGAAAGCGCCGTCGAGCGCGTCGAGCGGCTGCCGGCGCGCAGCATCGTCACCCGCCGTGGGGAGCCGGTGACCTACAGCACGCTGCTGCTCGACGGAGTGATGTGTCGCTACATGGATGCGCGCGACGGCTTCCGGCAGTTGGTGGCGTTGCAGCTGGCCGGTGATTTCGTCGACCTGCACGGCTATCCGCTGCGCCGGCTCGACCATGATGTCGGGACGCTGACCGAGGCGCGGGTCGCGCTCATACCGCACGCCCGAATCGACAGGATCCTCGTCGATCACCCGCACCTGACCCGTCTTTTGTGGCGCTCCACCCTCCTCGACGCCGCCCTCCACCGTGAATGGATCTTCCGGATCGGGCGCCTCGATGCGGCCGGCCGACTCGCGCATTTCCTGCTGGAGACCTACCATCGCCTGCGCGCGGTCGGTGCCGCCGATGGAGGCGCGTTCGATCTCGCGCTGACGCAGCAGGACCTCGGCGAAGCGCTGGGGCTCACCAGCGTCCACGTCAATCGCATGCTGCGGCGGCTGCGCGAGGCCGGACTAACGGAGTTTGCACGCGGGGTGGTGCGGATCACCGATCACGATCGTCTGGCGCGGCTCGGCGAGTTCGACCCCGACTATCTCTATCTCGAGACCGGCATCTGGAACCGCGACGTGTAAGCGGTGCGTGAAGACGCTTGGCCGCGCGTGGTAAATGGCCGTAGGTGACGGGTATGCCCGACCAGCCTGCGCCCGCCGAACCGTTCATCCCGGCACCGACCGCGCCAGGGATCGACCCGCCGATGCGGCGTGACCGGCTGCTTGCCGGGTTGACGCTCACCGCCGGGATCGGGCTGGTGCTCGGGCTGCCATTTGCGTTGCAGGCGGGGGCGGAGTTCTTCATGCCGACCGCGATCGCGCTGGTCGTTTCGCTCGCGCTGATCCCGCTGCTTGAATGGTTGGAGCGGCGGCGGCTGCCGTCGCCGATCGCGGCGCTGTTCTGCGTGATCCTGTTCCTCGTGGTCGCCAACGTCGCGCTGGCGGCGATCGTCGTTCCCGCAACCGAGTTCTTCCGGCTGTTGCCCAGCCGCATCCACCGTATCCAGGCCAACCTTGCGCCGATTCTCGATCTCTATTCCAGCCTTGAGCGCTACGCCAACCGCACGCTGCGCCAGATCGCCACGACGCCGGTCAAGCCGTCGCCGACCGCCGCGGTGTCCCCGCCGAGTTCGATCGTCGAACTGGCGGCCACCTCGGCACCGGCGGTGATCGTGCAGACCTTCTATGCGATCCTCGTCGCCTTCTTCTTCCTGTCGGGCTGGACGCGTATGCGCGAGAAGATGATCACCGGCCGCGCCAGCTTCGGCGGCGCGATGACGACGGCCCGGGTGTTGCAGGAGATGGTCGACGCCGTGTCCTCGTATCTCGGCACGATCACGATCATCAACATCGCACTGGGCGCCGTCGTCGCGGGCGCGCTCCACCTGCTCGGTATGCCGTTCCCGCTGATGTGGGGCGGCATCGTCACGCTGCTCAACTACGTGCCTTATTTCGGGCCGGTGGTCGCGGCGCTCCTGCTCGCGATCGGCGGGTTGATGACCTTTTCCGACGTCTGGACCGCGCTCTCGGCGCCGGCGATCATGTATGGCGCGCATCTGATCGAGGCGAATGTCGTGACGCCGTTGATCGTCGGGCATCGGCTGACGATCAATCCGGTCATGATCCTCATTTCGATCAGCTTCTGGGGCTGGGTATGGGGCACGGTCGGCGCGTTGCTGGCGGTGCCGATCCTCATCATCGTCCAGACGATCCTGTCCGCAGCCGGCCGCCCCGACATCGCCGGTTTCCTCTTCGAGGACGGCACGCTGATGCGCGGTCAGGAGGAGCAGGTCGCGGTCGTCGAAAAAGTCGCCGATAGTCGTTGACAGGGTGGGGCGTGCCGCCTAGTTGGCGCGCCTCACGCTTCTACAAGCGGGTGTAGCTCAGTTGGTTAGAGCGCCGGCCTGTCACGCCGGAGGTCGCGGGTTCGAGCCCCGTCACTCGCGCCACCCTCTATCAGGGTCGGTTTGTGGTCGTCGCGGAGATGACGCGAAACATGCGATCTAGCGGGCGCGACGTCGCGCCGGTCCATGGTTCACGTATGGAATGCGGGTGTAGCTCAGTTGGTTAGAGCGCCGGCCTGTCACGCCGGAGGTCGCGGGTTCGAGCCCCGTCACTCGCGCCACTTGTCAGTGGTTTCGAACTCAGCGCCAGCGACCTGTCTCCATCCAGCGGAGCAGCGGCTTCAGCGGCGCGATCCAGATGATCCCTGTGACGACATAGAACAGCAGCTGCACCGCGCCGTGCCAGCGGCCGATCGTCGCGGACAGCGAGGCGATGCCGACACACCACACCAGGATCAGCAGCAGGATGATGAGCATCCCGGCGGGCTTGCGCCATGAAGGTGTCATGCGGTGATCCATTCCAATTCGGTCGCGACGGCGTGCAGTGGCACATCCCAGGGGTCGGCGGTCAGTCCCTCGATCAACTGAACGCTCCATGCCACGCCGATCCGTAGTGCCTGCGGAAAGGCGCTGAACGCGCGGTCATAATGGCCCGCGCCCTGACCGAGCCGATTGAGCGCGCGATCGAACGCGACGAGCGGGGTCAGCACCACGTCGGGCGCGACCGGCGCATCACCGTGCTCGGGCTGGCGCAAACCGAAGGGTCCGCTCCGCAAGGGGCTGCCCGGCGTCCATCGCAGGAACGACAGCGGCGTCGCGCGGTCGACGACATGCGGCAGCGCGAGCGTGCATCCGGCGGCCAGCGCGGCCTGCTCCAGCGGCGCCGGATCGGCTTCGCCGCCGATCGGAATATAGCTGGCGACGATCAGTCCCGGCGCGAGCAGCGCCACGAACCGCGCATCGACCCGGATCGGGGGATGCGGCGCGGCGACGAAGGCGGCACGGGCCGCACGCGCGACGGTGCGCAGGGTCGTCTTGTCGCTCATCAGCTTACAATCGGCCGGGAAAGGGAAGGCGGGTGGCGGGACCGCCATGGTCGTTTGCCGGATTATCCACTGACGCTCGGTACGTCAGGTGGGGATCATGTGCGTCGGGCCAGGGCCCGGGCAGGGACAACCCCCATGGAAGATGAATAGCCTCAGGGATGTCTCGTGGCTCGTACCGGGCAGAACCCGCCAGCTCCAATCTAGGCGCTCGGCAGCGTTTGCTCAAGAGCCGCAGCGATCGATTCGAGCCGTTCGGACAATTGATCGAGCGCCACGCCTTCCGGTGTCTCGGGCGGGGGCGCGTTACGCGCGTCGATCAGCGCATCGGCAACCATCAGCGCCGCGAGCAGCATCTGGCGGTTGGTGCCGCCCGCCCCGGCGGCGCGACGCGCCATTTCCCAGCGTTCGTCGATCAACGCGGCGGCTTCCTGCAGCCGGGCCTCGCCGCCATCGCGGCAGGCGAGATCGTAATTGGTGTCGCCGATGCGTAGCGTGACGATTGCCATCAGCCCTGTGCCTCCGGCTCGGGGGTATTCGCAATGATCGTGTCGAGCGCCGCCACGGCCTGCGCCATCGTCGCCTTCAGCGTGGCGTGCCGCCGCTCCAGCAACGCATCGGCGGCGCGGCGGGCGGCGATCGCGTTTTCGACGCGGGTGATGGCGGCGTCCAGCCGGGCGATCGCGGGATTGTCCATAGCGGCAAAGCGATAGGATCGCGCGCGCAGCGCGACAAGTAGCTTGCGCGGCGGACGGTCGCTGCAGCGGGGCGGTTGACGGGTGCGCGTCCACCTGCGCAAAAGCCGCCGCATCTGGACGGAATTGGCGGAGGACTGACGATGACGAAGGTTGCGATCAACGGCTTCGGGCGCATCGGCCGGCTGGTGGCGCGCGCGTTGCTGGAGCGCGGCAGCGAGCTGGAGCTGGTGGCGATCAACGATCTGGCCGACACCAAGTCCAATGCGTGGCTGTTCAGCCGCGACAGCGTCCACGGCAAGTACGCCGGCACCGTCGAGGCCGACGGGCAGGACATGGTGATCGACGGCAAGCGCATCCGCGTCACCGCCGAGCGCGATCCCGCCAACCTGCCGCACAAGGAACTCGGCGTCGACATCGTGCTGGAGTGCACGGGTTTCTTCACCGACCGCGCCAGTGCGCAGAAGCATATCGATGCCGGTGCGAAGAAGGTGCTGATCTCCGCCCCAGCCAAGGGCGTCGACATCACCGTCGTGTACGGCGTGAACGATGACAAGCTTGAGGCGGGGCACACGATCGTCTCGAATGCGTCGTGCACCACCAACTGTCTTGCGCCGGTAGCCAAGGTGCTGAACGATGCGCTGGGCATCGAGCGCGGTCTGATGACCACGATCCACGCCTATACCAACGACCAGAAGATCCTCGACCAGATCCACCCGGACCTGCGTCGTGCGCGGGCGGCGGCGATGAGCATGATCCCGACCACCACCGGCGCGGCGCGCGCAGTGGGCGAGGTGCTGCCCGAATTGAAGGGCAAGCTGGACGGGTCGGCGGTGCGCGTGCCGGTGCCGGACGGCAGCCTGATCGACCTGACCTTCATGCCGGGGCGTGAAACGACCAAGGACGAGGTGAATGCGTTGCTCAAGGCGGCGGCGGACGGGCCGATGAAGGGCGTGCTGCACTTCTCCGATGAGCCGCTGGTCTCGATCGACATCGTGCACACGCCGTACTCGTCGACCGTCGACAGCCTCGAGACCGCGGTGCTCGACGGCAAGCTGGTGCGCGTCGTCAGCTGGTACGACAATGAATGGGGCTTCTCGAACCGCATGGTCGACACTGCCTCGGCGATGGCGAAGCTCGGCTGATCGCGGAGGCGCGCGGATGACGGGGGTGTTGCTCGGGATCGCGCGACACGCCCGGTCGCGTGCGCCAATGGAGCTGGTCGACCATGTCGAGGTCACCGTGGATGGCGGCATTCATGGTGACTTTCGCGGCGCGATGCGTGGCAAGCCGTACAAGCGGCAGGTGACGCTGATCGAGCGTGGCGACTGGGCCGCCGCGATGAGCGCGGTCGGGCATACGATCGGCTGGGAACAGCGTCGTGCCAACCTGCTGGTCGACCGGCTCGATCTGCCGCAAACCGCGGGGGTACGCGTGCGGATCGGCGCGGATGTCGTGCTTGAAATTACGCGCGAATGTGACCCGTGCGAGCGGATGGAAGCGCTCGCCGAAGGACTGCGCGCGGCGATGACGCCCGACTGGCGCGGCGGCGCGTGCGCGATGGTGATAAGCGGCGGCCGGATCGCGGTCGGCGACGAGATCAGGATGGAGGAAGCATGACCAAGTCGTTCCGCACGCTCGATGATATCGGCGACGTTACCGGCAAGCGCGTGCTGGTGCGCGAGGATCTGAACGTTCCGCTCCACGACGGGCAGGTCAGCGACGACACGCGGCTGCGCGCGACGGTGGCCACGGTCGCCGAGCTGGCCGACAAGGGCGCGATCGTGCTGGTACTGGCGCACTTCGGGCGGCCGAAGGGCGTGCCCTCGCCGGAGCTGTCGCTGGCGCAGATCGTCAAGCCATATGAGGCGGTGCTCGGGCGGCCGGTTCGCTATATCGACTGGGAGGGCGCGGCCGACGCGATCGCCACGCTCCAGCCCGGCGACATCGGCGTGCTCGAGAACACGCGCTTCTTCGGTGGCGAAGAGAAGAACGACCCCGCCGTGGTCGAGCGATTCGCGGAGCTCGGCGACCTGTACGTCAACGACGCTTTTTCCGCGGCGCACCGCGCGCACGCCTCGACCGAGGGGCTGGCGCACAAGCTGCCGGCCTTCGCCGGTCGCGCGATGGAAGCGGAGCTGGATGCGCTCGAAAAGGCGCTCGGCAAACCTGAGCACCCCGTTGCCGCTGTGGTCGGTGGCGCGAAGGTTTCGACCAAGCTGGCGGTGCTCAAGCATCTCGTCACGCGCGTCGATCACCTCATCATCGGCGGTGGCATGGCCAACACCTTCCTCGCCGCGCGCGGTGTGGATGTTGGCAAGAGCCTGTGCGAGCATGAACTGACCGGCACCGCCGACGAAATCTTCGACGCCGCCGAGGCGGCCGGCTGCACGATCCACCTGCCGTACGACGTTGTCGTCGCGAGGGAGTTCAAGCCCAATCCGGCAACGCGCACGGTGAATGTTCACGAAGTTGCCGCAGACGAGATGATCCTCGACGTCGGGCCGGCGGCGACCGAGTCGCTGGGCGACGTGCTCAAGAACTGCCGGACGCTCGTCTGGAACGGCCCGCTCGGCGCGTTCGAGACCCCGCCGTTCGATGCCGCGACGGTTGCGCTGGCGCGGACCGCAGCGGCGCTGACCAAGGAAGGCGGGCTGGTTTCAGTAGCCGGCGGTGGCGACACGGTGGCGGCGCTCAATCAGGCCGGAGTCGGCGACTCGTTCACGTTCGTCTCGACCGCGGGCGGCGCCTTCCTTGAGTGGATGGAAGGCCGCGAGCTACCGGGGGTCGCCGCGCTTACGCGCTAAGCGGCTGTCACGATGCCCCGGACTTGATCCATGGCCCGCTTCTACCTGATCTTGCAGGGAAAAAGCGGATCTCCGGTCAAGCCGGGGGCAGCGAGGCTGGCATGGATCAGTCCATGGACGCTGTCAGGCGTGCAGCCACCGGCCGTCGTTCGCTGGCCGCGACAGAATTGCCCGCGCGTCCCCCGGTGAGCGCACCTCGCCATACGGGCCACCCGCCGCCGCCAGCACACGGTCGAGCAGTTCGAGCCCTTCCGGCCACTGGCCCAGCCCGCTCGCCGCGTTGAGGTGCCCGTGGGCGCCGTAATCGATGAAATGGCTGCCCCAGTCGACCGCCATGCTGTGCGCGCGCTCAATCGACACCCAGGGATCATCGCTCGAGGCGACGAGGATCGAGGGGAAGGGCAGGGCAATCTTCGGTGCCGGCGCGAACGGCGCCAGCTCGCTCGCCACCCCGGCACGGTCGACATCGGCCGGCGCGACCAGCAACGCACCCGCGACCGGCCAGCCATACGGCTGCGGGCTCATCGACGCCCACCATGCGATCGCGATGCACCCCAGACTGTGACCGACGAGGATCACCGGCGCGCGCGCCGACGCCACCGCCTGGTCGATCTTCGTGACCCAGCTGTTGCGATGCGGGCGATCCCACATTCCCAGCTCGATCCGGGCGGTGTCCGGGCGGCTGCGTTCCCACAACGTCTGCCAATGTGCCGGGCCCGATCCGCCGAGTCCGGGAACGGTCAGCACGGTCGGCTGAACCGACAGATCGTAGTTGGCATGTCCCATGACGTACCTCCTGTTGCCTGCAATCGGGGCGAGGCCGCGGCTCAGTCCAGGGGTCGGGCGACCGCGGCCTCAATATCAGAGATAATCCCCATTAACCCGATGGGCAATCGTGCAGCGCAGCAAATCGTACGGAGTGAGCGGCTGGCGCGCCCAGACGTTTGCGCCGCTTGCGGCAAGGCGCGGTGCGCGCGATAGCGGCGGCTATGGCAGCAGCAACCAAACAGCGCGTCGACCAGTTGCTGGTCGACCGTGGCCTCGCCGAGTCGCGCACCCGCGCGCAGGCGCTGGTGATGGCCGGCCTCGTATTCGCGGGTGAGCGCAAGATCGAGAAACCGGGACAGCCGGTCGCCACCGATACCCTCCTCGATGTGCGCGGGCGCGATCATCCGTGGGTGTCGCGTGGCGGAATCAAGTTGGCACACGGGCTCGACCATGTCGGCTGGGACGTCACCAACGCGGTGGCGATCGACGTCGGCTCGTCGACCGGCGGCTTCACCGACGTGCTGCTCACGCGCGGCGCGGCCCGCGTCTATGCGGTCGACAGCGGCACCAACCAGCTCGCGTGGAAGCTAAGGCAGGATGATCGCGTGATCGTCCATGAACAGACCAGCGCCCGCATCCTCACCGGCACACATATCCCCGAGCCGATCGATCTGGTCGTCTGCGATGCCAGCTTCATCGGGCTCGCCAAGGTGCTGGAGGTGCCGCTCGGCTTCGTCCGCGACGGCGGGCGCGCGCTGGTCTTGGTCAAGCCGCAGTTTGAGGCAGGCCGTGCCGAGGTCGGAAAGGGCGGGGTGATCCGCGACCCGGCAGTGCACGCGCGGGTCTGCACCGAGGTGTCCGACTGGTTCGTTGCGCGGGGCTGGCAGCTCGAGGGCGTGACCGAAAGCCCGATCACCGGACCGGAGGGGAATGTCGAGTTCCTGCTGGCTGCGCACCGCGGGTGAACCGGACGCGCTATGATGCGCTATGCGGCATGTCGGTGCGGGATCGCGTGACGGAGGAGTGAGCATGGGCGAATTGGCATCGAAGCCGCAATTGCGGACGTCGTTCCTGCGGTATGCCGTGGTGGCGGTGCCGGCGGTGTTGCTGCTCGGCTTTCTGTCCGGCCGTACCGTACCGTCGGGGGACCAGAACGGCTGGTATGCGGTGCTCGCCAAGCCCGAGCTGACGCCGCCCGGCTGGGCTTTCCCGGTCGTCTGGTCGCTGCTCTACGTGATGCTGGGGCTCGCGCTCGCGCTGGTACTCAGCGCGCGCGGTGCGCGGCTGCGTGGGCTCGGCATTGCCTTGTTCATCGCCCAACTGGCCGGCAATCTCGCATGGACGCCGCTCTTCTTCGGGGCGCACCGGGTCGCGGCGGCGTTCCTGCTGATCGTGGCGATCCTCGGCTTGTCGATCCTCACCACCATCGTTTTTGCGCAAATCCGCCGCGCCGCTGCGTGGTTGATGGTGCCCTATATGGCGTGGCTGTGCGTCGCGGGTGCGCTCAATTGGCAGATCGGCCAGCTCAATCCGGATGCGGAACGGGTTGTGCAAGCGCCCGCGGCGTCCCAAGTGATCCGCTGACCCTTTGCTCTCGCAGGACGAATCGCCATGCAATCCGAAAACCCGCTCTTTGGTGACGTCGCCAAGCTGTTCAACGGTGCCGCGGGCACGATCGCCGGCATGGGCCGCGAGGCCGAGGCGAACGCGCGCGCACGGGCGCGCGAATGGATCGGCGGGCTCGACTTCATCGCGCGCGACGAATTCGAGACGGTGAAGGCGATGGCGGTGGCCGCACGCGACGAGAATGACGCGCTGCGTGCGCGCATCGAGAAACTGGAAGCGGCGCTTGCCGCGCGCCCTTCCGCCTGACGCGGCGCCTGCCGCCTGCTCTGCCGGGGATGACGCATGACCGCGGTCGTGCGATAAGATCATGATGCTTGACGAAGTCGACCAATTCTCGGAGCCCGAAGCGCCGCTCGACATGCTCGAATCCTATTTCCTCGCGCATGGCTGGCCGTGCGAGCGGAACGAGGATGAGATCACCGCGACGGTCAAGGGAAGCTGGACCGAGTATGAACTTCGTGCGCTGTGGCGCGAGGAGGATGGCGTCGTGCAACTGCTCGCCTTCCCGGACGTGAAGGTCGCGGAAGGGCGGCGCGGCAAGATCTACGAGACGCTGGGGCTGATCAACGAGCAATTGTGGCTCGGCCATTTCGAAATGTGGTCGTCGAGCGGCATCCTGCTCTATCGCTGCGCCACTGCGATCGAGACGCGCGAGGGCGAGGCGACGATGGCGCTCGCCACCGCCGAGCTGCTGATCGACTCGGCAATCGACGAGTGTGAGCGATTTTACCCGGTGTTCCAGTTCGTGCTGTGGGGCGGGAAGTCGCCGGCGGAGGCGATCGCCGCGGCGATGGTCGAGACGCAGGGCGAGGCCTGAGTCGACGATGCGATTGTGGATGATCGGGTGCGGCAACATGGCCTCGGCGATGTTGCGGCGCTGGCTGGATAGCGGCGTCGTCGCAGCGGCGGACGTCGATGTCGTCAATCGGCATGATCGCGCGCTGCCCGGCGACGTGCGCCAGGCGCGGGCCTTGCCGGATGGCCCGCCCCCCGGCGTGGTCGTGCTGGGGATCAAGCCGCATCAGCTGGATGAGGTTGCCGCGGTGCATCGCGAGCGGGTGGGCGGCGCGCCGTTGCTCGTCTCGATGCTCGCCGGCCCCGATCCTGCGCGACTCTCGGCGGCGTTCCCGGGACCTGTCGCGATCCAGACAATGCCCAATCTGCCCGTCGAGCTGGGCCGCGGGGTGGTCGCGATCCATGCCCCCGACGCGCCGGCCGCGGCACGTGCGACCGTCGACCGGTTGATGGCGCCGCTCGGGCTGGTCGAGTGGTTCGACGACGCCGCGCGCTTCGCGGCCGCGGGTGCGCTGTCGGGCTGCGGCCCGGCGTTCCTGTTCCGCTTCGTCGATGCGTTGGCCGCGGGCGGCGTCGCGATCGGGCTCGACCCCGCGCAGGCGGCTGCGGTGGCGCTGGCGACTGTCGAGGGCGCGGCGGCGATGGTGGCGGCGAGCGACCGCAGCCCCGGGGCGCTGGCCGATGCGGTCGCAAGCCCCGGCGGGATGACCCGTGCGGGCCTCAACGTCCTCGACGAGGCTGAGGGGCTCGTCCCGCTGCTTGAACGCACGCTCGCCGCCGCCGCGAAGCGCGGTGCGGAAATGGCGAAGGGCTAAGCTGGGTCAACCGTAGTCCCGGACTTGACCCGGAACCAAACTTTTCCTCGCGCCCGAAGTGAAAGCGGGAGCCCGGATCACGTCCGAAGTGACGAAGAGCGCCGGGTGATTGGCGATATGGATGGCGCCACATCCACCAAGGGAAACCTACCCGCGCAGCCCCTCGACCCGCGCGATCTCGTCGTCAGGGATCAAGCCCTCCAATACCGCCCAGAACCCCGTCACCGCGCCTTGCCCGGCGCGCGAATAGGCCGCCGATAATTTTTCCCGCAGCGCCTCGTACAGGCTGCCTTCCAGCTCAAGGCCGGCCGGGGTGAGCCGCAACAGCCGCTGCCGCCGGTCACGATCGCCCGCGCGCGTCTCGACCAGGTCACGCTCCATCAACTCGTTGAGGACGCGTCCGAGCGACTGTTTGGTGATCGCGAGCAACGCCAGCAGGTCGCTGACCGGCATGTCGGGCTTGCGCGCGATGAAATAGAGCGCGCGGTGGTGCGCGCGGCCCAGGCCCTGCCGGGCGAGGCCGCGATCGATCGAGCGCGTGATGTGCGCATTGCCGAAATACAGCAGCTCCAGGCCGCGACGAATCTCGGTTTCGCGCAGGAAAAGCGGCGAGGCGGAATGCGTTGAGGCAGCCATGTTGACCCGCTTTGCCATCGGCCCTAGGCCGCTGCAACCCCGGTGCGTCGACCAACGGTCGCGCGCCTGCGATCTCTGGAGGTCCTGTGAACTTCGCGTTCGAACCGCATCCGTCGCCCGTTTCCGCCAATGAGCGTGCCGCGCGGCTGGTCGATCCCGGCTTTGGGCGCGTGTTTACCGATCACATGGCGGTGCTCCATTATTCGGAGGGGCGCGGCTGGCACGACGGCCGGATTTCGCAGCGAATGCCGCTGACGATGGATCCGGCCTCGTCGGTGCTCCATTATGCGCAGGAAATTTTCGAGGGGCTGAAGGCCTATCGGCTCGAGGATGGCGGATTGGCGCTGTTCCGCCCGGACGCGAATGCGCGTCGCTTCAACGCCTCGGCGCGGCGGATGGCGATGCCCGATCTGCCCGAGAAGCTGTTCCTCGAGTCGGTCGAGCGGCTGGTGCTCACCGAACGCGAGTGGATGCCCAGCGTCGAGGGTGGTTCGCTGTACCTGCGCCCCTTCATGATCGCGTCCGAGGCGTTTCTCGGCGTGAAGCCGTCCGCCGAATATCTCTACATGGTGCTCGCCTCGTCGGTCGGCGCTTACTGGAAGGGCGGCGCGCGCGCGGTGTCGCTGTGGGTAAGCCATGACTATACCCGCGCGGCCCCTGGCGGCACCGGTGCGGCGAAATGCGGCGGCAACTACGCCACCAGCCTGATCGCGCAGCAGGAGGCGATCCGCCGCGGTTATGATCAGGTCGTGTTCCTCGACGCCGCCGAGCGGCGCTGGATTGAGGAATTGGGCGGCATGAACATCTTCTTCGTCTTCGAGGACGGGTCGCTGCGCACCCCGCCGCTGACGGGCACGATCCTGCCCGGGATCACGCGCGATTCAATCCTGCAGATCGCGCGCGATCAGGGTCTTACGGTGCAGGAAGAGCCCTATGCGATCGAGGACTGGCGCGCGGATGCCGCCAGCGGCCGGCTGGTCGAGAGCTTCGCCTGCGGCACCGCCGCGGTGGTGACCCCGATCGGCCGCGTCGCGGGGCCGGATTATGAATTCACGATCGGCAGCGGCGGTACCGGCCAGCTCACCGCGCACTTCCTCGAGCGCCTGAGCGCGATCCAGCGCGGCCGCGCTGAAGATTCGCACGGTTGGCTGCATCGTATCGGTTGAGCTTTCCCGCGCGCCCCGCTAAGGCGCGCGGCTCGTTGGGGCGTCGCCAAGCGGTAAGGCAGCGGCTTTTGATGCCGCCATTCGCAGGTTCGAATCCTGCCGCCCCAGCCAGATCCGTTGCACCGGATTGTTCAAGCAACGTCCGTAATCCGGCGTGATGAAAGGTTGCGCAGCAGCCCGGCGGGGTGTGTGTCGTGTCCTCTTACCGCGGTAATTACCGACTGCGTCAAGTCGTTGGCACATTCGTTGACAGCTGTGGCGAGCAGCCTTTTTGCGCGCTGAATTTGCCGCATGCTTTCTGAAGCAGAGTGGGAAGGCTGAACCGGCCGGGCATGCCCGCGTGTCACGTCCTAACTCGCTCCGAAAAACCAGCGCGTCGAAAGGCGCCCGGCCTTTGATCCACGAAGCGACAGCCACGGCTTCGAGGACGTTGGTTTTTACCGCTCTTGCATCCGGGCAAGATCTGGACATTTTCGGGGCGTCTCACGTGGCTTGCACGATCTCCGCGAAGTTGGCTGCGGTCGGCGCAGCGGCGGTCGCGTGGACCATCCAGATCGCGCTGACGGCCTCCGGGTCTGCCAATTGGGTGTAGACCAGGCCCGTGGACCTGAGCGCACCGAGCGACTGCGCCACGACCGTGATGCCGATCCCGGCGGCGACCAGTCCGAGCAGGGTGGACACTTCCTGCACTGTCTGCACCACATCGGGCTCGGCACCGGCGGCGCGGATCAGGGCGAACAGCTCCTCGGTGAAGCCACCGCAGCGATGGCTGCCATAGACGACGAGCGGGAAGGCGGCGGCCTCCGCGAGACGCAGATCGCGACGCCCGGCGAGTGGATGGTCGGGATTGGTCGCGAGCATCAACCGCTCCCGTAGAATGCACGTCGCGACAAGTCCGGGCGGCAAGACCGGCGGGGCGGCGCTGCGCAGGAAGCCGACGTCCATGCCGCCGACGAGGATCGCCTCGACCTGCGCCGTGCCCGCAACTTCCGAAAGCGCGAGTCGGACCTCGGGGTAGCGCGCCCTGAAAGTGTTGATCGCTGCGGCGACCTGCGGGACGAAGGGGGCCGAGGCGTTGAAGCCCACACGCAACTCACCCTGTTCTCCTCGGGCGACGTCGCGCGCGATCGACACCGCCCGTTCGGCCTCCGCCAGCGCCCGTTTCGCTCCCTGTAGAAAAACGGTGCCGGCCGGGGTGAGGGTGACGCGCCTGCTGGTACGATCGAGCAGGCGTACGCCAATCCATTCCTCCAGCTGACGAATCTGCAGGCTGAGCGGTGGCTGCGAGATGCCGAGCCGCGCCGCGGCGCGCGCGAAATGCAAGTCCTCCGCCACCTGGACGAAATAGCGCAGATGTCGCAGTTCCATGATCGATAGCTTCTAGGTATTGATCGGCGCAGAAACAATATTAGACAAACCCGCAACCGGCGCGCATTCGCCGCACTGCGGCATATCATCGCGCCGCCGTCTTCTCCAGATGACCGTCGCTGCGCGCCAGGTTGACGCGCGACGCCGTGCACGGGGCCGGCGCCATCAGGGAAAGTTCTCGCCATGATCGGCATCGTACGCATAGCGCTGGCGAGACCGTTGACGTTCATCGTGATGGCGATCCTGATCGCGGTCGTCGGGGTGCTTGCGGCACTCCGCACGCCCGTCGACATCTTCCCCGACATCAAGGTGCCGGTGATCGCGACCGCCTGGCAATATTCCGGCCTGTCGCCCGACGAGATGTCGGGGCGGATTATCACCCCGTTCGAGCGGGTGCTGACCACCACCGTCAACGACATCGACCATATCGAGAGTCAGTCGCTGCCCGGGATCGGGGTGGTGAAGATCTATTTCCAGCCCGGCGCCGACATCCGCACGGCGACCGCGCAGGTCACGTCGGTGTCGCAGACCGTGCTCAAGCAGCTGCCGCCGGGGATCACCCCGCCGCTGGTGCTCAACTACAGTGCCTCGACGGTGCCGATCGTCCAGCTCGCGCTCTCAGCCAAGGGCCTGTCCGAGGGGCAGATGTTCGATCTGGCCAGCAACCAGGTGCGGCCCGGGCTGGTGACCGTGCCGGGGGCGGCGATCCCCTATCCCTCGGGCGGACGCCAGCGCCAGATCCAGATCGACCTCGACCCCGATGCCCTGCAGTCGAAAGGGTTGTCGGCGCAGGATGTCGGCAACGCCATCGCGGCCCAGAACCAGATCAATCCGGCCGGCTTCGCCAAGATCGGCGGCTTTCAGTATAGCGTACGGCTCAACAACGCTCCGGGATCCATAGAAGAGCTGAACAGCCTTCCGGTGAAGGTCGTGAACGGCGCGACCATCTACATGCGCGACGTCGCGCATGTCCGCGACGGCGCGGCGCCACAGACGAACGTCGTCCATGTCGATGGCTCACGCTCGGTTATCATGACCGTTCTGAAGAACGGCGCGACCTCGACCCTAGCGATCGTGCAGGGCATCAAGGACGCGCTGCCCAAGATCCAGGAGACGCTGCCCTCGACGCTCAAGATTGTGCCGATCGGCGATCAGTCGCTGTTCGTGAAGGCCGCTGTCGAGGGCGTCATCAAGGAAGGCGCGATCGCGGCGGCGCTGACCAGCCTGATGATCCTGCTGTTCCTCGGTTCATGGCGTTCGACGGTGATCATCGCCATCTCGATCCCGCTGGCGATTCTGTCGGCGATCATCGGGCTGGCGGTGACGGGCAATACGCTCAACACCATGACCTTGGGCGGTCTGAGCCTGGCGGTCGGCATTCTGGTCGACGACGCGACGGTGACGATCGAGAACATCAACTGGCATCTCGAGCAGGGCAAGCCGGTCCACCGCGCGATCCTGGACGGTGCGGCGCAGATCGTGACGCCGGCGTTCGTCTCGCTGCTGTGCATCTGTATCGTGTTCGTGCCGATGTTCTTCCTGCCGGGGGTCGCGGGGTTCCTGTTCGTGCCGCTTGCGCTTGCAGTGGTGTTCGCGATGATCGCTTCGTTCATCCTGTCGCGCACCTTGGTGCCGACAATGGCGATGTACCTGCTGCGCCCGCATGGTTCGGGAGACGAGCACGACCAGCATAGCGCCGGTTCGGTGACGTCGCGCAACCCGCTGGTGCGCTTCCAGCGCGGGTTCGAGGGGCGGTTCGAGCGGTTCCGGACCGGTTACGGCGGGGTTCTGGAACGCGTACTCGCTGCCCCGAAGGTATTCGTGGTCGGATTCCTCGCCGTGGTGCTGCTGTCGTTCGGGCTGGTGCCGTTTCTCGGGCAGAATTTCTTTCCATCGGTCGACGCCGGTCAGATTGCGATGCACGTTCGCGCGCCGGTGGGCAGCCGGATCGAGCAGACCTCGGCCGAATTCGACCGGATCCAGCGCCGCATTCGGCAGATCATCCCGGCGGACCAGCTGGTGTCGGTGGTCGACAACATCGGGCTGCCGGTCAGCTCGATCAACACGACCTACAACAACTCGGGAACGGTGGGGCCGCAGGACGGTGACGTGCTGATCCAGCTGTCGCACGATCACCGGCCGACCGAGGATTATGTCCGCCGTCTGCGCGAGCAATTGCCGCGCGATTTCCCCGGTGCGACGTTCTCGTTCCTGCCGGCGGATATCACCAGCCAGATCCTGAACTTCGGGGCGCCCGCGCCGATCGATATCCAGGTCACCGGCAAGGACGCCGCGGCCAATGCCGCTTATGCGCAGAAGATCATGCGCCGCATCGCGCACGTCCCGGGTCTGGCCGACGCCCGCATCCAGCAATCGGCGCGCTATCCGCAGCTCAACGTGGCCGTCGATCGCAGTCGCATCGGCCAGTATGGGCTGACCGAGCGCGACGTTACGACCAGCCTGGCAAGCTCGCTGGCGGGCACCGGACAGACCGCGCCCGTGTTCTTCCTCAACCCCGACAACGGCGTGTCCTATCCGGTGGTGGCGCAGGCCCCGGAATATCGCGTCGGCTCGATGAGCGATCTGTCGAGCATTCCGGTGACCGGCAGCAGCGGTCGCTCGCAGGTATTGGGCGGACTGGGCACGATCGTCCGCAGCACCGCGCCGGCGGTCGTGTCGCACTACAATATCGCCCCGGTCGTCGACATCTTCGCGACGCCGGCCGGGCGTGATCTGGGCGCGGTATCGGGCGACATCCAGCGGGTGCTCGACGACCTCAAGGCCGAGGCACCCAAGGGCGTGACCGTCACGATGCGGGGGCAATATGCGACGATGAACAGCGCCTTTTCCGGTCTGGGCTACGGGCTGCTCGGCGCGATCGTGTTGATCTACCTCCTGATCGTGGTGAACTTCCAGAGCTGGCTCGATCCGTTCGTGATCATTACCGCGCTGCCCGGTGCGCTGGCGGGGATCATCTGGATGCTGTTCGTCACCGGCACGACACTGTCGGTGCCGGCGCTCACCGGCGCGATCATGTGCATGGGCGTCGCCACCGCGAACGCGATCCTGGTGGTGAGCTTCGCGCGCGAGCGGCTGGCCGACCTAGGCGACGCAACGGCTGCGGCGCTGGAGGCCGGGATGACGCGCTTTCGCCCGGTGCTGATGACGGCGCTGGCAATGATCATCGGCATGTTGCCGATGGCGCTGGGGCTGGGCGAGGGCGGCGAGCAGAATGCGCCGCTCGGCCGCGCGGTCATCGGCGGTTTGCTGGTCGCCACCTTTGCCACGCTCATGTTCGTTCCCATCATCTTCAGCCTCGTCCACCGTCGCCGCGGCGCCACTGCGGCGGGGCGCAACGCCAGTCATCCGGAGCAAGCCCATGTCTGAGGCGTCGTTCGAGCCCGCTTCTCCCGTGCCGGCGGCGGGGCCGCCGCCCGCGCCGTCCCGTTCGCTGCGGATTGCCGGGATCGCTGCTGCGGTGGTCGCTATCGGGGTGGTCGGCGCGGGCATTGCGTCCCGCTCGCGGACCGAAGGGAGGCTCGCCAACTGGACCGCTGCGCAGTCGGTCCCGACGGTGGCGGTCATCCATGCCAAACCCGGCGCGGCCGCGGCGGCGCTGACGCTGCCCGCCAACCTCGAGGCGATCAACAGCGCGCCGATCTTCGCGCGCACGAGCGGTTATGTACGCAAGTGGTACGTCGACATCGGCGATCCGGTCCGCGCCGGTCAGACGCTGGCGGTGCTCGACGCGCCCGAGGTCGATCAGCAGCTTGCCGCGGCGCGCGCCGATCTGGAGACGGCGCGCGCGAACCAGCAACTCGCCGCTTCCACCGCGGCGCGGTGGCGCAACATGCTCGCCAAGGATGCGGTCTCGAAGCAGGAGACCGACGAGAAGGTCGGCGACCTCGCCGCCAAGACCGCGGTGGCCAACGCCGCGCGCGCCAACGTCTCCCGGCTGACCTACACGCAGGGCTTTACCCGGCTGATCGCGCCGTTCGCGGGCATCGTCACCAGCCGCTCGACCGATATCGGCGCGCTGGTCACCGCGGGCACCGCGGCGTCGACGCCGCTGTTCACCGTTTCCGACGTCCGCCGCATGCGCGCCTACGTCCGGGTGCCGCAGAGTTATTCGGCGCAAATCCACCCGGGCATGCACGTCACACTGACCCTTCCCGAATTTGCCGGCCGTACCTTCGATGCCAAGCTGACGCGTACCGCAGGCGCCGTGGAGCCGTCATCGGGCACCGTGCTGGTGCAGGTCGAGGCGCCCAATCCGGACCACGCCCTGAAGCCGGGTGCGTATGCGCAGGCCAGCTTCCCGGTGGCCGGGGCGAGCGGGGCGGTGGCGCTGCCCGCCAGTGCGCTGATCGTCGGTGAGAGCGGCACGCAGGTCGCCGTGCTCGGCACCGACGGCAAGGCACATCTGCGCACAATCCGTATCGGTCAGGATCATGGCGCCACGGTCGACGTCAGCGCCGGGGTGACCCCGCGGGATCGCGTGATCGACAACCCACCGGACTCGCTTTCCGACGGAGACGCGGTGCTGGTGCAGAAGGCGACGCCACGGTGAGCGGGCACGCCGGATCGGCGATCGTCGACAGGACGAGGCAGCCGCATCGTGGACGGGCGCGTCTTGCTGTCCTCGCTGCGTGTCTTGTCACGGCTGCCTGCTCGACTGCGCCAGCGTATGTCCGTCCTGCCACCCCGGCGCCCGCTTCCTACAAGGAAGCGGATGGCTGGCAGGCGGCCGGAACGAATGTCGCGCCGCCGGGGCGGTGGTGGGAGATGTTTGCCGACCCGGTTCTGTCCGGGCTGATGACGCGGGTCGCCACTCGTAACCAGGACCTCGCTGCCGCGGTGGCGCGTTATGACCAGGCACGCGCAGTCGCGCGGCAGGCCCGTGCCGATCTGCTCCCCGAGATCGGCGTATCCGCCGACGTCAGCCGCGACCGCGTCTCCGCGGGACGTCCGCTCGCGCCCGGCAGTGCCGCCCCGTATACCGTCGGTACGGTCGGGGCGTCGCTCGCCTACGAGCTCGACCTGTTCGGCCGCGTGCGCAACTCGGTGCGGGCCAGCCGCGCGGACGCTGCCGCGAGCGAGGCCGATGTCGCCGCGGTGACCCTTGGCTTGCAGGCGCAACTCGCCAGCATCTACTTCGACATGCGCGGGCTCGATGCGCGCATCGTGCTGCTGCGCGAGACGGTGGAGGCGAACGCACGCGCCTACACGCTCACCGACACGCGTCACAGCGGCGGCATCGCCTCGGGGATCGACGTCAGTCGGGCGCAAACCCTGCTTTCCAGCGCGCGGGCCGAATTGTCCGCCGTCGGTGTGGCACGGCAGCGTGACGAACACGCCATAGCGGTGCTGCTTGGCGAGGCACCCGCCGGCTTCACCATTGCGGTCGAGGATCGTCAGCTCGCGCCGCCCGTGATCCCGGCCGGTCTGCCGTCGACGCTGCTCGAACGCCGGCCCGACATCGCCGCGGCCGAGCGCCGCGTGGCGGCGGCGAATGCAAGGATCGGCGTGGCCCGCTCCGCCTTGTTTCCCAGCGTCACACTTGGCGCGGCGGGTGGATTCGAGGCGGTGCGCGGTTCGCTGCTGAGCGCTTCCAATGGCTTCTGGGCGCTCGGTCCGCTTTCGACCGCGCTGGCGATCTTCGACGGTGGCCGACGTCGCGCCGGCGTGCGGCGCGCGCGCGGCGAGTATGACGAGGCCGCGGCCAGCTATCGCCAGACCGTGCTGACCGCGTTCCGCGAAGTGGAGGATGCGCTCGTCAGCCAACGGTTGCTGGCTGCGCAGGATCGTGACCAGCGCGTCGCCGCCGAGGCGGCGGAGCATACGCGGGAGCTGGCGCTGATCCGCTACCGCGACGGGGCGGCGGACTATCTCG
The DNA here is from genome assembly GCF_902506455.1 of Sphingomonas sp. 8AM. Classification (GTDB taxonomy): domain Bacteria; phylum Pseudomonadota; class Alphaproteobacteria; order Sphingomonadales; family Sphingomonadaceae; genus Sphingomonas. The sequence continues at coordinate 807,538 of NZ_LR733844.1, read as the reverse complement.
AGGTGGTGACCGCACAGACGGCGGCGCTTGACGCCGAACGCGCGCTGCTGACGGTGCGCAGCCAGCAGCTCCAGACCGCGACCGATCTGTTCCGCGCGCTGGGCGGGTCGGCCGGCGGCACGTCCTGACCGCGACCGAGGCCAAACGGCGCTCCGGTGGCTGTCTGCGGACCGTTCCGACCCGTCCGCAAGCATCATCGTCGGCCGCGCGACCCCTTACCCGATCGGCATCCCCGGCGGGATCGTCGGTGCGGTGCGGGTAGCCGGCGTCAACGCGCGATCAAGCGAGGCGGGGTCGCCGAGCAGCCTTGCCACACCTTGCGCCCATGCGTCGCGCTTGCCCCGCGCGAGCCGCTCGCGGATCGACTGCAGGGTCGCATCGAGCCGCAATGCGACATCCGGTCCGGTCGCGGGTGCGCGGGCTGCCGCGGCGATCGCGAGCACCGTTCGCAGCGCGATCCGCTGCGACACCGCCTCGTCGTGGCGCATCACCATCTCGCCAACAAGGCGGTCGAGCAAGGTCTCCACCCCGGGCAGCGTCGCGTCTGCGGCGTGCTGGAGATGGAGCCGCGTGAGGCGCGTCGGGGCGAGCAGCGTGTCCAGCGTCACCTGCGCCGCCACGTCGGTCGCCACCAACGGATCGAAGACCGCACCGCCGGCGGTGTCGAGCACCTCGGTATCATATTGCGGATCGGCGTTGCCGTTGATCCCGGAGGATAATGTCAGGGCAAGCGCGGGCGGCACCGTCAGCGCGGCGGGCGACAAGGTGGCGAAAAGTGCGTCGAGCGCACCGGCTTGCTCCGCTGCGCTGGCGCGCGTCGGTGCCGGCGCGCTGTCGCCGGTGGTGGCGTAGCTGTAATGCACGCCGCCCAAGGTCTTGCCGATCGCGGCGACGGCGTAGCGGTGGAACAGCCACAGCGGTACGAAGCTGCGGCGCAGATCGGCAAGCGGCGCACCGGCGTGGAGCACGCCGGGACCAAAGCGCGCCAGCGCGACGCGACGCACCGCCATGACGTGCGCGAGATCCGCTGGTTTATCATCGCCTTCGGTCCACATGCTGTCGCCGGGCACGGCAAGGCTCGCGTCGCGCCCGTCGATATCGGTCAGGTATCGCATTCCCGCACGTTGCGCCGCGTCGGCCTTGGCGGCGGCAGCGACGTCCGGGTCGGTTCCCGCTGCCGGCTGCCCGTACAGCCAGTCGACCGAGAACTTGTCCCATGTGCCGATCCCGGTCGCATAAGCATCGGAAAGATCGAGCGTATCGCCGTTCAGCGCGATCTTGGCGAAGGGATAGTCCATCACCGAGGCGCGCCCTTGCGTGCTCGCCGCGAAATTGTGCGAAAAACCAAGCGCGTGGCCGACCTCGTGCGCACCGAGCTGGCGGATGCGGGCGAGCGCGACCCGGACGGGGTCGTTGGCGGTGCCCTTGTTTTCCTCTGCGGTGCCTACCAGTGACTCGAAAATAACAATGTCCTGACGCAGACGGAGCCCCTCCAGCACGACATTGCCCTTGATAATCTCGCCCGTGCGCGGATCGGTGACACCGCCGCCATAGGACCAGCTGCGCGTCTGGCGCTCGTTCCAGTTGACGACATTGTAGCGGACATCCTGTGGGTCGGCATCAGCAGGCAGCACGCGCGCCACGAAGGCGTCGATATAGCCGGCCGCGTCGAACGCCTGGTTCCACCACGCCACGCCTTCGACCAACGCGGTGCGGATCGGCTCCGGCGCCTTGTTGTCGATGTAGAAGACGATCGGCTTGCGGACGCGCGACCGCGCCGCGCCGGGGTCGAGCTTCTCGATCCGGAAGTGGTTGGCAAATTGCTGCAACACGGGTGCGCCGAGCGGCGTGTTGAACTCGTAGACCGGGGTGGCGAACGTGCCGGAGCGGATGTCGAAGCGGCGCGGGACGAAGCCGGGCGCGGGCAGGCGGATCAGCGAGTGGTGGACGGTGAAGCTCACCTGCCGTCCGTCGGGGGCGATCGTGTCGACCTCCTTGCCGGGCGTCTCCGAGGCATAGGTCTGCACCGCCTCCATCTCGATATTGTCGGGGAAGGCCTTTACCGAACCGGGATCGACCGCGCTCAGCGCTTCGATCAGCTTGAAACCCTTTGCCTCGGCATTGAGCTTGTCGGCGAGCCGCATCGTGTCGCGGAGCAGGAACGGGGCGAGATCGACCGTCACCGTGCCGTCCGGCGCGGTTGTGGCGACGTCGAGCATCGCCACGGTGCTGAACGGAAAATCGGCGCTCACGCCCCGCCGCTCGTGCGCATCGCCCGACGAGCGATAGCGTGGGTTCTCGAACACGACCGCGACCTTCTTGCCGAGCCGCCGGAATGCCAGCAGCTGCGTATCGCCGACCATGCCATGATCGATCCGGATTGGCGCCGAGCCGAGACCGCTCTTGAGCGCGGTGGCGTAGAGGAAGCGCCCCGAGACGCCGTCGTCATCAGGGCGGGGCAGCGTGACGAGCACCTTGCCCGATTCCCGGTCGACCGCCAGCGGCAGCAGCGTCGGCGCGACGGTGGCGCGTTGCTGCGCGGTCGCGGTGACCGCGACGGTGCCGGCCGTCAGGAGGAGCGACATGCGAAGCGTTCGGCGAAGACGGACGATAGTGGTCATGCGGCCCCTTTGTTCTACGAGTTCGGTAGACGCTAACACAGATGGCGTTGCGCATTCCGTTTCTTTCGATCACGATCGACAGTCGAGTTGATGTTTTCGATCGCAAGGAACGAGGTTGACGATGGATCTCACGACAACTGACATCGATCAGACCGACTGTCGTCTGCTCGGCGAGCTGGCCGTGGACGGACGAATGTCCGACGTCGCGCTGGGCGAACGCGTCAACCTTTCGAGCACCGCGACCGCGCGGCGGCGCAAGATCCTGGAGGAGCGCGGGTTGATCGCGGGCTATACCGCCAGCCTTGATCTCGACCGGCTCGGCTATGGCATCATGGTGCTGGTCTCGATCGAGCTGAACTCGCAGGCGGAGCAGGCGCTGATCGAGTTTGAAGAGGCGGTCATGCAATGTCCGTCGATGAGCTTTTGCAGCTTCGTCTCGGGCGACACCGACTTCGTGATGATGGTGCACGTGCGTTCATTCAACGACTATGACCGGGTGTACCGCAGCGAATTGTCGCGCCTGCCGTACGTCGCCAAGATCCGTAGCAGCTTCATCATGCGTCAGGTCGCGCGCCGTGGCGTTCCGCCGGTGGTGTTCGAGCGTTAAATTGAAGTCGCCGCCCGGCGTTCTTATGGCTGATCGGCGCAATTCATGATCGACCGCCTGCTGCTTCCGTCGCCGCGGACTTGTTCCGGAGTCCCGCTTCCTCTGCGGTCGTGGAAAGAAGCGGATTCCGGATCGAGCCCGGAATAACGGACGAGGGCGGGGGATCGGTGAAGGTCGATCGGGCCGTGACCATCGCGATGACGGGCGGCGCATGGCGTTCGGCGGGTGTGCGCGCGATCTGAAAAGCCTGTCTTTGCCAGACGCATACGATTGCGCCGCACAATACTTATCAATCCGGTCCTTCTGCAGGATTTACCTTCGATCTCTGCCAAGTGCGCTGGAAAACGTCACGCCAGGGTGAAATTCGTGTGATCTTTCCGAGGATCACCCATGCCGTAACGTGCAAGCTTATAACCATCGAGGCGGGGTCAGGCGCAGGATTGTTGCGCAGGTCACTACTTCGACACGGTTGCACCCGATCAAAGCGGGGCACGTCGCGCGATCCGTGTTGTGCCCTCGCAGGCGCGCCGGACACGACACACAGGGCCGGGGAGAGCGATGCCAGCAGGGCTGGTTGATTCTTCTCGGGGGTGTTCGGACATGCAGGCAACATCAGCCACGGCACAGCGGCGGCGCAACGCGGCCCGCCGCGTCACCATGCTGCTGCTCGGTACAGCGGGATCGCTCTGCGGCGGTGTTGCCGCGGCACAAACGCCCGTGTCGTTCGCGCCGCAGCCTTCCGAAGCGGTCGGCGCGGCGGGGGCGCCAGACGCCGCGCTGACGGCAGCAGCGGCCCAGGATACCGGTGCCGACGCGGCCCCGTCCGACGATATCGTCATCACCGGCAGCCGCATCGTCCGCGACGGCTATAGTGCGCCCACGCCGGTCACCGTGCTCGGCGCTGCCGAACTTGCCGCGCAGCGTCCGGCCAACGTCTCCGACTTCGTCAACCAATTGCCGTCGATCGCGCAGGGCAGCACCGCGGCGAACAGCTCGGGCTCGCTGTCGAACGGGCTGGCCGGGATCAACTCGGTCAATCTGCGCGGGCTCGGCGCGGGACGAACGTTGGTGCTGCTCAACGGGCAGCGTTCGGTGGCCTCGGCGGTCAACGGCGTGGTCGACGTGAACACGTTCCCGCAGGACTTGATCGAGCGCGTCGAGGTCGTGACCGGCGGCGCTTCGGCGCAATACGGATCGGACGCGGTCGGCGGGGTCGTCAACTTCATCCTCGACGAGAAATATCGCGGGATCAAATTCGCCGCCGATACCGGCATCACGGAACGCGGGGACGGCCACAATTACCGGTTCGCCGCGACGATCGGCAAGTCACTGGCCGGCGATCGACTCCATTTGCTCGCCAGCGCCGAATATTTTCATCAGGATGGCGTCGCGACGATTGCGCGCGACTGGAACGACCGCGGGTATTTCCAGATCAACAATCCGGCATACACCCCCGACAACGGTCTGCCGCAACGGCTGGTCGGCGAGGGCTTCGGCCCGGCGACCTATACGGCGGGCGGGCTCGTCACCGCCGGCCCGTTACGCGGCACCTATTTTCTGGCGCCGGGCACCACCGGACAGCTCAACTACGGCACCACCAACGCCACGTCCTCGCCATGGATGGTCGGTGGCGACTGGCGCACCACGCTGGCCGGGCATGTCGGCACCAATTCGCTGTTGCCGAACGAGAAGCGCATCAGCCTGTTCTCGCGGGTCGGGTTCGACGTGACGTCCGACGTGCAGATCTACGGGCAGGTGTCGTTCAACCGCTACGAGGGACAGAGCTTCTATCAGCAGACGCCGAGCACCGGCGTCACGATCCGCGGCGACAATGCCTATCTGCTGACGCAATATCCCGAGGTCGCCGCACGCATGGCGGCGGCAGGGGTGTCGACGCTGACGATCGGCACGTCGAACGCCGGCTTCCCGGTGCCGGGGAGCGACAACCGCCGCGACGTGTATCGGTACGTCGGCGGCGCGAAGGGCAAGCTGAGCGTCTTCGATCGCAGCTGGTCGTGGGACGTCTATTATCAGCACGGCCTGACCAAATCGCACGAGGAACTGACCAACACCTGGAATAATGCGCGGATGGCACTGGCGCAGGACGCGGTGCTGTCGGGCGGCCAGATCGTGTGCCGCTCGACCCTGACCAGTCCCGGCAACGGCTGCGTGCCGATCGACCGGCTCGGCACCGACGGTCCGTCCGCGGCGGCGCTGGGTTACATCTACGGGACCGCGCAGCCGCAGCGCGACCAGTCGATCCAGCAGGATGTCGCCTCCGCCAGCATGAGCGGTACATTGTTCGACCTGCCCGGCGGCGCGGCGGCGATCGCGTTCGGCGGGGAGTGGCGCAAGGAGCAGATCGACGGGAAGGTCGACCCGCAGTTCAGCTCTGGCTGGCTGTACGGCAATTATCTGGTCAACCGCGGCGACTATAATGTGAAGGAAGGCTTCGTCGAGATCGACCTGCCGCTGTGGCGCGGGCTGACCGTCAACGCCGCCGGGCGCTACACCGATTATTCCACGTCGGGTTCGGTGTTCACCTGGAAGGCGGGTGCGACGTTCGAGCCAATCCCGGATCTGAAGTTCCGCGGCACCTACAGCCGCGACATCCGCGCGCCCAATCTGCAGGAGCTGTTCGCCGCCGGCACCGCGCGCACCAACACCGTGATCCTGCCCACCAATGCGCCCGTCGCGGGATCGCAGCAATTCCTCGAGAACACGATCGGCAACCGCGCGCTCGATCCCGAGAAGGCGAAGAGCTGGACAGTCGGTGCGGTCGCGACACCGCGCTTCCTGCCCGGCTTCACCGCCTCGTTCGACTATTACGACATTCGTATCAGCGATGCGATCGGCACGATCACCGCGCAGAACACTGTTGATTTCTGCTATTCCGGGACGACGCAATATTGCGACAACATCGTCTACACCGGCGGTGCGCTCAGCTCGATCGTCATCCAGCCATTCAACTTCGCGAGCCAGGTCGAAAAGGGCTTCGACATCGCGGTAAGCTATCGCCGTGACCTGGCCGAGATCGCATCGTCGCTGCCGGGCCGGCTGACGATCAACGGTGCGGCGACGCACTATATCGAGAACGTCATCGACAACGGCATCTTCCCGGTCGACTATGCCGGGGTCAACGGCGGCAGCCTGTCGGGCACCTATTCGTCGCCGAGCTGGCGCTATCGTGTCAGCGCCTTCTACGAGCTTGACGCCTTCACGCTCAACCTGGTCGGGCGCGGGTTCGGCGCCGGCGTGTATGGCAACGATTATGTCGAGTGCACCAGCGGCTGCCCGGTCTCGACGACGCGCTACCGCACGATCAACGACAATGACATCGGGGGCGCCTTCTACCTCGACGCATCGCTGGGCGTGAAGCTGCGCGCGGGCGGGCGCGAGGGATCGTTGACCTTCATCGTCACCAACCTGCTCGACAAGGATCCGTTGCTCGTCGGCAACGGCCCCGACGGCAACAACACGCCTGCTTATCCGCAGACGTCGCGCAGCCTTTACGACGTGCTCGGCCGCAGCTTCCGCGTCGCCTTCACCACGAACTTCTGATCGCCGAAACCAAGGGGAGATACGATATGACGAGGTTCCGCACCGCCGTGAGCGCGCTGCTGCTCGGTACGCTGATCGCGCCGCAGGCGGCGCTGGCGCAGGCTGGCAAGGCGCTGAAGCGCGAGGCCGAAGACAAGGTCGATGCGCAGGCCAAGGACATCCAGGTGATGGTCGACCAGGTGTTCAGCTATGCCGAGCCGGGGTTTCAGGAGGTGCGCACTTCCGCCTATCTCGAGGACGTGCTGGAGAAGGCGGGCTTCACGGTGACGCGGGGCGTGGCGGGCATTCCGACCGCCTTTACCGCGACGTGGGGCGAGGGTGGGCCGTTGATCGCGCTGGGCAGCGATATCGACGGGCTGCTCGGCGTATCGCAATATCCCGGCATGGCCGACGCCAAGGCGATGGTCGAGGGCGGCCCCGGCCATGGCGAGGGTCACAATGCCGGGCTGCCGCTGGTGATTGCCGCGGCGATCGCGACCAAGTCGGTGATGGAGAAGCATCATATTCCCGGCCGGTTGATGATCTGGCCCGGCGTCGCCGAGGAATTGCTCGCGACCAAGGCCTATTACGTCCGCGACGGGCTGTTCAAGGGCGTCGACGCCTGCATCTTCACCCATGTCAGCAGCGAGTTCGGCACCGCCTATGGCGACTTCGGGATGAACGGGATGGTCTCGGTCGAATATCAGTTCAAGGGCAAGACCGCGCACTCGGCCGGCATGCCGTGGGAGGGGCGCTCGGCGCTGGATGCGGTCGAGCTGATGGACACGGCGTGGAACTTCCGCCGCGAGCATCTGCCGGTCACGCAGCGCTCGCATTACGTCATTACCGATGGCGGCGGGCAGCCGAACATCGTCCCGGCCACCGCTTCGGTCTGGTATTATTTCCGTGACCGCAGCTTCGGCGCGATCAAGTCGATGTTCGAGACGGGGAACGAGATCTCGGAGGCTGCCGCCAAGTCGACCGGCACCACCGTCAGCCACCGCGTGCTCGGCTATGCCGCCCCCAATTTCGGCAACAAGCCGATCGCCGAGGCCGCCTATGCCAATATCGCCGCGGTCGGGATGCCACGCTGGTCCGCCGACGATCAGCTGTTCGCCAGGGCGGTGCAGCAGGCGAACCAGCGCAAGGTCGAGCCGCTCAAGGCCAGGGTGAGCGACCTGTCGACCCCCGAGAACCGGCCACAGTCGATCGGCGGCGGCTCGGACGACATCGGCGACATCATGTGGGCGGTGCCGACGATCACGATCCGCTTTCCGTCCAATGTGCCGAACATGATCGGCCACCATCTCACCTCGGCGATGGCGATGGCGACTCCGATCGCGCACAAGGGCGCGGTCGCCGGCGCCAAGGCGGTGGCGATGACGGTGCTCGACCTGATGACCACGCCCAAGCTGCTGTCACAGGCCAAGAGTTACTATAACGATGTGCAACTGAAGACCGACACCTATGCGCCGCTGATCACCGCGCAGGACAAGCCGGCGATCTGGCTGAACGAGAAGATCATGCGCGAGATGCGCCCGCAGCTGGAGAAGTTCTATTACGATCCGGCGAAGTATCCGAGCTATCTCGAGCAACTGGGTATCAGCTATCCCAACGTAGCCGGGACGACCAGTCCAGCTCAGTAAGGACGGAAGGTGTCACCGGGACCAGCGGGCAGCCTCGCCGATGCGGCGGCGGCGGAACGTACCTATTCCACCGTCATCGCGGATTTGATCCGCAGCGGACCGGCGCCCCCACTGGCGGGATCGGACCACGACGGCTTTCCGTTTTCCAGATGTCCGGCGATCCGCCATGTCTGGCCGGACCCGGCGAACTGCCGGTCGTACCAGCCGTGGCTGGCCGTGAGGTCCAGCGAAATGCGGCGCGTCTCACCGGGCGCGAGGTCGATCACCATGGTTGGCGCGGCATAGGCCCGGTCGGTCATGGTGATCGATCGCCGCGCCGTGGTGATGTTCGTGATCGAGAGCATGTCCGGTGCCACGATGCCCGCGGAGAACACGTCCGACCGGCCGCTCAGGCGCCGGTGGAAGCCGTTCGGCCCCAGGATGAAGAGGTCGAGCACCGCGCCGGCCGCGGGCAAAGGGTGCACGAGCTCGCGTCCTGCGCCGACCGTATAGCGCGCCGGGACGTCGTCCAGCCGCGCGAGGTCGTAGACGTGGAAGACCGCGGCGCGCTCCGCAGACCGGTTGATGAGCGACAATCCGCCCGCACCGCCGGCGCGATGCAGTTGCGCATCGAGCGCGTAAGGAGTCGCGCGCCGCCGCCGCCCACCCGTTTCCTGCACCGGCGCGGCGGGTTGCGCGGGCATTGGCGGGCGGACTTCCTTCAACGCCGCCGCCCGCTCCGACAAGGCAGTGGTGGCGGGTAGCGACGGCAGGAAGTCGACCTTGCCGGTCGTGGTGAAATCGAAGCACGAGGTAAGGTCGCCGCATACCGCACGTCGCCACGCGCTGATGTTCGGTTCGTGAACACCGAACCGCGCCTCCAGGAAACGCAGAATGCTGGTATGATCGAAGACCTCCGACGCGACGTGCCCGCCGCGGCTCCATGGCGACACAACGTAGAGTGGCACGCGCGGGCCGAGGCCGTAGGGCCGATCCAGATAGGCGGCGTCGGCGGGATCCTGCGAGCGGAAATGATATTCGTCGTCGGCCGCGATGGTGGTCGCGCCAATCGTGCGTCCCGCGACGCGGGCCGGCGGGGCGGGCGGCGGGACGTGATCGAACAGCCCGTCGTTCTCGTCGAAGTTGATGAGCAGCACCGTGCGCGCCCAGACCGCCGGATCGGCGGTGAGCGCGTCGAGCACCTGCGCGGTGAAGTCCGCTCCTTGCAGCGGGGTCGAGGCGCCGGGATGCTCCGACAGCGCGGCCGGCGCCACCACCCACGAAACCTCCGGGAGCTGACGCGCCAGCACGTCCTGCCGCAGCCCGCCGAGCGTGCGCGTCGTCATCGTCCGCCGTTTCAATAGCTCTCCGGCTGCACCCTGCGCGGTGCGATAGCGGTGGAAGCCGACCAGCGGGTTGTCGGTGAAATTGTCCGCCATGTCCTGATAGATCTGGAAGCCGATCCCCGCCGCCGCCAACCGCTCGGGATAGGTGGTCCAGAGATAGCCGCCGTGGTGCTGCGGGTCGGCGTCGATCGTGTCATAGCCGTTGTCGATCGCCGGGCCGTTCGCCTCGCCCAGCGGGTCGTGCGTTCCGGTCCAGATGTAGAGCCGGTTGGGATTGGTGCACAGATGCAGTGCGCTGTGATAGGCGTCGCAAAGCGTAAACGCTTCGGCGAGCGCATATTGGAACGGCAGATCGGCGCGGGTGAAATGCGCCATCGCGTGGTTCTGTTTCGCGCGCGGCCATGCGCCCATCCGCCCGTTGTCCCACGCCGCCTGGCTGTCGGTAAAGCCGTGCGGCGTCCCGAGCGGGCGGTAAAGGTTGAAGTCGACCGCGGTATCGAGCCGGAACGGCGCGATGAGGGCCGGCTCTGCGCCCGGATGCTCGTTCGGCTGGAGGAGCACGGTGCGATCGGGTGCCTCCGGCAGTGGCGGCGCTGGGATCGCGAAGCGGTCGCCATAACCCGATACGCCGCGCATCGTGCCGAAATAATGATCGAAGGAGCGGTTCTCCTGCGTCAGGATCACGACATGCGCGACGTCCTGCAGCGTGCCGGTCCGGCGGTCCGCCGGCACAGCCAGCGCGCGCGCGATCGCGGGGGTGAACGCCGCCGCAGCGCCGGCCGATGCCAGCATCGCGTGGATGAAGCTGCGCCGGTCCTGCATTCGTCATCTCCATGTCGCATCGACGTGGTCTGGACCATCGTAGTGTCGATCTGATGACGGAGTGTCCGCACATGTGGAAGTCGGCGACGGTAGTAGCGGCCAGCGTCGCACTTTCGGGCAGTGCCTATGCCGCGGAAGTGCAGTGCAACCTGTCGGCCGCGGATGCGCGCACGGCGGGGGCGGGGTGCGCCCGCGCATGGATGGACCACAACCTGAAGCTCAACGACGTCGTCACCGTCGGCACGCACAACAGTTACAAGACGGAGTTGCAGCCGGCAGTGCTGGCGCTGCTCCGCGCCGCCTCCCCGGCCGGCGCCGACCGGCTCGATTATCGGCACCGCCCGCTGTCGGAGCAACTTGACGCGGGCGCGCGCCAGCTGGGGATCGACGTCTATGCCGATCCTCAGGGTGGCCGCTTCCTTGCTCCCGCCGGGCTGCGGGCTGCCGGACTGGCGCTCGACCCCGCTCGCCGCGCTGCGCTGGCCGAACCCGGTTTTAAAGTGATGCACGTGCCGGATATCGACGTGCTCAGCGCGTGCGTGACGTTGCGTGTGTGTCTGGGGATCGTGCGGCGCTGGTCGCTGGCGCATCCCGATCACGCGCCGATCCTGCTGATGTTCAACGCCAAGAGCGATGCCGCAGCGTTTCCCGGCGGCACCGGCGCGCTGCCGTTCGATGCCGCGGCCTTCGATGCGCTGGATCGCGAGGTGCGGGCCGTGTTCCCGCCGCAGGCGCTCATCACGCCCGAAGATGTGCAGGGCCGCTATCCGACGCTGCGCGACGCGGTGTTGCACGATGCCTGGCCCACGCTCGGGGCATCGCGCGGCAAGGTCCTGTTCGCGCTGGACGAAGGGCCGGAGAAGGTCGCGTTGTACCGCGGTGCGCGGCGCGCGCTGGAGGGGCGGGTGTTCTTCGTCAACACCGACGAACATTCGCCGGTGGCGGCCTATCTGACGCTCAACGACCCGGTTGCGGACGGTAGGCGCATCCGGGCGGCGGTGACGGCGGGGTTCATCGTCCGCACGCGCGCCGATGCGGACACGGTCGAGGCGCGACGCAACGACGGGCAGCGGCGCGGGGCGGCACTGGCGTCGGGAGCGCACTTCGTGTCGACCGACTATCTCTGGCCCGAGCCGCGGTTCCACAACGATTATCAGGTGCGCCTGCCCCAAGGCGCGGCGGTGCGCTGCAATCCGGTACGGACGGCGGTGCGCTGCGCCGGACTGGCGGTCGAGATGCCGGTCGCGGACGACGGCGGTTATCTGGCGGCGGAGGCGGTGCCGGACGGCCTGCGTATCCTGCCGCCCCCGCCGGCGAAAGATAGCCCCCGTGCAATCGCCGACCGTCAGCTGTTCGCGGCGACCCGGCGAATGGAGGGTTCGCCGCGCTGGAAGCTGGCGACCGACGACGTGAAAAGCGATGCGTTCACGCATTTCGCCTGCGCACTCGGCGTGTGGTTGACGCCGCAGACCGCGCCGGCAGTGGCGCGGTTGCTCGACCGCGCCGGGGTGGCGGGGGTGGTCGATCCCGGGAAACGATTTTACCACGTGCTCCGCCCGTATATCGGGTTGGACGCGCCGATCTGCGAGCCGAAGACGGAGCATCTGGCGGGCAACGGCGACTATCCGTCCGGGCATGCCGCAAATGGCTGGATGGAGGCGCTGATCCTCGCCGAACTGGCACCGGATCGCGCGACCGAGATCCTCGCGCGCGGGCGTGCTTATGGCGAGAGCCGGCTGATCTGCGGGTCGCACAGCCTGAGCGCGGTGCAGGCGGGGTGGCTGGCTGGTGCCGCGGCGACCGCGGCGCTGCACGGATCGGCGGCGTTCCGCGACGACCTCGAGGCGGCCCGCCGCGAGATGGCCGTTGTGCGCGTCGGTGCGCCGACGCCCGGTATCGAAATGTGCCGGGCCGAGGCGGCAGCGCTCGCGCAGGCGTACTGAAGCGGCGGGGACAGAATGAGGGACTAGGCTTCGCGAGGACTGCCCGCTTCGCGATCCGGGCACTCCGTCGCGCATCGTCCTGAAGTTGATCGAAGGCTCTGCTTTTTGTGACCGAGGCAAGAAGTCCGCCCCGGAGCAAGTCGCGGGCGATGGGCGACGAGGGCGTGCGCCTTATCATCAATCGGCACTCAGGCATCATCGATCGCCGCGTGTCCGTCATCGGCTTCCCTTGTCATACGGCTGTCAACGGCAACTGCTTTACGCAAACTGGTTTAGACCAGTTTGCAAGGGGGTTACTTTGTTCAAGAGGAAGATCGCACAAGCGCTGTGCCGAGAGTTCCGCAGCATCTTGCTGGCCACCGTCCCGGTGTTCGTCGCTGCGATCCCGTCGGCGGCGGCGGGGCAGGCGGTGGGGCAGGCAGCGGGGCCGGCCGACGGAGCGGGTGATGACGTGGTCGTCACCGGCTACCGCAAGTCGCTTGGTCTCGCGCGCGACATCAAGAAGGCGGCGAACATCCAGAAAGATGTGATCGTCGCCGAAGACATGGCGAAATTCCCTGAACTCAACCTCGCGGAGTCGCTGCAACGCGTGCCGGGCGTGCAGATCACGCGCGAGGCGGGCGAGGGGCGGCGGATCTCGCTGCGCGGGCTTGGCCCGGATTTCTCGCGCGTGCAGCTGAACGGCATGGAAGTGCTCGGCAATGTCGATTCCGCACAGGACAGCCGCGGGCAGCGTACGCGTGATCGCGCATTCGACTTCAACATCTTCGCCTCCGAACTCTTCTCGCGCGTCGAAGTCGAGAAGACCTTCCAGGCCGCGCAGAAGGAAGGCGGGATGGCGGGGACGGTCGGGTTGTTCACCGGCCGGCCGTTCGATTACGCACCCGGTATCAAGGGCGCGCTGGTCGGCCGGCTGGGCAGCAACCAATATACCAAGGATGCGCAGCCGCGCGTCGCGGCGCTGCTGGGACGCAACTGGGACAATCGCTTCGGCATCCTGATCTCCGCCGCCTATTCGCAGCGCGAGACGACCGAGCAGGGCCACAACACCTATAATTACAGCCAGCTCGGCAAGACCGAGTTCGTGAATGGCGTCGCCACCGGCGATGCGCCGGACTTGATCAAAAGCGGTCTCGACATCTCGCGGCTGAGCGCGGCGAAGCAGGCGCGGTTCATGGCCGGCGATCTGTATTTCGCCGACGGCAACCGCATCTCGTCGTGGAACGCCAGGCAGGAGCGGCTGGGTATCACCGCGTCGGTACAATGGCGTCCGGCGGACAATCTGCTGCTGACGGTGGACGGCCTTTACGGCCAGTTGACGACGCACCGCCAGGAACTCCACCTCGCGACGCGCCCGCTCAATGGCTTCGGCTCCACCACGCTGGACGGCGCGAAGGGGAGCCCGTGGCCGAGCTTCTTCAACAAGGGCGCCAGTCTCAACGACTTCACGGTCGACGACAGCAATTACGTGACGCGCACCGATGCCGGCAACGTCACGTTGGGCAGCGAGAACCGCCGGTCGCTGAACAAGACGCGGTTCCGTTCGCTGGAGCTGACCGGTGAGTGGACCGCTTCCGACCGGCTGACGATCGACGGCCATGCCGGCTATCAGAAGTCGACGTACAAGACGCCGTACGACGACAAACTGTACATGCGCGCAAAGGGTAACCTGATCGCCGACTATGGCACCGACGGTCGCTCGGCCAGCTTCTCCTATCCCGGGACCGATCTGACCAATGCGTCGATCTACGCGATGGACTCGTTTTACTATCGCGCCTTCGACAACGGGTCCGAGCTGCGCGAAGGCGTCGCGAACGCGCGCTACGTGCTGAACGACGCGCTGACGCTGCGCGCGGGCGCCGCCTATCACCGCTTCCGGCAGGACGGACAGGAGGTTTATTACGACTCCGACGTCAATGGCACCACGGCCAAGACGCGTGGCACCGCAGTGGGCGACATCACTTCGGTGTTCGGCAACGGCATCGGTACGTGGCTGATCGGCGATTATGCCAGAAGCTTCGCCAGATATAACGAATATCACCGGCTGGTGCCGAACAGGGACGGCAGCGGCGGCATGCTTTACGACGTCGAGAACGTCTATACCCTGACCGAGGAAACGGGGTCCGGCTATGTCCAGATCGACTGGGATACCGCGCTGTTCGGCAAGCAGCTGCGCGGCAATGTCGGTGCGCGAGGCTACCACACCAGGACGCAAAGCACCGGCTGGATCCAGAACGACGATTACGGCTATCTGGGCACCACCGCTGTCGAGGGCCGCTATTCGGGTGTGCTGCCAGCGCTCAACGCGGTGCTGGAATTCTGTCCCGAGCTGCTGGTGCGGTTCGCCGCGACGCAGAATTTGAACCGGCCGGGGCTCAGCTCAATCGCGGCGCAGGGCAGCGCGCTGAGGAACGACGCGGGCGAGATCACCGCCTCGCGCGGCAACCCGAACCTGAAGCCATATAAGGACACGACGCTCGACCTGTCGGCCGAATATTACTTCGGGAAGGTCGGCCTGCTGTCGGCCAGCGTGTTCCAGAAGTGGGTCACCAATTTCATCCAGGGCGACTCGCGAACGAACGTCCGCTTCGGCGACACGGGTGTGCCGTTCACCACCATTCCCGGCGCGACCGCCGACACGAAGGTCAAGGAGTTCACGATCCCGGTCAACGTGGCAGGCACCAAGAGCCTGACCGGCATCGAGCTGGCGGCGCAGGCGCAACTGTCGTTCCTGCCGGCACCATTTGACGGCTTCGGGATGGTGGCCAATTACACCTATGTCGATGTTCCGAAGGACATTACCGGCATCTCAAAGGGCAGCTACAATGCGACGCTCTATTACGAAACCGACCGGTTCGGCGCACGGGCTTCGGTCAGCCACCGGACCCGCTTCTTCACGGGCCGCGCCGAGGAGGTGATGGACGCGGGGACGCGCGGGTTCGAGGCGACGACCTATTTAGATGCCTCCGCCTTCGTGAACCTGACCGGCAAGCTTCAGCTGACATTGAACGCGATCAACCTGACCAACCAGAAGGACACGCAATTCTGGGGGCAGAACCGCTACCTCTACAACCAGAACCAGAGCGGCACGACCTATATGGCCGGCTTCAGCTTCAAATTCTGATCGTCGACCGCGCCGCTTTCCGCCATCTCGGGGAGCGGCGCGCCGGCTGGCTTCGCGCCATAATGGCGCCGCCGTTGCTGGCCCCGGCGTGCGATCGGGGACTCTCGGCGGGAAGCCTCACGGACTGCTCCGGGGACCGGCGGGCCGATGTTCTCCGCGCGTATCGAAGCATATGCGACCGAACGCGCGCTTGGACAGGCCCGGCGGGAACGGACACGCCCGCTGCTCACGCGGGCGATGCCGTAGTGCAGCGCATGTGACCCGGTCAGGCCCTTGCAGCCCGACGGGCGCCGCCTGGTCAGGCGTGCAGTCGCATCGCTCCGATCCCCGGATCGGTTCGCCCCGGCCGGTCGCCGCAGACGCGCCCGGCGAAGCGACGCACGAATGCCGGCGCCTCCTCGATCGTGACGGTCAGGTCGTACCAGTAATCGCTGAGCGCCAGTGTCCACAGGTCGGACACCGTCGCGGCGGCGGCGACGACGTGCCGCCGCGTCCGGTCCGCGCCCGGATAGGCCGGGTCGAGCGTGACCACGAACGTGCGCGGCACCGCGCCGCGATTGGCGAGCGACAATGCCACCCCGCTGTCGTGCGGGCGCGGAGCGAGCAGGACGTCGGCCTGCGTTGCGGCGTTGCCGGCGTAGCGCCGGTACAATCCGTCCGGCCCGGTCAGCGTCAGGTCATAGGCAGTATCCGCCGCCGCATACCAGTCGTCCGCGGTATGGGTGTCGCCAGCTCCGACCGTGAAATGCCACGGCTCCTCGATGTCGCGATTGTCGCGTACCGTCAGCACCGCGCCGGTCCGGCCGTGGTTCGCCATCGTGATACGCAGCCGGCCCTGCGCGGTGACCAGCGCATTGACGTCCAGCGTGTAGGGCAAGGCGCGCGAGGGTCGCTGCCCGGGGAGTTGCGGGGTCGGCGCCTGCCGCACCGGTATCGCAGTGGCGACACCCGCCAGCGACCGCGCTACGCGCTCGCGGAAATCGTCGGTGGCGGGCAATTTCGGTACGGCGACATCCTGCCCGCGGAAATCAAACGCCGAGGTCAGATCCCCGCAGACCGACCGCCGCCACGCACTGATGTTCGGTTCGCGCACGTCGAACCTTTTTTCGATGAAGCGCAGCACCGACGTATGATCGAACAATTCGGAGCAGACATGCCCGCCGCGTGTCCAGGGCGAGACGATCACCGTCGGCGTGCGGATCCCCAGCCCGATCGGGTGCGTGCCCGGCGACAGCGGTTCGGCCGCGTCGTACGACTTGGCCTCGCCATCGATCGGGACCGTGCTGTGCCCGCGATACGTGCCGACCGGCGGGACCGGCGAGGGCATATGATCGTAGAAGCCGCCGGGCTCGTCGTAGACCAGCAGGAACGCGGTCCCGGCGAAGACCTCCGGATGGTCGACCAATGCCTCGATCAACCGCGCGGTGACATGTTCGCCTTTCGCAGGTTCGGCGGTTGGATGTTCGGACAGATCAGCGGCAGTGACGATCCACGACACCTGCGGCAGCGTTCCGGCGGCGATATCGGCGCGGAACGCCGCCACGAGTTGCTCGCCATCGGAGCGCGTGCGGTCGGGGCCGCCCTTATGCTCGCTTACCCACGACCGGCCGCGCCGATAGAGTTCGGACCCGGGCGGACACGGGCGGAACGCGGGAAAGATCGACAACAGATTGTCGCCGAAATTGTCGTATTCCTGATAGACCTTCCACGAAATGCCGGCGGCGTGCAGCCGTTCGGCATAGGTGGTCCACCGATAGGCATCGGGGCGCAGCGGCTTGTCCTGCCGCATGTCCGCGCTGGGGGTTTCATCCTCGCCGTAATTGGTCATCTCGGGATCGCCGCCAACCATGCCGCCGCCGTTGCAGCCGGTGAACAGGTGCAGCCGGTTGGGATAGGTCTGGGTCAGCGTCGAGGCATGATAGGCATCGCAGACGGTAAACGCGTCGGCGAGCGCGTAATAGAAGGGCAAATCGCCCGGGCCATAATGTAGCATGCGCATATGTAGTTCGCCGGTATGCCCCCAGCGATCGCAGCGCCCGCGGTTGAAAATGTGGATGTTGTGCGGGTGCGCCTGGTTGCCGCCGTCGACCTTGAACGCGCGCGTCGTCGTCGAATCACCGTGATAGGGGAGGACATGCCCGTCGGGATGCTCGTCGGACGGCTGTGCCCAGATCGTCGCCCCGCCGGGCAGCCGTAGCGGGCGTGGGTCGCCGAACCCGCGGACGCCGTTGAGCAACCCGAAATAGTGATCGAACGAGCGGTTTTCCTGCATGTGGATCACGATATGCTCCACGTCGCGGATCGTGCCCGTTCGCCCCGAGGGCGCGATCGCCAGCGCGCGATCGAGCACGCCGGGGATCAGCGTCGCCGCCGCACCCGATGCCCCGCCCAGAAATCCGCGTCGCGTCGTCCGGTTCATGTTTGCCTGTCCTCAACGAACCCGCTACCACTGAATTGGTATAGTCCAATTGCGACATTGGTGTGAATCAGTCGCGGGCGAGGGGGCGCAAGAAACCAGTGGACATGATCGATACCATTTTCGAGCTGTTCGATCGCTACGGCAACCACAGCTATGGCGAGGACACGACACAGCTGAGCCACGCGCTGCAATGCGCGGCGCTGGCGCGGGCCAATGGCTGTGCCGACACGCTGGTGGCGGCGGCGCTGCTCCACGACGTCGGCCAGTTCGTCGAGAATGCCGGGTTGATGGCCGAGGGGCGCGGGATTGATGCGCGGCACGAGGATCTGGCGTATCGCCTGTTGTCCGGGCACTTCCCGCCCGCGGTGATCGATCCGATCCGTCTGCACGTCGCGGCGAAGCGGTACCTGTGCGCTGTCCAACCGGGATATGCTGCGCGCCTGAGCGCCGCGTCGCGATTGAGCCTCGGCCTGCAGGGCGGTGCCATGTCCGACGACGAGCGCGTCGCGTTCGAGCGGGAACCGGCCCTCGCGGATGCGGTGACGCTGCGGTTGTTCGACGATGCGGGCAAGGTGACCGATGCCGACGACGTCGACCTCGCTTCCTATCGGCCGTTGCTCGTGTCGCTGCTGATCACTGAACAGGGATCGAGCTGACAATGAAGGGCTGCCAAGCGGCCGACGTCGGGTCCAGGGCATGGCGGTCTTGACCGTGCGGCCGGACGTGGCGATGAACCCGCCATGCTCAGGACGGCGAGGCCCTTATGACGGCGAGGAGCCGCGGTACGATGCCGATCGCTCCGCCGGACGCCGATGGCGGTCCGCACTACATTGCGCTGCGCGACCAGATCGCGCTGAATATCGGCATGGGACGGGTCGCACCCGGTGCGCGGCTGCCCTCGGAGCGCCAGTTGCAGATCGAGGCGGGCACCGCGCGCGGCACGGTGCGCGAGGCGCTGTTCCAGCTGGAGGCGGAGGGGCTGATCTATCGCCGCGATCGCAGCGGCTGGTACGTCTCGCCGCCGGCGGTCACCTATGACCCGACGCGGTGGAGCGGGTTCATGACCTATGTCGCCGAACAGGGGCGCACCCCGTCGACCGAATTGCTGAGCCAGGAAACGGTGCCCGCGTCGTCGGGGGTGGCCGACATCTTCCGGCTCGTCCCCGGACGGCCGCTGTACGCGCTCCGTCGCCGCCGCTCGATCGACGGGCGGCCGGTGCTGGTGGAGCGGATCATGGTCGATCCCGCGCTGGCGCCGGGATTGCTCGATCATCCGCTCGACGGATCGCTGACGCGGGTGCTGACGAGCGTCTATGGCGCAACGGCCGTGCGCAATCGCGTCGACATGCGCCCCTGCGCGCTGGTGAAGGCGATCGCCGACGAACTGGGCGCGAAGTCGGGGACACCCGGGTTGCTGGTCGTGCGAACCAGCTTCGACGCGGCCGGGCGCGTGATCGAATATGACGAGGAATATTGGCGCCACGACGCGATCCGCATCCACGTCGACCTTACGGTGCGCGTCTAGGCGTTGAAGCACGTCGTTCCGGCTTTGATGCGGGTTCCCGCGTCTGGCCTGGTCGCCAGCGGAAAGCGGAACCCGGATCGGGTCAAGGGCGACCTGACCCGACCGGCGGACGGCGAACAGTTCTGAAGCGGTTTCCGACCGTTCTGCCTCATCAAGATTGCGCCACCAAGGATGCTGCCGAACAGCGCCGCAAAGCAGGCGCCGCTCTAGCCGATCGGCAGTCGTACCAGCGCGGCGGGCAGGTCAGCGACGCTGTCGACTACCTCATGCGCGCCCGCCGCCCGTAGCTCGGCCGTAGCGGCCTCGATCCTCCGCTGGCGCTCGGCGGCGTCCAGCGCCTCCAGCGAGCCACGATCCAGCCCGATCGCGTTGCCGGTCGCGGCGACACCGATCGTCCACACTCCGGCCGCGCGGCCCTCGGCAATCCCGGCCACGGCATCGTCCACCTTGACGCAGGCGGTGACAGGCCATGCATCGAGCGCGATCAGGTTCGCCCAGAGCATCAGCGGCGAGGGACGGCCGCTGGGCGTCTCGCCGGCGCAGACGAGATGATCGGGCGCATAGCCCTGCGCGGCGGCGCGCGGCAGCACGTCTTCCATCATCGCGCGGGTATAGCCGGTGCACGATCCGGTCCGCACGCCCGCCGCCCGCAACCGCGCAACGACATCGGCTGCGCCGGGGATCAGCGTCGCCGTGTCGCGCGCGGCGTCGCGCATGATCGGGCCGATCCGCTCCAGCAGCCGCGCGGCGTCGGCGGCGGTCGGCTCGGCGCCGTGCACCGCGCGCCATGCCGCGGCGACGCGCGCAGTGGCAAGGATCGCGGCGATATGCTCGCCCTTCGCCAGCCCCATGTCAGCGCGCGCCTCGCATTCGTCGATCGGCACCCCGGCATCGGCAAAGGCGCGCAGCAATGCCACGACCGGCGCGCGGCTGCCGAAATCGATCATCGTGCCCGCCCAGTCGAACACCACCGCCTTCAATCCGTCGATCACGCCAGCACTCCTTCTTCCACCAGCGAGGCAACGACATCCTCCGCCAGCGCGAACGCGGTCGACGCGCCGGTCCCGCTCGTCACCACCACCAGCCGCACGCCCGTCATCGGTGCCTCGACCAGACTGTGACGCCCGGCCACCGCGGCATAGCTGCCGGTCCAGCGTTCCAGCACCGGCGGGGCGGCACCGAACAAAACGCGCCATTGCGCCACGATCGCGTCGTCGATCGCGGTCTGCGCGAAAGGCTCCGGGGTGTCTGCGTAGACATGACTGTCGCCCACTATCAACGTGCCGTCGTCAGACTGTACCGCAATGAGATGAATGCCGTGCGTCATCGCCGTGGGCTCTTCGACGGCGAGGCTGGCACGGAGCGCTGCGGCTTCCGGCAAGGCCGCATAGCCTTCGTAGCGGATCAGGCTGAGGTCGCTCATCACCGGTGTCGCGAAGCGCGTCGGCGGCTCGGCGAGCCGCAGCATCTGCAACGTGCAACGGCGGATGCCCGCGCGGGCGAAGGCGTCCGGGAACAGCGCCGCACCGTCGTCGCCCGGACAGGCGATCACGGCCGGGGCGGTATAGGTTCGCCCGGCGGTGATGACGCCGCCCTCTACCACCTCGATCGCCGCGACGCCGCGCCTGATCGTGACGCCATGCGCCTGTTCCAGCCATGCCGCCAGCCGCGGGATCGCCGTTCGCGATTCGACCCGCAGGTCGTAACGGCTGTCGAGCGCCGCGCACGCCGCGCCGGGCGCGACCGGCAGCCGCGCCGCGAGTTCGGCGGCGGACAGCATCCGGCAATGCTCGCCCATCTCGGTCGCGGCGAAGGCCTCGAGCACCGCCGCGGCCGCGGGCCGGCGCGCGATCACCGTCAACCCCTCCTGTTCGATCGCGATACCGGCCGGCCCGGCCAGTTCGCGCCAGATCGCGGCGCTGCGCCGCGCGAGCGTCCAGACCGTGCCGCGCGCCTGTCCGGTGACGGTTACGAAGCCGAAGTTGCGGATCGATGCGCCGTTCGCGCGCGCATCGCGGTCGAGCACCAGCACGCGTGCGCCACGCCGGCTCGCGGCGAGGGCATGGGCGAGCCCGACGATGCCCGCACCGACCACGATCACGTCGTACGTCATGCCGCCTCCGCCGGACGCGTGCGCCCGAAATGCAGCGCGGAGATCGCGGTCAGCACCGCTACCGCGACCGCGGTGACGTAACCGGCGTCGA
Source organism: Sphingomonas sp. 8AM (assembly GCF_902506455.1). Classification (GTDB taxonomy): domain Bacteria; phylum Pseudomonadota; class Alphaproteobacteria; order Sphingomonadales; family Sphingomonadaceae; genus Sphingomonas. The sequence continues at coordinate 785,762 of NZ_LR733844.1, read as the reverse complement.
CGAAGAACGGCACCCACGCCATCTTCGGCGCCGCGAGACTGCGATAAAGGAGCAGTGCAACGCTGCCGACATAGCCCGAGGCGTCGGCGATATAGATCAGGAACCCGGCATTGGCCGCCTGTCCGACCGCGGCGACCATCCGATCGAAGAGCATCGCATTGTAGGGCGTATAGGCGAGGTACAGCCCGGAGCCGGTCAGGATCATCCACGCCAACGGCCCGATCGCGTGGATCTGAAACGCGAAGGTCGCCGCGCCCAGCAAGATCGCCCCCAACATGATGACCGCGTGCATCGCCAGCACCGCCTGGCGGTTGTCGCGCACCGCCATCAATCCCGCCAACCCCGCCAGTGCGAGGATCGCGACCGGCACTTCGCTCTGCGTGAGGATCGCGGCATCGCCCCCGGACCCCATCGCCGCCCACATTTCGGCGGCGAAATTGTCGCGGAAGTCGCGGAGCGCGGTCAGCAGCACATAGCCCGCGACCAGCAGCGCGATCGCGATGCCATGCGCGTGAAGGAACGCTACACGGGCCGTCCGCGGCATCGGCACGCGCGCGCGCCGCTCGGCGATATCGCGCGCGTCCGGCGGCGGCATCCGTTCCAGCAACGCGACGCACACCAGCAACAGCGGCACGAACGCCAGCCCGGTTGCCGCCGGCATCCAGAAGGGACCGACCCCTGCTTCCAAGATCAGCGTCGCGACCGACTTCACCACACCGGAGGACAGGATGAAGCTGGCGCATAGCATCGCGCCCAGCAATTCCGAGGTGCGACGCCCTTCGACATAGCTGAACACGAGGCCCCAGATCAGCCCCAATGGCAGACCGTTCAGGAACAGGCACATGATGTTCCATGGCGGCGCGACGATGCCGAACAGCAACAGCGCCACCCACGACAGCGCGATCAGCAACAGGATCGCGTGACCACGACCGATCCGCCCGAATTCGGCGATCACGCGAATGCCGATCAATTTGGAGAGCGCATAGCCGACGACCTGCGCGATAAGCAGCACCGTCTTATAGTCGACGGCATGGTGCCAGCCGGGCACCACGGCGAAGGTCGCCGCGGCAAACGGCTTGCGAAAGGCGTACATCGCGAAATAGGTGCCGAACGCCGCACTTCCATAAACGAGCGAGTGGAAGGCCGCCTTTATACCGGCGGTGCCGCGACGACGCTTTGCGATCAGAAGCTCCGAGTTCATACATCTGGTATGGTCCAGAAGAACTACAGTGCTGTTACATCGCCAGCCGGTAAGCCATGCTCCCGTTTCGGCGTGCTCGAGCGACGCGTCACCGGCTCCGCCTCGCAGCCTCCGTTTGTCCGCCTGCCGCAGGGCGGCGGGTTTCAGTCCCGGCAGCTGTTCCGGAAGACGGATGCGGCGGTGCTGCGGGCTTGCGGTATGGAACGGGTGGGTACGCTGATTATGATCCCAGCGTCATCAGCGCGGATCCGACGGCGCCTTGCGCCGGATGGCCGTCGTTGACGCCCACGAAAAGTCGAGAGCGTCAACGGCCAGCGTCACCTTGATCGGCGTCAAAATTTCAAGCCCGCACGGAGGCCGATGGTGCGGGGCGCAATGGGGACGATATAGGGTCGCTGATCGCATGATCCGCATTGCTGGAAGCGTGAGATCTGGCCGCGTTCGTCCCACAGGTTTCGGATGAAGACCTCGAACGTGTAATTGGCGACTTCGCCGCCGATCGACAGGTTCGCGCTGGTATAGGGAGCCAACCTGCCTAACGCGGCGGCTTTCTCGAGCCGCAGGTCGGAGGACGCCGAACTCTGGTGCGCGACGAGGCCCTGCACGTAGACGCGCGCCGCGCCGATCGGCACCGTGTAGCGCGCCGTGCCGCTGAGCTTGAAGCGCGGGGTGATCGGCAGGCGCGTCCCCGCCGGGGCGAGGATCTTTGCGCCCTCCGCGTTGCAATCCACCGAGTCGCACAGGTCGGTGCGGGTCCGGGCGTTGGTGTAGGAACCGGCGGCGGTCAGCGAAAGGCCGCCGAAGGTCACGTTGGTGTCCATTTCGATCCCGCGGATGCGCGCGTCCGGGCCGTTCTGGATCACCGTAAAGCTGTTCTCGCCGAGGAACGAGAACTGGAACTGGTCCCAGTTCTGCTGATACACCGCGCCGTTGAACCGAACCGCGCCGCCGGGTAGCGTGGTTTTCCACCCGATCTCGTAATTGGTCAGGAAGTCGGCCGCGTAATCGCCGACGTCGCCGCGACGGTTGATGCCGCCGGGGCGGAAGCCGCGCGAGGCGGTGGCGTAGAGCAGAACCTCGTCGGTCGGCTTCCATGTCGCGTTGAAGCGGTAGGTGACACCCTGACCATCGGCGCGCTTGGGTGCCACTCGGTTGCCGTCGGGCACGCCGAGATTGACGCACGGAATCGCGCCGACATCGGGCGTGGTCAGGAAAGCGGTTGTGTCGCCGCCGTTGAGATAGGCGTCGCGCAGCGTGCCGCCGCCGGCCATGTAGCAACTTGCTGCGCCGGTGCGCGGGCTGCCGGCGGCGTTGAACGGACTGGCCGTGTAGGGACGGCCGTCCGCGGGATCGACGCCGGGGTTGCGGCCGAAGCCGAAGAAGCCGACCAGCGAATTGTCGTAGATGAAGACGCGGGCGCCCGCGGTGAGCGTCAGCTTCGGAGTGAGGTCGTAGCTCGCCTCGCCGAAGACCGCATAATCCTTGTCGACGCGGTGCTGGCGCGTCAGCCACAGCGTACCGGGATAGCCGTTGACCGAGACCTGCGATCCAAGGTTCGGGATCTGATAATCCTGGAAGATCAGGTTACTCTGCCGCTGGTAGAAGGCACCCGCGACCAGGCGGAAGGGCCGGTCGACCGGCGAGGCGATGCGCACTTCCTGACTGAGCTTCTTGAAGTGATCGCGGCCGATCACGCGCTGGCGTGGGTCGATCGTGTTGCCGGCGTTGTCCTGATAGTAGAAATAGCCCGCCAGCCCACCGACCGACGAATATAGCGAGTCATAAGCCTCGGAATAATCGGTATAGTCGCTCGACTGCACCGCGCGGCGATCAAGCAATGCGCCGGCATAGGTGACGTCCCAGTTGCCAAGCTGGCCCTCGATGGTCAGCGCGGCCTGCGCAAAGCGGTCGCGACGGTATTCGGGGTAGAAGCGCTGCACCTCGAGATCGCCGACCTTGGGATCGTAGCCATAGCTGCCGTGGCTGTTCTGCTCCTGATAGAGCAAGGTGGGCGTCGCGGTCCAATTGTCGTCGAGGTCGATCTTGAGCGCGGCGCGCCCGCCATAGGTCTCGGTGTCGTTATAATCTTTCTTCACATAGGTGGCGTTGTCGACGCTGATCCCGCCCTCCTCCGGCAGGAAGCGGCGTGTGCCGGGGACGTTGTCGATGAAGCCGGCGTCTTTCTGGTAGAACCCGACCACGCGCAGCGCGACGCTCTCGCCGAACGGGATGTTGAGCATCCCCTCGCTGGTGTAGCCGATGCCGCCCGAATGCAGCATGTTCACCTCGCCATCGACGCGCCCGTAGAAACCGGCGGTGTCTGGCTTGTTGGTGATGATGCGGATCGTTCCCGCCTCGCTCGATGCGCCGTACAGCGTGCCCTGCGGGCCCGCGAGGCTCTCGATGCGCGCAATATCGTAGATGTGAATGTCGAGCGTGCCGCCGATCGTCGTGACCGGCTGCTCGTCGAGATAGACGCCGACCGAGGGCAGCGACCCCGAATGGTTGCCGTCGCCACCCGAGGCGACGCCACGCATGTAGACAGTGGTGACGCCCGGCTGCGATGACTGGAACGCCACCGATGGCAGCAGCTGCGTGTAATCGGTAAAGTTGGAAACGTTCAGCTGGTCGAGCCGGCGCGTGCCGATCGCCTGCATGCTGATCGGGACGTTCTGAATGCTTTCGTCACGTTTTTGTGCGGTGACGATGATGTCGCCATCGGCGGTGGTGGCGGTGGGTGACTGCGACGGGGTGTCGGCAGCGGTCGTCTGGCCGGAGCCGGCCTGCGCGCCGGCGGGAGCGGCAAACGCCGCAGAGGCCAGCAACGGAACGAGCACGCGACGACGGAAGCTGACCACCACAACAATCCCCTTTGTTGCGACTATGTGACGACATGCTGCAGCGCGGCAGGGGCGCGGTCAATCCGCTCAGGAAACATTTTATCTTAAAAGCTTCTAGTGATGAAATTGTCACGCTGGCGACGCGAGGGTCGGCGCAAGAGGATAACAGGGGATCACATCGCCGAGCGCTTGCTCCAGCGGTGCGAGATGTGCGGCGAACGGTCGCCACGCGCGATCGCCGCCGCGGAAGATCGGCTGTCGCACCTGCTCGGACGAGGCAGTGCGGACCGCGCGTTCGGTTTGGTGCGAGGACAAACAGGCGAGGTCGAACGGCAGCCCGCAGGCGTCCAGCAGCGCGCGAATATGCGGCTCGGGCGCGTCGACCAATTGTTCGTGGATGACGCGGTGAACACGGCCGGGCTGCACGGTGTCGACGTGCGCCATCATCCGCACGTAATCGCGATAGTAATGCCCCATGTCGTCGAGCGCATAGCTGAAGCCCTGACCGCGCGCGAAATGCTGCTTGAAGTTTGAGAAGCAACAGGCGCGCGGATCGCGGCGTGCGTCGATGATCGTGGCATTGGGCAGGACCAGCCGGATCAGCGCGACATGCGCCCAGTTGTTCGGCAGCTTGTCGACGAAGAACGGCCGGTCGGTACGCCGCTGGACAGCGGCGCGGCGAAGATACTCCTCGCCCAGTTCGCGGGCACGCTCGGCGGAGAGGGTCGCGAGCCCCGCGGGATAATCCGCGATCCGCCGCGCGAGCGCGGGCATGTCGGGCAATTCGGTCGTGCCCTCGACCGACGGGTGGCTGGCGAGGATTTGCTCGACCAGCGTCGATCCGGCGCGCGGCATGCCGAGGACGAAGATCGGATCAGGCGCAGGGCAGCCCCAGCCGGCGCGCGCCGCGAAGAAGTCGACGGTGGCGGTCGCGACGATCGCATCCACGAAGCGCGTCGTCTCACCGGCGTCATAGTCGATCTGCGTCCGGCGCAACGCGTTGCCGGCGGCGTAATGCGCAAACGCGCGATCGGCGTCGCCGCGCTCTTCCCACGCCTTGCCGAGCGCGAAATCGAGATGGAACCGATCTTCGGTCGTGATGGCCGGGTCGGCAAGCGCAGCGGTCATCGCCGCGACATCGGCGTCGTCGAAGCGCACGGTCTTGAGGTTCGCAAGGCTCCACCATGCTTCGCCCAGATCCGGGCGCAAGGTGATGGCGCGACGATAGGCGGCGATGCCGTCCGCCTGCCGCCCGACGGTCTTGAGCATATGGCCGTAGCTCATCCAGACCTTCGGCTGCGCGGGCGCCGCGCCGAGCACGCGTTCGTAGAGTGCGATCGCCTCCTCGAACCCGCCCAGCCGGCCGAGTGCGGCGGCCTTCAGGTTGGCGTGGCCGAGATGATCGGGCTCGGCGGCGAGCAACGTGTCGAGTTCGGCGAGCGCGTCGACCGCGCGGTTCTGACGATAGAGGACGATCGCGAGATTGGCGCGCGCGGCGGTGAAGCCGGGGGCAAGCTCGAGGGCGCGGCGCAGCAGCGTCTCGGCATCGCGGTTGCGCCCGATCCGCCCGGCCAGTTCGGCGAGCATCCGGATCGCGCGCGCATCGAACGGTTCGCGCTTCAGGTAATTGCGCAGCAACGGCTCGGCGATGTCGAGCCGATTGTCGTGGAGCGCCAGCGCGGCGTCGACTAGCAGGGCAGGGAAACGGGCAGGGTGGGGCATGGACGAACGAGCAGACCACGGCGCGGCGACCGGATCAAGCGCGGGACGTCCGGAAGGAAAGGGCGCGCTCGGCTTCTGGGGCGCGCTGGCGCTGGTGATGGGCAATCTGATCGGGTCGGGGATCTACCTGCTGCCCGCAACGCTGGCGCCGTTCGGGGCGAATGCGACGTTCGGCTGGGTGTTGACGATCGCGGGAGCGATGGCACTGGCGTTCGTCTTCGCGCGGCTGGCGGCGGCGGTGCCGCAGGCGGGCGGGCCTTACGCCTATGCCGATGCGGCATTCGGCCCCGCGGTCGGGTTCGCAACGGCGTGGAGTTACTGGACGCTGATCTGGGCCGGCAATGGCGCGGTGGCGGTCGCGGCGGTCAGTGCGCTGAGCGTTGCGGTCCCCGCACTTGCGCCGCATGCGGCGATTGCGGCGGTGGCAATGGTGTGGGTGTTCGTCGGTGTGAACGTCCGCGGGGTCGCGGCGGCGGCGCGGATGCAGATGGTGACGATGGTGCTGAAGCTGGTGCCGCTCGCCGCGGTGGCGCTGCTCGCCGGCTGGCTGCTGCTGACCAGGGGAGGGGCGGCGGTGGTGCACGATGCGCCGATGCCATTGGCGGCGGGGACGATCGCGGGCGCAGCGGCGCTGACCTTCTGGGGGTTCCTTGGCGTCGAGTCTGCGACGGTGCCGGCCGACCGGATGCAGAATCCGGCGCGGACGGTACCACGCGCGACGCTGATCGGCACCGCGGCAGTGGGGGTAATCTATCTGATCGTCTCGGGCGCGATCACCGCGCTGATGCCGCGTGCGGCGGTCGCGGCCTCGCCCGCCCCAATCGCCTATTTTCTCGGCAGCGCGCTGGGCGGCGCGACCGCGCAAGTGGTGGCGCTGTTCGCGACGGTGAGCGCGCTGGGGACGCTCAACGGCTTCGTGCTGCTGCAAGGCGAGGTGCCGCGCGCGATGGCACGCGGCGGGGTGTTCCCGCGCTGGTTCGGGCGCGAAAATGGCGCCGGAGTGCCGGTGCGCGCGCATGTGCTCGCGGGCGTGCTGGTGACGGCGGTGACGCTCGCCAACTACACGCGCGGGATGGGCGACCTGTTCGCGTTCGTCGCGGCGGTGTCGTTGGCGGCGGGGATGCTCGCCTATTTCGTCAGCGCGCTGGCGGGCGTGGCGTTGCTGCGCGGCGATATGGCGGGACGCGCCGCGGGACTTGTTTCGGCCGGGTTCGTCGCGTGGCTCTCCTATGGGCTCGGCCTTGAGGCCAATGGCTGGGCGCTGGTGCTGCTGCTCGCGGGCGTGCCGGTCTATTGGTGGGTCAGGCGCGCCGCCGCCAGCGGCCGATGAGGCTGCGGTCGGCAAGGATCGCGTGCGCGGCATTGTGGCCCGGCGCACCCGTCACCCCGCCGCCGGGATGCGTCCCCGATCCGCACATGTAGAGCCCGCGGATCGGCGCGCGATAGTCGCCATGCCCGAGCACCGGGCGCGCGGACCAGAGCTGGTCGAGGCTCATCCGCCCGTGGAAGATATCGCCGTCGGTCAGCCCGAACTTGCGCTCCAGATCGAGCGGCGAGTGGATCTGGCGCGCGATCACCGACTTCTTGAAATTGGGGGCGTGGCGGTCGACGGTATCGATGATGAGGTCGGCCACCTCCTCGCGCGCATCGTCCCAGCTCCGGCCGCCGGGCAATTGCGGCGCGAATTGTTGGCAGAACAGGCTGGCGATGTGCATCCCCGGTGGCGCGAGGCTGTCGTCGACCGTCGTCGGCAGCTTCATCTCGACGATCGGTTCCTTCGACCAGCCGTGCACCTTCGCATCGTCGAACGCGCGGTCCATATAGTCGAGCCCGGGGGCGATGATGATCCCGGCGGTGTGATGCTCGGCGCGTTCCTTGCCGGGCAATACGGTGAAGTCAGGCAATTCGCTGAGCGCGACATTCATGCGGAACGTGCCCGATCCGGTCTTGAACCCGGCGACGCGGCGGCGGAAATCGTCCGGCATGTCGCTGGCATCGACCATCTGGTGGTAGAGCATCGCCGGGCCGACATTGGCAGCGACGATCGGCGCAGCGATCTCCTCGCCGCTCTCCAGCACCACGCCCGCGGCCTTGCCGCCATCGACCAGCACGCGCGCGACCGGGGCGTCGAGGCTGATCTCGACCCCGGCGTCGAGGCACGCCGCCTGCATCGCCTGCGTGATCGCTCCCATCCCGCCGACCGAATGGCCCCACGCCCCGAATTTGCCGTTCACCTCGCCGAAGACGTGGTGGAGCAGGACATAGGCGGAGCCCGGCGTCGACACGCCCGCGAAATTGCCGACCACCGCATCGAAGGCGAACGCCGATTTGACGTGATCGTCCTCGAACCAGCCGTCAAGGAACTCACGCGCGGATTTGGTGAACACATCGAGCAGGTCGCGCTGCGCCGCGATATCGAGCTTGGCGAGCGGCCAGCCCTGTCGCGCCGCGGCGACCACCTCCGCCAGCCCGCCGCCGGCATTGGGCGGGATCTTGAGCGCGAGATCACGCAACACCTGCGCGACGCGTTCCAGCGCGGCATCGTAGCGCGGATAGGCCTCGGCATCGCGACGGTTGAAGCGCGCGAACTGCTCCTGCGTACGCGCCATCCCGCCGCCGAGCGTCAGATAGGTGTCGGGAAAGGGGAAGAAGTTGCTGATCGTCCGCTCGATGATGCGGAAACCGCGATCGTGCAGCTTCATGTCCACGATCACCTTCGGGCGCAGCAGGCTGACGGTGTAGCTCGCGGTGGAGTTGCGGAAGCCGGGGTGGAATTCCTCGGTCACCGCCGCGCCGCCTACGACGTGGCGGCGTTCGAGCACGCGCACCTTCAGCCCGGCGCGCGCGAGGTAGAAGGCGCAGACCAGCCCGTTATGCCCACCACCGATGATGAGTGCGTCGTAATTTGCGGTCATCTTGCCCCCGTCGCCCCGCGCAGGCAGGGGCTCATGTCTGTTTCGTCCGTCACGCCGTTCCGACACGGAGACGACGCGTCTGTGTCTGATCTGGCTCGTTCACTCGACCGCCATCGGCCCCTGCCTGCGCACGGGCGGCGGGGAGGCGCGAGACCAACCCGGCGGCGGCGCACGATGCAGCCGTGCCTCCGGGATGCGCGCGCGGATCTTGGCGGCGAAGCTGCGCAGACACACCTCGCTCGCGCCGATCGGGCCGGCGGTGTAGCTGGACGATGCCATGCCCTGTTGCACGCGCTCGATCAGCCACGTGTCCTCGGCGTTGACGGTCCGGTTGATCCGCCAGTTGGCATAGCGCGTCAGCTTCATCTCGCGCCGCGTATCCGGTAAAGCGAAGGTCATCTCACGCAGCACGCATGTCGTCGGGGTCAGCGGTAGCCATTGCATGAAGTCGATCTGGTCGGCGTAGATATCGAACGCCATGTTCGGCCACAGCTTGTAATAGAGCCAAAGCCCCTGGTTCGCCTCGGGCAGATGGTCGACGCGCGGCAGATGCGTCTGGTAGAAGCGTTCCCAGACATTGTCGGAGGGGCGATCGACGAGCTGTCCCGACATCTTGTCGACCCAGCCCGCCGCCCCGATCGCATAGCTTTTGCCGAACAGCCGGGTGAGCCCGTCGTGCGCGACCGGGATGTGAAGATTGTCGGAATAATTGTCGCCGACGTTCTTCCAGTTCACCGCGCGTTCGCGGCACCGCACGTCGCCGATCCGGCGCATGTCCGCGAAGCGATACGGCGCGATCTCATGATCGTAGGGCGCCATCATCTCCGCGACGCCCGGCCCGCCATCATCCTCAAGCCGGACGAACACGAAGCCGCGCCAGCAGTCAACCTCGACCGGGATCAGCCCGCTGGCGTCCACATCGAGCGCCGGATAGTCGCGGCGCATGGGCACGCCGCTCAAGCGCCCGTCCAGCTCATAGGTCCAGGCGTGGTACGGGCACACCAGCTTGCGCGCGCAGCCGGCGTCGCCCTCGACCAGCCGCATCGCGCGGTGGCGGCACACGTTGTGGAAGGCGCGGATCGCGTCATCGGCGCCGCGGACGACGACGAGGTTCTCGCCCAGATACGACAAGGTACGCCATGCGCCGGGCTGGTCAAGGTCGCTCTCGTGACAGACGATCTGCCACGACGGGCGGATGACACGCGCACATTCGAGCGCAAAATATTCGGGATCGGTGTAGAGCCAGCCGGGCAGGCTCCAGTCCGCGTCGGGATCACGATCAGGCAGCTCGGCCGGGCGCAGCATAGGAGGTTCTCGCGTGCTTGTTGCACGAACGTATAACAGGGTGTGCCGTTGAGCAAGCGGGCAAGTGCCAACGATCGTCGCCGGGACCTGATCGAGGCGACGGTGCGCGTACTGGCCGAACGCGGGGCGGCGGGCGCGTCGGTGCGGATGATCGCGGCGGCGGCGCATGTGTCGCCGGGGCTGGTGACGCATCATTTCGGCGGGGTCGACCGGCTGGTCGCGGCATCCTACGACCATGTCGCGGCGCAGGTCGAGGCGGCGCTGGAGGCGGCGGTCGACGCCGCGGGGACCGAGCCGCGCGCACGGCTGGGCGCTTATGTCGCGGCCAATTTCGCCGCGCCGATTGCCGATCCCGCGCTGCTCGCCACCTGGCTGGCGTTATGGAGCCTTGCGCGCGGCGACCCGGCGATGCTGGGTCGGCATGAGCAGCATTACGCGGCGTTCCGCGCGCGGCTGGAGGCCTTGCTCGCCGACTGCGGCGTGGCGGCCGAGCGGCTGCGGCTGGCCGCGATCGGGGTCACCGCGCTGGTCGATGGGCTCTGGCTGGAATTGTGCCTCTCGCCGGACAGCTTTTCCGCCGAAGAGGCGCGGCGCATCGCCGCGGAGTATCTGGCGGGACTGTAAAATTGGATCACGGCGCGATCCGCCCTTCGTTCGTCATTGCGAGCGCAGCGAAGCAATCCAGGGCCGGACCGGGACGCCCTGGATTGCTTCGCTGCGCTCGCAATGACGGACCAGCTAATCTCTGGAACGCTGCGTCACGGGCTGAGCCGAAACCGTCCTACTTGGACAAATCAGTGAACAGCGATTCATAATACGCAATGCCGGGTGCGATATTGTCGATCGGCGTCCGCTCGTTCAGCCCGTGGCTGAAATCGTCCGACTCCTTGATAAAGGTCGGGCTCGCGCCATAGCTGGGGACGTGGTGATAACGGAACCACATGCTGTCGCTGGCGCCCGCCGACATGCTGGGGAATACCGGCACGCCCGGACGGGTCTTGGCAACCGCCTTCGTCACCGCCGCGACGAAATCCGCCCGCATCGGCGAGGCGTCGTTGGCGACCGAGCCTTCGCTGACGTCGTGGATCGTCAGCTTCGGCTCGGCGGCGACCTGCCTGAGCGTCGCCATGACGTCCGCCGGCTTCACGCCCGGGAAGATGCGGCAGTTGATGTTCGCGGTCGCGCGCTGCGGCAGCGCGTTGAGCGCATGGCCGCCGCTGACCATCGTCGCGACGCAGGTGGTGCCGATCTGCCCGACATAGGCCGGGTCGGCGGCCAGCGTCGCGATCGCCTTCTCGTCCTCCGGGTTGGCGGCGAACGCGCGCATCGCGGCGGCGAGGTCGCCGGTCTTTTGCTTGGCCGCTTCCTCGAAGAACTTCTTCGTCAGATCGGAGAGCTGCGGGGTGAAGCGGTAATTGCCGATCCGCACCAGCGCCGCGGACAATTGATTGATCGCATTTTCCGGACGCGGTGCGGAGCTGTGCCCGCCGGGGTTGGTGACGGTCAGCTCGAAATCGGCATAGGTCTTCTCGGCGCCGTTCCAGGTGAAGAATTGCGGACGCCCGTCCTCGCCAAGCCGCCCGCCGCCGCCGTCGATATTGATGACCAGCTCGGCGTTCTTCAGTTGCTCGGCAATCATCGCGCTGGTCTTCATGCGCGTTTCTTCGTCACCGGAGAATTCAAGCACGATGTCGCGGCGCGGGCGATACCCGGCGCGCTTCATCTGCAACAAGGCCGCGATCGTCACCGCGGCGTCGAGCTTCATGTCGGTCGCGCCGCGGCCGTAGAGATAGCCGTTCTCGATTACCGGGGTGAACGGATCGCGCTGCCAGTCGGTGGGCTTGGCCTCGACGACGTCGATATGGCCGGAGATCACCAGCGGCTTGGCGGCGCGATCCGTCCCTGGCCAGCGCGCGATCAGATAGGCAGTATCGTCGACCGGCGTAACGGTGACGTCGGTGATCCCGCCCTCGACCAGCACCGACTTCAGATAGGCGGCAAGCTGCGGGGTCTGGTTGCCCGGGCCGGCGACGCTGCGAAAGGCGATCGCGCGCCTGGCGATGTCGAGCGCCTGCGCGTCGCTGCGGGGTTCGGCGCGGAGGGCGGTGAGCGGCGTGGCGCACAGCAGGGCAGCAAGGAGTCCGGAATCAACCCGATGGCGCTTCATGATCTTCTCCTTGCCCGCTGCTTGTTGAAGCTACGCGGTCGCAGCAAAAAGGCAACCGGGGTGCGGCGGGTCCGCTACGCCGCTCGCTCCAGTCGCCCGAGCAGGCGCTCCAGCGCGGCGGGCGGCACCGCTTCCGAGAACAGGAACCCCTGCAACTCGTTGCAGCCGGCGTGCTCGAGAAAGGCGCGTTGCACGCCGGTTTCGACGCCCTCAGCGGTCACGCGCAGCCCCATGGCATGGCCCAGTCGCACCACGGCATGGATGATCGCCGCCGCATCGTCGGCCTCGCCGAGCCGCTGGATGAAGCTGCGGTCGATCTTGATCTTGTCGACCTCGAATTTGCTCAGGTAGCTCAGGCTCGAATAGCCGGTGCCAAAATCGTCGAGCGCGATCCGGAAACCCGCGCGGCGCAGCGCGCCCAGCGTCGTGCGCACCACCTCGTCGTTGTCGAGCAGAACGCTTTCGGTGACTTCCAGCTCGATCTGCTGCGCACGCGCGCCGGTTTCGCGCACGATCGCGATCAACTCGTTGGCCAGCGTTCGCGAGCGGAACTGCACCGGCGAAATATTGACGGCGACGGACAAGCCCGGCCACGCCACCGCGATACCGCACGCATCGCGCAGCACGCGGCGGGTCAGTGCGCCGATCAGCCCGCTCTCCTCCGCGACGTTGATGAAGGCGGCCGGCGCGAGCCAGCCGCGATGCGGATGCTGCCAGCGCAGCAGCGCCTCGACCCCGATCACCCGGTTGCCGCTGCCATCCATCTGCGGCTGGTAGTGGACGAGCAACTCGCCGTCGCGCGTCAGGGCTGCGCGCAAATCCTCCTCGATTTCGCGGCGCAGCTTGACGCTCTCGTCCATGTCGGCGGCGAAAAAGCGATGGCCGTTCCGCCCGTCTGCCTTGACGCGGTACATGGCGATATCGGCCGTGCGCATCAGCTCGGTCCGGTCGCCCTGCGCATCGCGGAAGCAGGCGATGCCGATGCTGGTACCGATATGCACGCTCGCGCCCAGCACCACGAACGGCTCGCGGATCGCCGACACCATCGCGACGGCGACCGCTTCGACCGCGGCTTCGTCGCTGCGCGCGCCGAGCAATACCGCAAATTCGTCACCGCCCAGCCGCGCGACCAGATCGCCCGGCAGCACCAGCGCCTCGAGCCGCATCGCGACTTGCCGGATCAGCTGATCGCCGCCGAGATGCCCCAGCGTATCGTTGACCTGCTTGAAGCGGTCGAGGTCGATGAGCAGCACCGCGCGGACGCCGTCGGCGGCGCCGGCACCGACCATATCGTCGAGCGCCGCGATCAGCCGCGTGCGGTTCGCCAGCCCGGTCAGCGGATCGTGGTAGGCGAGACGATGGGCCTGTGCTTCCTTGGCCTGCAATTCGAGGTGCGCCACGCGGAGCTGGTCGAGCGTGGCGGCATCCTTCCGCATCAATCGTCCGACACCGCCGAGCAGCGCGGCCACCGTCGCGAGCAGCCCGGCGAGCACGGCGGCGGCGGTCGGTACCATCGCCTTCCACACGGCAAGGCCCGGGCGTGCCGGACGCCACGCGAGCGTGCCGACCCGCGCGCCATCCTCGGCGATCAGCGCGACGCCATGCTCGCCGCTGCGCAAGGGGCCGATGGTGGCGCGCGCGCCGGCCAGCAGCTGCACCGACGCCAATTGCCGCGCGAATGAACGGTCGAGATAGCGGACGCTCAGCAGCAGCGGCGCCGCCCCGGCGGGCGCGTCGCCGTCGCTGCCATCGGGAACGATGCGCATCACGCTGATCGCGGCGGGATGTTGACCCACCGCGACGGTGCTGGTGGCGTGGATCGCGTTGGGCGAGGTGCGTACGGTTGAATGGCCGGCGATCGGCTGGCCCGGCAGCCGCTCATGGCGGTTCGGCAGGCGCCGCGTCCGCGCCCGGACGGCGTCGATCAGCGGTGCGGCGGCGCGGAGATAGAGGTGCGCGGCGCGCGTGGGCGCGGTCCGTCGCACGCCGTTCTGCATCATGTAGACCGGGATGTCGTCAGGCGAGAGGATGATGTCGACATCATGCGCGAAGACGTAGTTCAGCAACGTGCCGGCATTGGTGTCGATCCAGTTCCAATCCGGACGCGGCTTGTAAAGTTCGCGCAGCAGCGGGCTCCAGATCGCTACACCGGACTGGCTCTGTGCCAGTTCGTCAAGGGCATCGTCGAGCGCAAGCTGCGCTTCATGACCCTGCCGGTTCGCCGAGACGAGGTCGGCCTGCCTGGAGGCGGTGTTCAGCGCGTAGAAGACGGTCGCGGTCAGCCCGAGCGCGAGCAACGCGATCGGCAGGGCCACCGCGCCGACGAACCGGCGGCGCGCGTGCGTGGCCGCTTGATACCGATCTTTGCGCAAGCCGTTGAAACTCCCCGCGCTTTTCATGCCGGACAATTGTCAACATCAAGTTAACGTAGGCCGCTGGCGCAGCGGGCGATCGTCGCGCAGAATGCGGGGAAAGCTTTTACATTTATCGCCCTGACCGGGCTGCGCAAGGTGCAAGCATGACGTATCGGTTTACGAGAAGGGCGAGTCTGGCCGGAGCGCTTGCGCTTCCCTTGCTGCCGTTGCAGTCCGCGGCGGCGGTTGACGAGGGCCTTGATAAAACGGCCCGTCGCAATGGCTTTCGCTTCGGGTCGGCATTGTCGGCGCGGGCGAACGGTGCCTCCGCGGACAACACTGCCTACGCCGCACTGCTCCGTACCGACTGCGGCCTGCTGGTGGCGGAAAATGAGATGAAGTGGCAGCATCTTAGGCCCGCGCCCCGGCAATTCGACTTTGCAGCGTTCGACCGGATCGTGGCGTGGGGCATGCAGAACCGGATGGCGGTCCGTGGCCATAATCTGCTGTGGCAACGGCGCAAATGGATGCCGGCGTGGCTGGAGAAATACGACTTCGGCGCCCGTCCGGTGCCGGCGGCGAGCGCCATTCTCGTCGAGCATATCGCGACGGTGACGGGCCGGTACGGCAAACGGATCGCCAGTTACGACGTGGTGAATGAAGCGGTGACACCCGAGACCGGGGCGCTCGAGGAAACCGCGCTCAGCCGCGCGCTCGGGGGCACGGAAGCGACGCTCGATCTCGCCTTCCGGACCGCGCACGAACACGCACCGCATGCCGAGCTGGTCTATAACGATTATATGAGCTGGGAGCCGGGCAATGCCGCCCACCGCGCCGGGGTGCTGCGGCTGCTGGAAGGGTTCCGGCGGCGGGGGGTACCGGTCCATGCGCTGGGGGTGCAGTCGCATATCGTGACCGCCGGTCCGGACACGAGCGGCAGTGCGCGGGCGTATGAGCGCGACTGGCGCCAGTTCCTGGATGCGGTGACCGGCATGGGCTATCGCCTGCTCATCACCGAGCTGGATGTGCGCGACAACGGCCTGCCGGCGGATCCTGTCGCGCGCGATCGCGGCGTCGCGGATTACGCCCGGCGCTATCTCGACGTCATGTTCGCCTATCCGCAGCTGCGCGACGTGGTCGCGTGGGGATTGTGCGACCGGTTCAGCTGGATCGGCCCGTTCGAGCCGCGCCCCGACAAGGCGGCACGTCGACCCTGTCCCTATGACGCCGACTATCGCGCCAAGCCGCTGCGCATGGCGATCGCGCAGGCGCTGGCGGCCGCGCCGTCGCGACCGGTGTGAGGTAAGCGGAGGCGGCGTCGCGACGCTGCTACCGCAGGCACACGCAGCCAGCCGGGCAGCGCCCCTGTCGATGCCGACGACGTGTCACCGTCCTGAACGGGACGGCACGTGAAACGATCGACGTTGGCGTAACATCCAGCTGGACGCCGCCCGCGAGCCTTGCGGGTAGTTCCGGAACGTCTGCGCGCGTCGCCGGGTCTGTGCCGGCGTCGTCGTCCGGACCGCTCCAGGCGCAGGGCTAAACAGTTGCTCTTTAACGACTTTGCTGTGGCCGGGTGCTAACCTGCCGTCGACTCGGGGGGTACATGCGGCGGCACAAGCAGATGACGCGGGGGCTGGCGACCGGACAAAGGTCGCGGTTGCCGGCCGCGGCGGATGCGCCTCCGGACACAGGGTGGTTTGGCGTCGTCGATCCGGCCGAACATTATCGTATCAGCGTCGAGCTTGCCCGTCACATCAGCTGGAGCGCGGACCAGAGCGGCGCGGTACGCACCGTCAGCGCGCGGTGGGAGGACGTCACCGGCATCGAGATCGCCGAGGCGCTCGACTGGGGATGGGTCGACGCGCTGCACCCGGCGGACGTAGGTGGGACGCTTGACGCCTGGGATCGCGCGCTCGCCACGCATACGCCGATCGGAATCGACTACCGGCTGCGGGCGAGGGACGGGCGTTACCGATGGTTCCGGTCGCACGCATCGCCTTACCGCGACAAGGCCGGCGACCTGGTGGGCTGGTTCGGCACGCTGGAAGACATCGAGGATCGCAAGCACGCCGAAACCGCCCTGCTGGCCAGCGAGGAGCGCTTCCGCCTCGCGGCACAGGCGGCAAGCATCGGCATCTGGGACTATGATGTCGCGCGGAAACAGCTCACCTGGTCGGATGAGTTCCGCACGATGCTGGGGTTCGGGAGCGAGGTCCCCGCCGATCCGGCGACCGCGCTGGCGCTGGTGATTCCGGAAGACCGGCCGCTGCTGCAACGTTTGCTCGATTCCATTCCGGAGGGAAGCGCCGCGGCGCGCTTCGACGTGACACTGAGGATCAAGCGGGCCGATGACGGCGCGATCCGCTGGATCCAGACCGCCGGGTGGCGCGTCAAGGCCGCGAGCGACCGGATCGAGCGGGTGTTGGTCACCGTGCACGACGTGACCCGGAGCATCACCGCCGAGCAGCGCATCCGCTGGGCGGCGGAGCATGATCCGCTGACCGGGCTCGCCAATCGCGCGACGTTCAGCCGGCTGCTGGAGGAGGCCATCGAGCGACAGCAGGACGGGAAAGGCGACGTGCTGACACTCGCGCTGTTCGATGTGGATCATCTGAAAGAGATCAACGACGCGATGGGGCATGACATCGGCGACCGGCTGTTGTGCACCGTCGCCGGACGCCTGCGAGCGGCACTCGGCGAGAAGGCGCTGGTGGCACGCCTGGGCGGCGATGAATTCGCGGCCATCATCGAGACGTCGGCGGCCGAGAGCGTGCACGCGCGGGTCGGGTCGGCGCTGACGTCGTTGCGCGAGCCATTGGTGACCGATGTCATGACGATCGACTGTCAGGCGACCGCCGGCGCAGCGCGATTTCCCGCGGATGGGCGCAACGCCTATGAGCTGCTGAAATCGGCCGATATCGCGCTTTACGCCGGCAAGGTTGGCGCCCGCGGCGCGATCTCGCACTTCCAGCCCGAGATGCGCGCGGGCCTGCAGCGGCGCGCGTCGATGCTGTCGGTCGCCCGCATGATCGCGCGCGATGATCTGATTGTGCCGTTCTACCAGCCGAAGGTGCGGCTGACCGACGGCACGCTGTCGGGCTTCGAGGCGCTGCTGCGATGGCGGCACGACAGCCTTGGCATCCAGGGCCCGGATACGATCACTGCCGCCTTCGACGATCTGGGCGTGGCCAGCGCGCTGGGAGACCGGATGCTGGAGAAGGTGTGTCTCGATCTCGCGCGCTGGCGCGACGCCGGCGCGACGCTTGTGCCGGTGGCGATCAATCTTTCCTCGGCCGAGTTCCGGAGCGGCGACCTGTTCGAGCGGGTGATGACGCAGCTGCGCCGCCATGAGCTGCCGACGGCGCTGATCGAGCTGGAGGTGACCGAGACGGTGTTCATCGGGCGCGGCAACGAGCAGGTCGGCGACACGCTGGCGCTATTCCACCGCGCCGGGGTGAGCATCGCGCTCGACGACTTCGGCACCGGCTACGCCTCGCTCAAGCATTTGCGCGATTTTCCTGTCGACGTGATCAAGATCGATCGCAGCTTTGTCGCGGATCTCTCCGATCGCCATGACGGCGCCGCGATCGTGGATGCGATGCTCGGCCTTGCGCAACGCCTTGGGATCGTGGTCGTCGCGGAAGGGGTCGAGACCGAGGAGCAGGCCGCTTATCTGCGCGACCGTCACTGTCCGCTGGCGCAGGGCTATCTGTTCGGCCGACCGATGCCGGCGGGCCAAGCGGTGATGTTGCTGGACGGCGGCGCAACGATCCCCGCCGGATAATCCTTGTCGTCGTGGCGGGGATTGCACCTGCTTTTTCGATTACCCCGCGCGTGCGGATCGTGATCCGATGCGGGTTTGCGCTCGCAAATCGGCCCGGCGGCATTACGTCTGTCAGCCGATGCGTGATTTCAGCGAAATCGACCCGGCGATCAGGACCTTCGTACCGGGAGTGGCGGCCTGTCGATGGAGGCGGCTGCGTCGCTGCGATGCCATTCGTCGAGGGCCGCCATGATGCGCGACCTGTTCGACGCGCCGGCACTGCCGGGGCTCGATACGCAAGCGGCACTGATCTCGGCTGACGAGGAGCAGATGCTCATCGACCGGATCGACGCAACCGACCTCGAACCGTTCCGTTTTCAGGGCTGGACGGGCAAGCGTCTGACGACCTCGTTCGGCTGGAACTACGACTTCGAGGTGGGGCAACCGCGCGCGGCGCCGCCGTTGCCCGACTGGCTGCGCCCCATCCGCGACCGCGCGGCGGCCTTCGCCGGCTTGGCTGCCGACGCACTGATCCAGGCCTTGCTGATCCGTTACGATCCCGGCGCGGGGATCGGCTGGCATCGCGATCGGCCGATCTATGGCGACGTCATCGGCATCTCGCTGGGGGCGCCGGCGGCGATGCGCTTTCGCCGCCGCCGTGCAGACGGGTTCGACCGCGTGACGTTGCCGCTCGACCCGCGTGGCGCGTACCACATGCGCGGACCCGCGCGGTACGACTGGGAGCATAGCATTGCCGAGATGGCACAGACTCGCTGGTCGATCACGTTCCGCAGTCTGGCGGCGCGGTCGTGACGATCGGGACGACAGGGGGCGTGGACGACGCGCCCGATTTCGTCGTCGTCGATGTGGAGACGGCATGCTCACGGGTCAGCAGCATCTGCCAGATCGGCATCGTCGGCTTCAGGAACGGGCGCGAGACGTTCGCCTATGAGACGCTGCTCGACCCGCGCGACGACTTCTCGCCGTTCAACACCCGCATCCACGGGATCACCTCGCACCACGTCAACGGCGCGCCGACCTTCGGCGACGCGCATGCGGTCATTCACGGTCATCTGACCGGGCGGGTGACCGTTGCCCATTCGATGTTCGACAAGGGTGCGCTTGCGGCGGCCTGCGCGATCCACCGGTGCGAGGCGATCGAGGCGCGCTGGCTCGACAGCGTGCGGGTGGCGAAGCGCGCGTGGCCGGACCTGCCCAGCCATCGCCTGAACGTCCTGACGCGGTTCCTCGGCGTGCCGCACCGGCATCATGACGCGCTCAGCGACGCGCGCGCGGCCGGGATGGTGATCGTCCGCGCGATCGAACATACCGGAATGGATCTCGCCGGCTGGCTGGCGCCCGCCACCCCGGCCGGCGCCAAGGCGCCGCGCGCGGCGGCGGGCGGGCCGCTGCGCGGCGAACGCGTGGTTATCCTGGGGGCCGCGCGCAACGGCGCGCTGGCGCGCTGCCTTGCCGCCGCCGGCGCGCGCGTGATGGCGGCGGTCGGATCGACGACGACCCGCCTCGTCATCAGCGAGGACCAGCCGTTCGGCCGCTTCGTCACTGCGCATGCCGAACATCGCCGGGCCGCGACATTGCGAGACGCGGGTGCCGCAGTGCGGATCGTGACCGAGGCCGAGATCCGGCAGGAGCTGGCGGATGCGGCGCGCTAGCGGGGCGGCATGGTTGCCATGCGCCACCCGATGGTCGATGTGACCGGTACGATGGAGAAGCCGGAGCAACCCGACGATTACGCGCGTGGACGCCGGGACGGGCTGCGGCTGGCGCTGTCGATTCTGGAAGCCGAGGAGGCGAAATGGGCGGCGTTGCTGGGCGAGAGCCGCTCGTGGCGCACCAACGCGACGCGCGCGATCCGTCACAAGGCCTATCAGGTGGCGCGCACGCGCGTGCAGACCGCGCTGAACCGGCTGTTGCCCAAGGACTCGGCCAGCCTGCCGGTGGAGATCGCCACCATGATCGATCAGGCGGGATTGTAGGCGCGGTCGGTCAGTCGAAGCGGGGGCCCAGCGCGCGCGCGGCGCCGTTGAGTTCGCCATGGTCGAGTGCGGTCACCGCGCGCGGCACGGTCGCCAGCACCCGCATGTATTTGCCGGTACCATGGAAAGCCGTGGCCATCGTCTCCAGCGCCAGGATTTCGCGGAGCGCCATCGCCAGCTTGCCGGTCACGATCACGCCGTCCCAGGCACCAAGAGTGAGCACAAGCCCGCTGGTGTAGGTCCAGAAGGCCTCGCACAACCGCTCGCAGGCTTGCCGCGCCAGCGGGTCGATATTGGCGAGGCGTGTGATGTCCTCGGGCTTGGTGGCGCGTTTCGCCAGCTTCTGCGTGCTGGCCAGCTCGTTATAGATGGCGACGAGGCCGGTCGCCGAGATCACATGCTCGGCGACCACCGGATAGCGGTTCGGGAAGATTGCCGCCACCAGCTCGGCCATCGCGCGCGAAGCCGGCGCGAAACCCGCGTGACCGGCTTCGGTAGCGAGCACCCGCACGCTGCCGTCGGGTTTGTGAACAAGCACCGACACGCCGAGCCCCGAGGTCATGCCGATCACGCAATAGGTCCCCGGCGCCTGCAACGCCACTGTCGGCGCGGCCCCCAGCGGCAGCAGCGCGCCGTGGCGATGGTCGCTCAATGCCCACGCCTCGGCCTCGAAATCGTTGAGGATCAGCGGTGGCTGCCCGAGCATCGCGCGCAACCCGGAGCGTGACACATACCAGGGTGTGTGCGTGATCGAGATCGCGTCGCCGCGCGCGAGCCCCGCCACGGCGATCGCGGATCGCTCGGGCAAGCGCCCGAGCCCGGAGTCGCGCTGGAAGGTCGACAGCGTGCCGGAGACGCTCGAGCCGTGCTCGGACCCGTAAAGGCGCATGCTGCCCGGCACGACTTCCCCGGCCCGGTCGGTCAGCGCGAACCGCAGTCCCTTGCGGCCGACATGCCCTACGATCCCGGCGGCATCCATGTGCATCCCCTCTGCCAGGCTGCCCATGTCAACCCTCTCGCTATGTCCCCACGTAGCGGACGAATTCTTTCAGATTGTTGAAAATCTCGAGACGCGTCAGGTATTTGGCCGAAGAGCGCGGGGTTCGGCATTGCTTTTCGACATCGGTCAGCCCGGACGCGGTCGGTACGTTTGACCGGCCGCGCCCGCTGGCGGCGGCTCACCCTAGGAGACGGGGACACCACCGGTGACGGCGACGACGTTGCCCGACATGTAGCTGCCCCCGGACGAGGCAAGCAGGACGTAGGCGGGCGCAAGCTCGGCGGGCTGCCCGGCGCGGCCAAGCGGCGTGTCGTGGCCGAGCGTCTCCAGTTCTTGCGGCGATTTGGCGATCGGCTGGATCGGAGTCCATATCGGACCGGGCGCTACCGCATTGACCCGGATGCCTTCACTCGCAAGCAGGTTCGAAAGCCCGACGGTCAGGCTGGAGATCGCGCCCTTCGTCGCGGCGTAGACGATCATGGCCTTGTTCGCGACCTTCGCCTGCTCGCTGGTCGTATTCACGATCGCTGCACCCGGCTTCATGTGCTTCGCCGCGGCCTTGGCCAGCCGGATCATCGCGAAGACGTTGGCGGCGAAGGCGCCCTGCATTTCATCGTCGTCGATGCTGTCCAGCCCGTCGTTCATCGTCTGGGCCGCGGCGTTGTTGACCAGTACGTCGAGGCTGCCGAACGCCTCGACGGTGCGCTCGACCAGAGCGATACAGTGGTCGCGTTCGCGGATGTCGCCGGGAAGCAACAGGCAGCGGCGACCCGCCTTCTCGACCCAGCGGCGGGTTTCTTCCGCGTCCACCTGCTCGTCCGTCAGGTAGGAGATGGCGACGTCCGCTCCCTCACGTGCGTAGGCGATCGCGACGGCGCGACCGATCCCGGAATCACCGCCCGTGATGAGGGCGACCTTGTTCGTGAGCAGCCCGTTGCCGACATAGCTCTCCTCGCCATGATCGGGCTTGGTTCGCATGTTCGCCGTCAGGCCCGGGCGGGGCTGCCGCGGCTCATCAGGGAAGCGCGTCGGCTGGTTCTGGCGGGGGTCGCTCATGGCTTTTCCTGGTATCGTTGGTCGGGTGGGAACGGCCCGCGACCGGGAACGTGCCCTCCGACCGCGCCATATCGCTCACGGACCGCTTATGGTCAGGGCGGGTCCTTCGCGTCGGTGGTGGACGGCGGAAGCGCTGCCGATCCCGCGGCCGCCGCAGGTTGCGGTCTGGCTTGAGCGCGACGTCGTTAAAATCCTCAGCGTTTTTCGATTTTGCCAGTGCGACCCTTATCATATAGCGACAAGCTACTTTTCTGCGAGAGTGACGGCTTGCAGCACAACCGGATCACGATCCATCAACAGGAAAGTTCCCGATGGAATTATTAAGAGGGTGTTGCCTGATTTCGGTTATTCTGACGGCGATCATTGGTGCTTCGGCCTATGCGCACGATGTGGCGATCGCCGCGCTGGTGCCGTTGTGCTTCGGCGTACTGGCCTTGGTCGTCATCTTGCCGTTTGCGGCCTATGAGCGCGTCAGAAGAAGCCGGGTGTTGATCGCTTGCGTCTTTTATACGGCGGCCACCGTCATTACTGGCGGGATTGCCAACGTCTTCGATCGGAGCGAGGCTACCTACTTATTGTGCTTGCCGCCCTTGATCGGCGTCATGCTGTCGTTTTGGGCACTTAAGACGCGAAACCGCCGACGGCGGGTTGGCTTCTCGAACTATTATGATGCCTAGGCGAACGGTGGATATTATGGATCTACCATTGGCGGCGTAGCGCGCGGATTGCAGCGACGCTGTTCCGTCGCACCCGCGCCGATTGATCTTCGGCGCCAGCGTCGTCGGGAACAGGTGGTGCGATGCTCCGGTCGTCAGCAGAAACCTCGACACTCTGTAGCGGCAACGGGGAAGTATTCTGGGCGAGATCGGTTGCGCCTCTGTCACCAGGCCTTCTGCGACGCTCTACGCCGACAGGCGTGCTGAGCTCGCCTTCGGTGGCTGCAACATCGATCGTTGCATCATTTTGTCGTGGGTGGACGTCGCGGCGTGATCCGGGCGCCCGCCGGACGTGCCTGCTTCCACGGCTCGCCCCGTTCGACGGACCCGCAGCCAGCGCGACCGGCGACGCGTCCTCTTCGATGCGTGCCGCGACGGGCAGAGGAGCCGGAGCTTCCTTGCTCGCGCTCGGCCGGGGTGCGGAAGGCGGGGGAACGACCGCACCCGGTTGCCCACCGGGTGGATGATACATCAGGAAGGCGGTGGTTCCGAGCATGGCGATAAAGACCGAGATTCCGATCGTCGCCGATGCGCGTGGTGATCGCAGTGCGTTCGTGAGTGCACTTCGCCGTCCCGTGGGTCGGTGACCGATCGATGGCGTGTCTCCACCATCGTGCAGGCACAGGATAGCGGCCAGATCGGCGTTCAGCCGCTCATCGTCAAAGGCGTCGAGCAGATTCATCGTAGCTGGGCCGAGTAGTTATCGGTCAATAACGGCAGGAAATCGTCCACTCCGCCCGTGTCGGCAAACCAGACATCACCCTGCTCGATCCTGATGGCCGTCAGGCGATTGGTGCGAAACGCGCCGGTATCGATGCCGATGCGGTTCGGTCGCAGATCGGGGCCGCCATCGACGATCGAGTGCCCGTGTACGACTATTTTGCCATGGTCCAGCTCGGACTCGAGGAAATCATCCGTAATCCAGAGCATGTCACCTGGATCTTGTTGCCGGAGGGGTATTGCGGGCCTGATGCCGGCATGTACGAACATGAAGCCGTCGTGCTGATGATAGAGCGGCAACTGGTCGAGCCACGTCAGAACCTCTGGCCCGACCGTCTTTGCCGCGCGGCGCAGATCGGCCCTGGTGGCGTCGGCGGTGACCGCCGCCGTGTCGACGCCCCAGCCGAGCAGCGTTTCGCGACCGCCAAACTCCAGCCATGCCCGGTAGGTTTTCAGGTCGCCGGCCAGCGCCTGTACCATCATCTCCTCATGATTTCCCTTCAGCACCATGAAGTGATCGCTTGCGGTCGTCAGCTTCATGCATCCCTTCACCATCGCCGCACCATCGGCGCCGCGGTCGATGATGTCGCCCAGCAGGATGATCCTCGCGGCGCCGGGTGACCTGCCTTCATGATCGCGGCCGATGCGCGCGATCAGCTTGGCGAACAGGTCGAGACGACCATGCACGTCCCCGATCGCATAGATGCGCTCGATCATTTCGCGTGGATGGGCAGGTTGCATCGCGCTCAGCCGCTTCTTTCGTCACCGGCGCACATCATAGCCCCGCCCGTGAACCAAGCCCGATCGAAAGCGCGGCTCCGCCCGAGATGGCTGCAGCACCGCGCGAAAGACCGGTGGTGACAAAGCCGGTCAGGCGAAGGGGCGTTCCCGCGATGCGCTGTGACGCACCCGCGAACAGCTCGTGCGCCGCGGACACCTGCCGGGTGGCAGCGCTCGAATAATGGTAGGACGCGACGAGAAACGCCTCGCGGCCAAGCGCGACCGACGCCCCCGTCGACGCCGCAGGACCGTCGCGCAGCACGAAAGCGTCGGTATTGCCGAGGAAGCGGTAGGTGAAAGAGGCGAAGGGCGTTACCGCACCCAGCGGCAGCGAGACATCCGCACCGACGGCATAGTCATTTGCGCCACTGGAAAGGCCGCTGCTGTTGCTTGCCGTGTTGATCTTGGCGCGGGCAGAAAGCTCGACTTCCACCGGCATATTCGTCGGCGCGATCGTATAGGCCGCCCCGAGCGTCAGGTCGCCAAATCCCTCCGCTGTTCGCTTCGTGGTCGACGTGTTCGGCGCAACCAGCACCGGCGTCGCGTCGATGCCGGTGAAAATCGTCGACCGGCTGCGGATTTGCATCCACGGCAAGGAAGCCGAAAGGGTCAGGTTCTTCACATGGGCTCGGGCACCGAGCGCCGAACTCCAGATGGTCGTGGTGGAGTTGGTGCCGAACTTGCCAGCCCCATACAGCGTGCCCAGCGACAGATCGACGCTCGTATCGTCGCCCCCCAGCCGCTCCATCGCTTGCGGAACGCTGCTCGCCGAGACGGTCGCCGTTGCACTCGACGGCGAAATCGCGCTGCCCCCGTCGAGGCTCGTCTTCTGCAACGTAGGACGGTCCTGCGCGAGCGCCGGGGTTGCCACGCACGCCATCGATGCGACGGCTGCAAATAACGACTGGTTCTTCATGCCACCTCCATTTCGCTTCGGTGGCACGACCCGCGCGACAGCACGCTCGCCCAATAGCAGCAGGCTCGCCCTAAACGTCCGATTTCTCGCGAATATCCCTTAGGTCGCCATCATCCCGAAGGTTCGATCAGATCAGGGCATCGGCACGCGCAGCAGCGCGGCCAAACGCGCATCTGCGAGCGGCCGAGCTTGCCTGCACGGCGGCGCAGCAGCTGCGGGCAACGTCGGCGAGCGGCGTTGACGGGCGCAGGAGCCGGGGCTGTGTCTGCAATGGAAGAGCGAGTGTCTTCAGCATCGGTCTTGGTGCTGCAGAATGACCGCAAGCGGGTGCGTTGGTACATGAACTTATAGTTGCTGGCCGTGCACGCGATGGTGTCCTTCAACGAGACAGTGCGCGAGATGCGGGAGATGATCTATCGCTGGCGCCGGCCGCTCAGGCTGCTCGACAGCAAATCGCGTCGAGCCCTCGGCGAAGTGCCAGCCACGTCGCCGGACGTGGCGTTGCGCAGCTCGCTTCATGGGCCGAGCCGCGTAAGGCTGCGCATAAAACCGCTCGGTCATTCCCGCTTGGGAGATGAACGAAGGTCCGGTCTCAGGCAGTCGAACAACGAGCGTGTGGCTGATCCGCGGAGCAGCCGTCATTCAGCGGCATGCCTCTGATCGAGGAAGAACCGGAGCATCTCGCGTGACGCGTTCGGGCCGGCGGCGTCGGCGTAGGAGCCGGCCGTGTCACCGCCAGACCATGCATGGCCGGCGCCAGCAACGGTCCACTGTTCGATGAGCACTCTTCCGTCCGCGTTGCGGCTCAGCGCCCGGGCGAAGCTTCGCCCGCCTGCGACGCCTGTCTCCGTCTCAACCTTGATCGAAACGCCCGCCGCCGCTGTTGCCGCTGCCACAAGGTCGCACGCATTCGCCTCGTTGACCGTCCCGTCGCGGTCGCCGTGGAATGTGATGAGGGGCACGAACCGAGCAGCAATCTTGCGCCTGTCCTTGAAGGCGGCTCCCTGTTTCATGGCCGACAGCGCACCCGGCAAATTTCGCGCCGCACCGGCAGGAAGACCGGAATGAACGCCTGCCGCCGCGAACAGGTCAGGGTAGGTGTCCGCCATGATGGCGGCCGCCGCACCGCCGGCGGACAATCCTGCGACGTAGACGCGAGTGGCGTCGGCATCCTCCATACGGATCACGTCCTGTGTTACCCCGGCGATGAGCGCAGGCTCGCCGCGTCCACGCACCTGGTCCCCGGCCCGGAACCAGTTCCAACACCTTTGCTGGTTGGCCGCCTGCGTCTGTCTTGGATAGGCGACAAGAAAGCCAAGCTCTTCCGCCAGCCGGTTCATGCCGGTGCCAGCCGCGAAGTCC
Source organism: Sphingomonas sp. 8AM (assembly GCF_902506455.1). Taxonomy (GTDB): domain Bacteria; phylum Pseudomonadota; class Alphaproteobacteria; order Sphingomonadales; family Sphingomonadaceae; genus Sphingomonas. The sequence continues at coordinate 758,945 of NZ_LR733844.1, read as the reverse complement.
TCCGGCGACTGCGTACAGCCGTGCAACATGATCACCAATGGCATGCCAGGCGAAGACGTCTGAGGCCGATAGAGCATGTACGCAAGCCGTCCGGCGGGGCCGTCGTGGACACGCTCCTCAAAACAGCCCCGCCGCGCCGTCGCGTCCCGCGGCCTCGGGGCGTCCACTGTGCGCTCGGACTTGAGATCGATCACGACGTCGAGCGGTGCGATGATGGGCCGCCGGTCGGCGCCGCCACCCAACGCGGCGCGGATCAGCGCCGTCGCGCCCGTCAAGTCGCCGGACTGCGTGCGCCGTAGCGCTTCTGCTAGTGAAGATGGTAAGGTCATCGACGTTCTCCGTTTCAGACAATGCGATCGGCTAACGCTGCCTTGACCGCGGGATCGGCGTGAAGCGCGCCCAGCACGGTCAGCGAGCCGATGGCCGCGCGTGCGAGTTCGGGGGTGACGTCGGACGCGATGGTGGCGAGGCCGAGAACGCGAATATCCAGGACCTCACCTGCGTCGCGTGCCGCCTCCAGGTCACTCGCCGAGAAATGGCACAGGCCGAGCTGGAGCCGTCTGCGCCTGGCGGACGCACGCGTGGCGTCGCCGTGCCTTTCCAGCTGGCTTCGGATAGCGGTACGGATGAAGTCGGTCCGGTTGCTGTAGAAGCCCTCCCTGATGAGAAGGTCGACGTTACCAAGATCGACATAGCCGAGATTGATCGTGATCTTCTCGCTGTCCAGCGCCTTGGTCGCCTGCTGAGGCATGTTTCGGCTCCACCATCCACTTGGATGGTATATGGCGACGCCGCATCTTGTTACAAGCCGGGCAGCGCGGTGCCGCGTCGATGGGCACGTACGGCAGGACTCAGAAGGGCGGCGCATCGTGAGCGATCGTGTAAAAGGGACCTCACGAGCCACAAGGTGCAGTAAATTGGACCTTGATGCAGCCGTTCCCAGGATCGATCGCAAGGTCGAGCCTTCGGAGCCTATTCAGTAGGTAGCCCGCGCGTATGGAATATGGGCGTTGCTCGACGCGGTGGAGATCGCCTCAGTCCTCTTGCCAGCGCCACTTCAAGGATAGGTCAGGGACTTGAGCAATCGAAAGCCGGCCCCGTACTTTGACGTTCCGCCAACGATCACGCAGAAAGAAACTCTGGCAACTATCAGACCTGCTCATCGATTACGCGCACGCGATTCCGAAGCTGTTGTCGAGATGAGACTCGAACCGGCAACCGGCAGGCGCCGCATTGTCTTTCAGTTCCGTGTCGAACCCATCCCGCGCTCGCAACCCCACACCACGGCGCCGCTGCGGCGGTTGGTCCCAATCTTTGCATAGATACTGGCGACGTGATTGCGCACGGTATTGCGGGAGATCGCCAGGCGTTCGGCGATGGCCGCATCGTCTAGGTCGTCGCAGACGAGATCGAGTACTTCCCGCTCGCGCGGGCTGAGTTCGACCGGGGCGACGTGCGGCGCGGGCCTGCGCAGCGCGGCCAGCCGGTCGAGAATGGAGCGGCTCAGCCAGTTCGCGTCCTTCAATGCCTCGTCGATTGCCGCACCGAGTTCGGCATCGCTCCTGCGGCGCTCGGTCACGTCCTGGAAGACCCACAGCACGCAGGCGTGGCCCTGAAGGCGGATCGTCTCCGCCGACGCGAGGCAGTCCACCGTCATTCCGGCGCGCGTGACGATGCGCAGGTCGCGATCCCGGATCGCGCCTTCCTCCTCGGATCGGGCGTCGAGCAAGCCCTGCTGGTCCGGATCGTGCCACCAGCCCGCCTCGCGCGCGGTGCGATCCACCAGCGCCCCTGCGTCATAACCGGTCAGCTCACAAAAAGCGGCGTTGACGCTCTTCAGCCGCTGGTCGGATACGCGGACGATTGCCATCGCCACCGGTGCCATCTCGAACACGGCCCGCAGGTGACGCTCGCTGGTTGCCAGCGACTGTTGGGCCTCCCGACGCGGCTGCAGGTCGGCGAAGGTCAACAGCAAGGCATCCTCTTGCGTGACATCGATGGGCTGACCGGCGAAGAGCACCAGGCGGCGCGTTCCGTCCGCGACCAACAGCTCGGCCTCCGTTTGCGGGACGACGGCGCCATCCTCGATCTGCCGCTGCACACGCGACCGGTCCGGCAGGCCGCCGATCAGGTCGAGGCCAAAAAGTGACCGGCCGAGCAGATCGTCCTGCCGGAAGTCGGTAAGCGCGAGAAAACCCGCGTTCGCCGCCACCAGCTTCATGTCGTGATGACGAACGATGATCGCAGGGGCGGGATTGGCGCGGAACATGGCGTCGAAACGGGCTTGCGCATCGTAACGTCCGGAGACGTCGCTCAGCACGACGGCCAGATAGTCCGGCTCGCCACCGTCCACGTCCATACTGACGTCGCGCACCTGATGCACCCAGCGCGCCTCCTCCTCTCCGGCCGGCGCGACTTCCACGACCATGTCAGGGATGCTCTCTCCGGCCAGCACCTTGAAGATCGGATAGTCACGGTGCGGCAGTGCACGATGCTCCGAGGTCCACAGCGTGAAGCGTCGGGCATATCCCTCCGCCGTTCCACCCAGTTCCTCCACCTTTTCGACCCCGTGCATCGCCAGCGCGGCAGGATTGGCGCCGAGGATGACGCCGGTCGGATCCAGCAAGATCACGCCGTCCATAAGCTGCGCCATCAACTGCTCCATATGGCGCAGTTCGGGGCGTTGATCGGCGGAAGCTGAAGAGGTAGCCATCAATGCTAAACCCGATGCGACGCAGTGCCGTTCCCCGGCCGCCTACCAGAAGCAGTAGTGCAGAAGGACTACCGCAGCGCGTGAAGGCGAACGCCCGTTTTGAACACGGTCGCCGTTCGGCTCGTTTCCATCCCATCACTCAACAAACGGAGCGACCAATCATGGGCCTCATCATTCTTCTTATCGTCGGCGGCTTGATCGGCTGGGTCGCCAGTATGATCATGCGCACCGATGGGCAGCAGGGTATCCTGCTCAACGTCGTCGTGGGCATCGTCGGCGCGTTGCTCGCCGGCTTCGTCGTCACGCCGCTGATCGGCGGCGCGCCGATCACCAGCGGCACGATCAGCATCCAGTCGGTCGTTGTTTCGCTGCTGGGGGCGATCGTGCTGCTCGCCATCATCAACCTCTTTCGCCGCGGCGCTGTCCGCTGATTGCCGGAGTGACAACGATGAACATGCAAACGGCTTCGGCCATCTTCGACACCGAGGCGGAGGCGCAGCGCGCGGTTGCCGAGCTCCGCGACGCCGGAATCTCCGATCGCGCCCTTTCGGTCATCACGCGGCACGAAGGCGTCACCACGACGGCGGACGCCACCGGTGACGTCACGGACGAGGAGCACGGCAGCATTGCCCGCGGCATCCTCGGCGGTGGCGCCCTGGGGGCGGGCCTCGGCGTCGCCGCGCTGGCGATCCCTGGCGTCGGCCCGCTCGTCGCTGCGGGGGCGATCGCGGCATCCGCAGTGCCCGGAGCGATGGCGATCGGCGCGGCGGCCGGGGCGGCGGCCGGAACGCTGAACGAGACGCTCGGCAAGCACGGGATCGATCGGGACGACATCGACTATTACGGCGGACGCCTTGGCCGCGGCGGCGTGCTCGTCACGGTCGATACAAGCGTCAACGACCTCTCTGCCGAGGCGGCAGCGGACATCTTGCATCGCAATGGCGGGCACAATTCGCGCCGCTCCCGCTCATTGAACTACTGACCTTCCGCGAAAACGACGAGCCGGAGCATCAGCTTCGGCTCGTCTCATGCTTCTGACAGCACCTGTCTTCAGGATCGCGCTGCTGTTTTTCGTCTCGTAGCGGTTGGTCCCGGACACAGGACGCGGTGCTTCACCTGATCGACCGGGGTCCGTTGCGCGCCGCAAAGAGCGGCGCGACCAAGGTGACGCGGCACGAGCTTCTTTTGCCCCGGCGCAGGGCGGCCCGCTGACCGGCATGCCGACCGCGTGCTACCTGGGAAGGCCATCCACGAGACCTTCGGCGGATGCCCGGGCGCGTCGAAGGGCAGCGCTGCCCCGGCTCATGATGCAACGTCGAGCCCCAGCGCCTCCTTATACCAGCGCACCAACGCCTTGGGATCCTTGCTCTTGACGAAGATGCCACCGATGCCGGTGACGTGACCGGGTTAGTCAGCCATGCCGGGGACCTGCCAACCGAGCAACGCGGCGATCCCTAAACTCCATGCCACCCATCCCGGTCCCATTCCTCGTCCCGTCGCAATTCAAGGGCTGCACGCTAACCGACACATCATAGTGCCGCCCGTTACATGAGCCAATGCTATAGCAGCGAGCCAGATCTGCGATCCGGCTTGCCCCGAAACCGTCGGATGGCATTTCAAAAAGCCGCGCTACCGGAACAGTCGGTGAGATACGTCGCCAGTCGAACGCCACCTTTTTCCAGCTGAAGTTCCAGACGGTGCGTGTTGTCGTAGACGTATCGGTAGCCGAGGGCGGTTTCGTTCGCCGGCGGGTACAATTGGTCCCGCACCGACACGCTGTCGGCCAATCACGCCGCGGGACCGTTCGACGACCACGCCCTGACATCGGCGGGCGTGATGCGCCCGTTCAGCCACGTCGCCAGATCCGAGAACGACAGTTGTTCGTCATCGACCAGAAGCGACTTCCACACGCTGTGCAGGTTGATTGCCCGAGCGCGCAGCCGCCCCCCGCTATCGATTGATCGTCCACGCCCTTCGGCGTGGCCGGCACCACGCCGGGTCGCCAGCTCTCTTTAGAAATGCCACGAACCGTCCGGCCCCGGCGTACCATCCCTTAGCTACAGTGGCGTCAACGGCGCGACATGCCAATCGATCGGCGGCCGACCGATTCCGGCTCTTCCCGAGCGCCGGTCCCGTCATGGATCCAGTGGATCGCCGGGATCAATGCGCAGCGAGGCCGCAAGAGGGCGAAAGACAGCTTCGTTGGGCGACGGCCGCCCCGCGATCGTCCCGGGCTGATAGCCGAGCTCGGCCTGATTGCGGATGACGAACGCCGGGCTCACGATCGCGTCGATGTGGCCGACGTTGCTGACGACCAGCACGTCTTGCGCGAGCGGCGCACCGAGTGCGTGCAGACGGCGGGTCGCGTTTCGGAGGTTCGTGGTCGTATGCCGGGCATAGGGCTCCACGACAATCGCCGCTGGCGGAACGCCGAAGCGGTCGATCAGCGCGCGCTGCATCTCCAATGCTTCAACATGACGGGTGCCGCGCGGGTGGACCGCGCTGCCGCTGACGATGATGAACGGTGCCAGCCCCTGCGCGAAGCGCTCGGCGGCAAGCCGCACGTTGACCTTTCCGCGCGCGCTCAGCGGCGTGGCGAGGTCATCCGGACCGACGCCGAGCGCGACGATGGCCAAATAACGGAAGCGCCCCCAATCGGTCTCCCGCGCCTTTGTCATCGCCGCCGCGTTGAACCGCTCGTCGAGCGGCTCGAACGCTGCCGCGGCATCCTTGTCGTTGGCATCAAGCAGCGCGAGCGCCAGCGACAGGCCGTAATCGCCGGCCACGGCAGGATCGTCACGCTGAGCATCGGCCAGCATCACCGCGTCGGCCACCTTCGCCGCCAGCGCGGCGCTGCCGAACGCCTCGTCAGGACCGTCAACGAGCGGGTAGCGCGGCAGCTTGCCCACACCATAGACGCGAAGCACCTCGTTCAGACCGTCGATTTCCCGGCGGATCGCGTCTGCTTCGCTCGGCATACGACGTGCCACGCTCTCGCGTTCGTCGTCGCGCCAGATCGCCGCCTCGACGAGGCATGGCGCACGGCCGACACAGGCGTCGAGGCGGCGCTGGCGCGCCGGGCTCGTCGGCAGGGCGCGCAGGTGCGGGAACAAGCGCGTCGACAGCGTGGCGAGATGCGCATCGCGGGCCGGCGCAGCGGATACGGGTGCTGCGAGCAGCAGCAGCAGGGCTCCGATGGCGCCGGCCCGTGTCTTCACCACGCCTTGCTCACGATGAAGCGCACGCTGCGGCCGAAGATCGGGCGACCGTAGATCGCGTCGCGGGAGGTCTGTCCGTCGAGCTGGTCGGTCCGCGGATTGCCCTCGGTCAGTCCCTTGTTGTTGAAGATGTTGTCGCCAACCACCTGGAACTGGAAGCCATTGTGGGTCAGCGTTCCGCCCAGCCCGAAGGTGTTGTAAGACGGCAGACCGGTGCGGTTGAGCAGATCGACATAGCGACGGCCGATATATTCGTACCGGCCATATACCTCGACCTGGTCGCCGCCGGCGTCGAACGAGAAGGTCGGACGAACGTTGCCGAACACCTTCGGCTCGCGGATGATCTGGTTGCCGTTCACCGCCGACGGATCGGCCCCGGAGCTGTTCTGCAGGTTCTTGTACTGCGGGTCCTGATAGGTGAACGAACCCGATACGAAGAACCACCGCACCGGCGCGAGCGTGCCGTCGACCTCGACGCCCTTCACCTCGGCCTGACCGATGAACGGTACCGCCTGATCGTTGCGGCCGGTGGCGGGATTGAACGCCACGAACGACGCGTTGAACGGATCGAACTTCGTGTAGAAGCCGGTCAGGTACAAATAGTTGCGGCCGAAGGACGCCTTCAGTCCGGCCTCATACTGATCGGCCTGCGTCTTCACCAACACCGGATTGATGTTGTAATAGCTCGACGATTGCGGCGGCACTTCGAGGTGCGACGCACGCACATAGCCACCGAAATGGTCGCTGACGTCGTAATTGACCCCGAGCGTCCAGTTGGTCGCGGTCGGATTGTCCTTGCGCGACTGGCGCCCGCCGTCGAACGTACGAACCGCATTGTCCGCCAGCGTCGCCGGATCGCCCAGATTGACGCCGTTGGTGGCGGTGGTCAGGCCATAGCCATCGATATGGTACCATTCTTGCCGAATGCCGCCGTCGACCCGCAGCCCCGGCATCACTTCCCACGTATCGTTGGCGTAGAGCGCGTAGACGGTCGAATCGACATCGCCCTGGTTGAGCGTCGTACCGTAGCGCAGCACGCCCTTGTCGGTCACATAGCCGAGCACGTTGTTGCTGGCGTCGTAGGCGACCAGATCGAGCGTGCGCGGCTGGCTGCGCACCTCCATCAGGTAATCCTGATAGATCGCCTTGTTTGTCAGGCCATAAGCGGAGGCATAGCCGCCAATACGCAGGTCATGGCTGCCGATGCCGGTCTCGAACTTGCGCGTGACGCTGACATCGCCCTGACCCGAATAGAAGCTTGAGCCGACGCCGCGATATTGCGCCTGCACGACCAGACCCGAGGCACCGAACGGATCGTAGGCGGTCGCTCCGTTGCTGCCCGCCAGCGCATAGCCAAGCCGCGCGACCGGGGTGGCGGTGGTACCGAATGCGGTATTGGCCGCCGCGCGGAAGCCGTTGGCGAACGTCGTCGCGTCAACCGGGTTCGACGTCGAATAAAGCGCGTCGAAGTTCAGGCGTCCCTTGGTGTAGCCGGCGCGCACCGCGAGCTGCCACCCGCTGAACTCGGCATCATATTGCAGGCCGATGTTGCCATATTCCATGTGACGGCCATCGGCGAGATCGCGGGTTTCGCTCTGCGTCACGCCGGCTGCGTCGCGGTACTTGAGCGTGACGCCGCGGAACGCCGGCGAGTTGAGCGTGCCATGGAAAAAGTCGATGAAGGGATCGAGCGACACCGACGGGTTGCGGGGATCGGCGACCGGGATCGGCAGATAGAAGGTGTTGTGGTCGTTGAGGTAGTTGACGCTCAATCGCACCGAGCCATTGTCGAGGTCGTGCTTGATATTGGCGCGGATCTGCCCGCCGCGATCGTTGGGAAAGCCGTTGTCGCGCTGCCCGCCGTCGCGACGGAGGAAGCCGCCGATCGCATAATAGGTGCGCTCGCCCAGCGGACCGGACTGCATCGCGTCGAGCCGGTAGAGATCGGTGGTGCCGACCGTCATCTGCACCTTGCCGCGCGGCGTGTCGCTGCCGGTCACCGTGATATTGTTGACGATCGCCGCCGCCTGGCTGGCGAAGATCGGCGCCGGGCCGCCACGCACCACTTCGACCCGCTCGGTCATCAGGTCGTAGCGGTTGAGGCTGTCGCCGCGGAAGAAATTGCCGTTGATGTCGTGAAAGAGCGGCAGGCCGTCCTGCTGGAACACGGCGTAGCCGTCGTCGGTCGGGATGCCGCGGATGCGGGTAACGTTCTGTACTTCGCCACCGGTCGCCTCGACCTGGATGCCGGGCAGCTTGCCGAGCAGGTCGGCGAAGTTGAGCGGAGCCAGCCGCTTCACATCGTCCTGGCCGAGTGAGTTGACCGCATAGGACACGTCGAAGCGCCGCTGGCGCCGTGCCGAACCGGTGACGATGATATCCGAGCCGCTCGTTTCCGCGGCGTCCGTGGTCGCCGTTCCGTCCGTAGCCGTCTGCGCGGTATTCGCGGCAGGCACCGTGCCAGTGGCGGGCGTCGTGGTGGTCTGCGCCGCGACAGCGAGCGGCACCAGCGTCAGCGCGGTGGCAAAGGCGGCCAGATACGAACCTTGCATCAGCATGGACTTGGCGCTCACGATCATCATTCTCCCCATGGGCTGTCGATCCCGCAGCCCGTCGCGGCTGTTTGCGACACCATGATGAAAGCTCAAGCCTTTCTTACCCGTTCTTGCTTGATCGCTATGCGGGTGTTGCCTTTAAGTCGCTTTGATCGTCTGCTTTTCGAGCGAACGGTTCCACCGATGGCGCCGGCGAGGCGACCAACCGCAAGGCCTTGATCCCGGGAGCATAACCGGGCTTGTTGACGCGGATGACACGGTATCGATTCTGCGCGCTGGCGGCGACGATCTGTCTGGCGTCGCCCGCCGCCGCCGACCCGACACAGGACCGTGCCGCGATCCTCGCCGTGATCGGGCAAATGGAACAAGCCTGGAACCGCGGGGATTTCCGTGGGTACATGGCCAGCTTCAGCAATCCCGACGTCGTCTTCGTTTCCGGCGGCAGGTTCCAGGACGGCTGGCAGGGAACGCTCGACCATTACGTCCGCGACTATGGCGCTTCGCCGCGAACGCGGGGCATGCTCCACTTCTACGACATGACCATCGAGCTGCTCGCCGACGATGCCGCGATGTTGGTGGGGCGTTATCATCTCGAACGTCCCGAGCGTGCGGCGGAAGGGGTGAATACGCGGCTGTTCCGGAAGGTGGCCGGTCGCTGGGTGATCACGCTCAATCACGTTTCGGCGCATGATGTACCCAGTCGGCCGGCGGCTCCGCTCAGCGCGTCGCCTCCGTCCGTACCAGCAGGTCCGCCAGGTCGGCCTTCCAGTTGACGGCCCAGGTGTGGGTGCCATGGCCGTGCGTCTCGGCGGTTTCCGGGATCAGGCGAAAGCGGGCGTTCTTCATCTGGCGGACCGCGCGCGCGGGGTAGTCAAGATGGCGCGGGTTGATGAAGTCGTCCGCCGAGTTGATCCAGACAAGCGGCGCGGTGATCGCACCGAGGTTCGCCGAGGGGTCGTAGGTCCGCGACGCGTCGACCTGATAGATCAGGTCGTTGGCATCCAGCCGCGCGATCGCCGTGCTGACGCGCTCCTGTGCGAAGGCGGCGGCCGCGTCGCGATCGGGATAGAGCTTCTGCAGGTTGAGCGGCGCGGCGCCGGCGATGAACAATGCGGTCTGAGCGGTTCGCAGACCCTGAAGCGGCTGTTCCCGGTAATTGCCGCCGGCCCAGGCCGGGTCAGCCTTGATGCCGTCGATCAGCAGTTGGCGCCACATGCGGTTGAGCCCCGCGATCGGCACCGGCTCGCACGCCAGCGGCATCAGCGCGCGCGCGAAATCGGGATGGGTCTCGCCCCACATCAGACCGTGCATGCAGCCCATCGACGTGCCCATGATCAAGCGCATGCGGCGAATACCAAGCCCTTCGCGAAGAAGGCGATATTGCGCCTCCACCATGTCGGCATAGTCGTAACGCGGAAACCGCATCCGCAGCCCGTCGGACGGCTTGGACGAGCCGCCATGGCCGATGCCGTCGGGCAGAATGATCCAGTAGCGGCGAATGTCGAGCGGCTGTCCGGGACCGTAGAGCTCGTCCGCGAACTGGGGCGCGAGGAACTGCTTGCCGGACCCGCCGGTGCCGTGGAGGACCATCACGGCATTGTCGATTTCACCGCGGGCGTTGCGATGCGGCTGACCGAGCATTGTGTAATGGATGCGCAGCGCTGGCAGCGTTTCGCCCGAGGCGAACCGGAAATCGCCGATCGTGAAATCCGCTTCGCGTACCGGCCAGCGGGTCTCCGGCGCCGCCGGCACGCTCGAGGCGGCGAGCGGGGGGACGGCAGGCGCGGGGGGCGTTGCAGCCTGAAGGGCGAGCAGGGCGAGTAATGGCAGCATCCCCCTGATGTGCCGGGCGATGTTGCGGATGCCAAGCCCATGTCAGCGGATGCGCCCTGTAGCGGCGCCTTGTCGGACTTGTCTCGAGGTACAGCTACGCCAAATTGTTGGCATGGTGACCCCTACGGGAATCGAACCCGTGCTTCAGCCGTGAAAGGGCCGCGTCCTAACCGCTAGACGAAGGGGCCGTGCTGCGGTGCCGAGCCGCCTAGGCGGATTGTGTCGGGCGGTCAAGCGGCGCGCGCGATCAATTTGCCCAGGCGGCGTCGTCGAGGTGCAGCTCCGCCACGTCGCGCCCGCTCCAGTCGTCGCGCTTGGCGCGGCCCGCCAGCCACAACCGCCGGTTCGGGCCCGCGGCGAGCAGTGCCTGCCCCAAAGCGGTGTCGGCGGCGCGGAACGCCATCGCCTTCAGGCTGCGGCCGTCGTCGCCGGCGACGATCGCACGGACATGGCCGTTGCCGACCACATCGACCTTGATGGCGCGCACCGGGCCGACCGCGACGCGCGGCGCGGGCCAGCCGGTGCCATAGGGCCCGCCGGCCTCCAGCGCGTCGACCAGCGACGGCGTCACGCCGCCGGGCGCGACCACCGAATCGAACAGCAGCGCGCGCGCCGCCATCGCCTCCGCAACCGCGCCGGCCAGCCGCGCGTCGAGCCAGTCGGCGAACGCGCTCACCTGATCGGCGGCGATCGTCAGCCCCGCCGCCATCGCATGGCCGCCGCCCGCGATCAGCAAGCCCTGCTCGCGCGCGGCCAGCACCGTCGCGCCCAGATCGACCCCGGTGATCGAGCGACCCGAGCCCTTGCCGATGCCATCCTCGTCGAGCGCGATCACGATCGCGGGGCGGCCGAGCTTTTCCTTGAGCCGCCCGGCGACGATCCCGATCACGCCCGGATGCCAGCCCGCGCCCGCCACCACGCAGACGGCGCGGTCGTGGCACAGCATCACCTCGGCACCCTCCTGCACCATCGCCTCGATCGCGCGACGTTCCTCGTTGAGCCGGTCGAGTTCGGTGGCGATCGCGCGCGCCTCGACCGGATCGCTGGTGGTGAGCAGCCGCACGCCGAGATCGGCACGCCCGACGCGCCCGCCGGCATTGATCCGCGGCCCCAGCGCAAAGCCGAGGTCGCTGGCGGTCGGCGCGCGCGTCAGCCGCGCTGCCTCGGCCAGCGCGGTCAGCCCGACGTTGCGGCGCTGCGCCATCACCTTGAGCCCTTGCGCGACGAAGGCGCGGTTGAGCCCGCGCAACTGCGCGACATCCGCGACCGTCCCCAACGCGACCAGATCGAGCAGGTCGAGCAGCTTCGGCTCGGCACGTTCGGCGAAATAGCCGCGCGCCCGCAACGTGCGCAGCAGCGCCGCGCCCAGCAGGAAGCACACCCCGACCGCGGCGAGATGCCCGTGCGCTGCGCCGTCACCCTCGTCGCGGCGATTGGGATTCACGACCGCGACCGCGCGCGGGAGCTGCGTCGCGCATTGGTGATGATCGGCGACGATCACGTCGCAGCGCGCCGCCTCCAGCGCCTCGAACGCCTGCGCACCGCAATCGACGGTGACGATCAACGTCGCGCCTTCGTCGGCAAGCCGCGTCATCGCGGCGGCGTTCGGGCCATATCCCTCGGTCAGCCGGTCGGGGATGTAGACGCGCGCCTCACGTCCCAGCGCGCGGAGCAACAGCACCAGCAGCGCCGACGAGGTCGCGCCATCGACGTCATAGTCGCCGAAGATCGCGATCGCCTCGCCGCGCTCCACCGCATCGGCGAGCCGCGCGGCGGCAGTGTCCATGTCGCGGAAGATCGACGGGTCGGGCATGAAGCTGCGGATCGACGGCAGCTTGTGCGCGTCGAGCGCCTCGCGCGGGCATCCGCGGGCGAGCAGCAACTGGGTGAGCAGATCGTCGGGCACGAACCCGTCGCGCTGGTCGGCGGCCAGCGCACGCCAGCGCCAGGGCTGGCCAAGGATCGAGCGCTCGACATCGAGTACGTGGCGCATCCCGCGCGCCTTAGCCGACTGCCCGCGTCCCGTCACGCGACAAGAAAAGTGGAATGAGATATTGTAACATCCATCCGATCGGCCTAACTTGCGGACATGATGGCCCGCAACCTCAGCGACGACAGCAAGATCGGCCGGCTAGACCGTGCCGCGATGTGGCTGTCGGCGGCGTGCGTCGTACATTGTCTGGCGACCGCAATCCTCGTCGCGGCGCTGTCCACCGCCGGCGGTATTCTCGGCAACCCGGTGATCCACGAAACCGGGCTGGTGCTGGCGATCGCGCTGGGCTGCGTTGCGTTCGGACGCGGGATCGTCGCGCATCGGCGCGTGCTGCCGATCCTGCTCGGCGCGACGGGATTGTCGCTGATGATGGCGGCGCTGTTCGTCGCCCATGCTGGCGGGCATCTGGTCGAATCGGCGCTGACGATCGTCGGCGTCGCGGTGCTCGCCGCCGGACATGCGCTGAACCGGCACACGCATCGCTGACGATCGTCGTTTCAATCCGGGGGTTCCTCCTCGTCGCGCCGGACTTGATCCGGGGCCCCGCTTTTTGGCAATCCGGGCAAGAAGCGGGATCCCGGATCAAGTCCGGGATGACGGCTTGAGGAATTTGGCTAACGACCACCGACTCGCGCTTGAACTTGCCGCGGCCCGGCGCGGCCCCTAGATCGACGTTATGGCCCGACATGCACATCACGAACCGCACGGCGACGATCTGCTCGCCGCGGCCAGGGCCACGCTGGAGCGCTCGGGCGAGCAATGGACCGCGATGCGCGCCAACGTCTACGCGGCGCTGTCGGCGTTCGCCAAGCCCGCCTCCGCCTATGACATCGCCGAGGCCTTGTCGCGCAGCGAGGGGCGGCGGATCGCCGCCAACAGCATCTATCGCATCCTCGATCTGTTCGTGACCGCCAACCTCGCGCTGCGCGTCGAAAGCGCCAACGCCTATGTCGCCAACGCGCATCCCGGCTGCCGCCACGATTGCATCTTCCTCGTCTGCGACGGCTGCGGGAACACGACGCATTTCGACGACGATTCGCTGACCGGGGGATTGCGTGCCGCCGCCAGCGCTGCCGGCTTCGAGGCGGAGCGGCCGGTGATCGAGGTGCGCGGCCGCTGCGCGGACTGTGCCGCGGCGGCACGCACGCAAAGCGGGCAATCGACACACTGATCCCGCTCAGCTATTCGGGTCAGATGGTTGAAGTCCCGAACACGCCGTTGCTCGACACCGTCGATACACCCGCCGATCTCCGCCGACTGAAGCCGGAACAGCTACGCCAGCTTGCCGACGAGCTGCGGCAGGAAACGATCTCGGCGGTCGGCGTCACGGGCGGCCATCTCGGCTCGGGGCTGGGCGTGGTCGAGCTGACCGTCGCGATTCACTACGTCTTCGACACGCCCACCGACCGGCTGATCTGGGACGTCGGGCATCAATGCTACCCGCACAAGATCCTGACCGGCCGGCGCGACCGCATTCGCACGCTGCGGCAGGGCGGGGGGCTGTCGGGCTTCACCAAGCGCAGCGAGAGCGAATACGACCCGTTCGGCGCGGCGCACAGCTCGACCTCGATCTCCGCGGCGCTGGGCTTCGCGACCGCCAGCAAGCTCGCCGACAAGCCGGGCAAGGGCATTGCGGTGATCGGCGACGGCGCGATGTCCGCGGGCATGGCCTATGAGGCGATGAACAATGCCGAGGCGGCGGGCAACCGGCTGGTCGTGATCCTCAACGACAACGACATGTCGATCGCGCCGCCGGTCGGTGGGCTGTCGGCCTATCTGTCGCGGATGGTGTCGAGCCGCGAGTTCCTGGGCGTGCGCGAGATCATGAAGCGCGTCGCCAAGCGGCTGCCGCGCCGCTTGCAGTCGGCGGCGCGCAAGACCGACGAATATGCGCGCGGCTTGACGATGGGCGGCACGCTCTTCGAGGAGCTGGGCTTCTATTATGTCGGCCCGATTGACGGCCACAATCTCGACCATCTGATCCCGGTGCTCGAGAATGTCCGCGATGCCGAGGAAGGCCCGATCCTCGTCCATGTCGTGACCAAGAAGGGCAAGGGCTATGCCCCGGCCGAGAACGCCGCCGACAAATATCACGGCGTCCAGAAGTTCGACGTCATCACCGGTACGCAGGCCAAGGCGCCCCCGGGGCCACCGGCGTATCAGAATGTCTTCGGCGAGGCGCTGAGCGCCGCCGCGGACAAGGACGATCGCATCTGCGCGATCACCGCGGCGATGCCGTCGGGCACCGGGCTCGACCGCTTCGCCGCGACCCACCCCGAACGCTTCTTCGATGTCGGCATCGCCGAGCAGCACGCCGTCACTTTCGCCGCCGGCCTCGCCGCGCAGGGGATGCGGCCGTTCTGCGCGATCTATTCGACGTTCCTGCAACGCGCCTACGATCAGGTCGTCCATGACGTTGCGATCCAGAATCTGCCGGTGCGTTTCGGGATCGACCGCGCCGGGCTGGTCGGCGCGGACGGCGCGACCCATGCGGGCAGCTTCGACGTCACCTATCTGGCGACGCTCCCCAATTTTGTCGTGATGGCCGCCGCCGACGAGGCCGAACTGGTCCATATGGTCCAGACCTGCGTCGAGCATGATTCCGGGCCGATCGCGGTCCGCTATCCGCGCGGCAACGGCACCGGTGTCGCACTGCCCGAAACGCCGAAGGCGCTGGAGATCGGAAAAGGCCGCATCGTCCGCGAGGGCAAGAAGGTCGCGATCCTGTCGCTCGGCACGCGGCTGGCGGAGGCGCTCAAGGCCGCCGACACGCTCGACGCCAAGGGGCTGAGCACGACCGTCGCCGACCTGCGCTTCGCCAAGCCGCTCGACGAGGCGCTGATCCGTCGCCTGCTCACCTCGCACGAGGTGGCGATCACGATCGAGGAGAATGCGATCGGCGGGCTCGGGGCGCATGTGCTGACGATGGCCTCCGACGAGGGGCTGACCGACGCGGGTCTGCGCATCCGCACGATGCGGCTGCCCGATCTGTTCCAGGATCAGGACAAGCCCGAGGTGCAATATGCACAGGCGCGGCTCGACGCCGATGCGATCGTCGATACGGTGTTGAAGGCGCTGCGCTACAACGAAGCGGGCGTCATCGCGCGCGCGTGACCGGCTGGCAGAAGGTCGCCGCACTGACGGCGTTCTACGTCATCGGCATGTTGTGGGTGAACTGGACGATGGTACGCCGCGTCCGCGGCGCGGTCGCGGGGCGTGCGGCATGGACCGCCACCGACTTCGACGCGGTGTTCGCCGACCTCGACCCGCGCCTCGCTCCGGCAGTCCGGGCGGCGATCGCGCCGTGGTACGGCGACGGGGTGGTGCCGCGCCCCGAGGATACGCTCAAACGCTTCCTGAAAATGGATCGGGGCGAGGTGGACGATCTGGTCGCGGACGCGGCGGCGCGCGCGGGTTTGCCCTCGCCCGGCCCGGCACTGCCCGACCTGCCCGACGTCGCCGCAGTGGTGCGTTACCTTTCATCGTCATCCCGGACTTGATCCGGGATCCCGCTTCTCCGCGCCGGTGGAGAAGAAGCGGGGCCCCGGATCAAGTCCGGGGCGACGGGTAAAATAGCGGTCCGCACTCCCACACCCCCGACCATAAACCCGCTTGCGCAATCATCAGACAAGCCCTACGTTGAACGTGTTAAACGGAGGGGCAGGTGCTCGGCGTCAGGCTCGATACTGAACTCGAAGAACGGCTCGCCAATGTCGCGCGCACGCAGGGGCGCAGCAAGAGCGACATCGCGCGCGAGGCGGTGCGCCGCTACGTCGAGCTGCACGACGAGGCGTTCCGTCGCGAGGCGCGCCGCCAGTCGCAACGCGCCTCGCGCCGCGACACGCAGGAGGATTACGCCTTCTGGGAACAGGCCGAGCGCGAGGATGCCGCATGGCGGTGAGTGAAGCGCTCGACATCCGCCACGGCGCGATCGTGCTGGTCGATGCGCCCGAGGGCGCGAGCGGCGGCCCGCGGGCGTGCGTCGTGGTGCAGGCCGATCTGTTCAACGACAGCCACGCCACCGTCACGCTCTGCCCGCTGACGACCGTCGTCGGCGGCGAGGTGCTGTTCCGCGTCACGATCTCGCCGCAGGAACATACCGGCCTAACCGTCGAGTGCGAGGTGCAGGTCGATCGCATCACCAGCATCCGCCGTCATCGCATCGTCAAGGTGATCGGCCATGCCTCCGCGACCCGCATGGAGCAGGTCGATCAGGCGCTGCGCCGCTGGCTCGCTTTGTAAGTCAACAGGACAGGAAGAAACCATGACGCCGATCGTGAAGTCAATTCTGGACAAATACGAAGCCACCAGCCCGGCGGTGAAGGCCAATCTGGCGCGCATCCTGATGCAGGGGAAGCTGGGCGGCACCGGCAAGCTCATCATCCTGCCGGTCGATCAGGGTTTCGAGCACGGCCCGGCGCGCAGCTTCGCGGTCAACCCGCCGGCCTATGACCCGCATTACCATTACCAGCTCGCGATCGATGCCGGCCTGTCGGCCTATGCCGCACCGCTCGGCGCGCTCGAGGCAGGGGCCGACACGTTCGCCGGGCAGATCCCGACGATCCTGAAGGTCAACAGCTCGAACAGCTGGGCGACGCACATCGCGCAGGCGCAGACGGGCAGCGTCGAGGACGCGCTGCGGCTCGGCTGCGCGGCGATCGGCTTCACGATCTATCCGGGCGCCGACGACATCTTCGCGTCGATGGAGCAGATCCGCGCACTGCGTGAGGAAGCCGCCGCAGCCGGCCTCGCGACCGTGATCTGGAGCTATCCGCGCGGCGGCAAGCTCAGCAAGGACGGCGAACTGGCGCTCGACGTCAGTGCCTACGCCGCGCACATGGCGGCGCTGCTCGGCGCGCACATCATCAAGGTGAAGCTGCCGTCCGCGCACATCGAACAGCCCGAGGCGCAGAAGAGCTACGAGGGCACCGACTGGTCGAACCAGCGCGATCGCGTCCGCCACGTCGTCCAGTCGAGCTTCGCGGGTCGCCGGATCGTCGTCTTCTCGGGCGGCGCGGCCAAGGGCACCGACGCGGTCTATCAGGACGCGCGCGATATCCTCGCGGGTGGCGGCAACGGCTCGATCATCGGTCGCAACACCTTCCAGCGCGAGCGTGGCGAGGCGCTGGCGATGCTCGACAAGCTGGTGGCGATCTACAAGGGCGAAGAATAACCCCCGTGCGCGCCACCTTCTCCTATCATCGCGCGATCGCGCCGATGATGTGGATGCTGGTGGCGCTGATGACGGTGGAGATGCTGGTGGTCCACGCGCTGCTCGCCTTCTGGTGGCCGCGCGTGGCGCTGGTGCTGACATTGGTGTCGCTCGGCACGATGGCGTGGCTGATCCGCGCGATCCGCTCGTTCCGGCGGCTCCCCGTGCTGATCGACGGCGACCGGCTGGTGCTGCGCGCCGGCCGGTTGCGCAGCGTGACGGTGGAGCGCGAACGCGTCGCCGGGCTGCGCGCCACCGAATGGACCCATGCCGGGGTCCGCGCACGCGAGGTACTCAATCTCGCGCTCATCGCCTTTCCGAACGTGTGGATCGATCTCGCCGAGCCGCTGGCGATCGGTCGCCGCCGCATCGTCGCGGTCGCGCATCGCCTCGACGATCCCGCGGCGTTCGCGGCGGCGTTGTCCTCGCGGCCATAGCCCGCTAACCGAAGCGCATGACTGAAGACCCGCTCGGCCCGCTCGATCCCGATTTCGGCGCCAACTTCCGGCGCGACGATCGCCGTCCGTCCTGCCAGCTTTACCTGATCTCGCCACTCGACGTGACCGGCACGTTCCCCGATCGCCTTCGGAACGCGCTCGACGCCGGCCCGGTCGCGGCGTTCCAGTTCCGCGTCAAGGATGTCGACCAGCACACCGCCGCCCGCCTCGCCGAGCCGCTCCAGCGGATCTGCGCCGACCGCGAGGTGGCGTTCATCGTCAACGATTCGGTCAGCCTCGCCAAGCGCCTGGGCGCGGACGGCGTGCATCTCGGGCAGGAGGACGGCGACCCGCGCGAGGCGCGCGAGGCGCTCGGTCCGGCGGTGCAGATCGGCGTCACCTGTCACGACAGCCGCCATCTCGCGATGGAGGCCGGCGAGGCGGGCGCGGACTATGTCGCGTTCGGCAGCTTCTATCCGACCACCACCAAGGCGGTGGAGCATCAACCCGATCGGGTGATCCTGTCGTGGTGGCACGCCGTGTTCGAGCTGCCCTCGGTCGCGATCGGCGGCATCACGCCCGACAATGCCGCGCCGCTGATCGCCGCCGGTGCCGATTTCATCGCCGCCAGCCATGCGGTGTGGGGCGGCGACGAGGCGGCGGCGATCCGCGCCTTCGACGCGGTGCTGAAGGGATAAACGCCCTACGTCGTCATTGCGAGCGTAGCGAAGCAATCCAGAGCCGGACCAGGACGCCCTGGATTGCTTCGCTACGCTCGCAAAGACGTGTTGGTGCACGGACCCCGACGCCCCAACATGCGTTGTTACGGCATCGAAATACGAGAGGTGCCCGTGAAGCGTATCGCCCCCGCCTTTGCCCCTGTCGCCGCAAGCGTCGTCGCCCTGATGCTAACCGCCGCCGCCCCTGCGCCGCATAACGCGACCCCGGCGCTCGACCCGGCGGTGCTGCGGACACAGGTCGTGCTCGACAAGCTCGGCTTCGGCCCCGGCGTGATCGACGGTCGCGGCGGGCAATCGCTCACCAACGCGCTGAAAGGGTTCCAGGAAAGCCGCGGCCTCCGCATAACCGGCAAGCCCGATGCCGCCACGCTCGACGCGCTGCGCCGCTTCGGCAAAGTCCAGCCGACGATGCAGGTGACGCTCGACGCCGCCGCGATGCGCGGACCCTTTGTGGCGCAAATGCCGGATGATTATGCCGAAAAGGCGAAGCTGCCGGCGATGGCGTACAGCCGCCCGCTCGAAAAGCTCGCCGAGCGCTTCCACACCACACCGAAGGTGCTGGCCGAGCTGAACCCCGGCGTCACCACGATCGGCGTCGGCTCGAAGATCACGGTGCCCAACACCTTCCCGACCTCGCGCGCCTATCCCGCCGATGCGACGCCCGCGTGGCGCGCAACGCTCGCCTCGCTCAACGTCGAGGCGGCGGTGCCGAAGGCGGCGAAGATCGTCGTCGACAAGTCGGACGGCATCCTGCGCGTCCTCGACGGCAACGGGCATCTGGTCGCGCAATATACCGCGACGATCGGCTCGTCGCGCGATCCGCTGCCGCTCGGCAACTGGAAGGTGCTGCACGTCTCGCCCAACCCCGACTGGAAGATGAACCCCAAGATCCTGAAGGGCGTGCCCGACAGCAAGCAGGCGCAGATCATCCCGCCCGGCCCGAACAATCCGGTCGGCGTCGTGTGGATCGATCTCAGCAAGGAGCATTACGGCATCCACGGCACCAGCGAGCCCGAGCAGATCGGCCGCGCGCAGTCGAACGGTTGCGTGCGCCTGACCAACTGGGATGCCGCGCGGGTGGCCTTGATGGTGAAGGGGGGAACCCCGGTGCTGTTCCAGGCCTGACATGACGAAGCTCGGCTGGTCGATCCTCGCGATCATCCTGCTGCTCGGCGCCGGCTTCGCGTCGATGGTGTCGATCGGTTCGCGCGCGCCAGTCGCCACGCCGACGTCGTTGCCGGCCTCGCCACCGCCGGCCACGCCGGGCGGACGCCTGCTGGTCCCGGTGGCAGGGGTGACGCGCGACGCCCTGGTCGACACCTTCGGCCAGCCGCGCGACGGCGGCGCGCGCCATCACGAGGCGATCGACATCATGGCGCCACGCGGCACCCCGGTGCTCGCGGCCGCCGACGGGCGCATCGACAAATTGTTCGACAGCGCGGCGGGCGGCCGTACGATCTACGTTCGCTCGACTGACGGCGCGACCATATATTATTACGCGCACCTCGACGGCTATCGCGCTGGCCTGACCGAAGGGCAGGTCGTGCGCAGAGGCGAGCCGATCGCGACGGTCGGCGCGACCGGCAACGCCGATGCCGCCGCGCCGCACCTCCATTTCTCGGTCTTGCGCACCACGCCGGCACAGGGCTGGTCGGAAGGCGAGCCCGTCGATCCCTTTCCGCTTCTTGCCGAAACGCGCGCCATTCGTTAAGTCGCCGCCATCGGCGCCCGCGGACCACCGCCGGCGCCGCGGCTCTTTTTACACAGGCGAAGCCCCATGAAGATCAGCGGCGTGGACATCCGTCCCGGCAACATCATCGAGTACGAAGGCGGCATCTGGCGCGCGGTCAAGATCCAGCACACGCAGCCCGGCAAGGGCGGCGCGTACATGCAGGTCGAGCTGAAGAACCTGCGCGACGGCCGCAAGAACAACGTCCGCTTCCGCTCCGCCGAGACGGTCGAGCGCGTCCGCCTCGACACCAAGGACTTCCAGTTCCTGTTCGCCGAGGGCGACGGGCTGGTCTTCATGGACAAGGAAACCTACGATCAGGTGACGCTGCCGCGCGACCTGCTCGGCGACGCCGCCGCCTTTTTGCAGGACGGCATGGATGTCGTCATGGAATTGCATGACGAAGAGCCGATCAGCGTCCAGCTGCCCGACACGATCGAGGCGACGATCGTCGAGGCCGATGCCGTGGTGAAGGGGCAGACCGCCTCGTCGAGCTACAAGCCTGCGATCCTCGACAATGGCGTGCGCGTGATGGTGCCGCCGCATATCGCCAGCGGCGTGCGGATCGTCGTCGATGTATACGAGCAGACCTACGTCCGGCGCGCAGACTGATCTTATCCCCCCTCCCTTTTAGGGAGGGGCCGGGGGTGGGTGGCGTGCTCGCGATACGGCAGCCGCACCCGAAGCGGAAACCGTACCACCCGGACTGTACCCATCCATCATCGGGTAATCCATGCCCCGCATGGATTAGAAATGCCGGGGGCATTTCGACCCGATTGTCCCTCCCTGAAAGGGAGGGGGGAGTTAGACAAATGCCATCCCATTCCGGTCTGTTCACCGTCATCGAACGCGCGGCGCGCAAGGCCGCACCGCGGCTGCGCCGTGACTTCAACGAGGTCCAGCACCTGCAGGTCAGCCGCAAGGGCCCGGCCGATTTCGTCAGCCAGGCCGACCAGCGCTGCGAACGCACGCTGTACGACGAACTGTCGAAGGCACGCCCCGACTGGGGCTTCGTCATGGAAGAAGGCGGCACGATCGAGGGCGATCCGAACAAGCCGCGCTTCATCATCGATCCGCTCGATGGCACGTCGAACTTCCTCCACGGCATTCCGCATTTCTGCATCTCGATCGCCGTCGAGGAGCCGATGCCGAACGGCAAGCGCGAGATCACGACCGCGCTCGTCTATCAACCGCTGACCGACGAGAGCTTCTGGGCCGAAAAGGGTCGCGGCGCGTGGTTGCAGGACCAGCGGTTGCGCGTGTCGTCGCGCCGCGAGACGTCCGAGGCGCTGATCGCGACCGGCATTCCGTTCATGGGCCACGGCGATTTCGTGCAATGGACCCGCATCTTCGGCGCGGTCGCGCCGCAGGTCGCGGGCATCCGCCGGCTCGGCGCGGCGGCGCTCGACCTCGCATGGGTCGCGGCCGGTCGGTTCGACGGCTATTGGGAAAGCGACCTGAAGCTGTGGGACGTCGCGGCCGGAATGTTGCTGGTCAAGGAAGCCGGCGGCTACGTCACCGACTTCCGCGGCGGTGACCGCGCGATCGAACGCAACGAGTTCCTCGCCGCCAACGACGCGCTGCATAACAAGCTGCACAAGATGGTCGCGCAGGCGCTGCGCTGACCTTTCCGTCATTGCGAGCGTAGCGAAGCAATCCAGAGCCGGACCAGGACGCCCTGGATTGCTTCGCTACGCTCGCAATGACGACCGGGCGACCGACCGCCGGTAAGTAAATCAGAACGCTGCCACTTCTAAGCCGTCACCCCGACGAAGGCCGGGGCCCAGGTGGGAGAGGTTGGTAACCAACGAAACACCTTCCCAACTGGACCCCGGCCTCCACCGGGGTGCGGCCTGTCGCGATCGCGGAGTGGGTCCAAACTCTTTTTCCAAGCCGTCGCCCCGGACTTGATCCGGGGCCCCGCTTCTTCTCGCACCGTGGGGAGTAGCGGGATCCCGGATCAAGTCCGGGATGACGGTAAGAGCACTACCCCCGCGGCAACGTAATCGTCGCCACCAGCCCGCCGCTGTCACGCGCGGTCAGCACGATCCGTCCACCGGCTTCCTCGACGATCGCCCGCGACAGCGCGAGCCCCAGCCCGATCCCCCCGGTATGGCGATTGCGCGAACTCTCGAGCCGGAAGAACGGATCGAACACCTGATCCAGCCGCTCGGGCGGTATCCCCGGCCCGCGATCCGCGACGATGATCGCCGCCATGCGCGTGTCCGACGCCAGCGACACTTCCGCCGCGCCGGCATATTTCACCGCATTCTCGATCAAATTGCGCACCGCGCGCCGGATCAGCGACGGGCGCAACCGCATCCGCAGCCGCTCGGCCTCCTCGAACGTCACCGCCGCGCCGAGATCGCGGAAGTCCTCGACCACCGCGTCGACCAGCGCGGCGAGATCGACCTCGGTCTCCGGCTCGCTCGGCCGCCCCAGCCGCGCCAACGACAGGATGTCGTCGAGCGTGCGGTTCATCTCCGCGATCGTGTCCGCCATCCGCGCGCGGTCCTGATCGTCCTCGACCGACTCGATCCGCACGCGCAGCGCGGCAAGCGGCGTACGCAGGTCATGCCCGATCGCGCCGAGCATCCGGTCCTTCTCGTCCAGCATCGCGGTCACGCGCAGCCGCAGCGCGTTGAACGCCGCGATCACCGCGCAGACGTCCGGCGGGCCGCTCTCCTCCAACGGCTCCGGCTTTGCCGCGGGTGAGTAACCGCGCGCCGCCGCCGCCAGTTCGCGCAGCGGGCGCGAGATGCGCCGCGCCACCCACAATACCGGCACCAGCACCACGACGTACAGGATCAACGTCTGTCCGAGCAGGCGCCAGAACAGTCGCAGATCCTCGCGCGGCAGCCCGCCCGCCAGCGCCATCCATCGCCCGTCGGTGCGTCTCACCGCGATCACGATCGAATCGCGTGGCCCGTCCTCCTGCGCGGCCCGCATCGCCATCCGCCGCTCGAAACGGCTGAGCGGAATGCGATATTGCCAGGGCTTGGCGATCGCGACGTCGACTGCGGCGACGCGCACGCCCATGTCTGCCAGCTGGCTCGTCAATTCGCGCGCCACCGCCGGTTGCGCGATCATCGCGCGCGTGATCGGATTTTGCGGCACCAGTCTGACGCGCCCCCGATCAGCGACCACCGGGCGCCCGGCGGCTTCCTGATCGAGCGCGTCGGCGATCCGGTACGCGGCGGGGCGTGTGATCTGCGCCATCCGCACCGCGCCGCGCTCGCGCAGCAGCAATGCGAGGTTGATCGCCTGCGCCATGAACAGCGCCAGCGCGACTAGCAACGCCATCTGCCCCGCCAGGCTGCGCGGCCAGGGCATCCGCAGCTTCACAGCCGCGTCACGTCCGTCGACAGCGCATAGCCGCCGCCCCACACCGTCTTGATGATCTCGGGGTTCCTGGGGTCGGGCTCGATCTTCCGACGCAGCCGGCTGACCTGATTGTCGATGGCCCGGTCGAATGCCGCCGCTTCGCGTCCCTGCGTCAGGTCGAGCAGCTGATCGCGCGTCAAAACCTGTCGCGGACGCTGCACCAGCGCCAAAAGAAGGTTGTATTCTCCGGTCGACAGCGGCACCGAAACGCCTTCCCGGTCGACCAGCGCGCGCTCGCCGGTCTTCAGCACCCAGCCCGCAAAGGCGTAGGAGCCACTCTCCGGCGCATGGTGCCGCATCCCGCCGCCGCCCGCGGTCCGCCGCAGCACGGTCTTGATCCGCGCGGCCAACTCGCGCGGGGAGAAGGGCTTAACGACATAATCGTCCGCACCCATCTCCAGCCCGACGATCCGGTCGGTCTCCTCGCTCTTCGCGGTCAGCAGGATCACCGGTGTCTCACCGTTCGCCCGGACGTGCCGGCACAGCGACAGCCCGTCCTCGCCCGGCATCATAATATCGAGCACGATCAGGTCGATCGCATAAGCCGCCAGCCGGGTGCGCGCCGCCTCCGCGTCACCCGCCTGGGTGACGCGAAAGCCCTGCTTCGTCAGATAGCTGGCCAATGGCTCGCGGATCGACCGCTCGTCATCAACCAGCAGGAGGTGCGGCATTTCGCCCATGGTCACGGCACCTGACACAATCGTCGCCACGCGGAAAGGGCTCAGCCGACCGGCGCAGCGGGGGCGGGCGGCGGCATTTGCCCGTCTTGCCGCCGATCATGGCCGAGCCGGCGCGACCGCATCAGCATCATCATCGCCTCGCGTTCATTGGCGTCGATCCGCCCGTCGTGGTTGGTGTCGATCCGGTCGAAACGCTTGAGCGCACGGTCGCGAAACTCGGCCGGCGTCTGGTCGGCGGCTCGACGATTGCGGCCCGCATCGTCGCGGGGTGGCGGCGGCGCGCGGCGCTGCTCGCGCCACGCTCGCCGTTCGTCACGGGTCAGTTTGCCGTCGTGGTTGGTGTCCATCGCCGCGAACCGTCGGTCAGCGTCCGCAGCGGCTTCATCGCGGGTGACCACGCCATCGCCGTCGCCGACCGGGGTCTGCATCGGCGCGGGGGGCGGAGTCTGCGCCTGCACGCTTGCGGCGCCCAGACCGCCCAGCATCGCGGCCCCCAGTGCGGCAGCAGTGATCCACGTCTTCATCGTCTTTCCCCTTCATGCCCGAGGAGCGATCCATGCCCCGACCGCGCGTTATGCGGCCGGGGCGTCGCGCGGGAATGTCGGGCATGGGGCGAAACTGTCGCGACTTGTATCAGCGCCGCGCAAGCGGTTACTTCGGCGGCGCGACCTGCTTGCCACGCTCATAGGCGCGAACAACCGCCGGCCGCGCCGCGATCGTCGCATGCCAGCGCGCGACGTTGGGGAAGTCGGCCAGATGCTGCCCCTGAGCCTCCGGCAGGATCCACGGGTAACAGGCCATGTCAGCAATCGTATAGTCATCCCCGGTGACGAACGACCGCTCCGCCAATTGCCGGTCGAGCACGCCATACAGCCGCGCGGTCTCCTTGACGTAGCGGTCGATCGCATACGGCACCTTCTCGGGGGCGAAGCGCGTGAAGTGATGGTTCTGCCCCAGCATCGGGCCGAGACCGCCCATCTGCCACATCAGCCATTGCAGCACGTCGACATGCGCGCGCGGATCGCGGCCGCCGAAGGAGCCGGCCTTGTGCGCGAGATAGAGAAGGATAGCGCCGCTTTCGAAGACGCTGATCGGCGCGCCGCCATCGGTCGGTGCGTGATCGACGATCGCCGGCATCCGGTTGTTGGGGGCGATCTTGAGAAATTCGGGCCTGAACTGCTCACCCGCACCGATATTGACGGGGTGGATCTCGTGCTCAAGCCCGGCTTCCTCAAGGAAGACCAACACCTTGTATCCGTTGGGCGTCGGCCAGAAATGCAGGTCAATCATCGCGGTCACCTCCTCTTACGACGGACATGTGCAGCAGATCGCACCGCCGTTCCGGTCCGTTCCCGAAATCGCATCGCGACGATGCTGGAAAGCGACAGATGCTTGCAGCGACGTAACAAAAGATTATGAACCTGCCGCAAGAAGTTGCTGGGGGGCGACGTGACAGGGAAGGACAACGGGGCGGCGATGGTCGATGTGCGCTATGTGCCGCCGGGGGACCGGCTGAGGCGCTACGTTACGGGCTACCATCGCTTTGCGGCACCGATCTGCGCGACGCGCGAGTTGCGCGACGCCTTTTTTCCGAGTGTTGCGACGATCCGCGTGTCGCTGCGCAACAGCCCTTCATGGTCGCTCAGGATCGGCAGCCGGCTGGTCGATCCGATGCCGCCGGTCGCGCTGACCGGTCCGACCAGCTACGCCGGCTATCTCACCTGTCATGGCGGCGAGCTGGTCGGCGTCGGATTGCTGCCGCTCGGCTGGGCGCAGATTTTCGGGGGCGACGTCTCGCGCTACGCCAACCGCGTCATCGCGCTGGGCGACATCGATGCGGGCGCGAACATGTTGCGCGAGGCGCTGGAGGCGGGGCAATCGTTCGACGCCGCATTCGAGGCGTGGCTGGAGGCCCGGCTGGACCGCCGTCCGCCCGCCGATCCCCGGATCGAGATCCTTTGCGAGCTGCTGCGCGATCCGGCCACGACGCGGATAGAGGCCGTGGCGGAGGCGCTGGACATGTCGCCACGCGCGCTCGCCGCCATGACGCGCTTCAACTTTGGCTTCACCCCCAAGCTGCTGCTGCGCCGCACGCGCTTTCTGCGCGCGGTGACCACCGTATTGACCGATCCCGAGGGCGGCCCGGCCGCGCTGGAGGCTGCTGGCTACTGGGATCGGTCGCATTTCCTGCGCGACAGCCATCTGTTCCTTGGCTGTTCGGTGCGCGAGTTCACCCGCCGCCGCGGCCCGCATAATCAGGTGGCAATCATGGCGCGGACTCGGGCGCTGGGAGCGCCGGTCTAGGGAGCGGTGATGATCAGCCCACCAGCGCGCGGTCGTCGAACATCCCGAACATCAGCGTCGAGGCATAGAAACGGATCGCGCGGTCGCGATCCATGCTCCACGCCCATTTCCGCATGTCGAACGCGGCGTTGAGCATCCCCATCAGCGCCTGCGACGCGATCAGGCTGTCGACCGGGCGTACGGTGCCCTCGGCGATTCCGTCCATCATCGTGCCCGCAAAGCGCCGCGCGATCCGCGTCGAGCGATCGATCATCTGTTGCCGCTCACCCGCGGGCAAGCCGCTCAACGCGGTGGTGCGAAGCAGCGACTCGCGCTCGGAGAATTGCACCGCCACCAGCGTCGCCACTGTGTCGCACAGCCGCTGCCAGTACGAACCGCCACGCTCGTCGGCGAGCCGCTGCGCGGCCGCGATGGTGTCGAAGCTGCGGCGATAGCAGGCGACGACCAGATCGTCCTTGGCATCGAGATGGTGGTAGAAGCTGCCCTTGGTGACGTTCAGCTCCGACGCGATCCGCTGCACCGACGCACCGCGATAGCCGAGTTCGTTGATGAGCCGCGTCGCCGCGAGCAGGAACGCCTCGCGTCCCGGCACCGGATCGTCATGCGGTAGCGCCACCGCCGCCGGGTTCCAGCCCGCGCCCTCCACCGCCAGCCCGTCACGCAGCAACGCCGTCAGCCGCGCCGCCGCGCGCGGATATTGATCGACCTCGTAGCGCGGTAGCCACAACGGCAGCCAGAAGATGTTTTCCAGCAGCACATGCGCGCGCGCGCCGGCCAGATCGGTCGCCTCGCGCGACAGCCCGCCGCCCCAAAGGGCGCGCGTCCGTCGGAACACCTCGCGCCAGCGGTTCATCAACGTCGCGCGCATCGGCTCGTCCATCGCGCGCAGGTCGGACAGCACCGCCAGCGCGCGTTCCTCGCCGCGCTCGATCCGCATCAGCCGCTCGACGTTGAGCGTCACCATCCGCGCGACCCGCGCCCTTGGCGTCGCCTCGCGTGCGGCGTCGTCGAGCATCGCCATCAGGCTGTCGAGCGTCTGCTCGAAGGCGGCGGCGGCAAGATCCTCCTTGCGTTTGAAATAATAGGTCACGCTGGTCGTGTTCAGCCCGACGCGGCGCGCGACATCGGCAAAGGTCATCCCCTTCGCGCTCTGCTCGTTGATCGCATCGGCGGCGGCGGCGAGGATCGCCTGACGCTTCTCGCGAAAGCGCCGCGTGCTGCCGGTGTCTTCGGTACGGATATCCCCCATGACGTAGCGTTAGCATGGTCCGTTTCGAAGATGCAGTCCTTTTTCGTGTAGAGCGTGGTCCACACGATCGGCGACTTTACCGAACATCGGGTATGGCCTACACCCCATCGCCGACAGTCATGGAGAGGAAGCGCGGTGGATTTCACCCTGAGCGAGCGCGAGACGCATTTCCGCGATCGGGTACGCGATTTCATCGCCCGCGAGATCGCGCCGCGCCGTGCCGAGCATGACCACCAGCATCATGACGGCGATCGGTGGAAGGTGTTGCCGGTTATCGAGGACGTGAAGGCGCGGGCGAAGGCTGCCGGGCTGTGGAATTTCTTCATGCCGCCCCACTCCGGACAGACCCATGTCGACGATACGTTCGTGTTCGAGGGTACGCAGC
The DNA here is from genome assembly GCF_902506455.1 of Sphingomonas sp. 8AM. Lineage (GTDB taxonomy): Bacteria > Pseudomonadota > Alphaproteobacteria > Sphingomonadales > Sphingomonadaceae > Sphingomonas. The sequence continues at coordinate 730,513 of NZ_LR733844.1, read as the reverse complement.
TCTCGAACCTCGAATACGCATTGTGTGCCGAGGAAATGGGGCGCATCGACTGGGCGAGCGAATGCTTCAACTGCTCGGCGCCCGACACCGGCAACATGGAAGTGCTGCACCGCTACGGCACGCTGGCGCAAAAGGAAGCGTGGCTGCGTCCGTTGATGAACGGCGAGATTCGCTCGGTCTTTCTGATGACCGAGCCCGCGATCGCCTCATCCGACGCGACCAATATCGAGACGCGCATCGACCGCGACGGCGATCATTATGTCATCAACGGTCGCAAATGGTGGTCCTCGGGGATCGGCGACCCGCGCTGCCGGATCGGCATCCTGATGGGGAAGACCGACACCGGCGCGGCGCGGCACCAGCAGCAGAGCATGGTGCTGGTGCCGCTCGACACGCCCGGTGTACGGATCGAACGGATGCTGTCGGTCTATGGCTATGACCACGCCCCGCACGGCCACGGCGAGGTCAGCTTCACCGACGTGCGCGTGCCGGTCGACAACATGCTGCTGGGTGAGGGCAGGGGATTCGAGATTGCGCAGGGCCGGCTGGGGCCGGGGCGCATTCACCACTGCATGCGTACGATCGGCGTCGCGGAGGGCGCGATCGAGGCGATGGCGCGGCGGCTCGTCACCCGCACCGCGTTCGGCAAGCGCATCGCCGACCACAGCGTTTGGGAGGAGCGGATCGCTCGCGCACGGATCGATATCGAGATGACGCGATTGTTGTGCCTCAAGGCCGCCGACATGATGGACAAGGCCGGCAACAAGGCCGCGCAACAGGAAATCGCGATGATCAAGGTGCAGGCGCCGAACATGGCGCTGCGCATCCTCGACGATGCGGTGCAGGCGCATGGCGGCGCGGGCGTATCGGGCGACTTCGACCTCGCGCACGCCTGGGCGTCGATGCGGACGTTGCGCTTCGCCGACGGTCCCGACGAGGTCCATGCGCGCGCGATCGCGCGGCATGAGTTCGGCAAATACGCATGACCGACCTCGACACCGCGCGGCTCGGCGAGTGGCTGGCCGTGCATGTTCCCGGTGCCGGCGCGATTACCCGGGAACAGCGGCTGGAGGGTGGGCAATCCAACCCGACCTATCGCATCGACACCGATAGCGGCAGCTATGTACTTCGCCGCAAGCCGGTCGGCGCGCTGCTGCCGTCCGCGCATCAGGTCGACCGCGAATATCGCGTGATCGCCGCGCTGCATCCGACCGGCTTCCCGGTGCCGCGGCCGTATGGGCTGTGCATGGACGATGCGGTGATCGGCTCGGCCTTCTATGTCATGGCGATGGTCGAGGGGCGGACGATCTGGGACGGTACGATGCCCGATCTCACCCTCGATCAGCGCCGCGCGCATTACGAGGCGATGATCGACACGCTCGCCGATCTCCACAACACCGACCATGTCGCGATCGGGCTCGATGATTACGGCCGCCCCGGCAATTATTTCGAGCGGCAGGTCGCGCGCTGGACCAAGCAATATCGCGGTGCTGAAACCGAGCCTATGCCCGCAATGGAGAAGCTCATCGACTTCCTGCCCCGCACCGTGCCGGCGCAGGAGCGCACCAGCATCGTCCACGGCGACTACCGTGTCGACAATCTCCGCTTCGCGCCGGGCACCGAGCCGCGCGTCTGGGCGGTGCTCGACTGGGAATTGTCGACGCTCGGCGATCCGGTTGCCGATCTCACCTATTTCCTGATGAGCTGGGTGACCGAGCCCGAGGGCCGCTCGGGCGTGCTCGGCCGAACCGGCGCAGCGACCGGAATCCCGGAGATGGCCAAGATGCTGGAGCGTTACTGCGCGCGTACCGGGCGCAGCGCGCCGATCGCGCTCGACTGGTATTTCGCGTTCAATCTCTTCCGCCTCGCCGGGATCGTGCAGGGCATCAAGAAGCGGATCGTCACCGGCACCGCCGCCAACCCGCGCGCGCACGAAACCGCGGCGCGAATGGGCGGGCTGGTCGATGCCGCATGGCATTTCGCGCAGCGGGCGGGGGCGTGATGCGCTTCGCGGGCAAGTCGATCGTCGTCACCGGCGCAGGCTCGGGAATCGGTCGCGCGGCGGCGTTGCTGTTCGCGGCCGAGGGCGGGCAGGTGGTCGTCGCCGACGTCACCGATCAGGCGGAGGAGACGGCGCAGGCGATCACCGCCGCCAGTGGCGTAGCGGCCGCGATCCGCATGGATGCTGGAGACGAAGACGATGTCGCGCGCACCGTGGCGCTCGCGGTCGCTCGCTTCGGCGGGCTTGACGTGATGTTCGCCAACGCCGGCATCTCCGGCGGGATGGCGAACATCTTCGACACCGATGTCGCGTTGTTCACGGAGGTCTTGCGCGTCAATCTGATCGGCCCATGGCTGGCGGTAAAGCACGCTGCCCCGGTGATCACCGCACGCGGCGGTGGCGCGATCGTGCTGACCGCCAGCGTCGCGGGGCTGCGCTCGGGCGCGGGCTCACCGGCCTATTCGGCGTCCAAGGCCGGCGTGATCAACCTCGCGGCGACCGCCGCGCAGCAACTGTCCGGCTCGGATGTCCGCGTGAACGCGCTTTGTCCGGGGTTGACCGAAACCGGCATGACCCAACCGACCTTCGACTACGCCCGGGACGCCGGCAAGATGGACCGCCTCGGCCGCCTCAACCCGCTGCGCCGCGGCGCGCAGCCGGAGGAGCTGGCCCGCGCGGCGCTGTTCCTCGCCAGCGACGACGCCAGCTACGTCAACGGGCAGGCGCTCGCGGCGGACGGCGGCCTGTCGTCGAGTCACCCGGTGACCCGGCAGGATTACGGCAAGACCGCGGTGTGACGATCATCCCGTCGTTGCGAGCGGAGCCAAGCATCCAGTGCCGGGCCAACACGCCCTGGATTGCTTCGCGCCGCTCGCAATGACGGGTAAGGCTGGACTTCATTCGACGCGAGGTAGCGGAACGCCCGCAGCTAACCTGTGTTGACCCTCCATCCACAGGAGAGTCGCCCGATGCCCGCCCCCGTCCTTTACACCCCCGACATCGAGCAGCCGCAGCCTGACGAGGCGCAAACGATCGCCCAACTCAATGAGCAGTTCGACATCGTCCTCGACACCACCGCCGAGGACTACGGCCATGCCGTCCGCGCGGTCCATGCCAAGGCGCACGCGATCCTCGAGGGCACGCTGACCATCGACGCCGATCTTCCGGCCGAGCTGGCACAAGGGCTGTTCGCGATGCCGGGCGAGCACAAGGTACTGATGCGCTTCTCGACCAACCCCGGCGACATCCTCGACGACGCGATCTCACTCCCGCGCGGCCTCGCGATCAAGGTCTTCGACGTGGACGGCGAGCGGTTGCCCGGCGCGGAAGGGCGCGCGCAGGATTTCATCATGGTCAACGCCACTGCCTTCCAGGCGAAGACCGCCGAAAAGTTCCTCGGCAGCCTCAAGCTGCTGGCGCGCACCACCGACAAGGCGGAAGGCGCCAAGAAGGCGCTCTCCGCGGTGCTGCGCGGGGTCAGCAGCGCGCTGGGCGCGGTCGGAGTCGAGAGCGCGACGATCAACACGCTCGGCGGCGCGCCGAACGTCGATCCGGTTGGTGAGACCTATTACAGCGCCACGCCGTTTCGCTACGGCGAGCATGTCGCCAAGTTCAGCCTCGCGCCGATCGCGCCGGGTCTCAAGGAGCGCACCGGCGCGAACATAGACACGACCGGCGATCGCGACGCGATCCGGCACACCGTTCGCGACGAGTTGAGCTCGATCGCAGGTGAGTGGGAGTTCCAAGTCCAGCTCGCCCGCGATTTGGCGCGCCAGCCGGTCGAAGATGCGACGGTGGAATGGGACGAAACCGAAGCCCCGTTCGTCCGCGTCGCCACGCTCCGCACAGAAGCGCAGGATAGCTGGGACGACACGCGCGTCGAACAGGTCAACGAACAGCTGCGATTCAGCGTCTGGACCGGCCTCGCCGCCCACCAGCCACTCGGCAACATCAACCGCGCGCGCCGCGACACCTATTCCCACTCCGCCGATTATCGCCAGCGCGTCAACCGCTGTCCGATCCATGAGCCGGGATGATCGGCATACGGCCCGCCGCGCAGGTCAGAACGCGGGTTCTTCGCCCGGCTTTTCGGCGACATGGATACCGCACTCCACCTTGTCCCAGCCGCGCCAGCGACCGGCGCGTGGGTCTTCGCCGGGGCGCACCTTCGAGGTGCACGGCGCGCAGCCGATCGACAGATAGCCCTGCGCCTCCAGCGGGTGGCGTGGCAGGTCGTGCTCGGCGAAATAGCCGTCGAGCTTTTCCTTCGACCAGTCGGCGAGCGGGTTGATCTTCAGCCGGCCCTCATCCTCCTCGAACCGGGGGAGCGCGAGCCGCGTCTTCGCTTGGAAGCCCTTGCGCCCCGAAATCCACGACTGGAACGGCAGCAATGCGCGGCGCAGCGGCTCAACCTTGCGCAGCTCGCAGCAGCCGTCGGGATCGTAGGACCAGCGCAGGCCCTTCTCGTCTTTCAGTCGCAGCAGCCGCGGGTCGGGACGGAAAACGCGCAGCTCGGTCAACCCCAGCCGCTCGGATAGTTCGTCGCGATACGCCAATGTCTCGCCGAACATTTTCTGCGTGTTGGTGAAGATCACCGGCACGTCGCGGTCGACCGCCGCGATCATGTGCAGCAGCACCGCGGATTCCGCACCGAACGACGACACCGCCGCGATGCGACCGGCCAGTTCGCCGGTCAGCAGCTCGCGTAGCATGTCGGGCGCGGACACGCCCTCGAACCGCGCCTGCATCGCCGCGGCATCGGCGGCGGTGAAGGCGGGGCGGACGTCGATGACGTCCAGATCGTGAGCAGCCTCACCCATGGCGCAATTTCCAGACCGGAACCGCCGCGTCGGCGGCCTTTTGATACACGTGATCGTAGCGCTCCAGCGAGCGCTTGAGCACGACCGGGTCGACCGCCGCATGCGGGGCGAACGCGTCGAAGCCGCAGCGGCGCATCAGCGGGATCTGATCGACCAGCACGTCGCCCTCGGCGCGCAGCTCGCCGGCATAACCCGCTTCACGCAGGATCCGCGCGACCGAATAGCCGCGCCCGTCGCGAAACGTCGGGAACGACACCTCGACCAGCGCGATCCGGTCGAGATGCGGGATCAGCGCGCGGGCATCGTCGCCGGGCTCGATCCGCACCGCGGTGGCATTCGATTGCCCGGCGAGGAACGCGTCGAGCGTCACCGCCGGCTCCTCATGCGCCGCGCTGTCGCGGAAGCGCAAATGCGCGCGGTCGTCGATCAGGTCGACCTCGAACGCATCAACCATAGATCGCCTCCTTGAACGGCTGCATGCCCACGCGGCGATAGGTGTCGACGAAGCGCTCACCGGTCTCGCGGATGCGGACATAGGTATCGGTGACGCGCTCGATCGCGTCGATCACGCCGTCCTCGTCGAAACCCGGACCGGTGATCTTGCCGATCGACACATCCTCCGCGCCCGAACCGCCCAGCGAGAGCTGGTAGTTTTCGGTGCCCTTCCGGTCGACGCCCAGAATGCCGATGTGCCCGGCGTGATGGTGGCCGCAGGCGTTGATGCAGCCGCTGATCTTCAGCTTCAATTCGCCCAGGTCACGCTGGCGATCGAGGTCGGCGAAGCGCCGGCCGATCTTCTGCGCCAGCGGGATCGAGCGCGCATTGGCCAGTGAGCAATAATCGAGACCGGGGCACGCGATGATATCGCTGATCAGGTCGAGGTTCGCGTCGGCCAGTCCGGCCTCGGCGAGCGCCTCCCACACCGCCTTCAGATCGGCGACGCGGACGTGTGGCAGGACGATGTTCTGCGCATGGGTGACGCGCAGTTCGTCGAAGCTGTAGCGCTCGGCGAGGTCGGCCATCACGTCGATCTGCTCGGCGGAGGCGTCGCCGGGGATGCCGCCGATCGGCTTGAGCGAGATGGTGACGATCGCATGGCCCGGCTGCTTGTGCGCGCGGACGTTCTGGTCGAGCCAGACTGCGAAATCAGGATCGCTGCGATCCGCGACCGCGCCGTCATCGGCGGCGAAGGCGGGCGCGGCGAACATCGCGCTGATCCGCGCCAGTTCGGCGGCGGGCGGATCGATGCCGAGCTGGCGGACCTGTGCGAACTCCTCCTCCACCTCGGCGCGATATTTGTCCGCGCCGAGTTCGTGAATCAGGATCTTGATCCGCGCCTTGTAGATATTGTCGCGCCGGCCATAGCGATTGTAGACGCGCAGGCACGCCTCCAGATAGCTCATCAGCTGGTCGGCGGGGATGAAGTCCCTGATCTCCGGCGCGATCATCGGTGTGCGGCCCATGCCGCCGCCGACGAACACCTTGGCACCGAGCACGCCATCACGCTCGAGCAATTGCAGCCCGATGTCGTGGAGCCGCATCGCCGCGCGATCCTCTTCGGCGGCGATCACCGCGATCTTGAACTTGCGTGGCAGGTACGTGAATTCGGGGTGGAAGGTGCTCCACTGCCGCAGCAACTCCGCAAACGGGCGCGGATCGGTCACTTCGTCGGCGGCAGCGCCCGCGAACTGGTCCGAGCTGATGTTGCGGATGCAATTGCCGCTGGTCTGGATCGCATGCATCTCGACCGTCGCCAGCTCGGCGAGGATGTCGGCGGCGTCCTCCAGCTTGATCCAATTGTACTGGATGTTCTGGCGGGTGGTGAAATGGCCATAGCCGCGGTCGTATTTGCGGGCGACATGCGCCAGCATCCGCATCTGCCGCGCGTTGAGCGTGCCGTACGGCACGGCGACGCGCAGCATGTAGGCGTGCAGCTGAAGGTAGAGCCCGTTCATCAGCCGCAGCGGCTTGAACTGGTCCTCGCTCAGCTCGCCCGACAGCCGTCGCTGGCACTGGTCGCGAAACTCCTCGACCCGCGCATCGACGATCGACTGATCATATTCGTCGTACTTGTACATCGTTGCTTCCTCGATCCCCGCGCAGGTGGCGGGGAGGGGTTCAGATCACCCAGTCGCCGGCGTTGGCGTCGGCGGGCTTGAGCGTGAGGTCGGGGCGGACGGTCGGGCCGAGCGCGCGAATACGGTCCTTGATATGCGCCGGGCGTGGCCCATCCGGGGTCTCGCTCGCCTCGATCACATAGGGGACGTTGACGCGGCGTGCGGCTTCTTCCTCGCGCGCGATCGCTTCGGCACGCTCACCGGCGTCGCCGGCGTCGGCGATGTGGCGCGACCAGTCGCGGCCGGTCCACCAGACGACGTCGCCGCTCGCCAGATCGTTGCCGGTCACCAGCCTCATGCCATCGTCTCCGCCACCTTCGCATAGCCCGCCAGCCGGTCCTCGGCGTCGGACAATTCCACCACCTCGCCGACGACGATGATCGCCGGGCTCGCCACCTGCTCGCGCGACACCATCGCGCCGAGATCGGCGAGCAGGGTGCGTAGTGCACGGTGGCCGGGCAGCGTGCCTTTTTCCAGCACCGCTACGGCCATATCGGGGGCGACGCCATCGGCCATCAATTTGTCGGCGATCGCCTCGGCGGTCGCGACGCCCATATAGATCACCAGGGTGCGACCCTGACCGGCGAGCCCCGACCAATCCTGATCGGTCAGCCCCTTGCACTGCCCCGCGACGAAGGTCACCGCCGAGCTGTGATCGCGGTGCGTGAGCGGCAACATCGCCTCGGCCGCACAGCCGAGCGCCGCCGACACGCCCGGGATCACCTCGACCGCCAGCCCGGCGGCGCGCACCGCCTCGACTTCTTCGCCGCCACGTCCAAAGATGAACGGGTCGCCACCCTTCAGCCGCACGACGACGTCACCGGCCTTCACATGCGCGACGATCAGCGCGTTGATCGCTTCCTGCGGCAGCGTGTGGCGGGCGCGGCGCTTGGCGACCGAGATGCGGTGCGCATTGGGCGGGGCGAGATCGAGGACGCGCGGGTCGATCAGCCCGTCGTGGACGACGACGTCGGCGCAGCGCAGCGCCTCCACCGCACGAACCGTGAGCAGGCCGGGATCGCCGGGGCCGGCACCGACGAGGATGACGCGACCGCGCGCGTCGGGATCAAGAAGCGTCGCCATGATGATAGCGCACATGGGGCAGGGCGGCGGGGGGCGCAATCGAGCGATGCTTGGCGGTGGCGTAGGATTGGTTTTGTGGTGGTTGCTTCGGACGGACACAGCAGCTCGCGGCTGGTGAGGCACCGTAGTGGCTGATTGGACAGACAATAGGCCCCTGCCTGCGCAGGGGCGACGGTAGTTGTGGTGAGAGCCCGATCAACAAGCACCTTCGCCCCTGGAAAGGCAGGGGCCCATGTCTGTCGAGTTGAAGCGTAAGGCCGTCACGCAGGCGACGTACGTGTGTCGCCCCTCAATGCTTCGCCGCATGAACCTTGTGCATCACCAGCGCGATCACCCCGCCGACGATCAGCCCGAATACCCCCGCGATCCCAGCGCTTACCAGCCAGCCGAGCGCCCCGCCGCCCGCACGCTCGGCGAGATGGTGGACGAAGTCGGCCGGCGCGGGCACGCCGACATCGACGGCATTGTGGATCAGCAGGTCGCCGCCGACCCACAGCATCGCCGCGGTGCCGACCACCGTCAGCACCTGCATCAGCACGGGCACGCCCTTCACCAGCCCGCGACCGATCGCCTGCGCCGCCGCCGACGGTCGCCTGGCGAGGTAAAGGCCGACATCGTCCGCCTTTACGATCAGTGCGACGACACCGTAGACGCCGGCGGTAATCAGGACCGCGACGATCGCCAGCGTCACCGCCTGCGTCAGCAGCGGCTGGTCGGATACCTCGCGCAGCGCGATCACCATGATCTCGGCCGACAGGATGAAGTCGGTGCGGATCGCGCCCGACACCTTTTGCTTCTCCAGCGCGACCGGGTCGGTCGTCACCGTTTCCTCGTCCGCGCCGTGGCCACCGGATACCGCTTCGATCACCTTCTCCGCGCCCTCCAAGCAAAGGAATGCACCACCCAGCATCAGCAGGGGCGCCAGTGCCCAGGGCGCGACCGCGCTCAGGATCAGCGCGGCGGGCAGCAAAAACAGCAATTTGTTGCGGATCGAGCCGAGCGCGATCTTGCCGATAATCGGCAATTCGCGCTTCGGCGACAGCCCGACGACATAGCGCGGGGTGACCGCGGTGTCGTCGATCACTACCCCTGCCGCCTTCGTCCCCGCCTTGGTGGCGGCCGCCCCGACGTCGTCGAGCGATGCCGCGGCCAGCCGCGTCAGTCCGGCGATATCGTCGAGCAGCGCGACGAGTCCGCTTGCCATGTCTCTCGGTCCTCTTTGAAATCAGGCGTCGGCGAGGCCGATGCCAATCGTCGCGCGTGCCGCCTCGGCCTCGTTCGATACGACCGGATAGGCACAATAATCGGCGGCGTAATAGGCGCTTGGCCGGTGATTGCCCGACCAGCCGATCCCGCCGAACGGTGCCGACGACGACGCGCCGTTGGTCGGGCGGTTCCAGTTGACGATCCCGGCGCGCGCGCCCGCCCAGAAGCGGTCGAACAGCGCCGGGGTCTGGCTGATCAGCGACGCCGACAGGCCGTAGCGGGTGTTGTTCGCCTCGGCGATCGCGCCGTCGAAATCGTCGGCGCGGATCACCTGCAGCAGCGGGCCGAACAGCTCGATATCCGGGCGATCGCCAACATCGGTGACGTCGATGATACCTGGGGTCACGAACGGCCGATCCTCGACCGGGCGCGCCATATGGTGGATCGGGCGACCGCCCTTCATCATCAGCGCGAGGAAGCTTTCGGTGAGGCCATCGGCCGCCTCATTGTCGATGACCGGACCCATGAACGGCTGCGGATCGTCGTGCGGCGCGCCGACGATCAGCCGGCCGGTCAGCGACGCCAACTCGGCAAGTAGCGGTTCGGCCAGCGATTCCTGCACGATCAGCCGCCGCGCGGCGGTGCAGCGCTGGCCGGCGGTGGTGAAGGCGGACTGGACGATCAGCACCGCGGCGGCGTGCAGGTCGGGGGTGTCCCACACAAGTATCGGGTTGTTGCCGCCCATCTCCAGCGCGAGGATCTTCTCGGGCTTTTCGGCGAAGGCGCGGTTGAGCGCGATCCCGGTGCGCGCCGAGCCGGTGAACAGCAGCCCGTCGATCCCGTCATGCGCCGCCAGCGCGCGGCCCTCGTCGGGGCCGCCGATCACCAGCCGCAGCGTCTCGGCAGGCACCCCGGCGGCGTGGAAGCAATCGACCAGAAACGCGCCGGTCGCGGGGGTTTTCTCGGATGGTTTGAAGACGATGGCGTTGCCCGCGATCAGCGCGGGGACGATGTGCCCGTTGGGCAGATGCGCCGGGAAATTGTACGGCCCCAGCACCGCCAGTACGCCGTGCGGCTTGTGGCGGAGCGCCATGCGCGTGTTCATCGGCGCATCGAGCCGGCGCTGCGCGGTGCGCTCGGCATAGGCGCTGACCGAGATGTCGACCTTGGCGGCGACGGTGTCGACTTCGGTGCGCGCCTCCCACAGCGGTTTGCCGGTCTCGCGCGCGATCAGATCGGCGAAGGCGTCGGCGCGCTGGCGGACGACATTTGCGAAGCGGCGCAGCGTTTCGATGCGGAACGACAAGGACCTGGCCGCCCATGGCACGAAGCCGGCGCGCGCGGCGGCGACCTCGGCATCGACGTCGCTCGTCTCCGCACGCCACAATTCCGCGCCGGTGGCGGGTTCGAAGGAGATCAGCTCAGCCATGCCGCTGGTCTTAGCCGTAACTTTCATCACGGCGGAAGGGGGGATCGTCAGCGCAGCGCGTCACCCATCGCGCGGATGTTGGCGATGGTTGCGCCAAACGGCCCCCAATCGTCGGCATCCGCGATCGGCGACCAGATCGCCTCGACCCGGTCGATCAGCATCGAGCACGGTTCGCCCTGCCAATAGGCATGATCGCGCGCACGCCGGGGCGAAAAGGGCTGTAGATGTTGGCGGACCTCGTCCCAGTCGGTGCCATAAGTTTGCGGCAGGGGTTGCGCGAAGGCGTCGGAGAAGAACCGGTCGACCGGCGTGAGCGTCGCGCGCAACGCGCGTTCGACCGCCTGCACGAGCGCGCGATTCTCCTCCGGTGCACGCGGCACCCGGCCGAGCCGCCACAGCACCGCCTCGGCAATCGCCGGCTGGTATTGGCCGGCGAACCCGTCGAGCGCGGCGATCAGCGGTTCGGAATCGGCGATCGCGCGCAGCGAGGAGGCGAGCTGCATGACGTCCCACAGGATCGCCTCGGGCTGGCGACCGAAGGCGTAGAGGCCGGCGTGATCGAAGTACGCGGCGACGAACCCCGGATCCCAGACCGGCGCGAACCGCCACGGGCCGTAATCGAAGCTCTCGCCGGTGACGTTGATGTTGTCGGAATTGAGCACGCCGTGCACGAACCCCGCGGCCATGTAGCGCGCCGCCAGCGTCGCGGTGCGCGCGACGACCAGCTCGAGCAGCCGGACGGGATCGTCGCTGTCCTCGCCATAGAGTTCGCGGAGGACATAGCCGGTCAGGCGGCGTAGCGCGTCCTCGTCGCGATGCCAGGCGAGCCGCTGGAACGTGCCGATGCGGATATGCGAATGGCTGAGCCGCACCAGCACGCTGCCGCGCGTCGGCGAGGGTTCGTCGTTGCGCTCCAGCGCCTCGCCGGTTTCGATCAGCGAGAAGCTGCGCGAGGTGGGAACGTTCAGCGCCTCGAGCATCTCGGTCGCGAGCACCTCGCGCACGCCGCCCTTCAGCGTCAGGCGTCCGTCGCCGAAGCGGCTCCACGGCGTCGGCCCGGAGCCCTTGGTGCCGAGGTCCATCAACCGTCCGCGGTCGTCGCGGAGCTGCGCGAAGGTGAAGCCGCGCCCGTCGCCGATATCGGGATTGTACACGCGGAACTGATGCCCGTGGTAGCGAAGTGCCAACGGCTGTTCGAGCGAGCCGGGCAGGGCCTCGAAGCGGCCGAAATGCGCGATCCATTCGGCATCGTCGAGGGTGTCGAGCCCGACCTGCGCGGCGGCGCGATCGTTGCGGAAGCGGAGGATCGCCTGCGGAAAGCGCGCGGCGGCGACTTCGTCGTAAAAGGGGTCGCCGAGCGCGGTCAGGGTGCGCTCGGGGCGATATGCTTGCGGGTCGACGGCCATGCCGCGATATGGGGGGCGTTCGGCAGGGGGCGCAAGCGATGGCGGAGTTTCGGGACATTTACTGGTGGTCGAGCGACGGGCTGCGGCTCCATGCGCGCGACTATCCGGGCACCGGGACGGCGAATGGGGGCGCGCCGCCGGTGCTGTGCCTGCCGGGCCTGACCCGCAACGCGCGCGACTTTGCCGACGTGGCGCGGGCGATCGCCCCGGCGCGGCGCGTGATCGCGGTCGAGTTCCGCGGGCGCGGCGAGAGCGGCTATGCCAAGGACCCGATGAGCTATGTCCCGCTCACCTATGCGCAGGACGTGGTGGCGCTGCTGGACGATCAGAAGATCGACCGCTTCGTGACGATCGGCACCTCGCTGGGCGGGATCGTGACGATGCTGCTCGCCGGGCTGGTGCCGGGCCGACTGGCGGGCGCATTGCTCAACGACGTCGGGCCGGAGATCGAACCGACCGGGCTGGCGCGCATTCGCGGCTATGTCGGGAAGCCGAGCACCTGGCCGACATGGATGCACGCCGCGCGCGGGGTGCAGGAGAGCAACGCCGGTGCCTATCCCGATTGGGACATCGAACAATGGCTGGCGATGGCCAAGCGGCTGTACCGCGTCAATTCCGCCGGGCGGATCGTGCTGGATTACGACATGAAGATCGCCGAGCCGTTCCGGCTGCCCGGCAACGAGGCGGGGCCGGACATGTGGCGCGCGCTCGCGGCGCTGGCGGGGGTGCCGGTGCTGGTGGTGCGCGGGGCGTTGAGCGATATCCTGTCCGCGGGGACTGCCGAGCGGATGGTGTCGATGCTGCCGGATGCGACGCTGGTGACGGTGCCCGGTGTCGGCCACGCGCCGATGCTCGACGAGCCGGCGGTGCAACCTGCGTTGCTGCAATGGTTGGCGCGGACCGGGAACCGGCCGACCGACTGAGGCGCTGTCGCGGGGCTTTACGACGGACGTTTGGAGAGCCCGCATGATCAGTCTTCCCCGTCATCCCGGACCCTTCGGCGAAGCTCAGGAGAGCCGTGATGCGGGATCCCGCTTTTGCCCAGACCGAGAGAAAGAAGCGGGGCCCCGGATCAGGTCCGGGGCGACGTGCGGGGGGGAGGTTTGGATTGGAGATCAATTTATCTACCACCCCGGCGAACGCCGGGGTCCAGTCGGGCAACGCCCGGCGACCACCCGCAACCGTCCTCCTAACTGGGCCCCGGCGTTCGCCGGGGTGGTTTTCAGAGGGGCTGAGCTGCCTCACTGCGGAGGTGTCGCATGACTGATGTTCGGGACGCTCATACCAGCGTGTTGCCGCTGGCCGGTCGCCGCGCGGCGATCACCGGCGGCACGACCGGGATCGGCCGCGCCATCGCGCGGCTGCTCGCCGCCGAGGGTGCGTCGGTGTTCATCGGTGGCACCGATCAGGCGCATCTCGACGAAGCGCTGGCCGACATCCGCAAGGTCGGCACGGGCGAGGGCGCGCTGCATGATCTATCCGATCCCGACAATGTCGCGGCGTTCCTGTCCGCGGCCGACGCGGCGCTGGGCGGCTATGACATCGTCATCGCCAATGCCGCCGAGGCGGCGTCGGGGCTGAGCGAGATGGACGAGGCGGCGGTGCGTCACGCGATTTCGCTCAACTTCACCCACTATCTGCTGCTGGCGCACCGCGCCGCCGCGACGATGGCACCCGGCGGCGATATCGTGATGATCGGGTCGACGAGCGCCTATGTGCTCGGGCCGCATTCGACCGTCTATGCGGCGATCAAGCATGGCTTGCAGGGGTTCTCGATCGCGTTGCGCCGCGAACTGGGCGGCAAGGATATCCGCGTCGCTTTGGTCGAGCCCGGCAAGACCGGGTCGGACATGCAGATGCCCGACATCAGCCCCGCCGAGCAGCGCGCGCAGATCGAGGCGGGGTCGATGCTGCGTGCCGAGGATATCGCGGTCGGCGTCCAGTATCTGCTGACCCAGCCGCGCCGTACCGTGATCCAGCGGCTGACGATCAGCCCGCGCGTGCAGGAGGAGGAATGATGGCCGACTGGCCGCATGACGCGCTGGTGCTGACGCCGCACGATATCGATCTGGCGCGCTCGCCGCTGGCGGGGAAGATCGATGCCGAGACCTATGTGCTCGGCGCGTTCAATCCGGGGATGACGCGGCTGCCGAACGGCAATCTGTTGTTGATGGTGCGCGTTGCCGAGGCGCTGCGCACGCCGGTTCGTGAGCAGCAGATCCATGCGATCCGCTGGCATGACGGTGGTTACGTGCTCGACGCGTGGCCGCTGTCGCTGGTCGACACTTCCGATCCGCGCAAGTTCATGATGCGCGGCGGCGGGTGGAAGGTGATGGCGCTGACCTCGCTGTCGTGGCTGCTGCCGGTCGAACTGGATGCCGAGGGGCGCGAGGTGGTGGCGATCCACTATGACCGCGCGATCGCGCCGCGCACCGATTACCAATGCTATGGTGTCGAGGATGCACGGATTACGCAGATCGAGGGGCGTTACTACATGACGACCTGTTCGGTCAGTCCCGAGCGGCATTCGACCACGCTCTACACCAGCGACGATGCGCTTGACTGGACGCTGGAGGGGATCGTCCTCGACCATCAGAACAAGGACATGCTGATCTTCGAGGGGAAGGTCGGGGACAAGTTCTGCGCGCAGACGCGGCCTCTTGGCGACCTGTATTTCGCCTATCCACCCGAATCCGAGTGGCGTGCCGGGCCGTCGATCAATCTCGCGACCTCGCCCGACGCCCTGCACTGGAAGCCGTACGACAAGCCCGGCATCCGTCCGCATGCGCAGACGATGGCGACCGCGCGGATGGGCGGCGGTGCGCCGCCGATGCCGGCGGAGGTCGGCGGGCAGCAGGGCTGGCTGTCGCTATGGCACGGCGTCGAGCCGTCGGGCGTGGTCGGCATCTACCGCACCTACTGGACGCTGCTCGACCGCGACGATCCGTCGCGTGCGCTGGCGACCGATCATGCGCCGTTGCTGGAGCCGGCGCCCGCGTTGCTCAAGCCGCTGGAGGATCTGCTGTACGTCACCGACGTGGTGTTCACGACCGGGATCGCGGACGGCGGCGATCATTGGGTGGTGGCGAGCGGCGAGGCCGATCTGGCGTGCCGGATCACGCATGTGCCGAAGGATCGGATCGGGTGATCGTAACCCGTCAGCCGTCATTGCGAGCGTAGCGAAGCAATCCAGAGCCGGATCAGGACGCCCTGGATTGCTTCTCTTCGCTCGCAATGACGTGCAGATGTTCGCCAAATACGAAAAAGGGCCCGGAGCGCACGTGCGCCCCGGGCCTCTTTCGACATCACGCCGCCGCGGCGACGCGATGCTTCGGATCAGTTGCTGTCCGAGTTGTTGTCGTCGTCAACCGCGATGACGACACCGGCGGCGACGACGGCGGCGGCGAGCACCAGCGCGACGATCGCGCCCGGCGCGGCGAGCTTGCTCTTGCCGCTGGTGGCGGTGGCGGCGCGGGCCGACTTCGCGACCGACAGCGACGCCGCCGGGCTGGCGGCCGGAGCGGCGAGAGCAGGGGCGGCAGCCAGCGTGAGCGAGGCGGCAGCGGCGAACATGGAAGCGATCTTCATGGGTGCGTCTCCTGTTAGTCGCGGATAACAGGCCGTTCCTTGTCCTGTTCCTTGCCGCAGGGAAAGCGGAACATGGTGCGCGGTCGCGTTTGCCGTATTATGTGGCTGGTATGTCACAGTCGCTGTCCCTTCTTTACCTGTTCGGCTCGTTCTCCCCCGCCGCCGCCGATCCGTGGAGCCGGCGTGCGCTGCAGCTGATGACTGCGTTCGGCAATCGTGCGCGGCAGGTCGTCGCTGCCGACCATTGCGAGGGCGCGCTGCCGGGCGGTGTCTCCGCGACGCTCGCGCAGAACCCGCCGCCGCTTTCCGGTCCGGTGTCGGTCGCGCGCTACGAGGCGATCGCGCGGGCTATGCGTGGGCATGATCTGGTGCTGAGTTTCGGCGCAGGCGCGATCGACGCGGTAATGGCACGGCGCGCCTTTCCACGCGACACACCGCCGATCGTCCACCATGAGGACCCTTCGGACGCCACCAGCGGGGGAAGCGCTCGGCTTTACCGTCGGATCGCACTGGGCGCGGCGGCGGGGCTGGTCGTCACCGTTTACGGTGCGGCGGAGGCCGCCGCAGCGCGGTGGAAGGTCGCGGGCGCTCGGCTGCACGCGATCCCCGACGGCATCGACCTGGCGGCGTTCGCGCGTGCGCCGGATGCCAAAGCGGTCGGCGGGTTCCGCCGCAAGCCCGGCGAGGTGGCGATCGGCGTGACCCTCGACGGCGCAAGCGATGAGGAGCTGACGCTGCTGGTGCGCGCGGTCGCGGGGCTGGCGGCGCGCTTCCGGCTGGTGGTGGTGGGCGAGGGCGCGGGGCGGGCGGCGGTCGAGCGCGCGGCACTGGCGATGGGGATCGATGACCGGCTGGTGCTGCCCGGCGGGCTGACACCGACATCGGCGTGGCTCGGCGGGGTCGACGTGCTGCTGCTGCCAATGCGGCGTGGTGCCGCGCCGCCGATCGTTGTGGAGGCGATGGCGGTCGGCGTGCCGGTGATGGCGCTGCGCGGCGGGGCGGTGGAGGCGCTGCTCGCGCCGGAGAACCGCGCGCTGTTGTCGGCACATGCCGCCGAGGTTTCGCTGCGTGATGCGCTCCAGCCGCTCGCCACCGATGCGACGCTGCGGGCGGCGACAGGCGCGGCCAATCGCGCGCAGGCGCTGGCGACGCATGACGCTGCGGCGATGATCGCGCGTTCTGCCGCCGTTTATGCGGAAGCGATCGGGAGGCCGGCTTTGCTCGGGTGAGTCGCATTTCGGTCGCGTTGCGGCCCGATTGCTTTATATGAGGCCGCTGCATCATTGGTGAAAACGGGAAATCGCGTGTTCAAGGGGTTGAAGCCGATCGTCTATGCAGGCCGCGAGGTCTGGCCGCTGGTGGAAGGGGGCAAGGGCGTTGCCGCCACCAATCACGCTTCCGCGGGCGCCTGGGCGGCGGCGGGCGGGATCGGCACGGTCTCGGCGGTCAATGCGGACAGCTACGATCCCGACGGCAAGATCATCCCGCAGATCTATCGCGCGCTGACCCGGCGCGAACGCCACGAGGAGCTGATCGCCTATGCGATCGAGGGCGCGGTGCAGCAGGTGCAGCGCGCGTGGGAGATCGCGGGCGGCAAGGGCGCGATCAACATCAACGTGCTGTGGGAAATGGGCGGCGCGCCGCGCGTGCTGCACGGCGTGCTGGAGCGGACGCGCGGGCTGGTGGCGGGCGTCACCTGCGGCGCGGGGATGCCGTACAAGCTCAGCGAGATCGCGGCGTCGTACAACGTCAATTACCTGCCGATCGTCAGCTCCGGCCGTGCGTTCCGCGCGCTGTGGAAGCGCGCCTATTCCAAGGCGAGCGAGTGGCTGGCGGCGGTCGTCTACGAGGACCCGTGGCTGGCGGGCGGGCACAACGGCCTGTCGAACGCCGAGGACCCGCTGAAGCCCGAGGACCCGTATCCCCGCGTCAAGGCGCTGCGCGAGACGATGCGCGAGGGCGGCATCCCGGATACCACGCCGATCATCATGGCGGGCGGCGTCTGGTACCTGCGCGATTGGAACGAGTGGATCGACAACCCCGAACTCGGCCAGATCGCCTTCCAGTACGGCACGCGCCCGCTGCTGACGCAGGAAAGCCCGATCCCTGAGGAGTGGAAGGCCAAGCTGACGCAGATCGAGGAAGGCGAGGTGCTGCTGCACCGCTTCTCGCCGACCGGTTTCTATTCGTCGGCGGTCCGCAATCCGTTCCTGCGCTCGCTCGAAGCACGGTCGGAGCGGCAGATCGCGTTTTCGACCCAGGAAGCGGGCGACCATGTCTTCCAGCTCGACGTCGGGGTGAAGGGCAAGAACTTCTGGGTGACGCGCAACGACCTGCTGCGCGCGCGCGAATGGTTCGGCGCGGGCTTCACGGACGCGCTAAAGACGCCGGACAACACGCTCGTCTTCGTGACGCCGCAGGAAAAGGCCGAGATCCGCAAGGATCAGGCCGATTGCATGGGCTGCCTCAGCCAGTGCCTGTTCTCGAGCTGGGCGGATACCGAGACCAACTCGACCGGGCGGCTCGCCGATCCGCGCAGCTTCTGCATCCAAAAGACGCTGCAGGACATCGCACACGGCGGCGACACCGATGCGAACCTGATGTTCGCGGGCCACGCTGCCTATAACTTCAAGCGCGATCCGTTCTATTCCAATGGCTTCGTGCCGACGGTGAAGCAACTCGTCGATCGCATCCTGACCGGCGACTGATGTTCGACGCGGCGTTGGCGCAGGTGGCGGCAGCGCTGCGCCCGGCGCGCGATCCGTGGTGGGTGATCGGCAGTGCGGCGGTGCGGCTGCATGGGGCGGAGACGTCGGTTGACGACATCGACGTGCTGGTGAGTGCGCGCGATGCGACGCGGCTGCTCGGCGATTGGCCGGGCGCGGTGACGATCGGCGCGGCGAGCGACCGCTTCCGCTCGCACCCGTTCGCACGACTGGACGGTGCGGCCTTGCCGATCGAGGTGATGGCCGATCTCGAACTGTGCACCGATGGCGTGTGGCGGCGGGTGTCGCCAGCCACGCGGGTGGCACTCGCGGGCGTGTTCGTGCCGGGTCGCGACGAACTCGGCGCGATCCTGCGCGCGTTCGGGCGCGACAAGGACCTTGCGCGGGCGGGATTGCTTGAGCCGCCGGACGCCAATTTGGCCCGACGTTGATGCGCGGGGTGGCATCGGGAACGACAGTCTCCCGCCCGCGCTGCCACTCGCACCGTCGCTCGGCGCTGCTATAGGCCGGTGATGCGCAGCCAAGTGTCTCGACGTCATCTGCTGGTCGGCGGCGCGCTCGCGCTGACCGGAACCGCTCCGCGCCCGTCGACCGAGGACGCGCTTGCCGCGCTCGAACGTCGCGCCGGTGGCCGGTTGGGCGTCTGTATCGTCGATACGGCTCGAGGAACGACGACCGGCTGGCGACAGGACGAGCGCTTCACCCAGGCCAGTTCGTTCAAACTGTCGCTGGCCGCGATGATCCTCGCCGAAGCGGACGGTGGCCGGCTTGGGTTGGGCGAGAGGCTCGGCTGGTCGGCGGGCGACATCCTCCCGCACAGCCCGATCACGGCCGCGAGCGCCGCGATGACCTTGCCGATCCGCGAGCTGGCGCGCGCCGCCGTTGTGACCAGCGACAATATCGCCGCCAACGTCCTGCTGCGCAAGATCGGCGGGCCGGCGCGGCTGACCGCGTTCTGGCGGGCGATCGGCGATCGGATCAGCCGGCTCGACCGCTACGAGCCGGCGCTGAACGTGACCCCGCCGGGTACCGTGCTCGACACGACGACCCCGGCCGCAATGGCGGCGACCGTGTCCCGGATCGTGCGCGGCGACGTGCTGCGACCGGCGAGCCGCGCGCTGCTGGTCGAGTGGATGGTTGCGGCGGACACCGGGCGCAACCGGCTGCGCGCTGGCTTCCCGGCAGGCTGGCACGCGGGCGACAAGACCGGGACCGGCGGTGGCGCGCGGCGGCCGATCTATGTCGACCTCGCCTTCGGTGGACCACGCGGTCGCGCGCCATTGATCGTCGCGGTCTATTACAAGCCGGTCGGTACCGCATCGGCGGCTGGCGCGGAGGCGGTGTTGGCGGCCGTGGGGCGGATTGCCGCGGGCAGCGTGGCCTAGCCTGAAGGCCAATCGTCGGTGTTGCTCTTTGCCGCGCTCATGGGATGACGATGGCGATCAGGCACACCGGAACGTGCGCACGCTCCCGCGCCGCGACAGGCGACATTCGCGAACCGGCTGGGTCACCGGCACCATAACCGACCCGCCGGCGGCATAGCCGCACCGGACGTTGAGCGAGCGCCCGGCGCGATAGACGCCCTCCACCCGCCACACCTGCACCGTCGTTCGATTCAGACGGCGTGTCGCATCGGGGGCGAGCACGGCATTGTCGGCGGTCGGGCCGTCGTAGATATCGACATTATGGAGCGGCGCGCCGCCGCGATGCGCGGGGCAGGTCGCGCTCATCGCCGCCGCCATCGCCACGATCCCGATCATCGCTCTTCCCCCCACACGAAACGGCGCGCCGCCCGGCCGGGCGACGCGCCATCATCATAGCGCGATGCGTGCTTCGCGTCAGTCGACCACGGTACCCACGACGGCGCCGCCGACGCCGCCGACCGCCGCGCCCTTCTCGACGTTGCCGCCGGTCGCCGCAGCGACACCCGCGCCGCCCGCGCCGCCGATCGCCGCGCCGCGCAGCGTCGAACAGGCCGAGGTCGATACCGCCGCGGCGACGAGCAGGGCGGAGAGTGCGATCTTTTTCATTAGTTTATTTCCTGTGTTACGCGATGCGGCGTCAATGCGGCGCCCGCGGCACGGTTCCGGGCGGACATGCTTCGTCACCGGCCGGAAGAAATCGCGCTGCGACACAAATTGCGGCGCGGCAATGCGGTCGACATCCGTCCGCAACGTCGTGCTCCCACGCCAGACGGGCCATGACGGAGAGCCCGATGTCCCACGATCGTCACGCCACCTATCACGCCGAACGCGCCCGCAGCGAAGCTGTCCGCGCGATCGGTGCCAGCAGCACTGACGCCGCCGCCATCCATCAGGAGCTATGTCTGCGCTATAGCGGACGTGTGATTGCCGCGCTCATCCTCGGCGCGGTGGGGAAGGGGATGGACTGACTTTCGTCGCCTCGCCGTTGATCCGGCGCTCCGCTTTTCTCCGCTGTCGAGAAGAAGCTGGGCGCCGGATCAGGTCCGGGGCGACGGCGTGAGGGCGAACGTTACGCCCAGCCTTCGAGCACCTGATCGGGCGGCCGGTGGCCGTCGGCCCACATGCGGATATTGGCGATCACCTTCTCGCCAGACGCGACGCGCCCCTCCCAGGTCGCCGATCCCATATGCGGCGTCATCACGACGTTCGGCAGCGCGAGCAGCCGCGGGTCGATCTCGGGCTCGTGCCGCCAGACGTCGAGGCCGGCGCCGGCGAGCCGCCCGCTTTCGAGCGCGTCGACCAGCGCATTCTCGTCCAAAATCCCGCCGCGGCTGGCGTTGATGACATAGACGTGCGGGCGCAGCAGCGCGATGCGGCGCGCGTCGATCAACTCGCGGCTGTCGCTGTTGAGCGGCGTGTGGATCGTCAGGATGTCGATCGCACCCAGCAGTTCGTCGAGATTCGGGTGCCAGACCGCGTTCAGCTCCGCCTCGACCACCTTCGGCAGCCGGTGGCGATTGTGGTAGTGGATCGACAGCCCGAATGCGCGCGCGCGCCGGGCCACCGCCTGTCCGATGCGGCCCATGCCGACGATCCCCAGCGCCTTGCCGCCGATCCGGTAGCCGAGCATCCCGCCGGGGCTCCAGCCCTTCCACTCGCCGGAGCGGACCAGCTTCTCGCCCTCCGCCAGCCGCCGCGGTACCGAGACGATCAGCGCCATCGTCATGTCGGCGGTATCCTCGGTCAGCACGCCGGGGGTGTTGGTGACGATGATCCCGCGCGCGCGGGCCGCCGTCAGGTCGATATGGTTCACGCCCGCGCCGTAATTGGCGATCAGCCGCAGTCGCGGGCCGGCGCCTTGTATCAACCCGGCATCGATCGTGTCGGTGACGGCAGGCACCAGCACATCGCATGCCGCCATCGCCGCGGCGAGCGCGTCGCGCGAGAGCGGCACGTCGTCGGCATTGCCGGTCACGTCGAACAACTCGTCCAGCCGCTGCATCACGACGTCGGGCAGCGCCCGCGTCACGATCACCTTGGGATGGGCGCAGCGTCGCGTATCGGCCATGCGCCGGGATTGGCGAAGCCGCGGGCGTGCGTCAACGGTTGATGCGGCAGGGTCCGCATGGCTAGAGGGTGGATGTGAACAGGGACCTTCTTACGATCGTGGCGGGCGCGGCGGCGCTGGTGCTGCTCGCCCCCATGCCCGCCGCGGCGGCCAGCGAGGCGAAGACACCGCCGTTCGTCGGCTCGATCGCCGCCTCGCGCGCGCGGATGCGTACCGGGCCGGGGCGCAACTTTCCGGCGAGCTGGATCTATGTCCGCGCCGATCTGCCGGTGCGCGTGCTGGAAGCGTTCAAGGAATGGCGCCGCGTCGAGGACCCGGACGGCACACAGGGCTGGATGCTCAACGCGCTGCTCAGCAGCCGTCGCACCGCGATCGTGCGCGGGACCGAGCCGGCCGAGCTGCGCGACCGGCCCGGCGGGCCGACGATCGTGTGGCGGGTGCAGCCGGGTGTCGTCGGGCGCGTCACGCGCTGTGGCAACGGCTGGTGCCGGTTCGACGTGAAGGGGCAGGCGGGGTTCATCCAGACCGACCGCATCTGGGGTGTCGAGCCGACGGAGCAATTGCCATGACCTTCACGCTCGACGGCTTCGATCTGGACGCGTTCGTCGCCGCGACGCTCGCCGAGGATGTGGGGGTGGTGGGAGACGTCACCTCCGCCGCGGTAATCCCCGCCGACGCGCGGTTCGAGGCGGTGATGGACAGCCGCGACGCGATCACCGTTTGCGGGCTGGAGATCGCGGCGGCATTCTTCCGGCATCTCGATCCCGGCGCAGAGGTCGTCTCGCTGGTGCAGGACGGCGACCGTGTCGCGCCGGGCACCGCGCTGATGCGCATCACCGGCAATGCCCGCGCGCTGCTGACCGCCGAGCGGTCGGCGCTCAACACCGTTCAGCACCTGTCGGGCATCGCGACGCTGACCGCCGCCTATGTCGACGCGATCGCGGGGAGCGGGGCGACGCTGCTCGACACGCGCAAGACGATCCCCGGTCTGCGGCGGATCGAGAAATACGCGACCCGCACCGGCGGCGCGCAGAACCATCGCATGGGGCTGTGGGACGCGGCGATGATCAAGGACAATCATGTCGCGGTGGCGGGCGGGGTCGGCCCGGCGGCGGCGCTGGCGAAGGCCGCCGGGATCGCGACCATCATCGTCGAGGTCGACCGGATCGACCAGATCGAGCCGGCCATCGCGGCGGGCGCGACGCACCTCTTGCTCGACAACATGGGGCCGGACATGCTGCGCACGGCGGTGACGATCGTCGCGGGTCGCGTGCCGACCGAGGCGTCGGGCGGGGTCACGCTGGAGACGATCGGGGCGATCGCGCGCAGCGGCGTGCGCTACGTCAGCGTCGGGCGGATCACCCAGTCGGCTCCCGCCGCCGACATCGGGCTGGACTTTGCAGAGCTATGAGCGAGCGCAGGAAGAAGACGGCCACGCCGGTGGCGAAGAAGTCGCCGCTGGCGTATTTCGGGGCGGACGGCCGGCCGCCGTCGATCGTACGGTTCGAGCGGCTGTATCTGGCGTCCTTCGTCATGTCGCTGATCGGCTGGGCGTTCAGTTGGCAGCAGACCGCCGACCGGCTGGCGATCGATCCCAAGACCGCGAGCTATACCTGGCTGTTGCCGGCCGCGTTGCTGCTGAGCTGCGCGATCACGCTGGCGCTCTGGTATCTGGTGGCGCGCCAGGCGAGCCTCGCCGCCAAGTGGGTGGTGACGATCCTGACCGGGCTGGCGGCGGTGCGCTTCGCGATTAATTTGATGGTGGTGGCGAAGGGCAAGGTGCCGGTGACGGCGCTGTTGCTGTCGGCGGCGATCCTGATCCTCAGCGTCGCAGCGGTGGTGCATTTGTTCAGGCCGGACGCGCAGCTTTGGTTCGGCGAGGGGCTGGAGCCCGAGGAAGACGACGCATGACGATCATGACGAAGCGCGCGGCGATGGTGGGTGCGCTGATGGCGGTGGCGGCGCCCGGCGTCGCGGCGGCGCAGGCGCTGTCGTGTGCGATCCCCACGGAGCTGCCGCGCCCCCACCCTGACCTGCCGACCGCCAGCCAGCCGGCGCGACGGCTGCCGATCGGCAGCTACACGCTCGCGATCAGCTGGAGCCCCGAATATTGCCGCACCAGCGGCGACCGGCCGAACGCGCGCTTCCAGTGTGGAGGCAGCAACCGCTTTGGCTTCGTGCTGCACGGATTGTGGCCGGACGGGATCGGCAAGGACTGGCCGCAATATTGCCGGGCGACGCCGATCCTGTCGCGGCAGGTGATCCGCCGCCACGTCTGCACCACACCATCGCCGCAGCTGCTCCAGCACGAATGGTCCAAGCACGGCACCTGTATGGCCGGCTACACGCCGGAGCGTTATTTTTCCAAATCGAACGCGATGTTCCATGCGTTGCGCTTCCCCGACATGGCGCGGCTGGCGCAGACGCCGCTGACCGCCGGGCGACTGGCGGCGGCGATCGCTGCCGCCAACCCGGGGCTGCGCGCGGACATGATGCGCGTGACGGGTACAAAGGGCGGAGCGCTTGACGAGGTGTGGCTGTGCACCGACAAGAGCTTCCGCTATGCGCGCTGCCCGGCGCATCAGGGCGGCCTCGACCCGGCGGCGCGAATTACGATCACCCCGCTGCGGTAAGGCCGCGTGTTCGCGGACGTTTCGCGGCGGTCGCTGACGATTGATTCATCGCTGTATTGCGATACCAGCTGTGGCAGGATTGGGGGCGCGCTGGTCCTTTGATCGCGCCGCGGCGTCGACACGATCAGCGCGTCGGACCGATCCCGCCGGCTCTCGTAGAGCGCGTACTCGTCGGGTTCGCGGCGGGAGCTACATCTGTAGCAAACCCGCCGGGCGGATCAGCTCTCGTCGCCCATGCGCAGCGCCGCGATGAAGGCTTCCTGCGGGATGCTGACGCTGCCGTACTCGCGCATCTTCAGCTTGCCCTTCTTCTGCTTGTCCAGCAGCTTGCGCTTACGGGTTGCGTCACCGCCGTAGCATTTGGCGGTAACGTCCTTGCGCATCGCGCTGATCGTCTCGCGCGCGATCACCTTGCCGCCGATCGCCGCCTGGATCGGAATCTTGAACAAATGGCGCGGGATCAGTTCCTTGAGCCGCTCGCACATGCCGCGCCCGCGCGTTTCCGCAGTGCCGCGGTGGACGATCATCGACAGCGCGTCGACCGGCTCCTCGTTGACGAGGATGCTCATCTTGACGAGGTCGCCTTCGCGATAGCCGATCTGGTGATAGTCGAAACTGGCATAGCCCTTCGACAGCGACTTCAGCCGGTCGTAGAAATCGAACACCACTTCGTTGAGCGGCAGTTCATACGTCGCCTGCGCGCGTCCGCCGACATAGGTAAGGTTCTTCTGGATACCGCGGCGATCCTGACACAATTTCAGGATGCTGCCGAGATATTCGTCGGGCACGTAGATCACCGCCTCGATCCACGGCTCGCTGATCGACTCGATCTTGTTGGGATCGGGCATGTCGGCGGGATTGTGGAGGTCGATCTGACCCGCGCCGTGTGACAATTCAATCTGGTAGACGACGCTCGGCGCGGTGGTGATGAGGTCGAGATCGTATTCGCGCGTCAGCCGCTCCTGGATGATCTCCAGATGCAGCAGCCCGAGAAAGCCGCAGCGGAAGCCGAAGCCGAGCGCCGCGGAGGTTTCCATCTCGAAACTGAACGACGCGTCATTGAGCCGCAGCCTCGAGATGCTCTCACGAAGCTTCTCGAAGTCGTTGGCATCGACGGGAAATAGCCCGCAGAACACGACCGGCTGGACTTCCTTGAACCCCGGCAGCGCTTCGGTGGCAGGGCGCTTGGCGTCGGTCAGCGTGTCACCGACGCGGGCCTGCGCGACGTCCTTGATCTGGGCGGTGATGAAGCCGATTTCGCCGGGTCCGAGGTCGGTCAGTTGCTCGATTTTCGGGCGGAAACAGCCGACGCGGTCGATCAGGTGCGTCGTTCCGGCCTGCATGAACGTGACTTGCTGCCCCTTGCGGAGCGTCCCGTCCACCACCCGGATCAAAATCATGACGCCCAAATACGGATCGTACCACGAATCGACCAGCATCGCCTTGAGCGGTGCATCCGCGTCGCCCTTGGGAGCAGGAATTTTGCGGACGATCGCCTCGAGGATGTCGGGGATGCCGATCCCCGACTTCGCGCTGGCGAGGACCGCGTCGGACGCGTCGATGCCGATCACGTCCTCGATCTCGGCGCGGACCTTTTCGGGCTCCGCGGCGGGGAGGTCGATCTTGTTGATGACCGGCACGATCTCGTGATCGTGCTCGATCGACTGATAGACGTTGGCGAGCGTCTGCGCCTCGACGCCCTGCGCCGCGTCGACGACCAGCAACGCGCCCTCGCACGCCGCCAGCGACCGCGACACTTCATAGGCGAAGTCGACGTGGCCGGGCGTGTCCATCAGGTTGAGCGTATAGGTCTCGCCATCGTTCGCCTTGTAGGACAGGCGGACGGTCTGCGCCTTGATGGTGATCCCGCGCTCTTTCTCGATGTCCATATTGTCGAGCACCTGCTCGCTCATCTCGCGGTCGGTGAGCCCGCCGGTCGCTTGGATCAGGCGATCGGCAAGTGTCGACTTGCCGTGATCGATGTGAGCGATGATCGAGAAATTGCGGATCGTGTTGAGCGGGGTCGTCATATCCTCGCGCGACTAGCGCAGCATTGGCGCAAGCGATAGGGGGGCGGCGATTTCCTGCGCACCGCACGCTCCGCCATCCCGCGCGATCGGCGACTTTTTCGCTACACATTCGCCGGGTAGACGGATCAGTCTGGCGGGTAACTCACGTGATTGAAATACAACTCGAGCTTCTCCGCTCGATACGCTAGCGTTACGGTCAAAGTGCACGTTTTTGGGGTGGGACGACGATGAAGCAGCATGTGTTTCGCGCAGCGGCGCTGGCCGTGGCGCTTTCCTGGTGCGGGACCCCCGCAGGGGCGCAGTTCGGCGGACTCAAACTTGGCGATCTTGCGAAACGGGCAGGCATCTCCATGCCGAGCCTGCGTAAGGAGCCGATCTCGACCAGTCTGCCCGATGCGCGCTGGGGCGACCCCACGCAGGACAATTTCACGCCTCCGTCTCCCAAGCGGGAGCTGACCCAGCTGCAGCGAACCGGCAACGGCGGCTTCCTGCTTCAGGCCGGCTATTATCGCTTCCACGATCAAAGCTACTGCCTGCACGCGGGGACGCACGGGCCAGGCGGCGGAGACGGGTACCTCTATGCGCCGCCGCTTGGTGCCGCCAGGGATGCGGTGATCACGATCGTTCGCGGCTCGGTCCAGCATCCCGAGATCGACCAGCATGTCATCCAGGCGTTGCTCTGGGCGATCCTGTCGCGGGCCAAGATCGAGGATCTGTCGGGCGAGCAAAAGATTGCCGCGTCGCAGCTGCTGACGCCGCGGCAACTCGCCGGGCTGAACCGCAACGTCGTGGACATGCTGTCGTCAGGGCCGATCGCGGACAATCTGCCGCGCGAAGTCAGGACCGTCATGCAGGCGGAAGCCGACCTGCGGCGGATGCTGACCACGCCCGGGACCAGCTTCGGCGAGCTGGAGCGCGTCGCCGTGCTCGCCGGCATGGCACCGGCCGGTCCGGGGAGCATCGCTGTGCCGACCGGTCGCTGGAGCCACCATCCCGACGGCTATTGGATCCGCTACCTTCCCAACAGCTACTCGAACACCGTGGTCGAACTCTGGGTGCCCGAAGGTTCGCCGGGGATCGGGAAGGAATATGATCCGGCGACCCATATTGCGGTGCCCGGCAACACATCGCGGCAGCGACTGATCCAGTCCGGCCGTCCCTACCGGGCCGAGTGAGTCCGGCCGGTCCGGCGACGCTCGTTGTCGCGCGCCTGAGCCATGCCGACGGCATCAACCCGGGCGGCGGCTACAGCGCCGCACGGATCGCGGTGAGGGCGTTGAGATAGCGACGCGAGCCGTCGCCCTGGATCAGCACCCACGGCACGCCACGGCGCTCCAGCTCGCGGCGCGACAGGTCGAAGAAGCGCTCGCGTTCGCGCTGCGAGCCGAACAGGCGGGTGCCGTCCTCGACCCACGGCAGGTCGATGTCGAACAGCAGGTAGAGGTCGGCGGTGCCCTGCCAGCGGTCGAACCACGGATCGCGTCGTCCGAACATCATGTCCGCCCACACCGCGCTCATCAGCGGATCGGTATCGAGGATCACGGGCCGCGCGCCGCTGTCGACCGCCTTGCGCGCCTTGGCGTCCTGCGTCTGCGCGATCACGACAAGGTCGGACATGGTCAGATCGGTGCCATAGGTCTCGCAATAGGTCCGCCCGAACTCGGCCACGCAGACCGAGTCGAATTGCTGCGCCAGCCGCGGCGCCATCGTCGACTTGCCGGTACTCTCCGGCCCGTGAAGGCAAACGGTGCGCAAGGTCATGCCGGCACCATCCGCCAGCCGCTGCCGAGCGCGCGGCGCCAGTCGATCAGGCCCCAGACCGCGAGCGCGAGATAGATGAGGTAGAGCGCGGCGAAGGGATAGAGGCCCTTGGCGAGATACAGCGGCACCGAGGCGAGATCGACGGCGATCCACAGCCACCAATTCTCGATCGCGCGCCGTGCCATCAGCAGTTGCGCCGCAACGCTGGCGGCGGCGATGCCGGCGTCCCACCACGGCAGCGCGGCGTCGGTCAGCCGGTGCATCGCGCTGCCCCATGCCAGCCAGCACAGCGTGATCCCGATGACCCACGCGGCGCGGGCGCGGGTGTCGAGCGAGCGGACCGGGACATCGCCGGTGCGTGCCTGCGCGCGCCGCCAGTTGAGCCAGCCGTACAAATTGGCGGCGGCGAAGAAGAGCTGGAGCAGCGCGTCCGAATATAGTCGGGCGCGGAACACCACGAGGCCGAGCAGCGCGACCGAGACGATCGCGGTCGGGAAGGTCCAGATGCTGCGCCGCGCGGCCAGCGCGACACAGGCGATCCCGAGGGCGGTGGCGATCCATTCGGCAAGCGACATCGCCGCGAAACCTAGCCGCGCGCTTCGCGTAACAACAGCGGTGATTCCCCGCTTGCGCTCCGAAATTCCGCTGATATAAGCCGCGCCCTGTCGACGGTACATCCGACCGGCACCCTGGTCGGGGAATAGCTCAGCCTGGTAGAGCACTGCCTTCGGGAGGCAGGGGCCGGAGGTTCGAATCCTCTTTCCCCGACCATTTATCCGCCGCGGCCGCGCGGCACCATTCTTCCGCTGATGCGTAATGACCGCTCACCTTCAGGAGCGTGTTTCCGATGAGCGGACCCCGGTTATTCCAGCCACTTGCAATTGGCGGCCTGACGCTCGCCAACCGCATCGTCATCGCGCCGATGTGCCAATATTCAGCGGTCGACGGTGGCATGACCGACTGGCACACGATCCATCTCGGCCATCTCGCGCTGTCGGGCGCGGGCGTGCTGACGATCGAGGCGACCGCTGTCGAGCCGATCGGGCGGATCAGCTATGGCGACGTCGGGCTGTGGGACGATGCGACCGAGGCCGCGATGGCGCGCGTGCTCGAATCGGTACGGCGTCACTCGGATATGCCGGTCGCGATCCAGCTGGGCCATGCCGGCCGCAAGGCGTCGACCGACCTGCCGTGGAAAGGTGAGCGGCAGATCCCGGCCAGCGATCCGCATGGTTGGGAGACGGTCGCGCCGTCGGCATTGCCCTATGATCCCAAGAACCCCGCGCCGGTGGCACTCGACCGCGCGGGGCTGGCGCGCATCCGCGACGCGTTTGCCGAGTCGGCGAAACGGTCGGCGCGGCTCGGGCTCGACCTGATCCAGATCCATGCCGCGCACGGCTATCTGCTCCACCAGTTCCTGTCGCCGCTCTCCAACCATCGCGAAGATGAATATGGCGGGTCGCTGGAGAACCGGATGCGCTTTCCGCTGGAGGTGTATGACGCAGTGCGCGCGGCGTTCCCGGCGGAGCGGCCGGTGACGGTGCGCGTGTCGGGGAGCGACTGGGTCGAGGGCGGCTGGGATGCCGAGCAGACCGTCGCCTTCGCCAAGGCGCTGGAGGCGCGCGGGTGTGCGGCGATCCACGTGTCGAGCGGCGGGCTCGATCCGCGGCAGGAAATTCCGGTCGGGCCGAGCTATCAGGTGCCGCTGGCACGCGCGGTGAAGCAGGCGGTGTCGATCCCGGTCGTCGCGGTCGGGCTCATCACCGAGCCGCAGCAGGCCGAGGCGATCGTCGCGACCGGCGAGGCCGATCTGATCGCGCTGGCGCGGACGATCCTCTACGATCCCCGCTGGCCGTGGCACGCCGCCGCCGAGCTGGGCGCGCGGGTGAAGGCACCCGACCAGTACCTCCGCTCGCAGCCACGCCAGTACAAGCACCTGTTCGACATTAGCGGTTCAGGGGAGGATTGAGGGCGGCGCGATTGTCTTCGCGGGGGGCGGGTGCCATGAGCATTGCCATGCGCTTCCTGCTTTCGCTGCTCGCCCTTGTACTGATGGCTGGACCCGCGGCTGCGCAGGAGCGCGCGCCGTTGGTGCTGGCGGCGGCGAGCATGCAGGAGGCGCTGACCGACGCGGGTGATGCGTGGGTCGAGGCGGGGCATGAGCGGCCGCGCTTGTCGTTCGCGGCGTCGTCGGCACTCGCGCGGCAGATCGCGGCAGGCGGGCGGGCCGATCTGTTCGTCTCCGCCGACGCCGACTGGATGGATGATGTCGCGGGGCGCGGGCTGGTCGTGGCGGGGACGCGCGCGGTGCTGGTGCGCAACCGGTTGGTGGTGGTGTCGCGGCCCGGGTTGCCGCGCGTCGTCGCGACCAAGGGCGCGGCGCTTGGCAAGCTGCTGGGTAGCGGGGCGCTGGCGATGGCCGATCCCGACAGCGTGCCGGCAGGCAAATATGGCCGCGAGGCGCTGACCCGGCTGGGTGCATGGGAGGCGGTCGCGCCGCATGTGGTGCGGGCGGAGAATGTGCGGGCGGCGCTGGCGCTCGTCGCGCGCGGGGCGGCGCCGTACGGGATCGTCTATGCGACCGACGCGCGCGCCGCGACGGGCGTGCAGGTGGCGGGCGTGTTCCCGCCGCGCAGCCATGCGCCGATCGTCTATCCGATCGCGCGGCTGACCGCCGGGGCGAGCCCGGAGGCGGAGGGTTTCCGCCGTTTCCTGCTGTCGCGCGGCGGGCAGGCGATCCTCGCGCGGCGCGGTTTCACGACGCGTTGAGCGAGCTGCTGCCGATCGTCCGCCTGACCCTGCTGGTCGGCGGCACCGCGACGCTGGGCGCGCTGCCGGTCGCGTTCGCGCTGGCGTGGGTGCTGGCGCGGTGGCGGTTTCCGGGCAAGGTGCTGCTCGACGGGCTGGTGCATCTGCCTTTGGTGGTGCCGCCGGTTGTCACGGGCTGGGTGCTGCTGCTCGCCTTTGCGCCGGCCGGGCCGATCGGGCGCGTGCTGGAGGCTGGATTCGGGGTCAGCGTGCTGTTCCGCTGGACCGGCGCGGCGATCGCGGCGGGGGTGATGGCGCTGCCGCTGATGGTGCGCGCGATGCGGCTGTCGATCGAGGCGGTCGACCGGCGGCTGGAGCAGGCGGCGCGTACCCTGGGTGCGACGCGCTGGCGGGCCTATGCGACCGTGACGCTGCCGCTGGCTGCGCCGGGGATTGCGGCGGCGCTGGTGCTCGGACTGGCGCGTGCGATCGGCGAGTTCGGGGCGACGATCACTTTCGTGTCGAACGTGCCGGGCGAGACGCAGACCTTGCCGCTCGCCATCTATGCCGCGCTCCAGCGGCCGGGCGGCGAGAGCGAGGTGTGGCGGCTGGCGGCGGTGTCGGTGGCGCTGTCGCTGGTGGCGCTGATCGTGTCGGAGGCGCTGGTGCGGCGCGCGGGGCGGGGCGTGCATGTCCTTTGACGTCGATGTGGCGGCGCGGCGCGGCGAGGCGATGGTCGGCGCGCGCTTCGTCGCGGGCGACGGGCTGACGGTACTGGTCGGCGCGTCGGGGGTGGGGAAGACCAGCCTGCTCGATATGATCGCCGGCTTGCTGCGCCCGGTGCGCGGGCATGTGCGGGTCGGCGGGCGGACGTTGTTCGATGCCGACGCTGGGGTCGATTTCCCGCCGGAGCAGCGGCGTGCGGGCTATGTGTTTCAGGATGCGCGGCTGTTTCCGCATCGGCGTGTGCAGGCGAATTTGCTTTACGGCGCGCGCGATGCCGCGCGGCTGGCCGAGGTGGCGGCGACTTTGGACATCGCGCCGTTGCTGCGGCGCTGGCCGCGGACCCTGTCGGGGGGCGAAACGCGGCGGGTGGCGATCGGGCGGGCGTTGCTGAGCGAGCCGGCGTTTCTGTTGCTCGACGAGCCGCTGTCGTCGCTCGACCCCGCGCGGCGCGAGGAGGCGATGCGCGCGATCGAGCGGGTGCGCGATGCGCGCGCGGTGCCGATCCTGATGGTGACGCATGATGCCGCCGAGGCCGAGCGGCTTGGGGATCGGGTGATTACGATCGGGTAGGGCGTTTGTCCGTCATTGCGAGCGCAGCGAAGCAAGCCAGGGTCGGACCAGGACGCCCTGGATTGCTTCGCTACGCTCACAATGACGAGTAGGTTAGCGCAGGCAGGCGTCCAGTCCGGACCGCCGCACGATCCCGACATAGCGCGTGATCTGGTTGCCGCGGCGGCGGACGAAACCAGTCGGGGCGACCGCCTCCCGCTTCTTCGGCAGCGGCAGGACGGCGGCGATCCGCGCTGCCTCGACCGGGCTGAGCGTCGCGGCGCTGTGGTGGAAGTAGCGTTGCGACGCCGCCTCCGCGCCATAGGTGCCGATCCCGGTTTCGGCGATGTTGAGATAGACTTCCATGATCCGCTTCTTGCCCCAGATCGTCTCGATCAGGAGCGTGAACCACGCCTCCAGCGCCTTGCGGAGATAGCCGCCGCCCTGAAAGAGAAAGGCGTTCTTGGCAGTCTGCTGGCTGATCGTCGAGCCGCCGCGGATCCGCTGGCCCCCGGCATTGTGCGCCGCCGCTCCGGCGATCGCGCGCCAGTCGAAGCCGTGGTGGCTGCAGAAGCGCGCATCCTCGCCCGCGATCGCGGCGCGCGGCATGTCGGGGTCGATCCGCGACAGCGGCGTCCAGTCCTTGGTCACCGAATGACCGCCGACGAGGTCGCCCATCATCGTCATCGTGAAGGGAACGGGCACGATCGCGTACACGCCGACCCAGACGAGCGACAGCACGACGAAGCCGAGGACGATCTTGATGAGCAGGCGCAGCGCAGTGAACATGCGCTGCGTCGTACCGGCACCGGGCGGGGTCGCTCAACCCCCCGCCGGTGCCGCATCGCAGATCAGGCGGTCAGCATCCGCTTGTCGCCCGCCAGCCGCATCATCGCGCGCTGGAGCTTCTCGAACGCGCGCACCTCAATCTGGCGGACGCGCTCACGCGAGACGCCATAGACCTGGCTGAGTTCTTCCAGCGTCTTGGGATCGTCGGTCAGCCGCCGCTCGGTCAGGATGTGCTTCTCGCGATCGTTGAGATCGCCCATCGCATCCATGAGCATGTCGTGGCGGACATCCTTCTCCTGCTGGTCGGCGACGACGCTGTCCTGAAGCGGTGCATCGTCCTGCAACCAGTCCTGCCACTGACCCTCGCCATCCTCGCGCATCGAGACGTTGAGCGATGTGTCGCCGCCCATCGCCATGCGGCGGTTCATGCTGACCACATCTGCCTCGGTCACGCCGAGATCGGTGGCGATCTTCTGGACGTTCTCGGGCGTCAGGTCGCCGTCCTCGAACGCATCGAGGCGCGCCTTCATCCGGCGAAGGTTGAAGAACAATTTCTTCTGCGCCGCGGTGGTGCCCATCTTCACGAGGCTCCACGAGCGCAGGATGAATTCCTGGATCGAGGCGCGAATCCACCACATCGCATAGGTGGCGAGGCGGAAGCCGCGATCGGGCTCGAACTTCTTCACGCCCTGCATCAGGCCGATGTTGCCCTCCGAAATCAGCTCGCTGACCGGCAGGCCATAGCCGCGATAGCCCATCGCGATCTTGGCGACGAGCCGCAGGTGGCTGGTGACGAGCTGCGCCGCGGCGTCGGTATCGCCATGCTCCTGAAAGCGCTTGGCGAGCATATATTCCTGCTCGGGCGCCAGGATCGGAAACTTCTTGATCTCCGACAGGTAGCGATTGAGGCTCTGCTCCCCGCCGAGCGCAGGAATCGTCGCGGGGACGTTGCTGCGGGTTGCCATGATCCTAAGTCTCCCTTCCTTGCGGAATACGCGCGACGTGCCCGCTGGCGACGCCGACCCGCGTTCCGTTTCTATACGATAAGCTGACTGAACAGTTCCTGCATGTCCGAAGGCATCGCGCTGTCGAAACCCAGCGTTTCGCCGGTGATCGGATGCACGAACCCCAGATGCGCGGCATGAAGCGCCTGTCGGCGGAAATTCAGCGTGTCCAGCACCTGCTTGTGAGCATGTTTTGTTCTACCATAGACCGGGTCGCCCAGCAAGGCGTGGCCGATCGACGCCATATGGACGCGCACCTGATGCGTGCGCCCGGTTTCGAGCCGGCATTCGACCATCGTCGCCTCGCGGAGCGGCTCCAGCGTGCGGTAATGCGTCACCGCGCGCTTGCCACCCTGCACGATCGCGACTTTCTTGCGATTGGTGGGCGACCGCGCGAGCGGGGCGTCGACCGATCCTGCCGCCGGCATCGGGCGCCCGCCGACGATCGCGCGATAGCGGCGGTCGATGCTGTGCGCGGCGAATTGTTTTGCGAGGCCTTCGTGGGTGCGATCGGTCTTGGCCGCGACCATCAGCCCGGACGTGTCCTTGTCGATCCGGTGGACGATCCCCGGCCGCGCGACCCCGCCGATGCCCGACAGCGATCCCTGACAATGGTGAAGCAGCGCGTTGACCAAGGTCCCGTCGAAATTACCGGCGGCGGGGTGGACGACCAGCCCGGCGGGCTTGTCAATGACGATCAGATGCTCGTCCTCGAAGGCGATGACGAGCGGAATGTCCTGCGCCTCGTTATGCGCGGGGGCGGGGGCAGGAACGGCGACCGCGAACTGTTCGCCGCCACGCGCCTTGCGCGAGGGGTCGCGCATCGCGGTGTCGCCCTGCGTGACCTGCCCGGCGTTGATGAGCACCTTCAG
The DNA here is from genome assembly GCF_902506455.1 of Sphingomonas sp. 8AM. Taxonomy (GTDB): domain Bacteria; phylum Pseudomonadota; class Alphaproteobacteria; order Sphingomonadales; family Sphingomonadaceae; genus Sphingomonas. Next base: position 695,533 of record NZ_LR733844.1, on the reverse strand, counting down.
CCGTTCGCGCGACAGTGTCGGGACCGCATCGGCGAGCGCACGGTCCACCCGCCAGCCGTCCGCTGCCGGTGCGATCGTCGCTTCGAGAATGATGACCCCCCGGTCCATTGCTTGCTAAATGGCGATGATGGTCAAGATTACAATCGCCCAGCGCCGCGAGCTGTGTGCCATGGCCGCCGCCACGCCGCACGAGATCTGCGGGCTGTTGCTCGGCGACGGCGACATCGTCACGCGGCTGGTGCCGTGCCGGAATGTCGCCGCCGACCCGGCCATCCGGTTCGAGATCGACCCGGCGGCGCTGATCGCGGCGCATCGCGCGGCGAGGGGAGGAAGCGACCGGATCATCGGTCATTATCATTCGCATCCGTCGGGCGTTGCGGCGCCATCCCCGCGCGACGCCGCCGATGCCGCGCCGGACGGGTGCATCTGGCTGATCGTCGCGGGCGCGGTGGTGACCGGGTGGCGGGCGGTGGCCGGCGGTGCGATGCACGGGCGGTTCGATCCGCTACCGGTGGAGGTAAGCGGTTGCACAGGCTCCGGCGACTCGCCACAAGGCCGTAACGCCATCCCGCCGAGGTAGCCTTACCGATGACCATCAGCCCGGTCGATTTCGCTTCGTTGCTCTGCTCGCGGCTGTGCCACGACCTGCTCTCGCCGGTCGGCGCGCTCAACAACGGGCTGGAGCTGCTCAACGATGAGACCGACCCCGACATGCGCGCGCGCTGCCTCGAGCTGCTGAACGAAAGCGCGCGGACCTCGGCGAACAAACTCAAGTTCTTCCGGCTGGCATTCGGCGCAGCGGGCGGGTTCGGCGAGCGGGTCGACGTGCGGGAGGCGCGACAGGCGGTCGAGGCGCTGCTCGGCGACAACAAGCGGCTGAACCTGCAGTGGATGGTCGAGGCGACCGAGCTGCCCAAGACCGCGGTAAAGGTGCTGCTCAACCTCGCGCTGATCGCGGGCGACACGCTGGTGCGCGGCGGCACGGTGACGATCGGCACCGAGGAAGGCGCCGAGACCACCGAAATCGTGCTGCGCGCCGAGGGACCGCGGATCGTGCTCGACCCCGATCTGCGGACGACGCTGACCGACGGCCCTGCCGACGACAGCGCGGTCGCGCCGCGCGCGGCGGCGGCGTTCCTCGTCCACGAGCTGGTCAAGGAGGCTGGCGGATCGGTGGTGGTCAGCGAGCCGGTCGACGGCGCGCTGCTGTTCGGCGCGGCGCTGCCGAACCGGTAAGTCTTCGTGCAAGGCTAACCCGATCTGGCGAACCTCGCGATGAGTTGATTGACGTCCCACGGTAACGTTGACGAAGTATATCGTCGATTAACCAACGGATTAGTTTGTGTCTGGCCTAGAATAGGATGTGCATCCGCTTGGGGGGTGTATGTTCTGTTATGAGGCGAGTTATGACGCGAAGAACGATGACCGCGGTGGCGCTGATACTGATGCTCAGCGGGTGCGGCAGTGATGAAAACGGGGCGCAGCTTTCGTCTGCCGGCGCGGCCGGCACCGGAACTGCCGCGGTCGCGCCGACGCCAACGCCGACGCCGGCGGCGCCGTCCTATACCTACGAGAAGGCCGCTAATCTCAAGGTCGATCGTACCTTCACCGGTTACGACCGGTTTTCGTCGACCGGAACCGACGGGAAATTCACCACGGTCGAATTCAGCTCTTCCGACACTGCCGTGACGAGCTGGGGAAAGGCCGAATCGAAAATAACCTTCGCCGATAGCGCCGACCTGCCGGACGGCGGGGTGTATTCTTTCCCCAACATTAGCGCCGGCACCGGGCTGCGCATTGAAACCACAACCCGGCTGGTGGCGCTGGAGCTGCCCGACAAGTTGCCTGACTACCAGTATTTCACGTTCGCCGAATATGGCGATAGCAGCAAGTACCGGTCGTTTGTCATCGGCTCTCCGACGAACCCAGCGGAACTGAACGGCATCGCGAAGCTGACTTATAGTGCGATGATCAATGAGGAAGAGAAGAAGGCCGGCGCGAAGCCTGCGTCGCTGACCGTCGATCTGGCGAAGAGCGTGGTCTCGGGAACCGTCCCGATGTTCGACGACGGCGATGCACTGGACATGACGCTTACCGGTACGATCGATGCGGCCAAGCATATCAAGGGCACGCTGCAAAGTGTGGACGGCAAGCTGACCGGCGAATACCGCGGGCGGCCGTTCGGCCCCGGTGGCAAGGAGCTGGCACTGGTGATCGTGCTGAAGGAAGCGGACGGTACGCTCCAGCAGGCCCATCTCACCGCCTCGCTCCAGCAGTAACGAAGGACCGTGCGGCACTCCTCCAGCGGGGCGGTGCCGCGCTCCCCTCAGTAAAGACCCTTTTAACTGCTGACATGCCATGCCGTCCGTAGCGACACGACGCGACGGGACCGCATGGACGATCTTCTGCAGGAATTCATTGCCGAAACGCGCGAGACGCTTGAGGCGATTTCGGGCGAGATCGTGGGGTGGGAGGCCGACCCCGGCGATCGATCGCGGCTGGATGCGATCTTCCGCTTCGTTCACACGATCAAGGGCAGCTGCGGCTTCCTCGATCTGCCGCGGCTCGCACGGCTGAGCCATGCCGCGGAGGATGCGCTGGCCGCGGTGCGCGCCGGCGAGCGCGCGCCGGATCAGGCGCTGGTGACCGTGATCCTCGCGATCATCGACCGGATCGGCGAGATCGTCGAGGCGATCGACGCGGGGGAGTCACTGTCAGAGGCTGGCGAGGCGATGCTGATCGCGGCGCTGGACGGCGCGATCGCGGGCGAGGTCGTCGCCGCGGTCGAGACGGCCGAGACGCCCGCGGTGGCGCATGCCAGCCGGGTCGCGCCGAAACGCTCGGTCCGGCTGTCGGTCGATCTGCTCGACCGGATGATGAGCGGGGTGTCGGACATGGTGCTGGCGCGCAACCAGCTCGCCCGGCACCTGCGGATGATCGACGATCCGCGGCTCGAATCGATGCTCGAGCGGCTGAGCATCTCGGTCGACGAACTTCGCGACACCGTGACGCGGACGCGGATGCAGCGCGTCGAGTCGCTGTTCTCGGCGCTTCCGCGGCTGGCGCGCGACTCGGCGGCGGCGCTCGACAAGTCGGTGACGCTGACAATCGAGGGCGGCGACGTCGAACTGGACCGCGAGATGATCGAGCTGCTGCGCGATCCGCTCGTGCACCTCGTCCGCAACGCGGTCGACCACGGGATCGAGGATCGCGCGGGACGAATGCGCGCCGGCAAGCCGGTGGCCGGGCAGCTGCGGATCGTCGCGCGGCAGGCGGGCAACCTGATCATCATCGAGATCGCCGACGACGGGCGCGGGATCGACAGCGAGCGGCTGCTCGCCAAGGCGTTGCGCGCGCAGCCGGAGCGCGCCGCCGAACTGGCCGCGCTCGACGAAGAGGGTCGGCTGAAGCTGATCTTCGAAGCCGGGCTGTCGTCGCGCGACGAGGTGACCGCGCTGTCGGGGCGCGGCGTCGGTATGGACGTGGTGAAGGCCAATGTCGAACAGGCCGGCGGGCGTATCTCGCTGACCAGCCGGCCGGGGCAGGGGCTGGTGATCTCGCTGGAGGTGCCGCTGACGCTGGCGATCCTCAATGCGGTACTGGTCGATGCCGCGGGAACGCGTTTCGCCATCCCGCGTCAGTCGGTCGACGAGATCGTCGCGGTGGATGGCGGTTCGGTGCGTGTCGACCGGGTCGCGGCGGGCGCGGTCGTGCTGCTGCGCGGGCAACGCTTGCCGATGGTCTCGCTGCCGACGCTGCTCGGACAGGGCGAGGCGCAGGCGGCACCGGGTTTCCTCGCGATCGTGTCGCTGCGGGAAGGACGGTTCGCACTCGCGCTCGACGGCGTACGCGACACGCAGGAACTGGTCGTCAAGCCCGCCGCGCCGGCGGTGATGTGCGCGGGGATCTATGCCGGGCAGATGCTGCCCGACGATGGCGCGCCGATCCTGTTGCTTGATTGCTCGGCGATCGCGGCGCGAGCGGCATTGGTGTTCGAGCGGCCCGATGCCGCGGTCGTCGAGGCCGAGATGGTCGAGCCGGTCCGGGCCTTGCTGTTCGACGATATCGACGGCGCGCGCCGGATGATCGTGTCGGACGCGGTCGACCGGATCGAGGGGGTTGCGGCGGGTGCGGTGCGTGCGCTGGCAGGCGGGCTGTGGCTGACGATCGGCGATCGTTCGATCCCGGTATGGGCGGGCACCGGCGCGGTCGCCGGCGAGGTGCGCAAGGTGCTGCGCCTCCAGCTCGACGATCAGGAACTCGCTTACCCGATCGCCGACCCGATCGAGATCGTACCGTTGCCGCAGGATATCGCGCCGGCCGCCGATCCGCATGGCGTGATCGCCGGGCTGGCGGTGATCGACGGCGATCCGATCGAGCTGGTCGATCCGCTGGCGCTGTTCGGCGACGCTGCCGCGATTGCCGAGCGTCCGCTGTGCCTGTTGCACGGCGCGGAGAGCGGCTGGATGGAAGCGTTCCTGAAGCCGGCGATCGAGCAGGCCGGTTACCGCGTCGTGCGGCGTGCGCCGCCGGATACGCCAGTCGCTCTGGCGCTGGCGATGGAGGACGATGCCGACACGCCACCGGTGCCCGCGCTGCGGCTGAGCCGCGAGCGCGGGAAGCCGCTGTACCGATTCGACCGCGTCGCGCTGATCGCCGCGCTGAAGGGATATGCCGCATGAAGGGCGCTCTGCATCTGGTCGCGCGGGTCGGCGACCGGGGTCTGTTGTTCGACGCCGAGCGTGTCGATTCGGTTGTCGAGGTGCACAGCACCGTTCCGGCGCCCGGCGCCGCCCCCGCCGTGGTCGGGCTGGCCGCGATGCGCAGCCGCGTCGCCACGGTCATCGACGTGCGCGAATTGTTCGGGGGTACGCCGATGGTGCGCGACGGCAAGGGCGGCCGCGCGGTCGCCACGCTGGTCGACGGGCATCTCTACGCGATCGCGGTCGACGCGCTGGAGGATGTCGCAACGTTCACGCTCGCCCCGGCACCGATCGCGCAGGGCAGCGCGGGCGAGTGGGATTTCGTCACCGGCGTCGCCGAGGGCGATGGCGAGACGTTGATGGCGGTCGATCTCGACCGGCTGGTCGCGCGCGCCGGTGCGCTGGGCTGAGCGTCGCCGTTAACCCCATCCTTACTGCGCCGCGGCCAAGATGCGGCAGCACCAGAAATATCGGAAAAATCATGAAGACTTGCCTGATCGTCGATGATTCGAAGGTGATCCGCAAGGTGGCGCGCCACATCCTGGAGGCGCTCGACTTTTCGGTGTCCGAGGCGGGCGACGGGCGCGAGGCGCTGACGCATTGCCGGCAGTCGTGTCCCGACGTCATCCTGCTCGACTGGAACATGCCGGTGATGAGCGGGATGGAGTTCCTGCGCGCGCTGGGCGAGGAGCCGATGCCGCGTCGTCCGAAAGTGGTGTTCTGCACCACCGAGAACGGCATGGCGCACATCCGTGCCGCGATCGAGGCGGGCGCCGACGAATATGTGATGAAGCCGTTCGACCGGGAGACGCTGCACAGCAAGCTCCAGATCGTCGGCGTCGCCTGATCCCGGACGGACCCGTGCCGGACCCTGCCATGATTCAGCGCCCAGACCCGGCCGGGGCGGAACGGCCGCGACCCCGCGTCCTGATCGTCGATGATTCGGCGGTCGCGCGCGCCGCGCTGTCGCGTTTCATTACGGGCAGCGGCCGTTTCGAGCTGGCCGGCGCGCTGCCGGACGCGCAGCGCGCGCTGGCGTTCCTGCGCCGGGAGCCGGTCGACTTCATCCTGCTCGACCTGGTCATGCCTTATCAAAGCGGCATCGACGCGCTGCCCGAGCTGTTGGCCGCGGGCAAGGGCGCGCGCGTGCTGGTCGTGTCGAGTTCCGCGGCGGAAGGCGCGGCGGTGACGATGCATGCGCTCGCGCTGGGCGCGGCGGACACGCTGGTGAAGCCGAGTATCGGTGCCTTCGCGGGCCGGTTCGGCGAGACGTTGCTGGCGCGGCTCGACCTGCTCGCGGCACATGGCGAGAACCGGCCGCTGCCACGGCGCGCGACGATCATGACCCCGCCGCCCTTCGACGCGATCGCGATCGGGGCGTCGACCGGCGGCATCCACGCGCTCGCCTCGCTGCTGGAACAGGTGCCCGCGACGATGACGCAGCCGATCTTCGTCACCCAGCATCTGCCGCCGTCCTTCTCGCCCTATTTTGCCGCGCAGGTCGGGGCAGTGGCGAAACGGCCGTCGTCGATCGCGCAGGAGCGCCGTCACGTCGGCCTCGGCGAGGTGTTGATCGCGCCCGGCGACGCCCATCTGCTCGCCGCGACGCAGGCCGATGGCCGTATCGCCACACGCTTGTCGCAGTCGCCGAGCCCGACCGGAAATCTGCCGTCGGTCGATCCGATGTTCACCAGCCTGGCGCAGACCTACGGCACCCGGCTGCTCGCGGTGGTGTTGACCGGCATGGGACGGGACGGCCTCGAGGGCGCACGCGCCGTGCGTGCCGCCGGAGGGACGATCGTGGTGCAGGATCGCGAGTCGTCGGTCGTGTGGGGGATGCCTGGCGCGGTGGCCGAGGCGGGGCTTGCCGATGCGGTGCTCGCCCCGCGCGAGATCGGCGCGATGATCGCGGCGCGCCGCCTGGGGACGCGCGGCTGATGGCGGAGATCGATCCGGGCTCCGCCCGCGTCTTCGCGGCCTTGCTGGAGGCGCGCACCGGGCAACGGATCGCGGTCGGTCGCAGCTGGCGGTTCGAGGCGTTGCTCGGCCCGCTGTTGCAGGCGCATGCGTTCGACCGGGTCGACCAGCTCGCGGCGCGGCTGATCGAGGGAAAGGACAAGCAACTGGCCGACCGGATCGTCGACGCGCTGCTCAATCAGGAAACCTCGTTCTTCCGCGATGCCGGCGTGATCGAGGGCGCGGCGGAAGCGGTGGCCGGACGCGTGCCGCTGCGCGTGTGGTGCGCGGCCTGCGCGACCGGACAGGAGCCCTTGTCGCTGGCGATGATCTTTGCCGAGGCCGGGGGAGCCATGCCCGAGATCGTCGCGACGGACGTGTCCGCCGCCGCGATCGCCCGCGCGCGCACGGGCACCTATTCGCAGTTCGAGATCCAGCGCGGGCTGCCGGTTCGGCGTATGGTCAACTGGTTCGAGCCCGCCGCAGACAATCAGTGGCGCGCGTCGGGGACATTGCTCGGTGCCGTTCATTATCGGCGCCACAACCTGATCGTCGACGCGCCGCCGGTCGGTGAGTTCGATCTGATCCTGTGCCGCAACCTGCTGTTCTATTTCGCCCCGCATCAGCGCGAACAGGTGCTGGCGCGGCTGGCGGGGGCGCTCAGGCCGGATGGCTTCCTGCTGCTGGGAGCGGGGGAAACGGTGATCGGGCAATCGGAACGGCTCCGCCCCAGCACGCGTGCACGGGGTTTGTACGAGCGCGTTCCCGACACCGGTGATAGCAACCGGGTTTACACAGGACGCTGATTTCGCGAACGACGTTCCATCGGGTAACGTTGGCGAGGTCGATGGTGACAGGCAGGGAGCGTCGGACGGGCGGATCGGGCGCATGAGGTGTCGCGAACGACCGTCGCCGAACTGCAACGAGCGATTGCTGCCGATCTCGATGATCGTGCTGCACTATACGGGCATGAAGACTGCGCAGGAGGCGCTGGACCGGCTCTGCGACCCCGCGGCCGAAGTGTCGTGCCATTATTTCGTCGACGAGGACGGCACGATCACGCGGCTGGTACCGGACGACAAGCGCGCCTGGCATGCCGGCGCGGCGCACTGGCGCGGCGTGACCGACGTCAATTCGGCGTCGATCGGCATCGAGATCGTCAACCCCGGCCACGAACACGGCTATCGCGCCTTCCCCGAGCCGCAGGTCGAGGCGGTGATCCGGCTCGTCGCGCATCTGAAGGACATGTACGAGATCACGCGCGGCAATATCGTCGGCCATTCCGATGTCGCGCCGCTGCGCAAGCGCGATCCGGGCGAGCTGTTCCCGTGGCATCGGCTCGCGCGGTTGCGGCTGGCGCTGCCGCGGCCGACCAAAAATCTGGTCGATCCGATGTGGGGCGAGGCGGCGTTCTGCCTCGCGCTGGAGCGGTTCGGCTATGACGTGAGCGACCGGATGGCGGCGATCATGGCCTTCCAGCGGCGCTTTCGCCCCGAACTGATCGACGGCGAGATGGATGCGGAATGCCGGATGATCCTGCTCGCCTTGCTGCTGCCCCGGCCGCAGGGGGATGATTGACCCCTTTTCGTCATTGCGAGCGGAGCGAAGCAATCCAGAGCCGGACCATGACGCCTGGATTGCTTCGCTACGCTCGCAATGATGATCTGCTTTGCTATCGGTGTCGCCTTCACTAAGAGGGCTCCGCCAGAGGGCCGGGCGGCCGCGTCACGCGTGAGCGTGCCGAGGAAAGTCCGGGCTCCACGGAACAACGGTGGCGGGTAACGCCCGCCGGCCAAGGGCGCGAGCCCGCGGTCAGGGACAGTGCAACAGAGAGCAGACGGCCTGGGCCTCGGCCCGGTCATGGTGAAAGGGTGCGGTAAGAGCGCACCGCGCGGCCGGTAACGGTCGTGGCACGGTAAACCCCACCGGGAGCAAGACCGAATAGGGGCGGCATGGCGGCGTTCGCGTCGTCGGGGTGTGTTCCCACCCGCTGCCCGGGTTGGTTGCTGGAGCGCGTCGGCAACGGCGCGCCGAGAGGAATGGTCGCCTATCCCCGTTCGCGGGGTGGACAGAACCCGGCTTACAGGCCCTCTGGCAAATTCGCGGACGCGATCGGTTGGCGCGGGCGCGGCGCGTCCTTATGTGCCGCAGGAATGGCACGTATTCCTACCCGATCGAACGACTGGGGCTTTCCCCGCTGGCGCGGCTATGGTGCCAATCGCGAGGCGACGACCGTCCGGCTGTGCGACCGGCATGGCTGCACCGAGCCGGGGACGTGCCCGGCGCCCAAATCGCCGAACAGCCCGGATCGCTGGTACTTCTGTCAGGCGCATGCCGCCGAATACAATCGCGGCTGGAATTATTTCGAGGGTCTGTCCGCCGAGGAAGCGGCGCAGCGCGAGGCGAACGAACGCCGCGATGCGGGCGGGTTCTCGCAATCAAAGCATCAGGCATGGGCTGGGTCGGGCGACGGCTCGCGTTCGCGTGACGAGATGCGCGCGCTGGAGGTGCTGGAGCTGGAGACAGACGCGACGTTCGACGACGTGCGGCTGGCATGGCGGCGGCTGGCGAAGTCGAACCACCCCGACGTGCGGCCCGGCGACAAGGATGCGGCGACGCGCTTTCAGGCGATTCAGGCCGCCTATGACGTGCTGCGCGTTGCCGAGGAGGCGCGGACATGGAAGCCGCGCGCCGAGCCTTGAAGGAGCAGGTGCGTGCTGGCTGGACCGGCGCGGTGCTGGTGTGCGGGAAGTGCTCCAAGAAGCTGGGCGGCGGGTTTGGCGCGAAGGGGAAAACGTCGCTCGCCAAGGCGCTGCGTGCTGAGCCGGGGTTCGGCAAGGGGCGCAAGGCAGCGGTCGGGGTGGTCGAGGTGAAATGCCTCGGGATCTGTCCGAAGGGTGCGGTGACGATCGTCGACAGTCGCACGCCGGGGTGTTGGCGGATCGTGCCAGCGGGGGTGGACGTCGATGCGCTGGCGGGGCAGTTGAGCCTCCCGCCGTCGTCCCGGACTTGATCCGGGACCCCGCTTCTTTCTCGAGCGCCGGCTAGAAGCGGGGCCCGGGTCGAGCGCGGGACGACGGTGAACCCCGTCATTCCCGCGAATGCGGGAATCCAGAACGTCTGACCGGGCGCTTCTATCGATAGACCTGCGTGTCTGGATTCCCGCCTTCACGGGAATGACCGGTTGGGGGTAGGACGTGGCCCGCGCTCGCCCTCAGACCACCGGCAACCCCTCCAGCACCTTGTCGAGCGTCAGCGGATAGTCGCGGATGCGGACGCCACAGGCGTTGTAGACCGCGTTGGCGACCGCCGCCGCCGCGCCGCACAGCCCCAGTTCGCCGACGCCCTTGGCCTTCATCGGCGAGGTCTTGTCGTCGAGCGTGTCGAGGAACACGACCTCCTGATGCGGCACGTCGAGGTGCACGGGGACGTGATATTCGGCGAGATCGTGATTCACGAAATAGCCGAAGCGCGCGTCGACCACCGCATCTTCCATCAGCGCCGCGCCGATCCCCATCGTCATCCCGCCGATCACCTGGCTGCGCGCCGATTTCGGGTTGAGGATGCGCCCGGCATCATAGACGCCCGACATCCGCCGCACGCGGATCTCGCCGGTGTAGATGTTCACCGCCGCCTCGACGAAATGCGCGCCGAACGTCGCCTGCGCGTAATCCTTCTCCAGCGTGCCGTATTCCATCGAGTCCTCGCCGCTGATTCCCTCGTCGCCCGCCGCCCTGGCGAGATCGACCGAGCGGTTGCCGCTCGACACCTTGCCGTCGGCGAAGGTCACGTCGTCGGAGTTGAAGCCGAGCTTCTGCGCGATGCGGCGGCGCAGGTCGACGCAGGCGGCGTAGACGCCCGCGGTCGAGCTGTTGCCGCCCCATTGGCCACCCGAGCCCGACGACACCGGAAAGCGGCTGTCGCCGAGCAGCACCACGACCTTGTCGAGCGGCACGCCGAGCATCTCGGCGGCGGTCTGCGCGATGATCGTGTAGCTGCCGGTGCCGATGTCGGTCATGTCGGTGGCGACGGTCACCACGCCCTTGCGATCGACGCCGACGCGCGCGGCGGACTTCATGTTCATGTTGCCGCGGAACGCCGCCGCCATACCGAGGCCGACCAGCCAGTCGCCGTCGCGCACCTGCGCCGGCTTCGGGTTGCGGCGGTTCCAGCCGAACTTCGCCGCGCCTTCCTCAAGGCAGCGGACGAGGTTGCGGTCGGAGAACTTCCGCTCGGGCTTCTCCGGATCGACCATCGTGTCGTTGACGATGCGGAAGCGGACCGGGTCCATGCCCAGCTTCTCCGCCATTTCGTCCATCGCGACCTCGAGCGCCATCATCCCGGGCGCTTCGCCGGGCGCGCGCATCGCATTGGCTTCGGGCAGATCGAGCACCGCCAGATGCGTCTCGGTCAGCCGGTTCGCGCCGGCGTAGAGGAGCTGCGTCTGGTTTGCGGCCGTCTCCGGACCACCGCCGGGCAGGTCGCCCGACCACGTCTGATGCGCGATTGCCGTGATCTTGCCGGCCTTGTCCGCGCCGATGCGAATGCGCTGGATCGTCGCCGGGCGATGGGTGGTGTTGTTCATCAGCTGCGGGCGGGCGAGTGCGACCTTGACCGGACGACCTGCTGCCTTTGCCGCGAGCGCCGCCATCACCGCGTCGGAGCGCACCCACAGTTTCCCGCCGAACCCCCCGCCGACATAGGGCGAGACGATTCGGATCTTTTCCTTGGGTATCAGCAGCGTCTCGCTCATGTCGCGCACCGCCCAGGCGATCATCTGGTTGCTGGTCCACAGCGTCAGCTCGTCGCCGTTCCACGCCGCGATCGTCGCGTGCGGCTCCATCATCATGTGGCTCTGGTCGGGCGTGGTATAGGTTGCGTCGAGCTTGACCGTGGCGCTGGCGAAGGCACCGGCGAAGTCGCCGCGCGCGGTCTTCATCTTGTCGCCCTTGGCGATCGGCGCGCCGTCCTTGACCGCCTTCAGCTCATACTTGCCCCTGGCGCGGGCATAATCGACGCGGACGCGTTTGGCGGCGTCGCGCGCCTGCTCGAAGGTTTCCGCGACGACGATCGCGACCGCTTGATCGTAATGCTCGACCTCCGGCCCGGCGAGCATCGTCGCGGTATGCGCCTTGGCCTTGCCGAGCTTGCCGGCATTCTCATAGGTCACCACCGACAGCACGCCGGGCGCGCGCTGCGCGTCGGCGGTGTCGATCCGCGTGATCCGCCCCTTGGCAACGCCTGTGCCGACGATCACACCATAGGCATGGTTCGGCGCGACATCGTTGCGCTCGAAGGCATAAGGCGCAGTGCCGGTGACCTTGAGCGGGCCATCGATGCGGTCGGTGGGCCGGCCGATGACCTTCTGCTGATCGATCGGGTTGCGGCCGGCGGGGGTGTCGAACTTCATGCTGCGCGTCCTTCGGCGAGCACCGCGGCCAGCGTGCGCTCGACCAGCGGAATCTTATAGGCGTTCTGCGATGTCGGCGTGGCACCGGCGAGCGCGGCGGCGGCGATCGCCTTCGCGCCGCCATCCATCCGCGTCTCGGCAGCGGGCACCCGCCACGGCTTGTGCGCGAGGCCACCGAAGGCGAAACGCGGCGTGCCGCTTTCGGGCAGGATCGCCGCGACCGAGATCGTCGCAAAGGCGTAGGAGGCGCGGTCGCGCACCTTGCGATAGATGTGCGTCCCGCGGACCGGGGCGGGAAGCGTGACCGCCGTAATCATCTCACCGGGGGTGAGCGCGGTCTCGATCCACGGCGTGCTGCCGGGCAGGCGATGGAAGTCGGCGATCGGGATCGTGCGGGTGCGCCCGCCGCCGTCGACGGTCTCCACCGTCGCGTCGAGCGCGCGCATCGCTACCGCCATGTCGCTGGGATGGGTCGCAATGCAATCCTTGCTGGTGCCGATCACCGCCAGTGCGCGGCTATAGCCACCCAGCGCCGCGCAGCCCGAGCCGGGCTTGCGCTTGTTGCACGCCTGATTGGTGTCGTAGAAATACGGACAACGCGTCCGCTGGAGCAGATTGCCCGCGGTCGTCGCCTTGTTGCGCAACTGCCCCGACGCGCCCGACAGCAACGCACGGCTGAGCACGCCATAGTCGCGGCGCACGCGGCTGTCGGCGGCGAGCGCGGTGTTGCGGACCAGCGCCCCGACGCGCAATCCCCCGTCAGGCGTCGCTTCGATCGTGTCGAGCGCGAGCCGGTTGACGTCGACCAGATGCGTCGGCGCCTCGATCTGCAGCTTCATCAGGTCGAGCAAATTGGTGCCGCCCGCGACGAACTTCGCGCCCGGCCTGGCGGCGACCGCGGCGGCGGCAGCGGCGGGGGAGGTGGCGCGCTCGTAGGTGAAGGGCTTCATGCGACGTCCTCCGCACCCGCGACATGGGCGATCGCGGCGACGATGTTCGAATAGGCGGCGCAGCGACAGATGTTGCCGCTCATCCGCTCGCGCACTTCCTGCGCGTCGATGCGGCCGGCGGCGGTGAGGTCGGTCGAGACGTAGCTCGGCACGCCGTCCTTCACCTCCTGCAACATCGCGACCGCCGCCATGATCTGGCCCGGCGTGCAATAGCCGCACTGGTAACCGTCATGCTTGACGAACGCGGCCTGCATCGGATGCAGGTCGCCCGGTTTGCCGAGCCCCTCGATCGTCGTGATGCTGTCACCGTCGTGCATCACCGCGAGCGTCAGGCACGAGTTGATGCGCTTGCCCTCGACCATTACCGTGCATGCGCCGCACTGGCCGTGGTCGCAGCCCTTCTTGCTGCCGGTGAGATGCAGGTGCTCGCGCAGCGCGTCGAGCAAGGTGACGCGCGGATCGAGATCGAGCGCGCGCTTCTTGCCGTTGACGGTAAAGGACACCGGCACGGTGGCGGCGGGCGTCTCCGCCGGCAGCGGTTGCGCGTCGAGCGGCAGCGCGGTCGTGGAGGCGGCGGCGACCCCGCTGACGAGCGCGCCGCGCCGCGTGAGGCTAAATCCGTTGGTGTCGGTCATGTCGGTCCTGCTGCGGGAGCGGGCAGGAAAGCCGCTCCCTCCGATGAAACGCGCCCGATCCATGTTATATCCGGCCGCAACACAAGGATACACGCACCGCTGGCGGGCGGCCATCGCCTGTATTAACATCTGTGTCAAAAGCACGGAGAGGAAGCGCATGGCGACGGCGGCGATGGTGGAGTCCACGGCGATGGCACCGGGCGAGTGGGAGGCGCGGGTCGATCTCGCCGCCGCCTATCGGCTGGTGGCGCTGTATGGCTGGGACGATCTGATCTTCACGCATCTGTCGGCGCGGGTGCCGGGGCCGGAGCATCACTTCCTCATCAATCCCTATGACATGATGTTCGAGGAGATCACCGCCTCCTCGCTGGTCAAGATCGATGTCCACGGGCAGCCGGTCGGCGCGAGCGCGCATCCGGTCAACCCGGCCGGGTTCACGATCCACTCCGCGATCCACATGGCGCGCGACGACGCGCAGGCGGTGATGCACCTTCATACGCCGCACGGGCAGGCGGTATCGGCGATGGCGTGCGGGCTGTCGCCGCATACGCAGACGGCGATGATCGCGTCGCACGATGTCGCCTATCATGAGTATGAAGGGATCGCGACCGACCTGGAGGAGCGCGAGCGGCTGGTCGCCGACCTCGGTTCGCGCCATGCGATGATCCTGCGCAATCACGGCACGCTGACCGTGGGCGACTCGGTCGCATCGTGCTTCCTGCGGCTCTATTTCCTTGAACGTGCGTGCGAGGCGCAGGTGTTGATGCTCGCCGCCGGCCCTGACGGGCTGCACACGCCGCCGCAGGGGGTCGAGGACAAGGTCGCCCGCCAGTCGCCGCCGGCCGGGATCGGGATGCTGGCGCGCGGGCTGGCGTGGCCGGCGCTGTTGCGCAAGCTCGACCGGATCGATCGCTCCTATCGCGATTGACGCTTGGCGCGCCCCGGCCGGGTGCGATACGTGAGCGCTAACAAAGCGATGGAGAGGATGATGGCGATGTGGCGCATGTTGATGGCGGGATCGGCGATGGCGCTTGCCGCGCCCGCGGTGGCGCAGGAGGCGACGCCGCGCTTCGCGCACATCTTCGCCGATCATGCCGTGCTCCAGCGTGACCGGCCGATCGAGGTCTGGGGGCAGGGTGCGCCGAACGCCGCGGTGACGGTGCGGCTCGGCCAGCAGAGCACCACCGCGACCGTCGATGCGCAGGGGAAGTGGCGGGCGACGCTGCCGGCGCAGGCGGCGGGCGGGCCGTACACGCTGACCGTGGAGGACGGGCAGACGCTGACCGACATCATGGTCGGCGACGTCTTCCTGTGCGGCGGCCAGTCGAACATGGAGTTCATGGTCAAGCAATCGACCAACGCATGGGGCGCGTTGCAGACGCCGGCCGACCCCGACCTGCGCTATGCGACGATCCCCGACACCAGCCGTGCGCAGCCGCTCGCTGATCTGGAAGCCCCCGCCAAGTGGCAGCGCGTCGGGCCGGAGACGGTCGGCGACGCTTCGGCAGTCTGCTATTACATGGCGCGCTCGCTGCGGCAGACCGAGAAGGTGCCGATCGGCTTCATCAACTCCGAATGGGGCGGGACGCGGATCGAGAGCTGGATCAGCCCGGCGTCGCTCGCGACGATCCCGCGGCTGAAGGACGGGATCGCCGCGGTCGATCTTTACGGGCGCGATCCGGCCAGGGCGCTGGCGCAGGATGGCGCGCGGCGCGAGGCGTGGTGGAAGGCGCATGACCCGGCCGCCGCACGACAGGCGGCGTTCCGGCGTTCCGACTTCGACGACGCGAAATGGGCGACGATCCCGACCGCGGCGTGGAAGGAGGCGGGCGTGCCCGCGCTCGCGGCCTTCGAGGGCGTGATGTGGCTGCGGGGCACGATCGACCTGACCGCCGGGCAGGTTGCCGCCGCGAAGACGCTGCAACTCGGTCCGATCGATCAATATGAGGAGACGTGGGTCAACGGCCGCTATGTCGGCGGCGGCAGCGTCAACTGGGCGTGGCGGCATTACGACGCACCGAAGGGCACGTGGAAGGTCGGGCGCAACGTCGTCGCGATGCGCGTGCTGGGCGGCGCAAACGGCGGCGGGCTGACCGGTGCCGCGCCGCGCGGGCTGGAACTGGCTGATGGGACCCTGGTGCCGTTCGCGGGACCGTGGCGCTATTATCGGGGGCGTGCGCTGACCGGTGAGAAGATCGCGCCAGCGCCATGGGACGTGCCGAACAGCCTCGCGACGCTCCACAACGGCATGATCGCGCCGTTTGCCGGCTACGGGCTGAAGCTCGCCGCCTGGTACCAGGGCGAGTCGAACGCGGGGGAGGCGTCGACGTATCGCGAGCTGATGACGCTGTTGATGGCGGACTGGCGGCGGACGTTCGCGGCGCCGGAGCTGCCGTTCTTCGTCGTCCAGCTCACTTCCTACGGCAAGCCGCCGACCGCGCCCCTTCAGTCGGGCTGGGCGGAACTCCGTGAAGCGCAGGCGCAGGCGGTCGCACAGGATGCGCACGCGGGGCTAGCGGTGACGCTGGATGTCGGCGACCGCTTCGACATCCATCCGACGCAGAAGACGGTGGTCGGCGAGCGGCTGGCGCGGCTGGCGCGAGTGATCGCCTATGGCCAGCCGGGTCTGCGCAGTGGGCCGGAGGTGGCCGGCGTGTCGCGGAGCGGTAGCGATCTGGTGGTGCGCTATCGCAACGTTACTGGCGGGCTGCACACGTATAGCGCGGGGCAGGCGATCGGCTTCGAGGCGTGCGCTGGAGATGCGTGCCGTTATGTGCCGGCGGAGGCGCGGGGCGATACGGTCGTGTTGCCGGGTGCGAATGCCGCTGGCGTCACGAAGGTTCGCTACGCGTGGAGCGACGCGCCGTTCACGAACCTGTTCGACGGTGCGGACCTCCCGGCGGCACCCTTCGAGCGGGTGGTGGAGTAATCTCTGTCATTGCGAGCGTAGCGAAGCAATCCAGGGCGTCCGGGTCCGGCTCTGGATTGCTTCGCTCCGCTCGCAATGACGAACTGCCCCTCCGCCGGTCACCCCGGATCCGTCGGCGCTGCTCAGGAGAGCCTTGATCCGGGGCCCCCACTTCGGACGTGTGTGATCCCCCCGGCCTTCGCCGGGGTGACGACGGGGCTTGATTAGAGCGCGATGACATCGAGTTGAATTTTTCGTCCGTCATTGCGAGCGCAGCGAAGCAATCCAGGGCGTCTTGGTCCGGCTCTGGATTGCTTCGCTACGCTCGCAATGACGATTAAGGTGACGTCATCACGCTCTACGCTCGCAATGACGGGTTAACCAGATGTCATCACACTCTAAGCAGCGCTCGCTTCTCCGCGGAGGAGAAGCGACACCCCGGCTCAGGACTGCAGGACCGGGGCGATGAACGAAACCACAAACGAAAATGGCCCCGGCATTGCTGCCGGGGCCATTCGCTTGCTGCACGCAAAGCGACCTGGGATCAGTCGCGATCGTTGGTCAGGAAGGCCGGGGCGAAAGCCGGGGCGTCGCCCTCTTCCTTGCCACCGCCTTCGCCGCGCTCGCGACGCGGGCCGCGACCTTCGCGGCGCGGACCGCCGCGATCGCCGCCGCGATCGCCGCCGCGATCACCACCGCCGGCGCCGCCACGGCCACCGCCGTCACGGCTGCCACCATCGCGACGCGGACCACGGTCACCGCCGCGATCGCTACGCTCGCGCGGCTCGCGCGCCGGGCGGGTGTCTTCCAGCTCGGCACCGGTTTCCTGATCGACGACGCGCATCGACAGGCGGACCTTGCCGCGCGGATCGATCTCGAGCACCTTGACCTTGACCTCCTGGCCCTCGGTCACGACGTCGCCCGGTTTTTCGACGCGCTCGTTCTTCATTTCGCTGACATGGACGAGACCGTCCTTGCCGCCCATGAAGTTCACGAACGCCCCGAAGTCGACGATGTTGACGACCTTGCCGTCGTAGATCTTGCCGACCTCGGCCTCTTCGACCAGCCCCTTGATCCACTTGATCGCGGCGTCGATCTGCGCGTGATCCGACGACGACACCTTGATGACGCCCTCGTCGTCGATGTCGACCTTCGCGCCGGTGGTGGCGACGATCTCGCGGATCACCTTGCCGCCGGTGCCGATCACTTCACGGATCTTCGACTTGTCGATCGTGAACGTCTCGATGCGCGGCGCGTGCGCCGACAGCTCGGTGCGCGTCGAGTCGAGCGCCTTGGCCATTTCGGCCAGGATGTGCGCGCGGCCCTCATGCGCCTGCGCCAGCGCGACCTTCATGATCTCCTCGGTGATCCCGGAGATCTTGATGTCCATCTGCAGCGCGGTGATGCCCTCGCTGGTGCCCGCGACCTTGAAGTCCATGTCGCCGAGGTGATCCTCGTCGCCGAGGATGTCCGACAAGACCGCAAAGTCCTTGCCCTCGAGGATCAGCCCCATCGCGATGCCCGACACCGGACGCTTCAGCGGAACGCCCGCATCCATCATCGCCAGCGAGCCGCCGCACACCGTCGCCATCGACGACGAGCCGTTCGACTCGGTGATGTCGCTGGTAACGCGGATCGTGTACGGGAACTCTTCCTTGGTCGGCAGCACCGGGTGCAGCGCGCGCCACGCCAACTTGCCATGGCCGACTTCGCGACGGCCCGGCGCGCCGAAGCGGCCCACTTCGCCGACCGAATAGGGCGGGAAGTTATAGTGCAGCATGAAATGCTGGTACGACAGACCGTTCAGGCCATCGATCATCTGCTCCGCGTCGCGGGTGCCCAGCGTCGTGGTCGCGATCGTCTGCGTCTCGCCACGCGTGAACAGCGCCGAGCCATGCGCGCGCGGCAGGAAGTGCACTTCCGCCTCGATCGGACGCACCGTGGTGGTGTCGCGCCCGTCGATGCGGCGACCGGTCTTCAGGATCGCGGTGCGGACGATGTCCGCCTCCAGCTTCTTCACCAGCTTCAGGCTGGCGAGATACGCCTGCGGATCGCTGTCCTTCAGATCGGCCATGCCGTCGCGCGCCTTGGCACGCGCCTCGTTGATCGCGGTCTGGCGCTGCTGCTTGTCGGTCAGCTTGTAGGCCGCCTCAAGATCCTTGCCGATCAGCTTCTTGAGCTTGGTCTTCACCGCGGCACTGTCGGCCTGGACCTTCAGCTCCCACGGCTCCTTCGCCGCCTGCTCGGCAAGGTCGATGATCGCGTTGATGATGTCCTGCGACGCCTTGTGCGCGAACATCACCGCGCCGAGCATCACGTCCTCGGACAGCTCCTTGGCTTCCGACTCGACCATCATCACCGCGTCGTGCGTCGCGGCGACCATCAGGTCCAGCTCGCCCTCGACGACCTGCGCGTCGGACGGGTTGAGGATATACTCGCCGTCCTGATAGCCGACGCGCGCCGCGCCGATCGGGCCCATGAACGGCACGCCCGACAGCGTCATCGCCGCCGAGGCCGCGATCATCGCCAGCAGATCGGGCTCGTTCTCGCCGTCATACGACATCACCTGCGCGATGCAGTTGATCTCGTTGTAGAAGCCTTCCGGGAACAACGGGCGGATCGGGCGATCGATCAGGCGGCTGACCAAAGTCTCACGCTCGGTCGCGCCACGCTCGCGCTTGAAGAAGCCACCGGGGATGCGGCCGCTGGCGGAGAATTTCTCCTGATAGTGAACGGTGAGCGGGAAGAAGTCCTGCCCTTCCTTCACGTTCTTGGCGGCGGTCACGGCGCACAGCACCACCGTTTCGCCGAGCGTCGCGATCACCGCGCCGTCGGCCTGGCGGGCGACCTTGCCCGTCTCCAGGGTCAGCGTCTTGCCGCCCCACTGGATTTCCACCTTCTTGGTATCGAACATCTGATTTCCTTCACTCCCCGCACCAGATGCGCGGGGGGCCTGCATACGGACCGGTAGTGGCCCGGGAAGATATGGCCGTATTGCCGTCTCTTCCGTTCCGGCTCCAGCGGGCCGGGGAGCGCCGTCTGGCGCCCGTTCATGCTGGATCCGGCTTACACCGGAATGACAAAAGTGTGGATGACAAAAGGGGCGACCGTGCGGGCCGCCCCTTGATGTTACTTGCGGAGGCCGAGCTTGGCGATGAGCGCCACGTAACGGTCACCGTCCTTCTTGCGGAGATAGTCGAGCAGCGAGCGCCGCTTGTTGACCATCATCAGCAGGCCGCGGCGGGAGTGGTTGTCCTTGGCGTGGCCCTTGAAATGCTCGGTCAGGTTCTTGATCCGCTCCGTCAGGATCGCGACCTGGACCTCGGGCGAACCCGTATCGCCCTCTGCACGGGCATGGTCCTTGATGACTTCCTGGCGGCGTTCAGCGGTGATCGTCATGTGTTTTCCTACGACATCTTCTACAGATTGAAGCCACGGACGACGCGAACGGAGCCTTGCTCCACCTCCACCAGTGCGACGGGCATTTCACCCAGCATGGCAAAGGCCTGACCGTCGTCGGCGGCGATCCCGGCCAGTACACGCCCCTGACGGAGCGCCCCTGCCTGGTCGGGCGTGAGTGCGAGAGCCGGGATGTCGTCCAGCCCTGCGCTCAATGGCAGGAGAATGTGTTCAAGGCTGCGCGCCTTAGCGACTTCGTCCAGTTTGTCCAGCGTAATCGCCTGATCGAGCGTGAACGGCCCGGCCTTCGTACGGCGCAGATAGGTGACGTGGCCGACGGTGGCGAGCGCCAGCGCAATGTCGCGCGCGAGGCTGCGGATGTACGTGCCCTTGGAGACATGCGCGGTCAATGTCGCGGTTTCGAGCGGAGCGTCGCCGGGCGCGGTGGCGAGCGTCAGCGCGTGGACCGTCACGTTACGCGTGGTCAGCACCACCTCCTCGCCGGCGCGCGCGAGATCATAGGCGCGCTGCCCGTCGACCTTGAGCGCCGAATAGACCGGCGGCATCTGCGCGATCGGGCCGGTGAAGCGCGGCAGTAGCTCCGCCAGTGCCGCCGCGGTCGGGCGCGCCTCGCTGGTCGCGATCACCTTGCCCTCGGCATCCAGCGTGTCGGTCTGTTCGCCGAAACGGATCGTGAAATCATAGACCTTGTCGCTGTCGAGCATCCGCCCCGCCAGCTTGGTCGCCTCGCCGATCGCGATCGGCAGCACGCCCGTCGCCAGCGGGTCGAGCGTGCCGCCATGCCCGACCTTGGCCTTGGCATAGCCGCCGGTGCGCAGCGCGCGCTTCGCCGCCGAGACGCCCTGCGTCGAGCCGAGTTCGAGCGGCTTGTCGAGGATCAGCCATCCGTGCAGCGTCACGCGCCGATCGCCCCCGCCAGCGCGAGATACCATTCGGCGAGCGCCTGCGCGGGCGGCTGGACAAGCCGCTGAACGATGTTCGCCCCCGGCACCAGCGACGGCAGAACCAGCAGCAGCACGATCAGCAACGGAAAGCCGAACCGCGCGAGCCGGTCCCAGCGCTGCGCCAGCCGCTCCGGCAGCAGCCCGGCGACGACGTGCCCCCCGTCGAACGGCGGCAGCGGGATCAGGTTGAAGATGGCGAGGAAGACGTTGATGAACACGAAGTTGAGCAGGTTGGCGGCGACGAACGCGGTGAGACTGCCCGGCGCGACGCCGTAGATGTCGCGCGTGAACAGCCCCAGCAACACCGCACCGATCAGCGCCAGCACGAGGTTCGATCCCGGCCCGGCGAGCGCGACCAGCATCATGTCGCGACGCGGGTGGGGGAGGCGGCGCGAGTCGACCGGCACCGGCTTCGCCCAGCCGAACACCGGCGCCTTGGCGATCGCGAGCATCAGCGGCAGGATGACGGTGCCGACCGGGTCAACGTGACGCAGCGGGTTGAGCGACAGCCGCCGTTGCTCCTCAGCGGTCGGATCGCCGAGCGCGCGCGCGGCCAGGCCATGCGCCACCTCGTGAAAGACGATCGCGATGACGAGGGGAATGATCCAGATCGCCGCCGACCAGATGATGCCATTGGGGTTCATGCCCGCGCAGATAGGGCGAGGGCGGGGGGATGGCTAGGCGCGAGGTGGTCAGTCGCCCAACGGACCTTCTGGTAGTGGCAGGACGATCCAAGGCGATCGCGTGCCTGCCCTTTCGGCGATGTGTCCCGGATCCACGACCGGAAGCGACAACAAATTCGGATGCCACGCGATCACGTGCGCAGCATGTACGAAACGGCAATGTTCGTTGAAGTCATGATCATCAGCGCCGCACATGCATTGCAGATCACCGTCAGCCTCATGAAGAAAAAGAAGAACGGGGGCGCCCTCGATGACATGGATGCAGGTGAAGCATTACGTGTCGGCTTCGAATGTGTAGCCGGCGATGTTAAGGGTCGAGGCGCCCATTATCTTCTTCTGGTACAAGTCTACCGACGTGAACAATCAGGCGTCGCCATCAAGCGTGGTCGCACAACGCCTCGCTGAAATGGCGGCGGCATAAAGCAACGTAGCGATCGTTGCCGCCGATCTCGGTCTGCCGCCCCTCCGCCACCGGGCGACCCTCGGCGTCGACGCGCAAATTCATCGTCGCCTTGCGCCCGCACTCGCAGACCGATTTGATCTCGACGAGCGAGTCCGCCAGCGCCAGCAACCGCGCCGAACCCTCGAACAATGCGCCGCGAAAGTCGGTGCGCAGGCCATAGGCGAGCACCGGTATCCCGGCGCGATCCGCCAGCGCGGCGAGTTGATCGACCTGCGCGGCTGTAAGGAACTGCGCCTCATCGACCAGCACGCACGCGAGCGGCGCTTCGGCATGACGGGTGAGGGCGAGTGCTGCGATGTCTGTCGCCGGATCGAACATGGTCGCGGGCGCGGACAATCCGATCCGCGACGCGATCGTCCCCGCCGCGAAGCGATTGTCGACCGCCGCGGTGAACAGCATCGTCGCCATCCCGCGCTCGCGATAGTTGAAGTCAGCTTGCAGCAGATTGGTCGATTTGCCCGCGTTCATGCTGGCATAGTAGAAATAGAGCTTGGCCATCAGGCGGGTTGCTCGACGGGTACCGGCGCGTGCGGACCCGCACGCTCGTCGAGACCACGTTCAAAGCTGACGAACGCGCTACAGCCATGAACGGCGGTCAGATGAAGCATATCGGCGATATCTCCACCCGCTGCGAACCGCTCGATAGCCCGGCGAACCGCTTCTTCGTCAGCAATGTGCACGGTCTGCGTGTCGATCAGGGCTCGCAAGGCGACAGCCAGACGCGCGCGATCAAGGCGATACGTGCGCCCGGCAAGAACCCAGGCGAGTTCGAGAAAGACGGTGTGCGCCACGAAGACCGGTTGTGCCATCACGCGGTCGGCCGCAGGCGTTTGTACGGGGTCATCGCGCGTCAACCATCGCACAAGGATGTTGGTGTCGACGGCCTTCATTCGCCGATGAGATCGTCGCCCGACGCCATGCGCCGCGCCGCAACTGTCATATCGTCCACTGAAACAGGCGGACCTTGGTGTTGATACACTCTCTGGAAAATTGCCACGGCTTCGGTCGGGCTCAATGTCTTGCCGGAGCGTCGCGGGCGCAATGTCACCCCGTCCCGGGTTTCGATCAGTTCGAGATCAATACCTGCGGCCCATCCGAGCCGGTCACGCACCGCTTTCGGAACTACGACCTGCCCCTTGGCGGAAAGCTTCGTAAAAGCGTTCATGTCGGTAAAATGCGTCTTACCTCATTCCCCGTCAAGATCGCGCGCCACCTCCGGGCGGCGCAGCAGCGCATCGATATGGCTGCCCTCGTCAAAGCTCTCGTCGGCCAGAAACTTCAGCCGCGCGGCATATTTCATCTTCACGCGCGTCGCGACCTCGCGTTGCAGATAGGCCGTGTTGGTGCGCAGCGCCTTCAGCACCGCTTCCTCGTCCTTGCCGAGCAGCGGCTTAACGAACACCGTCGCGTGGCGCAGGTCGCGCGACATCCGCACTTCGGTGATGCTCACCATATGGCTGGCGAGCGTCTCGTCGTGCACGTCACCACGCTGGAGGACTTCCGACAAGATGTGACGGACCTGTTCGCCGACGCGCAGCGTGCGGACCGAGCGTTCGCCGCTCTGCTCATTCATCGTCGTCACCGTCGACAGGGGTGAAGAAGGTCAGCCGGTTATGCGACGGATCGTGCACGCCGATCTCCAGCGTACCCCAGGGCATGCGCTGCGGCTCACCCGGACGCGCATTGTCGAATCCGCGCGCGCGCAGCGTCGCGGCATAGGCCACGACATCATCGCACGCGATCCGCACCGACGATCCCGGCGCACCATCACCGTAATGTTCCGATAGATGCAGCGTACAATCGCCGGACTTGACGCCCATGTAGAGCGGCATCCCCGGCTCGAACCGATGTTCAAACACCAGTTCGAAGCCGAGGAAGTCCAGATAGAAGGCCCGCGTCCGCGCCGCATCGAAGCTGCGCAGGACGGGGGTGACCGTACCGAGCGTCGTCATTCCTTACAGCGTGCGCTCGCGCAGCTCGACCTCGAAGGTTTCGAGATAATCCCCGGCCTTGATGTCGACGAAGTTCTGCGTGAACGTGACGCCGCACTCCAGACCCGCACGCACTTCCGGCACATCGTCCTTGAAGCGGCGCAGCGACGCGATCTCACCATTGTAGATGATGACGTCGTTGCGGGTGATGCGGGCCTTGAGTGCCTTGCGAATGACGCCCTCGGTGACCAGCAGACCGGCGGCGCGACCATGCTTGCCCGCCGAGAAGACCTCGCGGATTTCCGCACGACCGACGACGGTTTCGAACGCCTCCGGCCCGAGCTCGCCCGCCATGCCGGCGCGGATCTCGTCAATCAGGTCGTAGATGACGTCGTAATATTTCAACGCCACCTTCTGCCGCTCGGCGATCTCGCGTGCCTTGGCATTGGCGCGGACGTGGAAGCCGATGATCGGCGCGCCGCTGGCCCCCGCCAGCGTCACGTCGCTCTCGGTGATCCCGCCGACGCCGGCGTGCAGCACGCGCGCACGGATCAGGTCGGTCGAGATCTTGTTGATCGACGCGACGATCGCCTCGACCGTGCCCTGCGTATCGGCCTTCACGACCAGCGGATATTCGATCGCGGCGTTCGCACGCAGCGCCGAGAACATGTTCTCGAGGCTGGTCGGCGCCGACGTCGTGCGCTTCTGCAGCACCACGCTCTGACGATATTCGGCGACTTCGCGCGCACGCTGCTCGTTCTCGACGACCTGCAACTGGTCGCCTGCCGACGGCGTGCCCGACAGGCCGAGCACCTCGACCGGCATCGACGGACCCGCCGACTTGAGCTGCCGTCCCTTGTCGTCGACCAGCGCACGGACCTTGCCGCTTTCCGCGCCGACGACGAACACGTCACCGACCTTCAGTGTGCCGCGCGTGACCAGCACCGTCGCGACCGGACCACGTCCCTTGTCGAGCTTGGCCTCGATCACGCTGCCCTCGGCCGCGCGATCCGGGTTCGCCTGCAGGTCGAGCAATTCGGCCTGGAGCTGGATCTTCTCGATCAGCTCGTCCAGCCCGATCTTCTTGAGCGCGGACACTTCGACGTCCTGCGTCTCGCCGCCCATCATCTCGACCTGGATGTTGTGCTCGAGCAGACGCTCGCGGACGCGCTGGGCATTGGCCTCGTGCTTGTCGATCTTGTTGATCGCCACGATCATCGGCTTGCCTGACGCCTTGGTGTGGTTGATCGCCTCGATCGTCTGCGGCATCAGCCCGTCGTCGGCGGCGACCACCAGCACCACGATGTCGGTCACGTCCGCACCACGCGCGCGCATGGCGGTGAACGCCTCGTGGCCCGGGGTGTCGAGGAAGGTGACCTTCGACTTGTCCTTCAGCGTGACCTGATAGGCGCCGATGTGCTGCGTGATGCCACCGGCCTCGCCGCGCACGACATCGGTGCCGCGCAGCGCGTCGAGCAGCGAGGTCTTGCCGTGGTCGACATGGCCCATGATCGTCACGACCGGCGGGCGCGTCTGCAGCGTCTCGACGGCGTCCTCGGTGGTGTCCATCGCCAGATCGACGTCCGAGTCCGACACGCGGACGATGTTGTGGCCGAATTCGGTCACCAGCAGCTCGGCGGTGTCCTGGTCGATCGTCTGCGTCATGGTGACGGGCATGCCCATCTTGAACAGCGTCTTGACCAGATCGGCACCGCGCTCCGCCATGCGGTTCGCGAGTTCCTGCACCGTGATCGCCTCAGGCACCTGCACGTCGCGGACCTGCTTGGCCTGCGGCTCGCGCGGGCCGCCGAAGCCACGCTTCTCCTTTTCGCGGGCGCGCTTCAGCGCCGCGAGGCTGCGGGCGCGTGCGCCATCCTCGTTGAGCGCGCGCGTGACGGTCAGCTTGCCGCCGCGGCGCTCGTCACCCTTGCGATCCCGCTGCTGCGGACGCGCCGGGCTGTTGTTGCGCGGGGTCGCCTGACCACTCGGCAGGCTGCGCGGCGCATTGCTGCTGCCGGGCGCCGACGCATTCGTCGTCGCGGCAGGAGCGGAAGCGGCGGCGGGCGCCGGAGCCGGCTTGGGCTGCGGCTTGGGGATCTCGGGACGCGCGACCGGCGAGAAACGACGCGGCGCCGGCATCGACGGATCACGACCCAGCCCGAGCGTCGGGGCAGGGGGCGGCGCGGCACGCGGCGCGGGAGCCGGCTTCGGCGCCGCGGCGACCGGCGCCGGGGTTGTTACCGCCGCCGGAGCGGGAGCCGGGGTCGGCGCGGGCGTAGCGGCAGGAGCCGGGGCCGGCGTTGCCGCTTCGACCGGCGCAGGGGCCGGGGCGGGCGTCGGAGCCGGCTCGGGCGCAGGCTGTGCGGCGACCGGTTCCGGCGCCGTCGGTGCGGGCGCAGGCGTCGGTTCTGCTGCCTTGACGGTCGCCTCGGTTTCGGCACGCGCGCGCTCTTCGGCGCGGCGACGCTCTTCTTCGGCGGCGCGCTGACGCCCGGCGTCTTCGCGACGGCGCGTTTCCTCCAGCGTGTGCATCCGCTGGTCTTCGGCCTCGCGCAGCAAACGCGCCTGACGCTCCTGCGCGCTCTCGTTCGAGACCGGCGGGCGCGGCGCGGCGCGCGGCGCAGCGACCGGCGCCGCGGGCGCCGGGGTCGGCTCGGGTGCCGGGGTCGCCGCTTCGGGCGCACCGCCTTGCGGACCGAGCACGCGGCGACGCTTCACCTCGACCACCACCGTATTGCTACGGCCGTGGCTGAAGCTCTGCTTCACCTTGCCGGTCTCGACCGTGCGCTTGAGCCCCAACGGCTGGCGCATTCCGAGTTTCGGCTTGTCGTTGTCGGTCTCGCTCACTCAAATTCCTCGTGCAGTCTCACGGCCGGTAGTGGTCGCCTCGGCAATGCCGGGCGCCGATGCGCCTTGCGCGGCCGTAGCGCAAGGTGCTGTATTCAGATCAGGGCCGATAAAGTGCAGCCAACGATCGAGCGCTTCGCTGAGTCGTTTGGCCGCAGCGCGGTCGATGACGCCGATGTGTACCACATTTTCGCGGCCCAGCGCCAACGACAATATGGGGCGCGCCACCGGCAGTGCCAAGCCCCTGACGTCGGAACCTTCGCGATCGGACCCGACGCGCCATGCCTGCGCCAGTTTGCGGCAGCCGTCCTCGGCCGCGTCGGCGGCATGATAGAGCGCACGCAGCTTGCCCGAACGTGCCGCCGTTTCGATCCGTTCCGCTCCCGTCAGCACCGTGCCGGCGCGCGATTCCAGCCCCAGCCGGTCGAGCGCATTGCGCTCCAGCGCGGCGGCGATCAGCGCGGGCAGATCGTCGGGGATCGTGACCTCGCCAGTCTTGAACGCGCGCGCGAGCGCACCGCGCAGCTTGCCCTTGGCGATCGCCTGTTCGAGTTCGGCGCGGTCGACCCCGATCCACGCCCCGCGGCCGGGCGCCTTGGCGCGCACGTCCGGCAGTACTCGCCCGTCAGGGGCGAGTGCCAGCCGGATCAGCGCCGCTGGCGACGCGCGCTCGCGGGTGAGGATGCAGGACCGTTCGGGGGTGCCGTCTAGCGTCTCATTGTCGGGGGTCCGCATGTGCGTCTCCCTTGGCAGCAGGCGCATCGCGATCGGCCAGCAACTGGCCGCCCGCACCGTAATTCTCGGTCGACACTTCCTCGATCACGATCTGCACCGCGGCCGGGTTCTTGCCCAGCCGCGTGATCAGCGACGTCGTGACGTCGGCCACGATCGCCGCTTTCTGCTCACGCGTCGCCGCGCCGGCCAGTCGGATCGATACGAACGGCATCAGGCGTCCTGATCCTCCGAAGCCTGCTCGGCCGGCTGCTCGGCAGCCGGCTCGTCGTCGAACCAGTGCGCGCGCGCGGCCATGATGATCTCATTGCCCTGCTCGTCGCTCAGCCCATACTCGCCCAGCACGCCGCCCTTGTTCTCGGGGCGATCGGTGCGACGCGGCGCATCGTCGTTGCGGCGACGCGGCTCGGCGCGCTTCTTCTCGACCAGCTCGTCGGTCGCCAGGTCGGCGAGATCGTCGAGCGTCTTGATCCCGGCCTTGCCGAGCGTGACCAGCATCGCCTCGGTCAAATACGGCAGCTCGGCCAGCGCATCCTCGACGCCCAGCGCCTGCCGCTCTTCGCGGTTGGCCTGTTCGCGGCGGTCGAGCGCTTCCTGCGCGCGGCTCTGCAGCTCCTGCGCGAGATCCTCGTCGAAGCCCTCGATCCCGGCCAGCTCGTCGAGTTCGACATAGGCGACCTCTTCCAGCGCGCCGAAGCCTTCGGCGACCAGCAGCTGCGCCAGCGTCTCGTCGACGTCCAGCTCGTTCTGGAAGGTCTCGGAATTCTTGACGAACTCCTGCTGACGCTTCTCGCTGGCGTCGGTCTCGGTCAGGATGTCGATCGCCTTGGCGGTCAACTGGCTGGCGAGACGCACGTTCTGCCCGCGACGGCCGATCGCGAGGCTCAGCTGATCGTCGGGGACGACCACCTCGATGCGATCCTCTTCCTCGTCGATCACCACGCGCGCGACGTTCGCCGGCTGCAACGCGTTGACGACGAAGGTCGCGGTGTCGGGCGACCAGGGAATGATGTCGATCTTCTCGCCCTGCATCTCCTGCACGACCGCCTGCACGCGGCTGCCCTTCATGCCGACGCACGCGCCGACCGGATCGATGCTCGAGTCATGCGAGATGACGCCGATCTTGGCGCGGCTGCCCGGATCACGCGCAGCGGCCTTGATCTCGATGATGCCGTCGTAGATTTCCGGCACTTCCTGCGCGAACAGCTTCTTCATGAAGTCGGGGTGCGCGCGGCTCAGGAAGATCTGCGGGCCGCGGTTCTCGCGCACCACCTTCAGGATCAGCGAGCGGATACGGTCGTTTACGCGCACCACTTCGCGCGGGATCTGCGCGTCACGACGAATGACGCCCTCGGCGCGGCCGAGATCGACGACGATATGGCCGAATTCGACGCGCTTGACGACGCCGGTGATGATCTCGCCGGCGCGTTCCTTGAACTCTTCATACTGGCGTTCGCGCTCGGCATCGCGGACCTTCTGAAAGATCGTCTGCTTGGCGGCCTGCGCCTGGATGCGCCCGAACTCGATCGGCGGCAGCGGGTCGACCAGATAGTCGCCGACGCTCGCGCCCGGCTGCAGCTTCTGCGCGCCGTCGACGTCGACCTGCTTGTAGATGTCGTCGACCAGCTCGACCACCTCGACGACGCGCCACAGCCGCAGGTCGCCGTTATTGGCGTCCAGCTTCGCGCGGATGTCCATTTCCTGGCCGTAGCGCGTGCGGGCGGCGCGCTGGATCGCATCCTCCATCGCCTCGATGACGATCGCCTTGTCGATCATCTTCTCCGAAGCGACCGAATTGGCGATCGCGATCAGCTCCGCACGGTTGGCGGTGACGCCGGTGGCCATCAGTGGGTTTCCTCTTCTTCGTCCGTGGACGTTATCTGAATCTCTTCTTCCGCGCCCTCCATCGAGAGCGGGACGGTGGCCTCGATCAGGCGATCGGTCAGCACCAGCTTGGCATCGGCGATCAACGCGAACGGCACCTGCTCGACCACGCCGGTGCGCGGGTGGCGGATCGCGATCATTCCGTCGGCGTCGATGCCCTCGAGGTCGCCCTTGAACTGCTTCTGCCCGTCGACCGCCTCGGTCAGCACGATTCGCGCTTCATGCCCCGCCCAGTCAGCGAAGTCCTGCTTGCGGGTCAACGGGCGGTCGATGCCCGGCGACGACACTTCCAGCCGGTACGCGCCCTCGATCGGGTCCTTGCCGGCCTCTTCCAGTGCGTCCAGCTTGTCCGAGATGCGGCGCGACAATTCGGCGCAATCGTCGATGTTGAGCTGCCGCGTGTCCGGCCGCTCGGCCATGATCTGTAGCGTGCGCTCGTCGTCCTTGCCGAACAACCGAACGCGCACCAGCGCGAAACCGAGCGCATCGGCCTCTGGCTCGATCAACCGGACGAGGGGAGTGATGTCGTTCAAAAGCACCTACCGCACATGCGTTTCTTGCCGCCGCGGAGCAAGCCCCGCAGCCCCTTATCACCTGACGATGTAAGAGAAAGCACGGTCCATATAGCGCCACTTCACCAGTGTCGCAAGCGCCTAGCCCGCGGGGGTGGAACAATGCCGATCACGCGGATTTGTTGAATGAAATTCGCATGAACAAGGAGAGAAGGGTTGCTGTATCGTCTCGCGTTCGCTGCGGTCGCGCTGAGCGCCGCGGCAGCCTGCAATGGTGAGGATTCGGCCGCGGTGCAGCCGATCGCGGACGCCCCCGCCGCTCCCGCACCGACCCCCAGCCCGTCGCCTTCGCCCAGCGGCACGCCGGTCGCCGGCACGCCGTTCGCCCGCGCGGTGATCGCCGATTTCGATGCGCCCTGGGCGATGACGTTCCTTCCGGACCGGCGAATGCTCGTTACCGAAAAGAAGGGCGACCTGCTGCTCGTCGCCGCCGATGGCGCGACGCGGCGCACGATCGCGACGATCGACGTCGGTTCCGCCGGGCAGGGCGGGTTGATGGACGTGGTGCTCGCCCCTGATTTCGCGACCAGCAAGCGCGTTTA
Source organism: Sphingomonas sp. 8AM (assembly GCF_902506455.1). Lineage (GTDB taxonomy): Bacteria > Pseudomonadota > Alphaproteobacteria > Sphingomonadales > Sphingomonadaceae > Sphingomonas. The sequence goes on along the minus strand of NZ_LR733844.1, from coordinate 664,953 downwards.
TTTCAGCTATTCGGCGGCCGGGCAGGGCGGCAAGGGCGTGGTGCTCGCGCGCGGCGTGTTGTCGGGCGATGCGGGGCCCGAGCGGCTCGCGTCGATCGAGACCCTGTACCGCGCCACCCCGCTCGTGACCGGCGATGGCCATTATTCGGGACGGATCGCTTTCTCACCCGATGGCCAGTATCTGTTCTTCACCAACGGCGAGCGGCAGAAGTTCACGCCCGCGCAGGACAAGACTGGTTCGCTCGGCAAGGTGCTGCGGCTCACCCCGGATGGCAAGCCGGCGGCGAACAACCCGCTCGCGGCGCAGGGCTTTCTTCCCGAAGTGTGGAGTTATGGCCACCGCAACCTGCTCGGGATCGCCTTCGATGCGCAGGGCAATCTCTGGCAGCAGGAGATGGGACCGAAGGGCGGGGATGAGCTGAATCTGGTGCTGCCGGGCCGCAACTACGGCTGGCCGAACGTCTCGAACGGCTCGAATTACGACGGCAGCGACATCCCCGATCACGCGCCCGGCGACGGCTATGAAGCGCCGAAGGCGTGGTGGAACCCGGTGATCTCGCCGGGCGGGCTGATGATCTATTCGGGCGATCTGTTCCCGCAATACAAGGGCGATGCCTTCATCGGCGGGCTGTCGTCACAGTCGCTGGTGCGGGTCGACCTGAACGGGACGAACGCGAGCAAGGGCGACCAATGGTCGGTGGGCGCGCGAATCCGCGAGGTCGAGCAGGGCCCGGACGGCGCGATCTACGTGCTGGAGGATGGCGGCGATTCGCAGGGGCGGTTGTTGCGGTTGACGCCGGCTTCGTAGGTCAGGGACGACAGATGGGCATGTGAGCATCCAGCCCACGCTGTCACCCCTGTGCAGGCAGGGGCCCACGTCTGTCGAATGTTGCGAACGGGCTGACCCACGCACCTCGCGCCTTGTGTCAGACCTTCCAAGCCTCCACCGACAGCCGTAGGCTCCTGCCTCCGCAGGAGGACCGGGCCTCTTGACGCTGCACCGCAGCATCGCCAGCTAGGCGGTTCACCAGAACAGCCGAAATCGGGGAATTCGTATGGCCGCCGCCATCGCCGACGTGCGCAATGCACCCGTCGGCGTTATCCATTTGTCGCTCGCCGTCGGCGGGTTCGCGATCGGCACCACCGAATTCGCGACAATGAGTCTGCTGCCCGACATGGCGCGCGATCTCGGCGTCGATGCGCCCACTGCCGGGCACGTCATCAGCGCTTACGCGTTGGGCGTGGTGGTCGGCGCGCCGTTGCTCGCGGTGCTCGGCGCGCGGCTGGCGCGGCGGCACCTGCTGATCGCGCTGATGACCCTGTTCGCGCTCGGCAACGCCTTGTCGGCGCTCGCACCGACCTATGGCTGGATGATGCTGTTCCGCTTTATGGCCGGGCTGCCGCACGGCGCCTATTTCGGGATCGCGATGCTCGTCGCCGCGTCGCTGGTCGATCCCGGCAAGCGGACGCAGGCGGTAGCGCGTGTCATGCTCGGGTTGACGGTCGCGACGATCGTCGGCGTGCCGCTCGCCAATTTCATGGGGCAGCTGCTCGGTTGGCGTTCGTGCTTCATCGTCGTCGCGGGGCTGGCCGCGATCACCGTCGCGCTGGTCGCGGTTTTTGCGCCGCGCGACCGCGGCGATCCGGCGGCGAGCCCCTTGGCGGAACTGCGCGCGCTCAAGCGGCCGCAGGTGTGGCTGACGCTTGGCATCGGCGCGATCGGCTTCGGCGGACTGTTCGCGGTCTACACCTATCTGGCCGACACGATGGCCGATGTGACGCAGGTCGGCCCGCGCATGGTGCCGTTCGCGCTTGCCGCGTTCGGCGTCGGCATGACCGCGGGCAATCTGATCGTCCCGAAGTTCGCCGACCGCGCACTGCTGCCAACCGCGGCTGCCGTGCTGGTGTGGAGCATCGTCGCGCTGCTGCTCTGGCCGCTTGCGGCGCAACATTTCGCGACCGTGCTGGTGGCAATGGTCGCGATCGGGATCGGCGGATCGCTGGGGACCGTGCTCCAGACCCGGCTGATGGACGTGGCGGGCGACGCGCAGGCATTGGCTGCGGCGCTCAATCATTCGGCGTTCAACACCGCGAACGCGCTGGGGCCCTGGCTAGGCGGGATGGCAATCGCGGCCGGCTGGGGCTGGACCTCGACCGGTCCGGTCGGTGCGGCGCTGGGCGTCGCCGGGCTGGTGGTGCTCGCTGCCTCGTGGCTTCTGCAGCGCCGCAGCGCACCAGCCACTACATGATGATGCCCGGCTTCGCCTCTGCGATCGCCGCCAGCACCATGCGCTCCCATACCGCGACGTCGCCGGCCGCGGCCATCGCCGGGCTGGGTGCGCGCATCGTGTGCAGCACCGCGATCGCGTCGTCGCGGTGATCCTTCCATTGCGCATCGACCAGCGCGCTGGGCGACTCGACGGTGCCGTGACCGTTGGCGCTGAGGTGCTGCGCGGCCAGCACGCGCGCGATCCGCTCGACGACCGGGGAGGTGGCAGTGTCCATGGCGTTCTCCTTCTCCTCGACCGTAAACGTGCCGCGCGTGCAACGGCTCCACTGAACGATTGACTCCGGCTCCGGCGCGCGTAGACGGCAGTACAGTCGATGCCGCGCAAGGGGCATGGGCAGGCGCGGGAGAGCGCGGCCGGCCTTTCAGGTCATCAGCCGCCGCCGAAGGAGCAACCACCCCGGAATCTCTCAGGCAGCAGGGACCGCGCCGGCCGATCGACACTCTGGAAAGCGGCATGCGGGCTTTTGCCCGCGCGCCCACCGAAGGGGTAACCCGGCGCGCCCGGGGAAAGCTCTCAGGTTCCGTGACAGAGGGGGACATTCGGATCGCCAGCGGGTTTCGGCTCCGTGTGCGTCCGGCCTCTTGCGACGGAAGACCTGTGATGAGCGACACGCCCATTCTCCACCATGGCACCACCCAGGAAGACGACGGTTTCGAGCCGCTGGAGATCCTTACGCTCCCGCTCGACGCCTGGCACCGCGCGCACGGTGGCCGCATGGTCGAGTTCGCCGGCTATCACATGCCCGTCCAATATGAAGGCATCATGGCCGAGCACCTCTGGACGCGCGAGAACGCCGGGCTGTTCGACGTCAGCCATATGGGCCAGCTCTCGATCGCCGGCGACAATGTCGCCACCGCGCTCGAGGCGTTGATGCCCGCCGCGATCAGCGACGCGCCGCTCAACAAGGCGCGCTATTCGCTGCTGCTCAATGAAGAGGGCGGGGTGCTCGACGATCTGATGCTGACACCGCAAGCCGCGGATCGCATCTACATGGTCGTCAACGGCGCGACCAAATACGACGACGTCGCGCATATGATCGAGCATCTGCCCGACGATATCACGCTCAACATGATGGAAGAGCACGCGTTGCTCGCGGTGCAGGGGCCGAAGGCGGTCGAGGCGGTCGCGCGGCTCGTGCCCGGCGTCGACGCGCTGACCTTCATGCAGGCGGGCGCGTTCGAGTGGAACGGCCATGCTTTGTGGATCAGCCGCTCGGGCTATACCGGCGAGGATGGCGTCGAGATATCGGTACCCGCCGAGGCTGCCGAGGCGTTCGCCGACGCGCTGGTCGCCCAACCCGAGATCAAGCCGATCGGCCTGGGCGCGCGCGACTCGCTGCGGCTGGAGGCCGGCCTGCCGCTCTATGGCCACGACCTCGATCCCGCGATCACTCCGGTGCAGGCCGATCTCGGTTTCGCGCTGTTCAAGCGCCGCCGTGAGGCCGCCGACTTCCCCGGCGCCGCGCGTATCCTAGCCGAGCGCGAGAACGGCCCTGCGATCAAGCGTGTCGGGCTGCTCGTCGAGGGGCGTCAGCCGGTCCGCGAGGGCGCCGACGTGCTCGACGCGTCAGGTGCGGTCATCGGCCGCGTGACCAGCGGAGGCTTCGCGCCGACCGTCGGCGCGCCGATCGCGATGGCCTATGTCCCGCTTGCCGATGCCGCACCCGGCACCGTCATTACCCTGTCGCAGCGTGGCAAGGCGCACCGCGCCACCGTCACCGCGATGCCGTTCGTTCCCCACCGCTACTTCCGAGGAGTGAAGTAAAAGATGAGCCGTTATTTCACCGAGGATCACGAGTGGATCGACGTCGATGGCGACACCGGCACGGTGGGCATCAGCGACTATGCGCAGAGCCAGCTCGGCGACATCGTATTTGTCGAGGTGCCTGACGCAGGCCGTTCGCTCGGCAAGGGCGACGAGGCCGCGGTGGTCGAGAGCGTCAAGGCCGCGTCGGACGTCTATTCGCCCGTCTCCGGCTCGGTGCTGGAAGGCAATCCGGCGCTGACCGACGAGCCGGCGCTGGTCAACAGCGATCCCGAGGGCGAGGGCTGGTTCTTCAAGATCACGCTGTCGGATGCGTCCGAGCTCGACGCGCTGATGGACGAAACCGCCTACGCCGCCTTCGTCGCGAAGCTGTGATGTAACATCGCCCCTCCCGTTCGAGGGAGGGGTTGGGGTGGGTAGCGTGCTCGTAGATGGCAAGCGCCACACGATGCCGTGACCCGTACCCCCGGACCGAACCCACCCC
>NZ_LR733844.1:125132-660314 GCF_902506455.1 Sphingomonas sp. 8AM | reverse complement strand
GCGCAAGGGTGGGGCGGGGCGCTGGCGGCGCGTTGTCGGGAAGGATTGTTCGCGCGGAGGCGCGGAGGTGCAGAGGCGCGGAGGTGAAGAGGGCGGCTTCCCTAGCTGAACTTCGGTCATCCGAACCCGCCGCCAAAGTCCCGGTTCGTGCCATTTCAAGGCGTACCCCGGCGAAGGCCGGGGTCCAGTTGGGAAAGACGTTCAGCCAGTTACAAACGTCTCCCACCTGGGCCCCGGCCTTCGCCGGGGTACGAACAGGAAGGTGTTTGATAGGCTGACCGTCCCGAATTGAATCCGGACTGGCGATGGCAAGGATCGTCAGCGGCTGTCGAGCAGCGTCGTCAGTTCGCGTGACAGGCTCTCGAAACGATAGGGTTTGGCGAGGAAGCGGCCATCGTCGGGGATATCGTCGCGCGACGGGCGCGTGTCGCCGGAGGTGAGCAGGATCCGGATCGCGGGCCAGCGTTGGTGCACCACCTCCGCCAGCTTCAGCCCGTCCATCGAGCCGGGCATGCGGATGTCGGTGAACAGCACCTCGACATTGTCGGCTTCTTCGAGGACCGCCAGCGCCTCGTCGGCGCAGGCCGCCTCGATGACCGAATAGCCTGCCTCTTCCAGTGCGTCGGCGCCGATCATGCGGACGAACAGCTCGTCCTCGACGATCAGTACCGTGGTGGATGCCCCGTCGCTCATGTCATCGCATCGCATCGTTCGTCGGACAAAGCGGCACACCCTCTTATAGCGATTGCCACGAACATTCCGCCTCTCTGCTTAACGGTCAACCCGCCGCTGACCCAAAAAGGCCAGAGCGGCGAGCCCCATTGCCGCGCCCGCGGCGGTAGCCGTGGCGAGCGGATGACGGCCGGCGGTCTCGTAGACGCTGAGGCGGCGACCGTGTTGATCCTGCGAGCGTTCCTCGCCGTTGGCGACGGGCGCGGCGAGATTGTCGTGGCGGCTCGGCGCGCGCTTCGGGTCGCGCAGCCACGGCAACAGCGTCGGGCCGAGCCGGTCGAGGAGGCCAGGGAAATGCTGCGCAGTCAGCACCTGCAAGCGGCCGGTGCCGCCCACCGTCACGTCGCGGCGACGATGCTGCGCGGCGTCGAGGATCGCCTCGGCGACGAGTTCGGGATCGTAGACCGGCGGCGGCAGCAGCGCCGCGCCGTCGAGATGATTGGCGGCATGGTCGGCAATCGGCGTGTCGATCCCCGCTGGCTTGATCAGCGTCACCGAGATCGGCAGCCGATCGGCGATAATCTCGATCCGCAGCGAATCGACATAGCCTTTCACGGCATGCTTGCTGGCTGCATACGCGCCCATGCCGGGGCTGGGGATGTCGGAGACGATCGAGCCGATCGTGATGAGCGCGCCGCCGGCGCGCTGCAGATGCTCGACCGCGGTGAGACAGCCGTGCACCGCGCCGAAATAATTGGTGCGCAGCAGCCGTTCATGCTCGTCCATCGGCGTGTCGAGCAACTTGGCGTAGATCGCGACGCCGGCATCGTTGACCCAGGTGTCGATGCGGCCGAAGCGCTCGACGGCCTTGGTCGCCGCGCGCTGGACGTCGCGCAGGTCGCCGACGTCCGCGATCGCGAAATCAGCGTGGCCACCCGCGTCGGTGATCTCGCGGACGATCCGCACCAGTGCATCGCCATCGCGTGAGACCAGCACCACCTTCGCGCCACGCTTCGCAGCGAGCCGCGCGGTGACCAGTCCGATCCCGGAGCTGGCGCCAGTGATGAGCATGACCTGATCGGCGAGTGGCTTGAGCGTCGGGTTCATCGCGTCGCCTCCGTCGCGAGTGTCGGACGCGGAGGAGCTTGGCGCGGATCAGGCATCGTAAGTCATTCCATTATATCGCGAACCTTGCCTCTTTAACCCGCCGTGTCGTCATCGGTTCACCTTCGATGAAGATTCGCGGGCGGTGCGGGCGATTGCCGATCCGCGCGGCGCGTGCTGGAAGGGCATGGTGAAGGAGATGGCGATGCGGACGATCGGGGCGATGATGGCGGGCGGGCTGGTGCTCGCGATGCCAGCGGCGGCGCAGGAATCGCGGGAGGTCCGGTACGATCTGTCCTTCCCCGACGCCGCGCATCATCGCGCGCAGATCGTGGCGACGTTCCGCGGCGTGCCGGCGGGGCCGTTGCGCGTGCAAATGGCACGCTCGTCGCCCGGCCGCTACGCGCTCCACGAATTCGCCAAGAACGTCTTTGCGGTAACCGCGCGCGATGGCGCGGGGCGGCCGTTGCCGCTGACGCGCAGCGATCCCTATGGCTGGAGCGTCGCCGGGCACGACGGGACGGTGGTGGTCAGCTACACGCTGTTCGGCAATCGTGGCGACGGCACCTATGTCCAGATCGACACGCAGCACGCGCACCTCAACCCGCCCGCGACGCTGATGTGGGCGAGCGGCTTCGACGCCGCGCCGGTGCGGGTGCGGATCGTGCCGCCCGACGCCGGCTGGACGATCGCGACGCAATTGCCGGCCGTCGCCGGACAGCCGAACACCTTTGCGGCGCCCGGCCTGCAATATTTGATGGACAGCCCGATCGAGGTCGCGCGGCAGGAGATCCGCGAATGGCCGGTCGGGGAGGGCAAGCAGCGCTACACGATCCGGCTGGCGGTGCATCACGACGGCAGCCCCGCCGAGGTCGACCGGCTTGCGGCGCAGGTCAAGCAGTTGATCCCGCAGCACCGCAAGCTGTTCGGCGAATGGCCGCGCTTCGACCAGGGCAATTATACGTTCCTCGCCGATTATACGCCGCAGATCTCCGGCGACGGCATGGAGCATCGCAACTCGACGGTGGTGACCACGCCGACCCCGCTTGACGGCACCAACGCCGGACAGCTTTCGACGATCTCGCACGAGTTCTTCCATGCCTGGAACGTCGAGCGGTTGCGCCCGCGCGAGCTGGAGCCGTTCGACTTTACGCGGGCCAATGCCACGCCGTCTTTATGGTTCGCGGAGGGCGTCACCAATTATTACGGTCCGTTGATGCTGCGCCGGGCCGGGCTGACCGATATCGACAATTGGGCGAAGGCGACCGCAGGGGCGCTCAATACCGTGTTGTTCTCGCCTGCGCGACGCAACGGCGGGCCGCAGGAGATGAGCCTGCGCGCGCCGTTCGCCGACGCCGCGACCTCGGTCGATCCAATCGCGCCGGATGTCTTCCTGTCCTATTACTCTTATGGCCAGGTGGTGGCGCTGGCGCTCGACCTTTCGATCCGACAGCGCTTCCCGAAGCGCTCGCTCGACGATGTCATGCGCAACCTGTGGCAAACCTTCGGACGGGCCGAGCGGCCGTATGCGCCCGACGATCTGCGCCGTGCGGTCGCGACGGTGACCGGCGATGCCGGCTTCGCCGACGCGTTCTTCGCGCGCTCGGTGGTCGGCAACGCCTTGCCCGACTTCACGCCGTTGCTCGCGCAGGCCGGGCTGGTGCTGCGTGCGGCGGCGCCACAGCACGGCTGGATCGGCGCGGGCGGGGTCAGTGCGATGCCGGCGGGGGTGATGCTCAATGCCGCACCGGTGCCGGGCTCACCGCTCGACGCCGCCGGGCTGGATGCAGGCGACCGGATCATCGCCGTCAATGGTGGGCCGATCACCGATCCCGCCGGCTGGACGACCGCGCTGGACCGGCTGACGCCGGGCGCGACGGTTGCGATACGGTTCGCTCGCCAGGGCGGCGAGCAGCAGCGTAGCGTTCGCGCGCTTGCCGATCCCTGCGTGGAAATCGTGCGGGTGGAGGCGACCGGCGGCACGCTGAGCGGCAAGCAGCGTACATTCCGCGCCAATTGGGTTGACGAATAATTAACCTGCTCAACCTAGGTCATGCGGTCGTGTGTCACTCATTGACACAGGGTGGAGCGAGGCAGACATTCGCAACATGGCCCAACGTCAATCGCGCAACGTCTCGCTGACTCCCGAGCTGGAAGCCTTCGTCACCGACAGTCTGGCGACCGGCGACTATGGGAACGCCAGCGAGGTGGTGCGCACCGCGTTGAAGCTGCTGCGCGATGGCGGATCGCCGCGTGAGGTGCTGCGCGGCTGGCCGGTCGGCGGTGGCGAATGCGGCGCGATGATCCGCGATGGCGACTGGTCGCGCCATGTGCTGGGCCCGGTCGAGCGCTGGTCGCCGACGCTGCGCGTGACGGTGGCGAACGTCGTCAACTCGCCGGTGCCCAAGGTGCTGATGTGGGGGCGCGACGGCGTGCTGCTCTACAACGATGCCTATCGCGAGATCCTGGGTGCGCGTCACCCGGGCGGGATGGGCAAGCCCGTCGCTGCGGTCTTCCCCGAGATCGAGGCGTGGAACCGCGCCATCATCGACCGTGGCCTGTCGGGCGAGGTCGTCAGTTTTCGCGATCAGCCGCTGACGCTGATCCGCGGCGACAAGCCGACCGAGTTGTTTTTCGATCTGTTCTACACCCCGGTGATCGAGAGCGACGGCAAGGCCGGCGGGGTGCTGTGCACCGTGATCGACAATACCGCGCGACTGTTGCTGGAACGGCGGCTCGCCGCCAGCGAGCGCGAGCTGCGCACCGTCACCGACGCGCTGCCGCTGCTGGTGTCGTTCATCGACCGCGATCTGGTCTATCGCTATGCCAACCAGCATTATTATGAGTGGTTCGGGATCGGCGCGGACGATGTGATCGGGCGGCACACCCGCGACGTGATCGGCGCGGAGAATTTCGAGCGCCGCCGCCCCGCGATGGAGCGTGCGCTGGCCGGCGAGACGATCGTCGAGGACTCGCTGATCCAGCATGGCGACGGATCGTGGCGGCGTGCCGACATTCGTTACCTGCCGCGTTTCGACGAGCAGGGCGCGGTGCTCGGCTTTCAGGTGATCGTGCTCGACGTCGAGGAGCGGGTGCGGCGCGAGGAAGCGCTCCACGCCAGCAACGCGCGCTTCCGCGCCGCGATGGAGGCGATGCACGGTGTGCTGTGGACCAACGACGCCGAGGGGCGGATGGTCGGGGAACAGCTCGGCTGGGCGATGCTGACCGGGCAGACGCCCGAGCAATATCAGGATTATGGCTGGGCGGATGCGGTCCATCCCGACGATGCGCAGGCGTCGGTGGCGGCGTGGCGCAAGGCGGTGGAGTCGAAATCGACCTTCGTCTTCGAGCATCGCGTCCGCCGCCATTGCGGAACGTGGCGGACCTTCGCGGTGCGCGCGGTGCCGCGGATCGATGCGAAGGGTGAGGTCGCGGAGTGGGTCGGCGTCCATACCGACATCACGCATCAGCGCGCTGCCGAGGCCGCGCTGCGCGACCATGCCGAGCAGCTCGAGCGGCAGGTGCGCCACCGCGAGCGCGCCGAGGATCAGCTCCGCCAGCTCAACGAGACGCTGGAAACGCGCGTCATCGAGGAGATCGCGTCGCGCCACGCCGCCGAGCGCAAGCTGGCGCAGGCGCAGAAGATGGAGACGGTCGGCAAGCTGACCGGCGGGGTCGCGCACGATTTCAACAATCTGTTGCAGGTCGTCTCGGGCAACCTCCAGCTGTTGCAGAAGGATATCGCGGGCAACGAGCGCGCCGAGACGCGGGTGGCGAACGCGCTGGCGGGGGTGTCGCGCGGGTCGCGGCTGGCGGCGCAATTGCTGGCGTTCGGGCGGCGGCAGGCACTGGAGCCCAAGGTCGTCAACGTCACGCGCTTCGTGCGCGGAATGGACGACATGCTGCGCCGTGCGATCGGCGAGGGGATCGAGGTCGAGACGATCTTCGGCGGCGGGCTGTGGAACACCTTCATCGATCCCGGCCAGATCGAGAATGCGTTGCTGAACCTCGCGATCAACGCGCGCGACGCGATGGAGGGGCAGGGCAAGCTGACGATCGAGCTGGCGAACGCGCATCTCGACGACGATTATGCGCGCCGCCACGACGAGGTCGAGCCGGGGCAATATGTGATGCTGGCGGTGACCGACACCGGCTGCGGCATGTCCGAGGAGGTGGCCGCGCAGGTGTTCGAGCCGTTCTTCTCCACCAAGGCGGAGGGCAAGGGCTCGGGTCTGGGGCTGTCGATGGTCTATGGCTTCGTCAAGCAATCCGGCGGGCACGTGAACATCTATTCGGAGCCGGGGCACGGCACCACGATCCGCCTCTATCTGCCGCGCGCGATGGAGCGCGAGGACGTCGAGGTGGTGCTCGACAACGGCCCGGCCGTCGGCGGCAGCGAGACGGTGCTGGTGGTCGAGGACGACGACGAGGTCCGCGCGACGGTGGTCGAGATGCTGGGCGATCTCGGTTATCGCGTGCTGAAGGCGGTCGACGCGCAAAGCGCGCTGAGCGTCGTCGAGAGCGGCATCTCGATCGACCTGCTGTTCACCGACGTGGTGATGCCGGGCACGCTCAAGAGCCCGGAAATGGCCCGCAAGGCGCGCGAGCGGTTGCCCGATCTCGCGGTGCTGTTCACCAGCGGCTATACCGAGAATTCGATCGTCCACGGCGGGCGGCTGGATGCGGGCGTCGAACTGCTCTCCAAGCCCTACACGCGCGAGGCGCTGGCGCGGAAGGTGCGGCATGTGCTCGCCCAACAGGGGCAACGCCGCGAAAGCGTCGCGCCGCGTCCGCAACCGGTGCCGCGTGTTGCGGAGCCAGCGGGTGAGCGGCGAACGATCCTGCTCGTCGAGGATGATGCGCTGATCCGCAGCGCCACCGCCGAGGTGTTGCAGGAGGCCGGGCATGTCGTGGTCGATGCCGCGAGCGCCGAGGAAGCGATGGCGGCGTTGCAGACCGCGCCGATCGACGTGCTGGTGACCGACGTGCACCTGCCGGGAACGTCGGGGCTGGAACTCGCCGCGCGCGCGACCGAGCTGCATCCGGGGATCCGTATCGTGGTGGCGAGCGGCGATATCGGCGCGGTCGAGGTGGAGGAGCCGAACATGCACCTGCTCGCCAAGCCATATAGCGCGCGGGAATTGCTGGCGCTGCTGAGCGGGGAAAGCGTGCGCGAGAAGGCGCGCGAGGGCGAGGTGTAGGCTCTCCGCCGGGTGCGCGGAGCGGTCTGGCCACGACGTACCGACCGTCAATGCGAGCGTAGCGAAGCAATCCAGGGCGTCCTGGTCCGGCTCTGGATTGCTTCGCTACGCTCGCAATGACGGTTGGGGTTGCCGTTATGATGCGGCCAAGCAGGATCGATGCGATCAGCCCGCGGTGAACGTCATCCCCGCGCGAGCGATCAGGCGGTCGCGCAGCGGCGCACCCATGATGGCGCCGGGTGTCCAGATGCCGCCGTCCGCCTCGACGTCGTGGAGCAGACATAGCGCGCTCTCGGCGAGCATCTTCGACGTGCAGCCGTAGCCGGGGTCGCTGTCACCGGTGACGACCGCGTCGATGCGCGTGCCGTCGGGCATCAGCCCGGCGAAGAGGATGTCGAAATAACCGGCGTCGCGCTCTTCCTTCGATGGGCCTTCGCCCGATTTCGGTCCCTTGTCCCCGGCAAACGGGTTGAGCTTCGCCAGCGCCTCAGCCGCGGCCTTGCCGAGGTCGCCGAGCCCGGCCACCACCATCTCGTCATAGACCAGATCGCCCCAGCGCTGCCCGAGCAGGAAGTTGGTGCGGTGGACGTTCTTGGTGTTGATCGGTGCCATGATGAACGGCGCGACCCATGACTGGAGCGTCGCGTCGTATTCGGGGAGCAGCCCGCCCGGCTGGTGCGGGCCGGCGTGTCCGGGGGTGAGCGCGAACGGGTCGCTGAGCAGCCCGAACAGCGACGGCTGGCGCGCGGCGGCGGCGAGCGTCGCCTTGAGGCTGGCCGCGGTGCCGCCGGAGAAGCCGCCTTTCATGTGCCGGACGCGCGCCTTGATCCGCGGCACCGGCGTGCCGAAACGCGCGAGTGCGGCCTCCTGAAGCGTCAGCACGCCGAGGTCGAACGGGATCGAATCGAAACCGCACGAAAAAACGATCCGCGCGCCGCTGCGCTGCGCCTCATCGTGATGCGCGTCGATCATCTGGCGCATCCACGCCGGCTCGCCGCACAGGTCCACATAAGCGGTGCCGGTGCTGGCGCAGGCGGCGAGCAACGTGCTGCCGTGGAGCTGATATGGGCCGACGGTACTGATGACGACCGTGGCGCGGCGGCACATCGCCTCCAGAGCGGCGGCATCGTCGCTGTCGGCAATGACCACGGGCACGTCGATCGCCAGTTCGTTGCGGACCGCAGCGAGCTTGTCCGCGGCGCGTCCGGCAATGGCCCAGCGCAGCCCGTCCTGCTCGCGCTTTGCAAGATATTCGGCGACCAGCTTGCCCGTGAAGCCGGTCGCGCCGAACAGCACGATGTCGAACTCGGCCGCCATGATCGTCAGTCCGTGCCGACCCCGGTCAGCGGCGCGCCCGAGCCGCCGGCGCGATCGTCGCTCGGGTCCTCGCCATCGTGCCCGCCGCCGGCGCTCGCCCCGCTGCCGCGCACCGCGCCGGTCTTCGGATCGAACGAGGCGCGGCGGCCGGCGTCAGCTTCCGACGCATCGAGCTGCGACGGTTGCGGCGCGACGGAGCCGGCGGGCATGTCCTCGGCCAGCTTGCGCTCGTCATCGAGCGTATAGCCCTGGCCGAACTTGCCGGTGTCCTTGTCGAAGGCGGTCCGGCGGCGATGCTGGGGATCTACGGGGTCGGTCATGGTGGCGAAACGCGCGGCGCGGGGCGATGATCCGTAGCACCGACTGGCGGCTGGAGGCTCAAGCGCCACCGCTCACCTGCTCTCGTCTTCCGGGACTTGATGCGGGATTCCGCTTCTCTCCCATCGCGTGGCCGCACTCCGGCGAAGGGCGGGGCCAGTCGGGAAGGTGGGCGTGACGAAGCGCAACCTGCATCAGCAGCGCGCCCCGACCGGATCCCGGCCTTCGCGGGGCTACGGGAAGAAGGCTCGCGCGGCGGTTCCGATCAAGTCCGGGGGACGATCACCGCCGCGTCGGCTGCTCGGCGGCCAATGCCATCGCCTGCGCCGAGCCGGTCGCCGGCTTGACCCGCGCGGCGGGCTCGTTGCGGCCGAGCGTCAGGTAAAGGACGCCCGCGATCAACGCGCAGATCACAAGCAGGGCGGGCCAGCCGGCGATGCTGCGCTGGGCGATCGGGCGAGGGTCGTGCGACATGAGGTTCTCCGGCGATCAGATTCGTCGGGACCAATAACCTGTGTTGCTGGCGTGTTCCGGGCTGGCCGGTGAGATTTTGTTGCTGTCAGGCAGCGTGCTGGTGCGCGTCGCGGTCGGACAGCGCGGCCTCCGCCTGCGCCAGCGCGCGGGCGTCGTCGACGTCGAGCCACCAGGCGTTCCCGATGTCGATGACCCTGGCTTCGCCGGTTTGGGCCAGCGCCTCGACCCCGGCCGAGATCGACCCCGGTCCACCGGCGGCGATCGAGGCACGCAGCGCGTCGTGGAAGCGCGGGTCGACCGCGAACACCCCGGTGTCGAAGCAATCGTAATCGGGCAGATGCTTGCCGATCGCGACGATCCGCTCGCCGTCGGTACGGACGCGCGTGACGTCGTCCATGTCGACGAGCGGATTGTCGAGTCGCCGGTCGATACCGAGCGTCAACGCCGCGTCCGGCGCGGCGGCGACGCGCGCGATCAGCGCGGGGTCGACGAGATGGTCGGCCATCATCAGCAGGTGGCGGCGCGCGCCGATGACCTCGGCGCCGGTCAGCACCGAATGGCCGTTGGACAGCGACCAGTCGGGCGTCCGCACGCAGCGCACCGGCAGCCCGAGCGTCGCGGCGGCAAGCGCCAGATGGCGCTCGAGCCGCTCCGCTTCATGGCCGGTGACGACCGTGACGTCAGTGACGCCGCCCGCGCGGGCGGCGTGCAGCACGCGCTCGATCAGCGCGACGCCGTGAACCAGCGTCAGCGGTTTCGAGGGTGACACCTCGCGCAGCCGGCTGCCATAGCCGGCCGCGACGATCAGCGCGTGCAAGGTCGAAAGACCTTATTCGGCGGCGAGGCGCGCGTCGGCGTGGATGAACTCGTTGGTCATCGCGGCCGCCACGTCGTCGGTCACCTGCTGCGGCGGGTGCTTGCAGAAGAACGCCGACGGGCCTTCCAGCGCGCCACCGATCCCACGCTCCATCCCGAGCTTCACGCAGCGGATCGCGTCGACCACGACCGCTGCCGAGTTCGGCGAGTCCTCGACCGACAGGCGCAGTTCGAGGTTCATCGGCACGCCACCGAACAGGTCGCCCTCAAGCCGCAGGAAGCACAGCTTGTTGTCGCCCAGCCACGGAATATAGTCCGACGGACCGACGTGGATGTTCTCGTCCGCCAGCCGCTCGGCGATCACCGCCTGCACCGCCTCGGTCTTCGACTCCTTCTTGCTCTGCAACCGGTTGCGGTCGAGCATGTTCATGAAGTCGGTGTTTCCGCCGGTGTTGAGCTGATAGGTGTGATCGATCGTCACGCCGCGCTGCCCGAACAGGTTCGACAGCACGCGGTGGACGATCGTCGCACCGACCTGCGCCTTCACGTCGTCGCCGATGATCGGCAGGCCGGCGTCGGCGAACTTCTTCTCCCACTCGGGACGCGAGGCGATGAACACCGGCATGCAGTTGACGACGCCGAGACCGGCCTCGAGCGCGCATTCCATGTAGAATTCGGTCGCGGTCTGGCTGCCGACCGGCAGGAAGTTCACGAGGATCTCCGCACCCGAGTTCTTCAGCTCGGCGATGATCTCCGCCTTCTCGGCGTCACGCGTGTCGTTGATCTCGAACCCGCGATCGTTGGCCGCGGTCAGCATGTGCGGCGCGACGCCGTCCAGCTTGGCGCCCATCTTCACGATCGTGCCGGTCTTCGGCACATCGGCATGAAAGACCTTGGTGCAATTGGGCTTCGCGAAAATCGCTTCACCCAGATCAAGCCCGACCTTGCGCGAGTCGACGTCGAATGCGGCGACGAATTCCAGATCGCCGACCTTGTATCCACCGATGTCCTCGTGGATCAGGCCCGCGGCGGTATTGCTGCCGGCATAGTGATATTTACCCTGAATTAGGCTGCTTGCGCAGTTGCCGACACCGATAACCGCAACCTTGATCGTCGCCATTCTACCCCACTTGCCGACGCTTAGTCGGACGAAAAGCCATTTTACGTTGCCGCTTCGTGACAGATACGTGGCATCTGTCAAGCGAGCCGATGCGCTGTATAGGCGCACCGGGGCAATCTCGCGAGGGACCGCGTGAACGATTCTGAAACGGCTGTGGCGGGAAAGCCGCGTGAGCTGCAAGGTTTTTTGAACAGGGTAGTATATCACCCGCTGGCGCACCGGCTGGCGAAGGCGCTGGTGCCGACGCCGGTGACGCCGAACATGGTGTCGATCGCCGGCGCGGTGATGGTGATGGTGACCGCGGTGCTGTACGCCTGGGTCGCGACGCCGGTGGCAATCGCGCTCGGGTTCGTGCTGCATTGCGGCTGGCATGTCGTCGATGGCGCGGACGGCGCGCTGGCGCGGATGTCGGGGCGTGCCTCGCCGTCGGGGGAAATCGTCGACGGGCTGTGCGACTATGCCGGGCATGGCGTGCTGTACCTGTTGCTGGCGGGGACGCTGGACGACACAATCGGCTGGATCGCGTGGCCGATCGCGATCGCGGCCGGGCTGAGCCGCGCGGTCCAGTCGGTGTTCGCTGAAAGCCAGCGGCGGACCTATCAATGGTGGGCGTATAATACGCCGTGGCTGCAGAACGCGAAGTCGGACGGACGCGGCGTCGGGGTGGCGCTGTCGAACCTCTATCTGAGCGTGTGGCACGCGCTGTCGCGCCCGACTCAGCGCGTCAACGCGCTGGTGGCGAGCGCGGAGGCCGACCCGCCCGAGCGGCGGCGGATCGCGGGGATCGCGCGGACGGTCGGGGCGCGCGCGCTGCCGCTGCTCGCCGCGCTGGGCGCCAATCCGCGCACGATCCTGCTGGGGCTGAGCATGATCGCGGGGACGCCCCTGTGGTTCTTCCTGATCGAGATCGTGGTGCTCAACATCGGGCTGGTGCTTGCGATCATGCAGGCGGCCTATCTGGGGCGGCGGATTTCGGCGTTGATCGCGGACGGGCATCAGTGACGGCGCCGGAACCCGCCCGTGCGGCGGCGGGTTGGCAACGAAGATCATAGGGAGGAGCGACGATGCGACAGATTCTGACAATGACAGGGATCGGGCTGGCGGCGCTGTCGCTGGCGGCGTGCAACGACGAGGGCAAGATGGACACCGGCACGCCGGTCGCCGGCGGCGCGCGCGCGGTGGCGATGCTGGCGACCGCGACCGGCGCGCCGGTCGGCCGGGCGAGTGCGACCGACGTGGCGGGCGGCGTGCGCTTCACCGTCGATGCGACCGGGATGCCGGCGGGAACGCACGGCGCGCACGTCCATATGGTCGGGCGCTGCGACGCGCCGGACTTCACGAGTGCGGGCGGGCACTGGAACCCGACGCAGAAGAAGCACGGCACGATGAACCCGCAGGGACCGCACCAGGGCGACCTGCCAAACCTCGTGATCGGCAGCGACGGACGCGGCACGATCGGGGCGGTGATCCCGGGCGCAACGCTCGCCGGGCTGCTGGATGCCGATGGCGCGTCGATGGTGATCCACGCCGGCCCGGACGATCTGATGACCGACCCGAGCGGCAATTCGGGCGGGCGGATCGCGTGCGGGGTGTTCCAGGCGTCGTGAGCTAGACCGGCTCCCCCGCTGCCCGCGCCCGCTGTTCACGCGTGCGTTCGGCGGCGGGGAAGCGGCGATAGGCGACCAGCCCCGCCGCCAGCGTGACCGGCACGCTGAGCAGCAACGACAGCATCCCCGTCGACAGGCTGCCGCTGAGCGTCGAGATCCGCCCGGCGAGATACGGCCCCAGCGCCAGCCCGATCAGCGTCGTGCCGATGAAGAAGGTCGCGGTCGCGGTGCCGCGCATCCGGGGCAGCACCAGATCCTGCGTCGCCGCCGCCGCCGCACCGAGCCCCCACGCCGCGAATACCTGTGCGCAAAATACGCAGACGTAGAGCACGGCCGGCGTGGCAGTCGTATAGCCCGCGATCATGAACGGCACCGGCAGCACCGCGCTGGCCAGCACCGGCACCAGCCGCCCGGCCGGGTTGCTGCGCCGCAAGCGGTCGGCGATCAGCCCGCCGGTCGTGACGCCGATGAACCCCGCCGCCGCGCCCGCGCCGCCGATGAACAGCCCGGCCTGCGCGGGCGCGACGCCGAGCACGCGGATCGCATAGGGTGCGGCCCAGAAGCTCGACGCATAGGCCATGAAGGCGTTGAGCCCGTAGGCGACCACGGTGCAGATAAAAGCGGGGGTGCCGAGGATCAGCGCGAAGGTCGGCTGGTCGCGGTGGCGCAGCGCACAGCCCCACGAGAAGACTGCATAGAAGCCGACCCCGACCGCGATCCATTGCGGCAGCGGCTCGCCGAACGCGTGGAGCAGGGCCACGACCGCGACGGTGACCGCCAGCCCCGCGAGATTGACGAGCAGCGCGCGTCGCCCCAGCCGCGCCGCGCCGATCAGGGTGAGCGGCGGCAGGATCGTCACCAGCTCGTCGCCGAAGGCGCGGAACGGCGCCGGGTGCGGGGGCGGGGTGGGCAGGCCCTCGACCGCACCGCGCACCGGCTCGCGCAGCGTCGCGACGATCAGCGCGAGCACCAGCCCCGGCACGCCGACCGCGAGGAACGCCGCCTGCCAGCCGGCGAGCCCGAGCGGTCCGCCGGCGGGATAGGCGCGGTTCCAGTTCTGGACGATCAGCCCGCCGATGAACAACGAGCAGCCGCCGCCGACATACAGGCCCGCTGAATAGATCGACAGCGCGGTCGCGCGCAGCCGCTTGGGAAAATAATCAGAAATCAGTGAGTAAGCGGAAGGAGAAGCGGTCGCCTCGCCCACCCCGACCCCGACGCGCGCGGCGGCGAGTTGCGCCCCGTTCGCGGACAATCCCGACAGCGCGGTCATCGCCGACCAGAGCGTCAGCCCGGCAGCCATCAGCCGGACGCGGTGCCAATTGTCCGCCAGCCGCCCGAGCGGGATGCCGAACAGCGCGTAGAAGACGCCGAAGGCGGTGCCGTAGAGGAAGCCGAGATCCTCATCGCGCAGGTTGAGGTCGCGCTTGATGTCCTCGGCGAGGATCGAGATCACCTGACGATCGACGAAGTTGAGGACATAGACCAGGAACAGCAGCCCCAGCACATACCATGCATAGCCGCTCGCGCGGGCGTCCTGCTCTCCGGCCATGCATCCTCCGATTTTTGCCGAGCGTAACAGAGTGGTGGTGGGAGGGAAGGGGAGGCTTCCCGCTTTTCTTTGCCGGCTTGGGGACGTTATGTCCAAGCGGAGTCGTCATTGCGAGCGTAGCGAAGCAATCCAGGGCGTCCTGGTTCGGCTCTGGATTGCTTCGCTACGCTCGCAATGACGAACGTGAGCCGGTTCCATGCCATCCTGATCCAGTGCCCGTTGCGGAAGAAGAAGTGGGGTCCCGGATCAAGTCCGGGGCGACGGCTCTTCGCCAAGCGGCCACCTCGCCACTGCCTCGTAGCGCGCGCCTTCGTGGCCGAGGATGCTCTCGAACAACGTCAGGTGCGGCATCGTGAAGTCGGGCGAAGCGAGCGCGGCGTGGTCGGCGATCCAGCGATCGATCAGCACCGGGTCGCCCGCGGTGCGCGAGAAGCGTGCGAGGGTGAGATGCGGCAGATAGCGGCGCCCATCGGGCGCGACTCCGGCGCGGGCGAGCGCCTGATCGACCTTGCGGTGGAGCGCGGCGAGCGGTTCGGCGGGGATGACGCGCGCCCAGAGCGTGTCGATCCGCCCGCGCTTGTCGAAGGTGCCCGCGCCGTCAAGGCGTACCGTCGGGGCGGGTGCGGCGATGCGCGAGAGCGCGGTGGCGACGTCCTCGGCCTGTCGCCGGTCGATCTCGCCGATGAAGCGCAGCGTCACGTGCAGCTGTTCGTCGTCCTGCCAGCGCGCGCCGGGCAGGCCTTCCATTGCGTCCAGCAACAGGGTGCGGATCGCCGGGGGCGGGCGCAGCGCGACGAAGAGGCGGTGCATGGGGCTGTAACGAACCTTTGCTGGATCGGAAGCGGGTCGGCGGCTCGCTTGAAAAGCGGAAGCCGACGCGCGATATTCCCCCTATCCGACCCATTCGTTCGGATGAAGGAGCAAAGAGACAATGGCCAATTGGTCCGATCCCCGGCCCTCCGCTGCCCCGTTTGGCGGGGCCGCTTCGGGCACCCGCACGGAGGCGCGTGACGCCGGCCTGCGGTCGTACATGCTGTCCGTCTACAATTACATGGCTTCCGGCGTGCTGTTGACCGGCATCGTCGCGCTTGGCTTTGCGTTGTCGGGCTATGCACAGGCGGTGTTCGGCACGCCGCTGCGCTGGGTCGTGGCGCTGGCGCCGCTGGCGTTCGTGTTCGCGATGAGCTTCGGGCAGGGCAAGTTCTCGACCTCGACGCTCAAGGCGATGTTCTGGGGCTTTGCGGTTGCGATGGGTCTGTCGCTGTCGTCGATCTTCTTCGTCTATTCGCCGATCGCGATCGCGCAGGCATTCGCTGCCACCGCGGCGGGCTTCGCGGCGCTGAGCCTGTACGGCTACACGACGAAGCGCGATCTGTCGGCATTCGGCACGTTCCTGATCATCGGCCTCGTCGGGCTGATCGTCGCGAGCCTCATCAACATGTTCGTCAACTCGGGGCCGCTCGGCCTGCTGATCTCGCTGGTCGGCGTGTTGCTGTTCGCGGGGCTGACCGCCTATGACACGCAGCGCACCAAGAGCCTGTACTTCCAGGTCGCGGGTTACGGCCCGGAGATGGTGGGCAAGGCAGTCGTGATGTCGGCGCTGAGCCTGTACCTCGACTTCATCAACATGTTCCTGTTCATCCTGCGCCTGTTCGGCGGGAACCGCGACTGATCCGCGGGATTGAATGACGGAACGTCAGGGGCTCGGCGGGTGACCGCCGGGCCCTTTCTCTTATGTGGAAGGGGCGAGATGCGCCTGTCGATCGAGGCCGTGCTGGATTACGGCTTCCCTGCCCCGGCCGACGTGCTGCTCCAGATCGAGGTCGCGGCCCTCTCCGACCAGATGCTGGAGGCGCAGTCGCTGGTGATCGAATCGGATCAGCCGATCCGTGCGGTCGCGGGCGAGGACGGGATCGGGCAGCGTTGCTGGGCGCGCGCCGAGCACCGGCTGGTCGCACGCTACAGCGCGATCGTCGCGATCGATCGACCATTGGTACGGCTCGAAACATTGCCCGCCACCCCGGCGGCGCGATTACCCGCGGCGACGATCCCGTATCTGTTGCCCAGTCGCTATTGTGAGGCTGACCGGTTCGACCATTTCGTCCGCCGCACCTTCGCCGGGTTGAGCGGCGGCGCGCTGGCGGTAGCGTTGGCCGGTTGGGTGCGCGACAATCTCGACTACGCACCGGTCGCGCCGGGCGGCGGTGCGCTGCACACCTTTGCCGAACGGCGCGGGGTGTGCCGCGACTATGCGCATCTGCTCGTCGCGCTGGCGCGGGCGGCGGAGATCCCGGCGCGCTGCGTGTCGGCCTATGCGCCCGGTGTCGATCCGCCCGATTTCCATGCGGTTGCCGAGCTGTGGCTGGACGGCGCGTGGCACCTGCTCGACGCCACCGGGATGGCGCGGCCCGACGAGATTGCGCGGGTCGGGGTGGGACGCGACGCGACCGACATCGCGTTCATGACGATCTTCGGCACCGCCAGCCTGTGGGAGCAGCGGGTGCGGGTGACCCGGCTGACTTGATCGCCGGGTCAGGAACGCGGCGGCGGCCCCGGCGTTGGGATGTGAACCAATATGTCCGTATGAGGAGGGTATGATGACCGAAGCGAGCCCGATCGACGACCGCGCGCTCGACAGCCTGTCGGTGGCGCCCGATGCGGGCAATGCCGGCGGATCGAAGGACCCGCGCCAGGATGCCGGGCAGGACCGCTCGATCGAGAAGCGGCTGGCCAAACATCCCGGTAGCGAGGACGCGCGGCTCGACGCCGGTCTGGACGAGACAATGGACGCCTCCGACCCGGTGTCGATCACCCAGCCGGGGCGCAGCGAGCCGGCGCCATCGTCCGGGTTCGACGCGGCCGAAGAAGCGGAACGGCAGCGCGACGCCTGAGTGACCTTGATTTTACATCGTGTTTCAGCCGCTCCGGACCCGATCCGGGGCGGCTTTTCTCCAGCCCCACATCGTCCGGTCGTCTGAATCGACGGTCCTACTCCGTTCGTCGCATCCATGTTGCGGTGCGGCACGGCCCATGCTGACTTATGACAGTCGGAAGACGGCGCCGTTAAGCCAAGTGTTAACCACTTTGGCGCATTCTTCCGGGCATTGGATCATGCGCGGCGGGGTGTGACGATGGGTAGAATGAAAGCGGCCGAAGGGGCGATGACGCTGGCCGAAATGAAGGAATTCGCGACCTTCCCGGCGGCGACGCAGCGGTACATCCGCCGCAGCCTCGACGTGGGTCTGGACCGCGACGATGCGCTGGCGCGCTGGTCGCGCGACGTGGTCGAGGCGGCGAGCATCCGGGCACAGGCGCAGCACTATCGTCGGCTTCCGGCGATCCGCACGCTTGTCCCCGACGACAGCGGGCTGGATGCGGCGGAGCAGGTGCTGGCACCGCTGATCACGCTGGCGGCGTTCGATCTGGGGCAGGGGCGCATCACCACCTTCTCGGCGTTCCGCTTCCTGTTCGAGCGACTGGTGGGCGCGAAAGTGCGCCCGTGGCTGCCCTCGGCGTTCTGCTCGGCGGCGGCGATGCCGCACCTGCACCCGGAATTGCGGCGGCGACTGCTCCAGTCGATCAGCGAGGCGGCCGCAACCGCATCGGGCTGGTCGTCGCGGCCGCCGGCATTCTTCCCGCACTGGGTCGAGAAGGTCGACACCGCCGCGCTGCCGCACTGAGCGTCAGACGTAGCGAAGCTCGATCGACAGCCCGGTGTCGCGTGCGGCATCGGCGAAGACGCCGGTGACGCGAGCGAGATAGTCGATCAGTGGCTCGGGGAGGGGCGTATCGATCGCGATCTCGACGGTGAGCGGGGGTCGGACGCGGTTTTCGCCGGCGACCAGACCATCGTAGAGCGCGTCGAGGTTCGGTCCATGCCAGTCGGGTGCGCCCAGCGCCGGCAACAGCGCCGCCCAGAAATCCTCGCGGTGCTGCCAACCGCGCGCGTCGAGCCGGATCAGCGGCATGCGCGCCATCCGCGGGCGCCGCGCGCCGCCTGATCGAGGTGGAAATGGTCGCGGTGCGCGGCGTTGTAATCGGGTGAAAGCACGGTCGCGAACAGCCCGCATGCGCCGTCGCGCACCTCGCGCAGAAATGCCGCCTTTGCTCCTGCTCCCTTCCAGTCGCGCGCGATGCTGATCCGCGTACCGTCCGACAGGGCAAAGCCGGCGATGTCGATCGCGTCGGCCGTCGAATGCTCGCTCCACGCGCCCGCGGCGCGGCCGTAGAGCCGGCGACACGAATAGCTGCCGTAATGGTCGACGCGGATGACGCGCGCGTCGAAATGGCGGCGCGCGGCAGGGGCGAGGACGTCCCACTCCCACATCGTCAGCGCGGCGGCGACCGGGCAGGCGATGCCGAGATTGGCGGGGGACAGCGCCGTATTGCGCGCGCCCCCGTCGGTCAGTCGCACCGCATCGTCATAGCCGCATCGGCCGTCGCGACGCGCGGGCAGCGCGGTGAAGCGCACGCCGGCCTGCGTCAGCAAGCCGCGGCACAAGGCGGCATCCTCGGTCAGCGCGGTCAGCTTTCGCCCGGTGAACAGCCCCACGGGTTGCCCGAGATCGAGCGGCGTCCATGGCAGGTCCTGTGGCCGGCCGCGCAATGTGCCCCACGCAATGAGTGCGAGCGTCGCGATCACGGCCAGCGCAACGCTCCAGCCGACGACGCGGCGGATCGTGCGTGCTAGCCGCGCCGGACCAGATCGCGGCGTTCGGCCGTGACGGGGTAGCCGAGGTCGTCGGGAATGCAGAGATATTCCTCCCCGTCGCGGGTTTCGGACCATGGCACCACGACCCGCACCGGAAAGGCGCGCGCCTGTGCCACCGCTGCGGCGTGCGAAGGGAACAGGGCAAGCCGCTCGAGGTTGCGACGGGTCGGAAAGATCAGCGACAGGCGACCGGCATCGGCGTCGTCGAGCACTCTTTTTGCGGTCGCCCAGCACAGCCGGACGTTCTCGGTGCCGTCGACCCGCGGCGCGGGCGCGTCCGGGGGCAGCGCGGCGAGATAGAAGCGGGTGTCGTAGCGACGCACCGGGCTATAATCGGGGCGCCAGCGGGCGAAGGGGACGAGCGCGTCAAGGTCGAGCGTCGCACCGACCGCTCCAAGCGCTTCGCCGAACGACGCACCGTCGTCGAGTGCGGCGCGGATCGTCGCGATCGCGGCGGCATCGGGTGTCCGGGCGAAACCGATCGGCAGTGCGGCTTCCTCGATCGTCTCGCGGATGGCGGCGATCCGCGCAGCACCCTCTTCGATGTCCGGGACGCCGAGCGCGCGGGCGAGATCATGATCGCCGGGATCGACCCGGCCGCCGGGGAAGACCATCGCCCCGGGCGCGAAGGCCATTACGCCGGCACGCTCGACCATCAGGATCTCAGGGGCGCCACGGGCACGATCGCGCATGACCACGAGGGTGGCAGCGGGCCGGGCTTCGGGGAAGGCGGGGGGAGAATCAGTCATCGGCGGCGGGTGGTGGAGCTGAGGGGAATCGAACCCCTGACCTCTGCAGTGCGATTGCAGCGCTCTCCCATCTGAGCTACAGCCCCGCCCGCCGATGCCCGGCCGTGGCCGGGAGCGACGCCCTTAAACGCGATCCGCAGACGACGCAACCGCCCTGATCGCGCAAAGCTGAAAAATCGCGAGCGGCCAGCCGGTAGGCGTGTGCGACGAAAACAACGTTATGCGGGTGTAACGACAGGAACGAACTGCCTCAGATCAGCTTTTCTCCCAGTACTGGCGTGACGCCGCAACGCGGTGCGCGACCCGTGTCTGACGCAGGAGAATCATGATGGGCTACGAACGCTATCCGCGCGGGACCGACCCGAAGAGCGACTATTACGGTCGCAGCGAAACGCAGGACTATGGTCGTGATTATGGCTCCGGTCGCTCCGGCAGCTATTCGAGCGCCCGCGACTATCAGGCGGCGGGATCGTCGAACCGCGACCGTGACGATAACCGTGACAACCGCGGTGGCTACGGCCAGAGCAGCGACACGTCGCAGCGCGGATATGGCCGTGAGAGCTACGGACGCGAGAGCTATGGCCGCGACAATGACGGTCAGGGCAGCTATGGGCAGCGCGAGGGCTATGGCCGTCAGCAGGGCGGCTTCGGCAGCTATGATCGTGACCGCGAGGACCGCGGTTATTCGAGTGGACAGCGCAGCGACTATCGCGATCGCTACAGCGAGCGGTCCGGCGGCGGCTATGGCCAGCAGCAGCGCTACGGCCAGTCGTCGGGATACGGTCAGGGCGGCGAATATCATGGCAGCTATGGCTCGGATAGCCGTCGCTTCAACGATGTCGGATCGCACCGGCACGACGACGACGACAATTATCGTGGCGGCGCACAGAGCCGTCATCGCGATCGCGGCGCAAATTACGGTCGTCAGCCGCAGGGCTATGACTACGACGATCGCGGCTTCTTCGCCCGTGCCGGCGATGAGGTCCGCAGCTGGTTCGGCGATGAGGATGCCGAGCGCCGCCGTGAGGCCGACAGCCGCTACGACGAGCGTTATTACCAGCAGCAGGGCCGCTCGGACCGCGACGGCGATTATCACAACTGGCGCTCGGGCCAGATCGCCGCACTCGACCGCGACTATGACGAATATCGCCAGGAAAACCGCTCGCGCTTCGAGAATGAATTCTCGTCCTTCCGTTCGGAGCGCCAGACGCAGCGCGCCTCGCTCGACCAGGTGCAGGAGCATTTCGAGGTGGTCGGTTCGGACGGCAGCCATGTCGGCACTGTCGACAAGGTGCGCGGTGACCGCATCCTGTTGACCAAGAACGATGTCGATGCGGGTGGCCAGCATCACTCGATCCCGTCGCGCTGGATCAAGTTGGTCGAGGACAAGAAGGTGACGCTGTCCAAGACCGCCGACGAGGCCAAGCAGCATTGGCGTAACGAGGAATCGAACCAGGCAATGTTCGGCTACGGCGATCGCACCAGCGATCGTGACCGGACGCAGCGTTCGACCACCACCTCGTCGTCGACGACCGGTACGAGCACGACCGGTGGCGCGTCCACCGCGGGGACGACGACCGGCGCAACCGACCAGAAGGACACTAACCTCAACAGCAGCTTCTCCGGCACTTATTGAGCTGGCGCGGCACGCGTCGCCGGAGGGCGGCGCGGCTGTGACGGAAGGCCCCGGACCGGACGGTCCGGGGCTTTTTCGTGTGTGGCGGCAGAGGTGGCAATTCCGTGGCAAAGGCCCCACATCGGTTGGGCATGATGTATCCCCGCCGCACGCAATCGCAGATCATCCGCGTCATCGATCTCGAAACCACCGGCGCCGCGCCGCCCGCGCATGCAGTGTGCGAAGTCGGCTGGCAGGACGTCGCGCTGGGCGCTGACGGGCGGTGGGAGTTGTATGGCGAAGGCGGCAACATCCTCGTCAACCCCGGTCGTCCGATGCCCGCGGTCACGCAGGCGATCCACCACATCCGGGACGAGGACGTGGCCGATGCGCCGTGGTGGCATGATATCGCGCGGCAGGTGCTTGACCCTTATCCGCGGCGTGTCGCGCTGGCGGCGCACCGCGCGGCGTTCGAGGAGCAATTCTGCACCCCGGCGCTGACACACGGCGCGGACTGGATCTGCACCTGGAAGTGCGCGCTGCGGCTGTGGCCGGATTCGCCGAGCTATTCCAATCAGGTGCTGCGGTACTGGCGCAAGCCGGTCGGGATGGATCATGAACGCGGGCTGCCCGCACACCGCGCTTTCCCCGATGCGTATGTCACCGCCCACCATCTGCGCGACCAGCTAAACGAGGCGTCGGTTGCGCAGCTGATCCAATGGTCGAGCGAGCCCGGCCTTTTGCCGCGCGTTCGCTACGGGCCGGACCGTGGCAAGGAATGGCGCGAGATCGAGGAGGAGAGCCTGGTCAAGTTCATGACCGATCGCGATCCCGACGTCCGCTTCACCGCGGAAACTGAAATGGCGCGCCGGCGCGGCGGCGGGCACGTCGGGCGGATGACGGCGCAGGAGCTGTTGCTCTAGCGGCGTTTCGCGAACCTAAGTCAGTCACGCTGCATCTTCGGCTGGCGCGGCGCGGCATCAGGCAGTAACGGATGCGTAATGGCCGATCTGCCTGCTGCTACCCCGATCAATCGTTCGCTTGCGCGGCGCATGACCGCGTTGATGGCGTTCGGCTTTCTCGCGCTGGTGCTGGTCGGCTACGCCGCGGTGCGCGTCATGCAGCGCAACGAGCTGCATACCGGGCTGGTCGAACATACCTATCAGGTCGAACGCGCGGTGCTCGACGTCCGCCGGCTGGTCGAGGAAAGCGAGGCGGCGCGGCGCGGAACGATGCTGATCCCGACCCGCGACGTCACGCGCGCGAACTTTCTGCGCGCGCGCGCGCAACTGCCGGCAGCACTGGCGCGGATCGAGGCGCTGACGCGCGACAATCCGGCGCAACGCCGGTATCTGCAAGGTCTTCGGCTGCAACTGGGCAGCCTGCTGGCGCGGCAGGACCGCACGCTGACCCTGCTGGACCAGGGCGATCAACGCGGCGCAATCCTGAGTTTCGCCAACGATGCCGAGGTGCGCGACGTCGTGACGATTCGCAACGTCCTCGACCGGATGGCACGGATCGAGCGGCGACTGATGACGCACCGCGACGCCGAGCTGCGGGCGAGCCAGCGCGCCTTCTACACGCTGATCGGGTTCGGCGGCGTGGTGCTCGCGGTGGTGGCGGTTATTTCGACGCTCACGATCCTGTCCTATACCCGCGACCTGGCGCGCTCGGACGAGGCGTTGCGGGAGCTCAACGCCGGGCTGGAGGACATGGTCGCGGCGCGTACCGAGGACCTGACGCGGGCTAATGAGGAGATCCAGCGCTTCGCCTACATCGTCAGCCATGATCTGCGCTCGCCTCTGGTCAATGTGATGGGCTTTACCGCCGAACTGGAGACCGCCGCGGCGTCGCTGCGCGCGTTGGTCGAGCGCGTCGATGCCGAGGCGCCGGCGGTGGCGAGCGAGGAGGCGCGGCTGGCGGCGACCGAGGATCTGCCCGAGGCGATCGGTTTCATCCGCACCTCGACGCAGAAGATGGACCGGCTCATCAACGCGATCCTGCAATTGTCACGACAGGGTCGACGCGCGCTGGCGCCGGAGAAGATCGACGTCGCCGCGCTGATCCGCCAGATCGGCGACACGCTGTCGCATCGTTTGTCCGAAACCGACACCGTGCTGTCGGTCGAGGGGACGCTGCCGGTGGTGGTGAGCGATCGGCTGGCACTCGACCAGATTTTCTCGAACCTGATCGAGAATGCGGTGAAGTATCTCCGCCCCGGCGTGCCCGGCCGCATCACCGTCACCGGGCGGCGCGGGCGCGACCGGGTGTTCTACACGATCAGCGACAACGGCCGCGGCATCGATCCGCGTGACCACCAGCGCGTCTTCGACCTGTTTCGCCGCTCCGGCGCGCAGGATCGGCCCGGCGAGGGGATCGGGCTGGCCACGGTCCGCGCGCTCGTCTTCCGGCTGGGCGGCTCGATCGACGTCGCTTCCGAACTCGGGCAGGGGGCGGCGTTCACCGTGTCGCTGCCGCTCGTCATCGCCAAACAGGAACTCAACCCATGAACGCGCCCCAGTCCGTCAACATCGTGATGATCGAGGATGACGAAGGTCATGCGCGGCTGATCGAGAAGAACATTCGTCGTGCCGGGATCATGAACCCGATCCGCCACTTCACCGATGGCACCACCGCGCTCGACTATATCTTCAACGACACCACCGGGCCGCAGCTTAACGGCCCGGCGCTGGTGCTGCTCGATCTCAACCTGCCCGACATGAGCGGAACCGACATTCTGACGAAGATCAAGAACAGCGACGGTCCGGTGAAGCGCACGCCGGTGGTGGTGCTGACCACGACCGACGATAGCCGCGAAATCCAGCGCTGCTATGATCTGGGCGCGA
This sequence comes from Sphingomonas sp. 8AM, assembly GCF_902506455.1. GTDB lineage: Bacteria > Pseudomonadota > Alphaproteobacteria > Sphingomonadales > Sphingomonadaceae > Sphingomonas. Next base: position 636,212 of record NZ_LR733844.1, on the reverse strand, counting down.
ACGTCTATATCACCAAGCCGGTGAATTATGAGAGTTTCGCACAGGCGATCCGCCAGCTGGGGCTGTTCCTTTCGGTGATTCAGGTCCCCGATCTGGGCGACGCGCACTGACGATGGAGCCGCCGCGCATCCTCTACATCGATGATGATGCGGGCATCCGCCGGCTGGTGGCGCGCGCGCTGGAGCGGCGCGGGTACAAGGTGACGGTCGCCGATGGCGGTGAGGCAGGGGTGGCACTGGCCGCCGCCGAGCCGTTCGATGTCGTTGCGGTCGACCATTATATGCCGGGGATCGACGGGCTGGAGACGATGGCGCGGCTGTCGGCGCTGCCCGATGCACCGCCGATGGTCTATGTCAGCGGCTCTGAGGAAACGCAGGTCGCGCTGGCGGCGCTGCGCGGTGGCGCGGCGGACTATATCGTCAAGACGCCGGGCGACGACTTCTTCGACCTGCTCGACGCGACGTTCCGGCAAGTGATCGAGCGCGCGCATCTGGCCCGGGCCAAGGCGCGCGCCGAGGACGATCTGCGCGCCAGCAATGCGCGGCTGGAGGCGTTGCTCGCGGAGGTGAACCACCGCGTCGCCAATTCGCTGCAACTGGTGTCGGCGATGGTGCGGATGCAGTCGAGCGCGCTGAGTGACGAGGCGGCGCGCGCCGCGCTGGAGGATACGCAGCGCCGGATCAGCGCGATCGCGCAGGTGCACCGGCGGCTCTACACTGGCGACGATGTCGAGAACGTCGACATGTTCGATTATCTGACGCAGTTGATCGACGAGCTGACGCAGACCTGGTCGACCGACGATTGCCCGCGCGCGCTGGTGCTCCATGCCGAGCCGCTGCGGCTGCCGACCGACCGCGCGGTGTCATTGGGGGTGATCGTCACCGAGCTGGTGAGCAACGCGTGTAAATACGCCTATCCGGGTGGGCCCGGCGAGGTGCGCGTGCGGCTGTCGCGCGACGGCGACGAGCGGTTCCGGCTGACGGTCGAGGATGACGGGATCGGGCTGGGCGACGCGCCGCCGAAGGGGACAGGCGTGGGGACGCGGTTGATCCGCGCAATGGCGCAGAGCCTCGATTCGATCGTGGAATATGATCGGACGCACAGCGGCACGCGCGCGATCGTTGCGGCGGCGATGGGGTAGCAACAGGCCCGTCGCCCCTGCGGAGGCAGGGGCCAATGTCTGTTTCGACCGTCGGTACATCTGACACAGGCGACGTAGCCAATGTGTCAGTTGTCGCGATCCATTCGACAGTCATGGGCCCCTGCCTGCGCAGGGGGGCGACGGTGGTTGATCGTTGCGCGGCGACGGCCCTCAATCGAGGTTGGGGCGCAGCAGGCGCGTCGCGCGCTCCATGTCGACGCCGAGCCGCTGCGCATAATCCGCCAGCTGGTCCTCACCGATCCGCGCGACGCCGAAATACTCCGCCTGCGCATGGCCGAAATAGAAGCCGCTGACCGCCGCGGTCGGCAGCATCGCGAAGCTCTCGGTCAGCTCCAGCCCGACGTTCTTCCCCGCGTCCAGCATCTCGAAGAGCCGCACCTTGAGCGAATGTTCGGGGCAGGCGGGGTAGCCCGGGGCGGGGCGGATGCCGCGATATTGCTCGCGGATCAGCGCGTCGTTGGTCAGTTGCTCGTCGCGCGCATAGCCCCACAGCGTCTGCCGAACGTGCTGGTGCAGCGCCTCGGCGAACGCCTCGGCGAAGCGGTCGGCGAGCGCCTTCAACAGGATGTCGTTGTAATCGTCGTTGTCGGCCTTGTAGCGCGCGAGGTGCGCGTCGATGCCGTGGATGCCGACCGCGAAGCCGCCCATCCAGTCGCCCGCCGGGTCGATGAAATCGGCGAGGCACATGTTGGCGCGGCCCTCGCGCTTGGCGATCTGCTGGCGCAGGAACGGCAGCCGCGTCGAATGTTCGTTGCGGCGGTCGAGATCGGGGACGTTGAAGCCCTCCGGCACGCTGCCGCCGTCGGGCGAGCGATGGTCGACGCTGTGGCGATCGTGGACCCAGACATCGTCGTCGTGGCGATGGCAAGGCCACAGCCCGGCGACGCCGCGCGCCGTCAGCCACTTTTCCGAGACGATCCGGTCGAGCATCGCCTGCGCATCGGCGAAGAGCGACGACGCGCTCTCGCCAACGACGTCGTCCGTCAGGATCGCGGGATAATTGCCCGCCAGCTCCCAGGCGCGGAAGAATGGCGTCCAGTCGATGAACTCGCGCAGATGCGCCAGATCCCAGTCGTCGAACACGTGCACGCCCGGCTGCGCGGGGGCGGTCGCCTTGAGCGCCATGTCGGCGACGAAGCCGCGCTTGCGCGCCTCGTCGAGCGGCAGCAGCTTGTTCTGCCCCTTGCCCTCGCGCGCGTCGCGCACCGCCTGATAATCCCTGGCGACTCCGGCGACATAATCGTCGCGGATCGTGTCGGAGACCAACGTCGTCGCCACGCCGACCGCGCGGCTGGCGTCGAGCACATGGACGACCGGACCGGTGTACGCAGGCGCGATGCGCAGCGCGGTATGGACCTTCGACGTGGTCGCGCCGCCGATCAGCAGCGGCATCTGCATCTGCGCGCGCTGCATCTCCTCGGCGACCGTCACCATCTCGTCGAGCGACGGGGTGATGAGGCCGGACAGGCCGATCATGTCGGCGTCATTCTCGTTCGCGGCCTCAAGGATCTTCGACCACGGCACCATCACACCGAGATCGATCACCTCGAAGCCGTTGCACTGGAGCACGACGCCGACGATGTTCTTGCCGATATCGTGGACGTCGCCCTTGACGGTCGCCATCACGACCTTGCCCTTGCCCTTCGCGCCCGGTTCCTTGGCGGCCTCGATGAACGGCATCAGGTGCGCGACCGCCTTCTTCATGACGCGCGCCGACTTCACGACCTGCGGCAGGAACATCTTGCCCGAGCCGAACAGGTCACCGACGACGTTCATTCCGTCCATCAACGGCCCTTCGATCACCTCGATCGGGCGCGCGAACATCTGGCGACATTCCTCGGTATCGTCGACGACATGCGCATCGATGCCCTTCACCAGCGCATATTCGAGCCGCTTGCGCACGTCGAGCGAGCGCCATTCGGCGGCCTGCTTCTCGGCCGCCGCATCGGTGCCGCGGAACTTCTCGGCGAGCGCGACCAGCCGGTCGCCGGCCTCGGGATCGCGGTTGAGGATGACGTCCTCGCACGCCTGGCGAAGCACCGGGTCGATCGCGTCATAGACGTCGAGCTGCCCGGCGTTGACGATCGCCATGTCCATGCCGGCGGGGATTGCGTAATAGAGGAACACCGAGTGCATCGCGCGGCGCACCGGCTCGTTGCCGCGGAAGCTGAACGACAGGTTCGACAGACCGCCCGAGATATGGACGTGCGGGCAGCGCGCCTTGATCTCGCGGCACGCCTCGATGAAGTCGACGCCGTAGTTGTTGTGCTCCTCGATGCCGGTCGCGACCGCGAAAACGTTGGGATCGAAGATGATGTCCTCGGGCGGGAAGCCGATACCGGTCAGCAGCTTGTAGGCGCGCTCGCAGATCTCGACCTTGCGCTGCCGGGTGTCGGCCTGTCCGACCTCGTCGAACGCCATCACGACCACCGCCGCGCCGTAATTCATGCACTTGCGCGCGTGCGCGAGGAATTGCTCCTCGCCTTCCTTCATGCTGATCGAATTGACGATCGGCTTGCCCGAGACGCACTTGAGCCCGGCCTCGATCACGTCCCACTTTGAGGAGTCGATCATCACCGGCACGCGCGCGATATCGGGCTCGGCGGCGATCAGCTTGAGGAAGGTGGTCATGGCGTGGTGCGCGTCGAGCAGCCCCTCGTCCATGTTGACGTCGACCACCTGCGCGCCATTCTCGACCTGCTGGCGCGCGACCTCGACCGCGCGGGTATAGTCGCCGGCGAGGATCATCTTCTTGAACGCCGCCGAGCCGGTGACGTTCGTGCGCTCGCCAATGTTGACGAACTGGGTCGAGGAAGCGGTCATTGCGTGTCCGAGAAACGAGCGAAAAGGTCGACGAGCGCAGCTTCGCCCGCGATCTCGCAATCAGAGGTATAGCGTTCGATTTCGACGTGCCCGTCCTCGAACACCTCGATCTCCCACCGCTCGCCGGGCACCGCGGCATCGATCATGATCGCGTCGTCGCGGATGCTCGTGATGGTATGATGAATGCGCGCGGCGTTAAGCCGGGCGATGATGGCGAAGGGCGTCATGCCGCCATCGTGAACGGTTCGAGGCCGGCCAGACGCGTTCGCGTCGGCGGCACCGCGATCCTACGCGGCATTACCCCGCGCGCCATGTCGGCGATCGCCTTGATGTGAGCCGGCGTCGAACCGCAACAGCCGCCCAGCACGTTGACCTGCCCCGCCTGCGCCCACTCACCGACCAGCCCGGCGGTCGTCTCCGGTTCCTCGTCATAGGCGCCCAGTTCGTTGGGCAGCCCGGCGTTGGGATAGACCATGATGAGCGTGTCGCAGAGTTCGCTCAGCACCTTGACGTGCGGGCGCAATTGCTCGGCACCGAACGAGCAGTTTAGCCCGATCGTCAGCGGCCGGGCGTGGCGCACCGCGTGCCAGAACGCCTCGACGGTATGTCCCGACAGATTGCGCCCCGACAGATCGGTCAGCGTCATCGACAGCATGATCGGCAGGTCGCGGCCCAGTGCCTCGCCCGCCTCGATCGCGGCCATGATGCCGGCCTTGGCGTTGAGCGTGTCGAAGACCGTTTCGATCAGCACGAAGTCCGCGCCGCCCTCGACAAGCGCGTCGATCTGCTCGCGGTACACGTCCTTCAGATAATCGAAGTCGATCTCGCGATAGCCGGGGTCGTTGACGTCCGGGCTAAGCGACAGCGTCTTGTTGGTCGGCCCGATCGCGCCGGCCACGAAGCGCGGCCGGCCGTCCTTCGCCTGATATTCGTCGGCGATGCGGCGCGCGAGCTTCGCGCTCTCGACGTTGATCTCACGCACCAGCCCTTCGGCGCCGTAATCGGCCTGGCTGATGCGGTTGGCGGAGAAGGTGTTGGTCTCGGCGATGTCGGCCCCGGCCTCGAAATAGGCGCGGTGGATCGACTCGGGCACCGCGGGCTTGGTCAGCGCGAGGATGTCGTTATTGCCCTTCTGGTCGTGGCCGAGCGTCAGCGTGCCGGCGTAATCGGCCTCCGACAATTTCCAGTTCTGGATCTCGGTACCGAACGCGCCGTCGGTGATGAGGATGCGCTTGGCCGCCTCGGCGTTGAAGGTGTCGCGAATGGTCATGCCGCCGCCCTTTCCTGTGCCGGGCGGCTGCGGACGCCCAGCAGGTGACAGATGGCGAAGCTCAGCTCCGCCTTGTTCATCGTATAGAAGTGGAGCTGCTTCACCCCGCCGGCGTAGAGCTTGCGGCAGAGTTCGGCGGCGACGGTCGCGGCGACGAGCTGGCGCGCGGCGGGATGGTCGTCGAGCCCCTCGAACAGCCGCACCAGCCAGCCCGGCACGTCGGTGTTGCACATCGTCGCCATGCGCGTGACCCCGGCGAAGCTGCCGATCGGCATGATTCCGGGGACGATCTCCGCGCGGATCCCGGCGGCGGCGGCAGCGTCGCGGTAGCGGAAGAAGGTCTCGGCCTCGAAGAAGAATTGCGTGATCGCGCGGTTCGCGCCCGCATCAAGCTTGCGCTTGAGATTGTCGAGATCGGCGGCGAGGTCGGCCGAGTTCGGGTGCATCTCCGGATAGGCAGCGACCGAAATCTCGAATGGGTGCAGCCGGCGCAACCCCTCGACAAGCGCGGCGGCATTTTCATAGCCGCCGGGGTGCGGGGCGTAATCGGCGGCACCGGCGGGCGGATCGCCGCGCAGCGCGACGATGTGGCGCACGCCCGCCGCCCAATATTCCTGCGCAACCGCGTCGATCTCATCACGCGTCGCCTCGACGCAGGTGAGGTGCGCGGCGGCGGGCACCTTGGTTTCGCGGGCGATCCGCGCGACGGTGGCGTGGGTACGGTCACGCGTCGAGCCGCCCGCGCCATAGGTGACGGAGAGAAAACGCGGGCTCAGCGGGCACAGCGTCTCGATCGACTGCCAGAGATTCTCCTCGGCCTTGTCGGTCTTCGGCGGCGAGAATTCGAAACTGACCTCAACGTCGCCGCCGACGTCGGCGTAGAGCGGCGCTTCCAGCGCGCGCCGCGCCTCTTCGAGCTGATTGACCGAGAACGTCATGCCGCCTTTACCTCCCGCACCGGGACGCCGTGTTTGCGCCCGAGCCATAATTTGACCGTCAGTTCGCCGCCTTCGAGGGTTTCGACCCGTTCCAGCGCCAGCCCGGCAGTGGCGAACCAGCCCGCGACCTGCGCGTCGGCGAAGCCGAGCCGCGTGTGCGCATCGCGCGCGCGCAACTCCTCGCGATCGTGGCTGGCGAAATCCGCGATCAGCAACCGCCCGAATGCATCGAGCACGCGTGCTGCCTCCGCGATCGCCGCGCCGGGCTGCTGCGCGAAATGCAGGACATGATGGAGGATCGCCACATCGACCCCGCCATCGGCTACCGGCAAAGCGTAAAGATCGGCTTGCCGCAGTTCGGCCTGCTCACCGACCCGCGCGCGCGCCAGTCGCAGCATCTCGCTGCTCTTGTCGATCCCCAGCACATGCGTTGCGCGAGGGGCGAACAGCTCGATCATCCGGCCGGTGCCTGTACCGATGTCGATCAACCGCCCGAGCGGCGCCGGTCCGAGCAATGTCCGCATCGCGGCCTCAACCTGATCCTCCGCAACATGCAGCGAGCGGATCGCATCCCATTCGTCGGCATGAGCCTCGAACCATGCCGCCGCCGCTGCCGCACGGTCGGCGCGCACCGCCGACAGTCGCGCGACATCGGACTCGACCTCCGCCGCGACGCCATATGCGTCGAGCGCCGCCATCACCGGCGCGACGCGGGCCGCCTCGCCGAGCGCTACGAAGACCCAGCTGCCTTCCTTGCGCCGCTCCGCGAGGCCGGCATCGCACAGGATCTTGACGTGGCGCGACACGCGAGGCTGGCTTTGCCCCAGCACCTGCGCCAGTTCGCCGACCGACAATTCCATGGTGCCGAGCAGCGCGACGATCCGCAGCCGCGAGGCGTCGGCAAGCGCGCGGAAGATGTCGAGGGCTAGCTTCATGCGACCACATATAAAGATATCTTTATATGGGTCAACGCAGGAGCGGCGATGAACCTTTTACCCGCATCTTTCGTTCGCGTTGCCGCTGCGGCTATTTTGCCGGCGTAACGAAACAGGGAGAAACCTGATGAAGCGTCTTTTCACCACCGGCCTGATCGCCGCCACCGCGCTGGGCCTCGCCGCATGCAGCCAGCATGCGCAGAACCAGACCGCCGAAGCCGGCAACGCGATCGCTGCCGATACCACGGCGACCACCTCGAACGCTGTGAACGACGTCGACGCGGCGACCGATCGCGCGCTCGACAAGGCCGAGAACAGCCTCGACCGCACCGGCGATGCGCTGAAGAACAGCGGTGACCGCGCCGCGGACGCGACCGGGAACGCGATGGTGCGGGCGGGCGAGGATCTGCGCGACAAGAACTGATGTGACTGCCGTCGCGGCTGATCGCAGCTGCGGCGGTTTCTCCAGCGGGACGAACGTCATGACCGACAAGCGGCGCCTCGGCGCATCCGAACTGCGGATCATCCCGCTGGTGCTTGGCGGTAACGTCTTCGGCTGGACCGCGGACCGCGACGCGTCGTTCGCCGTGCTCGACGCGTTCGTCGCAGGCGGCGGGACGATGATCGATACCGCCGATGTCTACTCCGCCTGGGTCGATGGCCATCGGGGTGGCGAATCGGAGACGATGATCGGTGCATGGCTGCGCGAACGCGGTGTGCGGGACCGGGTGTTGATCGCCACCAAGGTCGGGATGTTGCCGGGCGAAGGCGGCGAGAAGCTGGCACCGGCACGGATCGTTGCGGCGTGCGAGGCGTCGCTGCTGCGGCTCGGTACCGATCGGATCGACCTCTATTTCGCGCATCAGGACGACGAGCAGCAGCCGCAGGAGGCGGTCGCGGAGGCGTTTGCGACGCTGGTGCAGGCCGGCAAGGTTCGCGTGCTGGGCGCATCCAATTTCCACGCTGGCCGGCTGAAAGCAGCGGTCGAAGCAGCGCGCGCGGCGGCACTGCCGCATTACCAGGTGCTGCAGCCCGAATATAATCTGGTCAGCCGTCACAGATTCGAGGGCGAGCTGCAGGATTATTGCGTGACCGAGAACGTCGGCGTCGTACCCTATTATGGGCTGGCCTCGGGATTCCTGACCGGCAAGTACCGAACGAGCGACGATCTCTCGAAAAGTGTCCGTGGCGCGCGGATGGGCGATCTGCTCGACGGCAGGGGCGCCGCCGTGCTCGGGGCAATGGATGCGGTCGCCGCGGAGAGCGGCGCGACGCTGGCGCAGATCGCGCTGGCGTGGTTGATCGCGCAGCCGGGCGTGACGGCGCCGATCGCGAGCGCCACCTCGGCGACGCAGGTCGAGGAACTGCTCGGCGCGACCGCGATCCGGTTGACCGCCGACCAACTCGAGCGGCTGACCACCGCAGGTGCCTGACCGGCAGCTGCGACGCTGGCTGGGGCGGCTGACGTTGCTGCTGGTCGCGTTCGCGGCATGGCCGGCGCAGGCGGCGGTGACGATCACCTTCTGGAGCCGCGATTTCGGCAACAGCTTTCCACACGCCTTCTTCATGCTGCGCGGCACCCCCGATGGCGGCGGGGTGCCGGTCGACGCGGCCTATGGCTTCACGGCGCGGTCGCTGACCCCCGCGATCCTGTTCGGCAACGTCGCCGGACGGGTTGAACGACCGAAGCCCGGCTATATGGCGGGCAGCCACGTCCGCTTCTCGCGCAAACTGACCGACGCGCAATATGGCGCGATCGTGGCGCTGATCCGCGAGTGGCATGAGCGCACGGGCGATTCGACCTACAATCTCAACAAACGAAACTGCGTAACCTTCGTGCGCGAGGCGGCGCGGCGCTCCGGACTGACGATCGTCGATTTTCCAAAGCTGATGAAGAAGCCGAGCGGCTATCTGCGTGCCGTCATGGCCGCGCAGCCGCAGGCGGTGACAGGGATCGACAAGAGCGGGAAGGAATATCTGGCGACGCTGCCCGCAATCGATGGTGTGGTGCCGGTCGATGCGCCGGAGAGCACCCCGGGGAAGCGGGAATGAACCCGGTTCGTCACGCTGGGTCTTAGCCGGGATCCCGCATTGTATTGCGACGAAGGACCGGTTTACCCAGCTGGCACCAGCTCCAGCACGTCGATCGTCGACTCGAATGCCGGATAGGGCATCACCAGCCGCCAGCGATGTGGGCCGATCCGCTCCACCCAGCCCGCGACGTTGCGGGTCGCGTCGGCACCGTAGCCATAAGCGCGCGATTCGTCGCCGAGCAGCAGCGTGCCGAGAAATGCCGCGCGCGTCGGGTCGGCGCGGTAGAGCAGCCCGACCTGCCGTTGCGAGCCGCCCAGCTTCATCAATTCGAGCTGCTCTCCGACGGCCGCGACCCGGCAATCGAACCATGGATAGCTCACGAAGCCCGTTCCAACGGCTCCTTTGCTGCCCAGCTTGAAGGTGCGGCAGCGATAGGTGCCGACCGGCGGCGCCGGATCGTCCAGCGCGGCGTCGATCGCGAAGAGCGCCCCCTGCGCGGCGAGATCCGCGCCGGCAACCGGACGCGCCTGCGCCAGCCCCTGAGTCCATGCCTCGTACCAGCGACGCAGCCGGTCGCGGTCGGCAGGGGTCGCGAGCCGTCGCCAGTCAGGCGCCGCGGCGAGCGGGTTCGCGGCGGCGCCGCATATCTGTGTAGCGAGCCCGGCAAGACACAGCAGCAGCGCGCCCGCGACGCGCCTCACGCGGCGGTCCAGCCACCGTCGACCGACAGGTTCGCGCCGGTGATCGCCTTCGCCTCATCGCGGCATAGAAATAGCGCCAGCGCAGCGACCTGTTCGGGGGTTACGAACTCCTTGGTCGGCTGCGCGGCGAGCAGCACGTCGTCGACCACCTGTTCGCGCGTCAGCCCGCGCGCCTTCATCGTGTCGGGGATCTGCTGTTCGACCAGCGGTGTCCAGACATAGCCGGGTGAAATGCAATTCGCCGTAATCCCCTGGGGCGCGGTTTCCAGTGCGACGGTCTTGGTCAGGCCGACGAGCCCATGCTTGGCGGCGACGTAAGCGGACTTGTTGGGGCTTGCGACCAGGCTGTGCGCCGAGGCGGTCGAAATGATCCGTCCCCAGCCGCGGGCGCGCATGTGCGGCACCGCGGCGCGCATCATGTGGAACGGGCCGGTAAGATTGAGCGCGATAATCGCGTCCCATTTCTCGGGCGGAAAATCAGCGATGCCGCAAACGTACTGGATGCCGGCATTGTTGACGATGATGTCCGGGCCACCCCAGGCCTCGTGCGTGCGCGCCACCAGCGTGGCGATCGCCGCGGGATCGCCGGCGTCGGCGGCATCGTACAACACCTCGCCAGTACCAGGCGCGGCGACGCTGGCGCGCGCTTCCTCGATCGCAGCGCCGTCGCCAAAGCCATTGAGCATAACGTGCGCGCCCGCCTCGGCCAGCGCACGCGCGACCGCCAGACCGATGCCCGAGGTCGATCCGGTGACGATCGCGCTCTTGTCCTTGAGGAACATTGCCGGGCCTTTCGTTGACGTGTCTGCCCATTCCATCGGCGCGCCACGCGACTGTTGCAACCCGTACCGGGGCGCACGCATTCATGCCGCGACGGTAACGATCAGCCTTGGCAGGGGAGGCGTGTATGCGGCTCGACGATTATGACAATGATATCAATGTCGGTGAGGCTCGCGGCGGCGGCGGCGGGCTAGGCGGCGGGGGCGGCGGCGGATTTTTGCTGGGGCTGTTGCCGATGATCGGCAGCCGCTTCGGCTGTGGCGGCATTGTGGTGGTGCTGCTGCTGCTCGCGGTGTTCGGTGGACTCGGCAATCTCGGCGGGATGCTGGGCGGGGGAGGCGGCACTTCGCCGCAGGTGAGCGCACCGTCGCGCGAGACGGTGCAACAGGTCTGCGACGTCTCGACGGCGCGACGTGATACGTGCCGCGCCTTCAGCAACGCGCAGAATACGTGGGAAAAGATTTTCGCGAGCCAGAACCAGCAGTTCAGCGCGCCGAAGCTGCAATTCTTCAGCGGCAGCGGCCAGTCGGGCTGCGGCGCCGCGATGTCGGCGATGGGGCCGTTCTATTGCCCGACCGATCGCGGCATCTACCTTGATACCAGCTTCTTCGACGAGCTGGCCAACAAGTACAAAGCCGGCGGCGACTTCGCGCAATATTACGTGATCGCGCATGAATTCGGCCACCACATCCAGAATCTGCTCGGCACGTCGACCGAGGTGCAGCAGGCGCAGCGGCGTGCGAGCGAAGCCGAGGGCAACGCGCTGTCGGTCCGGCTGGAGTTGCAAGCGGATTGCTATGCCGGCGTGTGGGCATCGATGAACCGCGATCGTCTCGATCCGGGCGACGTCGAGGAAGGGATGCGCGCGGCGCAGGCGATCGGTGACGACACCTTGCAGCGTGAGGCGCAGGGGCGTGTGGTGCCGGACAGCTTCACGCATGGCACCTCGGCGCAGCGGCAGGCATGGCTGCGACGTGGCATCGAGAGCAACGGCAACCCGGGCGTGTGCGACACCTTCTCGGGGGCGATCTGACGGTCGTCGGGGCGGGCGGGAAGTCGCTCGCCCCGACCCATCGTCGTCATTGCGAGCATAGCGAAGCAATCCAGGGCCGGATCAGGACTTCCTGGATTGCTTCGCTATGCGCGCAATGACGGACATCTAGCCTCGTCGTCACGGACCAGATCCAAGGCCGCGCTCTTCGGGCGAAGGACAGAAGGAAGCGGGGTCCCGGATCAAGTCCGGGACGACGAAAATAGCTCTACCGCTCTAATCAGCGGCGGAACGGGTCCTCGAACGCCGGGCGCGCCGCGGCGCCGCTCTCCACGCCATTCTCGGCATCGCGCGCGGCCTGTTCGCGCTGCGCGCGAAGTGACGCGATCAGCGCCTCGCGATCGCCGTCCAGACGCGTGTCGGTGGGCGCCTGCTCGATGCCGGCGGCTTTCGCCGCCTTGTTGACCGCAGTGTCCAGCTCGCGCTGCGTGGTCAGGCCCAGCGTCACCGGGTCCTTCGGCGTAATGTTGCCGATGTTCCAGTGGCTGCGGTCGCGGATGGCCGCGATCGTCGTGCGCGTGGTGCCGATCAGGTTGCTGATGGCCCCGTCGGAGATTTCCGGGTGGTTGCGGATGATCCAGGCGATGCCGTCGGGCTTGTCCTGCCGCTTGCTGACCGGCGTATAGCGCGGCCCCTTGGTGCGGCGCACCTGGTCCGGGCCCTTGGTCATCGTCATGCGATAATTGGGGTTGGCCTGCGCCTTGTCGATCTCGTCCTGCGTCAGCTCGTGCGCGCGGACGGGGTCGCGCCCGGTCAGCTTGGTCGCAGCAGTGTCGTCGGCGATCGCCTGCACCTCGAGAATGTGCAGCCCGCAGAAATCGGCGATCTGCTCAAAGGACAGTGCGGTATTGTCGACGAGCCACGAGGCGGTCGCGTGAGGCATGAGCGGCTGGGCCATGCGGACAGTCTCCATAAATGCAAAGGGCCGCCCCTTCCCGGAGCGGCCGCCTGTTACCGAGGGACTTAGTGCGTGGCGCGCGTTAGGGCAAGCGCGCGCTCACGAAGCGCGGGCGAGCGCGGCGCCGAAGGGTTGCAGCGCGTCAAGGAACTGCTGCGCGCTGGCCGGCCAGGTAAATTGCGCACCTGCCGCGGCGCAGGCGGCCCGGTCGAGTGTCAGCGCACGCGTGATCGCGACGGACAGCTCCTCGTGCATCGCGCCCGTGTCGGGCGTGAGCACGTCGACGGGCCCCGCGACCGGAAAAGCGGCGACCGGGGTGCCGCACGCCAGCGCCTCGACCATCACCAGTCCGAACGTGTCGGTCCGGCTGGGGAAGACCAGAACATCGGCGGCGCGATAGGCGTCGGCGAGCGCCTCGCCGAACAAGGCGCCGAGGAAGATCGCATCCGGGTATTGCCGTTCCAGCGCGCCGCGCGCCGGGCCGTCGCCGACCACCACCTTCGTGCCGGGTATATCCACGGCGAGGAAGGCGGCGATGTTCTTCTCGACGGCCACGCGCCCGACATGGAGGAGTATCGGGCCTGGCAGCGTGGCCATCGCGGCGTTGCGCTCGCCCTGGGGCCGGAAGAGGGGGGCGACGCCGCGACCCCAGCGACGGATGCGGGTCAGGCCATGCGCGTTGAGCGCGCGCTCGATCGTCGGGGTCGAGGCGAGCACCGCGGCGGCGGGGGTGTGGAACCAGCGGACGTACCGCCAGATCCACTCCGGATTCGCGCCGGTGCGCGCCGCGACATAATCGGGAAATTGCGTGTGATAGGCAGTGGTAAACGGTAGCCGGCGCGACAGGCACCAGTGCCGCGCCGCGACGCCGAGGGGGCCTTCGGTCGCGACATGCACCGCCTCTGCGCCAAACCGGGCGATCCGCCGTCCGATTGCCGCGGGGGGTATCAGCGCCAACCGGATCTCGGGATAGGTTGGGCAGGGGACCGACGGAGCGTCGGCGGGCGAGACGACCAGCACCTCATGCCCGTTGTTGCGCAGCTCCGCGATGACATTCTCCAGCGTGCGGACGACCCCATTGACCTGTGGCGCCCAGGCATCGGTGACGATCGCGATCCGCATCGGATCAGGCGGCGAGCGCGGTGACGGCGGGGACGTCGCGACGCGCGATCTCGTCCCCCCAATTCAGGATCTCCATCGTGCCGTCGAAATGCTCGACCAGGGCGTTGCACCCCTCCACCCAATCGCCATCGTTGTAATAAGCGACTCCGGCGATGTTACGCATTTCGGCGGTGTGGATGTGACCACAGACGACGCCGTCAACCCCGCGGCTGCCCGCCGCCTCTGCGACGATCTCCTCGAAGCGCGAAATGAACGCGACGGCGTTCTTGACCTTCGCCTTGGCGTGCTTGCTGAGTGACCAGTACGGCATCCCGAACTGGCGGCGCACCGCACTGACCGCGCGGTTCACCGTCATCAAGGCGCTGTAGGCGGCGTCGCCGACATGTGCGAGCCACCGATGTGACAGGGTGATCGCGTCGAACTCGTCGCCGTGCAGGACCAGCAGGCGACGACCGTCGGCGGTTTCGTGGATCGCCTTGCGGCGAATCTTGATCCCGCCGAAGTCGAGTCCGGCGAACTGGCGGAACATTTCGTCATGGTTGCCGGGGATGTAGATCATCCGCGTGCCGCGCCGCGCGCGCTTCATCAGCCGCCAGATCACGTCGTTGTGCGCAGCCGGCCAGTAGAAGCGCTTCTTGAGTTGCCAGCCGTCGACGATATCGCCGACCAGATACATGGTCTCGCTGTCTACATGATCGAGAAAGTCGATCAGCATGTCCGCATTGCAGCCGCGGGTTCCGAGGTGGACGTCGCTGATCCAGACGGTGCGATAGCGACGGCGCTCTCCGACCGGCTCCTCCGGCCGATGTGGGCGCGAGTGCGCGACATCGAACAGATCGGTGACGTCGGCGATGTACCCAGCAGTCAGGGCGAGCGGCCCTGACGTGGAGGCAAGCGTGGCGGCGATCGGCGGCATGAGCGGCTCTCCCTCGCCACCGATATACCGCCGTCATGTGACTCGCCCGTCTCGCCGCAGTGACGGCGGTATGGCCGATCGGTGACGTTTCCGCGTCAGTGCGTCAGCCGCACCATCGCGTCGATCGTGACCGCGATCACGCCCCAGCTCACTACCGCGAGACCCGCCAGCGTGGCGAAGCGGCGGCGCGACGAGAAATTATAGCCGGCGATCATTTCAGGGTCCTCATCCTTACTTTTATGAACCGAAGGTGACACAGCTGTGGTCCGTGGAAAAGGACGGATTGCTGGCGTTCATCGCGCAAATTTTCGATCAGTGGAAACGATTGCGGCGGCACTGGCCGACCGCCTGTGTTGCCACAGGTTCGCACCCCGCCTAGTCAGACGCGATGACTGACACCCTGACCGCCGCCGTGCCGGCCGTTTCCGCCTCCACGTCCGGTGAAAAGCGGCTCGCCGCCCGCATGGAACGCGGCGCGTCCTTCCTCGGCAGCGAGGTGGCGATCATGGCCGGCGCGATGTCGTGGGTGTCCGAGCGGCACCTCGTGTCGGCGATGTCGAACGCGGGCGGTTTCGGGGTGATCGCGTGCGGGGCGATGACGCCGGCGCTACTCGATGCCGAGATCGCCGCGACCAAGGCGATGACCGACAAGCCGTTCGGGGTGAACCTGATCACGATGCACCCCGACCTGACCGCGCTGATCGAGGTCTGCGCGACGCACGAGGTCGGGCATGTCGTGCTGGCGGGCGGGCTGCCGCCGAAAGGTTCGCTGGAGGCGATCAAGGCGAGCGGGGCGAAGGTGATCTGCTTTGCGCCGACGCTGGCGCTGGCCAAGAAGCTGGTGCGCTCGGGCGTCGACGCCCTGGTGATCGAAGGGATGGAGGCGGGCGGGCACATCGGCCCGGTCTCGACCAGCGTGCTGGCGCAGGAGATGCTGCCGGAACTCGCCGAGGTGGTGCCGGTGTTCGTCGCGGGCGGGATCGGGCGCGGCGAGGCGATCGCCGGCTATCTCGACATGGGCGCGGCGGGGGTGCAGCTCGGCACGCGGTTCGTCTGTGCGAGCGAGAGCATTGCGCACGCCAATTTCAAGAAGGCGTTCATCCGCGCCTCGGCGCGCGACGCGGTGGCGAGCGTCCAGCTCGACCCGCGGCTGCCGGTGATCCCGGTCCGCGCGCTGAAAAACGCCGGCGGTGAATTGTTTACGACGCGTCAGCGCGAGGTGGCGCAGGCGCTGGACGAGGGCAGCGTCGCGATGGCCGAGGCGCAGTTGCAGATCGAACATTACTGGGCCGGGGCGTTGCGGCGTGCGGTGATCGACGGCGATGTCGAGCATGGCAGTGTGATGGCCGGGCAATCGGTCGGGATGGTGACGAAGGAAGAGCCGATCGCCGACATCATCGCGGCGCTGCTGGCGGAAGCGGCGCAGGCGTTTGAAAAACGGGCGGGTTAGGAGAGCGGCTGCACGGAGAGGCGGCTTCGACTCGCCTCGCCCCGTCTGACGCACGGCGTGGCAGCTCGACTCTTTCGCGCTGCGTCCTGCAATGGGAACGCGGCAAGGTCGCGTTCGAAAAGGGGTTTTACGATGCGCCTGCGCCTGTTCGCCGTCGGGGCGGCGTCGCTCTTTGCTGCCGCCTGCTCGCGCACGCCGCCTCCCGCGGCGCCGTCGCCCCCGTCGCAACCCATTGTGAAGATGGCGCTTGCGCCGATGCCGGCGGGCGCGCGGGCGGGGATGCGGATACCGGTGCGGCTGGCGGACGGGCGGTGGGCGACGCCGAATGTCGGACTGTCGGCGGCGGGGCGTATCTGGCATCTGCGTGCCGCGCTCAACGTCGCGGTGCTGGCGTGCCATGGCGCGGATCAGGCGGTGATGGTCAATGAATACAATGCGATGCTGACCGCGCGCAAAGCCGAACTGGCGGCGGCGCAGACGGCGTTGCAGCAGGAATATCGCGCCACCCGCGGGACGCAGTGGGAGGATGCGTTCGACGACCAGATGACGCGGCTGTACAATTTCTTCGCACAGGATTTCGCGCACGCCGGATTCTGCAGCGCTGCGCGTGACGCTTTGGCGTCCGTGGGGAGCATACCCGCCTCGGAAATACCCACGTTCGCGGCGCAGCGGTTGCCGACTTTGGAGGCTCCCTTCACCGATTTCTTCACCGCGTACGATCGCTGGCAGTCAGGTGCGTTGGTGCGCGTCGCGGCGACCGGGTAATCGTTGCGCGCTTGCATCGAAATGGCGCGCGCCGGGTTTCAGCGTGCATGACCGACCTCGTGCCGCCGCCGCCTTCGCTGTTGACCGACGCCAGCCTGTTCCTCGACTTTGACGGGACGCTGGTCGAGATCGCCGAGACGCCGGACGGGGTGGAGGTGGCGGACGGACTGGCGACGTTGCTGGCGCGGCTGGGTACTGCCATGCCCGGCGGCGTCGCGATCGTCAGCGGGCGGCCGGTGCAGGAGATCAGCGCGCTGGTTGCGCCCGCCGCGCTGCCGATCGCGGGTAGCCACGGGCTCGAAGTCGCCGCGCCGGACGGCAGCATCACTGCGCCGGACCGCTCGGCCGCGCTCGATGCCGCGCTGGCCGAGGCGCAGGCGTTCGCGGCCGATCATCCCGGTACGCTGATCGAGGACAAGCCGTTCGGCGTCGGGCTGCATTTCCGCGGTGCGCCCGAGGCAGGTGAAGCAATGACCGCGCTGGCCGAGCAGCTCGCCACCGTCCACGACCTGCACCTTCAGCACGGCAAGATGGTGGTCGAGCTGCGGATGGCCGGGCGCGACAAGGGCGCGGCGGTCGAGCTGTTGATGCGGGAACCGTTACGGCAGCGCACGGTTCCTGTGTTCGTGGGGGACGACGTGACCGACGAGGCCGGCTTCGCCGCGGCCGCCGCACTGGGCGGTGCCGGCGTGCTGGTCGGCCCGGCACGGGACACTGCCGCCACTTACCGGGTCGAGGGCGTCGCCGACGTGCTCGCGTGGCTCGATGCCGCATGCAGGGAGAAGACATGACGACGCTGGATCTGTGGCCGATCGGCAATTGCCAGGTGAGTGCGCTGGTCGATCGCGAGGGACGGTTCGTCTGGGGCTGCGTGCCGCGCGTCGACGGCGACCCGCTCTTCTCCGCG
The DNA here is from genome assembly GCF_902506455.1 of Sphingomonas sp. 8AM. Classification (GTDB taxonomy): domain Bacteria; phylum Pseudomonadota; class Alphaproteobacteria; order Sphingomonadales; family Sphingomonadaceae; genus Sphingomonas. Next base: position 618,460 of record NZ_LR733844.1, on the reverse strand, counting down.
CTGCTGGGCGGCGAGCAGCCGGATACCGGCTATTGGGGCATTTGTCTCGAAGACAGCGTGTCGATCGAGCAGGCTTATATCCGCAACACCCCGATCCTCGTCACCACGCACCGCGATTCACACGGCGGCGCGATCGAGGTGATCGACTTCTGCCCGCGTTTCCAGCGCGAGGGGCGCACCTATCGCCCGGTGGCGTTCGCGCGGATCGTGCGGCCAATCGCGGGCAGTCCGCGCGTCCGCATCGCGCTGCGCCCGACGTGCGGCTGGGGCGGGGGATGCCGCGAGCAGATCGGCGGGTCGAACCATCTGCGGTTGCTAATGGACACGATCGCGCTGCGGCTGACCACCACCGCGCCGATCGCGATGGTGCAGGGCGAACATTCCTTCCGCGTCGAGCGGCCGCTGCATTTCTTCCTCGGCCCGGACGAGAGCTTCCAGGGCGATCTCGCCAGCACCGTCGACCTGATGCTGTATCGCACGACGCAGGAATGGCAGGGCTGGGTGCGCGGGCTGGCGGTGCCGCTGGAGTGGCAGGAAGTGGTGATCCGCTGCGCGATCACGCTGAAACTCTGCCAGCATGAGGAAACCGGCGCGATTGTCGCGGCGCTGACCACGTCGGTGCCCGAACATGCCGGGTCGCAGCGCAACTGGGACTATCGCTACTGCTGGATCCGCGACGCTTATTATACGGTGCAGGCGCTCAACCGGCTCGGCGCGCTCGACGTGCTGGAGGGCTATCTCGGCTATCTCCGCAACATCGTCGACGGCGCGCGCGGCGGGCATATCCAGCCGCTGTACGGCGTGCTGGGCGAAGCGCAGCTACCCGAGCGGATCGAGGAATCGCTGACGGGCTATCGCGGGATGGGTCCGGTGCGCGTCGGCAATCAGGCCGCCGAGCAGATCCAGCACGACGCTTATGGCCAGATCGTGTTGTGCTCGGTCCATGCCTTCTTCGACGACCGGCTGTTCCGCAAGAGCGGGGTCGAGGATTTCGAAGCGCTGGAGCGGGTCGGCGAACGCGCCTGGGCCTATTACGACCAGCCCGACGCCGGGCTGTGGGAGCTGCGCACGCGGCAGAGCGTCCATACCTATTCAAGTGCGATGTGCTGGGCGGCGTGTGACCGGCTCGCCAATGCCGCCGAGCGGCTGAAGCTGCCGGAGCGCGAGGCGCTCTGGTCGGAGCGCGCGCAGGTGATCCGCGAGCGGATCGAGAGCGCGGCGTGGCGCGAGGATACGCGGCGGATGTCGGCGACCTTCGCGGGCGACGATCTCGACGCCAGCGTGCTGCAACTGCTCGACCTGCGCTTTCTGGAAGCGGACGATCCGCGCTTCCTCGATACGTTGGTGGCGATCGAGAAGGGGTTGCGGCGCGGCTCGACGATGCTGCGCTACGATACCGAGGACGATTTCGGGCTGCCGGAGACGGCGTTCAACGTCTGCACCTTCTGGCTGATCGAGGCGTTGTTCATGACCGGACGCAGCGACGAGGCCCGCGCGCTGTTCGAGGAAATGCTGTCGCGCTGCACCGCCGCCGGGCTGCTGTCGGAGGACATCGATCCGCAAAGCGGCGAATTGTGGGGAAATTATCCGCAGACCTATTCGTTGGTCGGGATGATCAATTGCGCCGCCATGCTCAGTAAACCGTGGAGTAGTATCCGTTGAATCGCCTGATCGTCATCTCCAACCGCGTCACCGCGCCCACGGGCTCGACCGCCGGCGCACAGGGAGGGCTGGCGGTCGCGCTTGCCGCCGCGCTGCGCGATCGCGGCGGCATGTGGTTCGGCTGGTCGGGGGAGCAGACCGATCAGTTCAGCGGCCATATCAACTTCCAGCGCAACAGCGGCGTGACCACCGCGACGGTCGACCTGGAAGAGCAGGACGTTCAGGAATATTATGACGGCTACGCCAACCGGACGCTGTGGCCGCTGTTCCATTATCGCATCGATCTGGCCGAATATGAGCGTGATTTCGCGGGCGGCTACAAGCGCACCAATCAGCGGTTCGCGGACACGGTTCGTCCGCTGATCGAGCCGGACGATGTGGTGTGGATCCAGGATTATCACATGTTTCCGTTGGGCGCCGAGCTGCGCGCGCGGGGCTTGAACAACCGGATCGGCTTCTTCCTGCACATCCCGTGGCCGCCGCGTCGGCTGCTGGGGACGCTGCCCAACGCGCGCGAGCTGGGCGAGTCACTGTTCGCCTATGACCTGATCGGCTTCCACACCGAGGAATGGCTGGAGTCGTTCTGCGACTTTGCGCGGCACGATATGGGCGCGACGATCGAGAACAATATCGCGCGGCTCGGCGACCGGCAGGTCGAGCTGATCGCCTGCCCGATCGGGATCGACGCGGTTGAGTTCGCCGAAATGTCGAAGAGCGTGCCGGCGCGGCTCGCCTATCGCCGGATGCGCGACAGCGCCGACGGGCGCGACATGATCGTCGGCGTCGACCGGCTCGATTATTCCAAGGGGCTGGAGGAGCGTTTCCTCGGCTACGAACGGTTCCTCAACGAGCATCCCGAGGAGCGCAAGGAAGTGTTCCTGCTCCAGATCGCGCCGCCGAGCCGCGTGTCGGTGGAGAGCTATCAGCGCATCCGGCAATCGCTGGAAGGGCTGTCGGGGCGGATCAACGGTGCCTATGCCGATGTCGACTGGGTGCCGATCCGTTACGTCAACCAGGGCTATCCGCGCGATCATCTCGCCGGCATCTATCGCGCCGCGAAGATCGGGCTGGTGACGCCGTTGCGCGACGGGATGAATCTGGTCGCCAAGGAATATGTCGCGGCGCAGGACCCCGAGGACCCCGGCGTGCTGGTGCTGTCGCGCTTTGCGGGAGCGGCCGAGCAGATGGGCGACGCGCTGCTGGTCAACCCGTACAGCGCCGAGGAAGTGTCGGATGCGATCTGTCAGGCGCTGCGGATGCCGCGCGACGAACGAGTGCGGCGCTGGGAAAAGCTGATGGCCGGGGTGCAGGCGCAGGATGTCACCTGGTGGGCACAAACTTTCCTCACCGCGCTCGAACGGAGCAAAATTCCTGCCGATGCAGGCGGCTGATCAAAATAAACCTGCATCAGGGATGGCGTTCCGGTTGCTGCCGCAGCATCTTCATAGCACGGGCTGCTAACCGGAAATCATAGTGGTGCGTGCGTGTGAGTGGTGCGGTTTATGCCTTGATAGTGAATGGCTGTGTCGCGATGATGTTCGCGGCCACTTTCGCGGTGCTGCGCGCCTCCTATCCGCAGCATCGCGCGATCGGCTGGTTCTGCGCCACTTATTCGATCGGACTGCTGTCGCCGCTCAGCGAATTGGGCGTGCGATTCGCTTCCACCCCGGCCTTGTTCAATGCCAGCAGTTATCTGGCGCTGGTGCTGTCGATGCTGTGCTTCACGCACGGCGTGTCCGCACTGTCGGGACGGTCGCCGCCGCGCGTGGTGACGCCGACCATCGTCGTGCTGGCCCTCGTCGGGCGCGCGATGCTGGACGACGGCGCGCGCAACACGATCGGTTACGGCCTCGTCTACCAATTCCCGTTCTATTCGATGCTGTTGCTGTGCACGGCGATGGCGGTCGCCGCCGTGCGCGAGCGGCGTGATCCGTGGTGGGCGGCGCTGGGCGTCGTCCTCGCGATCTCCGTCAGCTATTTTCTGGTCAAGCCGTTCTTTGCCGCCGCCTTCGGCTCGGGCGCGACGATGCGCGACTATGCGGCGAGCTCCTACGCCTTGTTCTCGCAGGCCGTGGGGGGATTGCTGACCATCGCCGCCGCGCTGGCGGTGTTGCTGATGATCGTGCGCGCCGTGCTGTGGTCGACGCGGATCGAGGCCGAGACCGACCTGCTTACCGGCATCGCCAATCGGCGCGGGTTCGAGCGCCACGCGGCCGCACTGATCGGTACGGCACGGCGGGACGGGCAGGCGGTAAGCGCGATCATGCTCGACCTCGATCACTTCAAGGGCATCAACGACGGCTTCGGGCACGCCACCGGCGACGCCGTGCTGCACGCGGTGGCGCAGGCGCTGCGCGGGGCGGTGCCGCCCGACGCGCTGGTCGCGCGCCTGGGCGGGGAGGAGTTCGTCGCGCTGCTGCGCGGCACCGACCAGCACGGCGCAGCGCTGGTCGCCGAAGCGATCCGCGCCGCGATCGCACGGCTCGAGCCGCGGCTGCCGGCGGTCACGGTCAGTGGCGGCGTCGCCGAGCTTCGTCCGCACGATACGCTGGGAACGTTGCTCGATCGCGCCGATCACCAGGCCTATGAGGCCAAGCAGGCCGGGCGCGACCGCATCTATCCGGCGCTTTCGAGCGCGACATAGGCGCGGCGGCGGAGCAGCGCGCCGGGCTGTTCGGCGCGGATGTAGGCGATCAATGCCTCGCGTACGTCGCAGCGCAGATCGAACGCGGTCGAGGCGTCCTTGGCCGTCATCAGCCCGCGCAACTCGACCGAGCCGTCCGGCTTCACGTCGGTAACCTGCAGGTTCCAGAAGCGACCGTCCCAGCGCGGATTGGCGGTGACGATCTCGCCCAGCTTCGCGCGCAGCGCCTCGACGTCGGCATCGGCGTCGACATACCAGAAGACGCTGCCCAGCAACGCGCTCGACTGGCGGGTCCAGTTCTGGAAGCTCTGTTCGAGGAATTTGGAGACGGGGACGACCAGCCGGCGCTCGTCCCAGATCTTGACGACGACATAGGTCAGCCGGATCTCCTCGATCCGTCCCCATTCGTTGTCGATGATGACGACGTCGTCGATGCGGATCGGTTCGGTGAAGATCATCTGGAACCCGGCGATCAGGTTCTTGAGCGCGGGTTGCGCGGCGGCGCCGACCGCGAGGCCGGCGAGACCCGCCGAGGCGGCGAGCGTGACGCCGAGGCTGCGGACGCTGGGGATGGTCATCAGCATCGTGCAGATCGTGACCAGCATGATGACCGAGACGAAGATCCGCTGGAAGATGCCGAGCCGGGTACGGCGGCGGCGCGCGCGCAGGTTGTCGGCGACGCTGATGTCGGCGTGGCGGATCATCACGTCGGTCACCGTCCCGACCGCGACGATCGCGCACCAGCCCATCAGGCCGGGCACCAGCAGCGCGGCGAGCCGTCCCCACAAGGTCGCCTGACCGCGGGTGAGATCGAGCGCCGGCTGTACCGCCGCCAGCGCGATGGCGAGCATCAGCCAGCGCAACAGCTTGCGGATGCGCTCGACGAACAGCGCGCTGGCGCTGTCGGGCCGGGCGGCGGTGGCGCGGCGTGCGACCCAGATGACGACGCGGTGAAGCACCAGCGCGAGCGCCAGCGCCGCTGCCACATAGAAGATGTTGGACAACCAGCCGGGCAGATCGTGCAGCCAGCCGCGCGCGGTCCTTATCCCGTCCGCCATTGCTTCTCTCACGTTATCGGTGGTCGGAGGCGTAACGAGGTGGCGGGGCGGGGTGTTCCAACGGTGGGGCTGACGTGACGACATCGCGCAGTGGAGCCAGCCTCGAGAAAGTGCCCCTAGATCAATGCTCTCTTGTGGCCTTGGGCAGGATCGTTACTTGCTGGTGGCGGTAAACAATGAAGGCTGGCCATGAAGAAGTAAGAGAGAGCGATGTGCTGATACCAATAAAAATGGCTCATTTTGGTGAATTTGCACGATTGTCCAGTGAGCTATATATCAGAACAAGCGTGCAGTAAGTTTGTGAAAACCGTAAGATAATCCTTACTCTACTCGATGAATGAGGTTGGACGAGGACAGAAAGCCGATGATCCGCCCGGTGTGATGTCGCTGAATGATTAAAATTGTAAGGATCAGGTGATCTACAGGGGCGGCGTGGCCCTGTCGGGCGAATTTCAGCGCGAAGACGCCATCACCGCCGGAGTTTTGTTTATGTTGAAGTGTCTGGTCGCCGCCGCGGCCGTCCTCGCGTCAATTTCTGCCGCCGCCCATGCCCGGAATCCCGAGGATCGGGTGCAGACCCGCATCCCTGTCACCGCGAGTGATTTCTCAAGCCCGCAGCGCGAGGCGCGCCTTGTTCAGCGGGTCGATCGCATGATCCGGAATGCCTGCCGGATCCCGTGGAGTGGTGTTCGGGGCATCGCCGCGGCGCAGCTCGAAGAGACATGCCGGCACACGATGCATGACGATGCCGAACCCAAACTCCTCGCGCTGCGCCACCGCGGCATCGGCTTCGCCGCGCGGTGACCATGACGTGCCGGCCGCAATCCCCGGAGGCCGGCATCGAACGCCCGGCTGCGCGCAGCCTCTTATTTCTGCGGCCGCAAGCACGGCCAACGCGACGATCTGCCTGGGATGATGTCGATCCGGCTTACTCCGGCAGGCGATAATCACCGAACTGGCGGCGGAGCAGCTTCTTGTCGATCTTGCCGGTTGCACCCAGTGGGATCGCATCGACCACCAGCACGTCGTCGGGCATCCACCAGCGTGCGATCTTGCCGTCGAGGAACGCGAGCATTTCCGCCTTGTCGGGCGTCTGCCCCGGGGCGGGCTGGACCAGCAGGATCGGGCGCTCGTCCCATTTCGGATGCGCGACGCCGATCACCGCCGCAATCGCCACCGCCGGGTGGCCGCTGGCGATGTTCTCGATCTCGATCGAGCTGATCCACTCGCCGCCGGACTTCACGATGTCCTTGGCGCGGTCGGTGATGTGCATGTAGCCAGCCGGGTCGATCGTTGAGACGTCGCCGGTATCGAAGAAGCCGTCGTCGTCGAGGACGGGCGTCTCGTCGCGGAAATAGCCGCTGGTGATCGTCGCGCCGCGGATCAGCAATCGCCCGGCGGTCTGGCCGTCGTGCGGCAGCGGCTGCCCCGCATCGTCGACCAGCCTGAAGTCCAGCCCGACCTGCAAACGCCCCTGCATCGCCTTGCGCCGCACCTGCTCGTCATAGGGCTGCGCCAGCACCCCGGCGGTCGGCGAGGACAAGGTGGCGAGCGGCGAGGTCTCCGTCATCCCCCAGCCTTGCACGACCTCGACCCCGTAATCGTCCTGAAAGGCGCGGATCAGCGCCGGCGGGGGCGCGGCGCCGCCGATCACGACGCGGTGCAGCGTCGAGAAGCCGCGCCCGGTACCGCGCAGATATTGCAGCAACCCCTGCCAGACGGTCGGCACCGCGGCGGAGAAGGTGACGCCCTCCTGCTCGATCAGCTCGTAGAGCGACTCGCCGTCCATTCGCGCGCCGGGCAGCACCAGCTTCGCCCCCGCCGCGGGCGCGGCATAGACCACACCCCAGGCGTTGGCGTGGTACATCGGCACGACCAGCAGCACCGTCTCGCGTTGCGTCAGCGCCAGCGCGTCGGCCTGCAACGCCATCATCGTGTGCAGGTAGTTGGAGCGGTGCGAGTAGAGCACGCCCTTGGGATCGCCGGTGGTGCCCGAGGTGTAGCAGAGCCCGCACGCCAGCCGCTCGTCGAACCCGCCCCATGCCGCGCTGCCGGCGTGCGGCGCGATCCAGTCGTCGAACGCGACCACCGGATAGTCGGTCGCGGGGAGCGTCGCGCGGTCGCACAGGAACACGACCTGTTCGATCGACGGTACGTCGCGCACCAGCCGCGCGGCGAGCGCGGCGCAGGCGGGATCGGCGAGCAGCAGCCGGTCGCCCGCATGCGCCGCGATCCACGCGATCTGTTCGGGGAACAGCCGCGGATTGAGCGTGTGGAGCACCGCGCCGATGTTGGTGGTGCCATACCACGCCGCCATGTGGCGCGCGCCGTTCCAGCCGAGCGTCGCGACCCGGTCGCCGCGCGCGATGCCGGCGGCGAGCAGCGCGTCGGAAACCTGTTTGGCCGTGTGGTGGAGCTGGCGATAATCGGTGCGGGTGATGCTGCCGTCCGCCGCGCGTGAGACGATCTCACGATCGCCGTGCCAGGTCGCGCCGTGATCGAGGAAGCGGTCGACGGTGAGCGCGGTGTCCTGCATCAATCCGAACAACTCAGCCATCAATGCTCCCCGATACGCACCAACGAAAACGGCGGCGCCCGAAGTGTCGGGTCGCCGCCGTCTTGCTGCCAGAAGGCCGCGCGCTTGTCGCGTATCGATTGATGTCGATTACTGCACACCGTGCATCCACTTCCGGATGACCGGCGACAACGCGATCAGCAGCAGGCCAATCGCGGTGGCGGCAAGGCCGATCGTCCAGAAGACGCCGTTGTAGGTGTCGAGGCTGACCTTGAGGTTGGTGACCTGCCCGCCGACCGTGTCGACGCTGGCGACCTGCGCCACGATCCCGGCGACATATTGCGCCACTGAGACCGACAGGAACCATACGCCCATCATCAGCCCGACGACGCGCGCGATCGACAGCTTCGTAATCATCGACAGCCCGACGGGCGAGATGCACAATTCCGCGACCGAGTGGATCAGGTACAGTCCGGCGAGCCACCAGATCGCGACCTTGAAGTCCGCGCCAGCGAAGCGCCCGCCGAAGACGAGGAACAGGAAGCCGAACCCGACCAGCATCAGCGCGATCCCGAACTTGACCGGGATCGACGGTTCGCGCCCCGCCGCCGCCAGCTTCGTCCACATCGCCGCCATGATCGGCGCGAAGACGACGATGAAGAAGGCGTTGAAGAACTGCGTCTGCCCGGCCGACAGCGAGAACAATCCGAAGATCGACAGATCGGTGTTGCGGTCGGCGTAGAGCGTCAGACTCGACCCGGCCTGTTCGAACAGGGTCCAGAATACGACATTGAAGACGATCAGCACCATTGCCGCCAGCATCATCTGAAATTCGGCGCGCGAGCCGTTCTTGAACGACCAGATCAGGATGCCGGGCACCGCGATCAGGAAGGTGCCGAACAGCAATTTGCCCATAAGCGGCAGTGCGATGATATAGCCGATCAGCCCGGCGCCGGCGATCGGCTCGGGCGCGTTCATCAGGTTGGTGAACAGCAGGTAGAAGATCGGCACGCCAATCAGCGCGGCGGCATAGATGCCCAGCGCGCGGTCCTGCTGACCCGGCTGCACCGGCGATTCGCCATAACCGTTGAGCCGCCCGCCATCGAACTGGATCAGCGACCACGACGCCAGCATTCCGATCGCCGCCAGCCCGAAGCCCGCCCACCAGCCGACCATCGTCGCGAGTAGCGGGCACAGCAGTTGCGACAGCGTCGAGCCGATGTTGATCCCCATGTAGAAGATCGTGAAGCCGGTATCGCGGCGGCGGTCGCCGACCGGGTACAGCTCGCCGACCATCGTCGAGATGTTCGGTTTGAAGAAGCCGTTGCCGACAGACACCAGACACAGCGCGAGCAGCATCACCGTCACGTAGAACGGACTGCGCTCGCCATCCGACTGGAACGCGCCCCTGGCGACGGTGCGTTCGGGCTGGCCGTCGGTGCCGAGCAGCGCGACGCTGCCGTCGTCATTGCCCTTGATCGCCAGCCGCTTCGCGCCATCGAGCACGTAGCGGGTCTCGACACCCTCGGCGTTCTTCTCGATCGCGACCTCGTAGCGCTGGCCGTCGACGGTCGCGAACGGTTTGGCCGTCTCACCGCCAAAGCAGAGCGTGAAATAACCGATCGCCATCAGCACCGCGCCGAATTTCACCGCGCGCTTTGAGCCCAGATACTGGTCGGCGAGATAGCCGCCGATCAGCGGGGTGAGGTACACGAGCGCGGTATAGCCGCCGTACAGCCCGGTCGCCTGCCGGTCCCCGAACAGGAAATGCTGCGTCAGGTACAAAGTGAGCAGCGCACGCATGCCGTAGAAGCCGAACCGCTCCCACATCTCGGTCGTGAACAGCCGGGCGAGCTGGCGGGGGTGGCCGAACCACGTCGCTTCATCGGCCGGATTGACGTGACTGATATCCGGCTCGCGCGGGCTGTCCGCGGTTGGGGTGTCCACCATGAGGGGCAAGCTCTCCAGAATATGGGTCGTCGCCCGCGGCGGCGCGCGGGGGAACAAGGTTGCGGCGGAGACTAACGGTTAAGCGGGCGCTGTAAATATCCTGTCACATCGCCTATCCACACCCGGGTCATGTTCAACGACCTTTCCTCACCGCTTTCGCTGCTGACCACGCGCCGTTCGGGCAAGCCGCGCGACCTGATCGCGCCGGGGCCCGATCACGCGCAATTGGTCGAGATGATCCGCATCGCCGGGCGCACCCCCGATCATGGCAAGCTGGCGCCGTGGCGGTTCGTGATCGTCGGCGACGACCGTCGCGACGCACTCGCCGCGCTGCTGGTCGACGCGTATCGCGAAGAACGTCCCGCGGCGGGACGCGCCGAGATCGAGGCGATGGAGCAATTCGCGCGGCAGGCACCGGCACTGGTGGTCGCCTTGTCGAGCCCGCGGACGGAGAGCCATATCCCGTTGTGGGAGCAGGAATTGTCGGCGGGGGCGGCGTGCATGAACCTGCTTCATGCGGTCCATGCACATGGGTTTGCGGGCGGGTGGCTGACCGGCTGGCCCGCCTTTTCGGATCGCGTCCGTGATGCCTTCGGTGAAGCGCCGGAGCGGATCGCGGGCTTCATGTTCATCGGCACGCCCGGCCGCGAACTCGATGAGCGTCCGCGTCCCGATGAGGCGCGGCTGTGGAGCGACTGGCAGGGCTGAGCGCGCCTCGACAGCCCAGGCCCCATGCTGTATTAAGGCAGCATGGCAGCGCTCAGCAACGACGACTCGCCCGTCTATCTCCGCCTGCGCGGCACGATCGCGGCGGCGATCCTGCGCGGCGAGTTCGGCGCGGGTGACCAGCTTCCCTCGGTTCGGGCGCTCGCCGCCGAACATGGCGCGAACCCTTTGACGGTGGCAAAGGCGTATCAGAGCTTTCAGGACGACGGCTATGTCGAGGTGCGACGCGGGGTCGGGATGTTCGTGCTACCCGGCGCCGCCGAACGTTTGCGGACCGTCGAGCGCGAGGATTTCGTCGCGCAGCAATGGCCGCGCATCCGCGAGCGGATCGCGCTGCTCGGGCTGAATGCGGCCGAGTTGCTGGAACGGGCGCCGGCGTGACGCTTTGACCCCGGTGATGCGTGCCTTTCTTCTTCCGCTGACGCTGGGCGTTGTGCTGGCCGGGTGCCAGCGTGAGCCTGCCGCCCCGACGCCGACCCCCACCGCAACCGCGCCGTCACCGACGCCGAGCGCTTTGTCGTCGCCGTCTTCCGATCTGTCTGCCTATGTCGGCGAATATCCGACCGAGCCGAAGGGTGGTGCGCCCAGCTTCCTGCGTCAGCCGCAGGTGCGCGAGGCGGTGGCAGCAGTTGTCCCCGACAAGCAGGTGCGCGCCTTGGTGCTCGGCAGCGACGTGACTGCAACGCCGATCGCGCTGGTCGAGGGCAAATTGGTCGCGTTCGGGTGCGAGCCGCACAATTGCGGGCCGCATAACTGGGCGGTGGCGATCCGCCCGGATGGGACGGACGCGGCGGTGTGCCTGTACGATCAGGACCGGCGGGTGGCGCGCTGGTATCCCGACAAGGCCGGGCCGGCGCCGGTCAACGGATGTCCGTCGGGGGAGTGAGCCTTTCACCGTCACCCCGGACTTGATCCGGGGTCTCGCTTCCTTTCGACGTGAGCGAAGAAGAAGCGGGGTCCCGGGTCAAGCCCGGGACGACGCCGACCGTCATTGCGAGCGCAGCGAAGCAATCCAGGGTCGGATCAGGACGCCCTGGATTGCTTCGCTGCGCTCGCAATGACGAGACGTTAGAACGCTTCCGCCGGCAGCGCGTACAGCACCGACGCATCGGCATTCGCCGCCGCTTCCAGCCCCAGCGCCTCGGGCACGATCTGCTCCAGATAGAAGGCCGCCGTGACCTTCTTCACCTGATCCGCGCCCTCGATCCGCGCCTGCCGCTCCATCAGCCACCCGCACGAGGCGACCGACAGCATCGTCAGGAACGGATAGCTCGCCGCGTGGCGATCGTCGGCGTTCGCGCCCTGCAACCGCCGCCCGACCGCCTCGCACGCGTCGATCAGCCGCACCAGCGCCGGCGCCTGCGCCTCGGCGCGCATGTCCGCGATCAGGTCCGCGAAGGCGCCGCCGTTCGACAGCGCCAGCTTGCGCCCGACCAGATCGGCGGCCTGGATGCCGTTGGTGCCCTCGTAGATCGGGGTGATCCGCGCATCGCGAAGGAACTGCGCCGCGCCGGTCTCCTCGACATAGCCCATCCCGCCGTGGATCTGGATGCCGATGCTGGCGACCTCATTGCCGATGTCGGTGGCATGCGCCTTGGCGAGCGGAGTCATCACCTCCAGCCGCTCCCTCGCGCGCGTGTCGCCCAGCGTCGCGCGATCGACCTGTCCGCAGGCGTAATAGACGAGCGCGCGCGCCGCCATCGTCTGCGCCTTCATCCGCAGCAGCATCCGGCGCACGTCGGCATGTTCGACGATCGCCGCCGCCTTGCCGTCGCGCGCGCCCTGTACGCGATCGCGCGCATAGGCGACCGCCGCCTGCGTCGCCGCTTCCGCCGACTGTACGCCCTGTAGCCCGACGTTGAGGCGGGCGTTGTTCATCATCGTGAACATCGCGCGCATCCCGCCGAATTCGGGACCGATCAGCTCGCCGAGGCAATCGTCGTGATCGCCGAACGACAGCACGCAGGTCGGCGAGGCGTGCAGCCCCATCTTGTGCTCGATCGACACCACGCGCACGTCATTGGGTGTGCCGTCGAGCCGCACCTTCGGCACGAGGAACAGCGAGATGCCGCGTGTGCCGGCGGGCGCATCGGGGGTGCGTGCGAGCACGAGGTGGACGATATTGTCGGCGAGATCGTGGTCGCCGAAGCTGATGAAGATCTTGGTGCCCTTGATCGCGAACGTGCCGTCGCCACGCGGCGTGGCCGTCGTGCGGAGCGCGCCGACATCGCTGCCCGCCTGCGGCTCGGTCAGGTTCATCGTGCCGGTCCATTCGCCGGTCGCGAGCTTGGGGAGGTAGGTCGCCTGCTGCTCGGGCGAGCCGTGATGCGCGATCGCCTCGATCGCGCCGACCGTCAGCGTCGGGCACAGCGCGAACGCCATGTTGGCGGTGCCAAGCGTTTCCAGCACCGCGGCCTGCACGACGAACGGCAGGCCCTGTCCGCCCCATTGCTCGTCGACGCCGATCGTGCCCCAGCCGCCCTCGACATAGGCGCGGTACGCGGCCGCGAAGCCCTCGGGCATCTTCACCCCCTCCGGCGTCCATTTCGCGCCGACCGTGTCACCGGTGCGCAGCAGCGGCGCCCATTCGCCGGCCGCGAATTGCGCGACGCCCTCGAGCACCGCCTCGATCACGTCCGGCGAGGCGGCGGCGAAGCGCTCGGCGGCGGCGATCTCGTCCAGCCGGACGACATGGTCGAGCACGAAGCGCTGATCGGCGGTGGCGGCAGCGAAGGGCATTTCTCTCTCTCCTGTCCAGCCGCTATAGCCGACGGTGATGCGTGCTCAAGACCCTGTCATTCGACGTTACGGCATGGCCGCCGTCGAGGAAGCCGCCGGCGTTATTCGTGCCGGCGGTATCGTCGCGGTGCCGACCGAGACCGTGTACGGACTTGCTGCCGACGCGCGTGATTCGGCGGCGGTGGCGCGCATCTATGCGGCCAAGGGGCGGCCGAGCTTCAACCCCTTGATCGTCCATGTGCCCGATCTTGCGGCGGCGGAGCGGATTGCGGTGTTCGATGCCGATGCGTGTGCGCTGGCGGCGCGGTTCTGGCCGGGTCCGCTGACGCTGGTGTTGGCGGTGCGCGCGGAGGCGGGGATCGCGTCGCTGGTGACCGCAGGCCTCGACACGATCGCCATCCGCGTGCCGGCGCATCGGGCGATGCAGGCATTGCTGGCGGCGAGTGGCGCGCCGCTCGCCGCGCCGTCGGCCAATGCGAGCAACGGGATCAGCCCGACGCGCGCCGCGCATGTTGCGGCGAGCCTCGGCGGCGCGGTGCCGCTGATCCTCGACGACGGCGCGACCGCGACGGGGGTCGAGTCGACGATCGTCGCCGGGCGGACGATCCTGCGGCCGGGGCCGGTGACGGTGGAGATGCTGCTTGAGGTCTTGCCGGTCGCGGCGGGTGTAACGGCGCATGTCAGCGCACCGGGGCAGCTCGCCACGCATTATGCGCCGCGCAAGCCGTTGCGGTTGGGCGCGCTGGCGCGGGAGGCGGGGGAGTGGCTGATCGGTTTCGGTGCGGTCGAGGGGGACGATACGCTGTCGGCGACGGGTGATCTGGAGGAAGCGGCGGCGCGGTTGTTCGATGCGCTCCACCGCGCGGATGCGAGCGATGGTAAGGGGATCGCCGTCGCGCCGATCCCGGAGGCTGGCATCGGCGTCGCGATCAACGACCGCCTCCGTCGCGCAGCGCATCGGTGATTTTCCCGTTATCCCCGCGGCGGCGGGGGGCCAGATGCGCAGGTCTTCGTAGGAGCCGGGACGTCAGAGGTTCTGGATTCCCGCCTTCGCGGGAATGACGGACGAGGTGCTCGTCGGTCCTGCGCAGGCAGGAGCCCATGTCTGTTTTGTGTTGCAAGAACTTCGACAAAAGGACGTCGCAGCTGTGTCAGACCGTCCCGACGCACGATACAGACATGGGCCCCTGCCTGCGCAGGGGCGACGGTGTCAGGCGGTCACCGCCTTGCTGCGCGCTGCGAAGCTCTTGCGGAGTTTCTGCAATTTCGGCGGGATCACCGCGAGGCAATAGGGATTGCGCTGGCCTTCGCCGTCCCAATAATCCTGATGATAGCCCTCGGCCGGGTACCAGTCCGCGAATGGCTCGATCGTCGTGACGATCTTGCCCGATGCGGTTTCCTGCGCGCGTGCGATCGCCTGATTGGCCTGTTCTTCCTGCATCACCGTCTCGGGGAAGATCGCCGAGCGATATTGCGTGCCGACGTCATTGCCTTGCCGGTTGAGCTGCGTCGGATCATGCGTCCCGAAGAAGATGTCGAGCAGATCGGCATAGCTGACCTGTTCGGGATCGAACCCGACGCGGATCGCCTCGGCATGGCCGGTGTCGCCGCCGCATACCTGCTTGTAGGTCGGGTCGGGGACGTGGCCGCCGATATAGCCGCTCTCGACGCTCTCGACGCCGATCACGTCCTTGAACACGGCCTCGGTGCACCAGAAGCAGCCGCCGGCCAGCGTCGCATATTCCGTCATGAAACTCGTCTCCTTTGCGTCCCATGTAGGAAGTCGCTACGCGGCGGCAACGTTTCGGGAGACTGACATGACGGCGTTGAACGGCAAGGTGATGGTGACGGGCGGCGCGGGCTATATCGGCAGCCACGCGGTGCTGGCGCTGCTTGATGCCGGCTATGAGGTCGTGGTGATCGACAACCTCGTCACCGGATTCGACTGGGCGGTCGACGGGCGCGCAGCGTTCGTGCAGATCGCGGTCGAGGACCCGGGCGTGCGCGACGTGATCCGTGATCACAACGTCAAGGCGATCATGCACTTCGCCGGATCGGTGGTGGTGCCCGAATCGGTCAGCGACCCGCTCAAATATTATCGCAACAACACCGCGGCGACGCGCACGCTGATCGAGAGCGCGGTGGCGGAGGGCGTGCCGCACTTCATCTTCTCCTCGACCGCCGCGACCTATGGCACCCCCGAGCGCGTGCCAATTTCGGAGAACGATCCGAAGTCGCCGATCAACCCGTACGGCATGTCGAAGCTGATGACCGAGTTCATGCTGCGCGACGTGTCGGCGGCGCATCCGATGAACCATTGCTGCCTGCGCTATTTCAACGTCGCGGGTGCGGACCCCGAGGGGCGCAGCGGCCAGTCGACGGTCGGCGCGACGCACCTCATCAAGATCGCGGTCGAGGCCGCGACCGGCAAGCGCGACAGCGTCGGGGTGTTCGGAACCGATTTCGAGACGCGCGACGGCACGGGCGTGCGCGATTACATCCACGTCAGCGATCTGGCGGAGGCGCATGTCGCGGCGCTGAAGCTGCTGATCGACCAGCCGGGCGAGAGCCATGTGCTGAATTGCGGCTATGGGCGCGGCTTCTCGGTGCTGGAGGTGCTGGATGCGGTCGATCGCGTGACCAACCGGACGATCGAGCGCAAGCTGCAGGGCCGGCGTCCGGGCGATCCGGGCGAGCTGGTCGCGGAGAACAGCGCGATCCTAAGGACGATCGAGTGGACGCCGAAGCGCGACGATCTCGAGGGCATCGTTCGCGACGCGCTGGCGTGGGAGCGCAAGCTGGCCGAGCGGCAGGGCTGATCGTCATTGCGGGCGTCGCGAAGCGATCCAGCGCGTCCTTATCCGGCGCTGGATTGCTTCGCTACGCTCGCAAAGACGGACCTGAAGCCAGCCGCCCCCGCACCGTCGCGGCGATCCACCACCACAAGGCCGCCCAGCCGGTGCCCGCGCACCAGCCCGCCAGGACGTCGGACGGCCAGTGGACGCCCAGGTACACCCGGCTCATTCCAATCGCGCCGACCAGCACCACCGCCAGCACCAGCACATAGCGCCGCACGGCCCGCCGTGGCGTGACCTGCGCGACCAGCCCGGCGAGCGTCAGATAGATGATCGCGCTGTTGGTGGCATGGCCGCTGGGAAAGCTGAGCCCGGTCACCTGCACCAGATGATCGACCAGCTCGGGGCGCGGACGGCCGACCCAATATTTGGCCTGCCCGGCGATGATCGACCCGCCCAGCGTCGCGACCAGCACCAGCGCGCCGGTCAGCCATAGTCGCTGCACCAGCAGCAACCCCGCCACGGCGATCACCACGCAGGTGAGGATCGTCCCGCTGCCCAGCGCGGTGACGTCGACCATCGCCGCGTGGAGCCATGCGGGGCCGAGCGGTTGCGCGGTGTCGCCGGGCGTGCGCAGCGCGAGGATGATCGCGCGGTCCCAGGCCAGCGGCGCCCCGTCGCCGATTTCATAGGCGAGCAGCGCGGCGGCGATCAGTCCGGCAATCGCCAGCGCGATCCACGCCAGCCGCGGGGCGGTCGGCGTGCTGCGCGGCTCGGCGGCGGGCAGCTCTGCGGCGGGGACGGGCGTGCTCAGCTCTTGAGCTTCCAGCCGCGGCGCAGCAGCGTGTAGCAGAGCAGCCCCAGCGCCACGTCGATCGCGAGGATCACGACGCTGCCGGTCGCGACCGGCGAATCGGCGGTGCCGAGGAAGCCGTAGCGAAAGCCCGAAATGACGTAGAAGAACGGGTTCACATGGCTGAACGCGCGGAACGCGGGCGCGAGGTGATCGACCGAATAGAAGGTGCCGCTGAGCAGCGTCAGCGGCGCGATCACGAAATTGGTGACCGCGGCGGCATGGTCGAACTTTTCCGCCCAGATCGAGGTCAGCACGCCCGCGAGGCTGAGGAACACCGCGCCGAGCAGCCCGAACCACAACACCGCCCACAGATGCTGCGGCGTGACGTGGACGCCGGGCCACAGCGCCATCGCCAGCCACACGGTCGCGCCGACGCAGAAGGCGCGCGTCACCGCGCCGCCGGTCAGCGCGGCGAGCAACTCGGCGGTCGACAACGGTGGCTGGAGATAGTCGACGATCGTGCCCTGCATCTTGCCGACCAGCAGCGAGAAGCTGGCGTTGGCGAAGGCGTTGTTGAGCATCCCCATCACGATCAGCCCGGGCGCGATGAAGTCCGCGAACGCCACCTCGCTGCCGCCGACGCGCACCGGGCTGCGCGCGCCATTGGCGACGGTGAAGATGACGAGGAACATCAGCGTCGTGATCGCGGGCGCCCAGATCGTCTGGAGCTGCACCTTGAAGAAACGGCGCACCTCCTTCACATAGAGGGTCTTCAGGCCGCCCCAGTTGACGTTCCGGATGACCGGGACGCCGGGGGCGTTTCTGACGCCTGATGGAATTTGTCCGATAGGGGGCTGGCTGCTCATCGCAAACGCGGGTACCCGCTGCCGCCGCTGCCCGCAACCGGAACGCGAACGAGGAAGACGATCATGTCCTGGACCGAGGAGCGCATCGATACGCTCAAGACGATGTGGGAAGGTGGCCAGACCGCCAGCCAGATCGCCGAAGCACTGGGCGGCGTCAGCCGCAACGCGGTGATCGGCAAGGCGCATCGCCTCGGCCTGCAATCGCGTCCGTCGCCGGTGGTCAGCAAGGAAGAGGCGCGAGTCGCCGCCGAGAAGGCAAGTGCCGCGGCCGCTCCGGCACCGGTCGCCGCAGCCGCACCGCCGCCACCGCCCGAGCCGAAGCCGGAGCCGCGTCCCAGGCCGGTGGCGGCCGCCCCCGCCGCTTCGCCGCCGCCGCCTGCTCCGGTGGTCGAAGCCGACGATGAGGACGAGGACGACGCGCCGTTCGCTGCCGAGGGCGAGACTCCCGCCGCGCCCGCACCGGAGCGTCCGCCGCAGCCGATCCTGCGCTCGGTCGGGCCGGGCGGCTTCGTCCGTCAGGCGCCCGGCGAGCAGCAGCCGCCGATCGCGCCTGCGCCACCGCGCCGGCTGGTGCCTGCGCGCACGTCGCCGGAATATGCCGACAAGACGTCGTTGCTCGATCTCAACGACAAGATCTGCAAGTGGCCGCTGGGGCATCCGGGCGAGCCGGACTTCCATTTCTGCGGCGACAAGGTGAACCCGGGCTTCCCGTATTGCGTGACGCATTGCGGGCATGCGTATCAGGCGCAATTGCCGCGTCGCGACCGGCGCGCGCCGCCGATACCGTTTGGTGGGCCACGGATGCGCTGACGACCGATCGCGCAAGCTCCAGCGAAGCTGGAGCGCGCTTCCGGCGATCGGCGCGGCCGGCGCGGCCATTGCCGCGTCCGACGACGCGGGCTTTGCCCGCGGCGTGGCCTTCCGGGTCAGGTATGCATCTTTCGTCATTGCGAGCGTAGCGAAGCAATCCAGGGCCGGATCAGGACGCCCTGGATTGCTTCGCTACGCTCGCAATGACGGCTGCAGGGAGCGACGTTCTCTCCTCGAGCCCGCCGCGGCAAAGCCGCGTCGTCAGTCGGGGCGCTGCCCCGCTGGCCGGGCTTGGGTGAGTCCCCGGACCAGCCATGCTGGCCGGGGCCACCCGGCGCCTTAAAACCGGAACGCCGCGGTCGCGCGCAGGCTGTGCCAGTTGAACTTGTCGTCGGAGCGGCGGAAGTCCGTCCCGCTGACCGTCCCGCCATTGATGGCGTTGGTGAACGGCGTTCCGGCCGGACCAGCCGCACGGACGCGGAAGTCGTTGTCCTGATACTGATGGTAGACATATTCCATCCCGACCGAGAAATGGTCGCCGATCCGCTGCTCGATGCCGCCGCCGCCCTGGAAGCCGAACTGGTTGCGCTTGCCGCGCTGCTCGAAGCTGTTGGTGCTCTGGCTCGACGAGAAATCACGGTCGATGCGCGCCAGCGAGGGACCGAACGTCCCGTAGAACAACGTCGAATCGTTGGGCGTGAAGCCCGCGCGTGCCCGCACCGCGGCTTCCCAGCCGATCTCGCGCGTCATCACGTAATTGGCGGGCGTGGAGGAAAAGCCGGTGACGCTATCGTTGATGTGCGACTTTCCGAACTCGCCGACCACGCCATAGACGATCGGACCCGACTGGTGATCGAAGCCGACGCGGGCGTTGTACGACCAGCCGTCCTTGTCGTTACGGCACCCCGGACCGCCGTTCTGCGGGCCGGTCGCGGCCTGTGCGCGACCGCCGCAGAAGCCGGGGCCGAACGCATTCGCGCCGCCGCCGGTCAACACGGTGTCGCCGAACCGGCCATCGAGGTTGCGGTCGAACAGGATCGTCGATCCGCCATCGTTGGGCTGGACGTCATAACCACCCGACGCGCCGACGTAGATGCCCGAAAAGCCGGTGGTCACCGCCGGGTCGCCGCTGGTGCCATCCTGCGCGACCGCGGGCACCGACACCAGCGCGGCGACTGCCGCGAAAAGATACGACTTCATTCACTAACTCCCTGAGAACACGGATCGGCAACGGGAGGCTCCCAGGATAGGTTGCGTGACGAACGGTTGCTGCCCGGCGATGGTGGCGCGCGGGCGGACGGCGGCGTATATGTCCGTCATGTCCGATCTCTTCGCGTCCGCCACCGCCAGCTCCGCCAGTTACGACGCGTCGTCGATCGAGGTGCTGGAGGGGCTGGAGCCGGTTCGCCGTCGTCCCGGCATGTATGTCGGCGGCACCGACGAGCGGGCGCTCCACCATCTGGCAGCCGAGGTGCTCGACAATGCGATGGACGAGGCGGTCGCTGGCCATGCGACGCGGATCGAGATCACGCTGGAGCCGGGCAACCGCCTGACGATCCACGACAATGGCCGCGGCATCCCGGTCGACCCGCATCCGAAGTTTCCCGACAAGTCGGCGCTGGAGGTGATCCTGTCGACGCTCCACTCGGGCGGCAAGTTCGCGGGCAAGGCCTATGCGACCTCGGGCGGGCTGCACGGCGTCGGCGTGTCGGTGGTCAACGCGCTGTCGAGCGAGACGGTGGTCGAGGTCGCGCGCGACCGGCAGCTCTATCGCCAGCGGTTCTCGCGCGGGCAGACGATGGGGCCGCTCGAGACGGTCGGCGCCGCACCCAACCGGCGCGGGACGACGGTCAGCTTCGTCCCCGACACCGAGATCTTCGGGCCGGAGCTGCACTTCAAGCCGGCGCGGCTCTACAAGCTGGCGCGCTCGAAAGCGTATCTGTTCGCCGGGGTCGAGATCCGCTGGAAATGCGCCGCGTCGCTCATCACCGACGACACTCAGGCGGAGGCGGTGTTCCAGTTTCCCGGCGGCCTGTCCGATCATCTCAAGGAGCAGATCGGAACCCGTGAATGCGCGACTGCCGACTTCTTCGCCGGGCAGCAGGATTTCGCCGACAGCCAGGGCAAGGTCGAATGGGCGGTCGCTTGGCCGCTGTGGAGCGACGGCAGCTACAGCTGGTATTGCAACACAATTCCGACCCCCGATGGCGGCACCCATGAGCAGGGATTGCGGCAGGCACTGGTGCGCGGGCTTCGCCAGTTCGGCGATCTGGTCGGCAACAAGCGCGCCAAGGAGCTGACCGCCGACGACGTGATGGTCGGCAGCGAGCTGATGCTGTCGGTGTTCATCCGCGACCCGCAATTCCAGTCGCAGACCAAGGACCGGCTGACCTCCCCCGAGGCGGCGGGGCTGGTCGAGAAGGCGATGCGCGACCATTTCGACCATTGGCTCGGCCACAATATGGACCGCGGCAAGGCGCTGCTCGGCTATGTGCTGGAGCGGATGGACGAGCGGTTGCGGCGTAAGGCCGAGCGCGACGTCAAGCGCAAGACCGCGACCTCGGCGCGCAAGCTGCGGCTGCCGGGCAAGCTGACCGACTGCGCCGCGGACAATTCGGACGGGACCGAGATTTTCATCGTCGAGGGCGATTCGGCGGGCGGCTCCGCGAAACAGGCGCGCGACCGCAAGACGCAGGCGATCCTGCCGATCCGCGGCAAGATCCTGAACGTCGCCTCGGCGACCAGCGCCAAGATCCTCGCCAATCAGGAAATCGCCGATCTGATCCAGGCGCTGGGCTGCGGTACGCGCAAGGATTGTCGCCCGGAACAGCTCCGCTACGAACGCGTCGTCATCATGACCGACGCCGATGTCGACGGCGCGCATATCGCGACGTTGCTGATGACGTTCTTCTTTCAGGAGATGCCCGATCTGGTGCGGCAGGGGCATCTCTATCTGGCGCAGCCGCCACTCTATCGCCTGACCGCGGGGACCAAGAGCCTGTACGCGCGCGACGACGCGCATCGCGCGCAGCTCGAACGCACCGCGTTCAAGGGCAAGAAGGTCGAGGTGGCGCGCTTCAAGGGGCTGGGCGAGATGAACCCGCAGCAATTGCGCGAGACGACGATGGACCCGGCGAAGCGCAGCATGATCCGCATCACGCTGCCGCACGAATATGAGGAGCGCGCGGGGGTCAAGGATCTGGTCGACCGGCTGATGGGCACCAACCCGGCGCATCGCTTCGCGTTCATTCAGGAAAATGCCGCGCGGCTCGATGGAGAGGCGATCGACGCGTGACGGGGTCAGGGCGGGGAGGGGGAATGCAGCCACACTGATCACTTGCCTGTTCGTCACCCCGGACTTGATCCGGGATCCGCTTCTTCCTTCTGTCGCCAAGAAGAAGCGAGGCCCCGGATCAAGTCCGGGGCGACGAACGAGGAGGTGGCTGCGTGAATTGGAGGTTCTGAATGCGATGACGTTCGCGGCTTCACTTGTTTTCGATGTTGTGGATGCACGCACATCCGTCATTGCGAGCGGAGCGAAGCAATCCAGTGCCGGATCAGGACGCCCTGGATTGCTTCGCTACGCTCGCGATGACGTGAAATTGTCGAACATGGCTGGCAAATATCTGACGGATCACGCCACATGCCGATAACGGAGCGTCCGCGCGCCGACTGGCCGCTCGCCATTGCGCTGGCGGTGCTGGCGGGGTTCGTCGATGCGGTGGGGTTCCTGCGGATCGGCGGATTGTTCGTGTCGTTCATGAGTGGCAACTCGACGCTGCTCGGGATCGATCTGATCCAGCGCGACGGGGCGACGGTCACGGTCGTGGCGTTGATCCTTGGCTTCCTCGCGGGCGTGATGACCGCGTCGATCCTCGGCGAACGGCTCGGGCGCTGGTCGCCGATGGCGATGATCCTGTTCAGCACCGCGTTGCTCGCCTGGTCGGCGCTGCTGATGGTCGACGGGCCGGGCGCGGTGCTGCTCGCCGCGGCGATGGGGGCGCTCAACGTCGTGTTCCAGCGCGGCGGCGGGGTGAGCATCCCGATCACCTATGTCACAGGCACATTGGTGCGGCTCGGCCAGTCGCTGGCAGGGGCGCTGCTCGGTACCGCGTCGGCAACCGGCTGGGTGCCGTATCTGCTGCTGTGGAGCGGGCTGGTGCTCGGCGCGGTCGGGGGCGCGCTAACCTATCGCGCACTCGGCACCGATGCCTTGTGGGGCGCCGCGGCCTTCGCCTTCGCACTGGCGATCGCGGCGGCGGGGCGGGGGGTCGCGCCGCGCTGACGCGGTGTTGTTCGTGCGCGTTTTTGCTCTATTAGTGGAGTGAGGGCGGTCCGTGTCGGGCCGCCCGCTTTCGTTCGAGGAGAAGGCCCCGTGTCGCCTGACGCATCCATCCCGCCGCTGATGCCCGTCTACCCGCGGTGCGGCGTGCGACCGGTGCGCGGTGAGGGCGTGTACCTCTATGGCGAAGACGGCAGCCAGTATCTCGACTTCGCGAGCGGCATTGCGGTCAATGCGCTCGGCCACGGCCACCCGGCGCTGACCAAGGCGATTTCGGAACAGGCCGCGACGCTGATGCATGTCAGCAACCTGTACGGCAGCCCGCAGGGCGAGCATTTCGCGCAGCGGCTGGTCGACAACACCTTCGCGGACACCGTCTTCTTCACCAATTCGGGCGCCGAGGCGGTCGAGTGCGCGATCAAGACCGCGCGTCGCTATCATTATGCCAACGGCAACCCCGAGCGGCACGATCTCATCACCTTCGACACCGCCTTCCACGGGCGGACGCTGGGGACGATCTCGGCCACCAACCAGCCGAAGATGCGCGACGGGTTCGAGCCGCTGCTGCCCGGCTTCAAATACGCGAAGTTCAACGATCTGGAGGGCGCGCTCGCGCTGATCGACGGCAACACCGCCGGTTTCCTGGTCGAGCCGATCCAGGGCGAGGGCGGTATCCGCCCGGCCTCGCAGGAGTTCCTGCAAGGGCTGCGCAAGGCGTGTGACGAGCATGGCCTGCTGCTGGTGCTCGACGAGGTACAGGCGGGCTATGGCCGCACCGGCAAGTTCTTCGCGCACGAGCTGTACGGGATCACCCCCGACATCATGGCGGCGGCGAAGGGCATCGGCGGCGGCTTCCCGCTCGGCGCGTGCCTCGCCACTGCCGAGGCGGCGAAGGGCATGGTGTTCGGCACGCACGGTTCCACCTATGGCGGCAACCCGCTGGCGATGGCAGCGGGCGAGGCGGTACTCGACGTGATCCTCGCCGACGGCTTCCTCGACCATGTCGCGCAGATGGGCGAGCGGCTGCGCTCCTCGCTGGAGCAGATGATCCCCAACCATGACGGCCTGTTCGACTCGGTGCGCGGGCACGGGCTGATGCAGGGCCTGAAGCTCAAGAGCGACAGCCGCCGTTTCGTCGCGCATTGCCGCGACCACCACGGCCTGCTGCTGGTCGCGGCGGGCGAGAATGTCGTTCGTATCCTGCCGCCGCTCGTGATCGACGAAAGTCATATCGCCGAGTGCGTGGAGAAGCTGAGCGACGCCGCACGCGTCTACGTGCCGGTCGCCGACGATTGATGGCCTGATCTCCGCCCCTTCGACGCGGGGGGCGGAGCGGGGGAGAGACGATGCGCCATTTCCTGAACCTGACCGATGCCGGGCCGGACGCGATCGCCGCGATGCTCGACGATGCCCTGACGCGCAAGCAGGCGCGCGCGGGCTGGACCAAGGGGCGCGTCGATGCCGACGCGCCGCTCGCCGGGCATGTGCTGGCGATGATCTTCGAGAAGAATTCGACGCGCACCCGCGTGTCGTTCGACATGGCGGTGCGTCAGCTTGGCGGGCAGTCGATCGTCATGGAGGCCGGGCAGATGCAGCTCGGCCGCGGCGAGACGGTCGCCGACACCGCGCGCGTGCTGTCGAACTATGTCGACGCGATCATGATCCGCACCGACGATCACGCCAAGATCGAGGAGATGGCGCATTACGCCACCGTACCGGTCATCAACGGGCTGACCGACGAATCGCACCCGTGCCAGATCATGGCCGACCTGCTGACGATCATCGAAAGCGGCAAGTCGCTGCCCGGGCTGAAGGTCGCGTGGCTGGGCGATGGCAACAACGTGCTCGCCTCGATCGTCGAGGCGGCGGGGCTGATGCACTTCGATGTCGTCGCTGCGTGCCCGCAAGGATTCCAGCCCGAGGAAGCGTCGGTCGCGCGCGGGAACGGCCGCGCGCGCATCGTCGCCGATCCGCGCGAAGCGGTCGCGGGCGCCGACGTGGTCGTCACCGATACGTGGATTTCGATGGGGCAGGCGCATGCCGAGACCAAGCTCGCGGCGATGATGCCCTATCAGGTCGACGCGGCGCTGATGGCGAGCGCAAAGCCCGACGCGAAGTTTCTTCACTGCCTGCCCGCGCATCGAGGCGAGGAAGTGACGCCGGACGTGATCGACGGCCCGCAGTCGCTGATCTGGGCGGAGGCCGAGAACCGGCTCCATGCGCAGAAGTCGGTGCTGCGCTGGTGCCTCGGACAGATCGGTTGATCGCGGGCGCACGCGCTACCATCTAGGCGCCTCACCGGAACATCCTTCGTCGCCCCGGGCTCGACCCGGGGGCCCGCTTCTCCTGCGCCACGAGGTAGCGGGACCCCGGGTCAGGCCCGGGGTGACGGTTCGGTGGCGAAAGAGACGATGACCGACCAGACCACAACCCCCGATCTCGACCGTGCGCTCGGCTTCACCATCCCCGACCGGCACGCGCGCGGGCGCGCGGTGCGGCTCGGGCCGACGCTCGACGCGATCCTGTCCGCGCATGCCTATCCGGCGGCGATCGAGAAACTGCTCGCCGAGGCGCTGACGCTGACCGCGCTGATCGGCGCGACGCTCAAGGACCCCGCCGGGCAGCTTACCATGCAGACGCAGACCGGGGACGGGATCGTCAAGCTGCTCGTCTGCGACTGGCGCGGCGGCGAGGTGCGCGGCTACGTCCAGTATGATGCCGACAAGCTCGCGGCGGCCCCCGCCGACCCGACGTTGTTCGCGCTGTTCGGCCCCGGCTATCTCGCGATCACGTTCGATCTGGCGAGCACCTACGAACGTTATCAGGGGATCGTGCCGCTCGACGGCGCGACGCTTGCCGAGGCGGCGCAAAGCTATTTCTATCAGTCCGAGCAGATCCCGACGCTGGTGCGCGTCGGGATGCACAAGGATGCGGCGGGCAAGTGCGTCGCGGGCGGGTTGCTGCTCCAGCATCTGCCCGAGGGCGAGGAGGGGCGCGAGCGACTCCACACCAAGCTCGACCATCCCGAATGGGAGCATGTCGAGGCACTCGGCCAGACGATCGCGGTCGACGAACTCGCCGACGCGCACTTGCCGCTGGAGACGTTGCTGTGGCGGCTGTTCAACGAGGAGAGCGAGGTGCGCGTCCTCGACGGGCAGCCGGTGTCGCGCGGCTGCCGCTGCACGGTCGAGCACATCCGTTCGGTGCTGGAGCGCTTTCCGCTCGAACAACGACTGGAGATGGCGGACGAGCGCGGGCTGATCGCGGTCGACTGCGCGTTCTGCTCGACGGTGTTCCCATTGCGCGCGGAGGATCTGGCGGCCTGAGCCTTTTCGTCATCGCCGCGCAGGCGGAGATCCAGACGCAGTTCACTTGCCCCTGCCTGTCATCCCGGACTTGATCCGGGATCCCGCTTCTACTTCTCACGCGCCAAGAACAAGCGGGCCCCGGAACAAGTCCGGGGCGACGAACGAGCGAGGCAAGGACAACCAATCCGTCCTAACTCTTCATTAACCTTTACCCGTCATAAGGATGCCATGCTGTTTCGGCGGCATGCTCTCTCCCCCGCCCGGTAGCACGGGCATCCTGCGGGTCGCCTGACGGGCGGCCCGTTCTTTTTTGCGACCGCTCCGGCGGCGCCGGTGGTTGCGCTGCGGCGGCAGTGCGCCTAGCTCGCGCGGATCATGACCCAACCCACTCCTGCGGTCGTGCTCGTCTCGGGCGGGCTCGACTCCCTGGTGTCCGCGGCGCTCGCGCGCGAAGCCGGGCATCCGCTCTATGCGCTGTCGATCGACTATAATCAGCGTCACCACGTCGAGCTCGACGCCGCGCGCCGCGTCGCGGCGGCGCTGGGCGCCGTGCGGCACGTCGTGCTGCCGATCGACCTCTCGGCGTTCGGCGGCTCGGCGCTGACCGACGCCGCGATCGACGTTCCCAAGGACGGCGTCGGCGATGCGATCCCGGTCACCTATGTCCCCGCACGCAATACGATCTTCCTGAGCCTGGCGTTGGGCTGGGCGGAGGCGGCGGGCGCGCGCGACATCTATCTGGGTGTCAATGCGCTCGATTATTCCGGCTACCCGGATTGCCGGCCGGCGTTCATTGCCGCGTTCGAGCATCTCGCCGCGCTGGCGACCAAGACCGGGGTCGAGGGCGTGCCGTTCCGCTTTCGCGCCCCGCTCCAGCACATGACCAAGGCCGATATCGTCCGCGAGGGTGCGCGGCTCGGGCTGGACATGGGGATGAGCTGGTCGTGCTACGATCCGACGCCCGACACGAAGCATTGCGGGCTGTGCGACAGCTGCAGGCTGCGCCACAAGGGCTTCGAAGACGCCGGCATCCCTGACCCGACCGTCTATGCGGTCACGCCGCCGGCACCATGAGTTACGCCGTCAAGGAAATGTTCCTGACGCTCCAGGGCGAGGGCGTGCAGGCCGGGCGGCGCGCGGTGTTCGTGCGTTTCGCCGGCTGCAACCTGTGGAGCGGGCGTGAGCAGGACCGCGCCACGGCAATCTGCCGCTTCTGCGACACCGATTTCGTCGGTACCGACGGGCTGGGCGGCGGCAAGTTCGCCGACGCCGCGGCGCTGGTCGCGGCGGTCGCGGGGTTCTGGGGCGAAGGCAGCGCGCGGCGCTTCGTCGTGCTGACCGGCGGCGAGCCGATGCTGCAGGTCGACGATGCGCTGGTCGACGCGTTGCACGCCGCCGGGTTCGAGATCGCGATCGAAAGCAACGGCACGCTGGCGGTGCATCCCGGCATCGACTGGGTATGTATCAGCCCCAAGGCGGGCAGCGAGACCGTGCAGCGCCACGGCGACGAACTGAAGCTGGTGTGGCCGCAGCCGGGCACCGCGATCGAGACGATCGAGGGGTGGGACTTCACGCATTTTCTGCTGCAGCCGCTCGACGATGCGGCAGGCGAGGCGAATGTCGGGGCGGCGATGGCGGTGGTGATGGCACGCCCGCGCTGGCGGCTGTCGCTCCAGACGCACAAGCTGCTTGGTCTGCGCTGACGCCGGATGCCGGTGCGGAGGTCTCCGCACCGGGTTCGGGTTTACCGCGCCGCGTAGCTCAGGGTGCCGAACGGCTGCCCGCACTTCTTGGTGACGAACTCGTCCTTCTTCCAGCATGCCTTGTCGAAGCGCGGCAGGAAGGCGGGGGTCAGATAGACCTCCATGCGCGGGAATTGCTGCTCACCCCATGGCGTCAGGCTGTTGCGCACCTCGCGCATCCGGGCGAGCGCGATCTCGCCGAACGTGCCGCGCGGTGCATAGAGCGCCTCGCGCCCGATGTTCGAGGTGGTGGTGCAGAAGCCATATTGCGCGGCGACCGTCGCGAAGCCCGAATAGGTGCGCGTGCCGAACTGGTCGAGCGCGTTCTGGCCCTCCTTCTTCGACTTGGCGGAGCGCTCGAAATATTTGGTGAGCGCCGTATAGGATTGCGCCAGCTCCTGCTTGTGATCGGCGAGGATGGCGTTGTAATTCTGAACGGTCAACAGCGATGGTTCGAACTGGCACTGCAGTGCCGCGACATTCAGTGCCGCGCGCATGTTCCACACCATCGCCGCGCGCAACTCGTCGCCGGTCGCGCCGGGTAACAGCTGCCCGATCCCCGGTTCATCACCACGGACGCGTTCGCCGCGCAAATCCTTGCTCTTCATATAGAATTGCGCCGCCGCCGGCGTCGTGACCAGCAACCCGGCCGCCAGCGTCGCGATCGCGCCGGCGATCCCCACCTTTTGCATTTCCCCAACACTCCATCGCACACGGCCACGCCGTCAGCGGCCTTTTACGATAATTTGGGGCAGGGACCCAAGCGCAAACTAGCGCGGCCCGGATTCGTTTCGCCGCAAATAGCTTGCGAAACGGGAACTTGTTGGCGTCGCGTAACGGTTCGTTGCTGCAAAGAGAAAGGCCGCCCGGTTTCCCGAACGGCCTTTCGGATACAATCGCCAATGCGGCAGATTACATCGCGTTCGACATGCCACCCATGTTCGACATCATCATGTCGTTGCTCATGGAGGTGTCGTTGGCCATCATCCCGCCGTTCATGGCGCCGTCGACGGCGGTCATGTTGTCGGTCATGGTGTCCATGCCCTCGGTGGCGTTCATGTCGGTGACCATGGTGTTCTCGGTGCCTTCGGTCTTCGAACCGCACGCCGAAACCGCGAGAGCGGCCGCCGCGAGTGCCGAGCCGGCCACGAACTTGGTGATGACTGCACGCATGAAATTGCTCCCTAGACTGTGGATTTGGCGACCCAGCGGCCGTTGTTTTGTTCCCAAACCGACATGGACATTAATCACAGATGATCGGCCCCTCAAGTCTCGTTTTCACCAGCACAAGTCAGGCTATTGAGAAAGGCGTCGACGGTGAACGCCAGAGCGGCGTCGAAGGTTGCAGGGTCCGAACTTATCCCCAGCGCTGCTGCGCTGGTCACCGGATATTCGGCCAGACCGCAGGGAACGATCCCGGTAAAGTGTTGCAGATCCGGCGAAAGATTAACCGAAAAGCCATGCAGCGTCACCCATCGCCGCACGCGGATGCCGATCGCGCCTATCTTCGCTTCCTGCCCCGCGGCGTCGATCGTCCAGATCCCGATCCGCCCCGGCGCGCGGAACGCCGCGATCCCGATCCGCGCGAGCGCCGCGATCACCCAGCCTTCGACCGCATGGACGAAGCAGCGCACGTCGCGCCCGCGCCTGTTGAGATCCAGCACCAGATAGCCGACACGTTGTCCCGGCCCATGATAGGTGTAGCGCCCGCCGCGCCCGGCCGGAACGACCGGAAAGCGTGGGTCGACCAGCTCGCTGGGGTCGGCGCTGGTGCCCGCGGTATAGACCGGCGGATGTTCGAGCAGCCACACCAGCTCGCGCGCCTCGCCGGCGGCGACCGCCGCGGCGCGCGCCTCCATTTCGGCGAGCGCGGCGGCATAATCGGTCAGCCCCGGCGTCAGCCGCCATTCGATCCCGTCGGGGCCGGTGACCCCCGTTTCTACGTTCGTGTCCACGCGGCACAGATGCGGACCATCCGGGCGCTTGGCAAGCCGGCGGCACCGACGACGGCCATTGCCGAGCGACGGAACTGTCCCTACGCCCCGAACGGGGTGCAACCGCGGGCGGCATAGAGGTGGCGATGGTCAGGATCGGCGACGTGTGGGACCGGACGGTGGACGTCCTGCGCGGACGCACGGCGATCCTGACGGGCATCGTGTTGCTGACGCTGGTCCTGCCGGGGATCGTCGTGGGCGCGCTCGGCACGATCGTGCCCGTGTCCGACCCGTTCGTGGCGGCGGTGCCGCTGATCCGCTTCGCCACCCTGGTGTTGCTGGTGCTCGGCGTGCTGGCGATAACGGCAGTAGCGAGCGATCCGGCGGTCGATCGGACACAGGGGCTGCGGATCGCGGGGCAGCGGCTGCTGCCGGCGCTCGGTGTACTGACCGCACTGGTCATCGCGGCGATTGCGCTCTTCATCCCGGCGGGGGTGTTGTTCAGGCTGTCGGGCGCGACGCTGAGCGGCGCCGGCACGCTCGACATGTCGCACGCCGCACCGGGCTATACCGCAGGTGCAGGGTTGCTTGTCCTGCTGGCGGCGCTGTTCGGACTATGGCTGAGCGCGCGGATCGTGCCGCTGTTCGGGATCGTCGTCAACGAACGTCGCGGGTTCGGCGCGTT
The DNA here is from genome assembly GCF_902506455.1 of Sphingomonas sp. 8AM. Classification (GTDB taxonomy): domain Bacteria; phylum Pseudomonadota; class Alphaproteobacteria; order Sphingomonadales; family Sphingomonadaceae; genus Sphingomonas. The sequence goes on along the minus strand of NZ_LR733844.1, from coordinate 587,948 downwards.
GCGGCGCAGCCTGACGCTGACCAGCGGATCAACGCTGAAGCTGATCGGCGTGCTGATCCTGTATTTCGTGCTGACCACCGTCGCGATGCTCGCGGCCACGTCGGTCGTGGGGGTGATCGCGCGGCTGGTGCTGGGCGGCGACGCGCCGGGCGGCGTCGCCTTCGTCGTGGCGGTGGTCCGCACGTTGATCTCCGCGGGTGCGACGATGGTGCAGAGCGTGTTCTACGCGCGCTTCTATGTCGCCGCGATCGAGCGCGAGCAACGGCTGGCGCCGCTGGCATGACGATCGGATTCGCAGGATTGCTGTCGGTCGTCTGGCGACTGTTCCGGCGCGATGCGGTGTTGCTGCTGCCGGTCATCGGCACGTTCGTCTTCCTGCCGTCGTTCGCGGCCTTGTTGCTGTGCGACCCGGTGCCGCCACTTCCGGCGGGCCCGCGCGACGAGGCGATCATGCAGGCGTGGCTCAACGCCGTCGCCTTGTGGGGTCAGGGCAACGGCGTCTGGTTCCTGCTCGCCGAGTTGATCGGCACCTTCGGGTTGGCGGCGATCGCATTGTTCCTGCTAGAGCCGGATCGGCTGACGGTGGGGCAGGCGCTGGGACAGGCGATCGTCCGGCTGGTGGCGTTCACGATCGTGACCGCGGCGATCGCGGTGCCGGTCGCCATGGGGTTGTGGATGCTGGTGCTGCCGGGTCTGTACGTGCAGGCCCGGCTGATCGTCGCGGTGCCGGCGATGGCCCGCCACCCGGCGCTGCGGCCGCTCGCCTCACTGCGGCTCAGCTGGAAGATGACCAAGGGGCTCGATCGCGCGCTGACCGGCGCGCTGGTCACGCTGTTTCTCGCGCAATGGCTGGCGGTGTCGCCGCTGTTGCTCGCTGACGAATCGCTGCGCAGCGGCGCGGGCAATCCGCTGGCGCTCGCGCTGGTCGATGCGCTGATCGCCGCGATCGGCGCGGGCTATGCGACTGCGACGCTCCTGCTCGGCGTCGTCGCCTACCGCGTCCGCGCCAGCAAGGGCACCTGAGGCGCGGCGTCGGCGGGAAGCACGCCGAGCACGCGCGGATCGGTGAACGTCTCGATCGTCCGCTTGGTCGCGACGAAGCCCTGCGCACGGTAGAAGCCGAGCGCGTGCGGATGGTCGAGCGTGCAGGTGTGCAGCCACACCCGTTCGATGCCGCGTCGCCACGCGAGCCCCAGCGCCTGCGCCATCAGCCACCGCCCGAGCCCGCGCCCCGCCAGTTCGGGGACCAGCGCGAAATAGCCGATCTCGCACGCCGCCGCGTGACGGAAGTCCAGCTCGAGCATCCCGACCTCGATCCCGGCGCGATCGACCGCGGCATAGACCTCGACCGCCGGATCGTGGACGATCGCAAGGAGCGCGGCATCGTCCATGACCAGCCGCGAGAACCACAGCCAGCGTGCGCCGACACGGCGGAACAAGGCGCGGTATTTGTCAGGCGAGGGCCTTTCCCAGCGGACCAGCCGCAGCATAGTATCCGGCAGCGCGCGCCGGCGTGGCCGCTCGGTCATCACCAGCGTCGTCACGATCGTCGCGACCTGCTCGTCGCGCAAGGTGGTCAGCCCCGACACCGTCACGCCCAGGTCGCGACCGGGGGCAGGCTCATCAGGATCGCGTCGATGTTGCCGCCGGTCTTGAGCCCGAACAACGTGCCGCGATCGTAGACGAGGTTGAACTCGGCGTAGCGGCCGCGCCACGCGCGCTGCTCGGCGACGTCGGCCTCGCTGAACGGCATGTCCATCCGCCGCCGCACGATGCGGGGATAGGCGTCGAGGAAGGCGCGTCCGACATCCTGCGTGAACGCGAAGTTGCGCGCGAACTCACCCTCGAGATGATCGTAGAAGATCCCGCCGACCCCGCGATGCACCTGCCGGTGCGGAATGTAGAAATAGTCGTCGGCCCACTTCCTGAACCGTGGATAATGATCCGGGTCGTGCGCGTCGCAGGCGCGCGCCAGCGTCGCGTGAAAATCCTCGGTATCCGCGGCGATCGGCAGCGGCGGGTTGAGGTCCGCGCCGCCCCCGAACCAGCGCTTCGTCGTCACGAGGAAGCGCGTGTTCATATGCACCGCGGGCACGTGCGGGTTTGCCATATGCGCGACGAGGCTGATCCCGGTCGCAAAGAAGCGCGGATCGTCGCCCGCGCCGTGGATCGTCTTGCCGAACTCACCCTCGAAGGTGCCGCCGACGGTGGACACGTTGACCCCGACCTTCTCGAACACGCGGCCCTTCATCACGCCGCGCACCCCGCCACCGCCGGGCAGGCCGCCGGGGTCCACGCGATCCCAAGGCGTATAGTCGAACCCGGCGTCGGACCCGGCCTCGCGCTCGATCGCCTCGAACTCCGCGCAGATCCGGTCGCGCAACTCCTCGAACCAGGCGCGCGCGGCGGTCTGTTCGTCATCCAGCGTCATCATGTCACCGGCCTAGCGCGTCGGTGCGCGCTGGCCAAGGCGCAGCGGCGATGGCAGAGCGGCGCGCATGAACGCCAAATCCTTCTGGCGCGGGGTGCGCGTGACCGCGGTCAGCTCCGCCTTCGTCTGCGCCCTGGTGGCGGCAGGCGGCTATTTCGATCGCGATCCGTACCATCTCTATCCGGCGCAGCCACCCGCGCGACCGATCGCGGTCGTCAACATTTCCGGCGACATGGGGCTGCGCTTCCTGCTGGGCGCCTCGACCTCGCGTGGGCTGACCGAGCATCGCGTCACGGTGCTGGGCGTGTCCTCGCCGGTCTTCTTCCGGTTCCGCCGCACCCGCGCGGAGGTCGATGCGTTCGTCGCCGATGCGGTGCGCACCGCGCTGAAGCGCACCGGGCAGCAGCGCGTGGTGGTGATGGGGCAATCCTATGGCGCGGACATCGTCCAGACCGGGCTGGCGCATCTGCCCGACAACCTGCGCGCGCACGTCGCCGGTGTCGTGCTGATCCTGCCGGGGGAGACGGTGTTCTTCCGCGCCGATCCGACCGGCTGGGTCTATCGCGGCACGCCCGATAGTATGGGGGTGGAGACGGGCAACACGCTGACCTGGGCACCGCTGACCTGCATCTACGGCGACGAGGAGGACGACAGCCTCTGCCCGAAGCTGCGCGTCCCCGGCGCGACGATCATCGCGATGCCGGGCGGGCATAACCTCCACCACGACGCCGACGGCCTGCTCGCGCACGTGCTCGGCGCGGTCGCACGCGCTACGCGGCCGGCCAGCCGTCCGTCTGACGCAGCGCCTCACCCAGCAGCATCGCCCCCGCCACCGCGACGTTGAGCGAGCGCAGCCCGGCGCGCATCGGCACGCGCACGCGCAGGTCGGCGCGGTCGTGCACGTTGGCGGGCACGCCGGCACCCTCGCTGCCCAGCAACAAAATGTCATCGCTCGCGAAGCGCGCGTCGGTCAGCGGCGCCGCGCCGGTGGTGGTCGCCAGCACGATCCGGCCGGCACTGGCGGCGAGGAACGCGTCCCAGTCGACGTGACGGCGAACCTCGACCTTGCCGGCATAGTCCATTCCCGAGCGCGCCAGCGCCCGATCGCTCCACGGAAAACCCATCGGCTCGATCAGATCGACCGCCACGCCGAGGCACGCGCCAAGCCGCAGCAGCGTGCCGACGTTGCCCGCAATGTCCGGTTGGTACAGCGCGATCCGCATCAGTGCGGTCCTTACCGACGCAAAATGCTGTTGGCAAAGCGGCGAGGGCACGGCTATCAGGCCGGAAAGGCCGCCGTGGGGACGGGCAGGCCACAGGCGGGGAGCAACAGTGTCGCACGCGGCATCAGCCACCCGCCGGACAGAGGAACGGGCAGAGGTGTGACGCGAATGGCGATGGCAGAGCAGGAAATCCCCCTCGGCGAAGATCCCGCGCCTTATCATGAGGAAGCGCACGATCCGCGCCGCCGCGACTTTATCAACATCGCCGCGGTGTCGTTCGCCGGGGTCGGCGCGGTCGCGATCGTCCTGCCGCTGATCAACCAGATGAACCCGTCGGCCGACGTGCTGGCGCAGTCCACCACCGAGATCGACATTTCCAAGATTGCGCCGGGACAGGCGATCAAGGCCAGCTTCCGCAAGCAGCCGCTGTTCGTCCGCAACCTGACGCCGAAGGAGATCGGCGAGGCCGATGCGGTCGACGTCGCCTCGCTGCGCGATCCGCAGACGCTGGAAGAGCGGACCAAGGCGGGCAAGAAGAACTGGCTCATCACGCTCGGCGTCTGCACGCACCTCGGCTGCGTGCCGCTGGGCGCGGGCGAGGGCGAGAACAAGGGACCGTTCGGCGGCTATTTCTGCCCGTGCCACGGCTCGGCCTATGACACCGCCGGTCGCATCCGGCAGGGGCCGGCGCCGCAGAACCTGCATGTGCCAGACTATACGTTCAATTCCGACACCGTCGTCACGGTCGGCTGAGGGGAGATAGAGAAATGAGCTTTCCCTGGGCCAAGCATTACGAGCCGAAGGCGCCGCTGATGCGCTGGATGGACGAGAAGCTGCCGTTGCCGCGCCTCGTCTACAACGCGATCGGCGCTGGTTATCCCGTGCCGCGTAACCTCAACTATTTCTGGAACTTCGGCGTGCTCGCGGGCGCGGCGCTGGTGCTGCAGATCGTCACCGGCGTGGTGCTGGCGATGCATTATGCCGCCAATGCCGGGGTCGCGTTCGGCTCGGTCGAAAGCATCATGCGCGACGTCAACGCCGGCTGGTTCCTGCGCTATGCGCACGCCAATGGCGCGTCGATGTTCCTCGCGGTGGTCTACATCCACATCGGCCGCGGGCTCTATTACGGGTCGTACAAGGCACCGCGCGAGATGGTGTGGCTGCTCGGCGTCGTCATCTTCCTGCTGATGATGGCGACCGCGTTCATGGGCTATGTGCTCCCCTGGGGGCAGATGAGCTTCTGGGGCGCGCAGGTCATCACCGGCTTCTTCTCGGCGATTCCCCTGGTTGGCGAAACGATCCGCGTGTGGCTGCTCGGCGGGTTCGCGCCCGACAATGCCGCGCTCAACCGTTTCTTCTCGCTCCACTATCTGCTGCCGTTCGTGATCGCGGGGGTCATCATCCTCCACATCTGGGCGCTGCACATTCCGGGGTCGAACAATCCGACCGGCGTCGACGTGAAGGGCGAGCAGGACACGGTGCCGTTCCACCCCTATTACACCGCGAAGGACGGCGTCGGCGTCGGCGTGTTCTTCCTGATCTTCGCGCTGTTCGTGTTCTTCTCGCCGAACCTGCTGGGCCACCCGGACAATTACATCGAGGCGAACCCGCTCTCGACCCCGGCGCACATCGTCCCCGAATGGTACTTCCTGCCGTTCTACGCGATCCTGAAGAGCTTCACGGCGGACTTCATCCTGCCGGCCAAGCTGTGGGGCGTGCTGGCGATGTTCGGTTCGATCCTGCTGCTGTTCTTCCTGCCGTGGCTGGATGCCTCGCCGGTGCGCTCCGCCAACTACCGTCCGACCTACCGCTGGTTCCTGCTCGTGCTGCTGCTCGACGTGCTGGTGCTCGGCTATGTCGGCGGGGCGGAGGCGAGCGCGCGCAACGTGATGATGGGCCAGATCGCGGCGGGTTATTATTTCGCGCACTTCCTCATCATCCTGCCGCTGGTGTCGGCGGCCGAGCGTCCACGCTCGCTGCCGAACTCGATCACCGAGGCGGTGCTGGCGAAGCATGGTGGCACCAGCCCCGCGCAAACCGCGATGGCGAGCTGAGACAGAGACGAAGAGGGGATTCGACAGAATATGGTTCGTCTCATTTCACTGCTGGTCGGCGCGGGATTCGTCTTCGTGCTGGCGCTGGCGCTCTTCTTCACCGCGAAGGACGCGATCCAGAACCCGGCACCGCACACCGCCGAACATGCGTTCCACCAGCATCCCGAGGACATCAAGCTGTCCTCGGCGGGGATGTTCGGAAAGTTCGACCGTGCGCAGCTGCAGCGCGGCTTCCAGGTCTACAAGGAAGTCTGTGCCGCCTGTCACTCGCTGAAGTACGTCTCGTTCCGCGACCTGCAGAAGATCGGCTATAACGAGGCCGAGGTGAAGGCGATCGCCACGCAGTGGGTGATCGAGCAGCCGAGCGTGAACCCGGAGACGGGCGAGGCGGCGACTCGCAAGAACCTGGCGTCGGATCACTTCCCGTCGCCCTTCGCCAACGAGGTCGCGGCGCGCGCGGCGAACAACAATGCGCTGCCGCCGGATCTGTCGCTGATGACCAAGGCGCGCGAGGACGGTTCGAACTACGTCCATGCGCTGATCACGGGCTATCGCGACCAGCCGGCCGAGCTGCTGCGTGAATTCCCGGACGCCAAGACGCCGGAGGGGCTGCACTACAATCCGTATTTCGCGAACCTTAACATCGCGATGCCGCCGCCGATCACCTCGGACGGGCAGGTGACCTATTCGGACGGTACGAAGGCCACCAAGGACCAGATGGCGCGCGACGTTGCGGCGTTCCTGACCTGGACCGCCGAGCCCAACCTCGAGGCGCGCCACGCAGCGGGTATCGCGGTAGTGATTTTCCTGCTGATCTTCGTCTATCTGACGTGGGGCGCGTACCAGAACGTGTGGCGCGACATAAAGCATTGAGCGGGCAGGCCGGCCCTGCGCGAGCAGGATCGGCACTCGCTACGGCGTGACATCGACCAATCGGACGCGGCGACCGGGCACTCCCCCGGTCGCCGTTTTCGTGTAGGCGGGACGCATGAACGACGATCTCAAGGCACTGATCCGCACCATCCCCGACTTCCCCAAGCCGGGCATCCAGTTCCGCGACATCACGACGCTCTTGCTCTCGCCGCAAGGGCTTGCGACCTGCGTCGCGCGGATGGGCGCGGCGGTCGAGGGTCCGGTCGATCTCGTCGCGGGAGTCGAGGCGCGCGGGTTCCTCTTTGCCGCGGCGTTGGCGATCCCGTTGCAGGCGGGCGTGCTGCTGATCCGCAAGGACGGGAAGCTGCCCGGCGCGACGATCGCCGAGGATTATGCGCTGGAATATGGCACCGACCGGATCGCGATCCACGCCGACGCCTGTGCGCCGGGCGCGCGCGTGCTGCTGGTCGACGACCTGATCGCCACCGGCGGCACCGCGCGCGCCGCGGTGCGGCTGCTGCGCAAGGCCGGCGCGGTGGTCGAGCAGGCGCAGTTCGTCGTCGACCTGCCTGATCTCGGTGGCGCCGACCTGCTCCGCGCCGAGAAGATCGCGGTGACGTCGCTGGTCGCTTTCCCGGGTCACTGAGCGGCGCGCCGGAACCGCGCCACCTTCCCCTCGTTGATCGTGATTGGCGGCGCGTTTTGCTGCCTTGCTCCATGTGAGGAGATGCCACGATGTTTGCGCCACGGGTGCTGCTGATCGGGCTGTTGGGTGGGCTGTCGCTGGCGACCGCCGCCTGTACCGACGGATACGGCTATTCGGGGGTCGGGCTTGGTACCGGCTATTACGACGATGCTTATTATGCCGGCGGCTATGGCTCCGGCTATTACGGCTGGTACGACAATTATTATTATCCCGGCACCGGCGGCTATGTATACGATCGCTACCGCCGCGCCTATCCGTGGAACGACCGTCAGCAACGCTATTGGGCGCAGCGCCGCGCCGGCTACGGTGACCGCGACGTGCGCTCCAACTGGCGCGATTTCGGTCGTGACGTGCGCCGGGAGCGCCGCGATTACCGGGGCGACGTCCGGGCGGACCGGCAGCAATATCGCGATGGTCGCCTGACCCGCGACCAGTTACGGCAAGAGCGCCGTGCGGCGCGGCACGACTATCGCAGCGATGTTCGCCGCGATTACCGTGACTTGCGTCGGCAGAACCGCGCGGACGGTGTCCGTACGCCTCGCCCGGACGGCGCGTTCCGGCCGCGCGGCCGGCGCTGAACCCCTCTGGCCGCGAGCGGCGGGTTATGCCAGTCTCCGCGCGTGGCCTATGTAATTGATCTGCGGGCAGCATGACCGATGCGGCGCCCGAACAGCTGACGCTCGATCTCGACGGGTTCGAAGGGCCGCTCGACCTATTGCTGTCGCTGGCCCGCGCCCAGAAGGTGGATCTGCGCGATATATCGATCCTGCAACTGGTCGAGCAATATCTCGGCTATGTCGAGCGAGCGCGGGTGCTTCAACTGGAACTCGCCGCCGATTATCTCGTGATGGCGGCGTGGCTTGCGTACCTCAAATCAGCGCTGCTGCTGCCGCGCGACCCCGAGGTGGAACCGGATGTCGAGGATCTCGCTATCCGATTGCAATTGCGGCTGGAACGGCTCGACGCGATGCGGGAGGCGGGGGGGCGGCTGATGGCACGGGACCGGCTGGGCCGGGACGTTTTCCGGCGTGGGACGCCGGAGGGCTTGCACGTCGTCCGCAAGTCGTTCTGGGAAGTGGAATATTACGATCTGCTCGCGGCTTACGGGCAAGTGAAGGCGCGGACGAGGCCGGCGCTGCATGTGGTCCGGGATCGCGAGGTGGTGACGCTGGAGGCGGCGTTGGCACGCATCGCAGGGTTGCTGGGTGCCGCGATCGACTGGCGCGAGATCGAGCGGTTCCTTCCCGAGACACCGAACCCGCGGCTGCGTCGCTCGAGTTTGGCGTCCAGTTTCCTTGCGGTGCTCGAATTAGCGCGGCAGGGGCGCGCCGAGTTGCAGCAGGAAGCGCCGTTCGCACCGCTTTACCTGCGTCGGGCGGCCTCGTGAGCGACGATTTCGACCGCGCGGTCGAGGCGGTGCTGTTTGCCGCGACCGAGCCGCTGACCCGCGACGCGATCCGCGCCCATGCCGGCGACGGCGATGTCGCCGGCGCACTTGACCGGCTGACGGTCCATTATCGTGGGCGGGGGTTCGAGCTGGTCGAACGCGGCGGACGCTGGCATTTTCAGACGGCCGCCGATCTCGCGCATTTGCTGCGGCGCGGCCGCGACGAGGTTCGGCGACTCAGCCGCGCCGGCATCGAGACGCTGGCGATCATCGCCTATCATGAGCCGGTCACGCGCGCCGAGATCGAGGCGATCCGCGGCGTGCAGACCGCGCGTGGGACACTCGACGTGCTGATGGAGGCAGGGTGGATTCGCCCGGCGGGGCGGCGCGAGGTGCCGGGGCGACCGCTGATGTTCGCGACAACCCCTGCATTTCTGTCACATTTCGGGCTCAGGAGCCGTCGCGACCTTCCCGGCGTCGACGATCTGCGTGCCGCCGGGCTGCTCGACCCGGTCGATCTCGCCTTCGATCAACTCGCGGTGGAAAACGCCGCCGAGGAAGACTAGATACCGTTGCACCTTAGGAGATTTCGTCATGGGCAGTTTCAGCCTTCCGCATATCCTCATCCTCGCGGTGGTCGCGATCCTGCTGCTGGGCGGCGGGCGTTTTTCGAACCTGATGGGCGACGTCGCCAAGGGTGTGAAGAACTTCAAGAAGGGCATGGCCGAAGAGGACGAGGACGATGCGCGTCCGAAGCCGCGGATCGAGGCCAAGAGCCACGCCGAGCCGGCGTTCGACCGCGATGCCGAGCCGGTGCGCGAGGAACGGCGCTGAGCCCCTGCACCCGATCCGGCGCGCGCTGAATGTTCGACATCGCTCCCTCCGAATTCCTGCTGGTCGCGTTTGTCGCGCTGGTGGTGATCGGCCCCAAGGACCTGCCGAAGGCGATGCGGGTGCTCGGCTATTGGGTCGGCCGCGCGCGCGCGGTCGGTCGCCAGTTCCGCAACGGCTTCGACGAGATGGTGCGCGAGGCCGAGCTGGAGGAAATGGAAAAGAAGTGGAAGGCGGAGAACGAGCGGATCATGCGCGAGCATCCCTTCGCGCCGCCGCCACCCGCGACCCCGGCGCTGCCCGATCACGCCTCTGTCGCTGACCCGGTATCGGCGGATCCCGTCACGCCGCTAGACGACCCCGTGCAACAGCCGGTGATGGTCGAGAAGCCGCATGTCGTGCCCGACACCGCGGCGCCGGTTGCTCCCCATGACGTCACCGCGCCGCGCAACGACGATCATCATGCCGCCGACGGGCGCGTGGTTCAGGACAAGGCTGCATCGTGACCGAGATCGTCGACGAACTGGAAGACTCGCGCGCGCCGTTGCTCGATCATTTGCTCGAGCTGCGCCGGCGGCTGCTTTACTGCATCGTGGCGGTGTTGCTGGCCTTCTTCGTCTGCTGGTATTTCGCGGAAAACATTTTTGCTTTCCTCGTCCAGCCGCTGCTGCACGCCGGTCAGAAGACGGTGATCTACACGCAGATCTTCGAGGCGTTCTTCGTCCAGGTGAAGGTCGCGTTCTTCTCGGCGATGATGATCGCCTTTCCGGTGATCGCCAATCAATTATGGCAGTTCGTCGCACCGGGGCTGTATCGGAAAGAGCGGCGCGCGTTGCTGCCATTCCTGCTCGCCACGCCGGTGCTGTTCCTCATGGGCGCGGCGATGGCTTATTATATCGCGATCCCGATGGCGCTGCATTTCCTGCTCGGTTATTCGGGAATGATCGGCGGCGTGCAGCAGCAGGCGCTGCCGGCGATCGGCAATTACCTCAGCTTCGTCATGCAATTCCTGTTCGGGTTCGGCGCCGCGTTCCTGTTGCCGGTGCTGCTGATGCTGCTGGAGCGCGGCGGGATCGTCACGCGCAAGCAACTGATCGGTGCGCGCCGCTACGCGATCGTCGGCGCGTTCGCGATCGCTGCGGTGCTCACCCCGCCCGACGTCGGGTCGCAGCTGTTGCTCGCGATACCGCTGGTGATCCTCTACGAGGCTGCGATCATCGGCATCTGGTTCACCGAACGCAAACGCGCACGCGAGGAAGTCGCCACCGCCGCCGCTGAGTGACCGTGCGTTTCGCGGTCATGCGACCGTGATGACGAACGCGCCAGCCTGAACTCCCCCGTTATCCCGAACCTGGTCAGGGGGAGCGCTGCTGACGGCGCTCGGGCGGCAGCGGGACTCCGGATCACGTCCGGACGGCGGGGGAACGGCCGGCGGTCGTGAGAGCGGCGCGGGTACGAAAAAGGGCAGCCCGTCATCGACGAGCCGCCCGTTTCGACGTCGTCGTGACGAAGCTTATTTGTTCTTGTCGGCAGCCCCGGCGACCGCATCGCCCGCCGACGACACGTCCTTGCCGACGCCGCTGACGGTGTTGCATGCCGAGACCAGTACCGCGCCCGCGAGCACTGCCGCTGTCAGAACCTTACGCATTGAACGGTCTCCCTAGATACACATCGCACAATGCCGACCGTCGCGCTTCGTTCCGCGTCAGTCACAAGCCGCTGGGGAGAAACGAATAAGGCCCGAAAGCATCACCGGGGGGGAGGGTGGATGCTTTCGGGCCCATGTCTTGGACAGCGTAAGCGGGGGGGCGTATAGCCGCTGTCCGAAGGTGAGAACGACAATGCGGGAGCGGGGTTCCGCATCGGCTCGAATATCTCAGAAAAAATTTACAACGTCATTCGCGGCCGGTGACGGCAATCGCAATCTCATAGGCGCCGGTCAGCGGATCATGCTGCAAGGTCGAGCGCAGCTGCCGCGTCAGTCCCTCAATTACACGGCCATAGCGGTGTTTGAGCCCCTCGCGCAGCGGATCGCTGTCGACCAGCGCGCGTGACGACAGCCGCAGTAGCGCGCGCTGCGGATCGTCGAGCGGCTTGAGCGTGATCCGCACTTGCGTCTCACCAAGGCAGGTCATCGCCAGCTCGACCAGCTCGGTGACGAGAAAGGCCACCGCCACAGCAACGTCCTGCGTGACGTAGAAGGTATCGATGTCGAGCACGATCCCGACGCGCGCACCTTCGGGTGCGGTGGCACGGATGCTCGACGCCAGCTCCCCCAGCACCGCGCGCAGCCCAACGCCGCGGTTCTCTTCCATCTCTGCGAAATGATAGCGGTGGACGACCGCGAGTGCGTCGACGCGGCGCTGGATCGACGCATAGGCCTGCGTCGCCTCGGTGCTGCGGGCGCCGCGCGCGTGGAAGTTGATGAGGCTGGAGATCACCTGGAGGTTGTTCTTGACGCGGTGATGCACCTCCCGCGTCAACTTGGTCTGCCGCATCAGGCCGTCGGCCAGTCCGGCCTCGTGGATCGCGACGGTACGGCTGAGCGCGCGGAACGTGTCGCCGAGATCGCGGATCTCCTGCGCCGGCAGCGCGCGCAGCATCGCGGGATCCGGCTGATCGCCCGGCGCATAGGCGGCGATGCTGCCGCGGAGGGCGCGCAGTGGTGCGATCAGCAGGCGGTCAACCACGAACCAGCTGATCGCAGCCGCCGCTGCCCACATCAGCAGCGGGAAGGTCAGGGCGATCAGCAGCGGCGAGCCGATCGGCGCGCTGCGCACCTGCATTTCCAGCGCGAGCCCGGCGATACCGAGGTCGCTGCGGATCGTCTCCCGCCGCTCCAATGCGCTTTCGCGCGCCAGCGGGTCGAGTTCCAGTCGCTCGTCGCCGAGCGCCAGCATCAGCCCGTAATCCGGGGCGAAGCCGCTTGGCTGGCTGATCTGTGAAAGGAAGGGTGCGGGGAAATAGGCGGCGGCGGTCAGCCCGTCGCTGCGCCCGGCGAACCGGAGCATCACGCCGCGCTTCTCGACAATCCGGGCGCTGACCGCATCGGTCGCGGACTGGCGTGCGAAGGCGGCGGCGCCGGGGAATGGCTCCCCGCAGATCGCGCGACCGCGGCGGTCGAGGATCACGAAGCCGGTGCCCGCCGCCGATTGCTGCGCGAAGACGCCCTGCGCGCGGGCGCAACTGGGTGCGTCGCCGCGGTCGGCGGTCAGTGCGTCGACCGCGACGCGGAGCGCTGTCATGTCGCCGACCAGTTCGATCGCGATCGCGCGGCTCGATTCGGATGCGGCGACGCGCAGGTGCGAGCGAAGCTCCGTGTCGGCGATCTGCGTAACGCGCAGCGTGGCGAAAATCGCGATCAGGGCGAGTGGCAGCAGCGCGATGCTGAGGATCAGGAACAGCTTGGCCCCGGTCGGCCAACGCGAAATCATATCCAGACGCCCCGCGGCGGGCCGGGGGGCGTCAGCCGCGGGAAGGGTCGCCACGTCGCGTCAGTCTAGCTTGCCAAGCAAGGAGAGCAGATCGTCCGGAACCGTCTCTTCCACGGTCTTCTGATAGACGGAGCGCAACGCCGATCCCATGTCGCGGTTCTTCGACTGAGCCGCGGTGCCCTTTTTCGACTGTTCAGGCGCTTCCTTATCCGACGTCAACGTAAACCCCCTAAGACAGTCCGACCATCGGCGCCCCAGACGGGACAATACAGCACCGCAGGACGTTCCTCGGACGAACGCCACAGCCGGACAAGCGCGTAATGCACGTATGAGCCATGAAACCAAATCCGGCATCGTTGGTTCCATGCGGGTGCGACGAAAATCGGCGGTCGGGGGGTATCATCTGCGACCTGTCATGACGTGCACGCCTATTGGGTATCGGCGGTGGCGGCCGGAGCCGCGCCGCAGGGAGGGTTTTCTACACATGTCGCTCGGACAACAACTCGCGCCGCACCTTCCGTTCCTGCGCCGCTATGGTCGCGCGCTGACGGGCAGCCAGGCGCAGGGCGACCGGTATGTGCGCGCCACGCTGGAAGCGATCGTGGCCGCGCCGGAGGAATTTCCGCGTGACGTCGATCCGCGGCTCGGGCTGTATCGTACCTTCCAGGCGATCTGGAATTCAGCCAATTTCGACGAGACCGCCGACGAGATGCCGGCCGAGGATCAGGAAGCGGTGGCGCGCGCGCGGCTGTCGCGAATGACGCCGTTGTCGCGGCAGGCGCTGCTGCTGACCGCGATGGAAGGCTTCACCCCCGAGGATGCGGCCTATCTGATCGAGGTCGAACCTGCCGAGGTCGACGCGCTGGTCGCCGAAGCGCTCGCGGAGATCGAGAAGCAGACCCGCGCGCGTGTGCTCATCATCGAGGACGAGCCGATCATCGCGATGGACATCGAATCGATCGTCCGCGATCTCGGACACGAGGTCACCGGCGTGGCGGTGACCCGCGACGAGGCGGTGGCGCTGGCGATGGAAGATCGCCCAGGTCTGGTGCTCGCCGACATCCAGCTCGCCGACGACAGCTCGGGGATCGATGCGGTCAAGGACATCCTTGCCGAGTTCAACGTGCCGGTGATCTTCATCACCGCTTTCCCGGAGCGGTTGCTGACCGGCGAGCGGCCCGAACCGACCTTCCTCATCACGAAGCCGTTCCAGCGGTCGACGGTAAAGGCGGCGATCAGCCAGGCGCTGTTCTTCGACGAGAGCACGGTTCCGGCCTGATCGTGGCGCTGCCATACGATCCGGCATCCTGTTGCGGGTCCGTCTTCGATACGGACCCAAAACGGTTCTAAGGGGTTACACCGCTTATGGCAGACGAAAACGAGCGCATTCATCTGGAAACCGACGAAGCGCGGGCGGGCAGTACGCCCGGGATGACGCGGTACATTCTGGCAGCGTCGCTGCTGCTGGTGATAGCGATCTTCGCTGCCCTCCTTCTTTCCTGACGCGTCGATGTTGATGCACGGACTGGCCAAGCGGCCGGACGATACCTATCTTTACGGCTCGGACGGGCGCCAGCCGGGCGCCGATCCAGCATAACGGAGCGGCATGACCCAATCCAATACGCTCGCAGACGACGCGCCGGAGACGGCGCCGGTCGAGCACGTCGCGCTCTCCGACCCGGAGTTCAAGAAGCAGCTGGCGCTGGTGATCCCGCATCTGCGCGCCTTCGGGCGTTCTTTGTCGGGCAATCGCGATCTGGCAGATGATCTGGTGCAGGAAACCCTGCTGAAGGCATGGGCGGCGCGCAAGCGCTTCCAGGCCGGCACCAATATGCGCGCGTGGACCTTCATCATCCTGCGCAACCTGTTCCTCAGCCAGATGCGCCGGGCGCGCTTCAAAGGCGAATGGGACGATCTGGTCGCGGATCGCGTGCTCGCTGCGCCCGCCAGCCAGGACAAGCACGTCGAACTGGCGGATATGCAACGTGCGCTGATGCACCTGCCGCAGCCGCAGCGGGAGGCGCTGATCCTCGTTGGCGCTGGCGGGTTCGCCTATGAAGAAGCGGCCGAGATCTGCGGCGTGGCGGTCGGTACGATCAAGAGCCGGGTGGCGCGCGGTCGCGTGGCGCTCGAGGCGTTGATGGCCGGCAGCGCGCTGTCGTCGCGGCGCGATCACGAGGTCGATACCGAGCGCTCGACGCTCGATTCGATCATGAGCGAGGTCGACGAACTCAGCCGGGATCGCGACGCTTAATCGACATCCGTCATTGCGTCGCTATGCTCGCAATGACGGAATGGTCAATCAGCCGCGGAAACGTACACGCCGCAACTGGTCGAGACATGCCTCGATCTCGCACGGCATCTTCGCCTCCCTGCGGAACGCCGCCCGCAACGGCGTGGCCAGCGCGTCCGCGGCGTGCGGATCGCGCACGGCATAGGCGCCGTGCGGAGGGATGCCGTTGGAGGTCGCGTCTTGAGCCATGGTGTCGCAACGCCG
This sequence comes from Sphingomonas sp. 8AM, assembly GCF_902506455.1. GTDB lineage: Bacteria > Pseudomonadota > Alphaproteobacteria > Sphingomonadales > Sphingomonadaceae > Sphingomonas. Next base: position 572,512 of record NZ_LR733844.1, on the reverse strand, counting down.
CTTTTTCGCTAAGGTTGCGCCCGTATGACAGAAGCTGTCACCGACGCGCGGGCTCGCGCCGCCCGTTTTGCGCCATTTCTGGACGGCCTGATCGCGCGCGAGGCGGTGACCGCCGCCGCGCTTTCCGCGGACGATCTGCCGCTTGGCAAGCGGCTGCGACTGGAGCGGCGGCAGCTGGCGCTGCAGGTCGCCGAGGGCGATCTGGCGGGGGCGCTCGATCTGACCGGCGTGACGGCGGCGCTGACCGACTTCGCGGACTCGGCGCTCGACCGCGCGATCACGGCGGCGATCACCGAGCGGACGCCCGACGCCATGGTGCAAGGCTTTGCCGCGATCGCGCTGGGCAAGCAGGGCAGCCGCGAACTCAACTATTCGTCGGACATCGACCCGATCCTGATCTACGACCCACGGACGTTGCCGCACCGTCCGCGCGAGGATGTCGCCGACGCCGCGGTGCGGATCGGTCGGCGCGTGCTCGAACTTCTGCAGGCGCGGGATGCCGATGGCTATGTCCTGCGCGTCGACCTGCGGCTGCGGCCGTCGCCCGAAGCGACTCCGATCGTGATCCCGATCGATGCGGCGATCGTTTATTATGAGTCGCAGGCGCTGCCGTGGGAACGCGCCGCTTTCATCCGCGCGCGGGCAGCGGCGGGCGACCGCGCCCTTGGCCAGCAGTTCCTCGATACGATCCGGCCGTTCATCTGGCGGCGCAGCCTCGACTTCGGCGCAGTCGGCGAAATCCTCGACATCACCCGGCGCATTCGGGACCATTACGCACAGGGGCAGGCGTTCGGCCCCGGTTACGACCTGAAGCGCGGGCGCGGCGGGATCCGCGAGATCGAGTTCTTCGCGCAGATTCACCAGCTGATCCATGGCGGGCGTGATGCGGCGCTGCGCGCGCCCGCCACGCGTGACGCGCTGGCGGCGCTGGCCGCGGCGGGGCGCATTGATCCCGCGGACGCACGCGCGCTGACGGCGGCCTATACGCTGCTGCGGACGATCGAGCATCGCATCCAGATGATCGACGACCGGCAGACCCATGCGCTGCCGACCGGCGACGGGCTTGATCGGGTCGCGCGGCTGCACGGGCTGGCCGACGGCGCGGCACTGCTCGACCTGCTCCGCCCGCATGTCGAACAGGTGGCTGCGACGTTCGACCGGCTCGCGCCAGCGCCCACCGCCGCGGTGCCGCACGACGCGGGCCGGCTGGGCGATTATCTTGCCGCGGCCGGCTTTGCCGAGACCGACGATGCCGCGCGCCGGATCGTCGCGTGGCGCGAGGCGCGCTACCCTGCGTTGCGCAGCGGCGCGGCACAAAGCGCGCTGGAGGCGGTGCTGCCCGGCCTGGTCGAAGCGCTGGCGCAGGCGCCGGTGCCGTTGATGGCGCTCAACCGGCTTGACCGGTTGCTGGAGCGATTGCCGAGCGCGATCAATATCTTTCGCTTGCTGGAGGCGCGACCGGCACTGGCGACGTTGCTCGCCGAGATCCTCAGCCATGCGCCGACCCTGGCCGAGGCGCTGGCGCGGCGACCCGATCTGCTCGACGGGCTGATCGACGCGAGCGCGTTCGATCCGGTCGGTGACGTTCCGGCGCTGATGGCGCAGATGCGCGCGACCGAGCAGGGCGCAGACTATCAGGCGATCCTCGACCATGTGCGCCGCTTCGTCGGCGACCGGCAGTTTGCGCTGGGCACGCAGATCGTCGCCGGGCGCGCCGATCCGCTCGATGTCGCAGCGGGGTATGCGCGCGTTGCGGAAGCGGCGGTGAAGGTGCTGACCGCAGCCACCGTTGCGCCGTTCGAGGAGGTGCACGGGCGCGTGCCCGGCGGCGAGCTGGTGATCCTCGCACTTGGGCGGCTGGGCGGCGCGGCGCTGACCCATGCGTCCGATCTCGACCTGATCTATTTGTTTACCGGCGATTTCTCCGCCGAGTCTGACGGCGCGAAGCCGCTGGGCGCGACGCTCTATTTCACGCGGCTGGCGCAACGTGTGACCGCAGCGCTGTCGGTGCCGACCGCGGCGGGGCCGCTGTATCAGGTCGATACGCGGCTGCGACCGTCGGGCGCGCAAGGGCCCCTCGTGGTCAGCCTCCACTCCTTTGCACGCTACCAGCGCGAGGAAGCCTGGACGTGGGAGCATATGGCGCTGACCCGCGCGCGCGCCATCTATGGCAGTCCGGCGGCGCGGGCCGCGGTCGAGGCGATCGTCGCGCGCGTGCTGAACGGCGAGCGCGCGGAACACGATATCGCTGCCGATGCCGCGGCAATGCGCGCCGAGATGGCGCAGCACAAGCCGCCGCAGGGGCCGCTCGATGCCAAGCTGTTGCCGGGCGGGCTCGTCGATCTGGAGTTTGCGGTGCATGTCGCGCAGCTGACGCGCCGCATCGCCTTCACGCCGGAACTCGGCGCGGCGATCGACGTGCTGATCGCCGCCGGGGTGTTCGCGCCGGAACTGCGCGCGGCCTATGACCTGCTCGGCCGGTTGCTCGTCACGGTCCGGCTGATCGCCCCCGATGCGCAGGAACCCGCCGCGGCGGTGACGCGCGCGCTGATCGCGCGCGCGGTGCTGCTGCGCGATTGGGACACGGTGCTTGCCACGCTGACGAGGGTGCGCGAGAGCGTCGCGGCAAGCTGGCAGGAGAGCATCGCATGGACACCCTCCCGGACGTGATCGCTACCGGCGCCGATGGCGCGCCGTTGCGGCTGCACGATCTGCCGCGTCCGCTGGTCGTCTATTTCTACCCCAAGGACGATACGCCGGGCTGCACACGCGAGGCGCAGGACTTCTCGTCGCTGACCAACGACTTTGCCGTCGCCGGGGCGACGGTGCTGGGGGTGTCGCGCGACACGGTCGCCAAACACGCGAAGTTCCGCGACAAACATGCGCTGACCGTCATGCTCGCCAGCGACCTCGACGGCAGCGTCACCGAGGCGTTTGGCGTGTGGGGCGAGAAGCAGCTCTACGGCAAGACCTATATGGGCATTGAGCGGGCGACGTTCCTGTTCGATCGCGATGGGAAGCTCGTTCAGGCGTGGCGCAAGGTGAAGGTGCCGGGGCACGCCGCGACGGTGCTGGACGCCGCAAAGGCGCTGTAGAGCCAGTCGCCATCTACCGCGGAGCGTCGGGTTGCTGCCGTTTCAGTCAGTCTCATCTCCTTCTCGTCGCCCCGGACTTGATCCGGGGAGCAGCTTCTTTTGGGAGGCCGAGGCGAAAAGCGGGATCCCGGATCAAGTCCGGGATGACGAAGACTGGTGGCGGGCGGGAGTTGTCGGGTCGGACAAGAGCAAGTTTATGATTGCCGATCTCCTGTCTTTTCAGTCATACCGAACGTGATCCGGGGTGACGAACGGGACGGGTACTCGACACGAAACGCCCAAGACGATCCTGGAAACGCGCGCATCGATCGGTCCCGAGCAGCCGAACTACCGCTTCTTACAACGACTCGGCGCACGACTCCGGCGCTTGGACGCGCCTGGCGGCGGACGCTATTGCGCGATTAACCTTCTACCGCGCACAAACCTTTGCGTTCGCTGCAGCGGTTCTATCGCGGGCGGACACGGAAAAAGGGGAAGACCGGCGCGTGTCGCACTGGTCGCAGTCTTGATCTGGGGTTCGATGACCGACAACGCTTCTTTGCCGGCCGGGCGGCCGCTTGTTCGCCTGAACGCCCTTATCGCCGGACGACCGGCGCTGCTGCGCGGGGGCGCCGCACTTCTGCTCGGTTTCGCCGGCTACGGCGCGCTTCAGGCGTCGACGCAGGTCGCGCAAGCCGCCGGGCTGACGCCCGCCGCGGCGGCGCAGGCGCAGCGGATGCAGGCGATGGAGCATAAGGTCGAGCGGATGCAGGCGCGCGTCGCGACGATCCGCACCGCCGCGCAGCAACATGCCACGCGCATCGAACAGCGTCAGGCACTGCTGACCGCCGCGCTGACCGGGCAGGGCGATGCGCGCCGGCTGGCGCTGGCGACGCTGGCGGTCGATCCGCAGGCGACGCGCGTTGCAGCCGACACGATTCGGCCGTTCCTGAAGGTCGAGCGCCGGCAGGTGGCGCTGGCGCAGGTCGCCGAGCAGCACTTGCTCGACCGCTATGCCGCCACCGCGCAGCAACTCCGCCAGCGCGGTATCGCGCCGGGCCGCGTCGCGAAGGCGGGTGCGGCGATGGGCGGTCCGCTGGTCGAGGCGAACAGCACCGAGGCGCGCGCCGATCTCGCGGCCGACCAGCAGTTCCGCTCGCTGTTCATGACGTGGAAGAAGCTCGACCGGCTCGAGCAGGGCGTGATCGCGATCCCGTCGGTGCAGCCGGTGCAGAAGCTGCAGTTCACCAGCAATTTCGGCATCCGCTCCGACCCGTTCCGGGGCACCGCCGCGATGCACGCGGGCGTGGACATTCCCGGCCCGTCCGGCACGCCGATCTATGCCACTGCCGACGGCGTCGTCAGCCACGCCGGCCGGCAGGGCGGGTATGGCAACATGGTCGAGATCAACCACGGCAAGGGCATCGCGACCCGCTACGGTCACCTTTCCAAGATCATCGTCGCCGATAACACGCGCGTGAAGCGCGGGCAGCTTATCGCGCTGATGGGATCGACCGGGCGCTCGACCGGCCCGCACCTTCATTACGAGGTACGGATTGACGGCCATGCGGTGAACCCGGTGCCGTTCCTGACCACTGCCGATTACCTGATGGCGGCGCAGGATCGCGCGGTCGGGCAGATCCCGGTGTCGACGACCGGGCCGGTACCGCAGGACTGAGGCGAGGCGGCTGCTCCGCTTTGATGTAGGTTTGCCGTCATCCCGGACTTGATCCGGGGCCGCGCTTCTTGGCTCGGTCGCAAGAAGAAGCGGGGCCCCGGATCAAGTCCGGGGCGACGGAGAAGAAGATCGTGCCGACAGGCTCGGCCCTTTCGGTTTACGGCGACTGCGCCTATCTTGACGGCATGGCCACGCTCGCACCCGATATCGTCCTGACCCCTGCCGCCGCGGCGCGCGTTGCGGCGATCGCCGCGCGCCAGAACAAGCCCGCGATTCTGCGGTTGTCGGTAGAGGGCGGCGGATGTTCGGGCTTCCAGTATCGCTTTGGCTTTGCCGACGCGCCCGAACCCGCCGATCTGATCGCGGAAACCGATGGCGTGCGGCTGGTGGTCGACGACATCAGTCTCGGCCTCGTCCGCGGCGCCAGCGTCGACTATGTCGAGTCGCTTGGCGGCGCGTCGTTCAAGGTCGAAAATCCCAATGCCGCAAGCGGTTGCGGCTGCGGCACCAGCTTTTCGGTGTAGTTAGACAAGCGCGCGGTCCGCGTTTAGACCGGCGCGCGTGAAGATCGTCACCTACAACGTCAACGGCATCAAGGCGCGGCTCCCGCGCCTGCTCGAGTATCTCGCCGAGGAGCAGCCCGATGTGGTCTGTCTCCAGGAGCTGAAGTCGAGCGATGATACCTTTCCCGAGGCGGACATTCGCGCCGCCGGCTATGGCGCTGTATGGCACGGGCAAAAGGGCTTCAACGGCGTTGCGGTGCTCGCACGCGGCGTCGACCCGGTCGAGCGGCAACGCGGGCTGGCGGGCGAACCGGAGGACGAGCATAGCCGCTATCTGGAATGTTCGGTGTTCGGGCTGGTAATCGCGTCGATCTATCTGCCCAACGGCAATCCGCTGCCGGGGCCGAAGTTCGATTACAAATTGCGCTGGATCGGGCGGTTGCAGGAGCGCGCGCGCGCGCTGCTTGCCGAGGAGCTGCCGGTCGTGCTGGCCGGTGATTACAACGTCATCCCCAACGACGACGACACCTTCTCGGTCAAGGCGATGGCGTCCGATGCGCTGATGCAGCCCGAAAGCCGCTATGGGTATCGCGCGCTGCTGGCGCAGGGCTGGACCGACGCGCTGCGGACGCGCAACCCCAAGGGCGGCATCTGGACATTCTGGGATTATCAGGCCGGGGCGTGGCAGCGCGATGCCGGCTTCCGGATCGATCATCTGCTGCTCAGCCCGGCGGTCGCCGACCGGCTCGCGGATGCGGGCGTCGACAAGGCGTATCGCGGGCGTGAAAAGGCCAGCGACCACGCGCCGACCTGGGTGCGGCTGCGATGATGCTGAGAGGGGCCGCAGTCGTCCTGCTGGCGATGGTCGCGACCGCTGCGGCCGCGCAGGACGCGCCCGGCGTGCGCTTCTGCCCAAACCGGCCGTCACTGGGCGCGAGCGGGTGCACGACCTTGCCGGGACAGGTGCAGGTCGAGTTGGCCGGAGTGGACTGGCAGCGCGACGATGACGGCGAATCGCGCGAGGATCTGATCCGCAGCGAGGTGACCGCGCGGATCGGGCTGACGCAGAACAGCGAGGCGCAGATTGCGTGGAACCCGCTGGCGACGCTGCGAACGCGCGACCTCGCGAGCGGTGCGGTGACCCGCCATACCGGCGCGGGCGACGTGACGCTCGGGTGGCGGCGCGCGCTGAGCCACCCCGATGGCAAGAAACTGTCGACGGCGGTTCAGCCCTATGTGACGCTGCCGGTCGGGCATAGCGAGATTGGCGACGGCGACTGGTCCGCGGGGACCGTGCTGCCGGTCATGTGGCGGATCAACAAGAAGTGGAGCGTCGACTTCACCGGGCAGCTCGCGGCGGCGGTCGACGACGATGGGCACGGTCGCCATTTCGACGCAACCGGCGTGTTCGGCGTCGGCTATGCGCTGACCGACAGTGTCACCGCCAATGCCGAGCTGTCGGTCGAGCGCGACCAGGATCCCGCCGAGCATGTCGTGCGCACCCTGGCGGCGGCGTCGCTGGGGTGGAAGCTGACCAAGCGCACCCAGCTCGACCTGCTGGCGGTCGCCGGGCTCAACCGTCATGCGCCGGACGCACGCATCGCGCTGGGCGGCGCCTTGCTGTTCTGACCGGCAATCGGCGTATCGCGCCGGATGTTGGTGTGCCTTGCCAGCGTAATACACCTGTCATGTGGCAAAAACGGCGGAAAACCGCGAGATTCTGAATTGGCACGATGGGTGCAAAGTGTCCTGTGTCCCCGATCAACGGGGCAGGGAGATCCGCCGTGAAGACCATCGCCACCGCCGTCATCGCCAGCCTGTTCGCCGTCGCGCCGGCGCACGCCGCCCCCAAGGCTGCCCCGAACGCTGAAGCATCACCCGTCGCCAGCGACCTGACCGCGCCGGTTCGTAACGCCAAGACCCGTTATTGCTACAAGACCGAGCAGACCGGTTCGCGCATCCTGTCGCGCGTCTGCAAGACGCGCGATGCATGGAAGCAGGTTGGCGTTATCGTCCCCGAGAATCTGTGACCCTCGCCCGGGGGCGGGTCTCCGGCGCCGGCCGGAGCCCCGCCGCAGCGGATCAGAAGGTCCGCTCGTACACCTGATAGATCTTGTTGACGCGGCTATCGATCGCAGTGGCGATCGAGTTCATGCCCTGATTGTCGTCGAGCACCCAGCCGATCTCGCCCCGTGTCGCACCATAATGGGCGACCGATGCCTTGCGGATCGCCTCGATCATCATGAACGCCAACTGGCCCGCAATCCGCGAGCTTTGCAGCTCCTTGCGCACGCCCATCAATGGCACGCGCATCGTCTGTACGCGCGGCTTGCGCAGCCACCACAGCACCTTCGCCCAGCCGAACGGCAGCAGATTGCCCTGCAACGGCTTGATCGCCTCGTTGAGGTCGGGAAGGGTGATCATGAACGCGACCGGTTTGCCATCGATTTCAGCAATGCGGATCAAATCGTTGAAGACGATCGGCTTCAGCTTGACCCCGACATCCTTGATCTCGGGCGGGGTGAGCGGGATGAAGCCCCAATTGTCCGACCATGCGTCGTTGAGGATGTCGAGGATGATCGCCGCCTCTTCCTCGAACCTGCGCTTGTCGACCTCGCGGATGACGATGCTCTTGTTCGCATCGCCCGAGCGGATGATCCGCTTCACCAGCGGCGGGAATTCCTGCGTGATGTCCAGTTCGTAGGTGATGAGCTGCTTGACCGGCTGATAGCCGGCGCCCTCGATCCAGCCGCGATATTCGGGCTTGTGATGCCCCATCATCACGGTCGGCGACTGATAGTAACCCTGGATGAGCAGCCCCGGCTCTTCCCAGATCGACATGCTGACGGGACCGAGCGCGCGGGTCATGCCCTGCTCACGCAGCCAGCCCTCGGCTTTCGCGAGCAAGGCGGTGAACACGCCTTCGTCCTCGGCGTCCATCAACCCCCATTGTCCGCAGCCCGGTCCAAAGCCGCGCTCCGCGGGCATCTCCAGCCCGAGCGTGTCGATATGCGCAGAGATGCGCCCTACCACGCGGCCATCGCGATGGGCGAGGAACAGTTGCGCCCTGGCATGGCTGAACCAGCCGTTCTTCTCCGGCGTGATGAGGCCCAATGCTTCGCCCTTGAGCGGCGGCACCCAGTAAGGATCGTCCCTGTAAATTCGAAATGGCAGGTCGACGAACGCCTTGCGGTCGCTCTTGGTCAGGACGGGAGTGATCGAAAGCTCAGCCATGTTGCTGGCGTGTAAACGGCTCCCTCGATCATAGCGAGTGAACAATTATCCAGATTGGCGATCGCTGCGGTCCTGTTCCCGACACCGTCTCGCCACTATGTTCGGGCAATGGATACGCCCATGAACACCATCACTCTCGATCGCGCAACGGCCGACGTGCGCGCCGCGCGCCCGGCGATCGCCGACGACAAGACGATGCTGAAGGCCGCCGCCGAGCTGACGCGCGACCTGCTCAAGCCGCGTCCCGGAATCTACTGGGCCGATCTGATCGCGTCGTCGGTCGTCGGCTATGGCGCGCTGGCGGTGGCGATCGTCACCGCCTCGACCGCGCTGGCGATCGTCGCCGGGGTCGTGGCGGTGTTCGCGCTGTACCGTGGCATGAGCATGATTCACGAGCTGACGCATGTGAAGCATGCGGCGCTGCCGGGCTTCCGCACCGGGTGGAACGCGCTGATCGGCGTGCCGATGATGATTCCGTCGTTCATGTACGAGGGCGTTCATAACCTGCACCATGCCAAGACCCGCTACGGCACGTCGGAGGACCCCGAGTATCTGCCGCTCGCGCTGATGAAGCCGTGGACGCTGCCGGTGTTCATCCTTGTCTCGGCGCTGGCGCCGGTCGGGCTGCTGATCCGCTTTGGCGTGCTGGCGCCGCTCTCCGCGCTCTTGCCCGCGCTGCGCACCGCCGTGGTGTCGCGCTATTCGGCGCTGTCGATCAATCCGCAGTTCCGCCGCCGGATGCCGCAGGGCGACGAGAAGGCGCGCTGGAACCGGCTGGAGGCTGCCACCGCGGTGTGGGCGCTGGCGCTGATCGTGACGACCGCCACCGGCGTGCTGCCGCTCAGGGCGTTCCTGATCTTCCTTGCGGTGGGATCGGGCGTGGCGCTCATCAACCAGGTGCGGACGCTGGTTGCGCATCTGTGGGAGAACGAGGGCGAGGTGATGAGCGTCACGGCGCAATATCTCGACTCGGTCAACGTCCCGCCGCCGGCGCTGCTCCCGGTGCTGTGGGCGCCGATCGGGCTGCGCTACCACGCGCTTCACCATCTGTTGCCGGGCGTCCCCTATCACGCGCTGGGCGAGGCGCATCAGCGCCTGTCGGGCGTGCTGGAGCCGGAATCGCCTTATTACAAGGCGAACTATCGCGGGCTGCCGGGGCTGGTCGGCAAGCTGACGATGGCGACGCTGCGCGGGCGCTGAGCCGCCCGCCATCCTGATGCCGATGGGATGAAAAAAAAGCACCGGCCCGCGGGGAGCGGACCGGTGCTTTTTCACGCGCGCCGGGTGGCGCGTCGATCAGATGAAGCGGTTGACGAGGTTCTCGATCCGCTCCTGACGGCCCGAGCGCGGGCGCGGGTTGACGTCGGCGCTCTCGGCCAGATCGGCGATCCCGGCGAGGTCGAGCGACGACACCTTCTTGCCGAAGTCGGCGTCCCAGCCGGCGTAGCGCTCCTGCTTGATCGCATCGAGGCGACCGTCCTCGATCAGCGCGGCGGCGTTGAGCAGCCCCTTCGCCACGACGTCGATCCCGCCGACATGGCCGTAGAACAGGTCGACCGCGTCCATCGATTGACGGCGGACCTTGGCGTCGAAGTTGAACCCGCCGGTGGTGAAGCCGCCCGCACGGATGATCTCGAGCATCGCCAGCGTCAGTTCCTCGACCGAGTTCGGGAATTGATCGGTATCCCAGCCGTTCTGGTGATCGCCGCGGTTGGCGTCGATCGAGCCGAAGATGCCGAGCGCGCTGGCCATTGCGATCTCATGCTCGAAGGTGTGGCCGGCCAACGTGGCGTGATTCGCCTCGATGTTGACCTTGACCTCATTCTCCAGCCCGTACTTCTTGAGGAAGCCGTACACGGTGGCGGTGTCGAAGTCGTACTGATGCTTGGTCGGCTCGTGCGGCTTCGGTTCGATCAGGATCGTGCCGGTGAAGCCGATCTTGTGCTTGTGCTCGACGACCAGGCTGAGGAAGCGGCCGAGATTGTCGAGTTCGCGCTTCAGGTCGGTGTTGGCGAGCGTCTCATAGCCCTCGCGACCGCCCCACAGCACGTAGTTCTGGCCGCCGAGGCGGTGCGTCGCCTCCAGCGCGTCGCGAACCTGCATCGCGCCGAACGCATAGACTTCGGGGTCCGGGTTGGTCGCGCCACCGGCGGCGAAGCGGGGGTTGCCGAACAGATTGGCGGTGCCCCACAGCAATTTGCGGCCCGACGACGCCTGGAGCTTTTCCAGATGGTCGACCGCCTCGCCGAAGTAGCGGCGATGCTCGGCGACGCTGTTGGCGTCGGCCATCACGTCGACGTCGTGGAAGCAATAATAGGGCACGTCGAGCTTCGAGAAGAAGTCGAACGCCACCTCACGCTTCATCGCGGATGCCGCGCTGTCGTTCGCGCCGGCGTGCCACGGGCGGTCGAAGGTGCCGCCGCCGAACACGTCCGAGCCCGGCCAGCAGAAGGTGTGCCAGAAGCAGGCGGCGAAGCGGAGGTGATCCTCCATACGCTTGCCGAGCACGACCCGGTCCTTGTCGTAGAACCGATAGGCGAGTTCGTTGGTGGACTCCGGCCCCTCATATTTGATCTGGGGGATGTCGGCGAAGAAGTCGGTGGCCATTCGCTGGTTCCTTTACGGCTTGATGCGGGGATAGGCGGCGCGGAAGGCGGCGCGCTTGGGAGCGAGCCGGTCGACCAGCGTCGGGTCGGGGGTGATCACGTGGCTGACGGGCGGGGCGACGCAGATTTCGGCGGGGGTGCCGCCGTCGACCGCGAGCTGCGCGAGGCGCGCCGCGCCCATCGCGGGGCCGACCTCGCCGCCCTTGAGATAGGCGAGTTCGACCTCCAGCGCGGCGGCGAGCGTCTCGCCCCAATAGCGCGAGCGCGCGCCGCCGCCGATCACCGACAGGCGTTCGACGGTCGTGCCGGATTCACGCAGCACGCGGACGCCGTCGGCGAGCGCGAAGGCGACGCCTTCGAGCACCGCCTGCGCCATCCGCTCGGGGGTGCTGTCATGGTCGAGCTGGAGGAAGCCGCCGCGGACCTGCGCGTCATTGTGCGGGGTGCGCTCGCCGGAGAGATAAGGGAGGAACAGCTCGGGGCCGCTCGCCGGGCCGGCGATCTCGGCGCGCGCGAAGACGTCGGCGGCACCGGCTGCGCCGATCAGCCGCGCGACCCAGTCGACGCAGACCGCCGCCGAGAGGTGCACCGCCATCTGGTGCCACATGTCCGGGATACAGTGGCAGAAGGCGTGGACTGCGGCGGCGGGGTTGGCGCGCAGCGTGTCGGTGGCGACGAAGATGACTCCCGAGGTACCGAGCGATAGCAAGGCGTCGCCGTCGCGGACGACGCCGATCCCGGCCGCGCCCGCGGCATTGTCGCCACCGCCGCCCGCGACCGGCACCGCGTCGATCCCCCAGCTTTCGGCGATCTCCGCGCGCAGATGGCCGGTCACGTCGCTGCCCTCGACCGCGCGCGGCATCTGATCGCGGGTGAGGCCGGTCGCGGCGAGCAAGTCGTCGCTCCAGTCGCGCCGGGCGACATCGAGCCAGAGCGTGCCGGCGGCGTCGGAGACGTCGGAGGCCTTTTCGCCGGTCATGATGAGGCGGACGTGATCCTTGGGGAGCAGCACGGTGCGGATCGCGGCGAAGGTCTCCGGCTCGTGATGCTTGACCCACAGCAGCTTCGGCGCGGTGAAGCCGGGCATCGCGATGTTCGCGGCGATGTCGCGCAGCGCGGGGACGGCGCGTTCCAGCTCGGCGCACTCCGCGAACGAGCGGCCGTCGTTCCACAGGATCGCGGGGCGCAAGGGACGGTCGTCGGCGCCGAGCAGGGTCGCGCCGTGCATCTGCCCCGCGATGCCGACGCCGCGCACCGCGCGGCGCACGTCGGCGGGGAGCGCGCGGACCGCGGCGTCGGTCGCCTGCCACCATGCGTCGGGGTCCTGTTCCGACCAGAGCGGGTGCGGGCGCTGGACGGTCAGCGCGGCGGTCGCCTGGGCGGCGATCGCACCGTCACGGTCGATCACTACCGCCTTCACGCCCGAGGTGCCGATGTCGATGCCGAGGAACATGGCGGTCTTTCCTGCTTGTAATCTGCGCCACCCCGGTGGGCGCCGGGGTCCAGTTGCGGGCGGCTCGCGAGATGCGGGTCGGTTTCCCAACTGAACCCCGGCGTTCGCCGGGGCGGTGCGGGGGGTTATTTCACGAAGGGATCGATCGTCTGGATCGTGCCGTCGGGATTATAGTGCAGCTCGGTCATCTTGACGTTGCGCAGGCGCGTCTGCCCCGAGAGCTGGGTGTCGGCGTAGAACAGCCACCATTTGCCCTTCCACTCGACGATTGAATGATGCGTCGTCCAGCCCTCGACCGGCTGGAGGATGCGGCCCTTGTAGGTGAACGGGCCGAAGGGAGAGTCGCCGGTCGCGTAGACGAGGTAATGCGTGTCGCCGGTCGAGTAGCTGAAGTAATATTTGCCCTTGTACTTGTGCATCCACGACGCCTCGAAGAAGCGGCGGTCGTGGTCGCCGCCGAGCAGCGGCTTGCCCTTTTCGTCGAGGATCACGACGTCGCGCGGCTTGCCGGCGAAGGTCTTCATGTCGGTGGCCATCGGCGCGACCTTGGCGGTCAGCGCGGGCTTGTCGTCGGCGGCGAGATCGGTCTTCGAGCCGTTCGGATCGTATGTGCCGGTGGTGTTGCGCTGGAGCTGCCCGCCCCAGATCCCGCCGAAGTACATATAGCTCTTGCCGTCGTCGTCGGTGAACACCGCCGGATCGATCGAGAAGCTGCCCGCGATCGGCTGCGGATCGGCCTTGAACGGGCCGACCGGCGATTTGGACGTCGCAACGCCGATGCGGAACGCGCCCTGCCGGTCCTTGGCGGGGAAGTAGAGGAAATAGGTGCCGTTCTTGTAGGCGGCGTCGGGCGCCCACATCTGCTTTTCGGCCCAGGGCACGTCCTTGACGTCGAGCGCGACCGGATGCGCGGTCACCTTGCCGCCGGGCTCGTCCATGCTGAGCACGCGATAGTCGCGCATCTCGAAATGCCCGCCGAGATCGTCTTCCTTCGCGGAGCCGTCGATGTCGTGGCTGGGATAGACGTAGAGCTTGCCGTCGAAGACATGCGCCGAGGGATCGGCGGTGTAGAAGTCGGTGACCAAAGGCTGCGACAGATAGCGGCGGCCGTCCTTGGCGCGCGGCGCGTCGGTGGCGGCGGCGTTGGCGGTCGTGGCGTTATCGGCGGTCGTCGTGCGATCCCCGCAGGCGGCAAGCGGCAGCGCGGCAAGCAGCGGCAACAGACAGGCACGATTCGGGCGACGCATCGTTTCGGGCTCCTCTCAGGTCCAGTCGGCGGGTCTGCGCCCGCGCACTGCAAATGAGGTAGCGCTACCATCATTGGCACGCAACCGTTTTCGTATCAGAGCCCTTCGCCGCCCACCCATTGCGCATTGGCGAGCCGGCGCGCCAGCGTCCAGTTCTGCTGGCGGATGTCAGGGACGGCGACGACTTCCCACAGCCCGCCGCGCGTCATCGGGCCGATCGCGTAGAGCTGTTCGGCGACCGTGCCGCCTGCATCGACCACCCGCGATTGCGCATCGACCTCCAGCCCGATGCGCAGCGCGTCGGGGCGGATCATCCCGCGCGCGAGCAGGTCGCGGAGCAGCGGCTCGCGCGAGCGCAGCAGGTCGCCCTGCGGCCCGGTGCAATTGACGATCCGCGCCGCGCGAATCCGGCGCGTCCCGGTTTCGCCGCGCGGGCGCCAGTCGAGCAGCGCCTGCGCCCCGTCGTCGGCGGCGGCGACCAGCTTGCCCGCCACCACCTCCAGCCGCCCGGCGGCGACCAGTGCGTCGATCCGGTCCGCGACCGCGGGGGCAAGGCGATGGCGGTGCACGTCCCACCACGGGCGCAGGTGGCGGAGGAACCGCGCGCGGGTCGTGGCATCCGCCGCGCCCCACATCAGCTGCGTGATCGGGCGCAAGGTATCGACCGCCGCGCGCCAGCCGATCGTGGCGCTGCGCTGGCGGACGTGGCGCAGCAACGCCGACAGCGTCGCGGCGGGGCGTTCGGACAGACCAGGCTGCGGCGGCGTGTCGGCATGCCGCCGCGGCGCGAGCCCGCGTCGCGACAGCGCGACGATCCGGCCGCGAAACCCGCTCGCATCGAGCAGCAGCGCGGCATCGACCGCGGTCAGCCCGCTGCCGACCAGCACGACATGATCGTCGTCGCGCAACCCCTCCGCGATGTCGCCCGCCCATGGATCGCCGCGATAGCAGCCCGGCGGGAGCGTATCGGGGTCGATCCCCGCCGGGGTGTGCGGCGGCAGGTTGCCGAGCGCGAGCACCATCGTGTCCGCCGCCAACGTGCCGCCGCCCGCCAGCGTGGCGCGATAGCCGTCCGCGGTCGGGGCGATTGCCTGCACCTCGTCCTCGATCAGCGTCAGGCGGTGCGGATGCGCGGCGACCGCCGCTTCCAGCATCTCGCGAAGATACCGGCCGTACACCCGGCGCGGCACGAAGGTGGTGCGGTCGCCGAGGCCGTTGTGCGTCAGCCAGCGGACGAAATGGTCGGCGTCGTCGGGCAGCGCGCTCATGTTGCCGGCGCGGACGTTGAGCAGATGCTCCTCGTGCGCGGCGCTGTAGGCGACGCCGCGCCCGAGCTGCGCCGGACGCCGCTCGATCAGCGTGGCGCGTGGGCCGTCGTGGCGCAGCAGGTTGATCGCGAGCAGCGCCCCCGAGAAGCCGCCGCCGACGATCGCGACATGGCGGATCATCGCCGGCCAGCCCGGCGTGAGAAACGGTTCGACGCTATCATCCCGATCGACCCTGTGCCATGCCGCCGCTCATGACGACATTGCGCCTATCGAATGAAGCACGGGCATTGGGCAAGAGCGGGATTGCGGTTTCGCCGCTCGCCTGGGGCATGTGGCGGCTGGCGGGTGACGATATCGCGGCGGTGCGCGCGCTGATCGACGCGGCGCTGGCAGCCGGGATCACCTTGTTCGACACCGCCGATATCTATGGCTGCGACGTGCCGGCCGGGTTCGGCTCGGCGGAGGCGTTGTTCGGGCGTGCGCTCGCCGAGGACCGCCGCGTGCGCGACCGGATGGTGATCGCGACCAAGGGCGGCATCCGGCCCGGCATCCCGTACAATAGCAGCCGTGAGTATCTTGCCGCCGCGCTCGACGATTCGTTGCGGCGGATGGGCGTGGAGACGGTCGATCTCTACCAGATTCACCGCCGCGACCTGCTGACGCATCCGCAGGAAGTGGCGGGCGCGCTCGACGCGATGGTGGCGAGCGGCAAGGTGCGTGCGGTCGGCCTGTCGAACCATAGTCCAGCCGAGTTCGACGCGTTGCAGGCGTTCCTCGACCAGCCGATCGTCGCAACGCAACCGGAATTCTCCGCGCTGCACGTCGCGCCGCTGTTCGACGGAACGCTCGACCATGCGATGCGGCACGACCTTGCGGTGCTGGCATGGTCGCCGCTCGGCGGCGGGCGGCTGACCGACGCCGCGCATCCCGCGGGAGCGTTGCTCGCCGAACAGGGCGTGGCTTACGGCGTCGATGCGGCGACCGCGGCGCTGGCGTGGGTCATGGCACACCCGGCGCGGATCATCCCGATCGTCGGATCGCAGACCCCGCAGCGGATCACGGCCGCCGCGGAAGCATACCGGGTCGAATGGACGCGGTCGCAATGGTATGCGGTACTCGAAGCGGGGATGGGGAGCAGGCTGCCCTAGCTTGCTTCGTCGTGTGGTATCGCTAACAGGAGCGGCGTAACGCCGCGGGCGACAGGATCGGAGAGGATGGCGGACGTGTTGATGACGCAGGCGATGCGCTGGTTCGGGCCACGCGATCCGGTGCCGCTGGCGCATATCCGTCAAGCCGGCGCGACCGACGTCGTCACCGCCCTCCACCATGTTCCCAACGGCGTCGTCTGGCCGCGCGAGGAGATCGCCGCGCAGCGCGCGATGATCGAGCGCGCCGGGCTCGGCTGGACCACCGTTGAGAGCGTTCCGGTCCACGAGGCGATCAAGACCGCCGGGCCCGATCGCGACCGGCTGATCGACCAGTACATCACCACCCTCCGCAATCTGGCGGCGGAGGGGATCACCACCGTTACCTATAACTTCATGCCGCTGCTCGACTGGACGCGCACCGATCTGGCGTGGGAGCTGCCGGATGGCGCGCGTGCGCTGCGCTTCGAGCTGGACGCGGTAGCAGCCTATGACCTGCATCTGCTCAAGCGGCCGGGCGCCGAGGCCGACTATGCGCCCGACACGATCGAGCGCGCCGCGCGGCGCTTCGCGGCAATGGACGACGAGGCAAAGCTGCGGCTGGAGCGGACGATCATCGCCGGGTTGCCGGGCAGCGAAGAGAGCTTCACCTCCGCGCAGTTCCTCGACGCAATCCATGATTATGCCGGTACCGGCCCCGACGAGCTGCGCGCCAACCATCACGCCTTCATGGCGGCGATCTGTCCGGTCGCCGAGGAGCTGGGCATTCGCATGGTCGTCCACCCCGACGATCCGCCGTTCGCGATCTTCGGGCTGCCGCGGGTTGTCAGCACCGAGGCGGACGTGACTGCGCTGTTCGACGCGGTGCCGAGCGCCGCCAACGGCCTGTGCTTCTGCACCGGGTCGTTCGGGGTGCGCGCCGACAACGATCTGCCCGGCATGGTCCGGCGGCTGGGAGCACGGATCGGCTTCCTTCACCTGCGCAGCGTCCAGCGCGAACCCGACGGCGCGTTCCACGAGGCCGCGCATCTCGGGGGCAGCGGCGACCTGACCGCGGTGATGGCCGAGGTGGTGGCGCTGCAACGCCGCGAGCGGCGCTCGATCGTGATGCGCCCCGATCACGGCCACCAGATGATCGACGATCTGACCAAGGTCACCAACCCCGGCTATTCCTTGCTCGGGCGGATGCGCGGACTTGCGGAGTTGCGCGGGCTGGAGCGCGGGCTGGCGTTCATGGGAGCGAATTGACGATGACCCGACCGCTGGAGCTTCACCCCGACCGGCTGTTCCCGGCCGACCCGACGACTCGCGACATCGCGCGCGCGCTCTATGCCGAGATCGGCGCGCTGCCGATCGTCAGCCCGCACGGCCACACCGACCCGACGTGGTTCGCGACCGACGCCAGGTGGGACAATGCGACCACCCTGCTGCTCGCGCCCGACCATTACGTCTTCCGGATGCTCTATTCGCAGGGGATCGCGCTCGACGATCTGCGTATCCCGCATCGCGGCGGCGTGCCTGCCACCGATCCCCGCGCGGCGTGGAAGCTGTTCGCCACGCACTACGACCTGTTCCGCGGCACGCCGTCGCGGTTGTGGCTCGATCATGTCTTCGCCGAGGTGTTCGGGTTCGACGTACGGCTGGATGCCGATACCGCCGATTCGTATTTCGACACGATCACCGATCGGCTGGCAGGCGACGACTTCCGCCCGCGCGCGCTGTTCGATCGCTTCCGCATCGACTTCCTCGCCACCACTGAGGGCGCGCATGACAGCCTCGACGCGCATCACGCGATCCGCGCCTCGGGCTGGAAGGGGCGCGTCGTCACCACCTATCGGCCCGATGGCGTGATCGACGTCGAGCATGAGCAGTTCACCGGCGCGATGGAGAAGTTCGCGACGCTGACCGGCGAGGACGTATACAGCTGGTCGGGCTATCTCGCGGCACACCGCAAGCGCCGCGCCGATTTTCGTGCCGCCGGGGCGACCGCGACCGACCACGGCCACGCCACCGCGCAGACCGCGAACCTGTCGACCGCCGAATGCGAGGCGCTGTTCGCGAAGATCGTCGGCGGGACATGGGACGCGGCCGATGCCGAGCTGTTCCGCGCGCAGATGCTCACCGAAATGGCGAAGATGAGCGTCGCGGACGGGATGGTAATGCAGATCCACCCCGGCTCGTACCGCAACCACAATGCCGGGCTGTTCGCGAGCCACGGGCGCGACAAGGGCGCCGACATCCCGGTGCGCACCGAATATACGCGCGCGCTGCAACCGATGCTCGACGTGGTCGGCAACGAGCGCGACCTGACGATCATCCTCTTCACGCTCGACGAGAGCGTCTATGCGCGCGAGCTGGCGCCGATGGCGGGACATTATCCGTGCCTGAAGCTGGGGCCGGCATGGTGGTTCCACGATTCGCCCGAGGGGATGCGCCGTTACCGCGAGCTGACCACCGAGACCGCCGGCTTCTACAACACCGTCGGGTTCAACGACGATACGCGCGCGTTCCTGTCGATCCCGGCGCGGCACGATGTCGCGCGGCGCGTCGATTGCGCGTTCCTCGCGCGGCTGGTTGCCGAGCATCGGATCGAGGATTGGGAAGCGGTCGAGCTGGCGCATGAGCTGACCGACGGACTGGTGCGCAAGGCGTACAAGCTGTGAGGCTCTCCGACGCCGCCCGCGCCTCGCTGCCCGGCGATGTCGCGCAGCCCGGCTATGCGCGCACCGAACAGGCGCGCGGGATCGTGCATCTCGGCATCGGCGCGTTCCACCGCGCGCATCAGGCGGTCTATACCGATGATGCGATGGCGGCGGGCGACCGCGACTGGGCGATCACCGGCGTGTCGCTGCGCTCGCGGCAGGTTCAAGAGCAACTCGCAGCCCAGGACGGGCTCTACACGGTCGCGACCCGCGATGCGGAGGGCGAGCGGCTGCGGCTGATCGGGGCGGTGCGCGAGGTGCTGGTCGCGCCGGACGATCCGCAGGCGGTGGCGGCGGCGCTGGCCGCGCCCGCGACGCGCATCGTGACGCTGACCGTTACCGAAAAGGGCTATCACCGGCTGCCCGGCGGGGGGATCGACACGGCATCGGTCGCGGCGGCGGGCGGCACGATCTACCATTATCTGTCGCAGGCGGTGCGCGATCGTCACGCGGCGGGTGCCGGGCCGATGACGCTGGTCAGTTGCGATAACATGACCGACAACGGCCATGTGCTTCGCGACGGTGTCGCGGCACTGCTCGACGGCGCGGCGCGCGACTGGTTCGAGCGCGACTGGGCGTGCCCGTCGACGATGGTCGACCGGATCGTCCCCGCGACCACCGCCGCCGATCTCGACGGGATCGAGGCGCGGCTCGGGGTGCGCGACGAGGGCGCGGTGGTCACCGAGCCGTTCCGGCAATGGGTGATCGAGGATCGCTTCGCCACCGACCGCCCGCGCTGGGATGTCGGCGGCGCGCAGTTCGTCGCCGATGTTCGCCCGTATGAGACCGCCAAGCTGCGGATGCTCAACGGTGCGCATTCGGCGCTCGCCTATCTCGGGCTCGGGGCGGGGCACGATTATGTGCATCAGGCGATCGCCGACGCGGCGGTCCGCCCGGTCGTCGAGCGGTTGATGCGCGACGAGGCCGCTGCAAGTCTCGACGCCGCGCCGGGGCAAGACCTGCGCGCGTACGCCGATGCGCTGCTCGCGCGTTTCGCCAATCCGTCGCTTGCGCACCGACTGGCGCAGATCGCCACCGACGGGTCGCAGAAGGTCGGGCCGCGCTGGCTGGAGGCGCTGACGATCAATCGCGCGCGCGGGGTCGATCGCACCGCGACGCTGACCGCGTTGGCGGCGTGGCTGCGGCATCTGTGTGGGCAGGCAGGGCCGATCAACGATCCGATGACGGACGAGCTGGCGGCGCTGTGGGGAGCGAACGATGCGCGCGGCATGGTCGACGCGCTGTTCGGCGAAGGCGGCAAGTTCGCCGCGCGCTGGCAGGCCGACGACGCCGAGCGCGCGACGCTGGTCGATCTGGTGGAGCGGACGTGATGGGCAAGTTTCTGGCGTTCGGCGAGATCATGCTTCGCCTGTCGCCGCCCGGGCGCGAGCTGCTGATGCAGACGCCGCGCTTCGACGTGTGGGTGGCGGGCGCCGAGGCGAACGTCGTCACGCAGCTCGCCAAGCTCGGCCACGACGTCGGGATCGTCAGCCGCGTGCCCGACAATGATCTGGGGCAGAGCGCGATCACGACCCTTCGCGGGCATGGCGTCGACGTGCGGCACCTCCAGACTGGCGGCGAGCGGATGGGGCTGTACTTCGTCACCTCGGGCGCGGGGATGCGCGCCACCGAGGTGATCTACGACCGCGCCGGATCGTCGTTCGCCGAAGCGCCGGTGAGCGCGTGGGACTGGGATGCGATCCTCGACGGCGTGACGCGGCTGCATCTGTCGGGGATCACCCCGGCGCTCGGACCGGTGCCCGCCGAGAGCGCGATTGCGGCGGCCGGGGCGGCGAGCGCGCGCGGCGTCGCGGTGTCGTTCGACGGCAATTGGCGCGGCAAATTGTGGGCGCGCTGGGACAGCGACCCGCGCAGCATCCTGACGCGGATCGTCGAGCACGCCGATCTGATGTTCGGCAACCACCACGACATCGCCTTGCTGCTCGGGCGCGACGATTTCGGCGGTGACGGCGAGGACCGGCGGCGCGCGGCGGCGGAGGCGGCGTTCGCGCGCTTCCCGAAGCTGATGACGATCGCGTCCACGGCGCGGCATGTCGAGCATGTCGATCTCAACCGGCTGTCGGCGCGGATCGACACGCGCGACGATCATGCGCAGACGCCGGAGACGGTGCTGGCCGGGATCGTCGACCGGATCGGCGGTGGCGATGCGTTCGCGGCCGGGGTGCTGCATGCGTTGCTCAATGGGCAGGGGATCGCGGCGGCGGCGGAGACCGGGCTGGCACTGGCGGCGCTGAAGCATTCGCTGCCGGGCGATGCGGCGCTGTTCCGGCAGGGGGACGTCGATGCGTTCCTTGCCGGTGGGCTGGATGTGCGGCGGTAGACGTTTCCGTCATTGCGAGCGTAGCGAAGCAATCCAGGGCGTCCTGATCCGGCTCTGGATTGCTTCGCTACGCTCGCAATGACGGTCGGTTATCTGGAGCGCGACCGATGAGGTCACGATACGGCCGCCCCCCACTCACCCTCGCCCCTGCGCAGGCAGGGGCCTATCGCTGTCCCGTCATGCGCTAACGCCGATACACAGGCGTCGCTGGCTGTGTCAGATGTCCGGTCAGGACGAGACAGACATGGGCCCCTGCCTGCGCAGGGGCGACGGAGAGTGTGGGAACGTAGCGCTCGGAGCTACTCCGGTTTCGACGACAAACGTCCGACGGACGAACCCCTACCGCCCGATCAACGCCTCGGCGCGGCCGACCTCGTGCGCGGCCACCTGATGCGTCACGCGCAGGAACAGTCGCTGCGCCTGCCGCCATGCGTTCGTCTCGCGCGTGACGTGGCGGTCGCGGTGGCTGGCGATCAGCTGGCTGCCCCAGCTTTCGACCGCGGCATCGATCTGGCCCCCATCCCCCTGCGGCGAGATGACGATCGACGGGAAGGGTAACGGCGCGGTCGGCGAGGCGAACAGGTCGGTGTCGCCGTCGCGCGTCACCTCCGCCCCGCGTGGTGCGAACAGCAACGCACCGGCGATCCTCGACACGTAATCGCTGGGCGAGAGCCGGCCCCACCACGCGCTGGCGGCACAGCCGATCCCGTCCGCGACCAGCAGCACCGGGCGGTCCGCCGCGCACACCGCCTGATCGACGCGCGCCGCCCAGATCTTGCGCTCGGCGCGCGAGCGGGCGGCGATCGGGATCGTGCGCGGATCGTTGGCGGGCCAGCCGAACATCGTACGCCACGTCGGTTCGCTCTGCCGCGCGTCGGAGATCGCGACGATCGAGAAAGGGGCGAAGCGGTCGTTGGCGGCGATGGCGAACATGGCTGTGGCTCCCGGGTGGCGCGG
This sequence comes from Sphingomonas sp. 8AM, assembly GCF_902506455.1. Taxonomy (GTDB): domain Bacteria; phylum Pseudomonadota; class Alphaproteobacteria; order Sphingomonadales; family Sphingomonadaceae; genus Sphingomonas. Next base: position 550,304 of record NZ_LR733844.1, on the reverse strand, counting down.
ACCGTTTTCGTGGTTGAGGGTGGTGATGGTACGCGAGTCGGGCGGGAAGGGGAGTCTAGTTGACCTTTGGCGCGGTGAGCTTTGCGTTTGTCGGGGTGAGGCGAGGGTTTGTGACTTATCGTCATTGCGAGCGTAGCGAAGCAATCCAGGGCGTCCTGGTCCGGCTCTGGATTGCTTCGCTACGCTCGCAATGACGACAAAGGGCGCCTTCCTGTTTGGAAGACGCCCTTTTTCAATCGGGGCAACGACGCGGCGAAGCCGCCCTTCGACTGCCTGCCAGGGCAGGCGCTCAGGACAGGCGTCGTCGGTCCTCACCTGCGGCGAGGCCGGCCGACAGCGCCTGTGCAGGTTCCCTGCACGGCGTGCCGGCACGGCACGCTCAGGCGCTGTAGTACATATCAAATTCGACCGGGCTCGGGGTCATTTCCCAACGCGCGACCTCGGCCCACTTCAGCTCGACATAGGCCTCGATCTGGTCCTTGGTGAACACGTCGCCCTTCAGCAGGAAGTCGTGATCCGCCAGCAGCGAGTCGAGCGCTTCGCGGAGCGAGGCGCAGACCGTCGGCACTTCCGCCAGCTCGGCCGGCGGCAGGTCGTACAGGTTCTTGTCCATCGCCTCGCCCGGATGGATCTTGTTCTGGATGCCGTCCAGACCCGCCATCAGCAGCGCCGCATAAGCGAGGTACGGATTGGCCATCGCGTCCGGGAAGCGGACCTCGACGCGCTTGCTCTTCGGGCCGGTGCCGTACGGGATGCGGCACGAGGCCGAGCGGTTGCGCGCCGAATAGGCGAGCAGCACCGGCGCTTCGTAGCCCGGCACCAGCCGCTTGTAGCTGTTGGTGGTCGGGTTGGTGAAGGCGTTGATCGCCTTGGCGTGCTTGATGATCCCGCCGATGAAGTACAGGCAGGTGTCGCTCAGCCCGGCATAGCCGTTGCCCGCGAACAGCGGCTCCTTGCCGTTCCAGATCGAGAAGTGCGTGTGCATCCCCGAGCCGTTATCTTCCTTGATCGGCTTCGGCATGAACGTCGCCGACTTGCCATAGGCGTGCGCGACCTGGTGCACGACATATTTGTAGATCTGCATCCGGTCGGCGGTCTGCGTCAGCTTCCCGAAGGTCAGCCCCAGCTCGTGCTGCGCGGCGGCGACCTCATGGTGGTGCTTGTCGCACGGCAGGCCCATCTCGATCATCGTCGAGACCATCTCGCCGCGGATGTCGACTGCCGAGTCGACCGGGGCGACCGGGAAGTAGCCACCCTTCGCGCGCGGACGGTGCGCCATGTTGCCGCCCTCATATTCGCGGCCGGTGTTGGTCGGCAGCTCGATATCGTCGAGCTTGAAGTACGACTGGTTGTACGACGTGTCGAAACGGACGTCGTCGAACATGAAGAATTCGGCTTCCGGCCCGACGTACACGGTGTCACCGATCCCGGTGGTGGCGACATAGGCCTCGGCGCGCTTCGCAGTGGTGCGCGGGTCGCGGCTATAGCCCTCGCCGGTCGACGGCTCGACGATGTCGCAGAACACGATCAGCATCGGGGTGGCCGAGAACGGATCGGTGTAGACCGCGTCCAGATCCGGCTTCAGGATCATGTCCGATTCGTTGATCGCCTTCCAGCCCTCGATCGAGCTGCCGTCGAACATCAGGCCGTCGGTCCATTCGTCCTCGCCCATCAACGAGGCGACCATGGTCAGATGCTGCCACTTGCCCTTGGGATCGGTGAAACGCAGATCGATCCACTCGATCTCTTCGTCCTTGATCTTGCTCAGAACGTCTGCGGCCGTGTTCGCCATGCTCGTCTTCCTTTGCTTACGCCTGACTGTGGCGCGTTATTCGAAACTGTTGATGGTCAGGCCGAGGTCGTCCTGACCGAGCCAGCGGATAGCCGGCCGTCGTTGTGGCGTTCCATTTCCGACGCGGGTCAGGCTGCCTTCAGCATGGCGGAGGGCCAGCAGGATCGCCTGAACGTCGTCGATGCCCACGATGTAATGGTGGACAACCTCTCCGTCTGGAAAGTGGATCGTGAAGTCGCAACGGCGCGGCGGATTGGTCGGGTCTGCGTCGTAGCGGTCGTCCGGGAACGGGATCGGGCGATAAAGACTGAAGATGACGGTGCCGTCATCGCGTTCGAAGTGGCGAACGGCGATAACATCGTCTTCAGATCGCCTCATTATCACGCTCGCCGGTGCGGATGCGGAGCGCGGTTTCGACCGGGATCACGAAGATCTTGCCGTCGCCGATGCGGCCGGTCTGCGCGGCGGCGGCGATCGCCTCCACGACGCGCTCGGTAAGCCCGTCCTCGACGACCACCTCCAGCTTCACCTTGGGCAGGAAGTCGACGACATATTCGGCGCCGCGATACAGCTCGGTATGGCCCTTCTGCCGCCCGAAGCCCTTCGCCTCGGTGACGGTGATGCCGGACACGCCGATCTCGTGCAGCGCCTCCTTCACCTCGTCCAGCTTGAACGGCTTGATGATCGCTTCGATCTTCTTCACGCGACGAACGCCCCACCCCGGAAAAATCTGGATGCCCCAAGCAGCATCGATGCACCGATCGTGCCAGCCGCAGGCGCGAAGGGCAAGGCAGCGACTCGCGGAAATCCGGGCTTTTTGCTGCCTGAAAAAAGGGCATAAGCGGTGTTGCTGCCGCTTTCGCGGGCAGTGCCATTTTTTAACCCGGCGGCGGCTAAGCGGCGGCAATGCGAACCTCACGCGGATACCGGATCGGCGCCGTCTCGGCATTGTCGCTGCTGCTTTCGGGCTGCGGCGGTGGCGGTGGTGACGGCGGCGGCGCCGCGGCGCCGGCCAGCGGTGGCGTGCAGGTGGTACCGGCCCCCGCGCCGTCGCCGACGCCCGCTCCGGCCCCCAGTCCGACCCCGAGCGCGACGCCGACTCCCACGCCCCCGCCGCCGCCGCTGACCCCGACCGGCAGCTGGGCGAGTAACGCCGCGACGCTGTTCAGCACCCAGCCGGATGTCGCCAACTGCCAGCCGGGCACATTGCTGCAGAGCGTCCGCGACGACGTGCTGACACGGCTGAACGCGATCCGCGCGCTTCATCGCCTGCCCGCGGTCAGCTATTCGAGTGCCGACGACGATCAGGCGACACAGGCCGCGCTGATGATGGCGGCGAACGGCCAGCTGAGCCACACGCCGGCCGCGTCGTGGAAGTGCTACACCACGTTAGGCGCGAACGGGGCGGGGACCAGCAACCTGTATGGCGGGCTGATCTCGCCGTATCTCGCTTATTACACCGAGGACATGTACCTCGGGGGCTGGCTGACCGAGACGTCGAACCTGGTCGCCAACAGCGTCGGGCACCGTCGCTGGATCCTCGACCCGTTCCTCGGCAAGATCGCCTACGGGCGCGTCGCGCAGCTGCTCGCCGACGGCAGCCGCACCGACGCGGCGGCGATGAAGGTGGTCTCGTTCGCCAGCGGGGTCAGCGTCCCCGGCAATCTGCCCGCGTTCGTCGCTTATCCCTATGGCGACTATCCGGCGCGCTATTTCGACACATCGTCGCTGCTGTCGTTTACCGTCATCGCCGACACCACGCAGCGCGGCGGCGCGAATGCGACCGTCGACTTCGCCAAGGCGACGATCGCGGTCAGCGACGGGGCGAACGCATTGGCGGTGTCGAGCGTCAGCTTCGACAATGATCGCTACGCGGTGCCCAACAACCTCCAGTTCAAGGTCGGGGGGCTGAAGCCGGGGGTAAGCTATTCGGTGACGATCACCGGCGTCGGCGTGCGCGGCACGCCGACCGATTACCGTTACACGTTCCGGATCGTGTCCTGAGCGACGAACGAGCGCTTTTCCCGTCATCCCGGACTTGATCCGGGATCCCGCTTTCTACTTCCGTCGCGAAGAAGCGGGGCCGCGGATCACGTCCGGGACGACGAAAGGGGTTGGTCGCATCTCCTTCAATACGGCGGCTTGTCCAGCCCCGCGGGCGAGCCGGTAAAGATCTCGCAGCCGTCCGCGGTGATCCCGATCGAATGTTCGAACTGCGCCGACAGCGAGCGATCGCGCGTCACCGCGGTCCAGCCGTCGTCGAGCAGCTTTACGTCGGGGCGGCCGATATTGATCATCGGCTCGATCGTGAAGATCATCCCCGGGCGCAGCTCCGGTCCGGTACCCGGGCGGCCGACATGCACCACCTCCGGCGCGTCATGGAACAGCCGGCCGACACCGTGCCCGCAGAAATCGCGGACCACGCCGAAGCGATGCCCCTCGGCATGGCGCTGGATCGCGTGCGCGACATCGCCCATCGTGTTGCCCGGGCGCGCCTGCTCGATCCCGAGCATCAGGCATTCGTACGTCACCTCGACCAGCCGCTTCGCCTTCAGCGGCACGTCGCCGATCAGGTACATGCGGCTGGTGTCGCCATGCCAGCCATCGACGATCGGGGTGACGTCGACATTGACGATATCACCCGACTTCAGGGCCTTGTCCGACGGGATGCCGTGGCAGACGACGTGATTGATCGAGATGCAGCTGGAATGCGTATAGCCGCGATAGCCGAGCGTCGCGGGCACGCCGCCGCCGGCCTTCACGAAATCGTAGATCAGCTTGTCGATCTCGGCGGTGGTGACGCCCGGCACCATAAGCGGCACGAGCATGTCGAGCGTTTCGGCGGCGAGTCGCCCGGCCCTGTGCATCCCCGCAAAGGCTTCCGGCCCGTGCAGCTTGATCGCGCCGGTGCGCGCAAGCGGCGCATCGCTGGTGACGGTCACATAATCGGTCATGCGCGCGGATATAGCGTGGCGGGCGCGCGAATGCGAGCTAGGGAAGGGGCATGACGACTGAACGCATCTGGACCGCCGCGCTGGTGGTGATCGGCGACGAGATCCTGTCCGGCCGCACGCAGGACAAGAACATCGCGCAGCTCGCAACATGGCTCAACGTACAGGGCATCCGGCTGGTCGAGGTGCGGGTCGTCCCCGATCGCGAGGGTGCGATCGTCGAGGCGGTCAACACGCTGCGCGCGCGCAACGATTATCTGTTCACGACCGGCGGGATCGGCCCGACGCACGACGACATCACTGTCGATGCGATCGCCGCGGCGCTGGACGTCGCGGTCGTCGAACACCCTGACGCCATCAAGGTGCTCGAACGCCATTACGAGACCCGCGGCGGGTTGACCGCCGCGCGGCGGCGGATGGCGCGCGTGCCGGCCGGCGCAACGCTGATCGAGAACCGCGTTTCCGGCGCACCCGGTATCCGCGTCGGCAACATCTTCATTATGGCCGGAGTGCCGCACATCACCGCCGGGATGCTCGACTGGCTTACCGGCAAGCTCGAGGGCGGCCGTCCTGTGGTGAGCGCAGCGATCGGCTGCTGGGTCGCCGAAAGCGAGGTGGCCGAGCTGCTGCGTGCCAAAGAGAAGGCGCATGAGGGCGTGGCGATCGGCAGCTACCCGTTCTTCCGCGACGGGCACACCGGCGCCAATTTCGTCGTGCGCTCGCCCGATCAGGCGCTGGTCGATGCGTGTATCGCCGATCTGACAGCCGCGCTGGAGGCCGATGGGCGCGCGGTGACCGCCGGCGGGATCTAGGCGCGCTCGACCGTCGGGGCTTGATGGTGAGTCGTCTGGGTTTTTGATCTCGACCCCTGCGATCGTCGCCACGGAATCGATCCGGGTCCTCGCTTTCTTCCGGCGATGGCGGAAGGAAGCGGGATCCGGGATCACGTCCGCGATGGCGGAAAAATGCAGAAGGAACGCTGAGTGTCGATCGGTTATAGCCGATCGCGACCGGATGTAAGTCGTTCCACGCGTTGCGGCGCGCCGGAATCGCGCCGGCTAGATGTGCCCGAGGCGCGATCCTGGGATCACGCGACCTGCACGACCTCTTCCGGCTCGCGCAGCACATAGCCGCGGCCCCAGACGGTCTCGATGTAATTGTCGCCGTCGCATGCGAGGCTGAGCTTCTTGCGCAGCTTGCAGATGAAGACGTCGATGATCTTCAGCTCGGGCTCGTCCATCCCGCCATACAGGTGGTTGAGGAACATTTCCTTGGTCAGCGTCGTGCCCTTGCGGAGCGACAGCAGCTCCAGCATCGCATATTCCTTGCCGGTCAGGTGGACGCGCGCACCGTCGACCTCGACGGTCTTGGCATCGAGGTTCACCGACAGCTTGCCGGTCTTGATCACCGACTGCGAATGGCCCTTCGAGCGGCGGACGACGGCGTGGATGCGCGCGATCAGCTCTTCGCGGTGGAACGGCTTGGTGACGTAATCGTCGGCGCCGAAGCCGAAGCTGCGGACCTTCGAGTCCATTTCGTTGATGCCGCTGAGGATCAGCACCGGGGTCTGCACGCGTGCGACTCGCAGCTTCTTGAGCACGTCATAGCCGTGCATGTCCGGAAGGTTGAGGTCGAGCAGAATGATGTCGTAATCGTAGAGCTTGCCCAGATCGAGGCCTTCTTCACCCAGATCAGTATTGTAGACGTTGAAGCCCTCGGTCGACAGCATCAGCTCGATAGCCTTGGCGGTGGTCGGCTCGTCCTCGATCAGCAGCACGCGCATCGGCAATTCCCCGGTTGTCGGTGGCGAGATGCCGTCCCCGGCCACGCCTGTCTGGTTCGTTTACCAAACTGCCTCTGAAGCATAAAGGTTAACTGCCACTTAAATTGAGTGTTCCCTTTTTTCACTTTGCTTGTCGACAGTTGCTTCACGTGGCGTACCCATCGCCGTGAACAGCGTGCGCTCGCGCGAGCGGGGAATATCCTCACCCAGCATCTCGCGCAGATACAGGCTGCGTACCAGCGTGAAGGCTACCACCAGGATGCCGCCGGAGAAGAACAGCCCGAACAGGCCGAACACCGCGCCGGTCCCGATGATCGCGAACAGGCTCAGCGCCGGCGGGATCGCGACCACCCGGCTGGTCACGAACGGCGTCACGAAATTGGTCTGGATGATTCGCACCGCCGCGAACACGCCCAGCGCCCACAGCAACTGATCAGTCCCTGCAGTGGCGGCGAGTCCCAGCGCGGGCAGCATCGCCGCGACCGGCCCGACATAGGGGATGAACTCGCTAAGTCCGGTCAGCAGCCCCAGCATCGCCGGGGAGGGCACGCCGGCCGCCCACAGGCCGAGCCCTACCATCGTCCCCATTGCGGTCATCTGGATCAGCTGAGCGCGCAGCCACAGCAGCAGGGTCGACCCGATGTCGCCCAGCGCATCCTCCATTGCCGCGCGGCGCGACGGCGGCACCAGCAACAGCACGCCGCGCTCGTAGATCTTCGGATCGACCGCGAAGAAGATCGCACCGAACAACACCAGTACGGTGTTGAGCAGCAATTGCCCGGCACCGCGTACGATCTCGCCGATATCCTGTGCCACCCGACTGCCCGCAAAAGCGGCGCGTACCGCATCGACGACCTTCGCCCCGACCGGACTTTGCGACATATAGGCCTGAAACTGATCCAGCAGCCCCGGCAAGGCGACCACCAGCGTGTTGACCTGCGCGCGGAACTCGACTCCGAACAGCCAGAACAGCAGCGCAAGGAAGCCCAGCAACGTCAGGATCGCAGCGGTCATCGCGCGTTTCGTGCCCAGATGCGCGCGGCTTGCGTAGAGTTCGGCGATCGCATGGATCACGATCGCGATCAGCACCGATCCGAACGCGAGGATCAGCAGATGCCGGGCGAGATACAGCGCCGCGACCAGCGCCACGATGACCACAATCCAGAGCACGCGGCGGATGAAACGCGCATCCGCTTCGTCAGGCGCGAGCCGGTTCATGCAGGGAGGGCAGAACGTTTCACGAGCGGCACAACGCGCTCGCCTCGAAAAAGGCGCGCGCGTCCGTAAGATTTCGGTTCAGCGTGGCAGCAGCGCCACGGGCGGACGCCAATGCAGCAACCGGTCATAGTCCGGGGGTGGATCAGCAAACGTTATCCGCGCGAGCAGCGCCGGAGCCCCGACCACCAGTGCGATCCCGGTGACGAGGATTGTGGTGCGACGGGAGGGCAGCCGATCGACGAGCAACACCGCCGCCAGCGCTGTCGCGAGCATCGGCCACAGGTGGTAGCGCAGGTCGGTGGCGATCGAGATCGCCGCGAAACTCGCCTCCAGCGCCAGCGCGGAGCTCAGCAGACCGAGCGCGAGACGACGGACCACGCTTTCGGGGGTGCGATACGCCACGCCAAGCAGCAGCAACGCCGCGACAATCCACGCGAACGGCCACCCGAGCGGCGTACGGATCAGCACCCCGGCCCACCGCTGCCACCACGCCGCGGCACGACCCGGCGTGGCAATGCCCTCGTTGTTCGGTTCGCTGCCGGTCGGTGGCTCGGCGCCGGGAAGCCGCGCGGGAACCAGCCAGCGCCACGTCATGTTGAGATGCGCCAAGCGGTGCGCGAGATAGGCGACCGGATGTCGCAGCGCCTCGGTCGCGAGCTGGCGATATAGCGTTCCGGCCGAACGGTTATCGAGGGCCGTGATTGCGGCGGTGCAGGCGGGCGAGTCGCCGAGCGGGTCCCAGAAATAGGGCGTCACGCACCGTGCCGCGCGCAGGCGCACGCCGGTTGCCGGCGGAAGGTCGGCGATCGACACGCCGGCCGTGCGCGCGGCGATGCCGGCAAGGTCGTAGCGCGGCTGAGTGCTGGTAACGTCGGTGGCCGTGGCCCCGAGCAAGCGATGGTTGATCGGTGCGGAGAGCGCCAGCACGCCGCCGACGATCCCGAGCATCGCGCCGATCTGCGTCATTCGCTGGCGGAGCGGCAGCAAGGCCACGATCAACGGCGCGAGCGCGAACACCGCATTGGCGCGGACCAGCAGCGCATAGCCGAGCAGCACCCCAGCAACGGTCGCGACTGCGGGCGGGACCGACAGGTCGCGGAGGCGGTAGCGCGCGATCAGCCCCGTCGCGGCAAGCCCGGCACCAACCAATTGCGCGTCCTTGAGCACGACGCCTTGCCACCCGAGCAGCGGCGGAAGCAGCCCCACGGCGAGGATCGCCCAGCCGGCGCGGGGACGCCCGCGGACGGCGAGCGCGTCGGCGATCAGGGCGAGGCCCAGCCAGTAACCGGCGAGCTGCAGCGTCAGCAGCGGGCCGGTGCCGTGCCCCAGCGGCAGCAGCGCCTGCCACAGCCGCGCCATGACCGGCGGATGCCAGTCGTCGAACCGGCCCGCGACGGCCTGCTCATATTGGCGCAGCGTGTCGTATTCGGCATAGCCCGGCCAGAATAGCGCGAGCGACGCCACGAACAGGAGCGTGGCGACGATGTGGTGCGGGCGGGTGGGATACCTGATCGCTGCGGCGCGGTCAGAGAATGCCATCATCGGGCGGCCGACAGGATCCGTCATTGCGAGCGTAGCGAAGCAATCCAAAGGCGGATCACGACGCCCTGGATTGCTTCGCTACGCTCGCAATGACGAAGGATTGTTTGCAGCCGGGGCTCTCCAACCACCCTGTCGAGGAGTTGCGGTGCGTAGCTGAAGCGGCTTCTTCAGCGGCGCGCTTATCCGCAGAGTAAGCGCCGCTCCGGATCACGCCCGGGGCGACGCAAACCGTGTCGACGTCAGAAGTGGATCGCGCGGCCGTAGGCGCCGAGCACGCTCTCGTGCATCATCTCGCTGAGCGTCGGGTGCGCGAACACCGTCTCCATCAGCTCATGCTCGGTCGTCTCGAGCTGGCGCGCGACGACATAGCCCTGGATCAGCTCGGTCACTTCCGCGCCCACCATGTGCGCACCGAGCAGCTCGCCGGTCTTCGCGTCGAACACGGTCTTGATGAAGCCGTCCGCTTCGCCGAGCGCGATTGCCTTGCCGTTGCCGATGAACGGGAATTTGCCGACCTTGATCTCGCGGCCGGCTTGCTTGGCCTTCGCCTCGGTCAGCCCGACGCTGGCGACCTGCGGGCGGCTGTAGGTGCAGCCCGGGATGTTCCACGTCTCGAACGGATGCGGGTTGCCGCCCGCCAGCTTCTCGACGCAGACGATGCCCTCGTGGCTCGCCTTGTGCGCCAGCCACGGCGCGCCGGTGACGTCGCCGATCGCGTAGATGCCCTCGACGTTGGTGCGCCCGAAACCGTCGACCTTGATATGGCCGCGCTCGGTGGTGACGCCCAGCTTCTCGAGCCCGATCTCCTCGGTGTTCGGGACGATGCCGATCGCGACGATGACGTGGCTATAGTCTTCGGTCGTAGACGTGCCGTCCTTGCCCTTGATCGTCGCCTTCACGCCGTCCGCGCCGGTGTCGATCTTCTCGACGCCCGCGCCGGTGACGATCTTGATCCCGTCCTTGGTCAGGCGCTTCTCCATGAAGGCGCTGACTTCCTCGTCCTCGACGGGCAAGATGCGCGGGAGCATTTCGACGATCGTCACGTCTGCGCCCATGTCGTTGTAGAAGCTCGCGAACTCGACGCCGATCGCGCCTGAGCCGATCACCAGCAGCTTGGTCGGCATCACCTCCGGGACCATCGCGTGGCGATAGGTCCAGATGCGCTTGCCGTCGGCCTTGGCGAAGGGCAGGTCGCGGGCGCGCGCGCCGGTCGCGACGAGGATGTGCCTGGCTTCGAGATCGACGGTCCCGTTGCCCTGCTTAACGCTGAGCTTGCCCTTGGCCGTGATCGTGCCGAAGCCCTCGACCACGGTGATCTTGTTCTTCTTCATCAGGCCCTTGACGCCGGCATTCAGCTGGCCGGAGACCTTGCGGCTGCGGTCGACGATCTTCGTTAGATCGAAGCCGATATTCTCGGCCTTGAGCCCGTAATCGCCCGCATGCGTCATATAGTGGTAGATTTCCGACGTGCGCAGCAGCGCCTTGGTCGGGATGCAGCCCCAGTTGAGGCAGATCCCGCCGAGCCGCTCGCGCTCGACGATCGCGACCTTCAGGCCGAGCTGTGCGCCACGGATCGCGGCGACATAGCCGCCGGGGCCGGAGCCGAGAACGATAAGGTCGTAGGTGTCAGCCATGTAACCACTCCCGGGCCGCAGCCCCTGTTGTCACCACGGGCGCAGCGGCCCGAAAAACTCTCACGCCGCCGGCGGTACTTCGCGCGGGCGGCGGTCTTCGTCGATCGCGACGAAGGTGAAGCGCGCCTCGGTCACCTTGCGCGATTCCTCGCCGTGCCGGTCACGCGCCCAGCTTTCGACCTGGATCGCAATCGAGGTTCGCCCGACGCGCTCGATCCGCGCATAGACCGACACTTCGTCACCGACATGGACGGGCGCGTGGAACTGCATCCCGTCCATCGCGATCGTCACCGCGCGTCCGCGCGCGCGCCGCGCCGCGGTCAGCCCGGCGGCCGAGTCCATCAGGCTCATCAGCCAGCCGCCGAAGATGTCGCCATAGGCGTTGCAGTCGGCGGGCATTGCCGAGACGCGGATCGTCGGCGCTTGTTGCGGTTCGATCGCGCTCATGCAGCGGCTCCCTCGCGGCGGACTCGCCAGATATCGCGCGCGCCGAGCAGACCGACCGCGACCAGCGTCGCCGCGCCGACCAGCCAGATCGTGTCGGCGCCCTGCGGATAGCTCCACGCCGCGCCCTTGAAGACCAACGCGGTCACGCCGAGCGACAAGGCGCTCCACGCGATCTCGCGCTTGTCCGCGCTCAGCTCCATCTGCGCCACGGCGGGATGGCTCAGGCGAGCATCGCCAGCGGGTTCTCGACCAGTTCGCGGAACGCCTTCATCAGTTGCGCGCCGTCCGCACCGTCGATCGCGCGGTGATCGAAGCTGCCGGTCGCCGACATGATCGACGCAACGCCCAGCGAGCCGTCACCCAGCACCCACGGGCGCTTCTCGCCCGCGCCGACCGCGAGGATCATGCCCTGCGGCGGGTTGATGACCGCCTCGAACTGCTTGATCCCGAACATGCCCATGTTGCTGATCGACGCGGTGCCGCCGGTGAATTCCTCCGGCTTCAGCTTCTTGTCGCGCGCGCGCGTGGCAAGGTCCTTCATCCGGGTCGAGATGCTCGACAGCGAGGCGGTATCGGCTTCGGTGATGACCGGGGTGATGAGCCCGTCCGGGGTCGAGACCGCGACCGAGATATCGGCGCGCTGGAAGTTGACGAGCTGGTCCGGCGTGAACATCACGTTGCACTTCGGCACCTGGATCAGCGCGACCGCGAGCGCCTTGATGAGCAGATCGTTAACCGACAGCTTCACGCCGCGCGATTCGAGCCCGGCGTTGAGGTCGCCGCGCAGCTTGAGCAGCTTGTCGAGCTGCACGTCGACCGTGAGGTAGATGTGCGGAACCTGCTGCTTCGATTCGGTCAGGCGGCGCGCGATCGTCTTGCGCATGTTGGTGAGCTTGGTCAGCTCGTGCGGAATATCCGGCACCTGCGCCGGGGTCGGCGCTGGGGCGGGCGATGCCGCAGGCGCCGCGCTGCTCGCGGCGGCGGTCGGCGGGGACGCCTTGCCCGGCTGCGCGCCATCGACATCGGCCTTGACGATCCGGCCGTTCGGGCCGCTGCCCTTCACGCCCGACAGATCGACGCCCTTGTCGGCGGCGAGGCGGCGGGCGAGCGGGCTCGCCTTGACGCGGTCGCCGTCCTGGCGGGCAGGTGCGGGCTTCGGATCGGCGGGCTTGCCGTGATCGCGGACGTCTTCCTTCGCGGGCTGCGCTTCGGTGCCGGTCTTGTTCGGATCGGCGGGCGAGGGCTTCGGCTCGCTCTCCTTGGCGGCGGGGGCGGGGGTGCTCTCACCCTCTTCCTCGCCATCAGCGAGCAGCAGCGCGATGACCGTGCCGACCTTCACGCCGTCCGATCCTTCCGCGACCGCGATCTTCGAGATCACGCCCTCGTCGACCGCCTCGAACTCCATTGTCGCCTTGTCGGTTTCGATCTCGGCCATGATGTCGCCGGCCTTGACGGTATCGCCTTCCTTCACGAGCCATTTGGCCAGCGTGCCCTCCTCCATCGTCGGCGACAGGGCAGGCATCTTGATTTCGATCGGCATCGTGATCCTCGAGAGGCTCGTGGGACAGGCGCCCGTCTCTTGCGGACGCGCGCCGTATGGTCAAGCCCGCCGCCTTGTCCCATGTGCTTGGCGCAGCGCGCATCGACCGGTACACCGGGCGCAAAAAGGGGGCATGGATGCGCATCTATCTGACGGTGATCGACGACACGCCCGAGGCGCTGATCGCGTTGCGCTTCGCGGCACGGCGCGCGGTGAAGACGGGCGGCGGGGTCGAGATCCTCGCCTTGCTGCCGCCGCTGGAGTTCATTCCGTTCGGCGGCGTGCAGGCGACGATCGAGGACGAGCAGCAGCGCCACGCCGAGGGGCTGGTGGCGCGCGCGGCGGGCACGTTGCTGGAGGAATCGGGTGTGCGCCCGTCGATCACGGTGCGCAGCGGCGACGGACCGAAGGTGATCCGCGCGATGATCGCCGAGAACCCGCAGATCGCCGCGCTGGTGCTCGGTGCCGCCGCCGATGGCACGCCCGGTGCGCTGGTCACCCATTTCGCGGCCGATGTCGGCGCGCTGCCGGTGCCGCTGATGATCGTGCCGGGCGGATTGTCGGCGGAGGCGATCGACCGGCTGAGTTGAACGCAATCGCTTGAGCGAGGGCGATTTCCTCGCCACACCCGCGCCATGAACCATCGCTTCCTGCTCGCCGCCGCGCCGCTGCTTCTCGCCACCCCCGCCGCGGCGCGCGAGGCGCCGTCGCAGGCGCGGCAGCGCACGACCGTCGAGAAGCTGGTATCGTTCGGCACGCGCCACTCGCTGTCCTCGGCGACCGATCCGAAGCGCGGGATCGGCGCGGCGCGTAGCTGGGTGGCGGGCGAGTTCGCCGCACTGTCGCGTGCGTGCGGCGGGTGTATCGCGACCGAGCGGCTGTCACGACGCTTCGTCGGTCCGCGCGCACCCGACGGCGTGGTGATCGAGGACGTGCTCGGCGTCCAGAAGGGGAGCGACCCCGATCGCTACATCATCGTCGGCGCACATATCGACAGCCGCGTCACCGACGTGATGAACGTGACCAGCGACGCGCCGGGCGCGAACGACGATGCGAGCGGCGTCGCGCTGGTGCTGGAGGCGGCGCGCATCCTGTCGAAGGAGAAGTTCGCGGCGAACATCGTCTATGTCGCCTTCTCCGGCGAGGAGCAGGGATTGTGGGGCGCGACCCTGCTCGCCGAGACCGCAAAGGCGCGCGGGTGGCAGGTCGATGCGATGCTCAACAACGATATCGTCGGCAACACGGTCGGGCAGGGCGGGGTGACGATCGACGGCTATGTCCGCGTCTTCTCCGAAGGGATCCGTAGCAGCGAATCACTCACCGAGGCGGTCGAGCGCCGTGGCGTCGGCGGGGAGGACGACGGCCCGAGCCGCGCGCTCGCCAAGGCGATCGACGGGATCGCGGGGACGATCCCCGGCGGGTTCGGCGTGTTCGTCGACCGTCGCCCCGATCGCTTCGGACGGGGTGGCGATCACGAGCCGTTCCTGAAGCAAGGCTATCCGGCGGTGCGCTTCTCGGTCGCGGCGGAGAATTGGGATCGCCAGCATCAGGACGTGCGCACCGAGAACGGTCGCGTCTATGCCGATACGATCGAGGGAATGGACTTCCCCTATCTGGCGAAGGTCACCGCGATCAACGTCGCGACGATCGCGCGGCTCGCCGCCGCGCCCAACGCGCCGCCGGTGGCGTCGATCTCCGGCGCGCTGTCCTACGACACCAGGGTGACGTGGGCCGCGGTGCCGGGCGCGGCGCGCTACAGGATCTACTGGCGGCGTGCCGATGCGGCGGCATGGACGCAGTCTCGCGAGGCGACCGGCACCAGTCTCGACGTCGCGGGCGTGCCGGTCGACGACCATTTCTTCGGGGTCGCGGCCGTTGGCGCGAATGGCGCAGAGAGCCTCGTTACGTTCGCGGGCCGCGAGAAGAAGTAACGGTTCGTCATTGCGAGCTACGCTGGCAATGACGGCGAGCTACAGCCGATCGGCCAGCATCTCCATTAGCGCCTCGCACCCGCGCGCATCTTCCTCATCGAAGCGCGCCGGTGACGGACTGTCGAGATCGAGGACGCCGAGCAGCGTGCCGTCGCGGACGATCGGCACCACCAGCTCCGAGCGGCTCGCCGCGTCGCACGCGATATGCCCGGGGAAGGCATGGACGTCGGCGACCAATTGCGTTCGCCGCTCCGCCGCTGCCGTGCCGCATACGCCCTTGCCCAGCGGAATGCGGATGCACGCCGCCTTGCCCTGAAACGGGCCGAGCACCAGCTCATCCTCAACGAGGCGATAGAATCCCGACCAGTTCAGGTCCGGCAGATATTGCGCGATCAGCGCCGCGGCATTGGCCATGTTGGCGATACCATCACGTTCGCCCGCAGTGAGCGCGTCGAGCGCGCCCAGCAGCTCGCGATACAGCGCCGGCTTCGATTCGGCTGCAATATGAAAGTCGTACATGCGGGCGAGGTAGGCGCTGCGGAGGCGCTGCGCCAGAGGGAGCGCGTTGCGGGACGAAGCGAAATTAGGGTGCTGGTAAATGAAGTAAACAGGAAGTAACCAGCATCCTTGAAGCGGTCCCCTAAGTATTCGAACACTTAATGAAAATAAACCAATAGTGTTAGATTATGTTAGGGTTTTATCGCTAATCATGTCTCTACAGCGCGGCACCGGCCGTGCCGGTCGAAAAACAGCGTTTGACAGGAATCAAGGTTCCGCAAGCGCCAACAACGCCAGGGACTATGATGAAGAAAATCGTCATTTCGGGCGCCATGATCCTGGCGGCCTCTACTGCTTACGCTGCCGTCTCTCCGACGAGCCTGATCAAGACCATCACCAGCAAGGTGACCGTTATCGCCGCGCCTGCGATCGTGAAGATCAACGGTAAGACTCCGGTCACGCTGACCGTCGGCACGACGGGCAAGGCGATCGAGCCGGTGCCGGGTGCCGTGCAAACCGGCCTGTTGCCGGGGCAGGGCCAGCTCGACAAGATCGCCTCCAACTTCGACGTGAACAAGTTTCTGGTGCCGTCATGGGGCACCGGCGAGATCGCGCAGACCGGTCGCCCCGATGTTGTCGGCGCCTTCCGCTTCCTGTGCAGCGCCGGCGACGTGAAGCGCGACGATCCGATCGTGTTCCCGGGTCAGCCGGGCAAGAGCCACCTGCACCAGTTCTTCGGCAACACCGGCGCGAACGCTTATTCGACCTACGCCACCTTGCGCACCACGGGTGAGAGCACCTGCGGCAACATCCTGAACCGGTCCGCTTACTGGATCCCAGCGATGCTGGACGGCGTGGGCAAGGTGGTGCGCCCCGATTATGTCGTGATCTATTACAAGCGCCTGCCGGAAGACAGCCCGCAGTGCAAGACGATGGGCAAGGCCTGTGTCGCGTTGCCGCGCGGGATGCGCTACATCTTCGGCTACAACATGGCGACCGACAAGGCCGAACACTTCTACTTCAACTGCGACGGTCCCACCGCGACCTCGGGCGCCTATCCCGATCTGGTGACGGCGGCGAAGAACTGCCCGGCCGGCAATCGCATCGGTGCCGTGGTGGCGGGGCCGCAATGCTGGGACGGCAAAAACCTGAACAGTGCCGATCACCGCAGCCATGTCGGCTACCCGGACTTCAACGACCGCGGTCAGCTGTTGTGCCCGGCCAATCTGCCGTACGTCATTCCCACCTTCTCGCTGGGCGCATGGTACACGGTCGACGACAATCTGGACCGGTCGGGCGAGTGGAAGCCGGGCACGCAGACCTGGTCGCTGTCCTCCGACAACATGCCGGGCATGCCGGCGAAGCGTCCGGGCTCGACCTTCCATGCCGACTGGATGGGCGCGTGGGACGACGCCACGATGAAGGCCTGGATCGACAATTGCATCAACAAGCTGCTGACCTGCAACGGCGGCGATCTCGGCAACGGCAAGCAGCTGCGTGCCGATCCGAACTTCGACTGGACCGCGCATCCGCGGCTGGTCGACGTCCCGACCGCCTGATCCACGGCGGGGACGGACTCAGGGCCCGGTCGCACCAATGGTGCGGCCGGGCCTTCGCGTTTATGGGGCGAACATGGCCCGCGTCCCCGTCACCCGTTCGATCAGCATCGACACCGATCTGATCGAGGAAAGCTTCACCCGCTCCGGCGGGGCAGGGGGGCAGCATGTCAACACCACCGACTCGGCGGTGTTGCTCCGCTACGACGTGGCGCGCTCCGACCTGCCCGAGCGCGTGAAGCTGCGGCTGGCGGAGCTGGCGGGAACGCGAATGACGCGCGATGGCGTGCTGACGCTGCGCAGCGAGGGCTCGCGCTCGCAGCACGTCAACCGCGCGGAGGTGCGCGAGCGGCTGCTGGCGCTGGTGCGCGAGGCGACGGTCGTGCAGGCCAAACGCCGCGCCACCAAGCCGACGCGTGCGTCGCAGGTGCGGCGGGTGGATGCGAAGAAGGGGCGCTCGGCAGTCAAGTCGGGGCGGAAAAAGCCGGGGTTTGATTAGGGTGTGATGAAGTGGGTCAGAGGCGGTGTAACAGGATGCTCAGCGAGCATTGAGCGCGGTCTAGCTTTCAGTCATGCACCTTCGATGGCTTTAATCACGCAATCTTCTTGGCCAAAAGCACTACTGGCAAAATGGCGCTGGTGGGCGAGCGTTCCCGCCGTGCGGCTGTCTATGCTGCTTTTGCTGGCCGGTGTCTATTTTGGCTCGAGCCGAAGTTTCGGAGCGTTCCTGCTTTCGATACCCATGCTCGCAGGTTTGCTGCTCATAGCAGTGGCTGCTGCGATAAAGGCGTCGGTAAAACGAGTTGAGCGAACTCACCTACTTGCAGCGTGGTTGCTGATCGGCCTGACCCCTTTCGCTTACCTGCTGTCTTACGAGCCCGTTCAGCAACTTCGTTTCTTATTCTGGGCTGTGACGCACTACCGCCAAGTGGCGGAGGCATCAAAGGCGAGCAGTATTGTGGTGGGATGGGATAGCTGGGGTATGGCGGGGCAGGATACCTTTTCCTACCTCGCAGTTGATAGTGATGATCGTTTAGGGTCACAGGGGCGAGCCATTCAATGGACCAAAGAGGTTGGTCAATCCTGCGGATTATGGAAAACGCAGAGAGTGTGGCCACGGTTTTACATCGTCACAACTTATACCAATTGTCCTTACGACCGAATCGAGCCGGCAGAATGACTGCTGAATAAACGCTGGCCGTTAAGCTGTAGCTATAAGCACACATAGGGCGTTGGTGATGACCAGCATTTACGAACCCCTCAGACCGCTTCGAACCCCAACGCCGTGAACCGCTCCGGCCACGGCGCGTCGGCGATGATGTCCGCTTTCCCTGCGCGCGGCAGTGACAGCGCGATCGCGTGGAGCATCATGCCGCCGTCATGCCTGGTGCCGTAGACCGGATCGCCCGTGACCGGCACGCCCAGTCCCTCCAGCGCGTGAACGCGGATCTGGTGCGTGCGGCCGGTTGCCGGGCGGAACTCGACCAAGGCGCGGCCCTCATGCGTCGCGAGCACGCGCCAGTCGGTGCGCGCCGCCTTGCCGCGCGGGTCGCGCGTCATCCGCCAGCCTTCCTCGGCGGTTGACACTTTGCCGAGCGGCAGGTCGATCGTGCCGGCCTCGCCCTCGGGCACGCCGTCGAGGATCGCGACATAGCGTTTGCTGACCTCGCCGCGCTCGAACGCCTGCTGGAAGCGGGCGTGCGCCTTCGGGTTGCGCGACAGCAGCAGGCAGCCGCTGGTGTCGCGGTCGAGCCGGTGCACCGCGACCGGCCAGCGCCGGAACCCGAAGGTGAGCGACGACAGATGATTTTCTAGGCTTAGGCCCCCGGCGCGCGGCGGATCGACAGGCAGCCCGGCGGGCTTGTCGATCACCAGAGCCTCGCCATCGAGGAAAAGAACATGCTGACCCAACATGGCCCGGCTCTTGCCAGTTGGCGCGCGGCATGGCCAGAGGGCGCAGTGCGACTCCCGACGATCCTTGCCGCGCTGGCCACGCTCGCCGCCGCGCCCGTTCAGGCGCAATTGTGCGACGGCCGCCGCGTGCCGACCGCTGCCGATGGCCGCGTGCTCGGGCATTTGCCGTATGGCGATGCCGCGCCCGACGCGCTGGTTGCGGTGCCATCGGCGCTGTCGGTCAGTCCGTGCGTGCTGCGGCGCGAGGTGCTGCCCGACCTGCAGCGGCTGATCGAGGCGGCCGTGCGCGACCCGGTGGCGGGCGGGCAGGTGCTCGCGCTGTCGTGCCACCGCTCGATCACCTATCAGGAGGCGGTGTTCTGCCGCGAGGGCCAGATCGATGCCGCGCAGCGCGCGCTGTCGGTCGCGCCGCCGGGACATAGCGAGCACGCGACCGGCTTCGCGCTCGACTTCGCCTTCCGCCCGCGGCGCAACGACTGCCCCGATGCCGAGGCGTGCGTCGCGGCGACGCCGGCGTTCCGCTGGCTGATGAAGAACGCGCCGCACTACGGGTTCGAGATGTCGTTCCCGGCGGGTAACCGCCAACGCGTGAAATGGGAGCCGTGGCATTGGCGCTGGGTCGGGGTGCGCGCGACGGTGCCGGGCGCGGCGCGGGCGCGAGCGTTATTCGCCGCCGCGCGGGTGCGCTATCCGGCCGAACCGGCGGTGGCGCGCGATCCGGTGGTGATCGCGCAAGTCGCAGCGCCGCCTGTGTATATAGGTGCGATCGCGCCGCCGGAATGCCGCAAGGGCAAGTGCAGGGCGGCGCGCGCGAAGAAGCGGTAGTCGGCGTCCCGCAGATGTATTGACCAATTCCGCGTCCTCGCCCCGGCTTAACGAAGCGCGATCTGCATCATCAGCGTCCCGTAACTGGGCCCCGGCCTTCGCCGGGGTGACGCCTTAGCTTCAGAAGATCGCGCTCCGAAACCGTGACCCCGCTTCCTGTCGCGGTGGAGAAGAAGCGGGGTTCCGGATTTGACCAGAGACGACGATCGGGAGAGCCTTACGCTTTCAGCTTCGCCGCGGTCTCGGCGATGCGCTTGCCCTGATAGCGCGCGCCGTCCAGCTCGTCTGCCGAGGGCTGGCGGCTGCCGTCGCCACCCGCCAGCGTGCTCGCGCCGTACGGCGTGCCGCCCTTCACCTCGTCGACGCCCATCTGGCCCTGGAAGCCGTAATCGAGCCCGACGATCGTCATCCCGTGGTGGAGCAGGTTGGTGAGGATCGAGAACAGCGTCGCTTCCTGACCACCGTGCTGGCTGGCGGTCGAGGTGAACGCCCCGCCGACCTTGCCGACCAGCGCGCCCTTCATCCACAAGCCGCCGGTCGTGTCCCAGAACGCCGCCATCTGGCTCGGCATCCGACCGTAGCGGGTCGGCGCGCCGACGACGATCGCGTCATAGTTCGCCAGCGCGTCCGGGCCTTCGATCTCGGGATGCGCGGTGTCGGTCTTGAAGCCGGCCGCCTTGACGATCTCGGCGGGGGCGGTCTCGGCGACGCGACGGATGTCGACCTCCGCGCCGCCGCTGCGCGCGCCCTCGGCGATGGCATCGGCCATCTGCTCGATATGGCCGTAGGACGAGTAATAAAGCACGAGCACCTTGGTCATGGTCGTCAGCTCCTTTCAGAAAGTCAGTTGGCGTCGACGAGCACCAGTTCGGCCTCGTCGATCGCGGTGATGGTGATGGTGCGGCCGCCGGTGATCGCAACGCCGTCGCGCGCCGCGAAGCGCTCGCCGTCGATCTCGATCGCGCCGGTCGCGGGGACCAGATAGGCGTGGCGGCCTTCGCCGACCGCGTGGGTCAGCGTCTCGCCCGCCGCCAGCGTCGCTGCCAGCACGCGTGCCTCGGCGCGGATCGGCAGTGCTGCGCCCGGTCCGGTCACGTCCTCCTCGAACCCGCTGGCGAGCGTCACGAACTTGCCGGTACGGTCGCCCTTGGGGAAGGGCTTGGCGCCCCAGCTCGGCGCGCCGCCGCTGCGGGTCGGCTCGACCCAGATCTGGAACAAGGTCGTCGGCTCGCTCTCGAGATTATATTCGGCATGGCGCACGCCCGATCCGGCGCTCATCACCTGCACGTCGCCGGCCTCGGTGCGGCCGGTATTGCCCAGCGAATCCTGATGCGTGATCGCGCCTTTGCGGACATAGGTGATGATC
This sequence comes from Sphingomonas sp. 8AM, assembly GCF_902506455.1. Lineage (GTDB taxonomy): Bacteria > Pseudomonadota > Alphaproteobacteria > Sphingomonadales > Sphingomonadaceae > Sphingomonas. The sequence continues at coordinate 529,307 of NZ_LR733844.1, read as the reverse complement.
TCCATGTCGCGATGCGGATGCGGGGGGAAGCCGCTGTTCGGTGCGATCGTGTCATCGTTCCAGACGCGGATCGCGCCCCAGCTCTCCCGTGCCGGATCGTAGTAACTCGCGAAGGAGAAATGGTGGCGCGCGTCGAGCCAGCCGTGGTTGGCGTGGCCCAGCGTCTCGAAGGCGCGGCGCTCGATGCCGGTGGTGCGGGTCAGGGTGGCGGTGTCGGTCATGATGAACCTCCGTTTTGTTGCCACCAAGCTAGGGAGCCCACGTGCTCGTCAAAACAGAAACGATTGAAACGGATCGTTTCCGAGGGTACGTTGCCCGGCATGAGGCTCCCCGATTTCGAGGCCTGGGCGATCTTCGCCGCGGTGGCCGAGCACCGGTCGTTCAGCGGCGCGGCGGATGCGATCGGGTTGAGCAAGGCGACGGTGTCTAAGGCGGTGTCGCGGCTGGAAGCGCATCTGGGAGTGTCGCTGTTCCATCGCACCTCAAGGCGACTGGCGCTGACCGAGGCGGGCGGGCCGCTCGCCGACCATGCCGCGCGGATCGTCGCCGAGGCGCAGGCCGCCGAGGAAGCCGCGCGGATTGGCGCGAGCGTGCCGAGCGGGCGGGTGCGGCTGGCTGCGCCGATGACCTTCGGGGTGAAGAATGTCGCGCCATTGCTCGCCGACTTTCTCAGCGAGCATCCGCAGATCGAGATCGACCTGCATCTCTCGGATGCGCGGGTCGACATCGTTGCAGAGGGGTTCGATGTCGCGCTGCGGATTGCCGACCTGCCCGACAGTTCGTTGCGCGCGCGGCGGCTCTGCACGATTGCGGCGCACCTGGTTGCGGCGCCGTCATATCTGGCGGTGCATGGAACGCCGACACACGCCGCGCAACTTGGGGAGCATCGGCTGCTCGGCTATAGCAATATCCCCGGACCGTGGCGTTTCCGAGGTCCCGAGGGAGCCGAGGTTTCGGTGCGCGGGGCCGGGCCTTTGGCGGCGAACAGCGGCGAAGCCTTGATCCCGGCAGTCGAAGCAGGGCTCGGCATCACGCGCCTGCCGAGCTTCATCATTGGTGAGGCGCTGGCGGCGGGACGGGTGGTCGAAATCCTGCGCGACTGGGCACCCGCGCCGATCGGGCTGCACTTGCTGACTCCGCCCAGCGCGTTGCGTCCGGCGCGCGTTGATGCACTGATCGCCTTCCTGACCGCGCGCCTGCGCGATTGAACCGTTCGCATCGCTGGCGCTTTTTCCGTCCGAGGAGAAGCAAATGGCTGACGATCACGACGAGATTGCGAAGGACTTCGCCGAGGCGGTCAACATGGCGCCCGCCGAGCTGGAAAAGTTCCTCGGCAGCGACGACAGCAAGCGCGTCGGCTGGAAGGGCGATGACGGCAAGGGGGCGGGCGAGAGCGTCGGCCACGAATCGGGCCGGCGGATCGTCGCGATCAAGCGCAAGAAGAAGGCCGATCTTACCGACGACGATTATGCGCATATGAAGAAGGTCGTCGGATACGTTCACCGCCATCTCGCGCAGGGCGGCCCGGCGAAGGACAAGGATCAGTCCGACTGGCGCTACTCGCTCATGAACTGGGGGCACGATCCGCTGAAGTGAGGCGCTCGCGGAACTCGCGCAGCACCAGCACCAGTGCCGCGCTCATGAAGAACGCGCCGACGAACGCGCCGCCGGTCAGGCCGATCAGGAAGGTGAGATACGACAGCAGCGAGCCGGTCTGCACCAGCAGCGCGATTCGGACGGGCCGCCTGGTCGGACGGACAAACGCGTAAGCGAACGCCAGCAGGTCGGCCGTAAAGAAATAGCGGTTGTGCATCTTGGGCAGCAGATACGGCACCAGCACCGCGCCGGTCAGCGCGAGCAGCAGCACATCGACCGGCGCATCAAGGCGACCGCGCGCGCGCCAAGCGGTCCAGGCGGTTGCGATCGCAGCGGCGAGCAGGCCGACAATCACCCCGGCCTCATAGGGGATCGTCACCAGCGCGCGCAGGATCTGCCAGATGTTCGGCACCGAGCGTGCGAGATCGTGATACGAATGCCCTTGCGCCAGATAAATGGTCGCCAGGTCGTGGGCAGGGCGCCCGGCGAGCCACGCCGGCATCATCGCCACGGCATAGACCAACGGCGGGAGCAGGACCGTCCAGAGCGGCGCCCGTCGCGACAGGAGCATCGCCAGCACCAACGGCGCAATGAACACGCCTTGCAGCTTGAAGGCGACCGCCAGCCCGACCGCCGCCATCGCCGCGACCGCGTGGCCGCGCATGAAGCCGGCGACCGCCAGCAGCACACACCCGCCATAGAGCGCATCGCATTGGCCCCATACCGGGCCGTTGGCGATCATGGTTGGCAGCAGCAGCGTCAGCAGCGCGCCATTGCTCGCGGCCCGTGCCGGTAAGCAGGGCGCGAGAACGGCACGCACCGCACAAGCGGTGAAAATCGTCCCAAGGATCGACAGCAGCTTGATGACGCCGACCGGGCCGAGCACGGCGTTGGCACTCGAGGTCAGCGCCAGCAGGTAGAGGTAGGGCGGGGTGTAATCGGCGAAGCTGTCCGCCAGCGCGGCGAAGCGGCCGTGCTCGACCAGGTACCGGGTCCACGGTATCAGGTGCATGCGCATGTCGCCGCTGATGAACGGCACGCTCAGCAGGTAGAGCGAGGCGGCGGCCCCGAGCAGCAGATAGCGGTCGCGGTCGCGCAACGTGCGCGCCCGTGCCAGAGCGTCGATCATCCCGGTTCCTGCTGATCCAAGTGAAGGCGTCGCGTCTAGCCGCTGCGCAGGCCACGGCAAGTCGCTTGCTGTCCGTTGTGGCGATTGACCGACGGGGCGAGCCTGCGTATAGCGCGCCGGTCCGGAAGGAGGCGACTCCGCCGGGCAGCTTGAACATTGCTGGATGCATCAAGGGCCATCCGGTCGCCGCCATGCGGTGGCGCCGCGGCTCCTTTTCGTATTCCAAGTCTTGTTTTAGGGCTCCAGCAAAGTAACCTATCGGAAAGGTGAAGGCTTCAATGCCGACGATCAACCAGCTGGTCCGCAAGGGCCGCGACCCGCAGAAGGCCAAGAGCAAGGTCCCTGCGATGGAACAGAACCCGCAGAAGCGTGGCGTCTGTACCCGTGTCTATACGACGACCCCGAAGAAGCCGAACTCGGCATTGCGCAAGGTGGCCAAGGTTCGCCTGACCAACCAGCGCGAAGTCATCAGCTACATCCCGGGTGAAGGCCACAATCTGCAGGAGCACTCGGTGGTGCTGATCCGCGGCGGCCGTGTGCGCGACCTTCCAGGCGTGCGCTACCACGTGCTGCGCGGCGTGCTCGACACGCAGGGCGTCAAGGACCGCAAGCAGTCGCGGTCGAAGTACGGTGCGAAGCGGCCGAAGTAAGCCGCTCCCGTATTCTCACCAGCTGATTGAAAGGTATTCATCATGGCGCGTCGTCGTCGTCCCGATAAGCGGGAAATCCTGCCTGATCCCGTCTACGGGGATGAGGTTCTGTCCAAGTTCATGAACTCGGTGATGCTCGACGGCAAGAAGTCGGTCGCCGAGGGCATCGTCTATTCGGCGATGAACACCGTCGAGACCCGCGCGAAGCGCGAGCCGATCGGCGTGTTCCACGATGCGCTCAACAACATCAAGCCGGGCATCGAAGTCCGCAGCCGCCGCGTCGGCGGTGCGACCTACCAGGTCCCGGTCGAAGTCCGTCCGGAGCGTGCGCAGGCTCTGGCGATCCGCTGGCTGATCACTGCCGCGCGTGCGCGCAGCGAGAACACGATGTCGGCGCGTCTGTCGGGCGAGCTGCTCGATGCCTCGAACAACCGCGGCAACGCGGTGAAGAAGCGCGAGGACACGCACCGCATGGCGGAAGCGAACCGCGCCTTCTCGCACTATCGCTGGTAACAGCGGCGATGCGGACGCGGCCTGTCTTGGAAGCGTCTCAAATCTGACCTATATCGTGGGGAGCCGGCCGATGCGCTGCGCTCCCCACATCTGCTAAGGAAGCCCGTTCATGGCCCGCAGCCATCCGCTCGACCTCTACCGTAACATCGGCATCATGGCGCATATCGACGCCGGCAAGACGACGACGACCGAGCGTATTCTCTACTACACCGGCAAGTCCTACAAGATCGGCGAAGTCCATGAGGGCACCGCCACGATGGACTGGATGGAGCAGGAGCAGGAGCGCGGGATCACGATCACGTCGGCTGCCACCACCTGCAAGTGGAAGGCCGAGGAGGGCAACGGCCCCGAGCATCTGATCAACATCATCGACACCCCGGGCCACGTCGACTTCACGATTGAAGTCGAGCGTTCGCTGCGCGTGCTCGACGGCGCGGTCGCGTGCTTCGATGGCGTCGCGGGTGTGGAGCCGCAGTCGGAGACGGTGTGGCGTCAGGCCGACAAGTACGGCGTGCCGCGCATGTGCTTTGTCAACAAGCTCGACCGTACCGGCGCCGACTTCTATTTCTGCGTCAACTCGATCATCGAGCGGCTCGGCGCGAAGCCGGCGGTGCTGTACCTCCCGATCGGCATCGAGGGCGGGTTCAAGGGTCTGGTCGACCTGGTCGAGAACCGCGCGATCATCTGGCTCGAGGAGTCGCTGGGCGCGAAGTTCGAGTACCAGCCGGTCCCCGACGACATGGCCGAGAAGACTGCGAAGTATCGCAGCGAACTGATCGAGCTTGCCGTCGAACAGGACGACGACGCGATGGAAGCGTATCTGGAGGGCAACGAGCCCGACGCGAAGACGCTGAAGGCGCTGATCCGCAAGGGCACGCTGAGCATGGCGTTCGTGCCGGTCGTCTGCGGTTCGGCGTTCAAGAACAAGGGTGTCCAGCCGCTGCTCGACGCGGTGGTCGACTACCTGCCAAGCCCGCTCGACGTGCCCGCGATCAAGGGCGTCAAGCTCGACGGCGAGACGCCGGACGAGCGTCCTTCGTCGGATGAGGCACCGTTCTCGGCGCTGGCGTTCAAGATCATGAACGACCCGTTCGTTGGCTCGCTGACCTTCGCGCGCATCTATTCGGGCGTCCTGACCAAGGGCGGCTACCTGAACTCGGTGAAGGACAAGAAGGAAAAGATCGGCCGTATGCTCCTCATGCACGCGAACTCGCGTGAGGACATCGAAGAGGCGCGTGCGGGCGACATCGTCGCGATCGCGGGTCTCAAGGAAACGACGACCGGTGATACGCTCTGCGATCCCGCGCACCCGATCATCCTGGAGCGCATGGAGTTCCCGGAGCCCGTGATCGAACTGTCGGTGGAGCCGAAGACCAAGGCCGACCAGGAGAAGATGGGCATCGCGCTCAATCGTCTGGCCGCCGAGGATCCCTCGTTCCGCGTGTCGACCGATCACGAATCGGGCCAGACGATCATCAAGGGGATGGGCGAGCTCCACCTTGAGATTCTCGTCGACCGCATGAAGCGCGAGTTCAAGGTCGAGGCGAACGTCGGTGCGCCGCAGGTGGCGTATCGCGAGTACCTCAAGAAGGCCGTCGACATCGACTATACCCACAAGAAGCAGTCGGGCGGCACCGGCCAGTTCGGTCGCGTGAAGGTGAAGCTGACGCCGGGCGAGCGCGGTGCGGGCATCATCTTCAAGGACGAGATCAAGGGCGGCAACATTCCGCGCGAGTACATCCCGGCGATCGAAAAGGGTTTCCGTGAGACGGCGGCTACCGGCTCGCTGGTCGGCTTCCCGATCATCGACTTCGACATCACGCTGTATGACGGTGCGTACCACGACGTCGACTCGTCGGCGCTGGCGTTCGAAATCACCGCGCGCGGTGCGATGCGCGAAGGCGCGCAGAAGGCCGGCATCACGCTGCTCGAGCCGGTGATGAAGGTCGAGGTCGTCACCCCGGAGGATTATCTGGGCGACGTCATCGGCGACATGAACTCGCGTCGTGGCCAGATCCAGGGCACCGACACGCGCGGCAACGCGCAGGCGGTGACCGCGATGGTCCCGCTGGCGAACATGTTCGGCTACGTGAACTCGCTCCGCTCGTTCACGCAGGGCCGCGCCAGCTACTCGATGCAGTTCTCGCACTATGACGAAGTGCCGCAGAACGTCGCCGACGAAGTGAAGGCGAAGCTGGCCTGAGGCGGACGGGGCTAAGGCGACTTAGCCCCATCTCGCCGCAAGGCCGGACGGCGGGTCGGCGCACGCCGAACCCGTCCGACGACGCGGGATTCACTCCCGCGTCGGCCCCGCCAAAAGCAGGCGAGGGTTTGCACAACGGTTAAACAGCCGCTATGGGGCCGCGTTCTGGCGCGGCTCCGTTCGCGAAGACGAATCCAAGAAGGTAGGGAAACAATGGCTAAGGCTAAGTTTGAGCGGACCAAGCCGCACCTCAACATCGGCACCATCGGTCACGTCGACCATGGCAAGACCTCGCTGACCGCAGCGATCACGAAGGTGCTGGCGGAGAACGTCGCGGGCAACGCCGCGGTCGATTTCGCGAACATCGACAAGGCGCCGGAAGAGCGCGAGCGCGGCATCACCATCTCGACCGCGCACGTCGAGTATGAGACGGCGAACCGCCACTATGCACACGTCGACTGCCCGGGCCACGCCGATTATGTGAAGAACATGATCACCGGCGCGGCGCAGATGGACGGCGCGATCCTGGTCGTGTCGGCCACCGACGGCCCGATGCCGCAGACCCGCGAGCACATCCTGCTCGCCCGTCAGGTCGGCGTGCCGGCGATGGTCGTGTTCATGAACAAGGTCGATCTGGTCGACGACGAGGAAATCCTCGAGCTGGTCGAGCTGGAAGTCCGCGAGCTGCTCAGCTCGTACGAGTTCCCCGGCGACGACATTCCGATCATCAAGGGTTCGGCGACCTGCGCGCTGTCGGGTTCGAACCAGAAGCTCGGGCCGGATGCGGTCATGGAGCTGATGAAGGCGGTCGACGAGTACATCCCGCAGCCGGAACGTCCGCTGGACAAGCCGTTCATGATGCCGATCGAGGACGTGTTCTCGATCTCGGGTCGTGGTACGGTCGTGACTGGCCGCGTCGAGACCGGCATCGTCAAGGTTGGTGAGGAAGTCGAGATCGTCGGCATCCACCCGACTGTCCGCAAGACCACCGTCACTGGCGTGGAAATGTTCCGCAAGCTGCTCGATCAGGGCCAGGCCGGCGACAACGTCGGTGCGCTGATCCGTGGCGTCGCCCGCGACGAGGTCGAGCGTGGCCAGGTGCTTTGCAAGCCGGGCTCGATCAAGCCGCACACCGACTTCCAGTCGGAAGTGTACGTGCTGTCGAAGGACGAGGGTGGTCGTCACACGCCGTTCTTCGCCAACTATCGTCCGCAGTTCTACTTCCGTACGACGGACGTGACCGGCACCGTCGAGCTGCCCGAGGGCACCGAGATGGTCATGCCGGGCGACAACGTCGCGCTGGGCATCAAGCTGATTGCCCCGATCGCGATGGACGTCGGCCAGCGTTTCACCATCCGTGAGGGTGGCCGGACCGTCGGCGCGGGTGTCGTGAGCGGCATCACCAAGTAAGAACGGCCGGCTGCGTCAGCGGCCTGTCGCAAAAAGCTGCCGCCCGGCGCGCCGAAAGGTGCGTCGGGCGGTTGCCTTTTAATGAGGGTGGCATTAATGCCGCCGCTTCGGTTTTCGTTCGAGAACAGCAAGAGGTGCTCCCGATTCGCCGCGCCGGATGATCCGGCAGGCGGGCAGGGCAGGTACCCCGCTCTTTCGCATTGGTAGGGACTATGGACAGCAACATCCGCATCCGCCTGAAGGCGTTCGATCATCGCGTGCTCGATCAGGCGACCGGCGACATCGCCGAAACCGCGCGCCGCACCGGCGCGCTCATCCGTGGTCCTATTCCGCTCCCGACCCGCATCGAGAAGTTCACGGTCAACCGTGGGCCGCACATCGACAAGAAGTCGCGCGAGCAGTTCGAGGTCCGCACCTACAAGCGGATGCTCGACATCGTACAGCCGACCCCGCAGACCGTCGACGCGCTGATGAAGCTCGATCTGGCGGCCGGTGTTGACGTCGAGATCAAGCTGGCGTAATCGGCCGGCTCCCGCGGTTGACGTGAGTCCCGCGGGTTTGTCGTTTCGTGGCGTATCGCCCGAAACGGACGAGCGCACCGCCTGAGCGGACGCTTCGACGACCATGAGATACCGCCGGCCGCCCTCGGGTGGCCGGGTCCAGCGTCTCCCGTCTGCTCTTCCCTTGTGGAGAGCGCCCAGCCCGGGACGGGGGCACGCTTCGCTATTCCGGGCCGGACTGATCCGCGGCGCAAGCCGCGGGTCGCAAGCACCCTGGGGATGGGCTTCAGGGTGCCTCTGTCAAGGAGCAAGGGATCATGCGTACTGGCGTGATCGCGAAGAAAATGGGGATGACCCGCCTGTTCCAGGACGACGGCCGCCACGTGCCGGTCACCGTCCTGCAGATTGAGGCGCTTCAGGTCATCGCCCGTCGCGAAAATGACCGGGACGGCTACACGGCCGTCCAGCTTGGTGCAGGTGTCGCCAAGGCCAAGAACGTCGCCAAGCCGCAGCGCGGCCATTTCGGCAAGGCCGAAGTGGAGCCGAAGGCGATCGTCCACGAATTCCGCGTGACCGAGGACAATCTCCTCGATGTCGGCGCCGAGCTGTCGGCCGACCATTATGTCGCCGGCCAGCTGGTCGACATTCAGGGTCGCACGCAGGGCAAGGGCTTCGCCGGCGCCATGAAGCGCTGGAACTTCGGCGGTCTGCGCGCCACGCACGGCGTGTCGGTCAGCCACCGTTCGCATGGTTCGACGGGTAACCGTCAGGATCCGGGTCGCGTCTTCAAGAACAAGAAGATGGCCGGCCACATGGGCGATCGTAACCGCACGCAGCAGAACCTCGAGATCGTCGGCACCGACGTCGAGCGTGGTCTGATCTTCGTGAAGGGTTCGGTTCCCGGCTCCAAGGGCGGCTGGCTGTTCGTCAAGGACGCCGTCAAGCATGATCGCCACGAGAGCGCGCCGTTCCCGGCGTCGATCAAGGCGGCCAACAACAATGTTTCCGCAGACCCTGCTCCGGCAGCTGCCGAGAGCCAGGAGGGCTAAGAAGTGAAGGTCAAGATTTCTTCCTTCGCCGGCACCGATACGGGCGAAGTCGAGCTCAACGACGAGGTCTTCGGCCTCGATCCGCGCGCCGACATCCTGCACCGCGTCGTGACCTGGCAGCTCGAGAAGCGCCGCGCCACCGCGCGCGGTACGCGCGAGCGTTCCGATGTCGCACGCACGGGCAAGAAGCTCGGGCGCCAGAAGGGCGGCGGCGTCGCCCGTCACGGCGATCGTCGCGCGCCGGTGTTCGTCGGCGGTGGTAAGGCGCACGGCGCCCGCGTCCGCGATTTCAATCCGGGCCTGAACAAGAAGATCCGCGCGCTGGGTCTGAAGATGGCCCTCAGCAGCCACGCCAAGGCGGGTTCGCTGATCGTCCTGGAAGGGTTCGAGGTCGCCAAGACCAAGGAGCTGAAGGGGCATTTCGCCGGGCTCAACACGGGCAAGCGGACGCTGGTGATCGACGGTGAGGCAGCCGAAGGCTTCCGCGCCGGTCGCAACCTTCCGGGTGTGGACATGCTCCCCGCCGTGGGCGCCAACGTCTACGACATCATCAAGGCTGACACGCTGGTGCTGACGCGCGCGGCGGTCGAGAAGCTGGAGGCGCGCTTCAATGGCTAAGCCGGCAAAGGCGATCGACAACCGTCATTATGACGTGATTGTCGCGCCGCACATCACCGAGAAGGCGACCCTGCTCTCCGAGCAGAACGCGGTGGTCTTCAAGGTCGCCAACAAGGCGACCAAGCCCGAAATCAAGGCGGCCGTGGAAGCGCTGTTTGACGTCAGCGTCGTTCGCGTGAACACGATCGTCCAGAAGGGCAAGACCAAGCGTTGGAAGGGTGCGCCCTACCAGCGGTCCGACATGAAGAAGGCGATCGTCACGCTCCGCGAGGGGCAGTCGATCGACGTCACCGAGGGGGCCAAGTAAGATGGCACTCAAGCATTATAATCCGACCTCGCCGGCACAGCGCGGCCTGATCCTCGTCGACAAGTCGTCGCTTTGGAAGGGCAAGCCCGTCAAGGCGTTGACCGAGGGCAAGCGCAAGACCGGTGGCCGCAACAACAAGGGCCACGTGACCTCGCGCGGCATCGCGGGCGGTCACAAGCAGCGCTATCGCTTCATCGACTTCAAGCGTCGGAAGTGGGACGTCGACGGCACCGTCGAGCGGCTGGAATATGACCCCAACCGCACCGCGTTCATCGCGCTGGTGTCCTACCCGGACGGCGAGCAGGCGTACATCATCGCGCCGCAGCGTCTCGCCGTCGGCGACAAGGTCGTCGCGGGCAAGAAGACCGACGTGAAGCCGGGCAACGCGATGGAGCTGGGCCAGATGCCGGTCGGCACCATCGTCCACAACGTCGAGATGAAGCCCGGCAAGGGCGGCCAGATCGCGCGTTCGGCGGGCACCTATGTCCAGGTCGTCGGTCGTGACCGCGGCATGGTCATCGTCCGCCTGAACTCGGGCGAGCAGCGCTACATCCATGGCGAGTGCATGGCGACGGTCGGTGCGGTGTCCAACCCGGACAACCAGAACCAGAACCTCGGCAAGGCCGGTCGTTCGCGCTGGCTGGGCTCGCGCCCGCTGACGCGCGGCGTGGCGAAGAACCCGGTCGACCACCCGCACGGCGGTGGTGAAGGCCGGACCTCGGGCGGTCGCCATCCGGTGACGCCGTGGGGCAAGCCGACCAAGGGTGCGCGCACGCGCCACAACAAGTCTACGGACAAGATGATCATCCGTAGCCGTCACGCGAGGAAGAAGTAATGGCGCGCTCCGTCTGGAAGGGCCCGTTCGTCGAACTGAGCCTGCTCAAGAAGGCCGAAGTCGCACAGGATTCGGGCGGCCGTGCGCCGATCAAGACCTGGTCGCGTCGCTCCACCATCCTGCCGCAGTTCATCGGCCTGACCTTCACTGTCTATAACGGCCGCAAGTTCGTGCCGGTGACGGTGAACGAGGACATGGTCGGCATGAAGCTCGGTGAATTCGCGCCGACCCGCTATTTCCCGGGTCACGCGGCTGACAAGAAGGGCAAGCGCTGATGAGCAAGCCTCAGTCCCCCCGCAAGGTCGGCGAGAAGGAAGCCCTCTCGGTCGGCACGCAGATCCGCGGTTCGGCGCAGAAGCTGGGCCTGGTCGCCGCGCTGATCCGCGGCCGCAAGGTCGGCGACGCGTTGAACATCCTCGCCTTCTCGAAGAAGTCGATGGCGGTCGATGCGCGCAAGGTGCTGGCTTCGGCCATCGCCAACGCCGAGAACAACCACAACCTCGACGTCGATGCATTGATCGTTGCCGAGGCGTCGGTTGGCAAGTCGATCACCATGAAGCGGTTCGCCACGCGCGGCCGCGGCAAGTCCACCCGCATCCTGAAGCCGTTCTCGCGGCTGCGGATCGTCGTGCGCGAGCAGGAAGAAGCCTAATGGGTCACAAGAGCAATCCCATCGGTCTGCGCCTGCAGATCAACCGCACCTGGGACAGCCGCTGGTTCGCCGAGGGCGCGGATTACAAGAAGCTGCTGCTGGAGGATCTGAAGATCCGCCAGTACATCATGAAGACGCTGCCGCAGGCCGCGATCTCCAAGGTGGTGATCGACCGTCCGGCCAAGCTGTGCCGGATTTCGATCTTCGCGGCCCGCCCCGGTGTCATCATCGGCAAGAAGGGCTCGGACATCGAGAAGCTGCGCAAGACGCTCGGCGCGATGACCAGCTCGGACGTGTCGCTGAACATCGTCGAGATCCGCAAGCCGGAAGTCGACGCCAAGCTCATCGCGCAGGGCATCGCTGACCAGCTCGAGCGTCGTATCGCGTTCCGCCGCGCCATGAAGCGTGCGGTGCAGTCCGCGATGCGGCTCGGTGCCGACGGCATCAAGGTCTATTGCGGTGGCCGTCTGGGCGGCGCGGAAATCGCGCGTTCGGAAAGCTATCGTGAAGGCCGCGTGCCGCTGCATACGCTGCGCGCCAACATCGACTACGCCCATGCCGAGGCGCACACTGCGTACGGCGTCTGCGGCGTGAAGGTGTGGGTGTTCAAGGGTGAGATCCTCGGTCACGACCCGTTCGCTACCGATCGTCTCATGATGGAGGCCCAGACCTCCGGCGTGCGCCCGGCGCGCGACGACCGCCGCTAAGGATTAACGGACATGCTGCAACCGAAGCGCACCAAGTTCCGCAAGGCGTTCAAGGGCCGTATCCACGGCGACGCCAAGGGCGGCACGACGCTGAACTTCGGCTCCTATGGCCTCAAGGCGATGGAGCCGGACCGTATCACCGCGCGTCAGATCGAGGCGGCCCGCCGCGCGATCACGCGCCACATCAAGCGCCAGGGGCGTCTGTGGATCCGCGTGTTCCCCGACGTGCCGGTGTCGAGCAAGCCCGCCGAAGTCCGCATGGGCTCGGGTAAGGGTTCGCCGGAGTTCTGGGCCGCCCGCGTCAAGCCGGGCCGGATCCTGTTCGAGCTCGACGGCGTCGAAGGGCCGCTGGCCGCGGAAGCGTTCGAGCGCGCCGCGATGAAGCTGCCGATCAAGACCAAGGTCGTGGCGCGCCTCGGCGACACCTCGCACCTGGGAGGCGAGTAAGATGGCGAACAAGACCGATTATAACGGCCAGAGCGACGACCAGCTCTCCGAGAGCCTGGGCAACCTGAAGCGCGAGCAGTTCAACCTGCGCTTCCAGGCGGCGACCAGCCAGCTCGAGAAGCCGAGCCGCGTGCGCGAGGTCCGCAAGGACATCGCCCGCATCAAGACCCTTCAGACGCAGCGCAACGCTGCGGCTGACGCCAAGTAAGAGGACGACACATGCCGAAGCGCGTGCTGACCGGAGTGATCGTCTCCGACAAGGGCGAGAAGACGGTGGTCGTGAACGTGGAGCGCAAGGTCAAGCACCCGCTCTACGGCAAGATCATCCGCCGTTCGAAGAAGTACCACGCCCATGACGAGGCGAACGAGTACAAGGCTGGCGAAACGGTGCGCATCGAAGAGATCGCGCCGATGTCGAAGCTCAAGACCTGGAAGGTCCTGGACCGCGTGAACACCCACGTGGCACCGGAGCGGGTCGACGTCGACGCATAAGCGTCGATGACCGAGTGCCTCGCGCCGTTTTGTGCAGGGTCCGTTCGCAAGGGCGGAGACCACATGAGCGGGCGAGGGGCGACGTAGGCTGAAGGGCTTGCCTTTCACCCATGGAGCGGCTACCGGGCTGCTCCCCCTGGCGCGGGCCAAGCCCGCCGCCGGGGGTCGTTTTTTTAGGCGGGGTTGGGTCGGTATCCACCCCATGAGCGAGAAGGAAGCGGATCGATGATCCAGATGCAGTCCAATCTCGACGTCGCTGACAACAGCGGCGCGAAGCGGGTGCAGTGCATCAAGGTGCTTGGCGGGTCCAAGCGCCGCACGGCCAGCGTCGGCGACATCATCGTCGTCAGCGTGAAGGAAGCGCAGCCGCGTGGCCGCGTGAAGAAGGGCGACGTTCACCGGGCGGTGATCGTGCGTACCGCCAAGGACATCCGTCGCGCCGACGGTTCGGTGATCCGTTTCGACGGCAACGCCGCGGTGCTGGTCAACAAGAACGAGGAGCCGATCGGCACCCGTATCTTCGGCCCGGTGGTTCGCGAACTGCGTGGCAAGAAGCACATGAAGATCATCTCGCTTGCGCCGGAGGTGCTGTAATGGCCGCCGCGAAGATCAAGAAGGGTGACCAGGTCATCGTCCTGTCCGGCAAGGACAAGGGCAAGACCGGCACCGTCACCGCGGCGATGCCGCGCGACGGCAAGGTGATCGTGGGCGGCGTCAACGTCGCGACCCGTCACCGCAAGCCGGACCAGGCGAACCCGCAGGGCGGTCTCGAGAAGATCGAGGCGCCGATGCACATCTCGAAGGTGGCGCACGTCACCGCCGACGGCAAGCCGACCCGCGTCCGCTTCGAGACGCAGGACGGCAAGAAGGTCCGCGTCGCCGTCAAGACCGGGGAGAAGATCGATGGCTGATGCCTACAAGCCCCGCATGAAGGCGATCTATGACGATCGCATCGTCGCGGCGATGACCGAGAAGTTCGGTTACAAGAATGCGATGGAAATCCCGCGCATCGAAAAGATCGTGCTCAACATGGGCGTGGGCGAAGCGACGCAGGACAAGAAGCGCGTCGACCAGGCCGCGTCGGAAATGGAGCTGATCGCGGGCCAGAAGCCGGTGATCACCAAGGCGAAGAAGTCGATCGCGCAGTTCAAGCTGCGTGAGGGCATGCCGATCGGCGTGAAGGTTACCCTTCGCCGTGAGCGCATGTACGAGTTCCTCGACCGCTTCATCACCATCGCGCTCCCGCGCGTCCGCGATTTCCGCGGGCTGAACCCGAAGAGCTTCGACGGCCGTGGCAATTACGCCTGCGGCATCAAGGAGCAGATCGTGTTCCCGGAGATCAGCTATGACCGCGTCGACAAGGTGCGCGGCATGGACGTGATCGTGACGACGAGCGCGAAGACCGATGACGAGGCGCGCGAGCTGCTGCGTCTGTTCGGCTTCCCGTTCCCGATCGAGGAAGAAACGACCGAGAAGAAGGCGGCATGACCGCTCTTCTGGTCTGATAGAGAGAGCTTAAGTCCATGGCGAAACTGAGTTCCGTGAACAAGAACGAGCGTCGCAAGAAGCTCGTGGCGCAATATGCGCCCAAGCTGGCGAAGCTGAAGGCGCAGGCCAACGACCAGTCGCTCGACGAGACCGAGCGTCTCATCGCGCGCCTGAAGATGGCCGAGCTGCCGCGCAACGCGAACCCCACGCGTATCCGCAACCGCTGCGCGCTGACCGGTCGTCCGCGTGCGTACTACCGCAAGTTCGGGCTTGCCCGTGTGATGCTGCGCGATCTGGCCAACAAGGGCCTGATCCCGGGTCTCACCAAGTCGAGCTGGTAAGGACGTAAGATGGCAGTGACCGATCCCCTGGGTGACCTGCTCACCCGTATCCGCAACGGCCAGCGCGCGCGTAAGGACAGCGTCCTTTCGCCGTCGTCGAAGCTGCGCGTCCGCGTGCTCGACGTGCTCCAGCGCGAAGGCTACATCCGTGGCTATTCCGAAGAGCAGATGGGCCCCGCCGCCGGCGTGCGCATCGAGCTGAAGTATTTCGAGGGCCAGCCCGCGATCAAGCATGTCGCGCGCGTCTCCAAGCCCGGCCGTCGCATCTACTCCGGCGCCACCGAGCTGCCGCGCGTGATGAACGGCCTTGGCATCACCATCGTCTCGACGCCGCGCGGCGTGCTTTCCGATGCGGAAGCGCGTGAGCAGAACGTCGGTGGCGAAGTGCTCGCGGAGGTGTTCTGATGAGCCGCATTGGCAAGAAGGCGGTCGTCGTCCCTGCGGGCGTGACCCCGACGATCAACAACGGCATCATCACCGTAAAGGGGCCGAAGGGCACCCTCACCATGCCGCTGCGTGACGAGATCAGCTACACGATCGAAGGCGACGGCATTTCGGTGCAGCCGGCCAACGACACCAAGCGCGCGCGCGCGTTCTGGGGGATGCAGCGGACGATGGTGCAGAACCTGGTGACCGGCGTGACCGACGGCTTCACCAAGAAGCTGCTCATCACCGGCGTCGGCTATCGCGCCGCGGCGCAGGGCCGCAACCTGAAGCTGCAGCTTGGCTACAGCCACGACGTCAACATCGACGTGCCGGAAGGCATCGAGGTCAAGACGCCGGACGCGACCACCGTCGAGATCAGCGGTGCGGACAAGCAGAAGGTCGGTCAGCTGGCCGCCGAGATCCGCCGCTGGCGCAAGCCGGAACCGTACAAGGGCAAGGGCATCAAGTACGACGGCGAGTTCATCTTCCGCAAGGAAGGGAAGAAGAAGTAATGACCAAGGGTCTTTCACTTTTCGAGAAGCGGCGTCGCCGCAACCGTACCGCGCTGCGTGCGCGTGCGGGCACCCGTCCGCGCCTGTCGGTGCACCGTTCGGGCAAGCACATCTATGCGCAGGTCATCGACGACGCGCAGGGCCGCACCGTGGCCGCTGCGTCGACGCTGTCCAACCACGACGGCAAGACCGCCAATGCCGAGGCGGCTGCTGCCGTCGGCAAGCGCGTTGCGGAAGCGGCCAAGGCCGCTGGCGTCACGCAGGTCGTCTTCGATCGTGGCGGCTTCCTGTTTCACGGCCGCGTGAAGGCGCTGGCCGAGGCAGCGCGCGAAGCCGGACTGGAGTTCTAAGACATGGCTGACGAGAACAACCAGCAGCCGCAGGCTGCGGAGAACGAAGCCCCCGCGGCGGCGCCGCAGGACGGCAATACCGGCGGTGGCTACCAGGGTGGCGGCGAGCGCGGTGCGCGCGGTGGCCGCGGTCGCGGCGGCCCGGGTGGCGGTGGCGGTCGCGGTGGCCCCGGCGGCAATCGCGGCGGTGGCCGTGACGGCCGCGGCGGTCGTCGTGACGACCGTCGTGGTGGCCAGGATGACGGCGGCGAAGAGCTGATCGAGAAGCTGGTCCACATCAACCGCGTCTCGAAGACGGTGAAGGGCGGCAAGCGCTTCGGCTTCGCGGCGCTGGTCGTCGTGGGTGACGGCAAGGGCCGCGTCGGCTTCGGTCACGGCAAGGCGCGCGAGGTGCCGGAGGCGATCTCGAAGGCGACCGCCGCTGCCAAGAAGAAGATGTTGCGCGTTCCGCTCAAGGAAGGTCGCACGCTGCACCATGACGGGAACGGCCACTTTGGTGCCGGTCGCGTCACCGTCCGCTCGGCGCCGCAGGGCACCGGGATCATCGCGGGCGGCCCGATGCGCGCCGTCTTCGAGAGCCTGGGCGTGCACGACGTCGTGACCAAGTCGGTCGGTACGTCGAACCCGTACAACATGATCCGTGCGACGTTCGAGGCGCTGGGCAACCAGACCTCGCCGAAGTCGGTGGCACAGCGTCGCGGCAAGAAGATTGCCGACCTGCTGGGCCGCGCGCACGGTGCCGATGCGCAGACCGCCGAGGCGGATGCCGCGGCCGTGGTGGAGTAAGGCGACATGGCGACCATCAAGGTGAAGCAGACCGGATCGCCGATCCGGCGCACCAAGGACCAGCGCGCGACCCTCGTCGGGCTGGGCCTCAACAAGATGCACAAGGTGTCCGAACTCGAAGATACCGAGTCGGTCCGCGGCATGATCCGCAAGGTGCAGCACATGGTCGAGGTGGTGGAGGGCTGAGCCCTTCGTCACTTCGGTGATGACAAGACGAGTGAAGGGGGCTAACCGGCCCCCTTCCTTATTTCAGCGCGTAAAAAGCGAAAGCGAGTGCATAACATGAAGCTCAACGAACTCAGCGACAACCAGGGCGCCCGTCACCGCAGGATGCGTGTCGGTCGCGGCATCGGCTCGGGCAAGGGCAAGACCGGCGGCCGCGGCGTCAAGGGTCAGAAGAGCCGCGAAGGCGTCTCGATCGCCGGCTTCGAGGGCGGCCAGATGCCGCTCCACATGCGTCTGCCGAAGCGTGGCTTCAACAACATCTTCGCCAAGGATTATGCCGAGGTGAATCTCGGCGCCATCCAGAAGGCGATCGATGCGGGCAAGCTGACCGCGACCGACATCGACCATGATGCGCTGAAGGCGGCCGGCCTGGCGCGTGGCGGCAAGGACGGCGTCCGTCTGCTCGCCAAGGGTGAGTATTCGGCCAAGCTGAACTTCACCGTCGCGGGCGTGTCGTCGTCGGCGCGCGAAGTGGTCGAGAAGGCGGGTGGCTCGGTCACCGTGCCGGAGATCGTGGCGGCTGCCGACAAGGCCAAGGCCAAGCACCGTACGGCGCAGGCCGCGCGCAAGCAGGCGTAACGCCGAATCGGGGAAGGGGCGCGGGCTGGGTCCGCGCCCCTTCTTCGTTTCCGGGCCGATGGCGGGCGGCAATCGCGCGCGCGGGACGGCCCGACCTACCGGCTTTCCCGCCGTTCGCGCCTCACCGGGTTAGACAAGGCGCGCCAAGCGCCTATATGAGCGGCGGGGCGGTATAAACGCATCCCGCCGTTCTTCGTTTCCAGGATACACCGACACGATGGCATCCGCAGCCGACCAGATGGCGCAGAGCATCAGCCTCGCGAAGTTTTCGCAGGCTACCGACCTCAAGAAGCGACTGTGGTTCACGATCGGCGCGCTGATCGTCTTCCGTCTGCTCAGCTACGTTCCGCTGCCGGGGATCGACCCGACGCAGCTCGGCGTGCTGGCCGAGCGGATGAAGGGCGGCGTGCTCGACTTCTTCAACACCTTCTCGGGCGGTTCGCTGTCGCGCGCGTCGCTGATCGCGCTGGGCGTGATGCCGTACATCACGGCGTCGATCGTCGTGCAGCTCGCGACCTCGCTGAGCCCGCAGCTCGCCGCGATCAAGAAGGAAGGCGAATCGGGCCGCAAGAAGCTCAACCAGTACACCCGCTACGGCACCGTCGGCTTGACCGCGGTGCAGGGCTATTTCATCGCACGCGGGCTCGAGGCCGGCGGCGCAGTGATCGAGCCGGGGATGCTGTTCCGCGTCGGTGCGGTGATCTCGCTGATCGGGGGCACGATGTTCCTGATGTGGCTGGGTGAGCAGATCACCAGCCGCGGCATCGGCAACGGTGTGTCGCTCATCATCATGGCCGGCATCGTCGCGCATCTGCCGACGACGTTGCTCAACCTGCTCGAGGGCGGGCGCTCGGGGTCGACCAGCGCGGTGTCGATCGTCGCGATCGTCGTTGTCGTCGTCGGGCTGATCCTGCTCATCTGCTTCATGGAGCGCGCACAGCGCCGCATCCTGATCCAATATCCCAAGCGCCAGACGCAGCGCGGGATGCAGGCCGATCGCAGCCACTTGCCGCTGAAGATCAACACGGCGGGCGTGATCCCTCCGATCTTCGCCTCGTCGCTGCTGCTGCTGCCGCTGACGATCACGCAGTTCGCGGGCAACCGCGTTGCTGGCGAGAGCCGCTTCGGCGACATCCTCATCGGGCTGAACCAGTATCTCCAGCACGGCTCGCCGGTGTACATGGCGCTCTATGCCGCCGGGATCATCTTCTTCTCGTTCTTCTACACCGCCGTGGTCTTCAACCCCGAGGAGACGGCCGAGAATCTGAAGCGCTACGGCGGGTTCATCCCGGGCATCCGCCCCGGCAAGAACACCGAGAGCTATTTCGATTACGTGCTGACCCGGATCACCGTGATCGGCGCGGCGTACCTGACCTTCATCTGCGTGGTGCCCGAATATCTGGTGTCGGCGTTGTCGATCCCCTTCTATCTGGGCGGGACCAGCCTGCTGATCGTCGTCAACGTGACGATGGACACCGTGACGCAGATCCAGTCGCACCTGCTGGCGCACCAATATGGCGATCTCATCAAGAAGGCGAAGCTGAAGGGCGCGCGCCGCCGCTGAGGCAATGACGCCCGACAGGGACGGGCGCAAAGGGGAGAGTTTGGTGAACATCATTCTGCTGGGGCCGCCGGGGGCGGGCAAGGGAACCCAGGCGCAACGGCTGGTCGAGCATCATGGGCTGGTGCAGCTGTCGACCGGCGACATGCTGCGCGCCGCGGTGAAGGCAGGCACGCCGGTCGGCCTGCAGGCCAAGGCGGTAATGGAGGCCGGCGAGCTGGTCAGCGATGCGATCGTCTCGGCGTTGATCGGCGAGCGACTCGACGCCGGTACTGCAAACGGTGCGATCTTCGACGGCTATCCACGCACGTCCGCGCAGGCCGACGCGCTCGACCTGCTGCTCGACGAGCGCGGTCAGAAGCTCGACGCGGTGATCGAGCTTGAGGTCGACGAGGACGCGCTGGTCGAGCGGATCGTCGGGCGCTTCACCTGCGGCGCTTGTGGTGCGGGCTATCATGACCGTTTCAAGCAGCCGAAGGTCAAGGGCACCTGCGACGTCTGCGGCGCGCATGAGTTCAAGCGGCGCCCGGACGACAATGAGGAGACGGTGCGGACGCGGATGGCCGAATATCGTGCGAAAACCGCGCCGATCATCCCGATCTACGAGGCGCGCGGGCTGGTGTCGCGCGTCGACGGCATGGGCGCGATGGACGCGGTCGCCACGCAGATCGAAGCGATCCTCTTGGCGGCCTCTGCGCAATAAGTGACGGAAATGTCATGGTCGCGTAAGGCGATCGTGGGGTGGGGGCGTGTAGAGGCGAGCGGGTCGGCAGCGAGACAGACGCTGCCCCGTCGCTCCTCTCTCCCGAGGCGACGGTCCTGATCGTCGCCTGAACTCCCGAAGGGCGGCGATGGGCCGGCGGAGGTTCCCTGTCTTCCGCCGGCCCTTTTCTTTTCGTACCAGGCGGGGTGGCCCTCGTGCCGCCATTGGGTCACAAGGCCGCGCATGGATGCGCTCACCGCCTTTGGCCTGTTCGCCGTCAGCTTCACACTCGTCTGCTATGCGCTGGAGGCCCGCGCGGCGTTCTGGACGTTGCTGTTCGCGATCGGGTGTCTGCTGGGATCGGCCTATGGTTTCCTGCAAGGTGCGTGGCCGTTTGGGCTGGTCGAGCTGGCGTGGTTCGTCGTGGCGTTGCGGCGCTGGGCCCAGTTGCGGCGAATCGAGCGGAACCCGTCGCTTGACACGACGTTACCGCCCGCCTAACCGCTCTTCCTTCCAATCCACCGATTCCCGGCGGTACGTTCGTGCCTGCCGTTTTGCCGCGTTCGCGGGCAGGACATAGGGAAACGGCGGGGCGGAATTGCAATGCGACGAGATGGGATGCGTGGCAGCCATGCCGCATTCCGTGGAGCACAGGAGAAAAATTCCATGGCACGTATCGCGGGTGTCAATATCCCGACCAACAAGCGCGTTCTGATCGCGCTGACCTATATCCACGGCATCGGTCCGGCCAAGGCGCTGGAAATCACCACGAAGCTGAACATCGCCGCTGACCGCCGCGTGCAGGACCTGAGCGATCAGGAAGTGCTGCAGATCCGCGAGACGATCGACGCCGACCATACGGTCGAGGGTGATCTGCGTCGCGAGACCGCGATGAACATCAAGCGCCTGATGGATCTGGCCTGCTATCGCGGCCTGCGTCACCGCAAGGGCCTGCCGGTCCGCGGTCAGCGCACGCACACCAACGCGCGCACCCGCAAGGGCAAGGCGAAGCCGATCGCCGGCAAGAAGAAGTAAGCGCAAGCGCTCTTCCTCTCCGTTGGCCGGTTGCAGGTTCGCGCCTCCCGGCCGCGTTGTAAGATAAGGTCAGGAATACCATATGGCACAGGCACCGCAGCGCATTCGTCGGCGCGAGCGCAAGAACATCACCGCAGGCGTCGCGCATGTGAACGCCAGCTTCAACAACACCATGATCACCATCACCGATGCGCAGGGCAATGCGATCAGCTGGTCGTCGGCCGGCATGATGGGGTTCAAGGGCAGCCGCAAGTCGACCCCGTATGCGGCGCAGGTCGCTGCCGAGGACGCGGGCAAGAAGGCTGCCGAGCACGGCGTCCGGACGCTCGAGGTCGAGGTCAAGGGTCCGGGTTCGGGTCGCGAGTCGGCGCTGCGCGCGCTGCAGGCGGTCGGTTTCCAGATCACGTCGATCCGCGACGTGACCTCGATCCCGCACAACGGCGTTCGCCCGTCCAAGCGCCGTCGCGTCTGACGATCACGCTTCGCGTGGCCGCTGACGAGCGGCTACGTTCATTACCCGGCCGTACGCGTCCCCCGCGTTCGGCCCAACCCCAGGGGACGAGAGCTTGTCTGTCAACGCAAAGAACTGGCAAGAACTGAAGAAGCCCAACCAGCTCGAAAAGAAGAGCGGTGACGGCAAGCGCAAGGCGACCTTCGTCGCCGAACCGCTGGAGCGGGGCTTCGGCCTGACGCTCGGCAACGCGCTGCGCCGCGTATTGCTGTCGTCGCTGCAGGGCGCGGCGGTGACGTCGATCAAGATCGAGAACGTGCTCCACGAATTCAGCTCGCTGGCGGGCGTCCGGGAGGACGTGACCGACATCGTCCTGAACGTGAAGCAGATCGCGATCCGGATGCAGGGCGAAGGCCCGAAGCGGCTCCAGCTTTCCGCGACCGGCCCGGCCGAGGTGAAGGCGGGCGACATCGCGGTGTCGGGCGACATCGAGGTGATGAACCCCGAGCTGGTCATCTGCCACCTCGACGAGGGCGCGACGTTCAACATGGAACTGACCGCCGACGTCGGTAAGGGCTATGTCGCGGCGGTCAACAACCGTCCGGCGGATGCGCCGATCGGGTTGATCCCGGTCGATGCGCTCTACTCGCCGGTACGTCAGGTATCGTACAAGGTCGACCCGACCCGCGTCGGGCAGGACCTCGATTACGACAAGCTGACGCTGACGATCGAGACCGACGGCACCGTGACCCCGGAAGACGCGGTCGGCTATGCCGGTCGCATCCTTCAGGACCAGCTCGCGCTGTTCGTCCACTTCGACGATTCGTCGGTCACCCGCTCGGCGCCGATCGGCGTCGCGGCTCCGGCGACGACGGGTGGCGAAGCCCCCAGCGACACCGCGCAGATCAACCGTTACCTGCTCAAGAAGGTCGACGAGCTGGAACTGTCGGTCCGTTCGGCGAACTGCCTCAAGAACGACAACATCATCTATATCGGCGATCTGGTCGGCAAGACCGAGGCCGAGATGCTGCGTACGCCGAACTTCGGCCGCAAGTCGCTCAACGAGATCAAGGAAGTGCTGTCGTCGATGGGGCTGCGGCTCGGGATGGAAATCCCCGGCTGGCCGCCCGAGAACATCGAGGAAGTTGCCAAGAAGCTCGAGCAGGAAATCATGGGGTGATCGCAGTGGATTAGCGCGAGCTAATCCACGCCGCGGCGATTACCTCGGCCGGCGGGAGCCAAACGGCTCCCGACCGACGACGCGGCTCCGCCGCGTCGCCACCCGGCCACCTCCTGCGACTAAGACCGGCGTCCCGAACGCCGGACCAGACATGGGCCCCTGCCTCCGCAGGGGCGACGGTACATCCGGGTGAGCCACCGTCCTCACCTGTCCCGGGGTTCCGTCGAACGGCCCTCTGACGAACGAGAAGGAAGACTATCATGCGCCATCGTGTAGGCGGTCGTAAGCTGCAGCGTACCTCGGCACATCGCATCGCGCTGTTCCGCAACATGTCGGCCGCGCTCATCAAGCATGAGCAGATCACCACCACCGTCGCCAAGGCGAAGGAACTGCGTCCGTACATCGAGAAGCTGGTGACGCTCGGCAAGAAGGGTGGCCTGTCGAACCGCCGTCTGGCGCACGCGCGGCTGCTGGACGACGCGCAGCTCGTCAAGCTGTTCGACGTGCTCGCCAAGCGCTACGCCGATCGCAACGGCGGTTACACCCGCATCATCAAGGCCGGCATCCGCGCGTCGGACGCCTCGCCGATGGCGATCATCGAATTCGTCGATCGTGACGTTTCGGCCAAGGGTCAGGACTCGGGCCCGGTCATGAACGACGACGAGGATTTCGACGCCGCCGCCTGATCGGGCGACCGCGCTGAAACGAACAGGCCGCTCCGGCAACGGAGCGGCCTTTTTCGTGCCGGTGCATCATGGCCCGACAGCCGTTCCACATCGTCATTCCCGCGAAGGCGGGAAGCCAGACGCGCTGGCACTGCCACCGTTCCGAAGCCACGTGGGCTCTGGACCCCCGCCTGCGCGGGAATGACGGATAACATGACGAGCGACCATTCACACCATATACGTTTCGTATGTTGATAATTCGGTGGAGAACGTGTGTGGGCATTGTGAAGATCGACGACCAGCTCCACGAGGAGGCGCGTCGCGCCAGCGCGGTAATGTGCCGCTCGATCAACGCGCAGGCGGAGTTCTGGATGAAGATCGGGATGCTTGCGGAGGCGAACCCGACCTTGTCGTTCAACGAGATCGTCGCCCGCGAGCGCGCTGCCGCGCCGATAGCGGACGCTGCATGACCGCGATCCTCAAGACCCCCGACGAGGTGGCGCTGATGCGCGAGGCGGGCCGGCTGCTCGCGCAGGTGTTCACGATGCTCGACCGCGAGACGCTTGCCGGACAATCGACGCTGGCGATCAACGATCGGGTCGAGCGCTACATCGTTGACGAGCTGCACGCGCGCCCCGCCAGCAAGGGGCAGTATGATTTCGCGTTCGTCCTCAACAGCTCGATCAATCAGGTCGTCTGTCACGGCGTACCGAACGGCGCGGACGTGATCCGCGATGGCGACATCGTCAATCTCGACATCATGCTGGAGAAGAATGGCTTCATCGCCGATTCGAGCAAGACCTATCTCGTCGGCGAGGTGGTCCCATCGGCGCGCCGGCTGGTCCGCGTAGCGCAGGAGGCGATGTGGAAGGGGATCGCGCAGGTCCGCGCCGGGGCGCGGCTTGGCGATGTCGGCGCGGCGATCGACCGCCATGCCAAGCAGCACGGCTATTCGGTGGTCCGCGATTTCTGCGGCCACGGCATCGGTCGCGAGATGCACGAGGCGCCGGAGGTGCTCAACTACGGCCGCCCCGGCAGCGGTCCGCTGCTGCAGGAAGGAATGACGTTCACCATCGAGCCGATGGTCAATCAGGGCACGCGCAAGGTCGCGACGCGCGACGACGGCTGGACGGTGGTCACCGGCGACGGCAAGCTCTCGGCGCAATTCGAGCATACGGTGGCGGTGACCCCGACCGGCGTCGAGGTGCTGACGCTGCGTGAAGGCGAGACGGTGCCGAAGGGCGTGCGGAGCTGACTCCACAGCCGTTCGCCCTGAGGAGGGGCTGAGCAACGGCGAAGCTCCGTCTCGAAGGGCACGCGCGACGACGTGCTTCGATACGGCATTTCGACAAGCTCAATGCCTCCTCAGCACGAACGGAGAGAGTGAGGCTGACGACCTGCCGCTCCCTCTTTCCCCCCGCGCGCCATCCCGCTACAGGCCCGCCATGGAGCATCCCGACAACATCCTCATCGTCGATTTCGGCAGCCAGGTGACCCAGCTGATCGCGCGTCGCGTGCGCGAGGCGGGGGTCTATAGCGAGGTCGCGCCCTTCCAGTCCGCGGCTGAGGCGTTCGCGCGGCTGAAGCCGAAGGGCGTGATCCTGTCGGGTGGCCCGGCGTCGGTGGTCGACGACAACAGCCCGCGCGCCCCGCGGGAAATCTTCGACGCCGGCGTGCCCGTGCTCGGCATCTGCTACGGGCAGCAGGTGATGAACACCCAGCTCGGCGGGCGTGTCGAAAAGGGCATGTCGGGCGAGTTCGGGCTGGCGTTCGTGGAGGTCGACCAGACTTGCGCGCTGTTCGACGGGCTGTGGCAGGCGGGCGAAAAGCATCAGGTGTGGATGAGCCACGGCGACCATGTCGCGGCGCTCGCCCCCGGCTTCGCCCCCGTCGCCTCGTCGCCGGGCGCGCCGTTCGCGATCACCGCGGACGAACAGCGGCGCTATTACGGGATGCAGTTCCATCCCGAGGTCGTCCACACGCCCGACGGCGCGAAGCTGATCGCCAATTTCGCGCGCCACGTTTGTGGGCTGGCGGGCGACTGGACGATGGCCGAGTTCCGCAGCGTCAAGATCGCCGAAATTCGCGCGCAGGTCGGCGACCGGCGCGTGATCTGCGGCCTGTCGGGCGGCGTCGACTCGGCGGTCGCGGCGGTGCTGATCCACGAGGCGATCGGCGAGCAACTCACCTGCGTGTTCGTCGATGGCGGCATCCTGCGCGAAGGCGAGGCCGAGCAGGTCGTCGGCCTGTTCCGCGGCGCCTATAACATCCCGCTGGTGCACGTGCAGGCGCAGGACCTGTTCATGGACGGGCTGGCGGGCGTCACCGACCCGGAGGCGAAGCGCAAGTTCATCGGCAAGACCTTCATCGACGTGTTCGAGGCCGAGGCCAAGAAGATCGGCGGCGCGGACTTCCTCGCGCAGGGCACGCTTTACCCGGACGTGATCGAGAGCGTCAGCTTTACCGGCGGCCCGTCGGTGACGATCAAGAGCCACCACAATGTCGGCGGCCTGCCCGAGCGCATGAACATGAAGCTCGTCGAGCCGCTGCGCGAATTGTTCAAGGACGAGGTCCGCGCGCTCGGCCGCGAACTGGGGCTGCCCGAGGTGTTCGTCAGCCGCCATCCGTTCCCGGGCCCCGGTCTGGCCATCCGCATCCCCGGCGAGGTGACGCGCGAGCGCTGCGACATCCTGCGCAAGGCCGACACGATCTATCTCGAGGAAATCCGCAACGCCGGGCTCTACGACACGATCTGGCAGGCCTTTGCGGTGCTGCTGCCGGTGCGCTCGGTCGGGGTGATGGGCGACGGCCGCACCTATGACAGCGTGCTGGCGCTGCGCGCGGTGACCTCGGTCGACGGCATGACCGCCGAGGCATTCCAGTTCCCCGGCGACTTCCTGCCACGTGTCGCGACGCGGATCATCAACGAGGTGAAGGGCATCAACCGCGTCACCTACGATTATACCTCCAAGCCGCCCGGCACGATTGAATGGGAATGATGTGGACTCGCGATCCCGCGGGGCGGGATCGCGGCCACATCATTCGGCATCGCCAGATGCCGCTGGGCCGCGAGCGCTGATGTCGCGGGGCGGGATCGCGGCCCCATCATTCGGCATCGCCAGATGCCGCTGGGCCGCGAGCGCTGATCCCGCGGGGCGGGATCGCGGCCACATCATTCGGCATCGCCAGATGCCGATAGGCCGCGAGCGCTGACGTCGCGGCCACTTTATGCGGCGCGATACATCCCATTGTCATTGCGAGCGTAGCGAAGCAATCCAGGGCGTCCTGGTCCGGCCCTGAATTGCTTCGCTACGCTCGCAATGACGTTCGAGTGGTCGCCGCTGTCCAACCGTGCCACAACCACCGCGACCACGATGGAATCACCGATGATCGCCGCCCTTCTGTCTCTCGCGCTGCAAGCCGCGCCGCTACCGCAGCCATCCGGCGCGCCGACCTTCCGCGGGGAGGGGCAGATGCGGATGTTCGACATGATCTGCGGTCGCATTTTTCCGGATGACGCGCGGGTCGCCGCCGGCATGGCCAGTATTTCCGGCGCGCGCCCGCTGACGCCCGAGGAACTCCGCACCTATCTGAAGGACGATCCCGGTCGCGGGTGGGTCATGCCGGCGGGCACCAGCCGGATCGTCGTCACGATCGAGGCGCCGCCGATCCATTCCTGCACGGTCCGCATCACCAACACCGACGGCGCGATCGACGAGGGCAAATGGCAGCAGCTGCTCACCGCGGCGCAGGCGCGTAGCGGCGGCGGCTTCGTCACTTTGCCGCCGCAGACCTTCGAGACCGGCGGCATCCGCTCGCAGGTGGGCGGCGTCCAGAAGCAGGGACCGGGCGGCGCGGCCGAGGCGATCTACCTGATCCGCAGCTCGCCGAAACAGCCCGGGTTCGCGACCGAGATTCGCATGGTAAGGCAATTGGTAACGCCACAGCGACGGTAGGAAGCGGGTGACCGGACCAGCGGAACCTGCAGGTCGTGCAGTCATGCCGGTTCCGAAAACCGGTCGCGACGGATTGCCGACGACACGTTTCGCCGGGATGATCGTCAAGGAAGTCGGGTGGGGGCAGCATGACCAGCAGGAAGACTCTTGCTCGCGCGTTTCTCTGGCTTGCGGTGCTGCTGGGCGGCCCATTGCTCGGTGCCAAATTGTTCGACCTGCTGGTGCTCGCCGGCGCGTGGAGCGCTGACCCGCCCGAGTCGCTCGCGATGATGCCCTATGGCAAGGCGTGGCCGGTCGACACCGGCGTCTTCTTCATCCCCTTCTCGGCGGGGGTGCTCGTCGCCGGCTTCGGCGCGTTGATCGCGGGATGGCGGACGCCGTGGCGCTATCGCTGGCTGCTTTGCCTGCCGTCGGTCGGCATCCTGCTCTTGCTGATCCTGACGGTCGCGGCGTTCTGGCCGATGAATGCCGCGCTCTATTATCATGGCATCGGCTCGCCGAAGGACACGATCACCGACGCGCAGGCGATCGCCATGGCGCGGCGATGGGTGGCACTCGACTGGCTCCGCGTGGCGGGAGCAACCGCGGCCTTCGTCGCGCCGCTCACGGCGCTTACGGCGCCATGGCCACAGGATGTGGCGCCGCGGGATAGCGCGATCATCCGTATCGTGCTCGCGCTCGCATTGGCGGGCGTGGCGGGGTTCGTCATCTGGTTCGTCTCCGGGCTATAACCCGCTACACGCTCCAGCCGAACACACAGGAACCCCGATGACCGCCACTCTCTACGGCATCCCCAATTGCGACACCGTCAAGAAGGCGCGGACGTGGCTGACCGAGCATGACGTCGCCCACACCTTCCACGACTATAAAAAAGCCGGTGTCGACGAAGCAGCGCTCGGCGCATGGATCGCGCAGCTCGGCTGGGCGCCGCTGCTCAACCGCGCCGGCACCACCTTTCGCAAGCTGCCCGACGCCGACAAGGCCAACATCGATGCCGCGAAAGCGCGCGCGCTGATGATCGCGCATCCATCCACGATCAAGCGCCCGGTGCTGGTCGACGGCGACCGCGTCGAGGTCGGCTTCAAGCCGGAACGATACGCGGCGCTGTTCGCCTGACCCGCTTCGCCGTTGACCGGGCGCGCGCGGAAACCTAGGAAAACCGCCCGTGCCCCCGTAGCTCAGCAGGATAGAGCGACGGTTTCCTAAACCGCAGGCCGTGAGTTCGAATCTCGCCGGGGGCACCACACCTGCGACGGAGCAAAACGTGGCGCGTGCGCTTGGCCTCGATTTCGGCACCACCAACACCGTCGTCGCGCTTGCCGAGGACGGCGACGCGCGGCTGGTCGAGTTCACCGGCAAGGAAGCGACCGGTGCGGTGTTCCGCTCGGCCTTGTGCTTCTGGGAGGACGAGCAGGGCTGGAACGGCGTCGCCAATGAGGCGGGGCCGTGGGCGATCGCCGAATATCTCGAGGCACCGCTCGACAGCCGCTTCGTCCAGTCTTTCAAGACCGTCGCGGCCAGCCCGCTGTTCGAGCGGACGACGATCTTCAACCGCCAGATGCGCTTCGAGGATCTCGGTCGGCTCCTGCTCCAGAAGCTGGTGCGCCACGCCGGCGGGCAGCTCGATGACCGCCCCGCGCGCGTGATCGTCGGGCGGCCGGTCGAATATGCCGGCGCGCGCCCCGACGAAGCGCTGGCGCGGCAACGCTACGACCTGATGCTCCGTGAATTCGGCGCCGAGGTCCATTACGTCTACGAACCGCTCGGCGCGGCACACAGCTTCGCGGCGCGGCTGACCGAGCCGGCGACGATCCTGGTCGCGGATTTCGGCGGCGGGACGACCGACTTCTCGCTGGTGCGCGTCGCCGCACCCGGTGCCGAACGCCGCTGCGTCCCGCTCGCCTCGACCGGCGTCGGGATCGCCGGCGACCGCTTCGACCAGCGGATCGTGTCGCAACTGGTGCTGCCGCTGCTGGGGAAGGGCGGGCAATATCGCTCGTTCGGCAAGGTGCTCGACATTCCGGGCGGCTTCTTCAACGATGTCGCGGACTGGTCGCGGCTGGCGATGATGCGCAACCGCCGCACGCTCGAGGAATTGCGCAAGCTGCAGCGCGACGCGCTTGATCCCGATGCGATCGGGCGGATGATCGCGTTGGTCGAGGAGGAGCAGGGCTTCCCGCTCTACGACGCGGTCGGCCGGCTCAAGCGCGCGCTGTCGAGCGCCGACCATGCCGAGTTCGCCTTCGAGGGCGGCGGGATCCGCATCGCCGCCGACGTGACGCGCGCCGATTTCGAGCGCTGGATTGCCGACGATCTCGCCCGCATCGAGGCGGCGCTCGACGCCGCACTGGCGCGCGGCGGAGTCGAGGCGGGGGCGATCGACCGCGTGTTCCTGACGGGCGGCTCGTCGCTGATTCCGGCGATCCGCGCGATCTTCGACCGTCGCTTTGGTGCGGAGCGGATCGCGACCGGCGGAGAACTGACCTCAATCGCGCACGGCCTCGCGCTGATCGGTGCCGAGCCCGACATCACGCCGTGGGAGGCGTGAGCGTGGTCTATACCGATATCGCGACGCGCACCTGGGATCATGGCTGGCGGCTCGATCCGATCGTGCGCAGCCTGCTCGACACCGATTTCTACAAGCTGCTGATGCTGCAACTGATCTGGCGGCGGCATCGCGACACGCACGCGACCTTCGCGCTCATCAACCGCACGCACAGCGTCCGGCTGGCCGAGGTGATCGACGAGAGCGAATTGCGCGCCCAGCTCGATCATGCGCGCGGCCTGCGCTTCACCAAGAAAGAGCTGATCTGGCTGGCCGGCAACAGCTTTTACGGCGAGGCGCGGATGTTCGCGGCCGATTTCCTCGCGTGGCTCGCCGACTTCCGTTTGCCCGAATATGAGTTGCGCACCGTCGATGGCCAGTTCGAGCTGCACTTCGAGGGCCCGTGGATGTGCACGACGATGTGGGAGATCCCCGCGCTCGCGATCGTCAACGAGCTGAGGGCGCGCGCGGCGTTGCGCGGCAAGGGGCGCTTCACGCTTGACGTCCTCTACGCGCGCGCCAAGGCGAAATTGTGGGAGAAGGTCGAGCGGTTGCAGCAACTGCCCGACCTCGCGCTGTCCGATTTCGGCACGCGCCGCCGCCACGGCTTCCTGTGGCAGCGCTGGTGCGTCGAGGCGCTCAAGGAAGGGCTGGGCAAGCGCTTCATCGGCACGTCGAACGTGCTGCTTGCGATGGATCACGATCTGGAGGCGATCGGCACCAACGCGCACGAGCTGCCGATGGTCGCCGCCGCGCTCGCGCCCGACGATGCCGCGCTTGCGCAGGCGCCGTATCGCGTGCTCGACGACTGGCGGCAGGCCTATGGCGGCAATCTGCTGATCGCGCTGCCCGATGCGTTCGGCACCGCCGCCTTCCTGCGCGACGCGCCCGACTGGGTGGCGGACTGGACCGGCTTCCGCCCCGACAGCGCGCCGCCGATCGAAGCCGGCGAGCGGATCATCGCCTGGTGGCAGGCGCATGGCCGCGACCCGCGCGAGAAACTGCTGATCTTCTCCGACGGCATGGACACCGCATCAATCGAGGCGGCGTATCGTCATTTCCACGGTCGGGTGCGGATGAGCTTCGGCTGGGGCACGAACCTCACCAACGACTTCCGCGGTTGCGACCCCGACGGCGCGACCGGGCTGGAGCCGATCTCGCTGGTCTGCAAGGTGATGAGCGCGGACGGTCGCCCGGCGGTCAAACTGTCGGACAATCCCGCCAAGGCGACCGGCACCCCGGACGAGATCACCCGCTACCTCCGCGTGTTCGGCGATGAGGCACGCGCGGCGATGCCGGTGGCGGTTTGAGCGCGGGGCGGGGCCGGCCCCGTCGTTGTGAGCGTAGCGAAGCAATCCAGGGCGTCTTGGTCCGGCACTGGATTGCGTCGCTCCGCCCGCAATGACGGATCAATAATTCGCGCCAGAGCACACGCTTGTCGGTAATCTTAGTGAGCACAGTGGCAATAAAGCGCGCCGCCGGTTCTGCAGGTTGTTCGACTTGATACGATCACGCCTTTTTCAGCGCAGCGGGCTTGTGCGCCGCCTTTCCGCCGTTGTCACTTTCGACGAGATATTGCGGATCGTCCTTCGACGCCTTGACCTTGTGGCCCTTGATCGCGGTTTCGGAGGTCAGCTTCTTCTCGACCGTGCCGTGCGCGGTGCCGCCGTGCGAGTTCCAGGTCACGTCATCGCCCTTCTTCAGATTGTCCGCCATCGTCCGTCTCCTTCGTTGTGGAAGGTGCAACACGCGGGGAACGCACAGGGTTGCGCTGGATCAATTCGTGCTACAGCCGGCATCGATACGAACGAGGACATGATGAACGACAAGGGTCAGGCGACGCCCGACGACGGCGATCTGGTGGCGGCGGACGGCAAGATCGCGGTGCCCGAACATGTGGCGGACGCGGTGCGCACCTTGCTGCGCTGGGCCGGCGACGATCCGACGCGCGAGGGGTTGGTCGACACGCCGAAGCGCGTCGCGCGCGCGTGGAAGGAATATTGCGCGGGCTATGGCGAGGACCCGGGCGTCCATCTGGCGCGCGTGTTCGAGGAGGTCGGCGGCTATGACGAGATCGTGCTGCTGAAGGACATTCCGTTCCAGTCGCATTGCGAGCATCACATGGCGCCGATCATCGGCAAGGCGCATATCGCCTACCTCCCGCGCAACCATGTCGTCGGCATTTCGAAGCTGGCGCGCGTGCTCCACGGCTATGCGCGGCGGTTGCAGGTACAGGAGCGGCTCACCGCCGAGGTCGCCGACTGCATCTGGAACCGACTCAAGCCGCTGGGCGTCGCGGTGGTAATCGAGGCGAGCCACGCCTGTATGACTGCGCGCGGCGTCCGCACCTCCGGCGTCAACATGGTGACGAGCCGCATGATGGGCGTGTTCCGCGACGACGACCGCAGCCGCAAGGAAGTGCTGTCGCTGATGGGTCTCGGCTGACCGCGATGCGGGTGCTGGTGACCGGCGGCGCGAAGCGGCTCGGCGCGGCGATCGCGCGTGCGGTCGCCGCGGCGGGGCATGAGCCGGTGATCCACTATGGCGCGTCACAGCGCGCGGCCGAGGCGCTCGCCACCGAACTCGGTGGAGCGACGGTGCAGGGCGATCTGGCCGATCTCGGCGATGTCCCCGCGCTTTTCGCCCGCGCCTGCGCGGGCGGCCCGATCGACGGGCTGGTCAACAGCGCCTCGCTTTTCGAATATGACGCGCCTGCCAGGCCCGACGCGACGCTCGCCGCGCGGCTCCATGCGGTGAACGTCGTCGCGCCCTCGCTGCTCGTCGCCGCGCTGGCGGGGCAGGGGCGCGCGGGCGCGGTGGTCAACCTGCTCGACCAGAAGCTCGCCAATCCCAACCCCGACTTCTACAGTTACACGCTGACCAAGGCCGCGCTGGCACAGGCGACGGTGCTGATGGCGCAGGCATTCGCCCCGCGCGTCCGCGTCAACGCGGTGTCCCCCGGGCTGACGCTGCCGAGCGGCGACCAGACCGACGCCGAGTTCGACGCGGTCGCGCGCGCCAACCTGCTACAGCGCCCGGTCGGCGCGGAGGCGATTGCCGACGCGGTGGTGTGGCTGCTCGCGGCGTCCAGCGTCACC
The DNA here is from genome assembly GCF_902506455.1 of Sphingomonas sp. 8AM. Lineage (GTDB taxonomy): Bacteria > Pseudomonadota > Alphaproteobacteria > Sphingomonadales > Sphingomonadaceae > Sphingomonas. The sequence goes on along the minus strand of NZ_LR733844.1, from coordinate 496,298 downwards.
GGGCAGACCATCTTCGTGGATTGCGGCCAGCGCTTCGTAAAGAGCGGGCGCGATGTGATGTTCGGGACCGATCATGGCTGACTATGCGATCATTCTCGACGATCTCGCGGTGCAGATGCGGCTCGGCATCCACCCGCACGAGGCCGCGCCGCAGCGCGTGCTGGTGTCGGTGCGGCTGACCGTCGACTATCCGCGGACGCCCGGCGCGGACACGATCGCCGAGGTGCTCGACTACGACACGATCCGCGACGGCATCCACGCGCTCGCGGCCGGCGACGGCTTTGCGTTGCAGGAAACGCTCGTGGAGCGCATCGCCGCCTTCTGCCTCGCCGACCCGCGCGTCCGCGAGGTACGCGTCCGCTCGATGAAGCCCGACGTCTACCCCGACGCGCGCGTCGGCTGCGAGATCGTGCGGCGGCGGTAACCTCCCTTATCGTCATTCCCGCGACGGCGGGAAGCCAGACGCGCGGGTCCGTCGATAGAAGCGCGGGCGTCGGAGGTTCTGGGTTCCCGCCTTCGCGGGAATGACGGCGAGGCCACCTGTCCTACACAGCATCGTACCTGATATGTTCTCCGCTCAACCAAGGAGAACGTCCATCATGATCGACGACCTCATCGACGCGGTGATCGACCGCGAGGGCGGGTTCGTGAACAACCCTTCCGACCGCGGTGGCGCGACGCGCTTCGGCATCACCGAGGCGGTCGCGCGCGCCAACGGCTACAGCGGCGACATGCGCCATTTCGCGCGCCCGGCGGCGGCTGCGATCTACCGGCGGCTCTATTGGCTCGCCCCCGGCCTCGACCGGGTCGCGACCCACGCCCCGCGGCTCGCCGCCGAATTGTTCGACACCGCGGTCAACATGGGACCGGCGGTCGCCGCCACCTTCCTGCAACGCGCGCTGACTGCGCTCAATCGGGGCGGGCGCGACTATCCCGACCTCGCCTGCGATGGCCGGATCGGCGCGCAGACGCTCGACGCGCTCACCAGCTTCCTCGCCACGCGCGGCCCGACCGCCGAGACGGTGCTGATCCGCGCGGTCGAGGCGTTGCAGGGCGAACGCTATCTGTCGCTCGCCGAGCATCGTCCCGCCAACGAGGCGTTCCTGTACGGCTGGCTCGCCAACCGCGTTGGCGGCGGGGAGCATTGAGGATGGCGGTCGTCGACACGATCATCGCGCCCGTTGCCGGGTTGCTCGACAAGCTCATCCCCGACCCCCGCGCCCGCGAGGCGGCGCAGCGCGAGCTGCTGCGGATGGAGGGCACGCAGGAGCTGGAGCGCGTCAAGACGCAAATGGCGGCGATCCTCGCCGAGGCGCAGGCCACCGATCCGTGGACCAGCCGCGCGCGACCGGGCTTCCTCTACGTCATGTACGCACTGCTGCTGTGGAGCATCCCGATGGGACTGATCGCCGCGGTCCGCCCCCAGGCGGCGGCGGCGATTGCGCAGGCGATGAATGCCTATCTCTCCGGCCTGCCCGAACCGCTCTACACGCTCTTCGCGACCGGCTATCTCGGCTACACCGTCGCGCGCGAATGGGGGAAGGCGAAGGCGAAATAGACGCTGGTCGCCACCCATTGCCAACTTCTCCCGTCATCCCGGACTTGATCCGGGATCCCGCTTTTCTCCTTCAGCCGTGGCAAAAAGCGGGACCCCGGGTCGAGCCCGGGGTGACGGACTGAAGTGGTGCCGCTTTCCTTACCCAGATCGCGCCAGTCGCTGAGGATCGGGCGGCAGGCGCATGTTCGCGCCGTGCGCCTGCTCCAGATATTCGGTGGCCATCGCATAATGCGCCCGGCACACGACGGGATCTTCCGCCTCCGCCGCCAGCCGGAGTTCGGCCTCGGCGCGCGTCTGGAAGTACAAACGGTCCTTATCGGTTATCATCGACGCACTCACTCTCCGCGCGCCATATGGTCGCTTGCGCGTGGCGATACCATCGCCGGCGTGCAAACTTTCGTTGCCCTTGCCTGGGACACCTTCGCGCCCCAAATCCGGGGCCTATGAACGGGAACGATCCACACTCCATGCCGGTCTGGCATGGCACCACCATTCTTTCGGTACGGCGCGGCGGCAAGGTCGTCGTCATCGGCGACGGTCAGGTCTCGATGGGCCAGACCGTGATGAAGCCCAACGCGCGCAAGGTCCGCACGCTGGGCGCCAAGGGAACGGAGGGGGGCAAGGTCATCGCCGGCTTTGCGGGCGCGACCGCCGACGCCTTCACGCTGTTCGAACGGCTGGAGGCCAAGCTGGAGCGCCACGGCTACAATCTGATGCGCGCCGCGGTCGAACTGGCAAAGGACTGGCGCACCGACAAATACCTCCGCAACCTCGAGGCGATGATGATCGTCGCCGACAAGGAGGTGACGCTGATCCTCACCGGCAACGGCGACGTGCTCGAGCCCGAAGCGGGGGTCGCCGCGATCGGCTCCGGCGGCAATTTCGCGCTCGCCGCCGCCCGCGCGCTGGTCGAATATGAAAACGACGCCGAGGTGCTGTGCCGCAAGGCGATGAAGATCGCCGCCGAGGTCTGCGTCTACACCAACGATCGCGTCACGATCGAGACGCTGGACAGCACGACGTGACGGCCACCCCTCGCCCCTGCGCAGGCAGGGGCCCATGTCTGTCACGTCTCGCGAAGCGGCTGACACGGGAATGACGCCCCTGTGTCAGACCTCCCGACCGACGCCACAGCCATAGGCTCCTGCCTCCGCAGGAGCGACGGCGCACCCCGCCACCGTCTCAACATTCGCAACATTCGCCGATCAGGGCTTTGAAAAACCATGAACGATAATCTCACCCCCAAGGCGATCGTCGCCGCGCTCGACGCGCACATCATCGGGCAGCAGGACGCCAAGCGCGCGGTCGCGGTCGCGCTCCGCAACCGCTGGCGCCGCCAGCAGCTCGCGCCCGATCTGCGCGACGAGGTGACGCCCAAGAACATCCTGATGATCGGACCGACCGGCTGCGGAAAGACCGAGATCAGCCGCCGGCTTGCCAAGCTGGCCGACGCGCCGTTCGTGAAGGTCGAGGCGACCAAGTTCACCGAGGTCGGCTATGTCGGGCGCGACGTCGAACAGATTGCGCGCGATCTGGTTGAGGAGGCCGTGCGACTCGAGAAGGAACGTCGCCGCGTCGCGGTGAAGGACAAGGCCGAGGCCGCGGCGATGGACCGGCTGCTCGACGCGCTGGTCGGCAAGGACGCCAGCCAGGCGACCCGCGACAGCTTCCGCCAGCGCTTCGCCGAGGGCCATCTCGCCGACAAGGAAGTCGAGCTGGAGCTGCAGCAGACCCCGCAGATGCCGTTCGAGCTGCCGGGCGGGCAGGGCTCGATGGGCATGATCAATCTGTCGGAGATGATGGGCAAGGCGTTCGGCGGCGGGCCGAAGCAGCGCCGCAAATTGCTCGTCCCGGCGGCGTGGGAGAAACTGGTCGAGGAAGAGGCCGACAAGCGGCTCGACCAGGACGAGGTCAGCCGCATCGCGCTGCAGGACGCCGAGGAGAATGGCATCGTCTTCCTCGACGAGATCGACAAGATCGCGGTGAGCGACGTGCGTGGCGGCTCGGTCAGCCGTGAGGGCGTCCAGCGCGATCTGTTGCCGCTGATCGAGGGCACGACCGTCTCGACCAAATACGGCCCGATGAAGACCGACCATATCCTGTTCATCGCCTCGGGCGCGTTCCACGTCGCCAAGCCCAGCGACCTGCTGCCCGAGCTTCAGGGGCGCCTGCCGATCCGCGTCGAACTCAAGGGGCTGACCGAGGACGATTTCGTCGCGATCCTGTCGGACACCAAGGCATCGCTGCCCGCGCAATACCAGGCGCTGATCGCTACCGAGGGCGTTGCGGTCGACTTTACCGACGACGGCATCCGCGCGATCGCGAAAATCGCGGCAGAGGTGAACGGCGAGATCGAGAATATCGGCGCGCGTCGGTTGCAGACCGTCATGGAGAAACTGCTCGAGGAGGTCAGCTTCAATGCCGAGGATCGGCAGGGCGCGGCGGTGACCGTCGACGCCGCCTATGTCGAGGCGCAGCTGTCCAGCGTGGCGCGCAACTCCGACTTGAGTCGCTTCGTGCTGTAACTTACGTCAGCCCCCCTGCGATCGCTGGGGGGCGGCATGGACGACGAACGCGAGGCGCTGATCCACGGCGCCTATCTGGCGGCGATGGACGACGGGGCGGAGGGCTGGACGCCGTGGCTGCGCCGCGCGTCGGAGTGGATCGGCGGGGTGGCAGGCTATCTGGCGATGGTCGATCGCGCAAAAGGCGTGCTGACGTGGAACGCGATCCACCACGTCGATCCGGCCGCGCCGGTCCGCTATGCCGCGGACGGGATGCACCTGCTCGACCCGCAGGTGCCGGTCGTCGCGCAACTCCAGCGGAGCCGGCTCTATCGCGACACCGACGTCCTCGACCGCGACGATCCGCAGGTCGCCGTCTATTTGCGCTGGATGGAGGCGTACAGCCGCACCCGCCATTTCGTCACCTCGGCGGCGGTGATCGGCGACGGTCGCTGGGTCGGCGGGCTGTCCGTTCATAACGACGTGACACGCGGCGAGATCGATGACGAGCAATGGCGGCGGCTCGCCTCCCTGGCCGGAACGCTGGAACAGACGCTCGCCTTCGGAGTGCTCCATGCCGAGAAGCTGCGCGAGCAATGGTGGCGCGCGCGCCTCGATGCGAGCGGCGAGCCCGCCGCGCTGCTCGACGACCAGGGCGTGGTGCTGCGCGCCACGCCCGATTTCGAGGCGGCGCTGCGCCGCAACGACGGCCTGCGCGTTCGTGACGGGCGATTGTTCGCGACGCACGCTGCGAGCCAGCAGCGGCTGGCCGCGCTGCTCGATCGCGCAACCGCAGCGCACGGTGCGAGTGCGGCGGCCACGCGAATCGAGCGCGCCGACGATCGCGCCGGCTATGTGCTCTGCGCGTGGCCGCTGGTGGCGGAGCGGCGCGCGCTGGTGCCCGATCGCGCGGCGGTGTTGCTGACCCTGCTCGACCCGCTCGCCACACCGACGCCGCGGGTCGGGCTGTGGCGCGCCGCATTCGGCCTGACGACCCGCGAAGCGGATCTGGCGGCAGAATTATTTTCAGGGCGCACGCTTGAGGAAGCATCGGCGGCGCTCGGGATCACGATAAATACTATCCGTGTGCATTTGCGGCAGATATTTGCCAAGACGCATACATCGCGGCAGGCAGAACTCATGCAGCTGCTGTCCCGTTTTGGGTAATGTAGGTCGTTCTATACTGCCGCCTACTCCAAATAGATGAGGGAACGACTCCTTAATAAAACCTAAAGGCATCCCCGATGGTTCAGCTCAGGGCCAGACATTGGATATTTTGGGGGAAACGAGCATGAAATTCGTTATGCGGGCAGCACTTACGGCTGCGGCGGTGACGGTGGCGGCGCCGTCCTATGCGGCGACCGTCGTGTCGAGCAGCGCGGTCGATTTCTCGGTCAACCTGTTGCTCGGCGCGCAGCAGAAGGATGATGCCGGGACGCGCGATCAGGATGCGACTCCCAAGTCGGGCAGTGGCTCGTTCACGGGTCAGGGTACGAACAAGGCCGCGGTGTCGGGCAGCTTCACCGGCGGTGCCGTCGCTACCGCGACCGGCAGTGGCCAGACCTTCGTGACGACCGTTTCGCCCGACAGCTGGGTCGCGCGCTTCACCGACGATCTGTCGACGGCGTCGTCCTCGGCGGCGGCATCGGCATCGGCGTCGATCGGGCACGCGGCGGTCACCACGTTCCTTCTCAACCAGACCGGGCTGCTCAACATCGGCTATATCGCCGCGGCGACCGACATCGACACGCGCACCGGGGCGCTCGCCAGCCGCGCGCTCGACTATATCAACATCTATCAGGGCGCGAACGACGCGCTGGTCTTCGCCGGCACGCTCGCCGACTATACCGCCGCTGCGACCGCGACGAAGACCTTCCAGGCGAACACCAGCTACAAGGTGTCGGTCAACACGCTGCCACGTACCGGCTTCGCTACTGCCGATGCGCAAGTGATCGGCCTGGGCACGCAGGCCTACAAGTATGATCGCTCGATCGGCTTTTCGCTGAACGGTATCACCGGCGCGGTACCGGAGCCGGCGACGTGGGCGATGATGATCCTCGGCTTCGGTCTGGTCGGCGCCGCGCTGCGTCAGCGCCGCGGCGTTCAGATCAAATTGCCCGCGTAAAACAGGATCAGGATCGCGGCGACCAGTAGAAACGCGAGATAATAAAGCCCGCCCTTGATCGGTCGCTTCGCCTTCCGGTTAAAGGTCGGGCCCTCGCGCAGCTCGTCGCGCACAATATTGTCGGCCATGATCGTTCTCCCGTGTCGCCGCACCAACCGGCGGCACGGCGGAACGATCCCGGCGAAGAATGTCACCGGGGCCAGCCTGTCCTCCCCGACCCAGGGGCGACGGGCTAGGCAGCGGGCGCGATGATCGCGATCTGCCGGCCGTAATCCGGTTCGCCGCGGTGCGTGGCGCGGCGATATGAAAAGAATCGCGCCTCGTCGGCATAGGTATCTAGCCCCAGCGCAGCGACGCGGGTCACCCCTGCTGCCGCCAGCCGGTGGACGACATAGCCTTCCAGATCGAAGCGGTGATGGCCGGCGCGCGCATCGGCGAAGAACCGCTCGTTGGCCGCGTCCGCTTCCTCGAAGCGGCGGCGGAAGGCATCATCGACCTCGTAGCTGGCGCGCGCGATGCACGGCCCGACCGCCGCGACGATCCGCTCCGCCCGCGCGCCGCGGGCGACCATTGCGGCGATCGTCGCATCGGTAACCCCGGCCAGCGCACCCTTCCACCCGGCGTGCGCTGCGCCGACCACCCCCGCCGCGCCGTCGGCGAGCAGCACCGGCGCGCAATCCGCGGTCACCACGCCGATCGACAGGCCGGCGCGATCGGTGACCAGCGCATCCGCCTGCGGCCGCTCGGAAAAGGGTGCGTCGACCGTCACGCAGGTCGCGGAATGGATTTGATAGGGCGTCAGCAAGCACGATCCCGGCGCGACCGCCTCGACCGCGGCGGTGCGGTTCGCCTGCACCACTTCGTCATCGTCCGCCGAGCCGAGCCCGACGTTCAGCCCGGCATGGATCCCCGCAGACCCGCCGCCCTGTCGTCCGAAGAAGCCGTGCGCCACGCCGTCCAGCAGGGCCGCGCGGAACGGCACCGGCTGCGTCACAAGGCGCGCCGCATCACGACATCGGTGTCCTCGTGATCGCCGACCATGAAGGCGTAACGGCCGACGTCCTTGAACTCGTACTTGGCGTAGAAGCGCCGCGCGCGCTCGTTGTCGACGAAGACCGACAGGTACATCTCGCGCATCCCGCGCGCGCGCGCTTCCTCCAGCGCCCAGTCCATCATCTTCGGCCCCATGCCCGCGCCCTGCCAAGGCTGGAGCAGATAGAATTGCCGCAACTCGATCGCGCCCTCCTTGGGCGTGAACGGCAGACGCGGCGGGCCGAGCTTCACATAACCGACGACGATATGCCCTTCCTCGACCACCGCGACCGAATAGGCCGGGTCGGCGATCTCGCGCGCCCAGTCCTCGGGCGTATGCTGTTCGAGGAAGGTGGCGAGGTCGGCGGCCGAATACAGCATCCCGAACGTCTCGGTGAAGGTCGCGCGCGCGACGCCGGCCAGATCGGCGGCATCCTTCGCGGTGGCGCGGCGCATGGTGGCACGGCGTGTCATGCCCCGAACCCCGCCGGTTGCGGCCAGTTTGGATGTGTCAGTGCAATCACCTTGAACAGCTCCCCCATGTCGTCCACCAGCCGGCGACGATCGCCGGCCACCCTCTCGCCCAGCGCCGCGGCGCGCTGGTCGATCCCCAATGTGCGCAGGAACGCGCCTTGCGCGGTCGTGCCGAACGTCGCCGCGCCCGACGCGCTCGCGACCAGTCGCAGCGTCGCCATATCGACGTGCGCGGTCAGGTCCTGCTCGCCCGGCGCCTCGAACGGATTGGCATACGCATGGCCACGCACCGCCTGCAGCGTGTCGCCGACGGCCGGCCCGTCATACCCATAGTCGATCACCAGCGCCGCGCCGCCCTGCGCGACGATCCGCGCCGACAGGTCGGCCATGATCGCGACGCTGGTCGGCGATGTCTCGACGATCGCGCCCGATGCGGCGGAGGCCAGCGCGGGCGGGATGATCGTGTCGGGCACGCTGGTTCCGGCGATCGGCAGGAACAACGTGTCCTGACACGCCACCAGTCGCTCGTGCCACGTTTGCCCCCGCTTCACGAGCTGGCGGATCGGAAGCGCGTCGAAGAATTCGTTCGCGACCACGATCAGCGGCACGTCCTCGGGCAGCGTCGTGATCGAATCGTGCCAGGTCGCGCCCGGCACCCGCTCGGACTGCGCCGCGCGCATCGTCGCGCTCGTCTCGACGAAATGGACCGGCGGGGTCAGTCCGGCATGCGCCATCACGCGCAGCGCATCGGCGCTCAGCGTGCCCCGGCCCGGCCCCGCCTCGACCCACGCCACCGCCGGCTGCCCGGCGCGCTCCCACAGATCCGCTGCCCACGCGCCGATCAGCTCGCCGAACATCTGGCTGATCTCGGGTGCGGTCGTGAAGTCGCCGCCCGCGCCCAGCGGGTCGCGCGTCGCGTAATAATGCGTGTTGGCGGCGGCCATGAACTGGCTGACCGGAATCGGCCCGCCCAGCGCGATGGCGCGCGCCAGTCGTTCCGCGAGCAGCGGTCCGGACCCGGCTTCGCTCATCAGGCGACCGCGTCCGGGCCGGCGATCGGCTCGACGCGCGTGCGGCGACCCGGTGCGGTCAGGATCAGGAACAGCCCGGCGACGATCATCGGCACGCACAGCCATTGACCCATGTGGAGCCCGGTCGCCTCGGCGAACTGGCGGAGCTGCGCATCGGGCTCGCGGAAGAACTCGGCGGTGAAGCGGGCGAGGCCGTAACCGGTCAGGAACAGGCCGACCAGTTTGCCCGGCTGGTAGCGCGCATCGGTGCGCCAGAAGAAGAACCACAGCAACGCGAACAGCAGGATGCCCTCCAGCCCCGCCTCGTACAGCTGGCTGGGATGGCGCGCCGGCTCGGGCACGCCGAATGGCACCGTCCGCTCGAACACGATCGCCCACGGCACGTCGGCGGGCTTGCCCCACAGTTCGCCGTTCACGAAATTGGCGAGCCGCCCGAAGAACAGCCCGAACGGCACGCAAGCCGCGACATAATCATGCACGCGCAACCAGTTGAGCCCATGCTTGCGCGCGAACCAGATCAGCCCCAGCGAGGTGCCGATCACCCCGCCGTGGAACGACATACCGCCGTCCCACAATCGCAGGATCGACAAGGGGCGCGTCAGCATCTCGGGGGCGTAAAACAGCACATAGCCGATCCGCCCGCCGAGAATGATCCCCAGCGTCGCGTAGAAGACCAGATCGTCGGCATGACGCCGCGCCATCGGGGCGCCCGGCTGGTCGAGCAACCTGAGCAGATACCACCAGCCGATGACGATTCCGGCGATATACGCCAGGCTGTACCAGCGCAGCGTGAACACCCCGATCGAGAAGACGTCGGGGTGCAGCCCCAGATCGGAAAAATGTATGTGGCTTGCCGCTACGGCAGCCGTGAGCGCGGGCAGGATCAAGGCTTTCCCCTCGTGAATCGCGCCTCCATAAGGGGCGAATAAGACAAACCCAAGCGGAGAGAGTGATGCGGACCGAGCTTGACGCACGCATGGATGCCACGATGGCCGCCCTGACGGGGGAGGGCGGTCCGCTCGCGTTGGGATCGATTGCGCGTTTCGGCCGCACCCTGCCGTGCATCGCCACCGCGCCGCCGACGCTGCCGGCCTATTTCGCACACTTCTGCGCCGAGCATCGCGACAAGATCTTTCTGGTCTGTGGCGACGAGCGGCTGACCTTCGGGCAGGCACATGACGCCGCGACTCGCGTCGCACAGGCGTTGGTCGACGGCTATGGGATCGCGCCCGGCGACCGTGTTGCGCTCGCCGCGCGCAACTCGGCGGCGTGGATCGTCCTCTACATGGGGATCGTCATGGCGGGGGGTGTCGCGACGCTGCTGAACGGTTGGTGGCAGGCCGAGGAACTCGCGGCGGCAATAGCAGAATCGACTCCGTCGCTGATCCTTGCCGACCCGCCACGCGCCAGGCGGCTCGCGGACAGCATTGTGCCGGTCGAGCCGTTCGACGACACGCTCCCGCTCGAACAGGCGCTCGATGCGCTGCTCGCCCGTGCCAGGGGCGCGACGCTGCCGACGGTCGAGACCGACGATCACGCGACGATCCTCTTCACCTCGGGGTCGACCGGGCGCGCGCGCGGCGCGCTGTCGACGCATTTCCAGGTCGTGCAGGGCACCTTCAACTTCCTCGCCTCGGCGATGATGATGCTCGCGATCTCGGCGCAGGACGGCAAGCCGATGGCCGCGCAACCCGCGACGCTGCTCAACGTCCCGCTGTTCCACGTCACCGCGATGGTGCCGACCTTCCTGCAAAGCTTCGCAATGGGGCGCAAGCTGGTGCTGATGTCGCGCTGGGACGCCGAGGAAGCGATGCGGCTGATCGAGCGCGAGAAGGTCACCTATTTCGTCGGGGTGCCGCTGATGAGCCTCGAAATGCTCAACCATCCGCGTCGCGACGCCTATGACCTGTCGACCGTCACGGACTTCGCGGCCGGCGGCGCGCCGCGCCCGGTCGAGCACGTCCGGCGGCTCGACGCCGAACTGCCCGGCTCGCCGCTGATCGGCTATGGGCTGACCGAGACCAACGCGGTCGGCGCGGGCAACTGGCGCAGCAACTATCTCGCCAAGCCCGCCTCGACCGGACGTGCCTCCGCGCCGCTCGTCGAGTTCGCTATCCTTGATGACGCCGGGCAACAGGTGCGGTTGGGCGGGGTAGGCGAGATCGGCATCCGCTCGGCGGCGTGTTTCGAGGGCTATTGGGGCTGCCCCGCCGACACCGCGGCCTGTTACACCGCCGACGGCTTCTTCCGCACCGGCGACCTCGGCTATCTCGATACCGACGGCTATCTGTTCATCGTCGACCGCAAGAAGGACATCATCATCCGCGGTGGCGAGAATATCAGCTGCCTTGAGGTCGAGGCGGCGCTCTACACGCATGGTGCGGTTGCCGAGGCGGCGGTGTTCGGGATGGCGGACGAGCGACTCGGCGAAGTACCGTGCGCGGTCGTCCACCTCGCCGACCCGGATTCCACCAGCGATACGGCGCTGATCGCGTTCCTCGGCGAGCATCTCGCCGCCTTCAAGGTCCCGCAACGGCTGTGGCTCAGCCCCGATCCGCTGCCGCGGTTGGGGACGGAGAAGATCGACAAACGGTCGTTGCGCGACACCTATGCGGCGTTGGTGGCGGGCTGAGGCGCAGCCGGTCGTAATTGCCGAGGATGAAGTCGGCGATTGGATCGGCCAGATCGAGCCTCACGGATCACGCGTGCCCTTCGTCATCCCGGACTTGATCCGGGATCCCGCTTTTCCTCTCGAACGATCGATCAGAAGACAGGCTCGATCCTTCGGTTTCCTTACACCCAAGGCAAGAAGCGGGATTGCGGATCAAGTCCGGGATGACGGCCACGGGCAGGAGTGCCCTCAGCCTATCCCACCGTCAGCGACGCGGTCGCCACCGCATTCGGGTCGAACCGCTCGCGCAGCGACTCCGCAATCGCCCGGGCGGTGCGCGGCACCTTGCCGTTATGGACCGTGCGGCCGTTCACCACCACGCGCACTGGACGATCGAGGTCCAGCAGCCGGTCGGACAGCCGCAACATGGTGCCCGCCGGAACCGCGCCGCTCAGCGTGATTGTGTGGCCAACCACGCTCGCGGTGATCGTATCGCCCGGCTTCACCGTCGCCGCAGCCGGGATTTTCAGCCAGTAGAAGCGATCGCTGCGCACGTCGTCCTGCACCCAGATCACCCGCGCCGGCCACGGATTGCGGCGGTAGTGCGCCATCCACGGCACCGCCTCGGCGTCCTTGCGATTCATCCAGTGCGGCAGCCTCGGATAGATGCGCGACATATGAACATAGCCGCCGGGATCGGCGGCGGCGAGGCGGTCGAGTTCCGCCGCCTTCTCCGCGCCCAGCTTGTTGCGGTCGTAGGCGGCATCGTCGCCCCCGACGAAGATCGCGAACGGCAGATTGCGCAGCGGCAGCAGCGAGGCGTCGCCCGGGTGCCCCGCCATCATCGCTGCGGCAGCAAAGCGGTCCGCCATCCGCGGCGCGAGCTGCCAGACGCCGTCGCCGCCCGCCGAATAGCCCATCAGGAACACCTTGTCCGGGTCGACCCCGTTCACCGCCACCTGCGCGTCGATCAATTCCTGAAGAAGCGGATCGATATGAGCCTCGTGCCACAGGTTCCACGTATCGGTCGGCGCGCGCGGCGTGAGATAGATGCCCTCGGCCGGCTCGTAGAGACGCAGCTGGTTTTGCCACTGTCCGTCATTGACCTCGGCTGGCGCGTTCCCGCCGCCGTGCAGCGAGATCCACAGGCTGCGCTGCCCGGGCGCGGCATTGCCGAAATCCTTGTGGGTCCAGCGCAGCGTCTTGTCGCCGATCGTCAGCTTCTGCGCCTTGACTGCGTCGGCATAGCGGATCGTCAGTTCGCGCTGGCGGTCGAGGGCCAGCCGTCCCCACGCGCGCTCCGCCTCCTCGCGGCTCAACGGCAGCCGCAGCCGCAGGTCGTCGAGCGACGCATGCGGTTGCGCGCGCCACGAGCCGAGTGCGGCGATCGCGCGCGTCGAGGCGGCGGCGCCCGGTGCGGCGAGGGACATTGCGGGCAGGAGCGCAAGCAGCGCGGGGGCGAGCAGGGCGGGCAGGTTTCGCATCGCACTCCCATAGCGTGTCCGGTCACCGGTCCGACAAGCCTCGCTTGCGGGGGCTGGCCCGGATCGGGGAGCGATGGACGCGATCCGGGCTGTCCCGCCCCGCCGGTCAGCATGTGCCGATCCGATGCCCCTCGACGACGGTGCGTTCGAGGAAGGCCGGCGGTCCGAGCGCGGGATCGCCGCGACCGCCTTCGCGGCCGTCGTCGGCATCGGCCGTGCGCTCCCGCGACGACGGCATCGAGGCATCGAGCGGGGCGTGACCGCCGAGCCTCAAACCGCTGGAAAGCGTGGTGATCCGCGTCTCCTTCGCCGCGGAGAAGCTGGTTGCGTCGTTTGAGCCGGTCAGCCTGCCGCGCAGCAGCGCGTTCCGGACCGTACACTTTTGCGTGCCCTCGAAATGGTCGACCCGCGGTGTGACGGTCCAGCTGCACGGCGACGCCGTGGTGCGGTACCGATCCTCACGCAGCATCGCCGCCAGCATCGCGGTGAGCTGGTCGTCCCTGATGCACAGCCGCCAGTATCGCGGCGGCAGGCTGACCATCTTGAACAGCTCCCGGTAATTGCCCCCGGCGATCTGCTGGCGCGTGCCCGTCTCGGAAAAGCGCCACTGGCCGGCCTGCGGGGGCGGCGACCGGACCGCCGTGACGGTCACCTCGTCCAACGCGCCATCGCCGCTCTGGTCGGTCGGTGTCTTGAGCAGGCCCTGATCGACCAGCGTCGCGAGTTGGGCAATCCGGTGCCTGACGCATGCGCCCGTCTGCCCGTCGCTGGACGGCGTCTCCGCCACGCAGCGCCGCACCAGCTCGCAGATGGCAGTATCGACGTCCCGGTCGCCGGTCGGCCGTCGCAGCCGGCACGAGCGGAGCGTGCCGCCCTCGCTGTCATAGTCGATGCCGGCATGGATGACCGACTGGCCAGTGATCGACGAGGCAAGGTTCTGTGTCACTGGCGCAACCTGCATCCACGCCGCTGCGATCCCCGCCGCCACGACGTTCTGAAGGACAAGGCTCCGCATACGTCAGCTGTCAGAAAAGCGGCAGCCGGCCGCGAAGGAATGTACAGAATGCATGTAAGTAATCTTGGCGGCCAAGCTTGCAACAGTCTCCTAATCTTGCATCGTTCATCCGATTTGCTCAAGAGGCAAGTGAAGGCCGTCAAATTATTGGATACAGCCGGTTAGAAATAGTATGCGCGGCTGATCTCGATCGACTCGTTGCTTGGCCCGCGCCGCCGCGCCACACGCTGGCGTAACCATCGCCGACAAACCCCTTCCGCCACACCCTCGCGCCCGCTAACCCCCGGCGTATGGCGGAGATCACGCGGCGCAGGCTTCTCGTTTCCGGTGGTGTCGGCGCGGGGCTGGTCGTGGCCTGGGCGGCGTGGCCGCGCACCTATCTGCCCAATCTCGCCGCCGCGCCCGACGAGCGCGTCTTCAACGCCTTTCTGAAGATCGCGCGCGACGGGAAGATCATCGTCGCGGTCCCGCAATGCGAGCACGGACAGGGCGTGTTCACGACGCTGCCGCAGATCGTCGCCGACGAACTCGGCGCGGACTGGCGAACGGTCGGGGTCGAGGCCGCGCCGGTATCGCCACTCTATGCCAACCCGCTCGCCGCCGACGGGCTGTTCGGCGACGGGTTCACGGGCGTGCCCGAGCGGCTGCAAGACGAGCACTGGACCCGCGACGCGCTGATGCTCACCGCCGGCTCGACCTCGGTGCGTCGCTTCGAGGCACCGCTGCGCGAGGCGGGCGCGACGGCGCGCGTGCTGCTGTGTCAGGCGGCGGCAAGGCGCTGGGACGTCGACTGGCGCGACTGCACCACCGCCGACGGCTTCGTCGTGCAGGGCAACCGGCGGTTGCGCTTCGGCGAACTGGCGGAGGCCGCGGCGTCGGGCAGCATACCCGCCGAACTGCCGTACCGGATCGGCGACGAAGGGCGGCTGACCGGCGAGGCGCTGCCCCGGCTGGACGTGCCCGCAAAAGTCGATGGCTCGGCCAATTTCGTCGCCGACGTGCGGCTGCCCGACATGGTGTTCGCGAGCATCCGCCAGGCGCCGCACCGCGACGCGCGGCTGCGTTCGGCGAATGTCGCCGCGGCCGAACGGGTGCCGGGGATGCTCCACGTCGTCCGCAACGATCGCTGGATCGCGGCGGTCGCGAACAATTGGTGGGCCGCCAACCGCGCAGTGGACGCGCTCGCGCCCCGCTTCGAAGGACCGGTTCCGCCCGACGACGCGGCGATCGACCGCGCGCTCGGCGCGGCGCTCGATGCCGATGGCCATCGCGTCGCCAGCACCGACGACGTCGACGGGGTCTTTGCCGGCGCGCGGCTGATTGAGGCCGAATACCAAGTCGCGCCGGCACTCCACGCCGCGGTCGAGCCACCCGCCGCGACCGCGCACTGGCAGAACGAGCGGCTGGAACTATGGGCCGCGACGCAGGCCCCCTCACTCGCCCGTGCGGCGGCGGCGCGTGCGATCGGCGTGGCGGAGGCGCAGGTGATCCTCCACCCGATGCTGAGCGGCGGATCGTTCGGCGTGGCGCTGGAGGTCGATGTCGTCGAACAGGCGGCGATCCTCGCGAAGGAGCTGCGCCGCCCGGTGCAACTGGCGTGGTCGCGCGGTGAGGCGTTGCTCCATGACCGGGTGCGTGCCCCGGCGCGTGCGCGGATGGCGGCACGGCTCGCCCCCAATGGCGCGATCCTTGGCTGGCGCGCGCGGATCGCGGTGGGGGCGACCGGGCGCGACCTCGCCGCACGGCTCCTGCCCGACGATCCGCTGCGGCGGCTCGCCTCCGCGCTGCCCGCGGGCGCGGACAGCTATGCGATGCGCGGCGCGACGCCGCCGTACCGCGTCGGCGCGTCGGAGGTCTGGCATCACCCGGTCGCGCTCGACCTGCCGACCGGGCATCTGCGCGGCGGCGCGGACGGCTACACCGCCTTCTTCACCGAATGCTTCCTCGACGAACTGGCACGCGTCGCCGGAACCGAACCGATGTCGTACCGCGTCGGCCTGCTCGGTGGCGAGCCGCGGCTGGCGCGCTGCCTGACGACGGTGGCGGCGCTCGGGGGGTGGAGCGGCGGCGTGCCGGGCAGCGGGCAGGGGATCGCCTGTTATCGCATGGCCGGCAGCATGATCGCGGTGCTCGCCGAGGCCGGGTTCGACGCTGCCGGTCGCCCGCGCGTCGACCGGCTGGTCGCGGCGGTCGATTGCGGCCGTGCGATCAACCCCGACATCGTCCGCCAGCAGATCGAGGGCGGGCTGATCTTCGGCGCGGCGACGACGCAAGGCGCGGCGGCAAGCTATCGGAACGGGCTGGCGAGTATCCGCCGCTATGGCGACGTCGGGCTCCCGACGCTCGCCGACGCGCCAGAAATTACCGTCGAGCTGATCGCCTCGACCGCCGACCCCGGCGGCGTCGGCGATCTCGGCGTCCCCGCCGTCGCCCCCGCGATCGCCAACGCACTGTTCGCCGCCGGCGGAACGCGGTGGCGCCATTTGCCGTTCAGGAGCGTGTGATGCTTCCCCCTGATCACCCGTCCATTCCCCGGCCGCGCATCGGCGTGCTGCTCGTCAACCTCGGCACCCCCGATGCGGCGGACACCCGCGCGGTGCGCCGCTATCTCGCGGAGTTCCTCTCCGACCGCCGCGTCGTGGAAATCCCGAAGCTGCTGTGGCAGCCGATCCTGCGCGGCGCGATCCTCACCACACGTCCCAAGAAGTCGGCGCACGCCTATCAACAGGTATGGACCGACCAGGGCTCGCCACTCGCGGCGGTAACCCGCGCGCAGGCGCTGGCGCTCAAGGACGCGTTCGGAGCGGAGGTGCTGGTCGACTGGGCGATGCGCTACGGCAATCCCGCGATCGGCGACCGCCTTCAAGCCATGAAGGACGCCGGGTGCGAACGCATTTTGCTCGCGCCGCTCTATCCGCAATATTGCGCGGCGACGACCGCGACCGCCAATGACAAGGCGTTTCTGGCGCTGGCGAAGATGCGCTGGCAGCCCGCGATCCGCACGCTCCCGCCTTATTACGGCGACGCCGTCTATATCGACGCGCTCGCGCGCAACGTCACCGACGCGCTGGCCACGCTCGACTTCGCACCCGACGCGATCGTCGCCAGCTTCCATGGCATGCCGCAACGGACCCTGGAACTCGGCGATCCGTATCATTGCCATTGCCGCAAGACCGCGCGGTTGCTCGGCGAGGCGCTTGGCCGCCCGCTGACCGTCGCCTTCCAGTCGCGTTTCGGCCGCGCCAAGTGGCTGGAGCCCGCCACCGACACCACGCTGGAGGCGATGCCCGCGCAGGGCATCCGCAAGGTCGCGATCCTCGCCCCGGGCTTTTCCGCCGACTGCCTCGAGACGCTCGAGGAGCTGGCGATCCGGGGGCATGAGAGCTTCGTCGCGGCCGGCGGGACGGATTTCGCCTATCTGCCGTGCCTGAATGACGGCGCCGCGGGCATTGCGATGCTGCGGACGTTACTGGCACGTGAACTTGAAGGGTGGGTAAGCGCCGCCTAGGCTGATCTGCATTTGAGATACCGCCTCATTTCGGGCGGGCGACGGGAGAGGATGTTATGGCACGAGTGGCGATCGTCACCGGGGGAACGCGTGGCATCGGCGAAGCGATCAGCGTCGCCTTGAGGGATGCCGGCATGACGGTCGCGGCCAATTACGCCGGCAACGACGAGCGCGCCCGCGACTTCACCGAGCGTACCGGCATCGCGGCGTACAAATGGGATGTGGCGGACCACGAGGCGTGTCAGGAAGGCTGCGCAAGGGTGGCCGCCGAGCTGGGGCCGGTCGACGTGCTGGTCAACAATGCCGGCATCACCCGCGACGGCACGATCCTGAAGATGACCTACCAGATGTGGAAGGAGGTCATGGACACCAATCTCGGCGGCTGTTTCAACATGGCCAAGGCGGTGTTCCCGGGCATGCGCGACCGCAAATGGGGGCGGATCGTCAATATCGGCTCGATCAACGGGCAGGCCGGGCAATATGGTCAGGTGAACTATGCCGCGGCGAAGAGCGGTATCCATGGCTTCACCAAGGCGCTGTCGCAGGAAGGCGCGCGCGCCGGGGTGACCGTCAACGCGATCGCGCCGGGCTATATCGACACGGACATGGTCGCCGCGGTTCCTGCGGACGTGCTGGAGAAGATCGTCGCCAAGATCCCCGTCGGCCGGCTCGGGCAGGCGCAGGAGATCGCGCGCGGCGTGGCGTTCCTGTGTTCGGAGGAGGCAGGGTTCGTGACCGGCTCGACGCTGAGCATCAATGGCGGGCAGCATATGTACTGACGGGCCGAGGCGCGTCGCCCGGCGCCGCCGGGTACGGCGCCGCCGCGCAGCGCGGCCCGGCACGGCCGGCGGGTCGGCCCCGCGCCGACCCGACCGACAACGCGGGCTTTGCCCGCGGCGTGCCTCTGATGCTCCGTGACATCCTCCGCCCGTCATTGCGAGCGCAGCGAAGCAATCCAGGGCGTTTTGGTCCGGCTCTGGATTGCTTCGCTGCACTCGCAATGACGAGCCTGATTGATGTCAGGGACCCAGAAATAACACGAGCCCGGCACCATCCGGCACCGGGCTCGCGCCCTCATACGCTACGCGAGGGAAGGGGTGAACGACGGCTTGGCCGTCGTCGGTCGGATCGGCGCTGCCGACCCGCCGGCCGTGCCGGGCGATGCGCGGGGCGCACCGGTCGGGAGCATGGCTCCCGGCCTTCGCCCGTCAGCGGCAATACCGGGGGTTGTTCGACTTCTCGACCGCGTTGCCCGCGACCGCGCCGCCGACGCCGCCCAGCACCGTGCCGAGGGTTCGGTCACCGCGCGAGTCGATCACGCGACCCAGCAGGCCACCGGCAATCGCACCGACCACCGTGCCGGTCGTGCCATTCGAGCAGCGGCGGTTGTAATTGTAGCGGCGGTCGTTGCCGCGATAATCGCGACGGTCATAATCGCGGCGATCATTGTAACCGCGGTTGTCGCTGTAGCGGCTGTAGCGGTCGCCGTAATAACGCTGCGCGTCGGCGGCAGTCGGGGCCACGGCGGCGGCGCCCATCGCGAGCGCGGCACCGGCAAGGGCGAGATTCTTGAACATGAGCAGTCTCCCGTTTGCTGTTCCGGTCGGCGGGCTTTCCCGTCGATGAAATAGCTTTTGCCCGATTCGCATTGAGCCGACGCTGAATGCGTCCGTTATCGGGCGTTCATCCTTTGCCGTGACGAAGCGGTGGTTTACCCGCAGTGGGTGCGATGGCCGATCACCCTTGCGATGGTATTGCTGCTGGTGCCGCCGTTTACGGGCGACGGCCGGCGCGCGCTGTTCGACCCCGGCCTGCGCCTCACTGCCACGCCATTCGTGCCGCGTGGCGGCTGGCCACCTCGCATCGGTGCGCTGGAGCCGGTCGGGGCGGTGTCGCTGTCGGCCAATCAGCGCGCGTTCGGCGGGATTTCGGCGCTGGCGCTGCACAAGGGGCAGGCGATCCTGCTCAGTGATGGCGGGCTGGTGGTGCGGCTGCGGATCGCGGGCGATAAATTACGGACGCTCGGCACCGCTGACCTCTCGGATGGCCCGGAGACCGCGTGGCGCAAGGCGTCACGTGATACCGAGTCGCTCGCGCTCGATCCGCAGACGGGCCGGGCGTGGATCGGCTATGAGCGGATCAACATGATCTGGCGCTATGCTCCCGACTTCGAGCATGCCGATGCCGCCAGTCCGCCGCCGGCCATGCGCGACTGGGGCGTGAACAGCGGCATCGAATCGCTGGTCCGGCTGAACGACGGGCGCTTCCTCGCCTTCCGTGAAGGCGGGCTGTGGCAGAACGGGGCGCGCGCCGCATTGCTCTTCTACGGCGATCCGGCGCTGTACGACACGCCCGCCGTGCCGCTCCGCTATCGCCCCCCACCGCATCATTCCCCCAGCGACGCGGCGGTGCTGCCGAACGGCGATGTGCTGGTGCTCAACCGTCGCGTCCATTTGCCGCTGCGATTCGAAATGACGCTGGTCCGGATCATCGCGCGCAGCATCCGGCCGGGCGCGTTGCTTCGCGGTCAGGTCGTCGCCCGATTCGGCGACACGATGGGTCGTGAGAATGCCGAGGGGCTGGCAGTCTCGCAGGAGCGCGGGCAGACGATGATCTGGCTCGTCACCGACGATGACGGCGCGTTCTGGCGGCGAACGATCCTCGCCAAATTCCGCTGGCGCGGCTGATGGCCCTACGCACAACGGCCCGCCGTCCGGGAGGACGGCAGGCCGCGGCAACGCGGGCAGAGCCGTAAGCGTCAGGCCGCGACGGCGGCCGAACGCTTCTTCACGACGTCGCGCTTCAGGCGGCGTGCCTTCAGCGACAGCTTGTCGTCGGCGGTCTTCACCAGCCAATTGTCCAGCCCGCCGTTGTGCTCGACCGAGCGCAGACCGTGGGTGGAGACACGCAGGCGGATCGACCGCTCCAGCGAGTCGGACAGCAGGGTGACGTTCTGCAGGTTCGGCAGGAACGTCCGCTTGGTCTTGTTATTGGCGTGGGAAACGTTGTTGCCCACCTGCCGGCCCTTGCCGGTCAGCTCGCAAATGCGCGACATGTGAATAATCCTGATTTCGGTTGCCCGGAAAGTGGGCGCCAGTAACCCGTGGCTGACGATTGGTCAAGTCACCGGCGCTGCAACCAGCCCGGCACGGCCGCGTTGTTGCGGCAGCGAATCAACAGGGATCGGGAGAAAAAGGATGCGCGCGCTACTGGTATTGATCGGGATTGTCGCTTTGGTGTTTCTGGCGGCGTTGTTGCTGGGCTTCGTCAAGTTCGACCAGACGCAGACGGCGCAGCTGCCGCGACTCGAGGGCGGGCAGGCGCCGAAGTTCGATGCCGACGTCGCGAAGGTCCGCGTCGGCACCGAAAACAAGACCGTCGAGGTCCCGAAGGTCGAGGTCCAGAAGCCCGGCGAACAGCGCTGAGGCAAGCCGTCGCCCCGGCCTTGAGCCGGGGTCCCGCTTCTTCTTTGCGGCGAAGGTAAGAAGCGGGATCCCGGATCAAGTCCGGGATGACGAACGCCGGGGCCTTTGCCCCTGCGCCACCGCGGCGTAGGCAACAGCGATGTTCCCGCTGCCCCACCCGATGCGCGTCGCGCTCGATGCCGCCCGTGATGCTGCGGCGGCCGGCGAAGTGCCGGTCGGCGCGGTGGTGGTGAACGCCGGTCAGATCGTCGCCGTTGCCGCCAACGCCCCGCGCCAGCTGTGTGACCCGACCGCCCATGCCGAGATGCTGGCGATTCGCGCCGCCGCGCAGATGCTCGGCCGCGACCGACTCGAGGATTGCGAGCTGTGGGTGACACTCGAGCCCTGCGCGATGTGCGCCGGCGCGATCGCGCATGCGCGAATCGCCCGCCTGTACTACGCCGCCGACGACGCGAAGGGCGGCGCGGTCGAGCACGGCCCGCGTTTCTTCACCCAGCCGACCTGCCACCACCGCCCCGAGTTGTTCGCCGGCATCGGAGCGGGGGAAGCGGCGGCGCTGCTGCGCGACTTCTTCGCCGCACGCCGCTGACGCAGAAGGTCAGCGCGGCGGCAGGTCATTCTTCGAGATCGGGACGATCTTGATTTCGACGCGGCGGTTCTCGGCGCGCCCGGCCTCGGTTTCGTTCGAGGCGATCGGCTGCGTCTCGCCGAAGCCGCGCGTCGCGATCCGCGCGTCCTGCACGCCGTGGCTCGACAGATAATCCGCTACCGACCGCGCCCGCCGCTCCGACAGATCCTGATTGTATGAATCGCTGCCGGTCGAATCGGTGTGGCCGTACACGTCGACATAGGTCTCCTTGTAATCGGCGAGTACGCCGGCGACCTTGTCGAGCGTCGCGCGGAACTGCGGCTGCACGTTCGCCGAATTGTACGCGAAGTTGATCCCCGACGGGATGTTGAGCAGCAAATCGTCGCCCTGACGCGTCACTTCCACGTCCGTACCGCGGGTTCGCTCCCGTAATTCACGCTCTTGTTTGTCCATATAGGCGCCGATTCCGGCACCGGCGATGCCGCTGAGCCCCGCGCCGATGATCTTCTCGGTCCGATCGCGCCGCCCGCCGACCAGATCGCCGAGCAGATAGCCGCCCAGCGCGCCACCGATCCCGCCGATCGCGGTCTTCGAGATGCGCCGCTCGCCGGTATCCGGGTCCGTCGTACACGCCGATACGGCCAACAGCGACACGCACGCCAGCGCGGCAGCCAGCTTCGACGACAGCTTCATCATCTTCCCTTTCGATACCTGACATCGATCAACCCGACGCCCGCGCCCATGGTTCCGCCTGCGTACTGAATGGTCGCTGAAGCGCGCCCGGCAACAAATTGGCGATTGTCGTGCGCGCGCTTTACCGCCAAGAGGGGCGCACACCATGCTACCGCCGTTCCCCTGGGTCGACGTCATCATCATCCTCGCGCTCGTTGCGCTCAATGGCGTGTTCGCCATGAGCGAACTGGCGATCGTGTCCGCGCGCAAGGCGCGGCTGGAGGCGATGGCACGCAGCGGCCGCAAGGGCGCCGCCACCGCGATCGAGCTGGCGGCCGATCCCGGCAAGTTCCTGTCGACGGTGCAGATCGGCATCACGCTGATCGGCATCGGCACCGGTGCCTATTCGGGCGCGAGCCTCGGCACGCCGGTCGCGGCGCGTTTCGAGGCTGTGGGGATGGCGCACGAGACGGCGGTCAGCGCCGGCTTTGCGCTGGTGATCGCGCTCACCACCTATGCCTCGCTGATCGTGGGCGAACTGGTGCCCAAGCAATTTGCGCTGCGCAAGCCCGAGGCGGTCGCGTCCCTGGTCGCGCTGCCGATGTGGTGGCTTGCCAAATTCACCAAGCCGGTGGTGTGGGTGCTGGATGCGAGCAGTGCGCTGCTGTTCCGCATCCTCGGGCTAAACCGCGAGAACGAGGAGCAGGTCACCGCCGAGGAACTGCACCTGATCGTCGCGGAGGCCAGCAAGTCCGGCGTGATCGAGGAACATGAACGCTCGATCATCTCGGGCGTGGTGCGGCTTGCGGATCGGCCGGTGCGGGAGGTGATGACCCCGCGCACCGAGGTCGACTGGCTCGATATATCGCTCGATGACGCGGCGATCCGCGTCAAGCTGCGCGAATCTCCGCACAGCCGCCTGCCGGTCGCGCGCGGCTCGATCGACGCGGTGGTCGGCGTGGTGCAGGCGCGTGACGTCGCCGCGGCGCTGTTCCGCGACGAGACGCTCGATCTGGAGAAGCTGGTCCGCAAGGCGCCGGTGGTGATCGATCAGATCGACGCTATGGACGCGCTCGTCGCGCTGCGCCGCGCCGAGGTGCCGATGGCGCTGATCCATGACGAATACGGACATTTCGAGGGGATCGTCACTCCGGCCAACCTGCTCGCGGCAATCGCAGGCGAGTTCCTGTCGGACATCGACCCCGAGGAAAGCCCGAACGTCGTGATCCGCGACGACGGGTCTTTGCTGGTCGCCGGCACGATGGCCGCGGATGCGCTGGCCGAGCGGCTCGGCATCGATCTGCCCGAGGACCGCGATTACGCAACCGTCGCCGGCCTCGCACTGGCGGCGTTCCGCAAGCTGCCCGAAGAGGGGGAAAGCTTCGAGGAACAGGGCTGGCGCTTCGAGGTCGTCGATCTCGACGGGCGACGGATCGACAAGCTGCTCGTCAGCGAGGCGTAGCAACAAGCTCTGAACTTGGCCGTCGTCCGGACCGTTTGGCAAGCTCATGACAGGCTGATTAGGGACCCCGCTGCCGGATCACGACGCAGCAGGACGAACACACCGATCGTCATTGCGAGCGCAGCGAAGCAATCCAGGGCGTTATGGTCCGACTCTGGATTGCTTCGCTGCGCTCGCAATGACGGATAGAGTTGACGTCATTACGTACTCAGCGGACCGCTAAGGGGCAAAGCGCGCCCACGGATCAAGCGCGAGGCGACGAAGTAATTGAAAGACACGCGCTCCCCCGCCGACACCACGGCGAAGGCCAGGGCCCAGTTGGGAAGGCCGCGGTGAGGGAGCGATGCGCGCAGTCACAAAGGCCAAGGGATGGGCCCCGGCATGCGCCGGGGTGACGGGCGAGCGTCTAGGGTCCGGGCAAGGGACGTGTACCAGCCGCCGCTACTCCGCCGCGCCGACCTCCAGCACCTCGATCGCATCCTCGCGCCCGTTGAACGCGACCAGCTCCCCGGCCTCCGCGCCCATCAGTGCGCGCGCCAGCGGCGCGGAGAACGACAGCAACCCGGCCGGCGGATCGGCCTCGTCGTCCCCGACCAGCGTCACCTCCCGCTCCTTGCCCGCCAGAGCGAACCGTACCCGGCTGCCAAACCCGACCACCCCGTCACCCCGCGGCGCGGTGTCGATCGCGGTCGCGCGCCGCGTCTTCCAGTAGCGCAGGTCGCGCGCGATCGGCTTGCCTGCCTCGGCATCGGCCGTCGCCGCCAGCGTCGCCTCCAGCTCCACCACACGCGCCTCGATCAGCGCACGCCCGCGCGGCGTCACCAGATTGGGGCCGGGCGGGATCGGTAGCTCGAACTTCGGCTCGAGATGTTCGTCATCGCCCTCGCGGCGGAAAGCGACGCTCATCCCAGCTTGCCGAACTGCGCTTCATAGCCGGCACGGTCGCCCTGCGCGAGCAGCCGCGCCTGTTCCCGCCAGCGGTCGCGCTCCATGCGCCCCTGAAAGACGCCGAGCTGCGCATCGAGCTGCTCGGCCTCGGCATCGTCGAGCCACGCCAACTGGTCGAGCCGCGTAATCCCCAACTCGGACAATCGTGTCGCGATCTTCGGCCCGAGCCCCTTGAGGATCGTCACCGACTGCGCGCCACCCTCCTCGATGGGAGCGATCGGCGCGTCGGCGGCGACGCTGGCGGGTGTCGCATCGAGCGGTGCCGCCGCAGCGATCGGCTCGTCAGAGAGCGCTGCCTGATGATCCTCCGCGACGTGCTCGGCCGGCGTCGGCGCGATCGGTGCAGGAGCGGGCACCGGGGCGGCTGGCGCAGGGGCAGGCCGCGGCGGCGCCGACGGCGTAGGAGCCGCCGCCGTGACAACTGGCGAGCCGCCCTCGGCGGTGTTCGTCACCTCGACGCCGTCCGCCTTCAGTTCCTCGATCCGCCTCTGCTCTTCCTCCTCGGCGGCGCGGCGCTGGCGCTTCAGTCGTGCGCCCCACACCATCGCGATGATCGTGAGCACGGCGAGTACCGCGACCAGCGCGAGCGCGATCGTGACGAGCACGCCGTTCTGGGAAATAGGATCGAGATTGAAGCTGCCTGAGTTCATGAGCCGGTCCTGCGCCGAAAGTGCTGCGCGCTCAACCGTCGATCACCGCCTTGGCTCCGATGTCGCGACGGAAGAAGCCGGTCGGGAAGTCGACTTTCTCGACCGCGGCATAGGCTGCGCGCTGCGCGGCGGGCACATCCGCCCCGGTGGCAGTCACCGCGAGCACACGCCCGCCCGCCGAGACCAACTGCCCGTCCTTCATCGCCGTCCCCGCCTGAAAGACCACCGCGCCGTCCGTCTGCGCGGCGTCGATCCCGGCGATCGTGCCGCCGGTGCGCGGCGTGCCGGGATAGTTCTCCGCCGCCATCACGACGGTCAGCGCGACCTCGTCGGAGAAGGCCGGCGCGGGCGCGTCGGCCAGCCGCCCCTCCGCGACCGCCAGCAACAGCGCGGCGAGATCGCCGGTGTAACGCATCATCAGCACCTGACATTCGGGATCGCCGAAGCGGACGTTATATTCGATCAGCTTGGGGCCATCGGCGGTCAGCATCAGCCCGGCATAAAGGACGCCGACATAGGGCGTCCCCGAGGCGGCGAGACAATCGATCGTCGGTCGGACAATCTCGCCAAGCGCGCGCCCTTCCAGTTCCGGCGTCAGCACCGCCGCCGGGCTGTACGCGCCCATCCCGCCGGTATTGGGGCCGGTGTCGCCGTCGCCGACGCGCTTGTGGTCCTGCGCCGAGCCGAATGCGGCGGTCGTCGTGCCGTCCGACAGCACGAACAGGCTCGCCTCCGGCCCTTCGAGCATCTCCTCGATCACCGCTTCTGCCGGGCCGTGCGCGTAGAGATCGGCGATCGCCGCCTCGGCCTCGGCCCGCGACGTGGCGACCACCACACCCTTGCCCGCCGCCAACCCGTCGGCCTTGATGACGCACGCGTCGCCGAAATCGTCGAGGCAGGCGAGCGCGCCGTCCTTCGAGGTGACGCGGAAATAACGCGCGGTCGGAATCCCCATCCGCGCGCACAAATCCTTGGTGAAGCCCTTCGACCCCTCCAGCTTCGCCGCCTCGCGACCGGGGCCGAACACGGGCACGCCGATCGAGCGGATATTGTCGGCGAGGCCATCGACCAGCGGCGCCTCTGGTCCGATCACGATCAGCCCAACCCGATGACGACGCACGAAATCCACCACCGCGCGGTGGTCCGTCACGTCCAGCTCGGCGATCGTCGCATGTTCAGCGATGCCAGGGTTGCCCGGCGCGGCGAAGAGCGTATCCAGCGTCGGAGACTGCGCCAGTTTCCAGGCGAGCGCATGTTCGCGTCCCCCCGACCCCACCAGCAGGATGTTCATGGCCGACCCCCTTTACGATACTCAGGCGGGGCGGCTGGTAGCCGAGCCGACGCCCGGCGACAATGCGATGGCGTTGAGCGTCGGCGAACTGTCGGGGCGACTGAAGCGGATGGTCGAGGGCGAGTTCGGCCATGTCCGGCTGCGCGGCGAGATTTCGGGCTACAAGCGCGCGACCTCCGGGCATCTGTACCTCTGCCTCAAGGACGAAAGCGCGGTCATCGACGGTGTGATGTGGAAGGGCAGCGCCGGCGGGCTGGCGTTCCGCCCCGAGGACGGCGTCGAGGTGATCGCGACCGGGCGGCTGACTACCTACCCGGGACGCTCCAAATACCAGATCATCATCGAGCGGATGGAGCTGGCCGGCGCGGGCGCGCTGATGGCGCTGCTCGAAAAGCTCAAGGCCAAGCTGGCGGGCGAGGGGCTGTTCGACGCAGAGCGGAAGAAGCCGCTGCCGTTCATGCCGCGCGTGATCGGCGTCGTCACCTCGCCGACCGGCGCGGTGATCCGCGACATCCTCCACCGGCTCGAGGACCGCTGCCCGACGCATGTGATCGTCTGGCCGGTGAAGGTGCAGGGCGCGGGCGCGGCCGAGGAGGTCGCGGCGGCGGTGCGCGGGTTCGACGCGCTGCCCGAGGGTGGTCCGATCCCGCGCCCCGATCTGGTGATCGTCGCGCGCGGCGGCGGGTCGATCGAGGATCTGTGGGCGTTCAACGAGGAACCGGTGGTGCGCGCGGTCGCCGCCTGCTCGATCCCGATCATTTCCGCGGTCGGGCACGAAACCGACACGACCCTGTGCGACCACGCCGCCGACCTGCGCGCGCCCACTCCCACGGCGGCGGCGGAAATCGCGGTGCCGGTGCTCGCCGAGCTGCGGCTGACGCTCGACGCGATGGCGAACCGCACGCAGCGCTGCGCACGCCGCTATGTCGAGCGCGGGCGCGAGCAACTCGCGGCGCTGGTGCGGGTGATGCCGACCCGCGACCGGCTGCTCGGGCCGCAGCGGCAGCGGCTCGACGATCTCGGCATGCGCGGCGACCGCGCGCTGGAGCGGCGCGTGGCGCGCGCGCGCGGCGAGCTGACCCATGCCGCGGGCGCGATCCGCCCCGCGACGCTCGAACGCCGGCTGGAAGCGGCGCGGCGACAACTCGCCGATGTCGGTCGGCTGGTCGACAGCCTCAACCCCGATCGCATCCTCGAACGCGGCTATGCGCGGGTCGAGGCGGTGGCGGGCGGCACGGTGACGA
Source organism: Sphingomonas sp. 8AM (assembly GCF_902506455.1). Taxonomy (GTDB): domain Bacteria; phylum Pseudomonadota; class Alphaproteobacteria; order Sphingomonadales; family Sphingomonadaceae; genus Sphingomonas. Next base: position 468,675 of record NZ_LR733844.1, on the reverse strand, counting down.
CCGCCGAAGCCGCGCGCACCGCGGGCGCGCTCAATCTGCGCTTCCGCGACGGGGCGGTGGCGGTGCAGGTCGACGGGAGCGCCCCACCCGAGGCAAAACCCGAGGCAAAGGTTGAGCGAAGCCCACGCCGCGCCTATCCTGACAAACCCGAGCAGCCCCGCCTGATCTGAGAGCCCGATCCCGATGTTGATGTCCCACACCGACCGCGCCGCCAAATTGCACTATATGGCCAACGGCTTCCGCATCCTGGCGCCGGGCGACCACGTGGTATGCGCGGTCAGCGGCGCGCGGATCGCGCTGGAGGACCTGCGCTACTGGGACGTGGCGACACAGCGGCCGTTCGCCAGCGGTTCGATCGCGATGGAGGAACTGGCGCCGCGGTGATGCGCCGGATCGCGTTACTGGCGCCGCTGCTCGCGATCGCCGCCGCCGCATCGCCACAGACGATCCCGCCCGCGCGCTTCGGCCTCAGCGACGGTTTGCGGCAGGGCGCGCTGGTGCTCGGCACCGCACCCGCAGGCACGACACGCCTGACGCTCGACGATGCGCCGGTCGCCATCGCCGCGGACGGCTGCTTCGTGATCGCCTTCGACCGCGATGCCAAACCGCAGGCGCTGCTCGCCGCGAGGCTGTCAAACGGCACGACGCAGACCGCGACGCTGTCGATCGCACCCGGCGACTGGCGGCTCGAGCGGTTGCCGACGCTGCGCAAGATCCCTTTGCCCGACGCCGAATTTGCCGCCAAGCGGTCCGGCGAACTGGCGCAGATCGTCGCCGCGCGCGCGACCGGCAGCGACGCCGACGGCTGGCGGCAGCGCTTCGTCTGGCCGGCGCGCGGGCGGATTTCGGGGCTGTTCGGCGCGCAACGCATCTATGCCGGAGAGCCGGGCAGCTATCACGGCGGGGTCGATGTCGCGAAGCCCGAGGGAGCCGAGGTGGTCGCGCCCGCCGATGGCGTGGTGACGCTCGCCGCCGATCCGCCGTTCACGCTCGAAGGCCGGCTGCTGATCCTCGACCACGGGCATGGCGTCACCAGCGCCTTCCTGCATTTGTCGCGGATCGACGTGCGCGTCGGCGAGCGGGTGCATAAGGGTCAGCCGATCGGGCTGGTCGGCCGCACCGGCCGCGCGACCGGTCCGCATCTGCACTGGGCGATGACATGGAACGGCGCGCGCATCGACCCGCTGCTTATCGCGGGACCGATGCCCTAACCGTCATTGCGAGCGGAGCGAAGCAATCCAGGGCGTCCTGGTCCGGCTCTGGATTGCTTCGCTCCGCTCGCAATGACGAGTTATGGTTTGGGCACCATCACCTCGATTACCCCCGCCGCGACGTGCGCGTCGCAATGACGAGTTATGGTTTGGGCACCATCACCTCGATTACCCCCGCCGCGACATGCGCGGTCACCGGCGTATGCGCCAGCACCTCTCCGTCGATCGAGATCGGCAGCGGCGGGTCGGTGCGCACCTTGATCGACTTGCCCGAGAAGCTGACCGTATCGTGGTGCCGCTCGCTACGCCCGAGGAAGCTGTACGCCCAGTTGCGCACCAGCCGCCGCTTGTAATGCCCGCGCACCGCCTGCACGACGATCTCGCCCGAGGCGATGCCGGCCTCGTCGACCACCCACGTCCCGCCATGATAGGGCCCGTTCGAGATTCGCACCTCGACGACGCGCAGCTTCTTCTCGCCCGAGCCGTCGTCGACATAAAGCGTGAACGGCTGGAACCGCGTGAGCTGATACCCTGCCCAGCCGAGATAGCCGACCCGCCCCAGCACCTTCTTCAGATTGTGCGGCACCGTCTCGGCGATCTGCGGGCTCAGCCCCATCGCCGCGCAATTGGCGAAATAATCATCGTCGATCATGCCCAGATCGATCCGTTTCGCCACCCCGTCGCGCAGCACGTCGATTGCGCCGTCGATGTCGAGCGGCAGCCCCAGCGAGCGTGCGAAGCTGTTGGCGGTGCCCAGCGGCAGCACGCCGAGGATCACGTCATGCCCGACCAGCAGGTCGACCAGCCCGCTGATCGTCCCGTCGCCGCCGCCGAGGATCACCAGATCGGGCTTTTTCTCCAGCGCCTTGCGCACGGTCCGGTCGAGATGCTTCGGGTCCTTCACCGCGTAAGGCGTCACCCCGAACGGCAGGTCGCGCAGTCGCCGGCATGCGCGCTTGAACAGCTTGCGGCCACGACGTGACTTGGCGTTGACGATCAGAGCGGCGGATCGAATCTCTCTCATAAATCGATGAACGCATCAGCGCGCGTTTCGCTTCCGTAACGCTTGCATGGAAAGTCGGATTGCGGGAAAGCGCACCCATGCACGCCGCTTATCCCGCGCTGCGCTTGCGCCGCACCCGTGCCGCCGCCTGGAGCCGCCGGCTCCACGCCGAGAATGTGCTCACTCCGGCCGATCTGATCTGGCCGCTGTTCATCACCGGGGGGAGGGACGTCGAGGAACCGATCGCCGCCTTGCCCGGCGTCTCGCGCTGGTCGGTCGACCGGATCGTCGCGCGCGCGAAGGAAGCCGCCGCGCTCGGCATCCCGTGTCTCGCGCTCTTTCCCAATACGCAATCGGGCCGGCGCAGCGACGATGGCGCGGAGGCGCTCAACCCCGATAATCTGATGTGTCAGGCGTTGCGTGCGATCAAGGATGCGGTGCCCGACATCGGCCTGCTCACCGACGTCGCGCTCGATCCCTATACGACCCACGGCCACGATGGTCTGGTCGATGCGCGCGGCTATGTCACCAACGACAGCACCGTCGACGCCTTGGTCGAGCAGGCGCTCAACCAGGCACGTAGCGGTTCGGACGTGATCGCGCCCAGCGACATGATGGACGGCCGCGTCGGGTTGATCCGCACCGCGCTGGAGCGCGAGGGTTTCGTCAACGTCCAGATCATGGCCTATGCCGCCAAATATGCCTCGGCCTTCTACGGCCCGTTCCGCGACGCGGTCGGCAGCCGCGGGCTGCTGAAGGGCGACAAGACCACCTATCAGATGGACCCGGCCAATGCCGAAGAAGCATTGCGTGAGGTCGGGCTCGATCTCGCCGAGGGCGCCGACAGCGTAATGGTCAAGCCCGGCCTGCCGTATCTCGATATTGTCGCGAAGGTGAAGCAGGCCTTCGCAGTGCCGGTGTTCGCCTATCAGGTGTCCGGCGAGTACGCGATGATCGAGGCCGCGGTGGCGGCGGGTGCGGCGGATCGCGACGCGATGGTGCTGGAGACGCTGCTGGCGTTCAAGCGCGCCGGCTGTTCGGGCGTGCTAACCTATCACGCGCCGCTGGCGGCGCGGTTGCTCGGCGCGTGATCGAGACTGCCCGCCTGATCCTGCGGATGCCGACCGCCGCGGATCATGCCGCGCTGTTCGCGATGTGGAGCGATCCGCTGGTGACGGCCGATCTCGGCGGACCGAAGGATCAGGCGGCGTGCCTTGCGGTGCTGGAGCGCCACGCCGGCTACGCGCCGCTCGGCTTCGGCGTGGTCGAGCGCCGCGATGACGGGCAGGTGATCGGGCATGTCGGGCTCAAGCCGGGCGCACCGGACACACCGATCGAAGGCTTGCTGGAAATCGGCTGGATGATCGGCCGCGACTGGTGGGGCGCGGGCTATGCGCCCGAGGCAGCGGCGGGCTGGCTCGACTGGGCATGGGCGAACCGCGACGATGCGGCGGTCTACGCGATCACCGGGCGGCGCAACATCGCCAGCCAGCGGGTCATGGACCGGCTCGGAATGCGGCATGTGCCCGAGATGGACTTCATGCACCCCAAATATCCCGACGACCCGGCGCTTGCCGACAGCGTGACGTACCGGATCGATCGACCGTAGTCGGAAAGGGTACGGCTAGGCCCGCGTGCGTGGCGTGATTGACATGAAGGTTTCCCGAAAGCGTCAACGGTCCTGCGAGCCGAACAACCATCCTCCGTCGCCCCGGACTTGATCCGGGGCCCCGCTTCTTCTTTGCGCAACTCAGCCGTCATTGCGAGCGCAGCGAAGCAATCCAGGGCCGGACCAGGACGCCCTGGATTGCTTCGCTACGCTCGCAATGACGAACGGCATAGTCGGCCTCACGTCATCATGATCTAAATGTCGGGTGACCCATGTTCGGGGGCTTGGGTCTGGGGCTTGCAAGCGACGCGTGGCGGCCCGTACTGATGACACCGTGGGAACACGGCACCGATACCGCTTTCGCGCGACTGACCGCCGCAGCCGTGGCCCGAGGGAGTGGGGTATTCGCGCGGCCTTGTCGGAGGTGCGGTGGCGGCTTGAATCAGACGGACGTGAGCGCGCCGTCAGCCCGATATCGATGGCAAGATCAGGGGTGCCGCATGTGCCCGACACGGACTATGTACCTCCGGCTTACCTGCTTGGTCCGTTGCGCGCCGGTACGATGGCGCACAGGATCATCCGTCTGTGATCGTTACTGAACGACTGATCCTGCGCGCGTGGCGCGATGACGATGTCGCGCCCTTTCACGCAATGGGGCAGGACGCCGAGGTGATGCGCTACCTCGGCCCGCCGACGACCGACGCCGGCGCGCACGCCATGATGCGCGAAGCGAACGACATCGCTAAAATCACCGGCCGCTGCTTCTGGGCATTGGAACGGCGGTCGGATCGCGCCTTCATCGGCTTCTGCGGGGTTGAGCCGGGCCCGGCGGGCAGTCCGATCGCAGGACGGCCGGAGATCGGCTGGCGACTGGCGCGCGAGGCATGGGGGCAGGGACTGGCGAGCGAGGCGGCGCGCGCGGTGCTGGCGGCCGAATGGGCTCGCGGCACCCCCGCTGTGTTCGCTGTGACGACCATCGCCAACCAGCGCAGCCGTGCGCTGATGGAGCGGCTCGGCATGACGCGCGTTGAGGATGGTGACTTCGACCATCCCGATCTTGCTCCGGACAGTCCCTTGCGCCGCCATGTCCTCTACCGCATCGACCGCCCGCTGAATGACTGACGCCACCACGGCGCGCGAACGGGGGCTGTTCGTCGCAACGATCCTGACCGGATCGTTCCTGCTGTTCCTCGTCCAGCCAATGATCGCGCGGATCGCCTTGCCGCGGCTCGGCGGCGCGCCTGCCGTCTGGAACTCGGCGATGCTCGTCTATCAGGCGCTGCTGCTCGGCGGGTACGGCTATGCGCATCTGCTCGGGCGGATCGCGCCGCGGCGACAGGGTATCGTCCACCTGCTCGTGCTGCTCGCCGCCTGCGCGTTCCTGCCGATCGGGCTCAGCGACCGCGTGCTCCCCGCCGGCGCCGAGCCGGCCTTGTGGGTGCCGTACCTCTTTGTCGTCTCGATCGGCCCGCTGTTCTTTGCGGTCTCGGCGCAGGCGCCGCTGATGCAGCGCTGGTTCGCCAGCGCCCGCCCCGGCACCGATCCTTATGCGCTCTATGCCGCCTCCAATTTCGGCAGCTTCGCGGGGCTGCTTGCCTTTCCGCTGCTCGTCGAGCCGCTACTGAGCGTCTCGCGCCAGCGCTGGCTGTGGAGCGCGGGCTATCTGCTGCTGATCCTGCTCGTCGCCGGTTGTGCGCGGCTGCTGCCCGCCGGACGCGAGCCCGCGCGCGCGCAGGCGGCGGACCCGGCGCCGGGCCGCGCGCGGGTGGCGCGCTGGATCGCGCTCGGCTTCGTGCCGTCGGGGATGATGCTGGCGACCAGCACCTTCGTCAGCACCGATCTGGTCGCGATGCCGCTGCTGTGGGTTATCCCGCTTGCGCTCTACCTGCTCAGCTTCTCGATTGCCTTCGCCGCGCGGCGCGGAGTCGCCGATTTCCTGACCAACACCGCACCGGTGACGATCGTGCTGTTCGGCGGCGTGCTGATGGGCGGGTTTGCCGAGCGCGCGACGTTCAGCGCGATCACCGCGCTGATCCTGCTATTCATGATCTCGGTCGCGCTCCACACCCAGCTTTACCGCCTGCGCCCCGAGCCGGCGCGGCTGACCGGCTTCTATCTCGCGATGTCGTTCGGCGGCGCGCTGGGCGGGGTGTTCGCCGGGCTGATCGCGCCGACCCTGTTCGACTGGACGTGGGAATATCCGCTGCTGATCGTCGCGGCGGGCGCGCTGGTGCCGCAGACCTATCTGACGCCAGCGTTGCGCGCCTTCTGGCATCGCCGCGGCATGACGGTCGCGGGGGCAGTGCTGATCATCGGCGCGCTCTGCCTCGCGGTGCTGGTGCTGTCGCGCGACCCGGCCGGGTTCCGCGAGGTCCGGCATCCGGGCGTGATCTTCACGCTGGTGGCGCTCGGCGGGCTGGCGTCGCTCGGGGCGCGTCTCCCGTATCTGCTGGTGCTGACCAGCGGGCTGCTGCTGTTCGGCGGCGTGCGCTCGCTGTCGCTCTCGCTCGAACCGGGCGCACGCGTGCGGAGCTATTTCGGCGTCTACACCGTCGCCGACGAGGCGCGCCGCCGCACGCTGATCCACGGCACCACGCTCCACGGCGTGCAACTGACCGGCACGCCCGCGCGCGAGCGAACGCCGACCACCTATTACACCCCCGACTCCGGCGTCGGGCACGTGATGCGTGCCGCGCCGATGCTGTTCGGGCCGGGCGCGCGGATCGGGGTGGTCGGTCTCGGCACCGGCACGCTCGCCTGCTACGCGCAGCCGGGGCAGCACTGGCGCTTTTACGAGATCGATCCCGTGATGGTGGCACTGACTCGCGCCCGACGCTTCACGTTCGTTGCGGATTGCGCACCGGATGCGACGATGGTGCTCGGCGACGCGCGATTATCGCTCGAACGCGCGTCCCCTGCGAGCCTGGACGTGCTCGCACTCGACGCATTTTCGTCCGACGCGGTCCCGATGCACCTCCTGACCCGCGAAGCCTTTGCCGTCTACGCGCGCGTTCTGTCAGCGCACGGTGTTTTGGCGGTCCACATCTCGAACCGTTTCGTCAATTTGCGCCCCGTCGTCGCTGCCGCAGCGCGCGCCGGCGGATGGCAGGCGCTGATCCTCGACCACCGCCCCTCGCTGCTTCAGGAAGAGGAAACGCCGTCCTCCTGGGTGGTGATGACCCGCGATCCCTGGACGCTCGCCCTGGTGGCGGGCGGCAAGGGCGACTGGAAAAATTTGGTGCGCCGTCCGGGGTTTGCGCCGTGGACCGACGAGTACGCCAGCATCCTGCCGCTGCTGAGCTTCTAGGCGCCCGGCAGCGAGCCTGCGAGCGCATCGATCCGCGCCGTCTGCGCCTGCGCGGTCGCGCGGGCGGCGGCAAGTGCCTGTTCCAGCGCGGGATACGTGGGCTGCAGCGCCGCCGCGCGCGTGCTGGCGAGGTCATCGAGCGCCCCCACCGTATCGCCATAGCTCGACCGCAGCGCATCCAGATCCGCAATCGCCGTCTGCGCCGCGATCCACGCATCGCTCCCGACCTTTGCTTCCTTTGCGGCGCGAGCGAGCGTCTCCGCTCGCGCCGCCGCCCGGTCGAAATCGCGTGCGGCAGTGTCGCCCTTGGCCGTGATCGCCGTCAATTCCTTATCCAGTGCAGGATCTTGCGCCGCAGGGGCGGGCGGCGGTGTCGCCGGCTCCGCGAAACCGAACTTTTCGACCGGACGCGGCGCGAGCGACGGATAGACGGTCGGGTCGCTCGCGCAGGCGGCGAGCAGGCAGAGGGCAGCGAGCGGGGCGTAAGCGCGGAGCATGCTTTTTGCCTAGAGGCGCAAAAAAAGTGGCGCAATGCCCTTGCGCGTATCTGATTCGCCGCGTAACAGCGCCGCTCCACAGGGCGCCCGTAGCTCAGCTGGATAGAGCATCAGACTACGAATCTGAGGGTCGGACGTTCGAATCGTTCCGGGCGCACCACTTTCTCTCCCGGGAGGAAGTCAGTGGAAACAGAGGGGCAGCGAAAGCTGCCCCTTTTTTGATGCGCATTGTTCCGGCGCCTGCCCTTCTACAGCCCTTGATTGATCTGCTGCCCACGCGTGGACTGCACACGCAACGGGCTGATCTTTCGGCTGCCCTCGCTGAGCTTCGCCCACTTTCACGCGAAAGGCCGCGACGTGTCGCTACGCGCGGCCTTCCTCGGTCACCGGGTTAATCACGATTATTCGGCGGCGACCCCCGCGCGCGCGAACATGTCGCCCATCTCGGTTGGATCCTCGTTCGCCGCGGCGGTGATGACCTTTGCTTTCTGGCGCTTGTCGAAACTGTCCCACACGTCGTTCCACTGCCCGCGCGTCGCGGCCTTGGAATATTCGGTCGCGCGCGTCTCGAAGAAATTGGCATGTTCGACGCCGTTCAGCATCGGGATCAACCACGGGATCGGATGCTCGTCGATCATGTAGATCGGCTTCAGCCCCAACTGCCCCATCCGCCAGTCGGCGATGTAGCGGATATACTTCTTGATGTCCTTCGCGGTCATTCCGTTCACCGGGCCCATTTCGAAGGCGAGATCGATGAAATTGTCCTCGAGCCGGATCGTCGTCTGGCACACGTCGGCGATGTCGTCCTTCACCGCCTTGGTCAGGCACTGCCGCTCGGCGCAGAAGGTGTGGAACATCTTGATGATGCCCTCGCAATGCAGGCTCTCGTCGCGAATCGACCAGGTGACGATCTGCCCCATGCCCTTCATCTTGTTGAAGCGCGGAAAGTTCATCAGCATCGCGAAACTGGCAAACAGCTGCACGCCCTCGGTAAAGCCGCCGAACATCGCCAGCGTCCGCGCGATATCCTCGTCGCTGTCGACGCCGAAGTTCTGCATGTAATCATGCTTCTCCTTCAGCTCGGCATATTCGAGGAACGCGCCATATTCGCTTTCCGGCATGCCGATCGTGTCGAGCAGGTGCGAGTAGGCGGCGATGTGCACGGTCTCCATGTTGCTGAACGCGGTCAGCATCATCTTGATCTCGGTCGGCTTGAACACCCGGCCATACTTTTCGTGGTAGCAATCCTGCACCTCGACGTCGGCCTGCGTGAAGAAGCGGAAGATCTGCGTCAGCAGATTGCGCTCGTGATCGGTGAGCTTCTGCGCCCAGTCACGGCAATCCTCGCCGAGCGGCACTTCCTCCGGCAGCCAGTGCAACTGTTGCTGGCGCTTCCAATATTCAAATGCCCAAGGATATTCGAAGGGCTTGTACTGCTTGGACGCCTGAAGAAGCGGCATGGGGTTACTCCGGTGAGAGATATTTACGAAAAACGTATCAAATAACGGGTGTGATCAGGCTTCGAGGCTCCATTGCCACATCGCCCAGGCCGACATCGCCAGCACGCTGCCCCCCGCCAGCGCCATGATCCCGGCCATCCGATAGACATAGACGCGCGCCGGTCCCTGCGGATGACGCAATTGCACCAGCAGCCACGCCCCGACCAGCACGAAGACGGCGGCGACTGCGAACATGATCGCGGATTGCAGCGGCAGCGTCGCCATCATGCGACCAAAGTCGCAGCGGCGCGTTTGCCGCCCGAGCCCAACCAAGGAGAACGACGATGGTCGATGCCAGCCAGATCAAGGAACATGCCGAAGTGATCGGTGCGGACGGCGTACACGTCGGTATCGTCGACCATGTCGATGGCGACCGTATCAAGCTGACCAAAAACGACTCGCCGTCCACCGAGGACGGGCAGGGCGCGAAGCATCATTACCTGCCCCTCGGGCTGGTCGCCGACGTCGAGGGTGACACGGTGCGTCTGTCCGCGACCGCGCAGAACGCGCAGGACATGTTCGAAGAGGCGGAATGACCATCTCGCCGCGGCGGCGCTGACCGCCCGGCCGCGCACGACAGCCCCGGCCGCCGCACGGCGCGCCGGGGTTTCGTTTGCCTGCCGAGGCGTGTCGTCGTCCATCCGCTGTCGCCCGCTCCTGCGCCTGCATCGTGCTCCCCGCGGAGCCCGTCACCGCGATCGACGGACACCCGCCGAGTCACGATGATGTCAGGGCCATTCTACGCGAAGGTGGCCGCAGACGCTACAGATTGTGGGCGTTAATCGGACCAAACACCAGATCGTCGGTCGAGCGGCGCGTCAGAACGGGCGCTCGCCGCGGTAGTTGCCGGCGTTCTTGTAGCGGCAGACCAGAACGTCCTCGTCGTGGCCACGCGCCAGCGCGCAGCCGACCTCGACCGTGTCGCGCCACATCAGCTGCGTATAATGGCCGACATCGGCGACACGACCGGTGGTGCTGTTGTTCGGAAATGCGCCGGGCTTGAAGTAGCGCTTCTCGCGCGTCCAGCCGTCGACCATCGCCTCGGGCGTGTAATAGCCGCGCGTGCCGGCCCACAGATTCTCGCCCTCCGGATCCATGCGCCGCTCGGGCGCGTGTTCGAACCGGCCGGTGGTGGCGAGATACTGGCCCCAGGCATGTGCCGACTCGACCAGTTCCGCGTTCCAGCGCAGCGGCGGGATGCCCAGCGCGGCGCGTTCCGCATTGTGCGCCGCGAGCACGCGGGCGTCGAATGTGTTCGAATAGCTTGCCGCACCGGTCAGCGCCGGCACGCACAGCAAGGCGGCGAGAGCGACGAGCAACGGGCGGCGACGCGGGGTGGAACGCGGCATGGGCCGGGTAACCTCTTCCTGATGACCAGGAGAAAGTACCGGGCGCGGTCCTTACCGCCGGTTAGGGAATCTGGTTAGCGCGTCTTCACACCTGTGACGCGCCGCAAGTCAACTTGCCGGGGCTCCGGCAGATCTTGCCAGATTACGCGCCGACGATCGTCACCAGATCGCCGCGTGCGACCTGATCGAACAACAATTGCGCGAAGGACAGGGGGACGCCGATGCAGCCGTGCGTCGCGGAGCCGCGCCGGACCGAACTGGCGTGAATGGCGACGCCATCGTTGGTGAGCCGCAGCATGTACGGCATTTCCGCATCGTACAGCGACGATTGATGCTGGCGCGCGCGCATCAGGATCGGGAAGGTGCCGGTCGGCGTCGGTTTGTGGTCGGTGCCGTAAAGGATGACGGCGGTGCCGATCTCATGCCCGTCGCGAAAGACCGAGATTGTTTGACGCGGCAGATCGACCCGGACACGGACCGTGCCGGTCGTCGGCACGCCGAGATCGTTCCAGACATAATCGCCGAAGCGCATCGGCTTGCGGATCGCGAGCACGCTTCGGACCCGCAATGGCTGCGCGCCGGCCATTGCCAGCGCAGCCTCGCGCCCTTCCGGATAGCGAAAGCGCGCGCCATAACTGCCGATCGTCGTGGCGGTGGTGGTCGCCCGCGCCATCGGCGCGACGACACCCGCAGTCGCCAGCGCGAGGACGGCAGTACCGAGCCGCAGTCGGGTCATGCGACGATGGCGCGCGTCCGCTTGCGGCGTCGCACCGTCAGGCCGGTGATCGCAAAGCCTAGCGCCATCATCGCCCAGGTCGCTGGCTCCGGTACGGCCGGAACCGGGGTGGTCGGCGTCGGCGTCGGCGTCGGGCCAGGGACACCCGGGATGTTGCCGCCCGGACCGGTCGGGAAGACCGGCGGCGGGCCAAAGCCGTTCCCGCCCCCCGGGCCGACCGGGCCCAGCGCGTCCGGCGTGACCGGCGCGAGATCGGGGACGAAGCCACCCGGCGTGATCGGCAGGTCCCCACCTGGAACAATGCCCGCAGGAGTCCGCTCGCGCACGTTGCTCAGCACACGCTCGCGCGGTCCGCGCGGACGAACGTTGGCCAGCTGGCGCGGGCGCTTGATCTGCTTGATGTTGAACATCGCGCCATGACCGCGCTCACCGGGCGAGCGCGCGGTCATGATCGACAGCGGGTCGGGGAGCACCGCCAGCGCGGCCGGCAGGTTCATTGCCTCTGCGAACGGCACGGTACCGCCGATGATGCCGAGCCCAGCGTAGCCGCCGATCGCCGATCCGCCGACGCCCAGCGCCACCGCAGCGCGAACCAGCGTCGCGCGCGAGAGCGAGGTGATAAGGGAGCGCCAGTTCTTCATCCCGTCGACCGAATCCCGTGAAATAGTCCGAAGGCGGTGCAACGCTTGTGCGCTGCACCGTCTCCGCAAGTCCAGTAGAATCTGAGGTGGAGCTACCACATCTGGTACAATGCCGGGGCTGTGTGGCCGATCCGCCACCGACGAACCGCAAGCTACCAAGCTCTGAGCGCGCTGCGTTAACAATTGAGCGAAAGGTTAACGCCGCGGGCAAAGAGTTAACGAGGTGGGTCGAGTCGCGCGTGGTGCTTTGCGACGAGCCCGCCGAGCCATGTCGAAAACGCCCGAACCCGGCGTAATTGTCGCGTATCGCGATGCGTTACCAACCAGAAGGTGCGATGGATCGTCACCGCGGGCAACACCCGCACCAGTCCGGGCAGCGCGCCGCCGATGAAATGCGGCAGCACCCCGACCCCAGCGCCGGTCGCGATCAGCCGCGCCTGCGCATTGATGCTGGAGCTGCGGACGGTCGGCGCCGGGAGCGCGCCGAGATCGTCGACGAAACGCAGCTCCGGCGCATAGAGCAGGTCGGGGATATAACCGACCACCGGATGGCGTGCGCCGAGCGATTCCCGCGTGACCGCCCCGTGCCGGTCGATCAGGGCCGGCGCAGCGTAGAGATGCAGCGCATAGTCCGACAGCTTGCCCGCGACGACCGGCCCATGCCGCGGGCGCGCGAGCAGCACGGCGACATCCGCTTCGCGCCGCGACGGGCTGAGAAATCCCGAACTCGCGACGAGGTCGATCGTCAGGGCCGGGTGCAGGGTCGCGAATTCATGAAGATGTTCGGCCACCAGCCAGGTGCCGAAGCCTTCCGAGACGCTGACGCGCAATAGCCCCGACAGCGTCTCGGCGGGACCGCGCGTCTCGACGATTCGCTCGGCGGCGTTCTGCATCTCCTCGACTTGCGCGAGCAGCGCCTCGCCGGCCTCGGTCAGCACCTGTCCCTCGCGCGTCTGCTCGAACAGCGTGCGGCCGAGCCGCGCTTCCAGCCGTCGCAGCCGCCGGCCGATCGTGGTGGCATCGACGCCGACCAGCACCGCTGCCCGCGCAATCTGCCCGGCGCGCGCGACCGCGAGGAAATCCTGCAAGTCGTTCCAGGGCAAGGGCTGCGTCATTGCAGGTGAGCGTTGCAGAATTGTCGCTTGCCGGCAAATCCTCGTGGGCGCAAACCGGCATTGACACAGGAGAGAGATGCGATGCGCCAGCTCGACCATCATATCGCCGGCAGCGGCGGCGGTGCGGCCCCGGCGCGCACCGCCGACATTTTCGACCCCAACACCGGGCAGGTGCAGGCGCAGGTCGTGCTCGGTACCGCCGCCGATCTCGATCGCGCGGTCGCGGCCGCGCAGGCGGCGCAGCCGGGATGGGCGGCGACCAATCCGCAGCGCCGTGCGCGCGTCATGTTCCGCTTCAAGGAACTGGTCGAGACGAACATGGATGCGCTGGCGCATCTGCTGTCATCCGAGCACGGGAAGGTGATCGCCGATGCAAAGGGCGACATCCAGCGCGGGCTGGAGGTGATCGAATTCGCCTGCGGCATCCCGCATGTGCTCAAGGGCGAATATACGCAGGGCGCGGGGCCAGGGATCGACGTTTATTCGATGCGCCAACCGATCGGGATCGGCGCGGGAATTACCCCGTTCAACTTCCCGGCGATGATCCCGATGTGGATGTTCGGTGTCGCGATCGCGTGCGGCAATGCCTTCATCCTGAAACCCAGCGAGCGCGATCCGAGCGTCCCGGTGCGGCTCGCCGAGCTGATGCGCGAGGCCGGGCTGCCCGAGGGCGTGTTGCAGGTCGTCCACGGCGACAAGGAGATGGTCGACGCGATCCTCGACCATCCCGCGATCGGCGCGGTCAGCTTCGTCGGGTCGAGCGACATCGCGCATTACGTGTACCGCCGAGGCGTTGCCGCGGGGAAGCGCGTGCAGGCGATGGGCGGCGCCAAGAACCACGGCATCGTCATGCCCGACGCCGATCTTGACCAGGTCGTCGCCGATCTGTCCGGCGCAGCATTCGGGTCGGCTGGCGAGCGGTGCATGGCGTTGCCGGTCGTCGTGCCGGTCGGCGACAAAACCGCGGAGGCGTTGCGCGAGAAATTGCTCCCTGCGATCGCGGGCTTGCGCGTCGGTGTGTCGACCGATGCCGAGGCGCATTACGGTCCGGTGGTGAATGCCGCGCATCGCGCGCGTGTCGCCAACTGGATTCAGACCGGCGTTGCCGAGGGCGCCGAGCTGGTCGTCGATGGGCGCGACTTCACGTTGCAGGGGCACGAACAGGGCTTCTTCATCGGCCCCAGCCTGTTCGACCATGTCACCCCCGACATGCAGGCGTACAAGGAGGAAATTTTCGGCCCCGTCCTCCAGATCGTCCGCGCGCCCGATTTCGAAACCGCGGTGCGGCTGCCGAGCGAGCATCAATACGGCAACGGCGTCGCGATCTTCACGCGCAACGGCCACGCCGCGCGCGAGTTTGCGGCGCGGGTCAATGTCGGCATGGTCGGAATCAACGTGCCGATCCCGGTGCCAGTCGCCTATCATACCTTCGGCGGATGGAAGCGCAGCGGGTTCGGTGACACCAACCAGCACGGCATCGAGGGCGTCAAATTCTGGACCCGGATCAAGACGGTGACGCAGCGCTGGCCGGATGGATCGGCGCTGTCGCGCGGCAGCGAGGATGGCGGACCCAGCCGCCTGCAGGATGCGTTCGTGATCCCGACCATGGGGTGAGGGACGCGATGTCGATGCTTTCTTCCGTTCTTATCGAGACGCACCACGGCGGCTTCGCGCGACGGCTGGTCGCGGCGAACGGGATCGTTTTCATGACGTTGCTCGCCGCCTGCTCCAGCCACGACGCCGACTACAACCGCGTCGAGGTGCCCGAGAAGGAAGCCGCGGCGCAGGCGGCGATCGAGCAGGCGGCGGCGCAGAACGGCGCCGCCTCGACCGCGCGCACGGGTGTGCCGATCGCGAAGAGCACGCCCAATGCCGCGCGCGACCGTGCCTTTCCTACGGAATTCCTTGGCTATTGGGGCGCGGGCGACAATGATTGCGAGCTGGCCAATACCGCCGCGACCGGCCGCATCAACATCGATGCCGACACGATCCGCTTCTACGATTCACGCGCCCGCGTGCAGCGCATGGACCGCCGCAGCCCGCAGGAAGTCGCGGTAGACCTGCGCTTTTCCGGCGAGGGGCAGAGCTTCCATGCGCGTGAGGTCTACCGGCTCGACGCCGGCGGCACCATGCTGGTGCGTATCAGCCCGACCGCCACGCAGCGCTATCGCCGCTGCTGAGGATATGACGATGACCGACCAGTTCGACCTGACCGACGAGCAGCGCGAAATTCAGGCGCTCGCGCAACGCTTTACCGCCGATCGCATCACGCCGTTCGCGGCGGAATGGGACGAAAGGCACATCTTTCCGCGCGACACGATCAAGGCGGCGGCGGAGCTGGGTTTCGCCGCGATCTACGTCAGCGAGGAAAGCGGCGGGATCAACCTCGGGCGCCTTGAGGCCGCGCTCATCATGGAGGCGATGGCCTATGGCTGTCCGGCGACCAGCGCGTTCATTTCAATCCATAATATGGCGAGCTGGATGATCGACCGCTACGGTTCGGCGGAGCTGAAGGCGCGCTATCTGCCCGATCTCGTCACGATGGACCGGATCGCCAGCTATTGCCTGACCGAGCCGGGCTCGGGATCAGATGCGGCGGCGTTAAGGACCAGCGCGTACCGCGACGGCGACCAATATATCGTCAACGGCACGAAACAGTTCATCTCCGGTGCCGGAGAAAACGAGCTTTACGTCACGATGGTGCGCACCGGTGCCGAAGGTCCGAAAGGCATCTCCTGCCTCGTCATCGAGAAAGACATGCCCGGCGTTTCGTTCGGCGCGAACGAGCGCAAGCTCGGCTGGCATGCGCAGCCGACCCGCGCGGTGACGTTCGATAACGTCCGCGTGCCGGTCGCCAACCGCGTCGGACAGGAAGGCGAGGGGTTCCGCTTCGCGATGGCGGGGCTGGACGGTGGGCGGCTCAACATCGGGGCGTGCTCGCTGGGCGGGGCGCAACGCTGCCTTGACGAGGCGATCGCCTATACGAAGGACCGGAAACAGTTCGGGACGGCGGTGAGCGACTTCCAGAACACGCAGTTCATGCTGGCGGACATGGAGACCGAGTTGCAGGCGGCGCGCTGCCTGCTCTATGTCGCCGCCGCCAAGGTGACCGCGGGTGCCCCCGACAAGACGCGCTTCGCCGCAATGGCGAAGCGGCTGGCGACCGATACCGGGTCGAGCGTCGTCGATCGTGCGCTGCAACTGCACGGCGGTTACGGTTATCTGATGGATTATCCGATCGAGCGTTTCTGGCGCGACCTGCGCGTCCATTCGATCCTCGAGGGCACCAACCAGGTGATGCGGATGATCGTGGGCCGCGAGCTGGTGCGGCAGTGAGCGTCACGCGTTTCCGTCGTTGCGAGCGTAGCGAAGCAATCAAGGACCGGATCAGGACGCCCTGGATTGCTTCGCTAAGGCTCGCAATGACGATGGGGAAGGGTGTGGCATGAGCGATCTGATCGTTGCGGCGGAGGGCGCCGTCGGGCGCATCCGGCTCAACCGGCCCACGGCGCTGCACGCGCTCAACACCGCGATGTGTCAGGGCATCCTCGATGCGCTGGAGGCATGGCGCGGGAACGAGGCGGTGCGCTGCGTCGTCATCGATCATGCCGAGGGACGCGGCTTCTGCGCGGGCGGCGACATCCGGATGCTCGCGGGTAGCGGCGCGAGCGATGGCGCCGAGGCGCGCGCGTTCTTCCACACCGAATATCGCATGAACCACCGGCTGTTCACCTATGTGAAGGACACGGTCGCCTTCATGGACGGGGTGACGTTGGGCGGCGGGGTCGGCGTGTCGCAGCCGTGCAAGTACCGCGTCGCGACCGAGAACACGCGGCTGGCGATGCCCGAGACCGGGATCGGCCTGTTCCCCGACGTCGGCGGCGGCTGGTATCTGTCGCGGCTGCCGGGGCGGATCGGGCAGTATCTGGCGCTGACCGGCGCACGGCTCGACGGCGCGGAGGCGCTCGCGCTCGGGCTGGCGACGCATTACCTGCCCGCCGCGCGGGTGGAAGAAGCGAAGGCGCGGATCGCCGCCGAGCCCGAGGCGATCGAGGCGGCGCTGTCCGGCTTGGCCGAGGCTTCACCCGCGGCCAAGCTGCTCCCGCAGCGTGACGTCATCGACCGGCTGTTCGCGTCCGACGATCTGGAGGAGGTGCTGGCCACCTTGCACGCGGACGGCAGCGCGTTCGCGCAGGCGACGCTGGCGACGCTCGCCACCAGGTCGCCGCAGGCGATGAAGGTGTCGCTCAAATTGCTCAAGGACGCCGCCGGGATGGCGACGTTCGCCGACGAGATGCGGCAGGAATATGCGGTCGCGTGCCGCGTCGTGCAGCGACCCGATTTCGTCGAGGGCGTCCGCGCGCTGATCGTCGACAAGGACAATGCGCCACGCTGGGAGCCGGCGACCGTCGCGGGGGTGAGCGATCATATGATCGACCGCATCTTCGCGCCGCTGCCGGAGGATGAGGCGTGGACGCCGGGGTGATGGGTGGGCGTGCGACGGTAGCGCGTCGCGCGGCCGCGGACACAGGCACGGTAGCCGTGTGTCAGGCCGGGTTGGAGGACTGGACAGACATGGGCTCCTGCCTGCGCAGGAGCGACGGCGTGATAGGAGCGTTTCCGTCCCGCCACCCGTGTCGCCCCTGCGGAGGCAGGGGCCCATGTCTGTGGCGTTTCGTGAAACCCCGGACACACGCGCGGCGGACTTGTGTGTCAGACCGTTGGTTGAAGACTGGACAGACATAGGCCCCTGCCTGCGCAGGGGCGACGGGAGAAGTGGCGGATGGCCGAATACGACACCCTATTGGTCGAACAGCGCGGGGGCGTGACACTCATCACGCTCAACCACCCCAAGGCGCTCAACGCGCTCAATTCGCAGGTGCTGGCCGACCTGCTCGCCGCACTCGCCGCCTTCGATGCCGATGCGTCGCAGGGCTGCGCGGTGCTGACCGGCAGCGAGAAGGCGTTCGCGGCCGGCGCGGATATCAAGGAAATGTCGGCGCAGGGCTTTGCCGAGATGTACGGCGGCAATTTCTTCGGCGGCTACGAACGGCTGACGCAGACGCGCAAGCCGATCATCGCGGCGGTGGCGGGCTATGCGCTGGGCGGCGGGTGCGAGCTGGCGATGATGTGCGATTTCATCCTCGCCGCCGATACCGCGAAGTTCGGCCAGCCCGAAATCAAGCTGGCGGTGACGCCCGGCATGGGCGGATCGCAGCGGCTGGCGCGCGCGGTCGGCAAGGCCAAGGCGATGGAAATGTGCCTGACCGGGCGGATGATCGACGCCGTCGAGGCGGAACGCGCCGGGCTGGTCAGCCGGATCATCCCCGCCGCCGAGCTGGTCGAGGAAGCGGTGAAGACCGCGCAGACGATCGCCGACATGGCGCCGCTGGCGGTGCTGGCGAACAAGGAAATGGTCAACGCCGCGTTCGAGACGACGCTGGCGCAAGGCGTGCAGTTCGAGCGGCGGCTGTTCCACGGGCTGTTCGGCACCGCCGACCAGAAGGAAGGCATGGCGGCGTTCGTCGAGAAGCGCCCCGGCCAGTGGACGGGCAAATAGGAGAGGCATGATGGCGCGCGTCGGGTTCATCGGGCTGGGCAATATGGGCGGCGGGATGGCCGCCAACCTCGCGAAGAAGGGGCATGACGTCCGCGCTTTCGATCTGTCGGCGGCGGCGCTCGATGCGGCGAAGGCGGCGGGGTGCCTGCCGGTGGCCTCCGCACGCGAGGCTGCTGACGGGGCGGAAGCGGTCGTCACGATGCTCCCCGCTGGCGCCCATGTCGCGCAGGTCTATGCCGAGAGCCTCGGCGATGTCGCGATGGACACGGTGCTGATCGACTGTTCGACGATCGACCTCGCCTCGGCGCAGCGGATCGCGGGCGAGGCGGCGACGCGGGGAATCGCGGCGGTCGATGCGCCGGTGTCCGGCGGGATCGCGGCGGCGCAGGCGGGGACGCTGACCTTCATGGTCGGTGGCCCGGCGGCGGCGTTCGAGCGGGCGCGCCCGTTCCTTCAGGACATGGGCAAGGCGGTGATCCATGCCGGCGACAGCGGCGCGGGGCAGGTCGCCAAGATGTGCAACAATCTGATCCTCGGCGCGACGATGGCGGCGACGTGCGAGGCGTTCGCGCTGGCGGAGAAGCTCGGGCTGGATGCGCAGACCTTCTACGACATTTCGAGCAAGGCGACCGGGCAGAGCTGGTCGATGACGTCATATTGTCCGGTGCCGGGGGTCGGGCCGGAGTCGCCTGCCGATCGGGAGTATCAGGGCGGGTTCGCGGGGGCGTTGATGCTCAAGGATCTCGAGCTGGCGATGGCGGCGGCGGCCGGCGCGACGGCGCAGGTGCCGATGGGGACGCGCGCGCGTGACCTGTACCGGCAGTTCGTCGATGCCGGGCAGGGCGGGCTGGATTTCTCCGGGATCATCCGGATGCTGGAAAAATCTCCCTCGTCATCGCGAACCTGATCCGGGATACCGCTTCTTCTTCTTCTTGGTCGGGAGGGAGAAGCGGGGCCCCGGATCAAGTCCGGGGCGACGGAGTACTGGACGGGAGGGCCTGGCTTCCGGCAAAGCACCGTCATTGCGAGCGCAGCGAAGCAATCCAGCGCGTCCTGGTCCGGCCCTGGATTGCTTCGCTGCGCTCGCAATGACGGGTGGTGGACGCCACCGCGCGGGCGTGCCACCTGCGCCGACATGCCGCCTGCCCTGATCGCCGCGCTCGTCACCTTCGTCGCCTTTCTGATCGGGCTGACGTTGCCCGATCTCGACCTGCGGCTGTGGCTCGGGCATCGCAGCGCGCTGACGCACAGTATCGTGCCGGCGTGCGCGCTGCTCGCGCGGCGGCGCTGGTATCCGGCGGCGTGCGGGGTCGGGGCGGGGACCGGGTTGCACCTTGCTGCGGATACCTTTCCGAACCGGATGATCGGCTATGCGACGGTCAAGCTGCCGTTCGTCGGTGCGCTGTCGCCGGGGCAGTCATATCTGTGGCTCGCGCTCAACGCACTGGCCGCGCTGGCGCTGGCGGCGTGGCTGGCGCGGCGGCTCCACGCGCCGGCGACCGCCGCGCTGCTGACGCTCGCGGTGGTGGTGGCGGGGGCTGGCTATCTGTGGCGTACCGATGGCGGGTGGCCGGTACTGGCGCTCGCCGCGGCGGCGATGTGGCTGGTGTGGCGGTGGCGCGTGCGTCGCACGTCATTGCGAGCGTAGCGAAGCAATCCAGGGCGTCCTGGTCCGGCTCTGGATTGCTTCCCCCGGCTTTCGCCGGGGTCGCAATGATGTGACGTAGACGTTACTCCGCCGCTTGCAGCGTCTCGGCATCGTCGAGCGGGTGGCTGAGCCGGGTGAGCATCTCGCGCGGGATCACCTGCCAGAACGAGCCCAAGGCGCGATCCCAGTCGTCGAGCAGCCCGCGCGACCAGCGGCTGTCGGTCACCACGGCATGTTCGGCGACCAGCGCGCGGAGCACGTCCTCCCAGTGCGCGGCGGCGACGCGTTGCCACACGATGTTCTCGGGATTGGCGCGGCGTGCGAAGCTGCCGGTCGGATCGTAGACGAACGCCATCCCGCCGGTCATGCCCGCGCCGAAGTTCGCGCCGACCTCGCCCAGCACCACCGCCGTGCCGCCGGTCATATACTCGCAGCCGTTCGCGCCGCAGCCCTCGACCACCACGGTGGCGCCCGAGTTGCGGACCGCGAAGCGCTCGCCGGCCTGACCCGCCGCGAACAATTTGCCGCTGGTCGCGCCGTAAAGGACGGTGTTGCCGAGGATGGTGTTGTCCTGGCTGCGCAGCGGCGAGGACACCGCCGGGCGGACGACGATCTTGCCGCCCGACAGCCCCTTGCCGACATAATCGTTGGCGTCGCCGAACACCTCCAGCGTCACGCCGCTGCACAGGAACGCGCCGAGCGATTGCCCCGCCGAGCCGCGCAGCCGGATCGTGACATGGTTCTCGGCGAGCTTCGACATGCCGAAGGTGCGGGTGATCTCGCTCGACAGCCGCGTGCCGACCGCGCGGTGCGTGTTGCGCACCGAATAGGTGAGTTGCATCTTCTCGCCGCGCGAGAACACCGCCGACGCATCCTTGATGATCTGCGCGTCGAGGCTGTCGGGCACTTCGTTGCGGAAGGTCGACAGGCTGAAGCGACGCTCGGCATCGGTCGCGTCGACCTTGGCAAGGATCGGATTGAGGTCGAGGTCGTCGAGATGCTCGGCCCCGCGGCTGACCTGCCGCAGCAGTTCGGTGCGCCCGATGATCTCGTCGAGGCTGCGGACGCCGAGCCGCGCGAGGATGTCGCGGACTTCCTCGGCGATGAAGGTCATCAGGTTGATGACCTTCTCGGGCGTGCCGACGAACTTGCCGCGCAGTGCCTCGTCCTGCGTGCAGACGCCGACCGGGCAGGTGTTGCTGTGGCACTGGCGGACCATGATGCAGCCCATCGCCACGAGGCTGAGCGTGCCGATCCCGAATTCCTCCGCGCCGAGGATCGCGGCGATCACGATGTCGCGCCCGGTCTTGAGCCCGCCGTCGGCGCGCAGCTTGATCCGCCCGCGCAGGCCGTTGAGCGTCAGCACCTGATTGACCTCGGACAGCCCCATTTCCCACGGCGTGCCGGCGTATTTGATGCTGGTCTGCGGGCTGGCGCCGGTGCCGCCGACATGACCGGAGACGAGGATGACGTCGGCATGCGCCTTCGCCACGCCCGCCGCGACGGTGCCGATCCCGGCCGACGACACCAGCTTGACGCAGACGCGCGCGCGCGGGTTGATCTGCTTCAGGTCGTAGATGAGCTGCGCCAGATCCTCGATCGAATAGATGTCGTGGTGCGGCGGCGGGCTGATGAGCGTCACGCCCGGCGTCGCATGGCGCAGCTTGGCGATGAACTCGGTGACCTTGAAGCCGGGCAGCTGCCCACCCTCGCCGGGCTTGGCGCCCTGCGCGACCTTGATCTCGATTTCCTCGCAGGCGTTGAGATATTCCGCCGTCACGCCGAAGCGGCCCGACGCGACCTGCTTGATGACCGAATTGGCGTTGTCGCCATTCTGATACGGCGTGTAGCGGATCTTGTCCTCGCCGCCCTCGCCCGACACCGCCTTCGCGCCGATCCGGTTCATCGCGATCGCCAGCGTCTCATGCGCCTCCGGCGACAGCGCGCCGAGCGACATGCCCGGGGTGACGAAGCGCTTGCGGATCTCGGTGATCGCCTCGACCTGATCGACCGGCACGCCTTCGTTCGGGAAGTTGAACTGGAGCAGGTCGCGCAGATAGATCGGCGGCAGGTCCGACACCCCGCGCGAGAATTGCAGGTAGCTGGAATAGCTGTCGGTCGACACCGCGGTCTGGAGCAGGTGCATCAGCTGCGCGGAATACGCGTGCGCCTCGCCAGTGTGGCGCTGGCGATAGAAGCCGCCGATCGGCAGCGTCGCCACCGCCTGATCGTACGCCGCCTCGTGCCGATCGGTCGCGTTGACGTGCAGCGAGGCATAGCCCTCACCGCTGATCTTGGCGGGCATGCCGGGGAACAGGTCGTTGACCAGGGCGCGGCTGAGTCCGACCGCCTCGAAATTATAGCCGCCGCGGTACGAGGAGATCACCGCGATCCCCATCTTCGACAGGATCTTGAGCAGGCCTTCCTCGATCGCCTTCTTGTGGCGGCTGGTGCATTCCTCCATCGACAATTTGCCGAACAGCCCGCGTGCATGGCGGTCGGCGATCGCCGCCTCGGCGAGATAGGCGTTCACCGTCGTCGCGCCGACCCCGATCAGTACCGCATAATAATGCGTGTCGAGGCATTCCGCGGCGCGGACGTTGATCGAGGCGTAGGAGCGCAGGCCGCGCCGGACGAGATGGGTGTGCACCGCTGCTGCTGCCAGCACGCCGGGGATCGCGACGCGGTCTTCGCCGATGCGCTCATCGGTGAGGAACAGCTCGCTCTTGCCCTCGCGCACCGCCTGTTCGGCCTGGTTGCGGATGCGCTGGATCGCCGCCCGCAGCCGCTCCGCGCCGCCGCCAGTTTCGAAGGTGCAGTCGATATCGGCCGCGGCATTGCCGAAATAGGCTTTCAGCCGCGCCCAGTCGGTCGAGGTCAGCACCGGGCTGTCGAGCACCAGCACGCGCTCGCGCCGGTCCTCGGTGTCGAGGATGTTGGCGAGATTGCCGAAGCGCGTCTTGAGCGACATGACGTAGCGCTCACGCAGCGGGTCGATCGGCGGGTTGGTGACCTGCGCGAAATTCTGCCGGAAGAACTGGCTGATAAGCCGCGGCTTGTCGGAGATGACCGCCAACGGCGTGTCGTCACCCATCGAGCCGATCGCTTCCTTGCCGGTTTCGACCATCGGCGACAGGATCAGCTCCATGTCCTCGATCGTCTGCCCGGCGGCGACCTGCCGCCGCGCCAGTTCGGCGCGCTCGAAGCGTGTGACGCTGTCGGCGGGGGCGGGGGGCAGATCGGCCATCGTCGAGAATTCGCCAATCATCGCGGCATAATCCTGCTCGGCGGCGATCCGGTCCTTGACCTCGCGGTCGAGCAGCACGCGGCCTTCCTGAAGGTCGACCGCGATCATCTGCCCCGGTCCGAGTCGGCCCTTGGCGAGCACGGTGCTCTCCGGCACCACGACCATCCCGGCTTCCGACCCGACGATCAGCAGTCCGTCGGCGGTCTGCGTATAGCGCAGCGGGCGTAGAGCGTTGCGGTCGACGCCACCGACCGCCCAGCGCCCGTCGGTCATCGCCAGCGCGGCGGGGCCGTCCCATGGCTCCATCACGGAGGCGAGATAATTGTACATCGCCGCATGGCTTTCGGGCGTGTCGGTGCTCTTCTGCCACGCCTCGGGCACCAGCATCAGCTTGGCGGTCGGCGCGTCGCGGCCCGAACGGCAGATCGCCTCGAACGTCGCGTCGAGCGCGGCGGTGTCCGACGCGCCGGCCGGGATCACCGGCTTGATGTCCTCCGAATGCTCGCCGAACGCGATCGACGCCATGCGGATCTCGTGGCTGAGCATCCAGTTCTTGTTGCCGCGGATCGTGTTGATCTCGCCGTTATGCGCGAGGCAGCGGAACGGCTGCGCCAGCCACCATTGCGGGAAGGTGTTGGTGGAATAACGCTGGTGGAAGATCGCGACGCGGCTTTCGAAGCGCGCATCGGTCAGGTCCGGGTAGAAGACCGACAGGCTCTCAGCGAGGAACAGCCCCTTGTAGATGATCGAGCGGCACGACAGCGAGCAGACGTAGAAGCCCTGGATCTGCGCCGCGATCACGCGCTTTTCGATGCGGCGGCGGACGAGATACAGGTTCTTCTCGAACTCCTCGGCGGATACGTCGCCGGGCAGCGGGCCGGCGATCATGATCTGCTCGATCTCGGGGCGCGTCGACTGCGCCTTCATCCCGATCACCGACACGTCGACGGGCACCTGCCGCCAGCCGTAGATGGTATAGCCCGCGCCGATCACTTCGGATTCGACGATCGTGCGGCAGGTTTCCTGCGCCGACAGGTCGGTGCGCGGCAGGAACACCATGCCGACCGCGAGTCTGTTCGGCATCGCCTTGTGCCCGCTGGCCGCGACGCAATCGTCGAAGAAGCGCACCGGCAGGTCGACGTGGATGCCGGCGCCATCGCCGGTCTTGCCATCGGCGTCGACCGCGCCGCGGTGCCACACCGCCTTCAGCGCGTCGATCGCGGATTGCACGACGCGGCGCGACGGCTTGCCATCGGTCGCGGCGACGAGGCCGACACCGCACGCATCGCCCTCGAATTCAGGGCGGTACATGCCGTGTTCGGCGAGATACTGGCGGTCGCGATCAGATGTCGCCATGGAGAAGCCTTTCCCGCTCTACAAAATTATTAATGGATACCCGCGTGTCGAAGAGTATCTCGCTCTTCTCCCATGCGGCGTTGACCTGCGCGGCCTGCTTGTCGGGACGCAGGGGATATTCGTGGGCCAATTCATTGCGGACCCGCACCGCATCGGCCCAGACCTTCGGATCGTCGATCACGCCAAGTGCGGCGGCGCGCTGGGCCACGTCACGCGGCGTCAGTCGCTCGACCTTGCCGAGTTGCATCAGCATGGCGATCGTTTTCAGGGTGCGGCCGAGCGTATCTTCCAGTTGCTCGAACGTTTTCAGGAAGGCCAGCACGTTAATGTCGCGGTCCGGATCAAGGCTGCGCATCCGATCAGCGTCAATCGGCATGATCGCTTCCAGCCGGGCGCGCAACACGACCAGCCGGTCGGCAAGACGGGCGACCGTCGCCAAATGCTCACGCAGCATCGCGATTTCACCGTCGCGTGTCACAAAATGATGCCGTCGCGTAGCGCGATCAAGTCTATTGCGGACGGCTGCTCGCCGCGACGATGCATTACAACGTCAACCTTCTGGTCTTCTATTTGCGCGAACAATGCCTCATCGAAGCGCGCACGCGCGGACCATTCGTTGATATCTTTCTCGACTTCAACGTGGAGGTCGATGTCGCCCCCCTTGCGCGCATCGCTGGTGCGACTGCCGAACAGCCGGACGACGGCCGAGGGGCCAAACGCCCGACGCGCGGCGCGCCGGATCGCCTCCGCTTCGCCGGACTCAAGCCTCACGCCGCCACCTTCGCGGCCCTGGCCTTCGCCTTCAGATGCTGGTGCATCGTCGCCGCGACGTCGCGACCGTCGCGGATCGCCCACACCACCAGCGACGCGCCACGCACGATGTCGCCCGCCGCGAACACGCCGTCGAGCGAGGTCATCAGCGTCTTGCTGTCGACCAGCACCGTGCCCCAGCGCGTCACGCCGAGTTCGGGGGCGCCCCACAGCCGCGGCAGCTCCTCGGCATCGAAGCCGAGCGCCTTGATGACCAGATCGGCGGGCATGTCCTCCGCCGCGCCGGGATCGACCTCGGGTGCGCGGCGGCCGCTCGCGTCGGGGGCGCCGAGCCGCATCCGGTTCGCGCGGACCGTCGTCGCCTTGCCGTCCTCGCCCGAGAAACCGGCCGGGGCCGAGAGCCAGACGAACTCGACGCCTTCCTCCTCGGCGTTGGCGACCTCGCGTTGCGACCCCGGCATGTTGGTGCGGTCGCGACGATACAGGCACTTCACCGACGTCGCGCCCTGCCGAATCGCGGTGCGGACGCAGTCCATCGCGGTGTCGCCGCCGCCGATCACGACGACGTTCTTGCCCGCGGCGTTGAGCCGGCCGTCCTCGAACTCGGGCACCGCATCGCCGAAGCTCTTGCGGTTGGAGGCGGTGAGATAGTCGAGCGCGGCGACGACGCCGTTCAGGTCGTTGCCCGACACGTCGATCGCGCGCGCCTTGTAGACGCCGGTCGCGATCAGCAGCGCGTCATGGCGCGATCGCAGTTCGTCGAGCGTCGCGTCGCGGCCGACCTCGAAGCCTTCGTGGAAGACGATCCCGCCCGCCTTGAGCCGCTCGACGCGCCGCATCACCACCGGCTTTTCGAGCTTGAAGCCGGGGATGCCATAGGTCAGCAGCCCGCCGGCGCGGTCGTGGCGGTCGTAGACGTGCACCTCGTAACCGTGGCCGCGCAGATATTCGGCGGCGCTGAGCCCCGCGGGACCCGCCCCGATCACGCCGACCGACTGGCCGCGCGCCGGACCGGGGACGAGCGGCTCGACCCAGCCTTCTTCCCAGGCGGTGTCGGTGATGAACTTCTCGACCGAGCCGATCGTCACCGCGCCGTGGCCGCTGAATTCGATGACGCAATTGCCCTCGCACAGCCGGTCCTGCGGGCAGATGCGGCCACAGATCTCGGGCATGGTCGAGGTGGCGTTGCTCAGCTCGTAGGCCTCGCGCAGCCGTCCCTCGGCGGTCAGGCGCAGCCAGTCGGGGATGTGGTTATGGAGCGGGCAATGTACCGAGCAATAGGGCACGCCGCATTGCGAGCAGCGCCCGGCCTGATCCTCGGCGTTCGGGGTCGCGTAGCGTTCGGCGATCTCGCGGAAATCCTCGGCGCGCGCCTCGGCGGCGCGCTTTGCCGGATAGGATTGCGGGCGTTCAACGAACTTGAGCATGTCGGCCATCGGTGTCCTCCGATTGCCGACCTCTCACATGGATCGGGCGCTGTCACGCCCGATTTCGCATTCAGGACAGCATCGCTGCCCTAAAAACATGCTATTGATGCTAGTAGCTGCGACCAGCTTGCAACAAGAACAACAATAAAGGTCCGCTTTGATGCTTATCGCATCGCCAGGGCGGCGAGCGCAGCCACCCCGACGATGATTCGGTACCAGGCGAACGGTGCGAAGCCGTGCCTGGTGACGATCGCCATGAACCAGCGGATCACCACCATCGCGACGACGAACGACACGACGAAGCCAATCGCGATCGCGGAAAGGTGCGCGTCGCCCAGTTCGTGCCGGCTCTTCCAGAGCGCCAGCGTCGTCGCGCCCATCATCGTCGGGATCGCGAGGAAGAAGCTGAATTCGGCGGCCGTCTCCTGATCGACGCCCATCGCGCGCGCGCCCATGATCGTCGCGCCCGAGCGACTGACTCCGGGGATCATCGACAGGCATTGCACCACGCCGATCGACAGCGCGGTCCTCCACGACATCGTCTCGACCGAACCGCCAACCGCGCGCGGCGCGACCCGCTCGATGAACAGGATCGCGACGCCACCGACGATCAGCGCCACCGCGACCACGAACGGTCCGGTGCCCGGCGCCTCCAGCAGCGCGCGGATCGCCGAGTAAGCGATCGCGCCGACCACCGCCGAGGGCAGGAAGCCGAGCAGCACGTTGCGCGTGAACTGGATCGCCGACGGATCGCGACGCAGCAGCCCGGTGCCGACGCGGATGAACCGCCGCCAGAACAGCACGACGACGGCGAGGATCGCGCCGAGCTGGATGACGATATCAAACGTCGCGTCACCCTCCGACAGGCCGAGCAGTGCGCCGGCAAGCACAAGGTGGCCCGTCGAGGAGACCGGCAGGAATTCGGTGACCCCCTCGACGATGCCGAGGAGGATGATGGTCAGAAGGTCGTTCACGCGCGGTCCCCGCTAGTGGATGGCGGCGGCAGGCGTCAGCCCGCCGCGCGTTCGATCATGCCGAAACGGCCCGCCTTGCGGTACCGCACCAGCCAGTCGGGGGCGACCGCATCGAGCAGGGTCGCGCCGATGCCCAGCGCCGCCAGCCCCTCGGCCCCGGCGCCGACGACGCTGTCGTGGCCGAGCAGCTTCCACTGGTCGGCGGTGATCGGCGTGCCGGGCAGCGCGGCGAGCAGGCCACCGAACGCATCGGGCAGGGGGGCGAAATGCGGCGCGCGGCCGATATGCTGCGCGATCCGCTGCTGCAATTCCAGCATCGTCAGCACTTCCGGGCCGCCCAGCTCGAAGGGGCGCCCGCCAAGCGTCTCGGGATCGGCCAGCGCGGTCACGGCCGCGCGTGCGACGTCGCCGACGAAGACGGGCTGGAAGCGCGCGTTCGGCTTCAGCACCGGCACCACCGGCAGCCGCGCGATCATGCCCGCGAAGCGGTTCACGAACTGGTCCTCGCGCCCGAACACGGTCGAGGGGCGCAGGATCGTCGCGGACGGGCAGGCGGCGCGCACCGCGTCCTCGCCCTTGCCCTTGGTCTGCGCATACAGGGAGTCGCCACTGGCGTTCGCGCCGATCGCGGAGACATGGACCAGCGCCGCGCCGTGTTTCGCCGCCGCTTCGGCGACATGCCGCGCGCCATCGACATGCACGCGCGCCAGATTGCCCGCGAACGTGCCGACGAGATTGACGACGCCGTCCGCGCCGTGAACCGCATTGGCGATCGTCTCGGGCCGGGTCACGTCGACCGCGACGAACTGCGTCTGTCCCAGCCCGCCCTGCGGCTTCAGGAAGAATGCCTGCCGCGGGTCGCGCTGCGCGATGCGCACCCGCGCGCCCGCTGACAGCAGCGCCTGCGCGATATAGCGACCGAGGAACCCCCCGCCGCCGATCAGCGTCACCAGCTTGTTGTCCATGCCGTCCTTCATCTCGAAAGCCCTTTAGCCCGTGCACGTGCCTTGCCCGCCGCACCCGGCGTTGACAAGGTTTAGCCGCTTTCAATGCCGCGCTGCAAAAAAGTGCCGAGGCCGCGACAAAATCGTGTTGACACCCCCGGCACCCGCCCATAGAGGCACCGGCCTACCCCGTGCCCAGATGGCGGAATTGGTAGACGCACCAGCTTCAGGTGCTGGCGATCGCAAGGTCGTGGAGGTTCGAGTCCTCTTCTGGGCACCACTTTCCTGGCAGGAAATCGACGCGCGATCATCGTGAAAAACGGGGGTCGCGCGACGTGCTTGTGGCGTGTGCCGCCGCGGCGAACGCTGGCGACCCGCGGATCCAGCGCGCTGGATCGATGGGAAATCTGCTATATAGCGCCGCAGCGGGTCGGCCGGGACAAGGCGCCCGCCCGTTTTCCCGGAGTACCTCATGCAGCCGAACACCGCGCTCAGCGCCTTCGGATTCACCGATCTCGAATCATCGCTCTATACCGAGCTGCTGCGGCAGGCGCCCGCCACCGGCTATCGCCTGTCGCAGCGCGTCGGCAAGGCGCCGGCCAACGTCTATCAGGCGCTGAAGGTGATGGAGCAGAAGGGCGTGCTGCTCGCCAGCAACAGTAGCGATCCGGTCACCTATACGCCGATCCCGCCCACCGAGCTGTTCGCCTCGCTCAAGCGTGATTTCGACCGTCGTCACACCGAGGCGTTCAAGTCGCTGAGCGCGGTCTATCAGCCGACTCGCGCCGAGGAATTCTTCCAGCTCCGTTCGGTGCCGCACGTCATCGAACGCGTCCGCGCGATGATCGCCGAGGCGCGCGAGATCGTGCTGTTCGACCTGTTCCCGGCCGTCTTCGACCTGTTCGCCGAGGACATGGAAGCGGCGCGCGCGCGCGGCGTGACGGTGGCCGGGATCGCCTATCGCGAGGAACATGCCGGGCCGACCGTGCCGTTCAACCGCGAGGCCGCGGCCTTCGTCGGCGATGGCTGGCCGGGGGTCGGCGTGCTGGTGGTCGCCGACGGCGCGCAGCAGTTGATGGCGCAATTGTCGCTCGACATGGAGCATGTCCTCAACGGCCTGTGGAGCGACAGCATCTTCCAGAGCTGCTTCCTGCATTCCTATGTCGCCGCGCATATCCGGCTCGTGGCGTTCCGTGCCGATCCGTCCGACCCGTTGCGCGAGCTGTCGTTGCAGCAGGCGCAGCCGCCGGGGTTGCAGATGCTGATGGCGCAGCGCGACACCTGATCGCTCCGTCATCCGGGACCTAATCCGGGATCCCGCTTCTTTTTCGCGGCAGCCAGAAGAAAGCGGGGCCCCGGATCAAGTCCGGGGCGACGGTGAAATCGGCTTTGGGGTGGCATCGCAACCATCCTCGGCTAGGCAAGCGCTCAACCACCACGGAGGACCCGACAGGACATGGCGAAGGCGGCATCGGCGCTCGATTACCGCGAGCTGGCGCGACGGCGGCTGCCGCGGTTCCTGTTCGAATATATCGATGGTGGCAGCTATGCCGAGGCGACACTGCGCCGCAACGTCGATGATCTCGCCGATATCGCGCTGCGCCAGCGCGTCCTGACCGATGTCTCGACGCTCGACCTGAGCACCGAATTGTTCGGGCGGCGGCAGGCACTGCCGGTCGCGCTTGCGCCGATCGGATTGGCGGGAATGAACGCGCGGCGCGGCGAGGTGCAGGCAGCGCGCGCCGCGAACAAGGCCGGGGTGCCGTTCTGCCTGTCGACCGTCTCGGCCTGCCCGATCGGCGAGGTCGCGGCGCAGACCGACGCACCGTTCTGGTTCCAGCTCTACATGATCCGTGACCGCGCGTTCATGAAGGACCTGCTCGCGCAGGCGCGCGCCGCGGGGTGTAGCGCGCTGATCTTCACCGTCGACATGCCGGTGCCGGGCTCGCGCTATCGCGATTATCGCAGCGGGCTGGCGGGCGCGCCGGGGCTGGCGGGGGCGATCCGCCGGACGTGGCAATCCGTCCTGCGCCCGCACTGGGCATGGGACGTCGGGGTGCGCGGGCGTCCGCATCAGCTCGGCAACGTCGCGCCGGTGCTGGGGCGCAACACCGGGCTGGAGGATTTCTTCGCCTGGATGCGCAACAATTTCGACCCGAGCGTCTCGTGGCGCGATCTGGAGTTCATCCGCGACAGCTGGGACGGGCCGCTGATCATCAAGGGCATCCTCGATCGCGAGGACGCGCTGGCCGCCGCCGGGCTGGGCGCGGACGGGATCGTCGTGTCGAATCACGGCGGGCGGCAGCTCGACGGCGTGCCCTCGACCGCGCGCGCCTTGCCCGCGATCGCCGAGGCGGTGCGCGACCGGATGACGGTACTGGTGGACGGCGGGGTGCGCTCGGGGCTCGACGTGGTGCGGATGCTGGCGCTGGGCGCGAATGGCGTGCTGCTCGGTCGCGCGTGGGTCTATGCGCTGGCGGCGCGCGGCGAGGCGGGGGTGAGCCACATGCTGCAACTCGTCGAGGCCGAGATGCGGGTGGCGATGGCGCTGACCAGCTGCACGAGCATCGACAGGATCACCGGGGACGCGCTGGTGCGGTGAGCGCTGGTTGGTAGCCGACAGCGACTGACGATCGTCATTGCGAGCGTAGCGATTGCGTCGCTACGCTCGCAATGACGTCAAAACCACGCCCGCACCCCCAGCGCCACGACCGCGCCGTCACCGCCTCCGCGCAGCCGCCGCGTCGCGCCGAACGCGCGCTCCCATGACACGCCGACATAGGGCGCGAATTCGCGGCGGAGTTCGTAGCGGAGCCGCAGCCCCAGTTCGGCATCGACCAGCCCCGCGCCGATCCGGTCCCGCGCGACGTCCTGCGCCGCCAGGTTCAGCTCGGCGCGCGGTTGCAGGATCAGCCGCTGCGTGATCCGCTGGTCGTAATAGCCTTCGACGCGCGCCAGCAGGTCGCCGCGGTCGGAGAGGAAGGCGGTCGCCTCGACATCGAACCAATAGGGCGCGAGCCCCTCGATGCTGGCGACGGCATAGCGGCGGTCCGCGCCGATCTCCTGCCGGATGCCGCCCTGCACGTTGAAATAGGGCCCGATCGCGCGGCTGTAGAGCGCCTGCACCTCGCCACCGGCACGGTTGCCGAAGCGGCCATCGCCCTCGCTCTTCACCACCAGCCGGTCGACATCGCCACCGAACCATGCCTCGCCGTCCCACCGATAGCCGTCGCGCCCCGCGCGCGGTTGCAGCTCGGCGATGTTGAGCATCACCTGCGTGAAGGTCATCCCGCCATGTTCGTGGCGCAACCGCGCGCGCGCCGGCGCCATCGCCGCGGCGCCCCAGACGCGGTCGGCATAGGTCGGAGCCGGCGCCGCAGGAGCCGGTGCGTCGCCAGCGGGCAGCGCGGTGCCGCTCGCCGCGGCATCGTTCGGCGCGGCGCGGCAATGTCCCATTGCGGCATGTTCGGGCGGGCAGGGCTCGGACGGTCCGGTCGCCGGGAGCGCTGCGGGCGCCTCGCAATGTCCCATCGCCGCCAGCTCGGGCGAGCAGGCGGCGACCTCGGGCATGCTCATCGCCGCCGCCTTCGGCCGCATTACGTGCTTCGTCGTGCGCCGCCGCGGCTTCGGCCGTGCGGCCGGCTTGTGCATCGGCATTGTCATGCCCGGCATGTGCCCCGCATGCTCCATCCCCGGCATCTGCGCGGCGGCGAGCGCGAGCGCCAGCGTCACGCTCATGCCGCGGTCTCGCCGCGCGGGCGGACGGTGACGACCTGCATCATCCCGGCGTGCATGTGGTAGAGCATGTGGCAGTGGAACGCCCAGTCGCCGACCGCATCGGCGGTCAGGTCGAAGGTGACGATGCCCCCGGGCTGGACCTGTACGGTGTGCTTGCGCGGAGCGTAATCGCCGTGCCCGGTGACCAGCTCGAAATAATGGCCGTGCAGGTGAATGGGATGCCCCATCATCGTGTCGTTGACCAGCGTCACGCGCACGCGCTCGTTCTCCAGAAACGCGAAGGGCGCGACGACCTCGTTCAGCTTCTCGCCGTCGAACGCCCACATATAGCGTTCCATGTTGCCGGTCAGATGGATGCGCAGCGCGCGGTCGGGTGCACGCACGTCGGGGTTGCGCGTCGCGGCGACGAGATCGCGGTAGGTCAGCACCCGGTGGTCGACATCGGCCAGCCCCTGTCCGGGCTCGCCGGTGCGGTCGACCGGCATGGGGGCGATCGTCTGGACGCTGGGCGTGCGCTTCACCTCGGGCGCATTGGCGAAGTCGCGCATCGAATGGTTCATCGCGGTCATGTCGGGGCCGTCCATCCGCTGACCGGCCATGTCGTGACCGCTCATGGCGCCCATGTCGTGAGCGCTCATGTCGTGTGGCGGCGTGGCATCGGCGCCGCCCATCGCCATCGCGCCCATCCCCATGTCCTTCATGGTCGCGAGCGGACGCGGGCGCAGCGACGGGGCGGCGGCGCGCATCCCGACGCGCGGCGCCAGCGTGGCGAGCGCCATGCCCGAGCGATCGACGCTCTCGGCGACCAGCGCATAGGCGCGGTCGTCGCCCGGCGTGATGATGACGTCATAGGTCTCGGCGACCGCGATCTGGAGTTCGTCGACTGGCACCGGGCGCACCGCCAGCCCGTCGGCCGCGACCACCGTCATCGCCAGCCCCGGCAGCCGCACGTTGAAGGTCGTCATCGCCGAGGCGTTGATCAGCCGCAGCCGCACGCGCTCGCCCGGCGCGAACAGACCCGTCCATGGGTCGCGCGGACCGTGGCCGTTGACCAGATAGGTATAGGTGGCGGCGGTCACATCGGCGATGTCGGCCGGGTCCATCCGCATCTTGCCCCACGCCCGCCGCTCGCCCGCGGGCTGGTCGCGACCGGCGAGCAGCCCGGCCAGCGTCTGCTTCTGGTAATTGAAATAGCCGCCCTGCTGCTTGAGCTTGCGGAAGATCGCGTGCGGGTGGAGCTGGCTGTGGTCGGAGAGCAGGATCACATGCTCGCGCGGCGACGCGGCCGGGTCGGGGGTGGCGGGGTCGATCACGATCGGGCCGTACAGCCCCATCTGCTCCTGCAACCCCGAATGGCTGTGGTACCAATAGGTGCCGGCCTGCTTCACCGCGAATTCGTAGGTGAAGGTCGCACCGGGCGCGATGCCGGGGAAGCTGACGCCGGGCACCCCGTCCATCTGGAACGGCACGAGCAGCCCGTGCCAGTGGATCGAGCTTTCCTCGTCCAGCGCATTCTCGACGTGCAGCCGCACCGTCTGCCCCTCACGGAGCCGGATCAGCGGCGCGGGGGCGCGGCCGTTGATGCCGATTGCATGGCTTTGCCGGCCGTCGATCGTCATCATCTGGTGTGCGATGCGCAGATGGATGTCGTCGCCCGCTACCTCGGGAGACGCGGCGATCCCGACGCTGCCGGACTGAGCCCATGCGGGCGCGCACGCGCTCGCCACCAGCACGCCGCCGGCGCGCAGAAGGTCGCGGCGGCCGAACCGGGCCGCCGTGTCATGATCGCTCGTCATGCGCGTCATATAAGGCGTCCGCGCATCAATGCAGCAGTTCGTCGCGGACCCGGATCGCGCGACTCGACAGCCGCACCTCGATCATGAACGCGACGAACGCCGCGATCAGCAGCGACATGGCGAGGATGAAGCTGACCGCGACATACGGACCGATATGGCTATGCGTCAGTGCGCCCATGAACAGCAAAGCGACGACGATACAGGTCGCCACCGCGCTGGCCACGGCGAGGAACAGCGCGAAGTTGATGACGCTCATCCGCTTGGCAAGGCGGCGCAATTCCCACACCAGCCGCGCGCGTTCGTCGACCCCGATCTGCGGGTGGCGCTCCTCCAGCACGCGGACGCGATCGATCACGCGCGACAGCCGGCCGGTCAGCACGTTGAGCAACGCGCCGATGCCGGTCAGCACGAAGACCGGGCTGAGCGAGGCCTGGATCGCCTCGGCGATGGTGGGCAGGGCGGGGGCATACGGCATTGCGGCATGTTGTGGCGTGTCGTGGCGCGATCGACAACGCTGGATGACAAATTGTTACGAACGCGACCGGATCGTTGAAGCGGCGCGGCGCGTACGTATCTCGGGATACGGTCACCGGGCAGCATGGTCCGGGGCCGACGCAAGGAGAAACGCCAATGATCGTCTCGATCGTCGCCGGGCTGTTGCTCGGCACCCCCATCGCCGAAGAGGCGCACCGCGTGCAGATGGATCACCGCGGGCAACAGGTCGACGTCACCTATCGCAGCGCGGTCGGCGTCACGCACAAGCAGATCGGCGCGGTCGGCGCACCCGGTCGCCCCAGCGGCTTGCGCTGCGCATGGACCGCCTCGGTCGACGTCCACCGCGAGGCACGCCATGCCGCCGGGCATGTGATGGCGCGCACGATCAGCGCCGACACAGCCCTGACCGGCAGCCGGCCGGGCTGGTGCGCGACGCAGCGCGACGCGATCGCGCAGGATGTCGCGGCACGCAGCAGCAAGGTCCGCGACCATTTGCTGGCGGTCGCCGCGCGCGATCAGGATCATCTGGTCGCCGAACTCGACGCCGCGCACGACCGGGTCCGCGGCTGAGGTGCGGATGCATCATGTGATCGCCGCCATGCTCTTGGGCGTGGCGGCGCTGCCCGCCGCGGCGCAGGTCCAGGCCGGCGTCGAACTCGCCACCGACGAGCGCCGCCGCGGGATCAGCTGGAGCGAGGGCAAGGCGGCGCCGTCCGCCTATGCGCGGATCGACCTGCCCGCCGGGTTCGATCTCGGCGCGCGCGTGCTCGCCACGCGCGGCGACGCGCGCCACGACGGCGCGGACGGCGTGATCGAGCCGACGCTCGGCTATTCGCGCGACCTCGCCGGCTTCCGCCTCGATGCATTCGCGACCGGGCATTTCTTCACCGGCGCGCGTGGGGCGATGGATTACGGCGAGCTGGGCGCAGGGCTCAACTATTCGCTCGGCCCGGCACAGGCCGGGGTCGAGGCGCGCTACGCCCCCTCGCAGAGCGCGATCGGCGGCGACAATCTCTATCTCGGCGTGCGCGGGCGCGTCGGCATCCCGGCGACGCCGTGGACGGTGACCGGCAGCGCCGGGCGGTCATCGGGCAGCGTCGACGATCCGATCCGCGCGGCGCGGCTGCGGCCGGGCGGGACCTATCGCGACTGGTCGCTGGGGGTGCAGCATATCACCGGACCGCTGACCGTGGGACTTGAATATACCGGCACCGACATCCGCGATGCGCCGGACGTGTCGCGGTTCGCGGTGCATGAACACGCCGGCGACCGCTTGGCGGCGCGGATCTCGCTGGGGATTTGACCGATCACCGTCGCCGCTGCGCAGGCAGGGGCCCATGTCTGCATCGTCGAACTGAAACATCCGACACACGGACGACATCCTTGTGTCAGTTCATCCGCGACACGCGACAGACATAGGCCCTGCCTGCAGGGGCGACGAAGCAAAACCCCCTTGAGCGTCCGCTGACGTTGACGTAAACGGTAGCCAACATATCGCATCGAGAGGGTTACCGATGACCGACGTCGTGATTGCCGGCTATGCCCGGTCGCCGTTCCATCTGGCGGGCAAGGGCGCGCTGGCGCGGGTCCGGCCCGATGACCTTGCTGCGCAGACGATCCGGGGGCTGATCGAGAAGACCGGCGTCGACGCCGCGCTGATCGAGGATATCGTGCTCGGCTGCGCCTTTCCGGAGGGTGAGCAGGGGCTGAACGTCGCGCGCATGATCGGCCTGCTCGCCGATCTCCCGCTGTCGGTCGGCGGCATGACCGTCAACCGCTTCTGCGGCTCGTCGATGAGCGCGATCCATATCGCGATGGGCCAGATCGCGGTCGGCGCGGGCGAGGCGTATATCTGCGCCGGGCTGGAATCGATGAGCCGCGTGCCGATGGGTGGCTACAATCCGCTCCCCAATCCCGACCTCGCCGCGAAGAGCGCGGGTGCGTACATGGGGATGGGGCAGACCGCCGAGAACGTCGCGCAAAAGTACCAGATCACCCGCACCGAGCAGGAAGCCTTTGCGGTGAAGAGCCAGCAGAAGGCCGCCGCCGCGCGTGAGGATGGTCGCCTGTCCGACGAGATCGTCGCGATCAAGACGAAGGCCGGCGCGGTCGATCAGGACGGCACGCTCCGCCCCGACACCACTGCCGAGGCGCTCGCCGGGCTCAAGCCGGCCTTCTCGCAGGACGGCTCGGTAACCGCGGGCACTTCCTCGCCGCTCACCGATGGCGCGAGCGCAGTGCTCGTCACCTCGGAAGCGTTTGCGAAGCAGCACAACCTCCCGATCCTCGCCAGGATCAAGGCGATCAGCGTTTCGGGCTGCGATCCCGAGACGATGGGGCTCGGCCCGATCGGCGCGTCCAAGAAGGCGCTGGAGCGTGCGGGCATCTCGTCGAGCGACCTCGATATTGTCGAGATCAACGAGGCGTTCGCGTCGCAGGCGATCGCCTGCATTCGCGACCTCGGGCTCAAGGAAGAGACGATCAACCTCGACGGCGGCGCGATCGCGATCGGCCACCCGCTCGGCGCGACCGGCGCCCGGATCGTCGGCAAGGCCGCCGCGCTGCTCGCCCGTGAGGGCAAGCGCTATGCGCTCGCCACCCAGTGCATCGGCGGCGGGCAGGGCATCGCCACCGTGCTGGAGCGCGTGTGATGAGTGACAACATCCGAAAGGTCTGCGTGATCGGCGCAGGCGTGATGGGGGCGGGCATCGCCGCGCAGGTCGCCAATGCCGGCGTGCCGGTGCTGCTGCTCGACATCCCCGCCCGCGAAGGCGACGATCGCGATGCGGTCGCCAAGGCCGCGGTCGCGAAGATGCTCAAGACCGAACCCGCACCTTTCATGTCCAATGCGGCAGCCAGACTGGTCGAGACGGGCAACATCGACGACCATCTGGCACGGGTTTCCGAATGCGACTGGATCGTCGAGGCGATCGTCGAGCGGCTCGACATCAAGCAGTCGCTCTATGCGAAGCTGGAGGCGTTGAAGCGTCCGGGCACCGCGGTGTCGTCGAACACCTCGACGATCCCGCTCGAGCGGCTGGTCGGGGGGCGGAGCGAACAGTTCCGCCGCGACTTCCTCATCACGCACTTCTTCAACCCGCCGCGCTACATGCGGCTGGTCGAGATCGTCCGCGGCACGGACACCGACGCCGGCACCGCCGGCAAGGTCGAGGATTTCGTCGACCGCTTTATGGGCAAGCGCATCGTCCGCGCCAAGGACACGCCGGGCTTCATCGCCAATCGCATCGGCACCTATTGGCTGGCGGTCGCGGTCAATGCCGCGATCGATCAGGGGCTTACCGTTGAGGAAGCCGACCAGATCGGCGGTCGCCCGATGGGCGTGCCCAAGACGGGCATCTTCGCGCTGATCGATCTCGTCGGCGTCGACCTGATGCCGCTGCTCGCCAAGAGCCTGTCGAGCACCTTGCCGGAGGGCGATCCGTATTTCGCGACCGTCCGCCCGCTGCCGCTGGTCGACCGGATGATCGCGGAGGGCTTCACCGGCCGCAAGGGCAAGGGCGGCTTCTACCGCCTCGACAAAAGCGCGGACGGCAAGCGCACCAAGCTGGCGATCGACCTGACCTCGGGCGAATACCGCCCCGAGGCCAAGCCCGAGGCGCTGCCCGCCGCCGCCGAGAAGGACCTCGCCGCGCTCGTCACCGTGCCCGGCAAGGTCGGCGATTATGCGTGGACGATCCTCGGCAACGTGCTGAGCTACGCCGCGATGCTGGTCGGCGAGGCTGCCGATGACGTCGTCGCGATCGATGACGCAATGAAGCTCGGCTATAACTGGAAATTGGGCCCGTTCGAGCTGATCGACCGGCTCGGGCCGGGCAAGCTCGCCGAGCGGCTGCGCGCCGAGGGCCGCGCCGTGCCCGCAATCCTCGACACCGCCGGCGACCGCCCGTTCTACCGCGTCGAAGGCGGGGTGCGGCAGTATCTCGGCAGCGACGGTGCCTATCACGACGTCCCGCGCGCCGAGGGCGTGGTGCTGCTCGAGGACATCAAGCGTCGCGCGCAGCCCGTGGCGAAGAGCGCGTCCGCCGCGTTGTGGGATATCGGGGACGGCGTGCTGTGCCTCGAATTCACCGCCAAGATGAACGCGCTCGACGGCGAGGTCGCCAGCCTGATCCAGCAGGCGATCCCGCTGGTGCAGGAGCAGTACAAGGCACTGGTGATCTATAACGAAGGCAGCAACTTCTCGGCCGGTGCCAATCTCGGGCTCGCCTTGTTCGCGGTGAAGGCCGGGGCATGGGGCGAGATCGAAAAGCTGATCCGCGGCGGGCAACAGGCGTTCAAGGCGCTGAAATACGCACCGTTCCCGGTGGTCAGCGCGCCCGCGAGCATGGCGCTGGGCGGCGGCTGCGAGGTGCTGCTCCACTCCGACGCGGTGCAGGCGCATGCCGAGAGCTATATCGGGCTCGTCGAGGCCGGCGTCGGGCTGGTGCCGGGCTGGGGCGGGCATGGCGAGTTGCTCGACCGGCTTGCCAAGTCGAAGGGGATGCCGCGCGGGCCGATGCCGGCCGTCATGAAGGCATTCGAGCTGATCTCAACCGCGCAGGTGTCGCGTTCGGCGGCGCAGGCCAGGGAGATGGCGTTCCTGCGTCCCTCCGACGGCATTACCATGAACCGCGACCGGTTGCTCGCCGATGCCAAGGCGAGGGCGCTGGCGCTGGTCGATGGCTACACCCCGCCCGAGCCGCCGACCTTCCGCCTGCCGGGCGCGAGCGGGCGCACCGGGCTGGCGGGCGCAGTCGCCGACTTCCGCCGCAAGGGCGTTGCCACCGCCTATGACGAGGTGGTCGCGGGGCGGCTCGCCAACGTGCTGACGGGCGGCGAGGCCGATCTGGTCGACACCGTCACCGAGCAGCAATTGCTCGATCTGGAGCGTGAGGCTTTCATGGAAAGCGCGCATGACGAGCGTACCCACGCCCGCGTCGAAAGCATGTTGATGACCGGCAAGCCGTTGCGCAATTGACCCACATCCTCCCCGCCGGTCCGGGCGGGGGAGACAGTTCATCCTGCGTTCAACGGAACGGGGCGCAGGAACACCGGGCCCAGACACAAAAAGACATGAGGATCGCCATGAACACCCGTCACCGCATCATCGCCTCACTGGCCGTGCTGGCCGGTTCGTCCGCATTGGCCGGCGCCGCGCACGCGCAGGCTTTCTACCTTCAGGAGCAGGCGGCGCGCGGCGCGGGCCGCGCCTTCTCGGGCGAGACCGCTGACACCGGTGCGGCGTCGCTGTGGTGGAATCCGGCGGCGATCGCCGGGATCGAGCGCGCCGAGGCGACGGTCAGCGCGTCGGTGATCCTCCCCAAGGGCGATGTGGTCGATAACGGCACCGTGATCCGCCGTCCGGGCGGCACGTTCGCGCCGGTCGGCGGCGCGTCGACGTCGCGCGACCCGATCAACAAGGGCGTGCTGCCTTCCGGCGCGGTGGCGGTGCCGCTCGGCGACCGGCTCGCGGTCGGGCTTGCGGTGACGTCGCCGTACAGCTTCACGACCGATTACAGCAGCGACAGCTGGGCGCGCTACAGCGCCGACCGCACCTATCTGCGCACCTTCGACATCCAGCCGTCGGTCGCAGTGGCGGTCACCGACTGGCTGCGCGTCGGCGGTGCCGCCAATGTCGAGCACGTCGACGCCAGCCTCGGCAATGCTTTGCCCAACCTTTCGTCGACGCTTCCCGACGGCAATCAGACGTTGAAGGGTGATGGCTGGGATGTGGGCTGGAGCGCGGGCTTCCAGATGCACAACGACTGGGCGACGGTCGGCGTCAGCTACAAGTCGGCGATCAAGCACACGCTCAAGGGTGACCTGACCGTCAGCGGGCTGCTCGGGCCGCTTGCCGGGCAGAACCGCGTCCTCAACGGCGTCGAGGCGACGTTCTACACGCCCGCGCAGATCATGGTCGGCGGCCGCTTCCGCGCCACCGACCGTCTGACGCTCAACGCGCAGACGATCCGCTCGACCTGGGAAAAGTTCGACGCGATCCGGCTCGGCGCACCGATCAACGCCGCGCTGCCCGAGAATTATCGCAACATCTGGAGCTATGCCGCGGGCATCGACTACGCCGTGTCGCCGCGGCTGACGTTGCGCGGCGGTGCGCAGCGCACGCTGACCCCGACCCGCGACGGCGAGCGTGACGCGCGCGTGCCCGATGCGAACCGCTGGAATTACGCGCTGGGTGCGTCGTTCGACGTGACGCCGCACTTCTCGCTGGATGCTGCCGCCAATTACGTCGACTTCGCCGACACGACGATCGACCGTACGACGGCGGCCTATGCCGGCACTGCGGTGCAGACGCCGATCCTCGTCAACGGCCGTCTGGAGGATGCCCGCGCGGTGGTCCTGTCGCTCGGCGGCCGCGTGCGCTTCTAAGGATCGTAGAGGGGAGGAAGCTTTCTTCCTCCCCGCCCCGTCATTCCCGCGAAGGCGGGAATCCAGACGCGCATGTCGTTGCAGGAGCCGCGACGTCAAAGGGTTCTGGACTCCCGCCTTCGCGAGGCTTCCGCGAAAGCGCAGGACCATGCCCCTTGCACGCCGTACCCCGGCGAAGGCCGGGGTCCAGTTGGCAAGGTGTTTCAGCTCATTACAAACCTCCCCCACCTGGGCCCCGGCCTTCGCCGGGGTACAAGAAGGGGAGTTTTGCAGAGGTTTCGCCTTCACGGGAATGACAACCTAGAGGCAGACGCAGCTGTCCTACACCGTCCAACAACTGCTATCCTGAGAGTCGCTCCGCGCAAAACCGCGGCACTGGACACGCGCTCTACCCCCCGTTCTGCGCCACCTTCGCCAACATCCGCGCGTTTACGCCTCGGCCAGCTCGCGCACCAGCTCGCCCGCACGCTCCAGCCGGGCGAACGGATCGTCGATCCGCTCGCGCAGCAGGAAGCGCCGTTCCTTCTGCTCCAGCCCGAACGCCGCCGCATCGATCGCCGTACCGTTATGCGGCTCCAGCGCCACCGCCGCCGGCCCCGCGCTGACCTTGGCGATCCCCGCCGCGCGCGCGTCGACGCGCAGCCGCGCGGTCGCCAGCAGGGTGCGCGCCTCGTCGGGGAGCGCACCGAACCGATCCTCCAGTTCCTCCTCCAGCGCGTCGAGCGCCGCCGCCTCGGTGATCCGCGCCAGCCGCGCATAGATCGTCACGCGCAGTTCCTCGTCGGGGATCCACGTCTCGGGCAAGCGCCCCTCAATCCCGAGGTGCAGCTCGGGCGTCCAGCGCTCGACCTCCTCGCCGCGCGCGCGGCGCAGCGCGCCTTCGAGCAACTGCTGGTAAAGATCGATCCCGATCAGCTTCATATGCCCGGCCTGCGTCTCGCCGAGCAGGTCGCCCGCGCCGCGCATGTCGAGGTCGCGCGCGCTGATCGCGAAGCCGGCACCCAGCCGGTCGAACGCCTCCAGCGTCCGCAGCCGCTTGAGCGTGCGCGGCGCGATCTCATGCTCCGGATCGGTGAACAGCAAGACCTGCCCGCGCCGGCTGCCGCGTCCGACACGCCCGCGTAGCTGGTGGAGCTGCGACAGCCCGAAGCGGTCGGCATGCGCGATCACCATCGTATTGGCGCGCGGTACGTCGAGCCCGGCCTCGATGATGTTCGTGGCGAGCAGCACGTCGCCCTCGCCGCGGCCAAAGCGCACCATCGCCGCATCGAGATCGTCGGCGGGCAATTTGCCATGCGCCTCAATCACGTCGAGGTTCGGGACGAGCTTGCCGAGCTGTTCGGCGAGCGGCGCCATGTCGGCGATCCGGGGCACCACCACGAAGCTCTGTCCGCCGCGGCTCTTCTCACGCAGCAGCGCGGCGCGCAGCGTCTCGGGGTTGAAGCTGCCGACCGCGGTGCGGATCGGCTGGCGGCGCGCGGGCGGGGTGGCGATGATCGACAATTGCTGGAGCCCGACCAACGCCGATTGCAGCGTGCGCGGAATCGGGGTCGCCGACAGCGCCAGGACGTGCCCGGCCGACAGCCCGCGCAATTTGTCCTTGTCCGCCGCGCCGAAGCGCTGCTCCTCGTCGATCACGACCAGCGCCAGGTCCTTATATTCGACCCCCTTGCCCGCAACCGCGCCGGTGCCGACCGCGATCTGGATCGAGCCGTCGGCCAGCCCGGCCTTGACGCGCTTCTTCTCGGCGGCGCTTGACAGCCGTGACAGGCCGGCGACTTCGATGCCGCTGCCCTCAAAGCGTGCGGTGAAGGTTTCGAGATGCTGACGCGCGAGCACGGTGGTTGGCGCAGCAATCGCGACCTGCTTGCCCGCCAGCACGGCGAGCGCCGCGGCGCGCAACGCGACCTCGGTCTTGCCGTAGCCGACGTCGCCGATCACCAGTCGGTCCATCGGTCGCCCGGCGGCAAGGTCGGCGCGCACCGCGGCGATCGCCTTGGCCTGATCGGCGGTTTCGGTGAAGGCGAAGGCGGCCGCAAACCGCTCATAGGCCGCAGGGTCCGGGTCGAGCACCGGTGCGTCGCGCGCGGCGCGTTCCTCGGCGAGCGCGGTCAGGTCGCGCGCGCTCTGCGCAATCGCGGCGTCAATCTCGCCGCGCCGCTTCTGCCAGCTCGATCCGTCGAGCCGGTCGAGCGTCACCGCATCCGCCTCTGCGCCGTAGCGCCAGATGCGGTCGGCCTCGCCGACCGGCACGAGCCGCACGCCGTCCTGTGCATAGGTCAGCTTGATCGCGTCGCCGCCATCGTCGGGCAGTTGCTCCAGACCGGCAACGACGCCGATCCCGTGATCCTCGTGGACGACGACATCACCGATCCGGATCTCGCCGAAGTCGAGCAGACCGGCATCGGTCGGCGCGCCGGCGCGTTGCTCGCGCTCGGCACGGCTGCCGAGCAGGTCGGCGGCCGCGATCGCGAGCACGCCCTTGCGACGGAAGCCACGATCGGCTGCCCATTCGAGCGCCAGCAACGCGCCACGCTTTGCCTTGGCCACCTCGGCCCATGCGTCGACCGCGGCAGGCTCGTCGCCAAGTGCCTTGGCAACCCGCTTACGCAGGAAACGCAGGTCGCGGGCGCTGCCGAGCAAGACGAGGCGGTCGCCTGCCTCGCGCGCTTCTTTCGCCAGCTTGGCAAAAGCGCGTAGCGGCGCCTTGTTTTCGGCGAAGCGTGGCGGCGGCTCTCCTTCGCGGGTCAGCGTCTGTCGTTCGCGCACGTCGATCGCCTTCAGCCATGCCGCATCGTCGATCACGTCGCGCGCCGCCCGTTTGGGCGCGCGGCGGGTCGCGTCGGCGACGAGCATCAGGAACCGGCGGCGCCGGTCGTCGGCAACATCGTCGACGATTACGGTCGCGCCGGGCAGATGGTCGAGCAAGGTGGTGCGGTCGTCACCGGGGGCGGGC
This sequence comes from Sphingomonas sp. 8AM, assembly GCF_902506455.1. Classification (GTDB taxonomy): domain Bacteria; phylum Pseudomonadota; class Alphaproteobacteria; order Sphingomonadales; family Sphingomonadaceae; genus Sphingomonas. The sequence continues at coordinate 424,409 of NZ_LR733844.1, read as the reverse complement.
TCGGCAACGCGGCCCAGTTCGCGCTCTGCGACATCGTCGATCGAGCGTTGATCGGCGGGATCGTAGCAGCGCAGCGCCACCACCGTGCCGTCGGCCACCTCGATACGTAGCGGCAGTGCTGCGTCGGCGGGGAAGACGTCGAGCACTTGCCCGCGTAGCGCGACCTCGCCGGGCTCGTCGACGCGCTCGTCGCTGATGTAGCCGAGGTTTTCGAGTTCGGCGAACAACGTGGCGAGATCGAGCGCCGCGCCGTGCCTGACGGTCGGCGGCATCAAGTCGAAGGCCGCGGGCGCGGGATAGGCGCGCGCCAGCGCCTCGCCAGTAGTGATGAGCGCGATCCGCGGCGGGTGCTTCTCGGCGATGAGCCGGCGCACCCGACCCAGTGCCGAAACACGCTGGCCGACATTGGCGGGGGAGGGGGGCGCATCCTCGCCGGGCAGTGCGTCGCTGCCGGGGCAGAACAGCACTGCGGCCTCAGGCATCGCAGCCTCCAGCGCCTGCGCAACGGCGCCGGCGCGGACATCGTCGGCGAGCGCGACGATGAGGTCCTGCTTTGCCAGCAAGTCGGCAAGCATCGCGGCCTGTTCGGCGACGGAGATCGAAGCGGCCTGGTCGGCGGCGGGCATCAGCGGAAAGCGTCCATAGACCCCACGAACGGGTCGCGGGCCTTCGCCGTTCCGGGTCATCGGCTTGCTTCAGATCAGCCGTGGATCGACATGGCGTCAGCGCTGGTTCAGCGAGCGTGTGTCAGGAAGGTGTCCATGAAAAACTTGATCGTCGCCGCGGCGTTGGTCGCCGCCATCGCCGCCCCCGCTCAGGCCGCGCGATCCAGCCCGGATGCTGATCTCGCCAGACTGCTCAAGGGGCGGGTGGCGGAGGCGCCGGTGCGCTGCATTCCGGTGAGCCCGACCGACGGCAATTCGGTGCAGATCATCTCGGAGCGTGCGCTCGCGTGGCGGATCGGCTCGCGCATTTATGTCAACGTGCCGCAGGCGCGTGCCGAGACGCTCGATGACGACGATATCCTGATTACCGAGCCATTCGGCGGGCAGTTGTGCCGCAACGATCAGGTGCGTCCGCTTAACCGCGGGTCGCGTATTCCTAAGGCGTCGCTGCTGCTCGGCAACTTCACTCCCTATGTGCGCAGCCGCGCCAGATAGGCGCTGCGCTGTCGTGGATCAGGCAGCGCGACGAACGTCGGTGTCGTTGACCGCTTCGGCGCGCGCGCGAGCTTGATTGCGGTACTGGGCGATCAGGTAAACGAGATAGAGCATCACGGCCTCACAGAATGGTGGTTTGCTGCGGTGCAGCGTGTGCCAGCCATTTGGTGAAGGAAGCGTGATGCAGCAATTGCAACCTGCGCGATGATGGGTGCGCGAGGCGCAACCGTTCAGCGCTTGCGGGTCAACTCGCGCATCGCCGCATCCAGCCCGTCGAGCGTGAGCGGATACATGCGCCCGCCCATCAGCTCGCGCATCAGGCCGACCGAGGCGGTATAGTTCCAGTGCGCCTCGGGCAGCGGGTTGAGCCACGCGGCCGCAGGGTAGGTGGCGGTCAGTCGCTGCATCCACACCGCGCCGGGCTCGTCGTTCATATATTCGACCGACCCGCCCGGCTGGGTGATCTCGTAGGGGCTCATCGACGCATCGCCGACCAGCACCAGTTTGTGATCGTGCCCGAAGCGATGGAGCACATCCCAGAGTGGCGTCCGTTCCTGAAAGCGGCGGCGATTGTCCTTCCACACGCCTTCGTACGGGCAATTGTGAAAATAGAAGAATTGGAGGTGCCGGAACTCGGCGGTAGCGGCGGAGAACAGATCCTCGCATAGCTGAATATACGGGTCCATCGACCCGCCGACATCGAGGAAGAGCAACAGCTTGACCGCGTTGCGCCGCTCAGGCCGCATCGCGACATCGAGCCAGCCGCGCCGCGCGGTGCCGGCGATCGTCGCGTCGATGTCCAGCTCGTCGGCCGCGCCTTCGCGTGCGAAGCGGCGCAAGCGGCGCAGTGCGACCTTGATGTTGCGCGTCCCCAGCTCACGGCTGTTGTCGAGGTCCCGAAACTCGCGCTGGTCCCACACCTTGATCGCGCGGCGGTGGCGCGACTCGCCGCCGATCCGCACGCCGGCGGGATTGTAGCCACCGTTGCCGAACGGGCTGGTGCCGCCGGTGCCGACCCATCTCGACCCACCCTGATGCCGGGCGTGCTGCTCCTCCAGCCGCTGGCGGAGCGTGTCCATGATCTCGTCCCACGAGCCGAGCGCCGCGATCTTCGCCATCTCCTCGGGCGTCAGATAGCGTTCGGCGATCGCCTTCAGCCATTCGTCGGGGATCGCCGCGCCGGCTTCGGCGAAGCTCGTCTCCAGCCCGTTGAACACCTGTGCGAACACGCGATCGAAGCGGTCGTACAGCCCCTCGTCCTTGACGTAGATCGCGCGCGACAGATGGTAGAATTGCTCCGGGCTACGCTCGATCACCTCGGCCTGTAACGCCTCGAGCAGCAGCAGATGCTCCTTCATCCCCGCCGGAATGCCGGCGGCACGCAACTGGTCGAGGAAGCCGAGGAACATCAGCCGCGCTGACCCCGGCGGGCCATGAACGCAAGCCGCTCGAACAGCATCACGTCCTGCTCGTTCTTCAGCAATGCGCCGTGCAGCGGCGGGATCGCCTTGGTCGGGTCGCGGTTCTGGAGCACGTCGAGCGGCATGTCCTCGTGGAGCAGCAGCCTGAGCCAGTCGAGCAACTCGCTGGTCGAGGGCTTCTTCTTGAGCCCGGGCACCTCGCGCACCTCGTAGAAGATATCGAGCGCGCGGCCGACCAGCAGTTTCTGGATGCCGGGGAAATGCACGTCGACGATCGCCTGCATCGTCTCGCGATCGGGGAAGCGGATATAGTGGAAGAAGCAGCGGCGCAGGAAGGGGTCGGGCAGCTCCTTTTCGTTGTTCGAGGTGATGACGACGATCGGGCGCTGGACGGCGCGCACCGTCTCGCCGGTTTCGTAGACGTGGAACTCCATCCGATCGAGTTCCTGAAGCAAGTCGTTCGGGAATTCGATGTCGGCCTTGTCGATCTCGTCGATCAGCAGCACCGGCGGGGTGGGGCGGGTGAACGCTTCCCACAATTTGCCGCGGCGGATGTAATTGGCGATGTCGTGGACGCGCGGATCGCCCAACTGCCCGTCGCGCAGCCGGGCAACCGCATCATATTCGTAAAGGCCTTGTTGCGCCTTGGTCGTCGACTTGACGTTCCACTCGATCAGCTCGGCATTGACCGCGCGTGCGATCTCCTGCGCGAGCACGGTCTTGCCGGTGCCAGGCTCGCCCTTGACCAGCAGCGGGCGGCGCAACGTTACTGCCGCGTTGACCGCGACTTTCAAGTCCTCCGTCGCGACATAATCCTGCGTGCCGTCGAAGCGCTGCATCACCCATCCCGTCCTTCATCGAAGATCGGGTATGGAATAGCGGCCACGATCGGGCGTGCAATGGGGAAGCGTTACATCGCTTGGCGCGCGGCGGCGCGAGCCTCCAGCAACTGCCATAACCCGCGATGTTGGGCGAGCATTTGCTGCGCGCCGAACGCCATCGCGCGTTCGACAGACGCGCTCGCCTCGATCACCTTGAGCAAGGCGAGCGCCCTGCTGGCGGCGGCGGTGAACGGATCGCCGACCGGCAACGCCATGCGCCGCGCGCAACTGTCCAGCACGGCGCGCACCGCGACCCAGTCGAGCACGAAGGCGAGCGCGGTGCCGGTCGCGCAGCCGGCGCGGTCGGAGCGAGACAGCATTTCCAGGGCGTTGCGCTGATTCAGGATTGCGGTCTGCGAGGCGGCCTGACCGGGGGTCGAGGGCAGCGGACCGACAGCGGCGGTCAAGCGGACGAGCAGCGCGCGTTCGGCGCTGATCGCCCCGGCCGCCTGCACCAGCCAGTCACGCGCGAACGGATCGGCGCAGCCGTTGCTGGCATGGTCGACGATCCCCGGAAAGGCGCCGTGCAGGACGCATAGCGCGTGGACGGCATCGGCGATGTCGCGCAGCGTGGCATTGGGCTGCGTCAAGGCACGCGCCTGCGGCGCCGCAGCGGTGCCGTCACTGGCGACCATCGCGAGGATCGTGCCGGCGCAGCCTTGAGGCCGCTTTTCGATGGCGATGGTCACGCTTTCCTCCGCTCGGTGGCGCCCTCCGCGCCAGCAGCGGCACGGCGGTCGGGAGTTAGCGTTAGCGTGGGGATGTAAAGGGGCGGTTTACGGCGCGCGGACGTGGGCCGTTCAATTGCGATTGCTGACCCGGATCGATGATCGCGGTCGGCGCGGAGAGCGGGACGATCCCCGCTCTCCGCCATCATTTACTGGTCGAGGAAGCTGCGCATCTTGCGGCTGCGCGACGGATGCTTGAGCTTGCGCAATGCCTTGGCCTCGATCTGGCGGATACGCTCACGCGTAACCGAGAATTGCTGCCCGACCTCTTCAAGCGTGTGATCGGTGTTCATCCCGATCCCGAACCGCATCCGCAGCACGCGCTCCTCGCGCGGGGTGAGCGAGGCGAGGACGCGGGTGACCGTCTCCTTCAGGTTCGCCTGGATCGCGGCGTCGACCGGGATCACCGCATTCTTGTCCTCGATGAAGTCGCCGAGATGGCTGTCTTCCTCGTCGCCGATCGGCGTTTCGAGGCTGATCGGCTCCTTGGCGATCTTCATCACCTTGCGGACCTTCTCCAGCGGCATCGAGAGGCGCTCGGCCATCTCCTCCGGTGTCGGCTCGCGGCCCTGCTCGTGCAGGAACTGGCGGCTGGTGCGCACCAGCTTGTTGATCGTCTCGATCATATGGACCGGGATGCGGATCGTGCGCGCCTGATCCGCGATCGAGCGCGTGATCGCCTGACGGATCCACCACGTCGCATAGGTCGAGAACTTGTAGCCGCGACGATACTCAAACTTGTCGACCGCCTTCATCAGCCCGATGTTGCCCTCCTGGATCAGATCCAGGAACTGCAACCCGCGGTTGGTGTACTTCTTGGCGATCGAGATCACGAGCCGCAGGTTCGCCTCGACCATCTCCTTCTTGGCGATGCGCGCCTCGCGCTCCGCCTTCTGGACCATGTTGACGATGCGGCGGAACTCGCTGAGCGCCATGCCGGTCTGCTGCGAAATCTCGCTGATCTCGGTACGGATGCGATCGACCGCCGCGACCTCGTTGGTCGCGAACGCCGTCCACTTCTTGTCGAGTCCGGTGACCGAGGGGATGAAGCCCTCGTCCAGCTCGTGCCCCATGTAGCGCTCGAGGAAATCCTTGCGGTTGACCTTGTGGCGCTCGGCCAGCCGCAGCATCTGCCCGCCCAGCGTCGTCAGCCGGCGGTTGTAGCTGTAGAGCTGGTCGACCAGATATTCGATCTTGGTCTGGTGGAACTGGACGCTCTCGACCTCGGCGGTGAGGTCCTCGCGCAGCTTCTGGTACTTGCGTTCCTCGGCCGTCGACAGCTCGATCCCGCCGCTCATCGCCTCCAGCCGGCTCTCCTGCATCTTGGAGAACTTGCGGTAGATGGCAGTGATGTTGGCGAACTTCTCCAGCGCCTGCGGCTTGAGCGTTTCCTCCATCTGCGCGAGGCTGAGGGTATTATCCTCCTCTTCCTCGTCGGACGGCCGCGGCGTACGACGCTCGGTCATGTCGTCATCGTCGTCGGCGGGCGCTTCCTCGGGCTCTTCCTCTTCCTTGAACTGCGGCCCGGCGTTCGAGGCGCTGATCTCCCCCGAATCGTCCTCGGCGCCCTCGACCTGCTCGGCCGACGGACCCTTGGAGAGCATCGCATCGAGATCGACGATCTCGCGCAGCTGCATCGTGCCTTCGTTGAGCGCGGTCGACCAGTCGATGATCGCGTTGAAGGTGATCGGGCTTTCGCACAGCCCCAGGATCATCGTGTCGCGACCCGCCTCGATGCGCTTGGCGATGGCGATCTCGCCCTCGCGCGACAGCAGCTCGACGGCTCCCATCTCGCGCAGGTACATGCGGACGGGATCGTCGGTGCGATCGATCGTCTCTTTCTTCTTCTCGACCGCGGGGGCAGAGCCGTCGGCTTCGCCGTCGACGGCTTCCTGCTCGTCGTCGTCGGCGCGCTCCTCGGTCTCGCCGTCCTCGCCCGCTTCCTCGTTCTCGACGATGTTGACGCCCATCTCGTTGAGCGCCGACATGACGTCCTCGAGCTGGTCGGAAGACATCTGATCCTGCGGGAGCGCTTCGTTGAGCTGGTCGTAAGTGATGTAGCCGCGCTTCTTGGCGCGGGCGATCAGCTTCTTGATGTTCGCGTCATTCAGGTCGATCAGCGGAGCATCGGCCACTTCCGCGCTTTCGTCAGCACCGCCACCGTTCATCTTCGCCATCAATCGTCCTCGGGTCCAAGCGCGCGGGCGTCTTCGTTTGCCTGCACCAGATTTGCAAGCCGCTCGTCGAGCGCGCGCTGTTCGTTCACCAATGCCACCTGTCGTTCGAACGCCTCAGCGGTGAAATGCGTCTGCATCGCCGAGGTTGCCTCGGCGAGCGCTGCATCCACCTCCGGCCGCGCGATCAGCACTGCGATCGCCTCGTCGAGGTCCTCGCGCGCCTGCTTTTCGTCGCTGCCGGCCTGGCTGAACGAATAGGGCATCGTATCGGCTCGCAGGAGATCGTGGGCGATCGCCTCGAAACCGGACCGCGCCAATATGGTGACGAGCCCGCCGCTATCAAGCGGTTCGGCGCGGCGGTCCTCCAGCGCAACGTCGACCACCGCCTCGAACAACCGGCCGAGCGCGCCATCGGCGAGCTTGAGGCTGCCCAGCACCTCCATGTGCCGCGCGATCTCCGCGGGATGGCGGATCAGCCCGGCGAGCACCGCCTTGGCCAGCACCCGGTCGATATTGCCGGCGGCACCGACCTTCTTGGCGTCCTCGGTGACCGGCGGCGACGGCGGAGACCATTTCTGGCCGGACTTGCGCTGCCCCATCGGGTAGAAGGGCTGGCGCTGCTGAAACGGCTGTCGCTGGCGCGCGAAGCGCTCGTCGAAGCGGTTCCGGAATTCGGCCTTGTATTCCGACTTCACCGACGGGTCGGCGATCAATTCGGCGAGATCGTTCAGCCGCTTCTTCAGGCCGGCGCGCTGCTCCGGCGTGTCGAGCGGTTCGGCGGCGAGTTCGTGCTTCCACAGGCGATCGACCAGCGGCTCCGCCTCGCGCACCAGCGCCTCGAAGCCCTGTGCGCCCTTGGCACGCATCAGATCGTCGGGGTCCTGCCCCTCCGGCAGTGTCGCGAAGCCGAGGCTGCGGCCGGGCGCCAGCATCGGCAGCGCGCGGTGCGCGGCGCGGATCGCGGCCTTCTGCCCCGGCTTGTCGCCATCGAAGCACAGCATCGGCACGTCGACCACCCGCCACAGCCGTTCGAGCTGCTGCTCGGTCAGCGCGGTGCCGAGCGGGGCGACGGTCTCGCCGATCCCGCCCTGCGCCAGCGCAATCGCGTCCATATAGCCCTCGACCACGAACAGCCGCGCGGTCTTGCGCGCGGCGGGCAGCGCGCGATCGAGGTTGTAGAGCGTGCGGCCCTTGTCGAAGAGCGGGGTGTCGGGCGAGTTGAGGTATTTGGGCTCGCCCTCGCCGATGATCCGCCCGCCGAACGCGATCACGCGCCCGCGCGGATCGCGGATCGGGATCATCAAGCGGCCACGGAAGCGGTCATAGGGCTCCTTGCCCTCGACCTGGATCAGCAGCCCGGCCTCGACGAGCATGTCGTCGCCGAAGTCCTTGAGCGCGGTACGCAGCCGGCCGCGCGCATCGGGGGCGTAGCCGAAGCCGAACGCCTTGCGCGTCGCGTCCTTGATCCCGCGCCGGTCGAGCAACGCGCGCGCCTCCGCGCCGTCGATCCCGCCGAGTTGCTGGGTGAACCAGTCGGCGGCGGCCTGCATCACGTCGTGGAGCGACTTCGCCTTCTCGGCGCGCTCCGCGGCGCGGGCGTCGGGGGCAGGAACCTCCATGCCGGCGGCGGCGGCGAGTTCCTTGACCGCATCCATGAACGGCAGGCCCTGATGATCGGTCAGCCAGCGAATCGCGTCGCCGTGCGCCGAGCAGCCGAAGCAGTGATAGAAGCCCTTGTCGTCGTTGACGTAGAAGCTGGGCGTCTTCTCGTTGTGGAACGGGCAGCAGCCCTTCGACTCGCGGCCGGCGCGCGTGAGCTTCACCGTCTTGCCGACGAGCGCGGTCAGCGAGGTGCGTGCGCGAAGCTCATCGAGGAAGGCGGGGGTCAAACTCACCTTCGCATTATACCGGCCCTTATGGCTGATCCGCGGAGAGTCGGCAACGGCTGTTCGGTTTCAGGCCGGAAGTTAAGAAGATCTGGTTCACGCGGAGGCGCGGAGGCGCAGAGAGGTCACGCTGCACGCCAGCGCGTCTCCCCTTGCTACGATGAGACTTGAGGAGCCGCCAAGGCGGCTCGGATCGACGCGGCAGCCGCCACCTCTCTGCGCCTCCGCGCCTCTGCGCGAACCAACCTTCTTCTTCTACCGGATCAGGCCAAAGCCGCCTTCACCAGCCCGCTCGCCTTGCTCATGTCGAGCGTCGTGGCATGGCGCGCCTTCAGCTCGGTCATCACGCGGCCCATGTCCTTCATGCCGCTCGCCCCGAGGTCGGCCTTGATCGACTCGATCGCCGCCTTCGTCTCGTCCTCGCTCATCTGCGCTGGCAGGAAGCGCTCGATCACCGCGACCTCGGCGGCCTCCGCCGCCGCCAGTTCGGCGCGGCCGCCCTGTTCGTACATCGCGATCGATTCGCGGCGCTGCTTCACCATTTTCTGCAGGACCTCGATCACCAGCGCGTCGTCGTCGCTCGGCGCGGTGCCGGTGCGCGCCTCAATGTCGCGATTCTTGATCGCCGCCTGAATCAAGCTGATAGCGCCGCGCGCTTCCTTGTCGCCGGCCTTCATCGCCGCGATCTGCGCTGCCTTGATGTCGTCGCGAATCATCTACTCGTCCTTAACAGATTGACGCATCGCCGATGCGTCTCTAGCGGGCGGGGCTTAGCGACATTGCCGACCCTTTCAAGGAGTGCCCGCCCATCATGGCCGAGCCAGAGTTTCCGCACGCCCCCATGCCCGAAGGCGCCACCGGCGTCCTCGTTCTGGCCAATGGAGAGGTCGCATGGGGGCGCGGCTTCGGGGCGGAGGGCGCCGCCGTCGGCGAGGTGTGCTTCCACACCGCAATGACCGGCTATCAGGAAATCATGACCGACCCGTCGTTCGCCGGGCAGATCATCACCTTCACCTTCCCGCATATCGGCAACGTCGGCGCCAACCCCGACGACGTCGAGGCGGACAACCCGCACGCACTGGGCATGATCGTCCGCGAGGACCCGACCGCGCCAAGCAATTTCCGCGCGATGGAAAATCTCGACGGCTGGATGAAGCGCCACACGCGCATCGGGCTGGCCGGCGTCGACACGCGTGCGCTGACGCGGCGCATCCGCTCGGGCGGGGCGCCTAACGGCGTGGTCGCGCATTCGCCGACGGGGGAGTTCGACCTCGACGCCCTGCTCCAGATGGCGCGCGGCTGGCCGGGGCTGGAGGGGATGGATCTCGCCAAGGACGTGACCCGCGCGACGCACGGGACGTGGGCGGGCGGCATCTGGAAGCTCGGTTTCGGGTTCGATGTTGGCGAAGGTGCCGCAGAAACGGCTCAAGGCAACGCACGGCCACATGTCGTTGCGATCGACTATGGCAGCAAGTTCAACATATTCCGGAACATTGTTCAGGCCGGCGCGAAGGTATCGGTCGTACCGGCGAATGCGACGTTCGACGAGGTCATGGCGCTCAACCCGGACGGCATCTTCCTGTCGAACGGCCCCGGCGATCCTGCGGCGACCGGCGAATACGCGGTGCCGGTGATCCGGCAATTGCTCGACACCGGCAAGCCGCTGTTCGGCATCTGCCTCGGGCACCAGTTGTTGGCGCTGGCGGTCGGGGCGCGGACGACGAAGATGTTCCAGGGGCATCGCGGCGCGAACCATCCGGTCAAGCGCGTCGACGACGGCGCGGTCGAGATCACCAGCATGAACCACGGCTTCGCAGTCGAGCGCGGATCGCTGCCCGCGAACGCGCGCGAGACGCATGTTTCGCTGTTCGACGGATCGAATGCGGGGCTCGAGCTGACCGACCGGCCGGCGTTCTCGGTGCAGTACCACCCCGAGGCGAGCCCGGGGCCGCAAGACAGTTTGTACCTGTTCGAGCGGTTTGTCCGCTCGGTCGCGGGTCTGGCGTGATCGCACTTCCGCCTGCCTTGATCGAGCGATGCGTCGACGCGGGATCCGCGGCTGCCGAGCAGGCGCAGGCCATTCAAGACATTGCGGGGTCTACGCCCGCGGTAGAGCCTGTTGTCGCAAAGATACATGCGGCGAAGTGGCAGGTAGTTTCCGATGAGATGCGGAACGGAGAACGTCACGTGCTCTTCCAGTATCTGCCCGAAACCACCTACCGTGAAATCGCGGATTTCATTTACTCGGCCCAGCAAGCCGGCCTGAAGCTGACGGGTCGTTTCGACCCCCCGATCTGTGGGACTAGAGAGAGATAATGCCCAAACGCACCGACATCTCGTCCATCCTCGTCATCGGCGCCGGCCCGATCATCATCGGGCAGGCGTGCGAATTCGATTATTCGGGCACGCAGGCGATCAAGGCGCTCAAGGAAGAGGGCTATCGCATCGTCCTGGTCAATTCGAACCCGGCGACGATCATGACCGATCCCGAGCTGGCCGACGCGACCTATGTTGAGCCGATCACGCCGGAAGTTGTCGCACGCATCATCGAACGTGAGCGTCCGGACGCGGTTCTTCCCACCATGGGGGGGCAAACCGCGCTCAATACTGCCCTTGCACTGTTCCGCGACGGCACGCTGGAGAAGTTCGGGGTAACGATGATCGGCGCCGATGCCGATGCGATCGACAAGGCCGAGGACCGGCTGAAGTTCCGCGACGCGATGGACAAGATCGGGCTGGAAAGCGCGCGCAGCCATATCGCGCATACCGAGAAGGAAGCGCTGGAAGGGCTGGAGAAGGTCGGGCTGCCCGCGATCATCCGCCCGAGCTTCACGCTCGGCGGCACCGGCGGCGGCATCGCGTACAATCGCGAGGAATTCATCGAGATCGTCCGCAAGGGGCTCGACGCCTCGCCGACCACCGAGGTGCTGATCGAGGAATCGCTGCTCGGCTGGAAGGAATATGAGATGGAGGTGGTCCGCGACCGTGCGGACAATTGCATCATCATCTGCTCGATCGAGAATGTCGATCCGATGGGCGTCCATACGGGCGACTCGATCACGGTCGCGCCGGCGCTGACGCTGACCGACAAGGAATATCAGATCATGCGCAACGCCAGCATCGCGGTGCTGCGCGAGATCGGCGTCGAGACCGGCGGATCGAACGTGCAGTTCGCGGTCAATCCGAAGGACGGCCGCCTGATCGTGATCGAGATGAACCCGCGCGTGTCGCGTTCGTCGGCGCTGGCATCGAAGGCGACCGGCTTCCCGATCGCCAAGGTCGCCGCCAAGCTGGCGGTCGGCTACACGCTCGACGAGATCGAGAACGACATCACCGGCGCGACCCCGGCGTCGTTCGAGCCGACGATCGACTATGTCGTCACCAAGATCCCGCGCTTCGCGTTCGAGAAGTTCAAGGGCGCCGAGGCGGTGCTGGGGACCGCGATGAAGTCGGTCGGCGAGGTGATGGCGATCGGCCGCAACATTCACGAGTCGATGCAGAAGGCGCTGCGCGGGCTGGAGACCGGCCTGTCGGGCTTCAACCATGTCGAGCGGCTGGTCGGCGCCCCGCGCGCCGAGATCGAGGCGGCGCTCGCGTCGCCGACACCCGACCGGCTGCTGGTCGCGGCGCAGGCGCTGCGCGAGGGCTTCACCGTCGCTGAGGTGAATGCGATCGCCAAATACGATCCGTGGTTCCTCGAACGGATCGCGGAGATCGTCGCCGCCGAGAACGAAGTGATGAAGGACGGGCTGCCGATCGACGCGGCGGGGATGCGCCGGCTGAAGGCGATGGGCTTCTCCGACAAAAGGCTGGCGTGGCTGGCGCTGCAATCGGCGAATCTGCGCGGCATGGAGCGCGGGATCGCGCGCGGCTCTGGGCTGATCCACGAGGCGGTCAAGGCGATGACCGGCGGCGTCACCGAGGACGAGGTGCGCGCGCATCGCCTGAAGCTGGGCGTGCGTCCGGTCTTCAAGCGGATTGACACCTGCGCCGCCGAGTTCGACGCCAAGACGCCGTACATGTACTCGACCTATGAAGCGCCGTCGTTCGGCGAGCCCGAGAACGAGGCGCAGCCGTCGGATCGCCGCAAGATCGTGATCCTGGGCGGCGGGCCGAACCGGATCGGGCAGGGGATCGAATTCGATTATTGCTGCTGCCACGCCTGCTTCGCGCTGGCGGATGCGGGCTATGAGACGATCATGGTCAATTGCAATCCGGAGACGGTCAGCACCGACTATGACACGTCGGACCGGCTGTATTTCGAGCCGCTGACCGCCGAGGACGTGCTGGAGATCCTGCACGTCGAACAGTCGAAGGGCGAGCTGGTCGGGGTGATCGTGCAGTTCGGCGGGCAGACCCCGCTGAACCTCGCGCGCGCGCTGGAGAAGGCGGGGATCCCGATCCTCGGCACCAGCCCCGATGCGATCGATCTGGCCGAGGACCGCGAGCGGTTCGCGGCCATGGTCAACCGGCTCAAGCTGCTCCAGCCGTCGAACGGCATCGCGCGCAGCCGCGCCGAGGCGCTGAACGTCGCCAATCGCATCGGCTATCCGGTGTTGATGCGCCCGAGCTATGTGCTGGGCGGGCGCGCGATGGAGATCGTCGACAGCGACCAGCAGCTTGAGGACTATATCCAGACGGCGGTGCAGGTGTCGGGCGACGCGCCGGTGCTGATCGACCAGTATCTGCGCGATGCGATCGAGGTCGATGTCGACGCGATCTGCGATGGCGAGGACGTGGTGGTCGCGGGCGTGCTCCAGCATATCGAGGAGGCCGGGGTCCATTCGGGCGACAGCGCCTGCTCGATTCCGCCGTACTCGCTGCCCGCCGAGATCATCGCCGAGATCGAGCGGCAGACCGAGGCGCTGGCGCGCGGGTTGAGCGTCGTCGGGCTGATGAACATCCAGTTCGCGGTCAAGGACGGGCAGGTGTACCTCATCGAGGTCAACCCGCGCGCCAGCCGCACGGTGCCATTCGTCGCCAAGGCGATCGGGGCGCCGATCGCCAAGATCGCCAGCCGCGTGATGGCGGGCGAGAAGCTGCGCGACCTGCCGAAGATCAACCGCGACATCGATTATTTCGCGGTGAAGGAAGCGGTGTTCCCGTTCGCGCGCTTCCCGGGGATCGACCCGGTGCTGTCGCCGGAGATGAAGAGCACCGGCGAGGTGATGGGCATCTCGCCCGATTTCACCACCGCCTTCGCCAAGTCGCAGCTTGGCGCCGGTACCGTCCTGCCGACCAGCGGCGCGGTGTTCGTCAGCGTCAAGGCTGGCGACAAGGATCTGATCGTTCCTGCGGTGCGGGCGCTGGTCGACGCGGGCTTCACGATCGTGGCGACGACCGGCACCGCCGATCACCTGTCGCGTGCCGGTCTGCCGGTCGAGACGGTAAACAAGGTCGCGCAGGGGCGGCCGCATATCGTCGACCGGATCAAGGACGGCGCGATCGCGTTGATCTTCAACACCACCGAGGGCTGGCAGAGCCTGAAGGACTCGCAGCCGATCCGCGCCTCGGCGGTCAACGGCAAGGTGCCGTACTTCACCACCGCCTCGGCGGCGGTGCAGGCGGCACAGGCAATCCATGCCGCGGTCAAGGGCGATGGTGCAAGCAACCTTGAAGTACGGCCGTTGCAATCCTATTATTCGCAGCCGCACGACTGATCCCCGGACATATGTGCTGATGTAGGGGGCGGCCTTCGCAGGGAGAGGGCCGCTTCCGGGGACGCGTTTTTACGAAGGACAAGGGCGATGGCGACGGTCGAGAAGATGCCGATGTTGCAGGAAGGCTATGAAAAGCTGACTGCCGACCTGAAGCGGCTGAAGACCGAACGCCCGCTGATCGTCGATGCGATCGAGGAAGCGCGCGCGCACGGCGACCTTTCGGAAAACGCCGAATATCACGCCGCCAAGGAGCGGCAGGGTCAGGTCGAGGCGACGATCGCCGACATCGAGGACAAGCTGAGCCGCGCGCAGATCATCGATCCGCGCGACCTGTCGGGCGACAAGATCGTGTTCGGCGCGACCGTCACCCTGCTCGACGAGGACGAGAAGCCCGTGAAGTATCAGATCGTCGGCCAGACCGAGGCCGATGCGAAGACCGGGCGGATCAGCTACAATTCGCCGCTCGGCCGCGCGCTGATCGGGCGTAGCCTCGACGACGAGATCGAGGTTTCGGTGCCGGCGGGCGAGCGTTATTATCAGGTCTCGAAGATCGAGTTCATCTGATGTGAAACTGCCGGACGCGATCGCCTTAAAGGTTGGCGATCGTCGTCCGGAACCCGTCACGGCCGGGCGATCCGGCGCCGAGGTTTTTCGCTTCGTGGGCGACGGGACCACGCTCTACCTCAAAATCGGCCGACATGCGGCGCGCGCGCTGGTCGTCGACGAGTCAGCGCGGTTGCAGTGGCTCGCCGGGCGCGTCGCGGCGCCATCGGTTCTCGCGACGCTGGACGATGGCGCCACCGCGTGGCTGCTGACCAGCGCCGTGCCCGGGATGCCGGCCGGCGATTATATCAAGATGGACCGGGCCGTGCGGAGCGTGCCGGTCGCGCGGCGCATGGCGGCGTTTCTCCGGCGACTTCACGGTCTGTCAGTGGACGACTGTCCGTTCGATTCGAGCGTGGCGGCGTGGTTGCCGGTGGTGCGCCGACTGGTTGCCGATGATCTGGTCGACATCAGGGATTTCGATGCCGAGCACGACGGGTGGAGCGCGGCGCGCGTGTTCGACAGGGTCGAGGAACTGGCCGGCCATGCGCGCGGTTCGGTGGTGGTGCACGGCGACTATTCGCTCGGCAACGTCCTCGTCGCGGAGGACGGCACCATCGCCGGCTGTATCGATGTCGGTCGGCCGGGGGTCGGCGATCCGTATCGCGACATCTTCATTGGCTGGCGCGATCTGGGCGGGTTCGGCGCGGCTGCGCAGCAGGCTTTCCTCGCCGAGCTGGGGATGACCGGGTTCGACGCGCCACGGCGCGCGCTGCATCATGCGCTCGACGAACTGTTCTGACCTGTCCGTCGCCCCGGAGTTGATCCGGGGTCCCGCTTCTCGTTGACGGGCTGGGCAGAAGAAGCGGGATCCCGGATCAACTCCGGGATGACAGGAGGCTTACGCTGCCGGCTTGGCGAGCAGGTCGGGCTCCAGCAGGCGGTGGAGGTGGACGACGACATATTTCATCTCGGCGTCGTCGACGGTGCGCTGCGCGGCGGCGCGCCATGCCTTTTCGGCGCTGGCATAGTCGGGGAAGACGCCGACGATATCGATCGACGACAGGTCGCTGTATTCGAGGGTGCGCGGATCGCTGACACGACCGCCGAACACCAGATGAAGCTTGCTCATGCACGCGCTCCCGCTTGGGATTGAACCATCACCGCACCGCCCGACTGCCTCGCCGGGGAGACACGGAAAAGCCGCGGGCAGCGCGATCGCTTGCCCCGCGGCTCTCCCTCGTCACCTGCTCGGCGCCGCGGTCGGGCGGTCGGCCTGACCCTTCCCTAGCGCGATGCGCGCGTGGTTTGAAGGGGTCAGGATGCGCTCTTGACCTGTTCCTTGCCGGCCTGCGCTGCCGCGGAACCGGCCGTGCCGGCAGCCTTCAGCACGCCCTGGAACAGCGAACGCGCCTGATCGCGCGCGGCGTTGGGGGTGAGGCCGAGCTGGTCGAGTTCGGAACGCCCGGCATCCTTGGCAGCAGCCAGCGCGGCCACCGCGGCGGCGTTGATCTTGCGGCCGACGCCGGCGAGCAGCTCCTTTTCGCGCTGGCTACGCGGCAGGACGGCCGCGACCGCCGCGCCGAGCACCAGTCCGCCGACCAGCACGCCGAGCGGGTTGGACTCGAGCGTCTCGGCAGTAGCGTGCGCCGCATCACTGGCGCGGTGGCGTGCAGTGTCGAGCGCGTGCGAGGCGGCCTCGCGTGCCTGGTCGACGCCGTCGCGCAACCGGCCATGCTCTTCCTGATCGTGGGTATGTTCGGTCATGATCCGATCCTTTCGGCGGGTGTGGCGGTATCTTCTGGGGAGGGCAGGCGTTTCTGCCGCTTCTTCTTGCCGAACAGGCGTGCGACCTGTCGCCCGGTGACGAGGGCGAACAGCAGCGTCACGCCGCCTGCCAGCACGCCGGGGTTGCGGCGCGCGACCTCGGTCCCGACACGCACGGCGCGTTCGCCGCCCTCGGTCACTTCGGCCAGCGCGACGCGGGCGAGGCGACGTGGTTCCAGTTCGGTCTGCAAACGTTCGATCGTGCCGTCGAGCCGCTGCCGCGCCTCCGCGACGCGCGCCTCGGCCAAGGTTACATCAGCGGCGGTCATGCGCCCGGCCCCGCGCGCAGCGCCGACTTGCCCGACAGCGCGAGCAACGCGGCGATCAGCAGGACGACGCCGACGACCGCCAGCGTCGCCCAGCCGGGGCCGATCAGCGTCGCCAGCGACAGGATCGCGCCGACCAGCAGCGCGATCAGCGCCGCGAGACCGAGCACGCCCGCGATCGCGAAGCGGATCGCCGCAGCCTTGTAACGGGTGACCGCGAAGAGCGCCCTGGCCTTGGCCAGCGCGATCTCCGCCTTCGCAACGTCGCGCGCATCGGTGGCAAGCTGCGTCACCAATTGCGGGATGCTTTCGGAGAGCACGCGGTCACGAACGTCCATTGGGTCAGGCATCGCGCTGGTCGACGGCGGACCCGATCAGCCGCGCCAGCACGAAGCCGACGCCGGCTGCGAGCCCGACCGCCAGTTCGGGGCTCTTGCGGACCAACTCACGCGCATCGTCGAGAAGATCGTCGACGCTCTTCTGGTCGATTGCGCTGGAGAAGCCCTGCACACGATCCGCGGCGGAGCGGGCATATTGCCCATATTGTCCGCCGAGCTTCTCATCGACCTGCCCGGCAGCGTCGGTCAGCATTTGCGAGAGCTGCGTCAGCGCGTCGGTCGCCCTGGCCTTGCCGTCCTCGGCGAAGCCGCGCGCCTTGTCGGCAGCCTGTTCGCGGCCCTTGGCGACATGGTCGCGCACCGACTGCTTGGCGTCGGCCAGCGTGCTGCCGCTGCCGGCAGTAGTCGTGTCTTCCGGCGTGAAGTCGACGCCGGCATCCTTCAGCGGCTCGGCCGGCGTGAATGACGCGTCGGCGGGTGGCGGTGCAGCGTCCGCCGGTGTGGAATGCTGGAGCGTGTCGCGATCCTGCTCGTCGGCCATGATTCATCCTTCCCTGGTCGAAGTTCAACAACCCGGTGGCCGGGCCGCCGGTTCCATCGCGTTGCAGCATCGCCGGGCGCCCGCTAGGAGGCGCGATGTCCTGCCGCTACGGCAGAAAATAGGAGGATCGTTTCGTGACCGCAATCATCGACCTGCACGGACGCCAGATCATCGACAGCCGCGGCAATCCGACCGTCGAGGTCGACGTCCTGCTCGACGATGGCAGCTTCGGTCGCGCGGCGGTTCCGTCGGGCGCATCGACCGGCGCGCACGAGGCGGTCGAGCGGCGCGATGGCGACAAGGCACGCTGGGGCGGGAAGGGCGTCGACGGTGCGGTCGAAGCGGTCAACGACGAGCTGGCCGACGCGATCATCGGGCTGGACGCCGAGGATCAGCTCGAGATCGACCAGACGATGATCGAGCTGGACGGCACCGAGAACAAGGGCCGGCTGGGGGCGAACGCGATCCTCGGCGTGAGCCTGGCGGTGGCGAAGGCGGCGGCGGATGCGCGCGGAGTGCCGCTGTACCGCTATGTCGGCGGCGTCGCGGCGCATGTGCTGCCCGTGCCGATGATGAACATCATTAACGGCGGCGAGCATGCCGACAACCCGATCGACTTCCAGGAATTCATGATCGTGCCGGTCGGCGCGGAGTCGCTGGCCGAGGCGGTGCGCTGCGGCTCGGAGATCTTCCATACGCTCAAGAAGGGGCTGAGCGAGAAGGGGCTGGCGACCGCGGTCGGCGACGAGGGCGGGTTCGCGCCGAACCTTGCCAGCACCACCGACGCGCTGGACTTCATCATGACCTCGATCGAGCGCGCGGGCTACACGCCGGGCGACGACGTGATGCTGGCGCTCGACTGCGCGGCGACCGAATTCTTCAAGGACGGCAAATACGTCATCTCGGGCGAGAACCTGACGCTCGAGCCGGGCGCGATGGCCGAATATCTCGCCGATCTTGCCGCGCGCTATCCGATCTTCTCGATCGAGGACGGTATGGCCGAGGACGATTTCGAGGGCTGGAAGGCGCTGACCGACGCGATCGGCAAGAAGGTGCAGCTCGTCGGCGACGATCTGTTCGTCACCAACCCGACGCGGCTGCGCGACGGCATCGGACAGGGGCTCGCCAATTCGCTGCTGGTGAAGGTCAACCAGATCGGCACGCTGTCGGAAACGCTGGAGGCAATCCGCGTCGCCGAGCGCGCCGGCTATACCGCCGTGATGTCGCACCGTTCGGGCGAGACCGAGGATTCGACGATCGCCGATCTGGCGGTTGCGACCAATTGCGGGCAGATCAAGACCGGCAGCCTCGCCCGGTCGGACCGGTTGGCCAAGTACAACCAGCTGATCCGGATCGAGGAAGAATTGGGCACGATGTCGCGCTATGCGGGCCGGGACGTGTTGCGGAACCGCTGATAGGGCTTGCAAAGGGCGAGGCGACTCGCGAGAATCGCTGGCGTTATGCCTCGCCCGTCCAACCGCCTCTCGCAAACGCTCCGGCGTGCCGCCGTCCCCGCCCTCGCGGTGGCGGTGATGGTGTTCTTCGGCGCCTATGCGGTGCTGGGGCCGAACGGACTGATCGCGCTGGGCGATTACAAGCGGCAGCTGGTGGCGCGTGAGAGGCAATATGCGGCGCTCGATCAGCGGCGGGCGATGTTGCAGAACCGCGTGACGCTGCTCGACCCGCGCCACGCGAACCCGGACATGGTCGACGAGCTGGTGCGCAAGGAGCTGAACGTCGCGCACCCGGACGAGGTGATCGTTCCTTTGAAGTGAGGGTTCTCGATCGATAGATCGATCGTAGACGAAAGCTTCTCCGTCATTGCGAGCGTAGCGCGGCAATCCAGGGCGTCCTGATCCGGCCCTGGATTGCTTCGCTGCGCTCGCAATGACGAAGGTTGGTTGTTCCTGTCGGGATCGAAGACGATCCGCCCAATTCGTCGTCCCGGACTTGATCCGGGACCCCGCCTGCTTTCCGCCAGTGACGGATGAAGCGGGATCCCGGATGAAGTCCGGGATGACGAGCTTACCTTCCGAGGAACGTCAGCAGGTCCTCGGTCAGCCGGTCGCTTTCCGTCGCGAACAGCCCGTGCGGCGCGCCATCATATTCCACCAATTGCGCTTTCGCGATCCCGGCCGCCGCGGCGCGGCCGCTGGTGTCGATCGGGACGGTCTTGTCGGCGGTGCCGTGCAGCACCAGTGTCGGCACGCGGAAGGCGGGCAGGTCGGGGCGGAAATCGGTATGGCCGAAGCTCTTGGCGCATTTCAGCGTCGGTTGCAGCCCGGCCTGCATCGCCAGTCCCTGCGCCCAGTCGAGCACCGCTTCGCTGACCGGGCTGGTGACGTAGCCGACACCGAAGAAGTCCTTGAAGAAGGTGCGGAAGAAGTTCGGCCGGTCCTTCAGGATGCCGTCGGCGATCTGTTGCAGCGTCTCTTCGGGTACGCCGTCGGGGTTGTCGTCGGTCTTGAGCATGTACGGGACGACCGAGCTGATCAGCGCCGCCGAAATCACGCCCTTGCCGTCGTAGCGGCTCTGGTAGCGCGCGACCTCGCCGCCGCCCATCGAGAAGCCGACGAGCGTGACGTCCTGCGTCGCGCCGGCGGCTTCCAGCACGTCGTTGAGGTCGTCGGTCAGCGTGTCATAGTCATAGCCCGACCACGGCTGGCCCGAGCGGCCGAAGCCGCGGCGGTCATAGGCGATCGCGCGGAAGCCGGCGTCGGCGAGCGCCTTCATCTGCGGGTCCCAGCTGTCCGAGGACAGCGGCCAGCCGTGGATGAGGACGACCGGGCGACCCTCGCCCCAATCCTTGACGTAGATGTCGGTCCCGTCGCGCGTCTTCACATACGGCATGTGGCTCTCCTTGGCAGAGCAGCCGTAACGGGCGGTTTGTGGTGGCGTTCCGCGGTACGTCATTGCGAGCGCCGCGAAGCAATCCAGTGTTCCGCCCGCTGCCCTAGATTGCTTCGCTGCGCTCGCAATGACGATGCAGGGTTGGGCGCTGACCTATTACCGCCCCGGTTCGCCGAGGAACGCCTCGACCTCGTCCAGTGCCACCGTCTTGTCGAGGTAGGTCTGTCCGATGCCGTGCGCGAGCAGGAAGGGCAAAGTACCCGCCGCCATTTTCTTGTCGTGGCGCATATGCTCGACCAGCCGCGCGGGCGGGGCGGTGATGCCCGAGGCGGCGAGGCCGTCGGGCAGGCCGCTGTCGCGCCAGTGCGCCGCGACGCGATCGGCGTCGTCTGCAGAACACCGCCCGGTCGCGGCGGAGAAGGCGAAGGCCAGGCCGCAGCCCGCAGCGACCGCCTCGCCGTGGAACAGCCGGTCGGAGAAGCCTGCCTCTGCTTCCAGCGCATGGCCGAAGGTGTGGCCGAGGTTGAGCAGCGCGCGGCGGCCGCTGGTCTCGAACTCGTCCTCGCCGACGATCCGCGCCTTGGCGGCCACCGCGTGGGCGATCGCATGGACGCGCGCGTCCGGGTCGCCTGCCAGCAGCGCCGCGCCGTTCGCCTCGCACCACGCGAAGAAACCGGCATCGTCGATCAGGCCGTATTTGACGACCTCGGCATAGCCGGCGCGCACCTGCCGTGCGGGCAGGGTGTCGAGCACGTCGGGGTCAATCAGCACGACCTTGGGCTGATGGAAGGCGCCGATCATATTCTTGCCGGCGCGGGCGTTGATCCCGGTCTTGCCGCCGACCGACGAATCGACCTGCGAGAGCAGCGTGGTGGGGATCTGCACGAAGCCGCAGCCGCGCTTGAGGATCGCGGTCGCGAAGCCGACCAGATCGCCGATCACCCCGCCGCCGAGCGCCACCACATGATCGCCGCGCTCGACGCCGAGCGCGAGCAATTCGTCGGTGAGCCGCTCCAGCGTCGCCCAGCTCTTCGAACCTTCGCCGGCGGGCAGCACGATCTCGGCGTGCCGGATGCCGGCGGCGTCGAGTGCAGCGGTCAACGTGGCGAGATGCGGAACGACGTTGGCGTCGGCGACGATCACCACCGGGCGCGTACCGACGATCGGCGCGAGCGCCTCGCCTGCGCGCGCCAGCAGCCCCGGCTCGATCCGCACGTCATAGCTGCGGTCGCCGAGCGCCACGTTCACGGTCGTCATTTGCTCAGGGCCTCCATGATCGCGCGCACCGTCACGTCGTGCGGGGTATTGGCGCTGGGGATGCGCAGATGCGCGAGCGCGTAGAGCGGGTTACGGACCGCCGCCAGCTCGCGCAGCACGGTCGCGGGGTCCTTGCCGCGAAGCAGTGGGCGGGTGTCGCGGCGCTTGACGCGCTCTGCCAACACCTCGACCGGCGCGTCGAGCCAGATCGCCAGCGCGTCGGACAGGATCAGCGCGCGGGTCTCGTCATTGACGAACGCACCGCCGCCGGTCGCGATCACCTTGGGTCGGCCGTCGATCAGCCGCTGGATCACGCGGCGCTCGCCATCGCGAAAATAATCTTCGCCGAATTGCGCGAAGATATCGGCGATCGACATGCCGGCCGCGGCCTCGATCTCGGTATCGGCATCGACGAACGGCAGCGCCAGCCGCAGCGCGAGCCGGCGGCCGACCGTCGATTTCCCCGCGCCCATCAATCCGACCAGCACAATCGGGCGGCCGGTCCAGCGGGGCGGACGGCGCGACGGGCGGCGGGACGGGACGGGCGGGCTTTGCCCTGTCTCTTATACCCCTTGACGCCCCCCGCCGCTCCCCTTCACCCTCGCACGTACGTGTGAGGCTCCCTAGTTAGGCAACAATGCAGCTCGTCATCGTCGAATCGCCCGCCAAGGCCAAAACCATCGAGAAGTATCTCGGCTCGGACTATCGCGTCCTCGCCAGCTACGGCCACGTCCGCGACCTGCCGCCGCGCGACGGTTCGGTGAACCCCGACGAGGGGTTTGCGATGGAATGGGAAAACTACGCCGACAAGACCAAGCAGCTCAAGGCGATCGCCGATCTCGCCAAGACCGCCGACCGTCTGATCCTCGCCACCGATCCCGATCGCGAGGGCGAGGCGATTTCGTGGCACGTTCAGGAGGTGCTGGCCAAGCGCAAGGCGCTGCCGAAGGACGTCCAGCGCGTCACCTTCAACGCGATCACCAAACAGGCGGTGACGCAGGCGATGCAGGCGCCGCGCGAGCTGGATACCGACCTGATCGACGCGTATCGCGCCCGCCGCGCGCTCGACTATCTGGTCGGCTTCACGCTCTCGCCGGTGCTGTGGCGCAAGCTGCCCGGCGCCAAATCGGCGGGGCGTGTCCAGTCGGTCGCGCTGCGCCTGATCGTCGATCGCGAGCGCGAGATCGAGGCGTTCCGTTCGCAGGAATATTGGTCGGTGATCGCGCAGCTTGAGCAGGACGGCACGCCGTTCGCCGCGCGGCTGGTGCAATGGCAGGGCAAGAAGCTCGACCGCCTGTCGATCGGCAACGAGGGCGACGCGCTCAAGGCGAAAGCGGACGTCGAGGCCGGCAATTTCTCGGTCCAGTCGGTCGAGACCAAGCCGGCGACGCGCAACCCGCCGCCGCCCTTCACCACCTCGACGCTCCAGCAGGAGGCGGCGCGCAAGCTCGGCTTCTCCGCCGATCACACGATGCGGATCGCGCAGCAGCTCTACGAGGACGGCGCGATCACCTACATGCGTACCGACGGCGTGCAGATGGACGGCAGCGCCATCTCCGCCGCGCGCGCCGCGATTGCCGACCGCTACGACGGCGGCTACGTACCCGACAAGCCGCGCCAGTACCAGACCAAGGCCAAGAACGCGCAGGAAGCGCACGAGGCGATCCGCCCGACCGACTTTACGAAGGACCGCGTCGGCTCGGGCGACCATGCACGGCTGTACGAGCTTGTCTGGAAGCGCGCGCTCGCGTCGCAGATGGCGTCGGCGCGGATGGAGCGCACCACGATCGAACTGGCCGACGGCACCGGCCGCAACATGCTGCGCGCCACCGGTCAGGTCGTGCTCTTCCCCGGCTATCTCGCGCTCTACGAGGAAGGCCAGGACGACTCGCAAGACGAGGATGCCAAGCGTCTGCCGCGGATGCGCGAGGGCGACAGCCCGGCGAAGAAGGATGTGCTCGCCGAGCAGCATTTCACCCAGCCGCCGCCGCGCTTCTCAGAGGCGTCACTGGTCAAGCGGATGGAAGAACTGGGGATCGGTCGCCCGTCGACCTATGCCTCGATCATCAAGACGCTGAAGGACCGCGCCTATGTGCGTGTCGAGAAGAACCGCTTCTTCGCCGAGGAGAGCGGGCGGCTGGTGACGGCGTTCCTCGAACGCTACTTCGAGAAATATGTCGGCTTCGACTTCACCGCGGAGCTGGAAGAGGAGCTGGACGACGTGTCCGGCGGCCGTGCGCAATGGCAGGCGGTGCTCGAGGCGTTCTGGCGCGACTTCAAGCCGCGCACCGCCGAGGTGATGGAGCAGAAGCCGAGCGAGGTCACCGCCGCGCTTGACCAGTTCCTTGCACCATACCTGTTCCCCGAAAAGGCCGATGGCAGCGATCCGCGGCTGTGCCCGGCGTGCCATGCCGGGCAGCTCGCGCTCCGCGGCGGCAAGTTCGGCGCGTTCATCGCGTGCAGCAACTACCCGGAGTGCAAGTTCACGCGTCGCTTCGCGCAGGGCGGCGATGCGGCGGCGGAGGATGCCGGGCCGGAGACGCTCGGGCAGGATCCCGAGACCGGGCTGCCGGTCGAGCGCAAGAGCGGGCGGTTCGGCCCGTACATCCAGCTCGGCGAGGGCAAGGAGGCGAAGCGCGCCTCCATTCCAAAGGACATCGGCGAACTCGACCTTGAGATGGCGCTGCGTTTGTTGAACCTTCCGCGCACCATCGGGCAACATCCGGAGACGGGTCTCCCCATCAATGCCGCCATCGGCCGCTATGGGCCGTACCTCGTGCACGACGGCAAATATGCGCGACTTTCGTCAACATCGGAGGTGTTCGAGACCGGCATGAACGCCGCGGTGGTCAAGCTCGCCGAAGCGGCGGCGGGCGGCGGTCGCCCGGCGCGCGGTGCGGCCCGCGCGCCGCTCAAGGTGCTCGGCGCGCATCCGCGTACCGAGGCGGAGCTGAAGCTGATGGAGGGTCGCTACGGCGCCTATGTCACTGACGGCACGACCAACGCGACGCTCCCCAAGACGATCGCGCCGGACCAGCTGACGCTGGAGGAAGCCGCACAACTGATCGACGACCGCGCGGCGGCGGCACCAGCGAAGCCGAAGAAGAAGGCGCCGGTGAAGAAGGCTGCGGCGAAGAAGCCCGCGGCCGAGAAAAAGCTCGCCGCGAAGAAGGCACCGGCCAAGAAGACCGCGGCAAAGGCGTAACCGGCAAGCCGTTACCCAAAACCGTCATTGCGAGCGTAGCGAAGCAATCCAGGGCGTCCTGGGCCATCACTGGATCGCTTCGCTACGCTCGCAATGACGGACAGCCCAAAAGCCGCCGGCCTAACGTAGGACGGGATTGGCAATGCCGACCCGCCGGCCGGACCGGTCACTGCGCGGCCCACGGGTCCCGCACCGCCGCGGGCGTGGCCGCGGCTGCGACCGGTCACATCTTGCCCAGCAATTCCTTGATCGACACGAACGCAAACCCGACCGAACTGTCGGCAATTCCGTACGGCATGAACAGCTTGTCGCCATGCTTCATCGCGCCGCACGTGTAGACCACGTTGGGCACGTAGCCCTCACGGTCCTGATCCGCCGCCGCGAGGATCGGCGAGCGCGTGCGCCCGATGACGCGCGCCGGATTTTCCTTGTCGAGCAAGGCCGCGCCGATCGAATACTTCCGCATCGCGCCGACGCCATGCGTCAGCAACAGCCAGCCCTCGTCAATCTCGATCGGCGGCCCACAATTGCCGATCTGGACGAACTCCCACGGAAACACCGGCTTGAGGATCAGCTCGCCGTCATCCCAATGCGTCAGATTATCGGTGCGCAGCAGATAGAGGTTCTCGCCATCCTGTCGCCCGATCGACAGATACTCCCCACCGACCTTGCGCGGGAACAGCGCGATGCCCTTGTTGCGCGCCGCGCTGCCGCTCATCGGGATCAGATCGAACGCACGGAAATCGCGCGTGCGGAGCAGTTCGGACTGGATCGTCGCGCCATTATAGGCGGTGTACGTCCCCAGCCATTCCTGCGTCCCGTCGTCGTGCGTAAAATGCACGAGTCGCAGATCCTCCAGCCCCTTCGACTGCGCATCGGTGATCGGAAAGATCACCGTGCCTGACAAGGTGCTGTCGCGATGGCGATAGACCGTCACCGGCCCGCTCGGCGGCGCTTCCTCGTCGGTGCCGGTCGCATCGGTTGCGGTCGCGAACGGCGGTTCGGGCGCCAGCTTCAGCTCGTTGTTGCTGGTGATGATCCCCTCGCGGAACGCGACCGAGGAGATATGCCCCTCGCCCACCGCGCGCAGCGACATGACGATCCGCTGTGCGCCATCCTCCATGCCCGTCTGGTCAGGATGCGGCACCGCACTGGGATTCATCAGCGCAGCGGCGGCATAGCTGTATTCGTGACAGAAATACGCACCGATCAGCTGTCGCTTCTCGTCCGAGATACGGCTGCCGTCGAGGTCATGCGCCGCCGCGATCTCGTCGTAACGGGTCATGAAGACGCGACGCGTCTGCCAGTGGCGCGCCTCGAAATCCTTCAGCACCAGATCGAGCTGGTCACGCGCCTCCTGCGGCGACATGTCCATGACCTCGCTGATCAACCGCTGCGAGCGACTGACGCCATTGGCATTGGCAATCCAGCCGATGTGAAAGGGGCGCACCACGACGCGCGACGGATCGGCATGCAAACGCAGCCGGTGGTTGAACAGCTCCAAGGACCAGCCTCGTCTTTAGGGACGTCGAACGCGAACGTCGCCGCCGTTAGGCGGAGACGCGCACCGTCCCTGCCACTTTTCCGACGCGCTTTGAAAGCCCCGAAATCGCGCAGGACGCCATTTGTAGCGCAAGAATGGATTCCGCGCCCTGGTTGCGGTTCAGCCCGGTTGGCATCAGCCCGTCGAAACAGCCGCCATCGCGCTGCGTAGCCAGCGGCAGGTCGAGGTCGTTGACCCCCAGATACCAGTCGTATGCGCGCTTCGCCTCGTCATACCAACGTGCGTCGCCCGTCGCGTCGAACGCTGCGGCGCACGCGTCGATTGTCGCCTGCGCCTCCAGCGGCTGCTGGTCGAAAGGCAAGGGATCTTCATAGGCGCGACCGAAGCTTTCCGAGCCGACCGCCCGGAAATGCCCCTCCGGTGCGGTCTGGCGCCCGACGATCCAGTCGAGCGTATCGAGCCCGCACGCAATCAGATCGGCACGGTTGAGCGCCAGCCCGGCGCGCAACATCGCCTCCGGGAGCCGCGCATTGTCATAGGCAAGCACGATCTCGAACCAGCACCATTCCGGCCGCCGCGCGGCGTCGAGCAAAGCGAGATGCTCGTCAGGGAAGCGGCGCAGAATCTGCAGCGCCATCTCATGCCCCGGCGATGCCTCAAGCATCGCCGCCGCGCCGAGCATCGCGAACGCCTGCGCGCGCGGACTGCCGAGGTCGAGTGCAAGACTCGCGGTGTTGTCGAACATCGCGGTCGCCCAGTCGCGGTGCTTTGGCTCATGCGCGTCGCGCGCCGTGACTCCCAGCGCCCAGAGCGCACGGCCGTTCGAGTCC
Organism: Sphingomonas sp. 8AM; assembly: GCF_902506455.1. Classification (GTDB taxonomy): domain Bacteria; phylum Pseudomonadota; class Alphaproteobacteria; order Sphingomonadales; family Sphingomonadaceae; genus Sphingomonas. Next base: position 397,335 of record NZ_LR733844.1, on the reverse strand, counting down.
TCGGACCCGACGTCCTCGCACCACGTCCGGTCGAAGTTCATGAAATTGCGGAAGCGCCGTGCATCCGGGTTCCACGCAAACTGCACGAACGACGCATAGATGGTCATCCACTTGTCGCGCGTCTCGGCATCGAGATCGTCGATCGCGCTCATCAGCATCAGGGCGCGCGCATTGTCGTCGATGCAATAGCCGTGGCGGCGATCGGGAACCGAGAAGATCGAATGCTGGAGCATCCCGGTCGCATCGCTCATCCGCTCGACGGCCGAGATATCGGGAGCCAACACCTGTTTGTCGGCCTTGCCGGGGTGCGGAAGCCGTTGCGTCCGCGTCGACAGACTGGCCATCAGTTCGTCCATTGCCTTCTCCACGACGCGTGGCCAGATCATCGTCCGGCCCCGCGCATAAGCCCGGGCCGACAACCGCGCGAGATTGCGCGCGCTGCCGAGCAGGTCGTTGATCTCGCGTGCGAACGCGGCCGGGTCGCGGAAATCGACCAGAACGCCGTGCCCATCGGCAAGGATTTCGGTGGCATGGACGTAAGGCGTTGACACCACCGCCTTGCCGACGCCGACTGCATAACTGAGCGTGCCGCTCGTGATCTGCGCCGGATTCAGATACGGCGTGGCGTAGATGTCGGCGGCCTGCAGATAATCGATCAGGTCGTCGTGATCGACGAACGCATCGATGAACGCGACGTTCGCGCCCACTCCCAGTTCTTCAGCACGCGACTTGAGCGAGTCGCGGTACTTCTCGCCCTCATGCGCGACCAGATTGGGATGCGTCGCGCCGAGCACGACGTACATCGCCTCCGGGTGCCGCTCGACCACCGACGGCATCGCTTCGATGATCGTCTCGATCCCCTTGCCCGGCGCGAGCAGCCCGAAGGTCAGGATCACGCGGCGACCGTCCCAGCCAAAGCGCGCCTTAAACGTATCGGGCTCGGCGAACGGGCGATCAGGGACACCATGCGGGATCGTCGCGATCTGCTTGGGGTTTGCGCCATAGACGCGCTCGAGGATCTCCCGCCCGCGCTCCGCCATCACGATCACCTTGGCAGCGCGGCGCAGTAGCCCTTCCAGCACCGTGCGCTCGGCAGCACTCGGCTTTTCAAGCACGGTATGGAGGGTGACGATCAACGGCAACGACACCCGGTCGAGCAGCGTAAGGATGTGGCCACCCGCCTCACCGCCGAAGATGCCATATTCGTGCTGGAGCCACAGCACCTGCGCGCCGCTGTTTTCGATCGCGCGGGCCGTCGCGACATAGGCGTCGCGATCGTGCTGCGGGATCGCACCGACGACGGCCGCGGGATAATCATACCGGCCGGGATGGTCGTCCATCGCATAGACGTCGACCTGCATGTCGGGGAAGCGCGCCCGCAGCGCCTGATAGGTGTCGGTGGTGAAGGTCGCGATCCCGCACTTTCGCGGCAGGAAGTTACCGATCAGCGCGATATGCCCGACGTCCAGCGCTCCGGTCGACTGCTTCATCCCCTTACCTTTGCGATGGCTACGGCGCCCAATGCGCGCGTGTTCGTAATGATGAACCGTTATTCAGACGAAAAGTTGCCCGAATTCCGCGTTGCAGCATGACCGAACCAATTGATCCGAGTCAATCATCCACGCCCGCGATACGGCGCGACGCCCTGCTCCGGCAGCCACAATCCCGTCGGCGCCGCCCCCGATTGCCAGAAGACATCGATCGGCATCCCGCCGCGCGGATACCAATAGCCGCCGATCCGCAACCATTGCGGCTGCATCTCCCGGAACAGCCGCTCGCCGATCCCGACGGTGCAATCCTCATGGAAGGCGGCGTGGTTGCGGAAGGAGCCGAGGAACAGCTTCAGCGACTTGGACTCAACGATCGTCGCGGCGGGCGCATAATCAATCACCAGATGCGCGAAATCGGGCTGGCCGGTCACCGGGCACAGCGAGGTGAACTCGGGCTGGGTGAAACGCACCAGATAGGTCTGCGCCGGACGCGGATTGGGGACGTAATCGAGCACCGCTTCGTCCGGGGAAGCGGGCAATGTGCTGGCCTGGCCAAGATGCATCGGGGTCATGTGCGCGCACATAAGACGCGACGTGGGTAATTGCGACCTGTTCCAAGCCGTCGCGCTGGCGCTATGGAGAAGGCCATGACCGCTCTCGTCTCCACCGAATGGCTCGCCGCGCACCCGGCCGCGCCGGGGCTGCTCATCCTCGATGCGAGCTATCACGTCGGCCTGCCCGGCGAAGCGCCGCGCGACGCCGCCGCCGATTTCGCCACCGGACATATACCGGGCGCGACCTTCATGGATCTCGCCGGCTTCAACGCGCCGGACGCGCCGCTGCCGTCGACCATGCCGGACGCCACGCATTTCGCGGCGCAGGCGGGACCGCTGGGGCTGCGGGCCGACGCACGGATCGTGCTCTATGACGACGCCCCGCACCGGACTGCCGCCCGCGCGTGGGTGATGCTGCGCGCGTTCAGCTTCACCGACGTCGCGCTGCTCGACGGCGGGCTGGCGAAGTGGAAGGCGGAGGAGCGTCCGCTGGAGCAAGGCGCAACGCTGGTCGCGCCGACGACGGTCGACCGGCCCACATCGGGGATCGGCCTTCTCGATCTCGCCGCGATGCGCGCGATCCAGCAGGGCGGCGCCACGCAGATCGTCGATGCCCGCTCGGCGGCACGCTTCTCCGGCGCAGAGGCCGATCCGCGCCCCGGCGTCGCACCGGGCCACATTCCCGGCTCGCGCAACCTGCCGTATCCGCAGCTCTTCAACGCCGATGGTACGTGGAAGCAGGGTGACGCGCTCGCCGCCGCCTTCACCGCAGCGGGCGTCGATCTCGACCGTCCGCTGGCAATGACCTGTGGCTCGGGCATTACCGCCAGCGTGCTCGCGTTCGGCGCGCACCTGCTCGGGCGCGACGCGGCGGTCTACGATGGCAGCTGGACCGAATGGGGCGGCGATCCCGCCACGCCCAAGGCGACGGGGGACGCATGAGCGCGCGTGACGATATTCGACCGGCAACACGGCTGGTCACGGGCGGACGCCGCAAGGAATGGACCGCCGGCGTGGTCAACACGCCCGTGTGGCGTGCCTCGACGATCCTCTACGACGATGTCGCGCACCTGCGCGCGACCGGCGCGCGCGATACCCACCACCGGCTGTTCTACGGCCGCCGCGGCACGCCGACGCAATGGAGCCTCGCCGACGCGCTGACCGAGCTGGAGCCCGGCGCCGAGGGCACGTTCCTCTATCCGTCCGGCGTCGCGGCGGTGTCGGCGTGTCTGCTGACGCTGTTGTCGCCCGGCGACGAAATGCTGCTGGTCGACAGCGCCTATGACCCGACCCGCGCGCTCGCCGACAAGCTCCTCGCCCGCATGGGAGTGACGACTCGCTATTACGATCCGCTGATCGGCGCCGGCATCGCCGGGCTGATTGGCGAGCGCACGCGCGTGATCTTCATGGAGAGCCCCGGCAGCCTGACCTTCGAGGTGCAGGACGTCCCCGCGATCGTCGCCGCCGCGAAGGCGCGCGGAGTGGCGACCGTGATCGACAATACCTGGGCGACGCCGTTGCTCTTTCCGGTGGTCGAACTCGGCGTCGATTATTCGATCCTCGCCTGCACCAAATACATCGGCGGCCATTCCGACGTGATGATGGGCTCGGTCACCGCCGGGCCGGGGCGGTTCGCCGCGTTGCGCGACACCAGCTTCCAGCTCGGGCAGGTGGTGAGCGCCGACGACGCCTATCTCGCCGGCCGAGGCCTGCGCACGATGGGGGTGCGGCTGGAGCGGCACGAGGCGAGCGCGCTGCGGATCGCCGAGTGGCTGGTGGCACGCCCCGAAGTGGCACGCGTCCTCCACCCCGCGCTTCCCTCCTGCCCCGGCCACGCCATCTGGCAGCGCGACTTCAAGGGCGCGGCGGGGCTGTTCGCGTTCGTGCTGGCGGGCGGCGGCGATGCGGCGCGCTGCGCGTTGATCGACACCCTCGACCTGTTCGGGATCGGCTATAGCTGGGGCGGGTTCGAGAGCCTCGCTGTCCCGATCGATCCGCAGCGCCACCGCACCGCCACCACCCCCGACTTCGCCGGCCCGCTGGTGCGGTTGCAGATCGGGCTCGAAGACCCCGACGACCTGATCGCCGACCTCGAACGCGGGCTGGCGGCGTGGCGCGCAGCGCAGGCGTGACCGATTTCGGCTCGTTGCTGGCGATGGTGCCGGCGCAGGCCGACCTGATCGAGCTGGCCGCGGGCGGCGCGCTGGTGCTCGTCGCGCTCGCGCTCGGCGTGCTCGCGCAACGCAGCGTGGGCACGCGCGCCGCGGCATGGTGGCGCGACCGCGTCGGCGCGCAGGTCGAGGGGCTCGGGCCGCGCGTCGCGACGATCATCCGCCACGGCACCGCCGCGCTGCTGCTGACCTTGGCCTATGCGGTGTGGCCGTGGGGACCGTTACCCGCCGCCGCGATCGGTTTCGCGATGGCCGCGGCGGGCACGCTGACCGCGCACCAGCTGATGCGCGGCGTCGGCATCCCGCGCTGGGCGGCCTATGTCGTCGAGCTGGTCGTGTTCACCGCTTTGTTCAGCCACGCGGTCGGCGGGCTGGAGCCGATCACCACCACGCTCGACGCGATCGGGGTGCGGGTCGGCAGCCGCCGCCTGTCGCTGCTCTCGCTGATCGAGTTCCTGGTCATCGTCGTCGCGCTGATGGCGGCGGTGCGCGTCGCCAACCGCCTGACCGCGCATACCATCGCGCATGCCCGCGCGCTCGACCCGACGCAGAAGGTGCTGGCGCAGAAGATCGCCGGGATCGTCGTCGTGGTCTTTGCCTTCCTGTTCGGGATCGACCTGCTCGGGATCGATCTCACCGCCTTCGCGGTCTTCTCGGGCGCGTTCGGGCTCGCGGTCGGCTTCGGCATGCAGAAGACGATCGGCAATCTGATCGCCGGGATCATCCTGCTGCTCGACCGCTCGATCAAGCCCGGCGACGTGATCGCGGTCGGCACCAGCTTCGGCTGGGTCAACAAGATCGGCGTCCGCGCTGTGTCGGTGGTGACCCGCGACGGCAAGGAACATCTGATCCCGAACGAGGATCTGATGACCCGCGAGGTCGAGAACTGGTCCTACACCGACCGCAACGTCCGCGTCCGCATCCCGGTGCGCGTCCCCTATGATTGCGACCTGAAGGCGGCGCAGGGGCTGATGCTGCGTGCCGCACGCGAGTCGCCGCGTGTGCTCGATTCGCCGCGGCCGAACGTGTGGCTGACCGCGTTCGGCACCGATGGCGCCGAGCATGAGATTCTGGCGTGGATCAGCGATCCGGAGAGCGGGGTCGGTAACGTCCGGTCGGACGTGCTCAACCGTCTGTGGGTGATGTTCCGCGATGCCGGGATCGGCATGCCGTTTGCGCAACGCGACATCTACGTGCGGAGTTGGCCCGGCGGCGAGACGCCGGCCGATCCGCCGCCCCGAACCTGATCCGGGCCCCGCTGCTCCTTCGCCACCGACGAGACGGACACCGTCGTCCCTGCGCAGGCAGGGACCTATCTCTGTCGAATGCAAAAGAGCCATCTGACACAAGGCATCACGCGCCTGTGTCAGATGGCTCACTATGACGAAACAGACATAGGTCCCTGCCTTCGCAGGGGCGACGTCGAGCTTACTGCTGCGGCGTGGGTTGCGCCGTAGCCGCCTGCGCCGGTGCAGCAGCCGCCCCACCGACCGAAGCCCGCGCATCCTGCCCATCGCCCTGCGGCGCGGCGACGATGTCGCTGGTGGTCTGGCCCTTGTCGATGACGTTGGTCGCCGGATCGCCCACACCCGAGCGGATACCCGGGGTCGACGCGCTAGCGCCGCCGGCCTGCTCGACCACGCCCGCCTCGCCCGCGCTGCGCGCCGCCGGCCCGCCGAACAGCGCCTCGATCGCCTGCGCCTGCGGGTTGTTCCCCTGCGTCCGCGCGGCGCCCGGCTGCGGCGGGACCAGCGCGAAATCGGGCGGGATAATCAGCGGCGCCTGCCGCGCCACCGCGAACTCGTCGGGGCGGGCGCGGTCGTAACCGCGCTTGCCGCAGCCGGCGAGCAGCCCCAGCGCCGCCATCCCGGCCACCACCACCACAGACTTACGCATGGACATTCTCCGAAACATCGTCGCGCTTCTCGCGGATCAGGAGCGCGCGCACCAGCAGAATCAGCACGCCGATCGTGATCGCGGCATCGGCGACGTTGAATACCAGAAACGGCCGCCATTCGCCGAAGTGCAGATCCGCGAAATCGACCACGTAGCCGAGCCGCACGCGATCGACGATATTGCCGAGCGCGCCGCCCAGCACCAGCCCGAGCGCGAGCTGGTCGGCGCGCTTGCGCTCACGAAGCATCCACACCGCCACCGCGATCGCGATCGCGGCGGTGAAGGCGACCAGCAGCCAGCGCGTCGTGTCGGTCTCGGCACGCAACATGCCCAGCGACACGCCCTCGTTCTTGGTGAAGCGCAGGTCGAAGATCGGCAGCAACGTGCGATACGCGCCGAGAAAGTCGATCCGCAGCGGCCCGGTGACCAGCCATTTGACGAACTGGTCCACGGCAAAGACAACCCCGGCCAGCAGCAATCCGGCGCGGGGAATCACGCCCCCGTCCCCGTCACGTCGGCGCAGCGCGCGCACAGCTCGCCATCGCTCGTCACCTCGGGCAGATGCCGCCAGCAGCGCCCGCACTTCTGGTAATCGGTGCGCGCCACATCGACCGTCGCCGCCTCGCTCACCTTCGCGACGATGAACAGCTCCGCCAGCGCATCGGCAGGCAGCGGCAGCTCGGGGACGGTCACTTCCGCCTCCAGGCTGGAGCGGATCGTCTTCTCGCGACGCAGCGGCTCGATGGCTTCGGTCACGCGCTCTCGCAGGCGACGCACCTCGAGCCAGCGCTGCGCGACATCCTCACCGGCCTCGTCGGGCAAGGTCGGCCATTCGAGGAAATGCACCGAACTGTCGTCGGCCGGGAAGCGCGACTGCCACACTTCCTCGGCGGTGAAGACCAGCACCGGCGCGGCATAGCGGACCAGCGCATGGAACAGCACGTCGAGCATCGTGCGATACGCGCGGCGCTTCACGTCGGTCGGCGCATCGCAGTACAGCGAGTCCTTGCGCACGTCGAAGAAGAACGCCGACAGATCCTCGTTGCAGAAGTCGGTCAGGCGGCGGACGTAGCGGTTGAACTCGTAGGCGGTCGCCGCCTCCTTCAGTTCGCGGTCGAGCGCATGGAGCAGGTGGAGCATATAGCGCTCCAGCTCGGGCATCCCGGCGACCGGCACCCGCTCGTCATCGCTGAACCCGTCGAGCGCGCCGAGCAGATAGCGGAAGGTGTTACGCAGCTTGCGATAGGCGTCCGACGAGGTCGCCAGCACCTCCTTGCCGATCCGCACGTCGTCGAAATAGTCGGTCGACACCGCCCACAGTCGCAGGATGTCCGCCCCCGATTCGCCGATCACCTTCAATGGATCGACGACATTGCCGAGCGACTTGGACATCTTGCGTCCCTGCCCATCGAGCGCGAAACCGTGCGTCAGCACCGCGTCATACGGCGCGCGCCCGCGCGTCCCGCAGCTCTCCAGCAGCGACGACTGGAACCAGCCGCGATGCTGGTCCGAGCCCTCGATATACAGGTTCGCGCGCGTCCCCTCGCCATAGCGCGCCTCAACGACGAACGCGTGCGTCGAACCGGAGTCGAACCACACGTCGAGGATGTCGTTGACCGGCTCGTAATCGGCGAGGTCATATGTGTCGCCGAGCAGCGCCTGATGGTCGGCGGTGAACCACGCATCCGCCCCGCTCTCGCGAAAGGCGGCGATGATCCGCGCGTTGACCGCGGGATCGTTGAGATACTGCCCGCTCTGACGATGCACATAGAGCGCGATCGGCACGCCCCAGGCGCGCTGGCGACTGATGACCCAGTCCGGACGCCCCTCGACCATCGCGCGGATGCGGTTCTCGGCACGCGTCGGCACCCATTGCGTGCGGGAGATCGCATCGAGCGCGAGTTCGCGGAGCGTGGCGGCGTTGCCCCCTTCAAGCCCCTCCCCTTCAGGGGAGGGGTTGGGGTGGGGTAGTTGTAGAGCGGGCTCTTTCCCACTCGACCCCACCCCCGGCCCCTCCCCTGAAGGGGAGGGGAGAGTGGATCGGCCATCCATCGGGATGAACCACTGCGGGGTCGCGCGGAAGATCACCTTCGCCTTCGACCGCCACGAATGCGGATAGCTGTGCGCGAAATCGTCGCTCGCCGACAGCAGGTTACCCGTCGCGCGCAGGTCCGAACAGATCGGCCCATCGGCGCCGACGAACTTCTTGTTGATGACGCTGCCCTGCCCGCCGAGCCACGCCCAGTCGGCGCGGTACATGCCCGCGCCGTCGACCGCGAACACCGGCTCGATCCCGTGCGCCTTACACAGCAGGAAGTCGTCCTCGCCGTGGTCGGGGGCCATATGGACCAGCCCGGTACCGGCATCGATGGTGACGAACGCGCCCTCGAGGAACGGCCGCGGAGTCGCGAAGAAGCCGCCCAGCTGATGCATCGGGTGCCGTGCGGTCGCGCCCTCCAGCACCGGCCCCTTGATGAGCGCGATGATCTTGCCCATCGGGATGCCGGTGCGCTTGATGAACGCGGGCATCAGCGGCTCGGCGACCAGATAGCGCCGCCCGTCATGCTCGAACTGGAGATAGTCGACCGCCGAGCCATAGGCGAGCGCCTGGTTGACCGGGATCGTCCACGGCGTCGTCGTCCAGATCACCGCCAGCGTGCCGGCCAGCCCCGGATATTCCGGGCAGTCGATCACCTCGAACCCGACGTCGATCTGCGTCGAGACGACGTCCTCATATTCGACCTCGGCCTCGGCCAGCGCGGTCTTCTCGACCGGGCTCCACATCACCGGCTTGGCACCGCGATACAGCTGGCCGCTCTCGGCGAACTTGAGCAGCTCGCCCGCGATCGTCGCCTCGGCTTCGAACTTCATGGTCAGATAGGGATCGTCCCAATCTCCCATCACGCCCAGCCGCTCGAACTCGTCGCGCTGCACCGCCACCCATTTCTCGGCATAGGCGCGGCATTCGGCGCGGAACTGCGCGACCGGCACCTGATCCTTGTCGAGCTTCCTGGCGCGATACGCTTCCTCGACCTTCCACTCGATCGGCAGCCCGTGGCAGTCCCAGCCCGGCACGTACGGCGCGTCATAGCCCATCAGGGAACGGCTGCGGACGATCACGTCCTTCAGCACCTTGTTCATGGCGTGGCCCATGTGGATGTCGCCATTGGCATAGGGCGGTCCGTCGTGGAGGATGAAGCGCTCACGCCCCAGCCGCTGCTCGCGCAGCTGCTGGTAGAGCCCGATCCGCTTCCAGCGGTCGAAGATCGCGGGCTCCTTCTGCGCCAGCCCGGCCTTCATCGGAAAGCCGGTCTGCGGCAAGAATACGGTGTCGCGCCAGTCGCGCGAAGTGTCGGATGCGTCGGCCATATGTCTCTTAGCCTTAACGGCGGGTTAGTCCGCCAGCAACTCGCGCGCGCGGGCGCAGTCCAGGTCCATTTGCGCGACCAGCGCGTCGAGGCTGTCGAACTTCGCCTCGGCGCGCAGCCACTCGATGAGCTCGACTTCGATCACCTGACCGTACAGGTCGCCGGCGAAGTCGAAGAAATACGGCTCCAGCAACTCCTTGGGCGGATCGAACGTGGGCCGGACGCCCAAATTCGCGGCACCTTTGAGCACCCGGCCGTCCGCAAGCCGTCCGCGCACGGCATAGATCCCGTACGCCGGACGCAGATACGGCCCCATGTCGAGGTTCGCGGTCGGGTAACCGATCGTCCGCCCCAGCTTGTCGCCGTGCTGGACGACGCCCTCGATCGCGAACGGCCGCGTGAGAAGCCGCGCCGCACCGCGCGGATCACCGCCCCTGAGCGCTGCGCGGATGCGGGTCGACGACACCGGCTCGCCATCCAGCAGCACCGCGCCGACCGTATCGACCACAAATCCGGCGCGTTCGCCCGCCGCGCGCAGCGTCGCGATATTCCCGCTCTTGCCGTGACCGAAGGTGAAATCCTCTCCGGTCACGACGCCCGCGACCCGCAACGCCCCGGTCAGCCGCTCGGCGATAAACACGTCGGCAGGCAGCGCGGCGAGCGCGGCGTCGAAGTGGAACACCACTATGCCGTCCGCGCCCGCTTCGGCGAACAATCGCGCGCGCTGGTCAAGCGTGGTCAGCCGGAACGGCTCGGCATCGGGGCGGAAGTGGCGGACCGGATGCGGATCGAAGGTTGCGACCAGCGCAGGGCGTCCCTCCGCACGCGCCCGATCGACCGCGCGCGCGACAACCGCCTGATGCCCCAGGTGAAAACCGTCGAAATTGCCCAACGCAACGATCGCGCCCGCCAGGGCGTCAGGCACCGCCGCGCCGCCGTCAAGCCGCTGCATCGGCCGCCCTTAGCGCCTGCACCGTCACCGTACCAGCGTCACGAAATCATAGCCGGGCCGCTCGCCCTCCGCCGGATGCGCCACGCGCGCCACCTCGCGCCAGCCGGTAAACGCCGGCACGGTTGCATCGCCGTCAGGCGCGCTATGCACTTCCGTCAGTTCGATCCGGTCGGCACGATCGAGCAGCAGTGCGTAGATTTCCGCACCGCCCACGACCGTGACGTCGCCCCCACCGGCGAGCGCCAGCGCGGCGTCGACATCATGCGCCACCTCCGCCCCCGCCGCCGACCAGTCGCGGTCGCGCGTCAGAACGATGTGCCGCCGTCCCGGCAGCGGTGCCGGAAAGCTTTCGAAGGTCTTGCGCCCCATCACCATCGGCGTGCCGATCGTCAGCGCCTTGAAGCGCTTGAGGTCCTCCGGCAGCCGCCACGGCAGCCGGCCGTCGACGCCAATGACGCCATTGTCGGCGCGTGCGAGAACGAAGATCATCATGCGCGCCGCGCTAGGCGCGAACGGCGGGCGAGGAAAGCGCGCATCACGCGCGGTCGAGCCGGCTGGTCAGCGTCCAGCGTGCCTCACCCTCCAGCCCGAGCGCGGTCAGCCGCCCGGTGCGATACGCACCGGTGTCGATCGCGATGCGGTTACGGTGATATTCGACAGTCGGCACGATCGTGTGCCCGTGCACAACCACCGGCCCGTGATCGGCGGTGCTGCTCAGAAAGTCCTTGCGGATCCAGCGCAGATCGCGCCCGGTTTGCTCGTCGAGCGGCACGCCGGGGCGAATGCCGGCATGAACGAACAGATAGTCGCCGATGCGTACCTGATCGCCCATCGCGCGCAGCAATGCGAGGTGGCGTGAGGGGATCGCCGAGCGCAGCACGCGCGGCAGTGCTTCGGGGTCGTCCCAGAAACGCGCCGGGTCGACGCCGTAGCTCTCCAGCGTCTCGGCACCGCCATGATCGAGCCACGCTCCCACGCCGTCGCTCTCGCCGGCGAGGATCGTCAGCAGCATTTCCTCGTGATTGCCGCTCAGCACGTGATGGTCAGCGCCGCTACGGTCCGCACCGATCAGCAGGTCGATCACCTTTGCCGACGCCGGCCCCCGATCGATCAGGTCACCCAGAAAGACGATCTGCAGCCTGGCCTCGCCACCGCGTCTGGCATGATCCGCGGCGATCCAGCCGAGCAACGGCTCCAACAGGTCCGCGCGGCCATGCACGTCACCGACCGCATAGACGCGCGTACCGGCCGGCACCGCGGCACGGCGCGGCGGGGGCCATCCGAGCCATTGCCGAAATCGTCCCATCGCGGTGCGCGCGGCTCAGCCGAACAACCGCGCGTCGATCCGGTCGAGCACCGGCGCATCGGGCGTGAACTTTCGCGCGAAATGCGCGCCCGACGCAAACATCGCGGCGAGATCGCGTTCTGTCAGTGTCTGCGGGTGCGCGCCACCGCCATTCCACTGCGCATATCGACGGTTGTCGCGCACCAGCCGCAAACCGGGCTCGTTGCACAAGACCGTCTGGAAATAGCATTCGTCCGGGCTGGTGCGCATCGTCAAATGCTGCTGCAGTCGCCGGTGATGCGCCGTCGGCGCGAGCAGCAGCTGCGCTACCCGCGCGTTGCCGGTGAACCAATGGTCGCCATAGAAGCAGCGGAAATCGCGCGAAAACGGGCCCAAGGGCGTACCGAATGGCAGCGAGACGGTCAGCCGGGCCGGCCGGACTCGCCGACCCCCGTCATTGAACCGCAGCATCGGCAGCCACAGCTCGGCGTTTTCGTACCGGTCGCGCGCCAGCCGACGATTGCCGTCGCTCTCGAAATGAGCCAGCCCGGGATTGTGCGGGCCGAACTGCGCGGCGGCCTGTGCGGCCGTATCGCCGGTCCGACGGTAGTCGATCAGCGCATCGGCGCCCAGCGCGAGAAGATCGGCGCGCACCTCCGCGCCATCCCGCACCGGATAGTCGCCTGCGCTCAAGAGCACGAACCAGTCGGGCGCGTCATGATCGTACAAAAGCCGTAGCGCCGCGAAGAAGCCGCGGACCACCGACCATTTCGCCCAGCCGGTGCGGATGCTCGGATCGACGAAACGGACGTTGCCCGGGAAGATGCTCGTGTCGATCGGACTTTGTGCGCGATCATGATGGCATGCGATCGGCGGGTGATCGTACAGCCGGTTCAGCGTGACGACGAGCCGCAACAGCTGCCCGGGGTCGCGGTGCGACAGGATGACGAACCCGATCTTCATCATCGTCCCGCCCCGCAGCGCGCGGCGACCAAGGGCGAACGGCGTCGGATCGACTGATTCGGCAGGGGGAAGGCTCCGGTCACGACACAGGGATAGCATCGCCATCCTAACCGTACCCTACCGCCGCGGTCGACCACGACGTGCGTCGGTTCGGCTCGCCTGACCGACGACGGTGGCACCGCATAGAAAAACGGCGGCGCACCCGATCGGGTACGCCGCCGCCTTTTCTTTCGTCACCGCCCCGGCGCCGAAGCACCGGTGCGATGTCGCAATCAGATCGCCTGCGCGAAGCGAACCGACGGGCGGCGACGCATCGCGTAGCCGACGATGCCGAAGCCCAGGATCATCAGCGCCCAGGTGCCCGGCTCCGGAACGGCGCTCTCGAAGCGGACGTTGCCGGTGTAGGTGCCGGTGGCACCGGTCAGCTTGCCGGTGATCGACAGCTTCTGCGGGTTCTCCGCCGATGCCAGTCCGCCGAGCGGCGAGGTCGCCAGATACACGCCGTTGGTCCGGCGGATGACCAGCTTCACGCCGTTGAGCAGCACTTCGCTGAACGTCAGCGAGCCGTCGAAGGTCAGCGTCACGGCGCTCGCACCGACGATGCCCGCGGTCGGAACGATGAACTGATAGGTATCAGTGTAGACACTGCTCGAGTTGACGTCGGCGCTGGTCACCGTGTTGCCGAACAACCCGGTGAACACACCCGGAGCCGACTGCGAGAGGCCGATGTTGGTGTTGATCTGCTGGGCCGCCATCGCTGGCGTCGCTGCAACTGCCGCCGCGATGATCGCGGTCGCGAAAATCTTCTTCATGCTCGAAACTCCCCTTGAACCCTGTTGACGTCCGTCCGTACCACTCACGCGACCCGCCCCGATCAGGCGGTAGTGACCCGTTTTTTACCGGCCACCTGATGATTCGATGTATCGCACCTTAACGAAGCGAAAACCATCATCTTTTTATCGAAGTCTCGCCTTCCTTGCGCGGTGCCGATTTTGCACTGCCTGGACCGCGACACCCAGCGATACGACCCGATAAACCGGCTTCTACGCCGTTTCGATGCGTCGCAACATCAGCGACATAGTCCAGATTTGGGACGTATGGAGCAGATCGGACGATAAGAAGGTAATCGACACAAGACGCAGGTTTGCCGCCGCTTTCACGGGGCTGGCGCCTCCTGCAACGGCACGCGAAGCTCGCGCAGCGCTGCGATCGCCACGATCAGGATGCCGCCGATCTCGATGATCCAGTTCCAGCGCGCGCCAAGTACAGCCGCGTTGATGAAGCGATCGACATGATGAAATGAAGCTGCACGGATCAAGACATAAGTATAGACCAAGCAAACACCTCCGGCGGCCAGTCGCATGTTGCGCCGCAGCACGGAAAGACGGCGTCGGAGAACCAGCACTGATATTGCTCCGAAGGCGGCGACCGCGAGGATGAACGCAAGCTGAAGCGAACGACGTTCGGCAAACCAGCCATGGCGGAGCGCATCGTCGCGCAACAGCTGCGTGAACAAGGACTGGAGATCGAGTTGTTTGTTGATCCCCAGCGCCAGCATGGCCAGGGCGACCACCGCCCAGAAGCGTCTTTCGCCGCGCGCGCCGCGAGTCGACACCGCGGCACACAGGCCCGCTGCGATCAGATAGAGGATCGCCGTCGCCCAGCCGACCACGCCGGGATCACCGATCCCCGGCGTCCAGCGACCGCTCACCGCACGCGTCCGCGATACCAGCGGTGCGCGAGTCGGAAGATTCGCGGGCCATCAACGAGATAGCGTCGCCAGAGCCGCCCAGGCTGCGATGCCAGCCGATGCGCCCATTCCAGCCCGAGCCGCTGCACCAGCTGCGGTGCACGACGCTGCCGACCGACGATAAAATCGAGCGATGCGCCGATGCACAATGCGCAGCCCTGTGCGCCGCCATCATCGGCGATCCGCGCCGCGAGCACTTCCTGCTGTGGTGACCCGACCGCGAGCAGCAGGAAACGGGCTGCCGAGTCGCGCCCGAACGCCGCGGCCGCCGCCAGCGCCGCCGGGTTGCGGAGCATCCCCATCGGCGGGATATGCTGGACGAGGTCGAGCGCGGGGTAGCGGGCCCGCAGCGCCGCGAGCAGGGGCGCGTCGCCGCCGATGATCGCGATCCGGTCGCCCGGCTGTGCCACCTGCGCAAATATTCGTACCGTCAGGTCGCTGCCCGGCGCCAGCGGCAGCACGATGCCGTAGAACCGCGCGAGCCGTGCCAGCACCCGGCTGTCGCACAGCACCAGCGCCGCACCACGATAGGCGCGCCACAGCGCCTGCCCTGCCGCGTCGCGCTCACCAAGCGTTTCCAGCCGCACGATATGGTCGACGTTGGGTGTCACGACATAGCGGAACGGCGAGGCGGGCGTGATTCGGGTCAGCCATGCCGCGGCGGCGTCGGTATCGAGCGGATCGAAATCGATGCCGACGAACGCGCGGCGCGCGGCCGGCGCAGGATCAATAGGCATTCTTGTCAAACGCCAGATTGACGATCGTCTCGACCATGATGCGCAGGTCGAGCATCAGCGACCAATTATCGATATAGTAGCGATCCAGCTCGACGCGGCGCTTGGCACGGTCGATCGTCTGGATCTCGCCACGCAGCCCGCGCACCTGCGCCAGCCCGGTGATCCCGGGCTTCACGCGGTGACGCGCCGCATAGCCGCGCACCGCGTCGAAGTAATAATGATCGCCGACTTTCATATGTGTCGCATGCGGGCGCGGTCCGACGATCGACATCTCGCCGCGCAGCACGTTCCAGAGCTGCGGCAGCTCGTCGATGCTCAGCTTGCGGATCAGCCGCCCGACGCGCGTCACGCGCGGATCGCCCTTGGTGGTGCGCGCCGCGCCGCTCACGTCCTGCCGGTCGGTGTACATCGACCGGAACTTCCAGACCATGATCTCCCGGTTGTTGAACCCGAAGCGCGGCTGCTTGAAGATCACTGGGCCATGGCTGGTCAGCTTGATGGCCAGCGCCGTCACCAGCAACAGCGGCGACAGGAAAACCAGCGCGAGCGTCGCGACGACGAAATCCTCGACGTCCTTCACGATCGTATTGCCGTCGCGCATCTGCCGCTGCCATAGCGTCAGCACCGGAATCTGCCCGACGAAATTGACGCGATAGTCGGGCGCGAGCGCGATCGCCTCGCGCGGGATCAGCGAGACATCGACCGCCACTTCGCTGAGCTTCTCGATGATCATCTCGATGCGCTCGCGTGTCATGTCGGCCAGCGCGATCAGTACCTGGTCGACCTCGCCGTCACGCGCCTTCGCGAGCAATTCGGGAAAGCCGCCGATGAACGGCAAGTCGTCCACCGCCTCGGGTGCGGTGGTGCGGGTATAATCGTCCGCCACCCCGACCAGCAGCAATTGCGGCAACGCCTGCAAGTCGAGCATCCGGCAGGTGCGGGTCAACGTCTCCTTGTCGGCGCCATACAGGACGACCCGCTGCCGGATCCGTCCGCTGTTGGCCAGCCGGCGCAGCGCCGCGCGCAGCACGAAGCGGCTGACGAACAACAAAACGGTGACCGAGCCGACATAGGCGAGCGTCAGCCCGCGCGAGAATTCGTCGACCAGCCCGAACTGCCAGACGATCGCGCTGCTGAGCAACGCCGACATCAGATAGTCGACCGCAACCGCAGTGTCGCCGGATTGCAGGATCACGAACGACTGGCTGTAGACGCCGCGCGATTGCCGGATCAGGAAGAACGCGACACCCGCGATGAAGCCGGCGGCGGTATGCACCCCCGGCACCACCGTCTGCTGGAACACCAACGTGTACAGGATCACTGCGACCGGCGCGCTGAGCAGCAGGCACAGCAGGTCGACCGTCATCACCATCGACGGAATCACGTTCGACGTGAAGCGCCGCCCCTGCACCGTTTGCGAACCCGCCACCCGCCCCCGTCCCGACTCCACCGGGTCGTTGCCGCCCCGCGCTACCATTGCGCCCGCGCTAACCGCTTTTGCTCAACAAATTGCTGCTGAAGATCGGCCAGCTCGTCGGATCGTCCCGCGTCGCCGAGAAATTTCCGCAAGCCGCCGAACAGCAAAGGGTCGGCGCCACCGATCGCCTCGATCCCGGCACGATAGGTATTTTCGGCCAGCTGCGGCTGCCCGGCCAGCGTGTAGGCGCGCGCCAGCCGCACACGATCGTCGGCCGAGCGCGGCTTGCTGGCGACCAGCCGCTGCGCATCGAACACCGCCTGCCGCCCGCGTCCGGTGCGCAGGTGCAGATCGGTGCGCGCACGCAGCGCGAGGATGTTGCCGTCGTCGAACGCCAGCACCGCGTCGAGCAGCTTGAGCGCCTCGGCATCGCGGCCCTGCATCGCCTGCGTCTGCGCCAGCAGCGCCAGCGGCGCGGCATTGGCGGCGGTGACCGGCAGCGCGACGACCGGCGCGACGAGCGCCTCCGCCTCCGCCGGCTGCCCGGCGAGCATCAGGAAATAGGCATAGCGCATCTTGTCGGCTGGCGACGCCTGCGCCGCCAGTTGCCGGACCTCCGCTACCGCCCGGGCATGCGGCTCATACTGCAGCCACAGGCCAAGGATATCGATCAGCCGTCCCTCATGCTCCCCGCTGCTCGCCAGCGGATAGGTGAGGTCGTGCGCCTCTGCCCGCTCCCCGAGCCGGTAGAGCGTGCGCGCATAATTGACCCGCAGCGTCACGTCTTTTGGACGGATCGCGAGTTCGCGGCTCTGCGCATCCTTCTGCCCGGCCAGATTGCCGAACCGCCCGGACATGTCGCCGAGCGCGTCGAGCGCGGTCGGATCGCTGGGATGACCGGCAACGAAGTCGCGCAGCAGGGTCAGCGCCGCGTCGGGCTTGCCCAGCCCCGCGAGCGCCCGCGCCTTCAGGATCGTCGCGTTGGAATCGTCGATCCGCGACGCCAGCACCGTGTCAGCGCGCTTGAGCGCGGAGTCATAGTCGCGGTTGCGCAGCGCGACGAAGCCGAGCGTCGTCTGCGGTCCGGGATCGTCGGGGCGCAGCAACAACACCTGCTTGGCATACCGCTGCGCATCCTCGGTGTGGCCGCCGACGACCGCCAGATCGGCGAGCGCCTGCAGCACCTGCGGCCGGCTATGATCCAGCTCATTGGCGCGCAAATAGGCGTTGAACGCTCCCGAATAGTCGCCGAGCGCCAGTTCGACTCCGCCCAGCTGCTGCCAATAATCGGGATTGGCATCGTCGAAGCCGACCGCCTGCTGCATCGCCAGCCGTGCCATAACGGGATCGTTGTTGGCCATGGCGGCCTCGTAGACGGCCGCGAACTTGGCGGCACGTTCCTCGCGCGAGCGACACCCCGCCAGCAACACCAGCGCGAGTGCCGACGCAGCGACAAGCCGCCGATTTTTCGCCCGTCGATCCGGGGTCCGTCTCACCGTTTCCCCCCGCACAAGAATGCTGCCCATCCCCAACAATCTCGTACGTACTTCGTAAGGAAAATGCTGTAAGGCACCTGACGGTCGGCGCTTTACCCGATAAGGGACGGGCTGGCAAACGATGGAAGCGGCCGGGGTGCAGGCAGCGTCGCGGGCGCCAGTACGTCGGCATGGGGGAACGACATGAACACCAAGCTTTTCTGCGGCATCAGCCTGTTGCTGCTTCCGGCGACGCCGGCGCTGGCGCAACAGCCTGCCAGCGCGCCGGCGCGCGCCGCCGCTGCTGCGCCGGGCGCGCTGGTTCCGTACCGCATCAACCCGGGCGACGAACTCGACATCTTCGTGTGGGGCGAGGAGCGGCTGCAACGCACCGAGCGCGTCCTGCCGGACGGCACCTTCTCCTTCCCGCTCGTCGGCAAGGTCGACGCGCTCAATGCATTGCCGAGCGAGATCGAGGCGCGGATCACCAAGGGTCTGGAATCGCAGTATCGCACCGCGGTCCCGCAGGTGACAGTGTCGGTAAAGATGCCGGCCGGACTGCAATTCTCGGTGCTGGGCAAGGTGAAGAGCCCCGGCTCCTTCAACCCCGGCCGCTATGTCAACGTTCTCGAGGCGCTCAGCCTCGCTGGCGGCCCGGGCGAATTTGCGCAGCTCAGCAACGTCGTCATCCTCCGCAAGACTCCGACCGGTGTCCAGGCGATCCGCGTCCGGTTGAGCGACATCCTCAAGGGGCAGGTGAGCGACGTCAACAACGAGACGCTGCCGCTGGTGCGTGGCGGCGATACGGTCATCGTCCCGTGATGCGCAGCCGGAGTGTCGCACGCAGCGGCGCCGGGCTCTTGCTCGCCGCCGCGGTCATCGTGGTGCCGATGACGCCCGTCGCCGCGCAGGAAACGCGCGCGTCGGTCGACGTGTCGGCCGGCGGTGCCTATTCGACCAACCCGTTTCTGGTGCGCGGCGGCGGTGACGGCGCCCTGTCCACGGAACTGGCGATCACCCCGCAGGTCAGCTTCGTCGACGAGCGCGATCAGGCGTCGCTGGTCGCGTTCTATCGTCGCAGCGATTATCTGACGCGCTACAATTCCGCCGAGGCCTATGGCTTCTCTGCGCTCGGGCGGCGCGCGATGAGCACGCGACTCAATCTTCGCGCGGATCTTTCGTACCAAAGCTCGATCATCGGACAGAACGGGCTGGGCGTGGTCGGCGTTGTCGATCCGGTCCTCACCCCGAGCCCGGTCGTCGGTGCGCCCGACATCACGCTGATCGGGCTGAACCAGCGTCAGAATTCGATCATCTCCTCGCTGGGGGCAGACTACCGCCTCAGCACGCGCGATACCGTCAACGGGCAGGTCAGCCTCACCCGCATCAGCTACGGTGGCGGTGGCCGCGGCAGCAATCTCGCGCTGCTCTCGTCGCGCACGACCGCCGCGTCGGTCGGCTACAGCCGGTCGCTGTCGGAGCGGCTCAGCATCGGCGTACAGGGCTCGGGGTCGTGGATCGACTATGACAATCCCACCTATTCCGGGCATACGTATTCGCCGCAGGCGACGCTGAACTATCAGCTCAGCCAGCAGGTGAGCCTGTCGGCCGGCGCCGGGGCGGTGTTCGTTTCGTCGACCACGCCGCGCGGCACATCGACCAGCACGGGTTTCGCGGGCAATTTCAGCGGCTGCCGCAACGCCGGTCGCTCGGTCCAGTGCCTGCGCGCCAGCAGCGACGCGCAGCCGACCGGGCTGGGCGATGTCTCCCGGCGCATGGCGGCGTCGTTCGACTATTCGTATCGGCTCCGCGAGTTCGATCTCGTGCGCGGCTCGATCGAATATTCACGGCTGACCACCACGTCGGACACCACGTTGCAGGCGCCGCGGACCGACTATCTGACCGCGCTGGTCAGCTATGAGCGCGGTCTGACGCGGCGCGTCTCCGCAGGCGCGTCGGTCGGCTACCGCCAGGCCACTGTCACCGGTTTCGGCACGCCGAACGACGTGACCTTCCGGCTTTTCCTGCGAACCAGATTGGGCGATATCCGGTGAGTGACAGCGTAGACACCGAAGACCAGGCTGCCGCAGGCGGTGGCTTCATCAATTACATTCCCCGCATCTTGTGGGAGCGCAAATGGTTCGTGATCGTGCCGTTCGTGCTCCTGTCGATCGCCGGCATTGTGACCGCGTTCGTGCTGCCGCGCATCTACCGGTCGAGCGCGACGCTGCTCGTCGAGTCACAGGAACTTCCCTCGGCGCTCGTCACCTCGCCGATCAACACGATCATCGATCAGCGGATCGCCAAGATCCGTGAACAGGTGCTCAGCCGTGGCGATCTGATCCAGCTGATCGAGCAGAACAATCTTTACGAGAAGGAGCGGCGCTCCAAGCCGCTGTCGTCGATCGTGACCTCGATGCAGGAATCGACCAAGCTCGAGGCGGTGAGCGGCGACCTCGGCGGCGGCGGTCCGTCGGGCGGCACCAACACCATCGCCTTCACGATGAGCTACGATTATTCCGATCCTGCCAAGGCGCAGGCGGTCATGCAGAGCTTCGTCAGTCGCTTCCTCGAGATCGACGCCACGACGATGGCGGCGCAGGCGAACAACACCGTCGATTTCCTCCAGGATCAGGCGGGCAAGCTGACCGGCGAAATCAACCGCATCGAAGGCCAGATTACGTCGATCAAGGCGCGCAACGGCACCGCGCTGGCTACCGGCGGGATGGTCATGCCCGCCAATACCGGCACCTACAGCGCGCAGATCGCGCAGCTGCAGAGCGAGAACCGGCAGCTGATGGCGCAAGTCCAGCGCAGCGGCGGCAAGGATCCGCTGGTCCAGCAGGCCGAGTCGGCGCTGGTCGCCGCGCGGGCGGTCTTCGCCGAGAGCCACCCCGACGTGGTTCGGGCCAAGGCCCGGCTGCAACAGGCAAAGGAGATCGCTGCCTCGCAGGGCACTGGGTCGGACAATTCGCTGGTCCAGAGCCAGATCCAGGCGAACAACGCCCAGATTGCGCAGCTCCAGCAATACCGCGCCTCCGACGAGGCTCGCGCCGCCGCGGGCATGGCCGCGCAGTCGCGCGCGCCGGTGTTGCAGGAGGAGGTGTCTCAGCTGGAGGCACGCGCCTCGACGCTGCGCGACCAGCTGCGCGAAGTCTCCGGCAACGTGCTGCGCGCGCAGAATTCCGCGCGGATGGCGCAGGAACAGAAGGGTGAACGACTGTCGGTCGTCGATCCGCCCTCCGCGCCCGACAAGCCGGTGTCGCCCAACCGCCTGCTTCTGATCGGCGGCGGGATTGCGGGTGGCCTCGGGCTGGGCCTCGTACTGGCGCTGGCGCTGGAGTTCCTGCTGCGTCCGATCCGCGGTGTCGCGCAGATCCAGAGCCTGGGGCTCGAGCCGCTCGCGCTGGTGCCGACCTTCGTCGCCGACCTTCCGCCCGGCGGGAAGCCGCGCCGCCGCTTCTTCCGTCTGCCGGCGCTGCGTCGGCGACGTCGCGCGGCTGGCGAGCCGCAGGGGGCGCTGTGATGACCGAGAATGTAATGACCAAGATCGCCAGCGACCTGCGTCCCGAAACCCCGCTGCCCACATTGCAGGAGGCCCGCCCTTTCGCCTGGTCTCCCGCCGAGGCCAAGCAGCGCGGCATTTATGGCTTTGACAGCCGGGACGTGCGCTCGCGCCCGTTCAACATGCTTCGATCGCGGCTGCTGAAGCTGCACCGGAACAAGGGCTGGCGACTCTTCGGGATCGTCTCGGCGACGCCGGCGGTGGGCAAGTCGTTCGTCGCAACCAACCTGTCCGCGGCGCTGTCGCGTACGCCGGGCATCGACACGACGCTGGTCGATCTCGATCTGCGCCGCGGCTCGATCGCGACCAACTTCGGGTTGACCGTCGAGCGTGGCATGCGCGACTTCCTTGAGGGCACCATCCCGGCGCTCGGCGACGTGGCCGTGCATCCCGAGGGCGAGCGGCTGGTGATCCTGCCGACCGACAACGCGCCGGCACGCTCCGCCGAACTGCTGTCGTCGCCGCGGATGGATGCGATGGTCGCCGCGATGCGCGCACGCCCGACGCACAACATCTTCCTGTGCGATCTGCCGCCGGTGTTCGCCAATGACGATGCGACGATCGTGACGACCAAGCTCGACGCGTTCATCATGATCGTCGAGGAAGGTCGCACGACCCGCAAGCAGATCCAGGACGCGCTCCACGTCCTCGATCAGGCGCCGTGCGCCGGCGTGGTACTCAACCGCTTCGACGGCGGGCTGCTGACCGACAATTACGGCTATGGCTATGGCGCAGGCTATAGCGACTATTACAACAAGTAACCCGGGCGGCGGGCGCCGGTACGGCGCCCGCCGCGATCATCGCAGTACCTTTTCAGCGTCGACCAGCCGCACGTCATGCATCTGGTGTAGATACGCCTCATAATAGCCCTTGTGCGAGGCACCGACGATCCCGAGCAGGCGCTTGCCCGGATGCGGCGCGAGAACGTCGCGAATATTGGCCACCATCCGCAAGTTGCGCGTCTCCCAATAGCCCAGATACGTGCGGCCGAAGCGCTGCGGGGACGGCTCCACAAAGGTCGCGCCGAAATCACTGCGGTAGGCAAGCTCCTGCGCGCGCGCCGCATTATAGCCACGATAGAGCGCGATCACGCCGCCCGGCTGTGCCAAACCCCGCTCCAGCGAGTCGGTGAACGCCTGTCGTTCGTGCGTCGCGATATTGTCCCAGACGCGCCCGATCACCGTGCCGAATCCGGGCGCGTCGAGGGCATCCGCGGTGTGATCGTCCACGCCATGAACGCGCTCCAGCCCCAGTCGCACCGCCAGCGCGACCCCCACCCATTGAGTTTCTCCCGGGCGGTCCCAACGCCGCCCGAGTTCGGCCAGCATCGCGGCGTCGAGCCCGTCGCCGACGCGGCGCTCGCGCGCCGGCAGCCGCAACCATTGCACCAAAGCCGACGCCGGTTCGCCCGCGGCGAGGAACAACGCCGCCAGCCGCCGTCGCTGCGTGGCGGTCGGGGCGGTGGGCCACATCGCGAGCGTCTGCTCCACCGCCGCATTCGCCGCCGGCACGTCCAGTCCCAGCGCCTGCCCCCACGGCGAAGGGTCGGGACAATAGGTCGCGATGCTGTCGGCATAGCGGGATGGATAGCGCCGCATCGAGTCGCACTGCAGCCCCGACAGATCCTCGGTCGCAATTACCTCCGGCTGCCATACCGCAAGCCGGTCGAGCAACGGCGAGAGCGCATCCCGGCGCAGCGTCCTGAACGCGGAAAGATGCGCGGAGCCGAGCACCAGCACCTGGTTGAACGGCCCCGGCGGCGGCCCCTTGAGTCGCTCCGGGTGGAAGCTCGGCACATATTGCTGTGCCGCCGCGGCGATCGGCAGGCTGCCCGCCACCAGTGCGATGATCCCGCATGTCAGCCCCGTCCCGATCCGCATCTTGTCCCCCCGGCTTTTCCCAGGTGTATTATGCAGATGGCACGCCCGGCGGCAAGCCGCGATCAAGGGCGGGGCCGGCGTCGCTGCCGGCCCCGCCATGAAAGGTTACTTCTTGGCCGCTGCGGCCGCCGGGGACGCATTCGCGACCGGCGCATAGCCGGGCTGATATTCGATCTTCGCGGTCGAGCGCAGCTGCTTGACGTCCGACGCCAGCCCGTTTCGCGTGCCCTGCTGGCGCAGCGCCGCCATCGCCGCCTTGCGCATGTCGTCCTGCGACATCTGCACCGGCTCACGCCCGGCGATGATGTTGGCGTAAAGCTTGCCGTTGGCGGGGAGCACGAAGGGCTCGGTCGCGGGCAGCGCGAAGATGCGCTGCAGCGCCTCCGGTGGCACGCTGGCGGTGTCGAGGCGTCCGCTGGTGCGCGTGAAAGGGATCTTCAGCCGTGTCAGCACCGCCGCCACTGCATCGAGCGAGTGCGCATCCGCCAGCGGCGCGAGCGCCTTGGGATCGGACGGCGCGTCGATCGCAATCTGCTGCAATGCCAGGATCTGACGCTGACCGAACTGATACGGATTCTGCGCGATGAACGCGTCGACCGCGGCCTGGTCGGGCAGCTTCTGACTGCCGGCCTGCCGCTCCGCGTTCATGGCAATCAGCAATTCGTCGGTCAGGCGACGCTGCCGGCTGAGGAATTCCGGCGACTTGTCCACGCCGTTCTTGCGCGCGGCCTGCGCCAGCAACCGGCGGTCGATCAGGCCCTGCAACAACTGCTGACGCGCCAGTTTCTGGTCTGCGCTCGGCGGCACGTTCGCCATCTGCAGCTCGCCGTTCAGCTCGCCGGCGGAAATTTCCTCACCGTTCACAACGGCAACGCTTTGCCCGGTCGGCTTGCGATCACATGCCGCGGTGACGAGCGACAGGGCGGTCACGGCCAGCAATGCACCACGCTTCAACATATGATTTCCCCCTGGGACACTTCGACATTGCGCCGTTACTAGCACCGGCGGATCAAATCCTGTAGTGCCCCGGGACGGTAATTGGGAACCTTCCATGGAAACGGTCTACGATTGGGTCACACTGGCCATCTTTGCCGGCCTCGTCGTGCTGTTCCTGCAGCGTTCGATGGCGGACGATCATCAGGATTCGATGATCGCCTATCTCGCGGGGGCGGCGATGTGTGCGCTCGCCAATTATCTCGGCAATGAAGGGCATGACCTGCTGGCAAGCCTGTTGATCGTCGCCAACCTCGCCTTCATCCTGTTGGTGCTCAAGCCGATCGAGCTGCCGCGCCGATCCTGACGGCGGGTCGCCGCACGGATCAGCGAGCGGCGATATCGAGGAAGCGGCGCACGTCGGGCGGAACCGCTGCGAACATCGCCTGCACGAAGCGGGTCAGCGCCGCCACGCCCGCCTCCCGATCCGGGGTCAGCGCCGAAACGCGCACCAGCACTGCGTCGGGCACGTCGCCCTTCAGATTGGCACGGGCCACCGACCAGCGTTGTCGCGCCCAGGTAAGCGGCATGTCCTCGCCGACGCGCGTCCAGTAGAGCAACTGCTCGGTACGATCGTCGGCGTTCGCGGTGATCGCGGTTGCCTCCAGCCGGCTGCCGGGCAGCGCGATCGGCAGCACCGTCCGCTCCATCAACGTGAAGCCGCTGGCCGGGTAGCAATATTCGGGACGATGCACCTGCAGCACGCCGGTCTGCCCGCCACTTTGCGCGATGAGCAGCATGATGGGCAGCGCGTCCGCCGCGACATAGACGCGCGTCATCAGCTGCGAATACAGCGCGTCTTTCAACTGGTCGGCGGGCGGGACGACCAGCCCGCTTTTGGAGTAGAATTCCCACTCCCCGATCTTCTGCGGGATCAGCTTGTCGATCTTGCGATCGCCCAGCAGGTCAATGTGGTGATGCGGCACCCGCGCCACTGCGGTTCCCGCGGTCAGCAGAAACGCCCCGCCCAGGATCGCCTGGCGCCGGCTGAACACGGGATCGTCGTGCGCGCGATCAGTCGTCATGGCCGTTCCCCAAAGCGCGCCGCAGCGGCGCCGCCAGCCCGTCGATCGCGAAGATTGTCAGCACCGAGATCAGGAACATGACCAATCCGGCGAAATCGTGCGCGAAGCCCTGCGCTGCGGCGTCGCCGAAATAATAAGTGATGAGGATCAGCAGGATAACCCGCACGAAATTGGCGAAGACCGCGATCGGGATGATCGTCAGCATCAGC
Organism: Sphingomonas sp. 8AM; assembly: GCF_902506455.1. Classification (GTDB taxonomy): domain Bacteria; phylum Pseudomonadota; class Alphaproteobacteria; order Sphingomonadales; family Sphingomonadaceae; genus Sphingomonas. The sequence continues at coordinate 371,605 of NZ_LR733844.1, read as the reverse complement.
AGCGCGCTGTACCGCCAGTTCGCGTGGTGCCGCACGTAGATATAGAACAGGCAGATCGCGGTCAGGCTGATGATCGAGTTCAGCCCCGCGCAGGCCGCCGCGACCAGCAGGTCATATTGCGCGATCTGGATCGACACGCCCGAGCTGCCGATCGGATACCCAAGCGCGTAGAGCAGGTTCACCGCCTGCTCGGAGATCGCGATCTTGATCGGTTGCGTAATGATCGCCACCGCCTGATCGGGGGGCGGAAAGATGAAGCCGAGGTACAGCAGCGGAAACCACAGTTCGCGCAACACCGGGCCGCCAAACAGCAGATAACCTGCGCCGAGCAGCGCGCCATAAAAGGCGAAGCCCTCGATCTCGATGATGCCGGTAATATGGGCGACGAGGTAGGCGAGCAGGCACAGCGCGACGAACGCACCGCCGAGCACCGCATTGCCGGGCGTGCGCAGCCGCAACGCGTGCGGCACCTCGCGCCACATCAGCCACAGCCCGGTGGCCAGCACCAGTGGTCCATGGCCGCCCTGCTCGGTCGACCAGCTGACGCGGGCGACGGTGAGCATGGTCGGGATGCCGAGCGCGATCACACCAATGATCAACAGCCATGCGGACAGCGGCAGCTTCGGCCATCGCAGCGGCGCGGCGCGGCGTCGCGACGGCTGGCGGTCCGCGCCCTCCCATGTTCCGACGGCTTCGTTATTCACCTTGTCTGCTTCCGACGCGCGGGCACAATCCTGGTTGGCACCGGCGCCCCATCCGGCTTGATCCTTTTAGACATTCCCGAACCCCGCTGCAACCAACGCAACGGCGCGACCATGGTGGCGCTTCCCGTCGCGGGACGCCGCGCTATGGCGGCGTCTTTCTCAAGGTCCGGTAAACTCTCGCGTGGCATGGCGGAGCGTCGCACGAGCGCCTACAGGCGGAGCCGGCGGGGCAGCGCAATCAGGGGGTTGGACTATGGAGGTGATCGCGACGATCGTGGCAGCGGCGCTCGCCGCACCGCTCGCGATCCTCACCGCGGCCTTCGCGGTCGAGGTGATCGCCGGGCTGCGCACGATGCGCACGGCTGCCGAAGAGCGCGGTAGCGGCGGCGCGCCGGTGGTGATCGTCATGCCCGCCAACGACGAGGCGGCGGTCATCACCCGCACCCTGACGCTGCTCGCCGCCGAATTGCCCGAGGGGTTCGACGTGCTGGTGGTAGCGGACAATTGCACCGACGATACCGCCACGCTTGCCGAGCAGGCCGGGGCGACGGTGCTCCGCCGCGACGACCCCGCTCATCGCGGCAAGGGCTTCGCGCTCGCCCATGCGCGCGACCATCTCGCCTCGCACGCGCTACCCTGCGCCGTGGCGATCGTGCTCGACGCTGACTGCACCATCGACCGCGCCTCGCTCGCCGCGCTCGCCGCAGCGGCGCGACACACGCCGGCGCAGGCCAGTTACCTGATGCGCCCCGAGCCCGGCGCCGCACCGATGGTACAGGTGTCGAACTTCGCATTCGCGATCAAGAATCTGGTGCGGCAGCGCGGGCTGCAGCGGCTGGCCGGGCGGGTCAATTTGACCGGCACCGGCATGGCATTCCCGTGGCCGGTCTTCCGCGACGCGCCGCTGGCGACCGACGACATCGTCGAAGATCTCGCGCTCGGGCTCGACCTTGCGCAGCGCGGCACGCCGCCGCGCTTCGCCGCGGGGGCGACGGTGTGGAGTGCGGCGAGCAGCGCCGAAGGGACACTCAAACAGCGGACGCGCTGGGAGGGCGGTTTTCTCGCCACCTCGCGCCGCCACGCGCTGCCCGCGATCGCCGCCGGGCTGCGCGCCGGCAAGCTCCGCGCACTGTGGGCAGGGCTGAGCCTCGCAGTGCCGCCGCTGACGTTGCTGCTGCTGCTCGATGTGGCAGGACTGGCGGTGCTCGCGCTGCTCATGCTGCTCGGCGCGGCGGCGTGGCCGGCGCTGCTGCTCGGTGCGCTGCTGCTGCTGGCGTTGGCGGCGCTGGTCGCGGCGTGGGCGCGTGTCGGACGACCGTTCCTTTCCGGCGCCGCGGCGATCCGGCTGCCGCTCTACATCCTCTGGAAGATCCCGCTTTATCTCGGGCTGGCGCGCAAGCGCCCGACCGACTGGCTGCGCGCCGGTCGCTAGCGCGCGCCACAACAGGGTTTGCGCAAGGCGTAACGGCTCCTTAGTAGCCGGCAACTAACGCTTTGCCTGCGACGCCGCCCGGCGCTCGCGAACAGGCGGCAAGCAGGGGATCACGGCCGGATGGCGCGGAATTATCAGTCACGTAAGCGTATTCTGGTGACCGGCGGCGCCGGCTTCCTCGGCTCGCACCTGATCGACCGCCTGCTGGAGCGCGGCGACGAGGTGGTGTGCGTCGACAATCTGTTCACCGGCGCCAAGCGGAACATCGAGCATCTGCACAGCAATCCCCGCTTCGAGTTCATGCGCCACGACGTGTGCTTCCCGCTCTATGTCGAGGTCGACGAGATCTACAATCTCGCCTGCCCGGCGTCGCCGATCCATTACCAGCACGACCCGGTGCAGACGACCAAGACCAGCGTGATCGGCGCGATCAACATGCTGGGGCTGGCGAAGCGGCTGAAGTGCAAGATCTTCCAGGCCTCGACCAGCGAGGTCTACGGCGATCCGCACGTCCATCCGCAGACCGAGGATTATTGGGGCAACGTCAACCCGATCGGGATCCGCTCCTGCTATGACGAGGGCAAGCGCTGCGCCGAGACGCTGTTCTTCGACTATCACCGACAGATGGGGCTGGAGGTGAAGGTCGCACGCATCTTCAACACCTACGGCCCGCGGATGCACCCGGCCGACGGGCGCGTCGTCTCGAACTTCATCATGCAGGCGCTCAAGGACGAGCCGATCACGCTGTACGGCGACGGCTCGCAGACGCGCAGCTTCTGCTATCGCGACGATCTGGTCGAGGGCTTCCTGCGGCTGATGGACACCGCGCCCGACTTCGCTGGCCCGGTCAACATCGGCAACCCGAACGAATTCACGATCCGCGAGCTCGCCGAACTGGTGATCGAGCTGACCGGCTCGCGCTCGACGCTCGATTATCGCCCGCTGCCGCAGGACGATCCGATGCAGCGCCAGCCCAACATCACCGTCGCGCGCGACACGCTCGGCTGGGAGCCGAAGGTGCAGCTGCGCGAAGGGCTGGAGCGGACGATCGACTATTTCCGCGACTTCGTGAATTGAACATCGCGCCGTCAGTGCGAGCGTAGCGAAGCAATCCAGGGTCGGATCAGGACGCCCTGGATTGCTTCGCTACGCTCGCAATGACGCGGTCTGCGCCGCTACGACCTCCGCCAGAAACTCCCGATATTGCGCCGCCACGCGTGGCCACGCGAAACTGGCCGCGCGCGCCACGCCGCGCGGCACCAGCGTTTCGCGCGACGCAATCGCCTGTTCCAGCGCCCGCGCCACCGCCACCGGATCTGAGGTATCGAGCAACACCGCATCGTCGCCGACGATCCAGCGCAACCGTGCCGAATCATGCCCGACCACCGGCGCGCCGCACCCGAGCGCCTCGATATAAACGTTGCCGAACGATTCCTCCTTCGACAGGTGCAGGAACACGTCCGCCGACCGATAGAGCGCCGGCATCTCGGTCGCCGCCACCGTCAGCCGCCGGAACCGCCCCGGCAGCAGCTCGCTTGCCAGCCGGTCGACCGCCTCCCGCTCGGGCCCGTCGCCCGCGACGACGAGCTGCGCGCCCGGCATGTGGCTGACCGCACGTACGCCGTCCTCGACGCGCTTCGACGGGATCAGCGCGCTGACCATCAGCACGATTGGCCCCTGCTCGGGCAGGCCGAGCCGCGCACGCTCCGCCGCGCCCGGCGTGAAGCGCGCCGCGTCGATCCCGTTGGGGATCAGCGCGCAGCGCCAGCGGTCGCGGTTGCGCTCGAGATAATCGGGGTTGGTGCACACCAGCCCCTCGCACCCGAAGGTGCGGAACTCCGAATCGTTCGAGATCGCCGGCCAGTCGCCATTCTGCGTCACGAAAACATGCGGCGGACGCCGGCCGCCGAGCACGGGGCGGCGCAGCACCCAGTTGGTGAACGGGAACGAGCAGGTGACGGTCACGTCATGGTCGGCCGGGCGATAGGCGCGGAGCAGGCCAGGCGCGAAGGTCGCCTCCTCCCAGCCCGTGTCGCTGCGCAGCGCCGGCACGCGTGGCAATCCTTCCAGACGCTCCCGGCGGACCGAGCCAGCGTGAAGGAAGCGATAGGGCGTGCCCGCGCGCGCGTCGCCGGACCCAATTACCGTTACCTGCTCGCCCGCCCGCCCCAGTTCTGCGGCGAGCGACAGCAACGCGATCTCGGCGCCGCGCTCGAAGCGGTGGAAGCCGGGCAGGGCAAAGAGAATCCGCATCGTCATGTCCTTACCCGCACGCGCACGCTCCACGGTCCCTCGAATTTAACACGTGCGATGCTAGAGGGACGGGCGGTGGATCAATCCGGCTTGATTCGCAACGCTCACTGGACGACCGCTGCGACGGCATGACTTTTCCTTCTCCCACCACACCGACGCGGATCGGGATCGTCGCGATCGGGCGTAACGAAGGCGAGCGGCTGATCCGCTGCCTGCGCGCGCTCGACGGCAGCGGCGCGGCAGTGGTCTACGTCGATTCGGCCTCGACCGACGGCAGCGCCGATCGCGCGCGCGCGATGGGAGCGACGGTGGTCGATCTCGACCTCGCCCTTCCCTTCACCGCAGCGCGCGCGCGCAACGCCGGGCTGGCGGCACTGCCTGATGTCGAACTGGTGCAATTCGTCGATGGCGATTGCGAGCTCGACGGCGCGTGGCTGGCGACCGCCACCGCGTTTCTCGATTCGCGCCCCGACGTGGCGGTGGTGTGCGGACGCCGGCGCGAGCGCTTTCCCGACGTCTCGGTCTACAATCGCCTGTGCGACATGGAGTGGGACACGCCGGTCGGCGAGGCGAGCGCGTGTGGCGGCGATTCGCTGATGCGCGCCGCCGCCGTGCGCGCGCTCGGCGGCTTCACCGACACGCTGACCGCCGGCGAGGAGCCCGAGCTGTGCGCGCGACTGCGCGCCGCGGGCTGGCGCGTGTGGCGGCTGGACGCCGAAATGACGCGCCACGACGCCGCGATGCTGCGCTTCAAACAATGGTGGTGGCGCGCGGTGCGCACCGGGTTCGGTTATGCGCAGGCCGGCGACGCCACCGCATCGCTGCCGCAGCCGCTGTATCGTACCGAGGTGAAGCGCGCGCAGCTCTGGGCGGGAATCATCCCGTTCGTCGGTGTTGTGCTGGCGCTGATCGTCCATCCCGCCTTTCTGCTGCTGCCCTTCGCCGTTTTCGTCGCGCAGGTCGCGCGGATCGCGCTGCGTGGCGGGCAGCCGCGCGGCATGGCGTGGCCACATGCCTTCTTCACGATGCTCGCCAAATTCCCGGAGCTGCAGGGCGTGATCCGCTACCGGCGCGCGCGTCACCTCACCTCGGCGATCACCTACAAATGACCGACCCGCGTATCGCCTATGTCGTGAGCCAATATCCGGCCTCCTCGCACACCTTCATCCGCCGCGAGGTCGACAGCCTGCGCCGCCACGGCGTCGACATCCGAACCTACAGCGTCCGCCGCCCCTCACCCGCCGAACTGAAGGCGCCAGAGGACAAGGCGTCGTTCGACACCACGCGCTTCGTGCTGCCGATGCGTCTGACGACGCTGCTCGGTGCCCACCTCCGCGCGATCGGGACGCGGCCGGGCGCGTGGTTCGCGCTGCTGCGATTCGCGTTACGCCACCGGGCGCCGGGCGCGAAGGCGATGCTCTGGTCGCTGTTTCATTTTGCGGAGGCGGTCGTGCTCGCGGCGATGCTCCGCGCGGACGGCATCACCCACGTCCACAACCATTTCGCCAATGCCGGCGCGACGGTCGGGATGCTCGCGGCACGCTTCGCCGGGCTGCCGTGGAGCCTGACGCTGCACGGCATTTCCGAAACCGACTATCCCGCGGGGCTGACGCTGGGCGCGAAGCTGGAGGCAGCCGACTTCGCCGCGTGCGTGTCGTGGTTCGGGCGCGCGCAGGCGATGCGCGTCACCGCGCCCGCACAGTGGCACAAGTTCGCCACCGTGCGCTGCGGGCTCGACCTGCCCAGGCTCCCCGCCGCACCACCGCGCACCGGCCCGCGTCGCGAGATCGTCTGCGTCGCGCGACTCTCCGCCGAGAAGGGGCATCTCGGGCTGCTGGAGGCGATCGCGCCGCTCGATGTGGCGCTGACGCTCGTCGGCGACGGTCCGATGCTCGCCGAGATCGAGGCGGCGGTCGCCACGCACGGGCTGACCGACCGCGTCCGCTTCGCCGGCCGGCTCGACGAGGCCGCGACGCTGGCGGCGATCGCGCGCGCCGACCTGCTCGTGCTGCCCAGCTTCATGGAAGGGCTGCCGATCGTGTTGATGGAAGCGATGGCGATCGGCGTCCCCGTGATCGGCAGCCGCGTGGCCGGCGTGCCCGAGCTGATCGAGGACGGCGTCGAAGGATTGCTGTTCCGCCCCGGCGACTGGAACGACCTGCGGCGCGTCATCGCCCGCCTTCGCGACGAGCCCGCACTCGGCGACCGGCTGGCGACCGCCGCGCGCGCGAAGGTCGAGCGCGAATTCGACATTGCCACCGCGGTCCTGCCGCTCGCCCGCCGGTTCGGTAAGGATTGATCCGATGCTGTTCGACCATTTCGACCAAATCCGCATCGTCAACCTGGCGCATCGTACCGACCGGCGCGCGGAAATGCTGGGCGAGCTGCGGCGGATCGGCGCCGGCGACGACCCGCGCGTCGACTTCTTCGCCGCCTGCCGTTTCGACGATCCCGGTACCTTCAGCTCGATCGGCGCGCGCGGCTGCTACCACAGCCATCTCGACATTCTGGAGGCTGCGGCGGCGCAGGGGGCGAGCGTGCTGATCCTGGAGGATGACGCCGACTTCACCGCCGCCGCGCGCGACTTCGCGTTGCCGGACGGCTGGCAGATTTTCTACGGCGGCTACCACGCCGCCCGGCCCGACGATCTCCAGCGGTCGGACATCATCGGCTCACATTGCATGGGGTTCAGCGCCGACGTCGTCCCCGCGCTGGCCGCCTATCTGCGCGGGCTGCTGGCAAGCGCCGATCATCCGACGATCGACGGTGCCTATGTCTGGTATCGACGCGCGCACCCGGCGGTGGTGACGCATTTCGCAGTTCCCCCGATCGCCGACCAGCGCCCGTCGCGCACCGACATTGCCGAACTTCGCTTCTTCGATCGCTGGCCGGTGCTGCGCCAGGCGGCGCAGACGGCGCGGCGCATCAAGCGCCGGCTGGCGCGGCGCGGCTGAGAACCGCATCGCTTGCCGCGCCGCGGACGCCACTGATGTTTACTGGCCTGTAACCATGCCGTTTCACAGACCCCTAACCACCAGACGGTAGAAAGAGCCATCCCGACCGGACACCGTCCGGCTACTCCGGGCATGGAGCTTTCCGATGACATCGTTGCTGCGTCATGCGGCACCGGGGACGCTGACGCGTCGCACCGGCCGAACCCTCGCGCAACTCGCCGGCGCGCTCGCGCTGGCGTCGTGCGGCGGGGGCAGCGGCGGCGGTGGCGGCACCGCCGCGCCGAGCGCTGCGGCGCCCGTTACGGTTGTCCCGACCGCGACGCCCACGCCCGCTCCGGCACCGACCCCCACGCCGTCGCCCGATGCGGTAAGCCCCGGCAGCCTGTCGGCCGCCGAGAGCTATCCCGAGATCCCCAGCAACTTCGACGTCAATTCGGAGCTGGTGCCGTCGTGGGGCACCGGCGAGATCGCGCAGACCGGCAAGCCCGATACGGTCGGCGCGTTCCGGTTCATCTGCAACCCCAGCCACGAGCTGAAGGACGATCCGGTGATCTTCCCCGGCCAGCCCGGGCGTTCGCACCTCCACCAGTTCTTCGGCAACACGCTCGCCAACGCCAACTCGACCTATGAGAGTCTGCGCAAAACCGGCGAGAGCACCTGCAACAGCCCGCTGAACCGCAGTGCCTATTGGATGCCCGCGATGCTGAACGGCAAGGGCGGCGTCGTCCGGCCTGACTTCATCAGCATCTATTACAAGCGCCTGCCGGTCGACAGCGAAGAGTGCCTTCGTCAGGGCAAGGCCTGCGTCGACCTGCCGCGCGGGATGCGGTTCGTGTTCGGGTTCGACATGGCAAACATGTCGGTCAAATACGGTGCGGGCTGGTTCAACTGTCAGGGGCCGACCGCCAAGTCCGATCACTATGAAGACATCGTCGAAGCGGCCAAGAATTGCCCGATCGGCAATCAGCTGGGTGCGGTGATCACCGCGCCGAATTGCTGGGACGGCAAGAACGTCGACAGCGCCGACCACCGCTCGCACGTCGCTTTCGCCAGCTACGGTGACTGGGGCTATCTGAAGTGCCCGGCGACGCACCCCTATGTCATTCCATCTTTCACGCTGGCGGCATGGTACACCGTCGACGAGGATCTCGACACGTCGGGAACCTGGAACGGCAGCAAGACCAGCTGGCATCTGGCGTCGGACGAAATGCCAGGGATGCCGATGATGCGCCCGGGCAGCACGCTGCATGCCGACTGGTTCGGGGCATGGGACGATTCGGTGATGCGGATGTGGACCGCGAACTGCATCAACAAGCTGCTGACCTGCAACGGCGGGGATCTGGGCAATGGCAAGCAACTCAAGATGTTCGACGGCTTCACCTGGACCGCCAAGCCGCACGTCGTACCGGTGCGGAGCTGATCGTGGCGGGGCGATTTATCGTACGCCGCCACCGGCGAGGTCACATCAGCAGCGCGGCGAGGATCGTCCACAGCAGCGCTGCGAGCGCGAGGCCGGTCACCATGCCCCGCGCTGCGGACAGGGGATCGACGACCTCGGCGATGAACGGGCCGATCATGCCGAAACGATCGAAGACCAGCGGCACGCCACTCGCGGCAATTCGTTCCGTCCGATCGAAGCGCACCTGCCCCTCCATTTATCGTCATCGCGACTGCTCCGTCCCGGAACGGCACAGAAAAGTTGCACGGCGATGAACGAACTCCACCGAAGTTGTTTCCTCGGGCACAAAAACCGCGGCCCATTAACCCGCTGGTAGCCCTGCCCCGACTATTTTCTGATGCTTAGCGAAAGGCGCGGCGATGCTCATACCGGCAATATTGCTCCCAGGCGATTCGGACGACCGTCGCTCGGCCGAGCGGCAGACGATCAATCAACCCTCCACCCTCCGCGATGAGCGGGCGGAGGCGACCGACGTCTATGTGCGCGACCTGTCCGAAACCGGGTTCAGCGTCGCCACCGATTCGCGGCTGGAGCTCGGCAGTATGGTGACGATCGGCCTGCCCGGCCGCGGCCGCGCCAGCGCGCGCGTCGTCCGGCAGGTCACCGGCGGCTACGGTTGCGAGTTCAACGATCCGCTCGGCCGCTTCGACGTCCTCCAGACCTTCCGCGGCGGCACCGTCATCCAGATGACGACCAGCGCACCGATCGCCCATCCGCTGCCCGAACCGGAGATCCAGCGCTTCCCCGGCGCGGTAAGGATCGGCGTGATTGTCGGCGGTTCGGCGTTGCTGTGGGCAGGGGTGGTGAAGGCAATTTCGGCGCTGCTGTGACGGCGTAGGGCGCCCGCGGGTTCCGGCTTGACCTCGCCGGTCAGGCACACGATGCCGCGGGCGGAGAATCTTTCCTTGTCGTCTACAGCCATTCCCGGTGCCCATTCGCGCGCACTTCTCACGAACCTGCAATATGTCCGTGCGCTCGCCGCGTATCTGGTCGTGCTCTACCATGCGCGGCTGCTGACGCCGCTCGGCCAGGCATTGCCGCTGGATTTCGGTCGCGCCGGGGTCGACATCTTCTTTGTTATCAGCGGCTTCATCATCCAGCATGTCGCGGCGCGTGACGATGCCGGACGGCCGGGCGCGTTTCTCGTCAAACGACTTATCCGGATCGCGCCGCTTTACTGGATCCTCACCCTGATGATCGGCCTCGCTGGGCCGTTCGCGCCTGCGCTGGCCGGCAAGGCCGGGGTCCCGGATGCCGGCATGATCGCGCGGTCGCTGCTCTTCATCCCCTATGTGGACGGGGCCGGCGACATCCATCCGGTGCTCTTCACCGGCTGGACGCTCAATTACGAGATGTTCTTCTATGCGCTGTTCGCGGTCGGACTGCTCATCATGGATGGGCTGCGGCGGCTGGTCGCGCTGAGCGTCGCGCTGGTGCTGCTGGTGACGATCGGCGCGACCAGCGATCCGGATGGCGCGGTCGGCATCACCTACACGAGCCCGCTGTTGCTCGAATTCGGCGCCGGGCTGTGGCTCAACATGGCATGGCAACGAATCCGCCATGTGACATCGGCGACACGGCTGGCGGCAGGTGCGGCGATGGCCGGCGGATTCACCGCGCTGGTGCTGGGCACTATTTTCTGGCCGACGGTTCCGGATGTCCTGAAATGGGGCATACCGGCGGTCGTGATCGTCGCCGCTGCGCTGTTGTGCGAACGTGCCGACGGCGGCGGCCGGTACAAGCTCGCGCTGCTCCTCGGGGAGGCGAGCTACGCCATCTATCTCATCCACCCGTTCGTCATCAAAGCAGCATCGCTCGCCGCCGCGCGCTTGTTCCGCGATGCAGCGATACCGCTCCAGGCGGCCCTGCTGTTCGGTACGCTGGTAGCGGTCGGCGTGGTGGGGGTAGCGCTGCACCTGCTGGTCGAGCGGCCGCTGTTATCGCTACTGCGACGCTGGCTGCTGCCGCGCAGCTCGTCCCGCCGGGCCCACGGCTCGTCGCCCGTGCGGAACTAAATGGCTAACCTGAAATTCTACGTTCGCCACGGTGGATCGGCATGACCACGGGGCAAAGCGAGGAAAGTGTGACTTTCTTCCTGTTTTCATTTCCTTCTGTTTGCTTTAATTGTTGCGATGCAGCGTGACGTCAGGGAGCGAAGCCGTGCATGAAGCGACCGTGATGGTTGCGCCGGACCGGACCGGCGTGGCGAACGATATTATCGAAAACGCCAAGTGGCAGCGACTGGACGATATCGCCAGCCGGGTGCTCGACGTGACGCTTGCCGTCACTGCGTTGATCATCCTCGCCCCGTTGATGGCGATCGTCGCCGCAGTGATCTACATCCTCGATCCCGGCCCGGTGATCTTCGCGCATCAGCGCATCGGGCGCGGCGGACGCTCGTTCCCGTGCCTGAAGTTTCGCAGCATGGTCGTCGACGCCGATGCGCGGCTGCGTCATCTGCTCGAGACGAGCCCCGAGGCGCGTGCCGAGTGGGAGCGCGACCACAAGCTGCGCGACGATCCGCGCGTGATCGGTATCGGCCGCTTCCTCCGCAAGACCAGCCTCGACGAGCTACCGCAGCTGTGGAACGTCGTGCGTGGCGACATGAGCCTGGTCGGCCCGCGCCCGATCGTCGTCGGCGAGATCAGCCGCTATGGCCGCTATTTCGAACATTACTGCGCCGTGCGTCCGGGCATCACCGGCTTGTGGCAGGTCGGCGGCCGCAACGACGTGTCCTATCGTCGGCGGGTCGCTTATGACGTGACCTACAGCCGTGCGCGGTCGTGCGCGATGAACGTCAAGATCATCGCCTACACCGTGCCCAGCGTGCTGTTCCAGCGCGGCTCCTACTGACGCTACCTCGCGCGGCGTGACGGCGGCAGGCAGCCGTCAGCCGCCGCGCAGTTGCTCACGAACCGCGGCGAGCCGCCCCTCGGCGCGCGCATGTTCGGCGTTGGCCAGCGACATCATCCGGTCATTCAGTACGTTCATCTCGCGGTTGGCGAGCGCGATGTCGCCGTTCGCCTTCGCCGCCTGAATCTTCAGCGCCATGACCTCGCGCTGGAGCGCCGGATCGTCACGGCGTTGCTGCGCCATGCCATAGGCTTGCTCGATCTTGAGCGAGAGTACGGTGCGCTGCGATTCGTGCAGGTCGCGATCGGCCCGTACCTGCGCCATCCGATTCAACACGACCGTGCGCCGCGCCGCTGCCGCGGTGCGATCGGCGGCCAGCTGGTGCTGCGCGCCGGCAAGAAGGCCGGCGACCTTCGGATCGGCACGGCGTGCCAGCAACGGTGCCGGGAACGCGATCGCGGGCGTGCCGCTGACCTCTGCCTGCCATAGCGCCTCTTGCGCGGCCAGACGGTCGGCCGCGATCCCGGTAACCGGCTGCGGGTTGCGCGCGGTGCAGGCGATCGCCGCCACAGCCGTCAACCCGAACAGTCCCGCAAAGCCGAAGGCCCGGCGCAACGCCGCCGACACATCGTCCTCGATCGACGCACGTCGGCGCATCGCTTCCATCCTCAGTCGTTGCATTGGCCAACCGTGATAAGCGAGAGTTGTTAAGAAGAGGTAAGTCACGTTCTGCCGCAGAACTTCACAGTCGTTACATGATGACAACGTCCGTTCGATGCGGAGTCGCAACCTTTTACTTTCTCCATATTAACCTCGTCTTCAATCGATCCGCGTAGCTGCTGCCCATCCGCCAGACCGGCGGCGACAGTTCAGATTCGGGCAGACGATCGTGGCGGTGACGCGGGTACGGACTCATCTTCTTCTGGCGACCGCGTCGCTCGCGCTGGCGAGCTGTGGCGGCGGCGGCGGTAGTGGCCGCGGCACGACGTCGACGACCCCGGTAGTCGTCGTACCCGCATCGACGCCGACCCCGTCGGTCGGCTCGGGAAGCGCCGGCCCGGACGTCGCGCCGACTCCCTCGCCGTCACCGACGCCGAGCGATGGCGGAATCGTGATTGTCACGCCGACGCCGGCTCCCGCTCCGACACCTACGCCGACGCCAACACCAGCCCCCGTGCCGACGCCGACCACCCCGGTCAGCCCGTTCCCGGAGCCGGTGCCGACTTCGGTGTCGGCGCCGACACCGACACCGACACCGACACCGACACCATCAGTCTTCACCCCGGCGCCGACGCCCGCGTCAACGCCGACCCCCACACCGACTCCTGCGATCGTCATCCCCGCCCCGACGCCGACGCCCACCGCCATCGCGCTGCCCGAGGAAGCGGCGCCCGCCGACGGCTTCGTGTATCTCGCGGCGCGCGCCAGTGAGCTGGCGTCGTCGATCGTCGACGCCTTCTGGCGCTTCCTCGCGCTGTTCACCGCCAACGGCAGCAGCATGCCGTGGTCGGGCGGGCTGACTGCGTTCAACCAGCCGGTCACCACCGTCGACGGCGCCGCAGCGGTGCCGGTCGACGTGCTGCGCCTCGCTCGCCAGGCGTCGTTCGGACCGACCCCGCAACTGGTGGCGCGGATTACCGAACTGGGCATACCGGGCTGGATCGACGAGCAGTTCCGCGTGCGCGGCAGCACCTACGCCGACCTCGTCAAATGGGTGCCCAACGATTATTGCTCCGCGGATCGCACGATCGTGAACTGCTGGCAGAACAATTTCACGCGTGTGCCGGTTGCGGCGCGCTTCTATGCCGACGCCGCGCTCGCCCCCGACCAGCTGCGCCAGCGGGTCGCCTTCGCCCTGTCGCAGATCCTTGTGATCTCGGGCAACGGCGTGAACAGCACGTCGGGGATCGCGGCATACCAGCAATTGCTGCTCGACGGCGCCTTCGGCAATTATCGCGATCTGCTCGGCAAGGTGACGATGCACGGATCGATGGGCTGGTATCTGTCGATGGCCGACAGCAGCCGCAGCGCCCCGTCGGAAAATTACGCGCGCGAGATGCTTCAGCTGTTCACCATGGGGCCGATGCAGCTCAGCGCCGACGGCACGCCGGTGTTCGCCGGCAACGGCGCCCTGGTTCCCAATTACGGACCGGACGACATCAAGGGCCTGTCACGCGCATTGACCGGCTGGACCTATGCGAAGGGCGGCGGCCGGACCGACTGGGCCGGCAACGACTATTCGCAACCGATGGTGGTCCGCCCGGTCAACTGGGCGTATGACACGCAAGCCAAGGCATTCCTCGGCGCCACAGTGCCGGCCGGCGCGGCGCCGGCCGACAGCGTGCGCATCGCGCTCGACGCGGCGTTCAACAACCCCAGCACTCCGCCGAGACTCGCGAAACTGCTGATCCAGCATCTCGTCAAGTCGAACCCCTCTCCCGCCTATGTCACGCGGATCGGGGCAGTGTTCGTCGACAACGGCGCGGGCGTGCGTGGCGATCTGAAAGCGGTGGTGCGCGCGATCCTCCTCGACCCGGAGGCGCGCGGCGACGAACCCCGTGGGGGCGGGTTCGGCAAGGTCAGGGAGCCGGTGCTGGCGATGATGGCGCTGGTCCGCGCGAGCGGGCTCCAGACCGATGGCGCTGCGATGACGATGCGCGACACCGCGCTGGGGCAGCCGGTTTTCCAGGCACCTTCGGTCTTCAACTTCTACCCGCCCGACTACCCGCTGCCCCGCAGCAGCGGGCTGGTCAGTCCGGCGTCGAAGCTGTTCTCGGCGGGGGGCACCGTCACGCTGCACAACCTCCTCTACGACTGGTCGATCGGCGGCAACGCGAATCGCGGCGACTGGAATTTCAACAATTCGCTTAACAACACCAGCAGCTCGGCGAACACCGTTCCGCTGTGGAGCGGATGGGAGGCGATCGCTGCCGATCCCGATCGGCTGGTCGCCGTGATCAACCTGTTGATGCTCAACAACACCGCCACGGAGACGCAGAAGCAGGCGCTGCGCAACGCCGCGCTGTCGATCACCAACAGCAATGCGCAGCTGCAGGCGCGTCGCCGCACGCAGGCGTTGCTCTACATCGCCGCCACCAGCCCCAATTTCCTCGTCGATCGCTGAGGATCGCTTGCCATGACCCTGATTTCCCGCCGCCACTTCCACCATATGGCGATGAGCGCCGGCGCCGCCGCCGCGCTCGGCATGTTCGGGCGCGGCGTCGCCTATGGCGCACCGGGCAGCGGCTTTCGCGCCATGGTCGGCGTGTTCCTGTTCGGCGGCAACGACGGCTGGAACATGCTCGTGCCTACCGATACCGCGGCCTATTCGGCCTATGTCAGTTCGCGCCAGACCGTTGCCTTGCCGCCCTCGGGCGTCGTGCCACTGGCGGGCAGCGGTCTGGGCCTGCACAAGGCGATGGCCAGCCTCGCGCCGATCTGGGACAAGGGCGCGATGGCGCTGGTGCTTAACACTGGCACGCTCGCCGCACCGCTGACCAAGGCCACCTATCTCAGCCGCCCCGACCTGCGCCCGTCGAACCTGATGAGCCATTCCGACGAGCAGGAGCATTGGCAGGGGCTGCGCGCGCAGTCGGTCAACCGCGACGGCTTCATGGGGCGGCTCCATGATCGCATGGGCGGCGGCGGGGTGCCGCCGGTCATCTCGTTCGGCGGCAACAATATCGCGCTGATCGGGCAGCAGGCGCAGCCGCTGGTCCTCCCGTCGAAGGGCGTGCTCGCGCGCTCCGCCAGCAACAGCAACGCGGTCGACGCCGCGGTGAACAGCTTCGCGGCGGGCACCGGGCTCGACGACATCACCGCCGCGACTGCCGACACGATCCGCGACGCCTATGCGATGACGGCCGCGACCGGCGCGGTGCTGGGGACGACCGGCAGCGTCGAGGCGTTCTTCGTCGATCCCGCCACCGGCGCGGCGCTGACTTCGGACGTGTCGCAGCAACTCAAGCGCGTCGCGCGGATGATCGAGGCGCGCTCGACCTTCGGGCATACGCGCCAGTCGTTCTTCGTCTCGCAGGGCGGCTATGACACGCACGATGCGCAGGTGACCGGCGGCAATGTCGTCGCGGGCACGCACGCCAACCTGCTTGGCGATCTCGCGCTGGCGCTGTCGGCCTTCTACAAGGCGATGGAGGCGCTCGGGCTGCAGGACAATGTCACCGCGTTCACGATGAGCGACTTCGGGCGCACCTATCGCGGCAATGCTCAATATGGCTGCGACCATGCGTGGGGGAACAACCATCTGGTGATCGGCGGCGGCGTGACCGCCGGTGGCGTGTTCGGGCGCTACCCCGATCCGACGCTGGGCGGCGCGGACGATATCAGCAACGAAGGCCGCTTCCTTCCGACGACCGCGCAGGAGGAATATCTGGGCGCGATCCTGAAATGGCACGGCGTCAGCGATGCCGACCTGCCCTATGTCGTCCCGAACTGGTCCACCTGGTCGACGGGCGGGCGCGGACCGATCGGGCTCTACGGGTGATCGCCGGCGCCGTGGCATTTGTCGCGGTGCCGCGCGTCGCCTATAAGGCGGCGGCCTGCTGGAGACCGATCGTGTACCGCCGCCTCATCATCGCCATGACGCTGCTCGGCTGTGCCGCCGCGACTCCGGCGCAGCCGCGCGCGCAGCTGCGCGCCGACGATACGGTCTATGAACTGCGCGGGCGCGAGGAAGTCGCGGCCACCGCGAAAGGGCACGCGTCGCACAATGTCGGCAGTCAGCATGGCGATCAGGTCCGGCCGCAGCTGAGCGGCGACGTGGTCGACGTGCCGCCCTCCATCCCCTCCACGGTTCCGTCGCGCACGCTGATCCACCCGACCGGCGGGACCGGCATCCTCGCCCCCACTGGTGCCCCCGACACGGTCGGCGCGTTCCGCTTCCTGTGCGAGCCCGGGCAGGTCAGCTACGACGATCCGATCGTCTACCCCGGCCAGCCCGGCAAGAGCCACCTGCATCAATGGTTCGGCAACACCGCGGCGAATTCGAACAGCACCTATCGCAGCCTGCGCACCTCGGGTGACAGCACCTGCGTCAACATCCTCAACCGGTCCGCTTACTGGATGCCGGCGATGCTCGACGGGCGCGGCCATGTCGTACGCCCGGACTATGTCTCGGTTTATTATAAGCGCTTGCCGAAGGAAAGCGCAGAGTGCCGGCGGCAGGGCAAGGAATGCGTCGCATTGCCGCGCGGGCTTCGGTTCATCTTCGGCTACGACATGGTGACGGGCAAGACGCCGACCGGCGGCGGTTACTTCAACTGCGACGGCCCCACCGCCAGATCCGGGCACTACACCACAATCACCGAAGCCGCCGCCAATTGCCCGGCCGGGAACCGGCTCGGCGCGGTGATCTCCGCCCCCGGCTGCTGGGACGGCGTCCGGCTCGACAGCCCCAACCATCGCGACCACACGGCCAATGCCACCTATGGATCGTGGGGGTATCTGAGATGCCCGTCGACGCACCCCTATGTGATTCCGTCGTTTACGATGGGCGCGTGGTACAGCATCGACGCCCAGCGCGCCGACAGCTGGTATCTGTCATCCGACGAGATGCCGGGCATGGAGCGGATGCCTGCGGGATCGACCTTCCACGCCGACTGGTTCGGGGCATGGGACGACGACGTCATGGCGATGTGGACCGCGCACTGCATCGACGCGCTCAAATCCTGCAACAGCGGCGATCTGGGTGACGGCCGGCAGATGAAGGAACTGGCGCCGTTCGTCTGGACCACCCCCCGCCGGCTCGTGCCGGTGCCGCCACGCCCCGGCGTCGTGGCGAAGGCGGCCACGGCGGTGGCCGCCCGCTAGCATCGTCCCGCTCTACCTTCCCCCGCTGCACCTTTGCGGTTGCAGCCCCGACCGCGGCATGATTAGCCGCGCCCGACCCTTTTGACGACGGACACCGACCGGTTCATGGCCGACACCTCAACGCTGCGTACCCGGATGCTGGCGCGCGTCCATGTGCCGGAGGCGCTGCTGAAGCGGCTCGGCTGGGCGACCTCGGGCTATGTCATCGTGCAGATCTTCCGCTTTGCCACCAATCTGGTGCTGACGCGGATCCTGGCGCCCGAGCTGTTCGGGATCATGATCCTGCTCACGTCGCTCCGCGTCGGGCTGGAGCTGTTCACCGACATCGGCATCGCGCAGAACGTCGTCAGCAGCCCCAACGCCACCGACCCGCGTTTCTACAACACCGCCTGGACCTTGCAGGTGGTGCGCGGCGTCGCGCTCGGGCTCGTCGCGCTGCTGCTGATGCCGGTCATCAGCCATTTCTACGGCGACCCGACCCTTCAGAAGCTGTTGCCGTTCATGACGATCTTCTTCGTCCTGACCGGCTGCACCTCGATCGGGCTGCCGCTGGCGATCAAGGAACTCGCGATCGACCGCACCGCGAAATACGAAGCCGCCGTCGCGGTGATCGCGTCGGCGGGGCTGATCGCAGCGGCGTGGATCTCGCCCAACATCTGGGGGCTGCTCACCGGCAGCATCCTTGCGTCGTTCACGCCGACCGTGGCGTCGTATTTCATCAAGCCCGGCATCCAGCACCGGTTGCTGATCGACCGTCGCTATGCCCGCGAGATCATCGGCTTCGGCAAATGGGTGTTCGTCTCGTCGGTGGTGTTCTTCCTCGCGCTCAATTTCGACCGCCTGATCCTCGCGCGCTACGTCAGCTTTGCGGCGCTCGGCATCTACGGCATCGCGCGCTCGCTATCGGACGTCTTCGCGCAGTTCAGCGTGAAGCTCGGCGCCGAGGTGGTCTTCCCCAGCGTCGCCGCGGCGACGGTGCGCGGCGTCGAGTTGCAGCGCAAGCTGGCGCACCGCCGGTTGCAGTTCCAGGTAGTGGCGCTGGTCGCGATCGCCGGGTTCATCGCCACCTCAGACTTGGTCATCCGCATCTACGATCCGCGCTACCATGAAGCGGCGCAGCTGATCCCGTGGGTCGCGATCGCCGCGTGGCTGATGATCCTCAGCACGCTCAACGAGAACCTGATGCTGGGGTTGGGCAAGCCGCATTACAGCGCCTTCGGCAGCAGCGCGAAGCTGCTTGGACTCGTCATATTCCTCCCGCTCGGGCTGACGCACTACGGGATCGCCGCAGCGGCGGGTGCGACGGTGCTGGCGGAGATCATGCGCTACGTCTGCCTGTCGGTCGGGCAGGCGCGCGAGAAGGTGACGTTCATCCGGCAGGACGTGCTGGCCACCGTCACGCTGATCGCGCTCGCCTATGCGGTCCGCTGGGTCACGTTCATGATCGGGCTGACCGGCGCCCCCGGCGAGTTGTTCCGGATCACCATGTATCGCTGACCGCCGTCGTTCCGGACCGGGTCCGGAACGACGGAACGCGCCTCAGGCGGTCGGCCCGTAATAGCCGCGGTACCATTCGGCGAAACGCTGCAAGCCCTCGCGCAGCATCACCTTCGGCTGATAGCCGGTAAGTGCGTGCAGCTTCGAAACATCGGCATAGGTCGCGGTGACGTCGCCGGGCTGCATGGGGCGCATCACCTTCTCCGCCTTCTGCCCGATCGCGTCCTCGAGCGCCTCGATCATCTCCATCAGCCCGACGGGGTGGCTGTCGCCGATGTTAAGCACCCGGTGCCCGCCCGTCTCGGGCGGATGATCGAGCGCACCGACGATCCCGTCGACGATATCGTCGATATAGGTGAAGTCGCGCGCCATCTTGCCCTCGCCAAAGACCTCGATCGCCTCGCCGCGCATGATCTTCTGCGTGAACGAGAAATAGGCCATGTCCGGCCGCCCCCACGGCCCATAGACGGTGAAGAAGCGCAGCCCGGTCTGCGGAAAGCCATACAGCCTGGCATAGGACTGGCTCATCAGCTCGCACGCGCGCTTGGTCGCGGCATAGAGCGAGACCGGATCGACCGCCGCCTCGTCCTCGGTGAACCCCTCCCCGCCCATCGGCTTGTCACCGTAGACCGAGCTGGAGCTGGCATAGACGAGGTGCTCGAACCCCTCGGCATGACGGCACGCTTCCATGATCGACAGATGCCCGGCGAGGTTCGACCGCTCATAGGCGAAGGGATTTTCGAGGCTGTAACGTACCCCCGCCTGCGCCGCGAGGTGAACGACGCGACGCACGCCTTCCTCACGGACGATCTTCGCCATCGCTTCGGCGTCGGCGATGTCGGCGCGGTGGAAGGCGAAGGTGTTGCGCCCCTCGAAGGTGGCGAGCCGCGCTTCCTTCAGCTTGGGATCGTAATAATCGTTGACGACGTCGACGCCGATCACGCGCTCGCCGCGGTCGAGCAGGCGATGCGCGACGGCATGGCCGATGAAGCCGGCTGTCCCGGTGACCAGGATCGGATCGGTGCGGCCGCTCATGCTGTTATTCCTTGGTTCGCGCCGGGGCCGGCGCCTTTATGCTGCACCGCCTCCTAAAGATTCGCGCCCGTAACGGCAACTCGCCCCGTCTTAGTCGCGCACCGATTCCGCGGGTTGCCAGACGGCGTATGTCTTTCCGCCCCATACCGAATCTATCACGCCCTGCGCGACACCGACGAGACTCAGCAGCGCGGCGACGATCTTCTGCGCAATGCCGATCCGCAGCCGGTTGCCGACCGTCAGCGCTACTGCACCGGCCACCGCCAGCAGCAGGACTGGCACGGCGCCGACCAGCGCCACTGCTACCGGCAGCGCGCACAGCCCTGCGCCCGCCAGCAGAAACGGCGTTACCCATTTCAGCATCCGGTGCGAAGCATAGCCGTAGAGCGCCGGCCACGGCAGCCGCTTCAGCTGCGGCCACAGCGCGCGGTGGACGTTGATCGCCTGACACGCGATTCGCCGCTTGCGCACCAGTTCCTCCTCCGCCTCGGTCGCGCTGCGTTCGTGAACCAGCGCGTCGGGCACGCTGATCAGCCTTTTGCCCTGCGCCAATACCACAAGGCTCAGGTACAGATCGTCGATCAGATGCGGCGGCGGCGGGCGGTGAAGTTCGCGACGCAGCACGAACATCGCGCCATCGACCCCGATCAGCCCGACCGTCTCGCTCTCGATCGCCTTGATCGCCTCTTCGGCGCGCCAATAGGCGGCGCCGGTCGCCGCGGCGGGGCTGTCGTCGGCGTTATCGTAAACCAGTCGCGCGCTGGTGCAACCGACGCTTGCGTCGACGAAGGGCGCGACCAGCGGCGCGATCACGTCGATGTCGTGCATCACGTTGGCATCGGTAAACATCAACAGCTCGGACGACGAGCGCTGCACCAGCAGGTTCATGCCGTAGGTCTTGCCGTTGCGTCCGTGCGACACGACCAGATCGACGCGATCCGCGAACTCGCGCAGGATTTCGATCGTCCCGTCCTGTGGCCCGTCGGCATAGACGTGGATCGTCGCATTGCCATACGCGTCCGCGGCCTCGATCAACCGCTCGAGCCGCCGACGGATCGACCGCGCCTCGTTGTAAGCGGACATGCAGATCGCCAGCGCCGGCCGGCCTGTCCCGTCATGAGACAGATGCGACACCGGCCTGCGACGAAAGAAGCGTAACGAAACGGGATAAATGATGAATGGATGTACCGCCAACAGCAGCAACAGCCCGGCAGCGATGGCATACATCCAGATCATGCTTGCGTCTCGCTGGCCCCTTTTACAGCGCAACAGAGGGGACGGCGCCCGCCTTTTGTCGCCCCCTGCTGCGTCCCATGAGCCATAACGGTTAAAGATATTCCTGCAAGAAGGCTCGTGCCTGTCCCACGTCGTCGGCGAGATCACTTGCATTTGGAGGAAGTTCGCTTACCAAGTCGCCACTTCGCACGTGCGGCATAGACCCGGGGGAACCATCAATATGACCAGGCTGGCGATGATGCTGTCAGCAGTGGCGCTGCTGTCGGGCTGCGCCGGACGTGGCGGCGATCTGCCGCTGCAACCCGCCTCCGCGCTGGGACGCGAGCGGGCAACGCCGGTCGACGCTACGTATCAGCTGGGTGTCGGCGATCAGATCGCGCTTGCCGTGTATGGCGAGCCGGACCTTACCCGCACCTATGCGATCAACCCCAACGGCACGATCGAGGTGCCGCTGGCGGGCACGATCAAGGCGCAGGGGATGACGATCGATGCGGTCAGCGCGATGATCCGCACTCGTCTTGCCGACGGCTTCCTGCGCAATCCCAGCGTGACCGGCTCGATCGTCACCTACCGGCCCTTCTACATCCTCGGCGAGGTCAACAAGCCGGGTCAGTATCCTTACCAGACCGGGATGACGCTGGAAGGCGCGGTCGCGCTGGCCGGTGGCTACACCTATCGTGCGCAGAAGAACCACGTCTTCATCCGGCCCGAAACGGGCGGCGGCGAGACCAAGGTCGAGGCAACGCCGGAGATGGCGGTCCGCCCGGGCGATACGATCCGCTTCGCCGAGCGGCTCTTCTGATACCGGTGACGCCTCCTATGTCGCCTGCTCACGACCGTCGTGCGCGACGGTGGCGTCTGGTCGTGCCGCGGCTGCTGGCGGCGGCGTCGCTGCTCGCCGCGGGTGCGCCGGCCGCGCACGCGCAGACCACGCGGTCGGTGCTCGATACCGGCATCCCGTTCGATCTGCCGCAGACCGACCGCGTCACGGTGTTGCAGCGCCCGCATCCCGAGCTGGATGCGCTCGGTGTGCGGGCCGGGGCATTCCTGATCTTCCCGCAGGTCGACCTCGCCGCCAACGCCACCAACAACGTCTTCGGCGCGACCACCGACAAGGACTCGGACGTCTATGCGACGTTCGCGCCCAGGCTTGACGCGCGCAGCGACTGGTCGCGGCATCAGCTGGTGGCGCACGCGCGGGGTTCGTTCCGCCGCTTCCTGGATTACTCGATCAAGAACGAGGACGGCTACGACGTCGGCGTCGAGAGCCGGCTCGACATCGTCGGCGATTCGAACCTGCGCGCCGCGGTGAATGCGGACCGGATCTACATCAACCAGTTGTCGGGCGACTTCCCGCGCTTCGCCGCCGCGTCTGTACCGCTCGACCGGCAGGTCGCGTCGTTGCGCGGCACCGCGGCGTTCAATCGCCTGCAGCTGATCGGCGACGTCAACGTCACACGGCTGAACTACAGCGACACGCGCTCGCTCGATGGCCGGGTGATCGATCAGGATTATCTGGATCGCACCGCCACCCGCCTGACCGGACGGGCCGAATACAATGTCTCGCCGGTCACCTCGCTGTTCGTGCAGGGCATCTACACGCTTCACGACTACAGGGCCGCTACGTTCGACTTCGACCGGAGCGGTGACGAGCTGCGCGTGATCGGCGGGGCGGCGTTCGACGTGACGCCGCTGATCCGCAGCCGGCTGGGCGTCGGGTATCTGACGCGCCATTACGATACCGCCGGGGTTTCCGATCTCAGCGGGCTCGCGCTCGACGCGCAGGTCGATTATCTCGTCACCGAGCTGACCACGGTCAGCCTGTCGGCGCGCCGCGACGTGCGCGACGCGATCGTCGCCGGCTCGCCGGGCTTGGTCGCCTTCCGGCTGACCGCCGAGGTCGATCACGAATTGCTGCGCAGCCTGATCCTGATCGCGCGCGCCGATCTGGAAAAGGACGACTTCTCGCGCATCGACCGCAACGACACATTGTTCCATGTCGGGGCGAGTGCGCTCTACACGCTCAACCGGTCGGTGGTGCTGACGCCGTCGATCGACTATTCCAACCGCGCCAGCAGCGGGGCGCAGGTGGGACAACGTTTCAACGAACTGCGCGCAGGGCTTAGCCTGACGTTGCGGCGCTGAGCCGCGGCGAAGGCAGAACAAAAGGGTAAGCGATGGCGGAAGCGACGAATGTGCGGGCCGAGGAACGCCAGGATCTGGCCGGCCTCTTCTCCCGCCTGAAACGGCACTTGCCGATCATCCTGGCGTGCGTCGTCGGGATGTTGGTGGCGGCCTGGGCGATCAGCAAGGTGCTGCCGCGCCGCTACACCGCCGCTGCGCAGCTCGAGTTCACGCCGCAAAGCCCGGTGGCGGGTGCGCCGCAGCCGCAATTGTCGGATCTCGGGCGCGACGCGAAGATCGACGCCGAGGTGCAGACGATGAAGTCGCTGCCGGTCGCGACCCGCGTTGTCGAGCAGCTGAAGCTGGACCGCGACCCGGAGCTGCGCGCCGCCGCCAAGGACTTTGCGACCGATGCCGCAACCGAGAAGCAGGCGATCGCGGGCGCGTTGCTCGCCAATCTGAGCGCCGCACGGGTCGGCACCACCTCGCTGTTCGAGGTTGGCTATACCGACAAGAACCCGCTCAAGGCGATGCAGGTTGCCAATGCCTTCGCGCAGGCGTTCATGGTCGAGGATCTCGACACCAAGGCCTCCGAATTCAAGGACGTCGATGCGCGCCTGAACGGCCAGCTCGACGCGCTGCGTCGCAAGGTCGAGCAGGCCGATGCAGCGGTTGCCTCCTTCCGCCTCCGCAATAATCTGCTCGGCCTGCCTGATTCGGTAACGGCCGAGCAGGAGATCGCCTCGATCCGCGGGGCGCTCGCCTCGGCGCGCGCCGAAGAAGCGGCCGCACGCGCGCGCAGCAGCGCCAGCGGCTCGACGATCGTCGGCGGCGGCAACAACAGCCCGTACAGCACGGCCACCATGTCGTCGCTGCGCCAGCAGCGGGCGCAGGTGGCAGCACGCGTCGCCTCGCTCCAGTCGCGTTATGGTGAGCGCTATCCGGCGCTGGCCGATGCCCGCAAGGAACTCGATTCGATCGACGCGCAGCTGACGCGCGAGATGCGCGACCTGTCGCGCTCGGCCGGCAATGCCTCGCAGGCCGCCGGATCGAGCACCGCCTCGCTCGAGGCGAGCCTCGCCGCGGCGCAGTCACGGCTGACCAACAATGTGCGCTCGTCAGTGGAACTGGCCGACCTGCAGCGCTCCGCGCAGAACGCCCGCGATGCCTATCAGCAGCTGCTCACCACCAGCACGCAGCAGAACGCGCAGCAGTCGATCGTCCGCCCGGACAGCCGCATCGCCGCGCCGGCGTCGCTGCCGCTGACGCCCAGCTCGCCGAACGTTCCGGTGTTGCTGTTCATGGGGGCGGTGCTCGGCCTCGCCATCGGTCTCGCCATCGCCTACATCCGCGAGCGTTGGGTGCAGGGGCTCGACACGGTCGACGACATCGAGACGATGCTCGGGGTCGATTACTTCAACAGCGTGCCGACCCCGGCCAGCTCGATCGAGAAGCCGCGCACCAGCGACCCGGCCGAGGCGACGTTGCTCCACCCGCTGTCGGCCTACACCGAGGCGTATCGCAACCTCGCGACCAGCCTCAGCTTCACGGCCTCGTCGGTGCAGGGCGGCAAGATCCTCGGCATCACCTCGGCGTTGCCCAAGGAAGGCAAGACCACGACGTCGACCTCGGTCGCGCGCGTGCTCGCCACCGGAGGGTCGCGCACGCTGCTGCTCGACACCGACCTGCGGCGCCGTTCGGTGTCGGTGGCGCTTGCGCCACAGGCGCGCGCCGGGCTCGGGGAGGTGCTGGCCGGCACCGCGACGCTCGACGACGTGATCCTGCGCGAGGAGCAGACCGGGCTCGACGTCCTGCCGCTCGCCCCGACCGTCAGCACCTCGCCGCACATGTTCGAGACACCGGAGTTCACCGCGCTGCTCGCCGAGCTGCGTCGCCGCTACGAACATGTCGTGGTCGACACCGCGCCGGTGCTCGCGGTCGCCGACACGCGTGTGCTTGCGCATCACTTCGATGCGCTCGCGCTGCTGGTCCGGTGGCGCTCGACCCCGGCGCGCGCCGCGCGCGCCGCGCTGCATCAGATCTCGTCGGTCGGCGCGGGCGTCACCGGCGTCGCGCTGACGATGGTCAACCTTAAGGTCCAGTCGCAGTCCGGCTATGGCGATCCGTCCGGCTATGCCGATTACATGAAGGACTATTACGCGCAGTCGTGATCCGGTCGCGACCGGATCAGCAGCGCGCCGCCCGATGGCCTCTTTTCCTCTCCAGAGCCTGACCGGGCGGCTCCGCGACCGGCGGCTGGCGCGACTGTTCGCGCTGGCCGACCAGGGGTTTCAGGGGTTGGGGAGCATCGCCGCCAGCGCGATCCTCGGCCGCCACCTCGCACCGGATGCGTTCGGCGCCGTCGGCGTTGCGATCGGCGCTTATTATTTCGTCGCGGGCTTCCACCGCTCGCTCATCACCCTGCCGTACGTCACCGAGCATCGCGAGCATGGCGACGCCACTGACGACCGGCGCTACCATTCCGACTGGTGGTGGCTGAACGTCGCCGCCGCGCTCGTGCTCGCGGTCGGGCTGGTCGCGATTGCGGCGCTGGTGCAGGTCGCGCTGCCCGCGCAACGCTGGCTCGCCGAGCCGCTGCTGCTCGGCGCGGGGATCACCCCGCCGCTGCTCGCCGCGGATTTCGTCCGCCGCTGGTTCTACAAACAGGAACGCGCCTGGCTGGCGGCGCTCGTCTCGGCGCTGTTCTTCGTCGTGCTGATCGGCGGCGCGCTCGTCGCCGCGACGATCCGCCCGGATGCCGTCGCCGGTGCGCTGGCATGGGGCGTGTCCGCGACACTCGCGACCTTGTTCGCGCTCCTGCTGCTCCGCCCCGCCGCCCCGGCCGCAACGCGCGCGTGGCGGCGCTTCGCACCGCATGGCCGCTTCGCGGGCTGGCTCGCGCTCAACATCTTCCCCTACACCGTCTACAGCACCGCAACCGTCGTAATCCTGATCGGCGCGCTGCTCGGGCCAGGTGCGGCGGCGGTGTTCACCGCGGCGCGCACGCTCACCAACCCGGCGGTCAGCATCGTCTCGGCGATCGACTCGACCGACAAGCCGCGCGCCGCCGCGGCGCTCGCGAAAGATGGCGGACCAGGACTGCGCCGCGCGATCGGCAACACGCGTCGCACGCTGATCGTGCTGACCGGGGGCTATCTCGCGCTGGTCGCACTGTTCGCGCACCCGCTGATCGCGCTCGTCTTCCACGGCCAGTACGCCGGGGTCGAACAGAACGTGCAGCTGCTGTGCGCCGCCTTCTTCCTGTTCTGCCTGAACCAGCCGTCGGAGACGTTGCTGATCGTGCTGCGCGCCAGCCGTACGATGTTCGTCACCCGCGCCGCCACCGCGCTGGTCACGCTCGCCGCACTGGTGCTCGCGATCCCGCACGGCATCGCCGGCATGGCGATCGCGATCGCGGTCAGTCAGCTCGCCAATATCGTGTTGCTCACCATCGCGGAGCGTCACGCCCTCAACCGCCTCGCGCTTTCGGAGCCATCGGCATGACGATCCGCTTTTCCGTCGTGGTGCTCACCTATGCCCGCGACCAGATCCTCGCCGACACGCTGACCCGGCTCCATGATTGCCTCGGCGCGCGCGACGATTACGAACTGATCCTCGTCGACAACAATGTCGAGCGCGGCACGCGTGAGGCGCTGCTCGATCGCTTTCTCAACCGCCAGTATCTGTTCTCCGGCAACAACAAGGGCGTCCACGCCCGCAACGACGGCTTCGACGCCGCGCGGGGCGAGTATATCGTGCTGCTCGACGACGACGTGCTGGTCGAGACGCCGGCGATGCTCGACCTGTTCGCCGCGCGCTTCGGCGAGGACGATCGCCTCGGCGCGATCACCGTGCGCAAGCACGTCCGCGGCGAGACCCGCCGCCGCGTCGACCTGATCCCGCACACCCGCAAGGACGTCGATCTCACGCAGCCGTTCCTCACCTTCCGCTTCGTCGGCGGGTGCGTCGCATTCCGCACCGCCTGCCTGCGCGAGGTCGGCGGCTTCCTGCCCGACTTCTTCTACGGGCTGGAGGAAATCGAGCTGTCGTACCGGATCATCGATGCCGGCTGGCGGATCCGCTACGATCCCGCGATCAGTTGCGAGGAGCTGGAGCACCCCGACGGCCGCGACGCGAAGAAACGCGTGCAGACGCAGCGGCTGGCGAACAAATATATCATCAGCTATCTGCGGATGCCTTTCCCGGAGGTGCTGGTGAACGCCGCGCTCTTCACGCCCTATCTGCTGATGCGACAGCGCGGTCAGGCGAGCGTCAGCGGCGCGGTGCGCAAGTTCCTCGACTGGCGCAAACGCGATGATCGGCCGCAGCGCAAGGCGATCTCGCGCCAGACCGCCGCCTATATCCGCGAATGCGGCGGATCGGTGTGGAAATGATCGCGCGCATGGCGCTGCTTGCGGCGGCGGTCTGGGCCGGCTGGTCCGCCACCCCCGAGCGGCGCGGCACGCTCGACCGCTCGCGGCTGCGCCCGGCTTTCGCCGACGAGTTCGACCGCGCGCCCGATTTCTGGCACGCCGAGAAGAATCCGCGCGGCCGCTGGAAGACCAATTACTGGTTCGGCGTCCAGCCGACCCGCGCCGACAAGGGTTGGGAGCCACGCACGCTCGTCCCCAATGGCGAGCTGGAATATTATGGCGATCCTGCCGAGGGCATGTCCGCCTTTGAATGGAAGCCGGGCGTGCTGACGATCGCCGCGCGTCCCAACCCGTATCGCGCCGATCCGGCCACCAACCACCTGCCGTACCTGTCGGGGCTCATCACCACCGAGCGGTCGTTCCACTTTACCTACGGCTATGTCGAGGCGCGGATCGCCTTCCCGTCAGGCAAGGGCATCTGGCCGGCGTTCTGGCTGCTCCCGGTGCCGGCGGTGCAGGATGGCAAGCAGCAGCAGCCCGGACCGACCGAGATCGACATCTTCGAATCGATCGGCGAGCCCGGCAAACTCTATTTCACCTATTTCCCGAACCTGCCGAACAATCAGAAGAAGGGCGACGGGATGCCGTGGGCGAGCGGAACCGATCTGTCGCAATTCCATACCTACGGGATGATGGTGACGCCCAAGGAGCTGGTCTGGTATTTCGACGACCGGCCCGTGCGGCGCGTCCCGAACAAGGATTATCACCAGCCACTCTACCTGCTCCTCAATCTCGCGATCGGCGGCAACTGGCCCGGCGCGCCGCGCGGCGATCAGAAGTGGCCGGCGCGAATGAAGATCGACTGGGTGCGCGCGTACCGGATCGCGGGCAAGTGACCGCCGTCTCACGCCTCGGGCTCGGTGGCAGCAAGTTCGGCTCCTTCGCGAACCCCGCCCCCGCCGCCGACAGCGAACGGCTGGTGCGCACCGCGCTCGACCTCGGCGTCACCGTGCTCGATACCGCAAGCATCTATGGTCAGGGCGACAGCGAGCGGATCATCGGCCGCGCGATCGCCGGGCGGCGCGACGCGGCGTTCGTCGTCACCAAGGGCGGGCAGACCTTCTCCGCCAAATACCGGCTGCTGCGCACCGCCAAGCCGCTGATCCGCGCGGTGCTCGCGCGGCGTGGCGGCGCGGGCAACGCGGTCACCGCGCAGCGCGCCGATGCGATCAGCGCGGACTGGCGCCCGCGCGTGATCGTCGCCAGCCTCGAGGCGTCGCTGAAGCGGCTGCGCACCGATCGCGTCGAGGCGTTCCTGCTCCACAGCCCGCCGGCGCATGTCGCCGCCGACGCCGAGCTGGCACTGGCGCTCGTCGCGGCGCGCGCGAGCGGCAAGGCCTTACGCATCGGCGTGTCGTGCGACGATCTCGCCACGCTCGACGCCGCGCTCGACCAGCCCGGCTATGACGTGCTGGAGCTGCCGTGGGACGTACTCACCGCGCTCGGCAAGCGCGCCGATCTGATCCGCGCACGCGGGCATCTGGTGCTCGCGCGCGAGGTGGTGACGCTGCAACCCGGCCTCACCCCGGCGCAGGCGGTGGCGCGCGCAATCGCGCATCCCGCCGTCGACTGCACCGTGGTCGGCACCGGCAAGCCCGAGCATCTGCGCGCACTGGCCGCGATCGCGCGCGGGTCGGCACGATGATCGTCGACGCACGCCGCGCCGCGTTGGCCGCGCGGATTGAGGCCGATCTGGTGATCGTCGGCGCCGGCCCGGCCGGGATCACGCTGGCGCTGACGCTGGCGGACGCCGGCTGGGACGTCGTGCTGGTCGAGGCCGGCGGCGACAAATTCGACAAGGCCGGGCAGGACTTCCTGCGCGCGCAATCGGTCTCCCCCGCCTCCCACTCGCCCGGCGAGATGTACCGCCGCCGCCAGTTCGGCGGTACCAGCGCGGTATGGGGCGGGCGCTGCATCCCGTTTGATCCGATCGACTTCGAAACACGCGACTGGATGCCCGCCGCGCGCTGGCCGATCGCGCATGACGAGATCGCGCGCTTCTATCCGCAGGCGATGGCGCTCGCCGAGGCGGGTGCGCTCGACGTCATCGCCGCCGCCGCCGACCCGCGCGAGGCCGACCCCGCCCTCCCCGGCACCGGCGACGATGCGATCACCGAGCGCGTCGAGCGTTTCAGCCACCCGACCGATTTCGGCGGCTGGTATCGCAAGCGGCTCGAGGCCGCGCCACGGCTGCGCGTCCTGACCAACGCGCCCGTCGACCAGATCCTCACCACCAGCGACGGCGCGATCGCCAGCGGCGTCCGCCTCCGCCTGCCCGATGGCGCGAAGGTGACGATCGCCGCATCCCGCGTCGTGATCGCGGCGGGCGGGATCGAGACCGCGCGGCTGCTGCTCGCCAGCGACGAGGCGCGCGCCTGCGGGCTCGGCAACGAGCACGATCTGGTCGGACGCTATTACCAATGCCATTTGGAGGGCACGCTCGGCACGATGGCCTTCCACCCGCCAGCCGGGCACGACCGCTTCGATTATTTCCGCTCGCACGACGGCATCTATTGCCGCCGCTATCTCTGGCTGTCGCCGGAGGCGCAGCGGCGTGAGCGGCTCGCGAACATGGTGCTGCGGCCCGCGCACCCCAGCATCGTCGACCCGGCGCACCGTCATCCGGTGCTATCGGCGATGTACCTCGCCAAGAACATGATCGTCCCCGAATATGCGCGCAAGATGACCGCGCTGGAGCATGACGCGCGCGCGCAGCGCGGCGGCTCCTCGGCGTCGTTCCATGCTGCGCATTTCCGCAACGTGCTGCTCGGATCGCCGCGACTGGCGGGGTTCGCGCTCGACTGGACGCGTCGCCGCATCCTCGCCAAGCGCAAGCTGCCCAGCGTGCTGCTCGCCGAGCCGGGCGGCGTCTACCCGCTCGACCTCAACGGCGAGCAGGAGCCGCACCGCGACAGCCGCGTGATGCTCGGCACCGAGCGCGACGCCGCCGGCCTGCGCCGCGCGATCATCGACTGGCGCTGCACGGCGGCGGATCGCGCGCGGATGATCGCGGGCGTGCGCGTGATCGCGGCGGCGGTGAACCGCAGCGGGGCCGCGACGATCACCCTGACCGACGACGAGGCGCAGGCGTGGAGCGATCATCCCGTGCCGGTCGGCGGCCATCATATCGGCACCGCACGCATGGCCGACAGCGCGGCAGACGGCGTCTGCGATGCCAATGCCGAGCTGTTCGGGACCCGAGGCGTGTTCATCGCTGGCGCAGCGAGCTTCCCGACCTCCAGTTTCGCCAATCCGACGTTGACCTTGCTCGCGCAGACGCTGCGGCTGGCGGAGCATCTACAAGCGGTGAAGTGACCCACGCGCCCCAATTCGGGACGGGGCGCCACTGTCGCGATACCGTCCCGCAAACGTCACGACCGCGTAACAGCGAGCCGCCAGGCGCACGGTTAACAGGAGATTAACCCTATGCGCCCCGTTGCCCTGCTCGCCGCCACCGCCGTCGCTGCCGTGACCCCGCTGTCGGCCGGCGCCGTCACGCTCATCTCGTCTTTCTCCGTGCCCAACGGCCCCGACCTGTCGGGCCTTCCTAACACCGGCGACAACCGCCTCGGCGGGTTTGGGTCGGACCTCAGCTACGACGCCAGCACCGGCACGTTCTGGGCCACCACCGATCGCGGGCCTGGCGGCGGCGTCCTGTCCTACACCCCGCGGATGCAGGGCTTCACGCTCGACATCGACACCGGCGGGAAGATCAACGGCTTCACGCTGACCAACACGGTTCTCTATCATGACGGTGCCAACAATTATAACGGCCTGAATCCGCAGCTGCTGAATGGCAGTGTCGCCGAGCTCGGCCGCTCGCTCGATCCCGAAGGGCTGGCGCGGCTGCCCAACGGCAATTTCCTCGTCTCCGACGAATATGGTCCGTCGGTCCTCGAATTCCGCACCGATGGCCAGTTCGTGCGCGCGTTCGAGGTCCCGTCCAACCTCGTGCCGCACGATGGCACCGGCGGCGTCGATTACGTCGGCGGTGCGGGCACGATCGTCAGCGGGCGGCAGGACAATCGCGGCTTCGAAGGTCTGACCGTCAGCAAGGACGGCAAGACCGCCTATGCGATCCTGCAGGACCCACTGGTCAACGAAGGTCGTGCGCCCGACGGCTCGGCGAACGGCGTCTACAGCCGCAACACCCGCATCGTCGAATTCGACGTCGCGACCGGCAAGCAGACCAGGCAATATGTCTATCAACTCGATTCGGTCGACGCGATCAACGCCGGGCTGACCAAGAACCAGTTCGACGCCGACAAGCAGGGCCGCTCGATCGGTGTTTCGTCGCTGCAGGCGGTTGGCGACAACAAGCTGCTGGTGCTGGAACGCGACAATCGCGGCTTCGGCGTGGACGATCCCAACGGCAAGAAGCAGGTCGGCGACAAGCGCGTCTATGAGATCGACCTGACCAACGCCACCGACGTCAAGGACATCAGCCTTGCGGGCACCAACACCCTGCCCGACGGCGTCACCCCCGTCGCCAAGAGCCAGACTCCGTTCCTCGACATCGCCGCCGCGCTGACGGCGGCGGGCTATCCGGTGCCCGAGAAGATCGAGGGCTTTTCGTTCGGTCCGCGGCTGCCGGACGGCAGCTATTCGCTGATCGTCGTCACCGACAACGATTATTCGGTCACCCAGTCGGGCAGCGGCGAGCAGTTCGACGTCTGCACCGGCGGCCTGGCGGGCAAGGGCGGCAGCGCGGAGGTCAAGCTCGGTGCGTCCTGCCCTAAAGGCAAGACGCTGATCCCGAACATGGTCTACAGCTTCAAGGTCAGCGCCGCCGAATATGCCAAACTGACGGGCGCGGTGCCCGAGCCGAAGACCTGGGCGATGATGCTCGCCGGCTTCGGCGTGGTCGGCGCCGCAATGCGCCGGCGCCGCAAGCCGATGCCGCGCGCGCTGGTGTAAGGCACCCGCCCTCGTCCCGGGGCCGCATCCGGGGCGAGGACCCTTGCGTTATTGCGCGCGACGATCCGGCAGCACGCGGTCCACCCACGCGCCCAGCCGCCCGTGCGACCACGCGACCGCGCGATATACGGCCAGCACCTTGCGCGCCCACGTCGTATAGAGCCCCGGTCGCCCGGTCCGCAGCGCGGCACGCGCGATCCGGTGGCTCTCACGGGCGATCATGTGCCGCAGCCGATAGACCA
The DNA here is from genome assembly GCF_902506455.1 of Sphingomonas sp. 8AM. Lineage (GTDB taxonomy): Bacteria > Pseudomonadota > Alphaproteobacteria > Sphingomonadales > Sphingomonadaceae > Sphingomonas. Next base: position 338,640 of record NZ_LR733844.1, on the reverse strand, counting down.
GCTTGCGCCGCACCGGCAGCGCCGCCGAGGGCGCGACGCGCTTTACCGGCCGCACCGCATCGCCCCTGCGTCGCCACGTCAGCCGGTACGCCAGCCCCTCGCGGCGGTGCCGGAACCCCGCCGCCTGCGTCTGCTCGACGAACGCCGCATCGACTTCGCGCAGCGCCAGCCGTCCGTCCGCGGCCGCCCCCGCGATCATCGCATGGATCTCCGGCGAGCGCGCGATCACCACATTGGTCCCGCGCCCATCGGACGAATACGGTTCCACCCACGCATCGCCGAACGCGACATCGGCGGTTTCCGCGACGACATCGTCGCACCAGTCACACGCCGGATTCTGGAAGAACCCTGCCCCCCAGTCGCCGTCCGCCAGATGCCACCAATCCTCGGCGCGCGCGCTGCCGTCGTCGAGCGTCAGGTGCGCGCGATACCAATTGGCCGGGCGACTGGCATCCTTGATCCGGTAGTCGACCGCGCGCACCCGCGCGATCGGTGTCTCCAGCTGCCACGCGAAACTGTCGACCAGCCGTGCGCTCTTCTGATGCCCGCAAAACAGCCCCAGCAGATGCGTCACCCGCTCGCCGATCACCGGATCGGTGCGGCGCAACAGGTTGAGCGCCTTGATGAAGCACGGCACCGCCACCACGGCGTAACGTCCCGGCGTCGCACGGATCGCCGCAATCACCGCCGACAGCTCGACCGGATAATAACGCGATTTCGCCCCGCCCGCGATCTCGGCGGCATCGTGCGACAGGCGGTAGGTGAAAAAGCGCCCGTCCGTCTGCGGATCGGCGACCGGCGCAACATGCGCGACCGCATCGACCGCGCCGGTGCGCAGCAATTCCGCAGCGACCCAGCTGACCATTCCGCCTGAACTGCCGTTGGCACGGAACGCCTGCTGCGCGACATGCCCGACCCACGTCGATTCGAACCGCCCGAGCAGCTCGCTGCGTGCCGGTGCGGCGGGAAATCGCTCGGCGGCCAGCACATCCTCATTCGCAGCCGCGGGCGAAAACGGACACTGCGACGCGAAGTCCGCGCCGCCGGTCGTGCCCGCTTCGGGCTTCCACAGCCCGTCGCGGTCCATCCGCATCGCCGCCGCGCACCCGCCGCAACCGATGCACAGCCCTGCGCCGACGATGTCGTCCGGGCGCAGCGCCTCAGCCAAGCGCTGCGCCCAGGAAGACGGTCGATTGCGCGCGAAGCTCCGCGATCCGCTCGCCGATTTGCGGATTGTGTGGCGCGCTGAGCAGCATGTCATACTCCGCCTCGGCGGTTTCCGGCGCGACGATATGTCGCTGCGCATCGAGCGCCGCCGCCAGATCGCGTACCTTGTTGAACCGGTAGGAGGACGGCGCGGTCACGAACGGCGTCCCGTGCACCAGCGCGAAGACGCAGCCGTGGAAGAAGTTGGTGACCAGCGCACTCGCCCCCGCCACGCGCTCGGCAAACGCTTCCGGGCCGGCGTCGATCTCCTGCGTGTCCGCCCAGTCGTTGCGATAGCCGATGCTGTGCAGCCGCATGTCATGCCGGTTCGCCCATTGCCGCATCGCCTCGGCGAGCCAGTCGGGAAACCCATGCCCATAGACGAGCGCGTAACGGTCGCCCTCCGGCACGCCGCGCGGCACGCGGTCACCGAACTGCAGCACCGGGTCCAGCACCAGCGGCGGTGTCTCGCCCAGCGCGCCGCCGACCAGCGTCTGCGCGTTGGCGTCGCGCACCGAGATCGCGGTGAAGCGCCGCAGCCGTGCCACCCAGTCGTCACCGATCCCGTCGGCGGCATCGTGATTGCCGAAGCTGGCGGCATAGGACACCAGCCGCGGCGCGGTCAGTCCCTCGCCGAAGAACAACGGCGTCGACGCATACCAGGGATGCCGGAAATTCCACACCTCGTCGCTGCCGACCACCACCGCGTCGAGCGGCGCGAGCGCCTCCGGATCGTCGAGCGCGAACGTCGCCGAGCGCGGCAGTTGCTCGATCGCGGTGACGAACTTCCGCGCCTTCGCCTTGTACGCACCGAGGTCGGGCGTCAGCGTCCGCGCGGGCAGCGTCGGCTGCAACGCGCACTTCCATTCCGCGCGCACCACCGCGTCACTGTGATGATCGAGCAGGCGTGCGTCATGCCCCATCGCGCGCAACCCCTCGACCAGACAACGTGCCTGCCAATAGGAGCCGAAATTGATGCAGCGGTGAAAGGTCAGCACGCCGACCTGCGCAGGGGATTCGATCATTACCCGCGACAATCTCCGGGATCGCCCGCGGTTCCGGACGGCGCATGTCCGGTTATGCTTCCTCAACCTATGTTTGGCAAAGCGGCGCGATGGAAATCGTGTACCTTTACAAGTCGCTGATCGACCAGATCGTCGCGCTCGCCGGTTCGGCGGCGCTGCTGCACGTCCATGTCGGCATGGCGATCTATCTTGCGACGTTGATGGTGGTGCGCCAGCGGCGCGGCGGCGTCGTCGCGCTGCAGGTCGTGTTCGCCGCCGAACTGGGTAACGAGCTGATGGACTGGCTCGCCGCCAGCCCGCAATGGTCGTGGTCCGACACGATCTCCGATGTCGTGCTGACGCTGATGTGGCCCGCCGGGATCACCGCGATCAATGCGTGGCGGCGCCATCGCTGGCGAAAGACCGTCGCGGCGACGGTGCGAACCACCGCGATTCCGGTGGCGGCAAGTGGAGGTGTGCCAATTGCAACCACCTGAACGCTTGCCAGACAGGCGGTCGAGTCGCTAGCGGGCAAGGCTGGGATGCCGCCCGGGGGCGGTTCATTCAAGGGAGCGACCGTCTTGCGCATTACCATGATCGGTTCGGGCTATGTCGGCCTGGTTTCAGGCACATGCTTCGCCGACTTCGGCCATGACGTGATTTGCGTCGACAAGGACAAGGGCAAGATTGACCGGCTGCTCGCCGGCAAGATGCCGATCTACGAGCCGGGCCTCGAAGACCTCGTCGCGCGCAATGTCGCGGCGGGCCGGCTGAAGTTCACTACCGACCTCAAGGAAGCGGTCGCGGGGGCGGACGCGGTGTTCATCGGCGTCGGCACGCCGACGCGCCGCGGCGACGGCCACGCCGATCTGTCGTACGTCTTCGCCGCCGCCAAGGAAATCGGCGAGGCGCTGACCGGCTATACCGTGATCGTCACCAAGTCGACCGTGCCGGTCGGCACCGGCGACGAGGTCGAACGGATCATCCGCGAGGCCGCGCCGAACGCCGAGTTCGGCGTTGTCTCGAATCCGGAATTCCTGCGCGAAGGCGCGGCGATCGACGATTTCAAACGTCCCGACCGGATCGTGATCGGCTCGGGCGATGATCGCGCGACCGAGGTGATGCGGCAGGTCTATCGCCCGCTGTACCTCAACGCCGCGCCGATCCTCGTCACCGCGCGCCGCACCGCCGAGCTGATCAAATATGCCGGCAATGCGTTCCTCGCGACCAAGATCACCTTCATCAACGAGATTGCGGACCTGTGCGAGAAGGTCGGCGCCGACGTGAAGGACGTCAGCCGCGGGATTGGGCTCGACAACCGCATCGGGTCGAAGTTCCTGCACGCTGGCCCGGGCTATGGCGGGTCGTGCTTTCCCAAGGACACGCTGGCGCTGCTCAAGACCAGCCAGGATTATGACGCGCCGCAACGGATCGTCGAGGCGGTCGTCGCGGTCAACGACAACCGCAAGCGCGCGATGGGCCGCAAGATCGTCCATGCGATGGGCGACGACGTGCGCGGCAAGACGATCGCGGTGCTGGGGCTGACCTTCAAGCCGAACACCGACGACATGCGCGACTCGCCCGCGATCGCTGTGATCCAGGCGTTGCAGGACGCCGGCGCCAAGGTGAAGGCGTTCGATCCCGAGGGTACCGAGCAGGCCAAGCTGGTGCTCGACAATGTCGAATATTGCGACGGCCCGTATCAGGCGATCGAGGGCGCCGACGCGCTGGCGATCGTCACCGAATGGGACGAGTTCCGCGCACTCGACCTGCCGCGCGTGAAGTCGCTGCTCAAGGAACCGATCCTGATCGACCTGCGCAACATCTACACCCCCGCCGAGGTGAAGGCGGCGGGCTTCCGCTACACCAGCATCGGTCGCTGATCGAAGACAGCGGGGCGCGAGCGACGCACCCCAGGTACGTCGCCCCGGACCTGATCCGGGACCCCGCTTCTTCTCCCGAGGTCCGTCAGTAGAGACGCAACCGTCCAAGGTTCCTGATTCCCGCCTTCGCGGGAATGACGAACCGTGGACCTACCCCGCCGGCAGACACGCGCGCCGCTGATCGACCCGATCCGCCCCGCCCGGCGCGCGGGTCAGCACCGACAGTGCCCGGCACGTCCGCGCCCCGTCCGCCTCCGCTTCGCCCGCGACGACGAAGCCGTGCACCTGCCCGGCCGACTCATACCATTCCTGCACCTCGCCGCTGCGCAGCGCCGCCGCGATCGCCGTCGCGCGGCTGCCGCTATCCTGCGGCAGGTCGTCGGCCACGACCGGCTTCGCCGAGGGCGTTGCCGCCGCGACCGGCGCTACCGGCCGCACCGCCCGCGCCGCAACCGTCGGCGGCGGGGGCGCGATCACCCGCTGCGGCACCGGCACGCTTACCGCGTACTTCATCGCGCGCACCGGCGGCGCATGGGTCGCCGCCATCGACAGCCCGCCCGCGCTCACCGCCAGCACGACGCCCAGCACCCCCGCCGCGCGCCAGCCGCCGCCCGACCGCGCACGCGCCGGCTCGTAGAACGGATAATGCGGCCCCGGCGGCGCGCAGCGATATTCGCGCGTGATCCGCAGCGGCCCCAGCTCGATCGTCGTGCGGCGGATGATGTCACGCGCGTCGGTCACTGTCGCTCCCCAGACCTGCACCCTTCATCGGCCGCAACGCGCCGCTTGGCAAGCGCGCTTCAGGGCGCCATCGGCCCGTCGAACAGCAGCCCGAAATAGTCGCCCTTGTTCCACACCGGCCGCTGCGGTGCATCGGCGATCTCACGCGCGATCCGGTAATTGGCGTCGACGAAGCGCACCCCCTGATCCCACAGGATCGGCTGCGTCAGGTCGTCGCACGGCTTGTGGTAGCAATTGCTCATGAACGTCTCGATCGCCGCCTTGCCCGGCCCCTTCTCCCCCGGCCACAGGAACACCGAGGGCACGCCCTTCTGCACGAAGCGATAATGGTCGGAGCGGACGAAGATCGCCTGCTCGGGCATCGGGTCAGGCGACAGGCCGACGCCGATCCCCGCCACCGCGCGCGCGATGATCGGCCCCAGCGTCGAACGATCACCGCCGAACGCCACCATATCCTCGAACCGGTAGGTCAGGATCGGCATGTCGAGGTTCACGTCCGCGACGATGTCGCCGATCGGCACGGTGGGATGGTTCGCAAAATAATCGCTGCCAACCAGGCCCTTCTCCTCGGCGGTCACCGCGAGGAAGATGATGCTGCGCTTCGGCGCGGTGGCGGTCTTGAAGCGCTTGGCCGCCTCGATCAGGCTCGCGATCCCAATGCCGTCGTCGAGCGCGCCGTTATAGATCGTGTCGCCGTTCACCGCCGCGCCGACCCCGACGTGATCGAGATGCGCGGACAGCACCACCGTCTCCTTGCCCAGCGCCGGGTCGCTGCCGGGGATCATCCCCACGACGTTGCTGCTCGGAATCGCGCGAAAATTGGTGGCGCTAGCGATCGACAGCGTCCCCGCGGCGGTCGTCGGCCGCACCTTCAACGTCTTGCGCGCCGCCCCCCTGGCGAGCGCCGGCCAGGCGCGCCCGAACACCTTCGCCGCGCCGGCCGGCGACAGCGTCCCCAGCAACGGCGCGCCGCTGGCGCTCCCGGTGCCGTCGGCGCGCGCCCAGGTGATCCGCTCGGCGGCATAGCCCTTCGTCACCGAAGCGAACGACGGTGCGCCGCGCCCGGCCTTGCGCAGATCGGCGATCGCGATCACCCCGACCGCGCCATGCTTCGCCGCCGCGCTCTGCCGCGCCGCCGCGCTGCCGAAGGTTGCCGACACCTCGCTCGGCAGCCCCGCCGGCGCGCCGCCGACATAGGCGACGATCTTGCCGCGCACGTCGACGCCCGCATAATCGTCCAGCCCATATTGCGGCGCTTCCAGTCCATAGCCGACGAACACCACCGGCGCGGTGAGCGCGGTCGCCTTTGCCGCCGGGTTCGCGGCCGGGGTGAAATCCTTGCCGAACGCCAGCGACACCGCCGCCCCGCCTGCCCCCGTCCACGACGCGCTCCCCTCACCCGCGATCTTGTACCCGGTCAGCGGCACCTTCTGCAGATAGCCGCCCTCGTCGCCCATCGGCTTGAGCCCCGCGGCATAGAATTGCGCGGCGACATATTGCGCGGCGATGTCGAACTCGGGCGAGCCGACGTCGCGCCCCTTCATCGCGTCCGACGCCAGGAACATCACATGCGCCTTCATCGCGGCCTGATCGGCGGGCAGCGGCGCGTTGAGCGCGGCGTTGCGCGCGGCGGGCGTCGTCTCGGCAACAGCGGTGGCGGAAAGCGCGAGCAAGGGCAGGAAAGCGAACGAACGAAACATGGACACGCCCGGTGGAAGAGGAAGGATCGCTGACCTTAGAAGCGACGATGGTTGCCGTCGAGACGATCGCGCGGCTTTCGGATGGAACCCGGCTCGCGTTTTCGTCATAGTCCGCGCCATGGCCGATGCCCGTACCACCCCCGTCACGCCCGCCGCCACGCGCCGCAGCGATTATACCCCGCCCGCGTGGCTGGTGCCGCAGGTCGCGCTCGACTTCGCGCTGGACCCGGTCGCGACGCGCGTCCGCGCCCGGCTCGATGTGAGCCGCAATGGCGATCACGACACCCCGCTGCGCCTCGATGGCGCCGGGCAGGTGCCGTTGTCGGTGACGGTCGACGGGCAGGCGATCAACGACTGGCGGATCGAGGGCGAGCAGCTCGTCGTCCCGCTTTCCGGCGACGCGCACGTCGTCGAGACCGAGGTCGAGATCGCCCCCGATCGCAACACGCAATTGATGGGGCTCTATGCCTCGGGCGGCAATCTCTGCACGCAATGCGAGGCAGAGGGATTCCGCCGCATCACCTGGTTCCCGGACCGCCCCGACGTGCTCGCGACCTACCGGGTAAAGATGACCGCCGACAAGGCGCGCTTCCCGGTGCTGCTCGCCAATGGTGACCCGGTCGCACAGGGCGACAATGCCGACGGCACGCACTGGGCGGAGTGGCACGATCCGTGGCCCAAGCCATCCTACCTCTTCGCGCTGGTGGCGGGCGATCTCGCGGTCAACCGCGGCACCTTCACCACCCGCTCGGGCCGTGAGGTGCAGCTCGGCATCTGGGTGCGCACCGGCGACCTGCCCAGGACCGACCATGCGCTCGACGCGCTCAAGCTGTCGATGGCGTGGGACGAGCGCGTCTACGGGCGCGAATACGACCTCGACGTCTTCAACATCGTCGCGGTCGACGATTTCAACTTTGGCGCGATGGAGAACAAGGGGCTGAACATCTTCAACAGCCGCTACATCCTCGCCGATCCCGACACCGCTACCGATTACGATTACGACGCGATCGCCGCCGTGGTCGCGCACGAATATTTCCACAACTGGTCGGGCAATCGCATCACCTGCCGCGACTGGTTCCAGTTGAGCCTCAAGGAAGGCTTCACCGTCTACCGCGATCAGGGTTTCTCCGCCGATCAGGGCTCGGCGGCGGTCAAGCGGATCGAGGACGTGCGCGGCCTGCGTGCCGCGCAGTTCCCGGAGGATTCGGGCCCGCTCGCGCACCCGGTCCGCCCGGAAAGCTATATCGAGATCAGCAACTTCTACACCGCCACCATCTATAACAAGGGCGCGGAGCTGATCCGTATGATGGCGACGATGCTGGGGGCCCGGCGCTTCCGCGCCGCCTGCGATCTCTATTTCGACCGCTTCGACGGCACCGCCGCGACCTGCGAGGATTTCGTCGCCTGCATGGAAGAGGCCGGCGACATCGACCTCACGCAATTCCGCCTCTGGTACAGCCAGGCCGGCACCCCGCGCGTCTCCGCCTCGCTCGTGCACGAACCCGGCAGCGGCCGCGCGACGCTCAACCTCGCGCAGAAGGTGCCCGAGACGCCCGGCCAGCCGGTCAAGCACCCGCAGGTGCTCCCCTTGCGCATCCGGCTGTTCGGCGGCGACACCGGCCAGCCGCTCGGCGACGAGCAACTGGTGATCCTCTCCGACGCGAGCGCCAGCGTGACGTTCGAGACCGTCACCGAACGCCCGATCGTCTCGCTCAACCGCGGCTTCTCCGCGCCGGTGATCGTCGAAAGCGACCGCAGCGCCGCCGACCTCGCCTTCCTCGCGCGCCACGACGACGATTCCTTCGCGCGCTACGAGGCGATGCAGCAATTGATGCTCGACACCTTGATCGCCGCCGCGGTCGAGGGCGAGGCTGATCCTCGCGCGGTGGTCGATGCGGTCGCCGACACGCTCGACGACCCGACGCTCGACCGCGCGTTCGTCGCCGAGGCGGTGCTGCTGCCGTCGGAAAACTTCATCGGCGACCAGCTGAGCGTCGTCGATCCCGACGCGATCTTCCGCGCGCGCGAGGCGCTGCGCACCACGCTCGGTTGCGAGCTGGAGGCGCGGTGGCGCGCCGCCATCGATCCCGCGCTGCGCCGCGCTTATGCCTATACGCCCGGAGACAAGGGCATCCGCCGCCTGCGCAGCGTCGCGCTCGGCTACCTCGCCGCGTCCGGCGCAAGCGATGCCGCGACACTGGCATGGGCGCAGTTCGAGGCGGCCGACAATATGACCGACCGTCAGGGCGCGCTGTCGGTGCTGGCAAGCGGCCACTCGCCCGAGCGCGAGCGCGCGCTCGATCATTTCTACACCCGCTACGCCGATAATCCGCTGGTGCTCGACAAGTGGTTCCAGACGCAGGCGCTGTCGCCGCGCGACGACACGCCCGCGCTGGTCGCCGAACTGGCGCAGCATCCCGACTTCACGCTCGCCAACCCCAATCGCGCGCGTGCGCTGGTCGGAGCGTTCGCGGTCAACCAACGGGCGTTTCATGCCGAGGGCGGTGCCGGCTATCGCTGGCTGACCGAGCAATTGCTGGCGCTCGACAAGCTCAACCCGCAGACCTCGGCGCGCTTGCTCCCGCCGCTCGGCCGCTGGCGGCGTTTCGATCCGGTCCGCTCGGCGGCGATGCGCGCCGAACTCGAGCGGATCGTCGCGACGCCGGGGATCAGCAAGGACCTGTTCGAACTGGCGTCGAAGAGTCTGGAGGGCTGAACACCGCGTCGCCCCGGACTTGATCCGGGGCCACGCTTCTTCCCGTCGGGGCCGATCGACGTGGAAGCCAAGCGCATGGGTAGTCGATATTCACGCGGACGCGCGCCCTCATCTCGCGGCTGGATGACGAAGAGCATCGCAGATCACTTAGAGGGTCTCCGCGTGCTCCGCGCCTCCGTCTGATCAATTTTCCTTCGAAGGCCCGCGCTTCATAAGCACGTCATTGCGAGCGTAGCGAAGCAATCTAGGGCCGGATCAGGACACCCTGGATTACTTCGCTACGCTCGCAATGACGCCAGTCGTTTGCCGGCCGACGTATCAGCTTAAAGGGCCGCGGCCAGTTCCACCTTGGCGTCGCGTTCAACGCGCCGCTGCTCGGTACGGCGCGACTGCGCGGCCATTTTCATCCACGCATCCTCTGAGCGCTGGCAGCGTTCGCGAACGTTATCCAGCGTGGTTTCCTGTCCATCGCGGCGGTGTTGCGCGGCGATCAATTCGAAGCGTTCATATTCTTTGATGACCGGCCCCTTTGGGTTGCTCAGGCGGTACGCGCACAACCTGCGCCGCCAGTTCGTCGTACAGGTCGCAGACCTCTAGTAACGCTTCACTGCCCATGTGTATCCGTTCACCCAGCGTGAAGCGGCGTAATGTTCCGCCGGGGCCCGACCAGCCGACTGTCATATGGCTGCCGCCGCGCACGTCGGCGCGCCGCGCCGCACCTTGCGTGTAGCGGAACGTCGCACGGGCGCGCGCCATCCCGTCCAGTCGCTCGACACCCCACGACGCTTCGGCGCAAAACGTCACCAGCTTGCTGCCCGTGTTGCGTTGATGTGCCCGCACCGGCCGTCCGGCATGATCCGCCGCGGCGTCGAGCAGGACGTGGAGCAAGCGATCCAGCTCCCCGATCCAGTTGCCGATCACGCGCGAGCGCACGACCCGGTCATTCTCGTCCCAGCATTGGTCGAGCCACGGCCGACCGATCTGCGTGCGCAGGAATGCGGTCGCGCGCGCCAGCGTCACTGCCGCCTGATCGCGCGCCGCCGCGCTTACCGCCATGCGCGCCGCGCCCGCCGCCGACGTCCCCAGTCGCGCAGCCAGCGGCGCCAGCGTGGCATCACGCCACCTCCGCGCCATGACCGAGTGCACGGATCACCGCCTCGACCCGCGCGCACGACTCGACGCTGTCGCCGGCGAGGTGGAGCGGGGTCGCGCCCAACCCCTCATGATCGGCGTTGAGGAACGGCAGCGCCGCGGACGCCCCCAACTGCTCGATCGCCAGCCGCGTCACCTTGCTCTGTCGCTCGGCACGCTCGGGGTCGTAGCGGACGCGCGCGGCGCGGAAGGTGCGCGTCGCGCGCGGCTGTTCGTCACTCATGCGGCAACGAACAGCCGGTCGGCGCCCATGCGCGCCTGCGTCGTGGCGATCTGGGTCGCGTAGCGGCTGGCGAGCTGCGCATGCGCCAGTCGCGCCTCGGCACCGCGGGCTGCGGCCGACATCATCATCGACACTTGTTGCCGATGAAAAAGGTAATTGAGGTCCATGCGCGGGCTCCCGTGTGACAAGCGGGAGCGCGGGCGTCTCTCAGCCGTCGGTGCTTGTGGGCGAATTACCGACGATGGCGGGGCTTAACACGGATCGGCAGCTTGACCTAATCGCGCCCCGGTCAGACCGGCCCCGCCGCCAGTCCGTCGACGAGCCGACGCGGCACCCGCACCAGCGATCCGTGCCGCGCGCCCTTTGGCATCGACAGCCCGGCCGTCACATCGCGCCACGTCACGAAGTCGCGCGTTGCCGCCGCGCCCCAGCGGCCTTCCAGATAGATGTCCCAGTAACACAGCGTCTCGCCGCGCACCGTCGCGGTCATCGGTCCCTCCACCCATGACTTGGTGAACGGCGCGGACGGCGTCCCGAACGGCCCGGTCGGCGACGCCGCGGCGACGCTGCGCAGATGCTTGCGTGGCGGGTGCAGCGTCTCGTCCTTGACGATCAGGTGCAGCGCGCCGTCCGGCGCTCGCGCGAACGTCCCGTCGATCACGCTGAAGCCGGGATCGTACAGCACCTTGGCCTCGCTGAACGTCGCGAAGTCGCGCGTCGTCACATACCACAGCCGGTGGTTGTAGCCGGTCTCCGACGTGCCCTCGGTTTCGGGGAAGCGCCCCTTCACCGTGCTCGACCAGAACACGACATAGTGTCGCGCCGTCGCGTCCCAGATCACCTCGGGTGCCCAGCAATTGCGCGTGCCCGGCACCGCGGCCATCACCGGCAAGGCGCGCTGCGGCGACCAGTGGCGCAGGTCGCGGCTGGTGGCGTGCCCGATCGTCACCCCCTCCCACGCGGTGGTCCACACCATATGCCACAGCCCGTCGTGCTTGGCATCGCGGAACAGGAACGGGTCGCGCATCAGCTTCGCCTCGCCGACCTCGGGACGCAGATAGCTCACCCCGCCGCCGAGGTTGCGGAACACCAGCCCATCGTCGCTGGTAGCGAAGCGCAGCCCGGTCGCCTCGTCCGAGCCGGTTCCGAAATAGGCGAACAGCAACGGGTCGTCACTTTTCGCCGCCAATGCGGGCGGGGCGAACGGCGCGCTGGCAAGGGCTCCAAGGATCACGCGGCGATCGAACAGCATCAGCGCACCTATAATCTTATTATTGATGCACTGATGCGACAGATCGCTGCCGACCGCAACCGGTCAGCGCGGGCCGCGCATCGCCGCCATCGCGAGCCCCGCGCCCAGCACCGCGCCGCCGCCCGCCCGCTGCGTCCACACCCGGGCGCGCGAATGCCGCAGCCACCCCGACGCGCGCGATCCGGCCAGCGCGTACAGACTGTCGCTTACCCCCGCGATCAGCGTGAAGGTCGCGATCAGCACCGCCGCCTGCGGCACGAACGGCGCGTCAGGGCGGATGAACTGCGATGCGAAGGCGACGAAGAACAGGATCGTCTTCGGGTGAAAGGTACCGACCGCGACATTGGTCGCGAACGCCGCGCGCGGGCTGACCGCGCGCCGCGGCACGTCGTCCGCGCCCGCCGCCGCGCCGCTGCGCACGATCGCCAGCGTCCCGATCGCGATCAGATACGCCGCGCCGATCCACTTGAGGACCGTGAACGCCAGCGCCGACGACGCCAGCACCGCCCCCGCATCCGCCAGCGACACCGTCATCGCGATCATGTTGCCGACCGCCATCCCGGCGACCGAGGCGAGCGCGGTGCGCCGTCCCGAACTGAACGCGAAGCCGATGATGCTCGCCACCCCCGGCCCCGGGATGATCGCCATCACCACCGATGCGCCCGCGAACACCAGCCACGCATGCCAGTCCATAACTTACCCCGAATTGCGCAATGCGGTCGCGATCGCGTTGATCGACAGCAGGATGCCCTGCCGCACGCGCTCGTCTTCCTCGCCGGCGCGATGCCGCTTCATCAGCTCGATCTGCAACAGGTTGAGCGGCTCGATATACGGCAGCCGCAGCCGGATCGACGCATCCAGCGCCGGATGCTTCTCCAGCAGATGCGCCTGCCCCGTCACGTCCAGCAACCCGTCATGCGTCTGTTGCCAGCCGTCGCGGATCCGCCCGAACACATGGTCGCGCAACGCCTTGTCCTCGACCAGTCCGGCGTACCGCTCCGCCAGCCCCATGTCGGACTTGGCGAGCACCATCTCCATGTTCGCCAGCGTCGCCGCGAACAGCGGCCAGCCCTGCGCCATGTCGCGCAGCAGCGCGCGATCCTCGAACGCCGCGATCGCCTGCCCGACGCCGTACCAGCCCGGCAGCATGACGCGCGCCTGCGCCCAGCTGAACACCCACGGGATCGCGCGCAGATCCTCGATCGCGTCGGATTGCTTGCGGCTCGCCGGACGGCTGCCGATCTTCAGCCCGGCGATCTCGGCGATCGGCGTCATCTGGCGGAAGAAGGTGCGGAACCCCTCGGTCTCATAGACCAGCCCGCGATACGCACGGAACGCCTCGCCCGACAGCCGGTCCATCGCGCCCGCGAACGTCGCGTTGTCGCCGTTCGACAGCGCCTCGGGCTCAAGGCTGGCGATCAGCGTTGCGGAGGCCATCGCCTCCAGATTGGTCGCCGCACTCTCGCGCGTGCCATATTTGCCCGCGATCACCTCGCCCTGTTCCGTGATGCGGATGCGGCCCTGCACCGTCCCCGGCGGCTGCGCACGGATCGCCGCGAAGCTGCTGCCGCCACCGCGCCCGACCGCGCCGCCGCGCCCGTGGAACAGCTGCATTCCGACGCCGACCTTGTCGAACACCGGCTTCAACGCGGTCGACGCCTTCGACAATTGCCAGGTCGAGGTCAGATAGCCGCCGTCCTTGTTGCTGTCGGAATAGCCGATCATCACTTCCTGATGCCCGCGCGCCGTCGCGATCGCGCGCACCTCGGGGATCGCGAACCACTCGCTCATGATCGCCGGCGCCGCCTCCAGATCCTCGATCGTCTCGAACAGCGGCACCGCCATCACCGCCGCGCTCGCGGGCGGCCCGGGGCGGTACAGCCCGACCTCCTTGAGCAGCAGATGCACTTCGAGCAGGTCGGACACCGATTTTGTCATCGACACGATATATTGCCGGATCGCCGCCGCGCCGTAGGTGGCGTGCGCGTCCGCGGCGGCCTGCACGATCGCCAGCTCGCCCGCGGTTTCTTCCGAATAGTCCGCGAAGCGCGTCGTCAGCGGGCGCGGCGTCGCCAGCTCCTGCCGCAGCAGCATGACGCGCGCATCCTCGTCGAGCGCGGCATAATCGTCGCACACGCCCGCGACCTTGAGCATCTCCGCGACCACCCGCTCGTGCACCGCGCTGTTCTGCCGCAGGTCAAGCGTCGCGAGGTGGAAGCCGAACACGTCGACCGCGCGGATCAGCCGCCCGATCGCCCCGCCGCTGCCCAGCAATCCGTCGCCGCCCTCCGACAAGGGACGGGCGATCGCGATCAGATCGGCGCGCAACGCCCTGGGATCGGGATAGGGCTCGCCCTTCAGCCGCCCCGGCCGCGGCGCCGGCTGCCCGGTCAGCTTCGCATAGGTCGCCGCGGTGCGCGCATAGATGCCCGACAGCGCGCGGCGGTACGGCTCGTCGCTGCGTGTCTCGGAGGTATCGCCGCTCGCATCCGCCAGCGCCTGCACGCCCGCGTCGACCGTCGCATGATGCGCCGAGATCGACAGCTCCGCGCCCATCGCGTGGAGCTGCTCGAGGTAGAAGCCCAGCACCGCCTGCGCCGCCTTGGCCAGCGCGGTGCGCAGCGAGTCCGCAGTGACGAACGGATTGCCGTCGCGGTCGCCACCGATCCAGCTTCCGGGGCGCAGGAACGACGGCACCCGCCCGCCCAGCGCACGGTCCCAGCGCTGGTAGAGCGCCGGCAGCACCGGCAGGAACACGTCGCGCAGATAGCTGAGCGCGGTCTCGACCTCGTCGACCACATACAGCCGCTCGCGTCGCAGCACGCGCGTCTGCCACAGCAGCGCCACCTGCCGCACGATCGCCTCGTCGACCAGGTCGCCGTCCGGCGTCGTCTCCACCCCGCGGTCGCGCAGCGCCATCAATTGCGCGATGCGATTGCGGTGGTCGATCATGCTCTTGCGCCGCACCTCGGTCGGGTGCGCGGTCAGCACCGGCGCGACCAGCGCCTGTTCGAGGAGGGAACGGACGCGATCCACGCCGACGCCGGCGTCCTTTAGCCGCGCCAGCGCCGCCGCGACGTCCGCGCCCTCTTCCGCCGCGATCCCCTGCCGGTCCTCGGCGAGATTGGCGAGCATCGAGAACAGCATGAACCCGCGCACGAAATCGAGTGTCTCGTCGAGATCGAGCGCGCCCAGCTCGGCGTCCGCCGACGCCTGATGATTGCCGCGATGCCGCTCGACCGAGGCGGAGCGGATCGCCTCGGTCCGCTCGTACAATTTCTCCCCGCCATAGGCGCGGATCACATCGCCCAGCACGCGGCCGAGATAGCGGACATCGGGATTGTTCGTGATCGGGGGCAGCGTGCTCATGCGGTCTTGCTGCGCTGCCGCACGGGCCGGGTCAATGATTGTTTGCTGCCCGGCCACGCGGTCTGGCGATATTTAGTTGCGCGGCGCGACCGTGTTCGCGGGCTCCTCCGCCGGTGTCGGCAGATCGAGTTGCTGCTGCTCATGCGCCCGCTCGCGTTCGTCGCTGGTGACGGTGGCATCGTGGTTGATATCCTGCGCGTCGAAGCGGGCCATCATCCATGCGCTCCATTCCTCGTTCGAAATCGCGCCATCCTTGTTGCGGTCGATCTCGTCGAAGCGCGGCTGCAGCCGTTGCGATACTTCGTTGCGGGTCAGCTTGTCATCGTTGTTGACGTCGAGCCGGCGGAAACGCCGCTCCACCACCCCGCCGAAATCCAGCCGCGACATTTCGAACGGCGGCACGAAATTGGCGAGCGCCGCCTGCTCCTGCGCGTCGGGCTCCTTGGGCTTCGAACATGCGGCAAGCGCCAGCGCGCCTGCAACCACCACCATCACCCGCATGTCCGTCACATCTCCCTTACGCGTCCAGCTCCACATCCCAGTATAGCCAGTCGTGCCACGTCTCATGCAGATAATTCGGCGGAAAGCGACGCCCATGTTCCTGCAATTGCCAGCTTGTCGGGCGTATCGGCTCGATCGGCAGCGGCATCCCCGCCTGTTTCGGCGTCCGCCCGCCCTTCTTCAGATTGCACGGCGCACAGGCGGCGACGACATTCTCCCATGTCGTCCGTCCGCCCTGCGCGCGCGGCACGACGTGATCGAACGTCAGGTCGCGGACGTGGCTGCCGCAATATTGGCAGGCGAAGGTATCGCGCAGGAACAGGTTGAAGCGCGTGAACGCCGGAAATTGCGACGGCTTCACGAATTGCCGCAGCGCGATCACCGATGGCAGCCGCATCGTCAGATTGGGGCTGCGCACCTCGCGCTCGTAATGCGCGACGATATCGACGCGCTCCAGGAACACCGCCTTCACCGCGGTCTGCCACGGCCAGATGCTGAGCGGATAATAGGACAGCGGCGTGTAATCGGCATTGAGCACCAGGGTCGGACAGGAGTCCGGGTGCCGCATCAGGTCGGGATGGAACACGTCAGGACGTCCCCCTTACCTCGCTTGGTCGTACCGCGTGCTTTCGCGCTGCGGCGTGACGCCATGATGACAGCACGCGCGGGCCGCTTCAAGAGTCAGGCGATTGAGGCGCTTTCATCGCCTCTGACCCACTCGTCGCCCCGGCCTTGAGCCGGGGTCCCGCTTCTTCCTCAACCGTCACGAAGAAGCGGGGTCCCGGATCAAGTCCGGGACGACGAAGAAGAAGCCGTCGCCCCTGCGAAGGCAGGGGCCCATGTCTGTCACGTGCCGCGAGGGATCTGACACAAGGGCCGACACCCCTTTGTCAAATGGCCCGAGGCACGACAGAGACATAGGCCCCTGCCTTCGCAAGGGCGACGATGCTCCACCGCCGTCGTTCCCGTCTCCGCAAGCGCCTGCACAGCAAAGATGAAAAGAGACGCAGGCGTGACTGCGCCCCGCCGCTATGGCACCTGTCCCCGCATGACGTCCCACACCGACCGCCTCACCGCACTGCGCGCACGGCTTTCCGCCGCCGCCCTCGACGGCTTCATCGTCCCGCTGACCGACGAACATATGAGCGAATATGTCGGCAGCTACGCACAGCGGCTGGCATGGCTCACCGGCTTCGCGGGCTCGGCGGGCAGCGCGGTGGTGCTGGCGGACCGCGCCGCGATCTTCACCGACGGGCGCTACACGATCCAGGTCCGCGAACAGGTCGACGCCGCCGACTGGGACTATGTCGGCGTGCCCGAAGACAGCATCGCCGGCTGGCTCGCCGATCATGCCCCCGCCGGCGCGCGGATCGGCTACGACCCGTGGCTCCATCCGCGCGGCGCCATCGACGAGTGGCGCGACGCGCTGGCGAACAAGGATGTGACGCTGGTCGCGGTCGACGCCAACCCGGTCGACGCGGTCTGGCACGATCGCCCCGCCCCCTCGCCCGCGCCGGTGATCGTCCAGCCCGAGGCGCTGGCCGGCGTCTCCTCCGCGACCAAGCGCGCCGAGGTTGCCGACTGGTTGTCCGCGGAACGGGCCGACGCGTTCGTCGTCGCCGCACTCGATTCGATCGCCTGGCTGTTCAACGTCCGCGGCAGCGACGTCGAGCACACACCGGTCGCGCTCTCCTATGCGATCGTCCATGCCGACGGCACCGCCGATCTGTTCGTCGCCCCCGGAAAGGTCGGCGCGGCGGTGCGCGAGCATCTCGGCAATGCGGTGCGGCTCCACGATCGCGACGATTTCGCCGGCGCCCTCGGTAATTACGCGGGCAAGACGGTCGCAATCGACCCGGCGCTGACCGTCGCCGCGATCTTCGACGCGGTCGAGGCCGGCGGCGGCACGACGCTGGCACGGCGCGACCCCACCCTCGTCCCGCGCGCGTGCAAGAACCCGGTCGAGATCGCCGGCCACCGCGCCGCCTCGCTGCGCGATGGCGCGGCGGTGACGCGCTTCCTGCGCTGGATCGCCGACGCCGGCCTGCGTGGCGGGCAGACCGAATTGTCGGCGGCGGCGCAACTCCTTCGCTTCCGCCAGGAAACCGGCGCATTGCGCGACCTGTCGTTCGACACGATCAGCGCCGCCGGCCCGAATGGCGCGCTCCCGCACTACCGGGTCACCGGGGAATCGAACCGCGCGATCAAGCCCGGCCAGCTCTACCTGATCGACTCCGGCGGCCAGTATGACGACGGCACCACCGACCTGACGCGCGTCGTGCCGATCGGCGCGCCGACACCCGAGATGCGCGACCGCTACACGCGCGTGCTCAAGGGGCATATCGCGCTCGCCACCGCGGTCTTCCCGCACGGCACCACCGGCGCGCAGCTCGACGCGCTCGCGCGCGGGTCGCTTTGGCAGGCCGGGCTCGATTATGCGCACGGCACCGGCCACGGCGTCGGCAGCTTCCTGTCGGTCCACGAAGGCCCGGCGCGGATCGCCAAGCCCGGCTACCCCGGCGCCGGCCCGTCCGAGCCGCTACGCCCCGGCATGATCCTCTCCAACGAGCCCGGCTATTACAAGGCCGGCGCCTACGGCATCCGCATCGAGAACCTGCTGCTGGTCACGCCGCGCACCATCGCGGGCGGCGAGGCGGAGATGCTGGCGTTCGAAACGCTGACTCTGGCACCGCTTGATCCCGATCTGATCGACACGGGGCTATTATCGGCGTCGGAGCGGCACTGGGTCGACGATTACCATGCTATTGTGGCGCGCGAATTGTCCCCGTTGCTCGACGAATCCGACCGCGAGTGGCTTCAATCGCGCTGTTCACCGCTCCCGGCGTGACCTGACGCGCTCAGGGCTGCTCCTTTTCCCCGCCGTTCGCGTCCGGAAGCGGCTGTATCTGCTCCCGCGCCTGCGCCTTGCGCCGCCGCAGATTGGCCCTGAGTTGCGCGGCCAGCCGCGCGGCGCGTTCGTCCTGGTCGCTCATCGCAAATATCGCTACCGCCACCGAACGCGCTTGACAACGGAGCCCGTCTCGGCTCTTAGGCCCGCTCCCGCGGATGACGTGGGAAGTGCTGCCGTAGCTCAGTGGTAGAGCGCATCCTTGGTAAGGCTGAGGTCGTGAGTTCAATCCTCACCGGCAGCACCATTTTTTCCTGATTTCCCTGCCGGTTGGCGGAAGCGGGCCTTGAAAGAGGCTGCTTACAATGGGTCAGAACAGGCCATTGTCAGCACATTGTCAGCAAAGTTCGTCCTGCCATGATTTCCGGCGCCCGCGGATGCCGCTCACGGGGCATTTTCGCCTCCGAGTCGCTCAACCAGAGAGTCGACGAACACCCGCACTCGCGCCGGCATTGTCGAACCGCCGACGAACAGCGCGTGCAGCGGCTCGCGGTCCTGCGGGTTGAACGCCTCCCGCACCGGCCTGCGCGTGCTCACGCGCGGGCCGGTGCTGGCCGCGCTGGCGCTGACCGTCGTCGGGGCGGGCGCTATGTTCACCGTCTTCACCTATATCGTTCCGATCTTGCGCGAGGAGACGCAGGCCTCGACCGGCTTCGTCACCGCCATGCTGGCGCTGTACGGCACCGGGCTGACGATGGGGAATACGCTGGGCGGGCGGCTGGCTGACCGGTCGATCGAGCGGACGCTGATGGGCTGTATCGTGTCCTGCGATGGCGTAGACGATCCGCCCGCCCAGCTTGCGGAACACCGGTCCGGTGCCGAAGCAACGGCGCTTCTCGAGTGTTCGCGGGGACAGTCCCAGATGCACCGCCGCGTCCGGCGTCGTGACGTAGTGCCGCGTCGGCAAGTGCACGTGATGCGCCATGATCGTCCTCCGGAGTTTGATCACCGGTGGTCGGCAAGGACCGGCGGCTTCCGGGTGACGTGGCGCAGATGACAAAGGTCGGCGGAGCGGCTTTATTTCACCGGGCTTTTTTGTCGCCCCCCATCAGCAGCGCGCGATAGCCCCCCGCGATCATCGCTGCTGTCTCACGTCGGAGGCGTTGTATATGGCGACGCTCTGAGGATGCTTTCCACGCGGCAGCCGACATGGCCGGCATGGCTGGCGAAACGATCCGGGCGAGTTCACGCAAGGATGCGCCGGTTGCTTCCGCATCGGCCAGCCGGATCATGAGTGTCAGTCGATGACGCTGAAATGCGCTCGGCAGGCTCGGGCTTCGGGTACCTGCCGTCAGCCCCCGACATCGCCGGGCAAACCGCGTCGTTGCATCGGAGCGGAGGGCAAAACTGCGATCCATCGGCAGGTGGAAGGTCAAGTCTGGACTGCCCGCGTCGGACTGGAGCCAAATTCGGTGGCGTCCTCCGACATCGTTGAGGATGATGTAGCGTCCACCGTGGAGAATCTGATCAACGCAGGTCCTCCCGGGAAGCGTAGGCAAGATGTCGTGGATTTCGCGTATCGAGGCGAGCACGACGCTGCCGAGCAGATCAGGCCGCCAGAGTGCCGGGCAGTTGCCGGGATCAGCGTCAGGAGAAACCAGGAAAGTACAGCCCCCATTGCTTGGGCACACCCCCTTCAGCCTCGCGGGGGTGATTATCCACCTTCCGCCACTGACTGACGTACGACGAATTTCGCCGGAGTAGCTCCTGCGCGAAGTCCGCTAGGTCAAACAGGTTTTTTCCCGCACGCGATGGTTCGGGTTCGACAAGTATCGCCACCTTGAATGCTTTCGGCTGACTGCGTCGTTGTGACGACAGCCGATCGCGCGCGCGCGTCGTAGATCCCGATGAAGGACAGGGTTAGCTGCTCCAGCGTAGATCATCACGGAGGAAATTGCGTATGGGGCTTGGCGGGTATTGCGACATTCGCAGCCGTGTAGCCGGTGCTATGCATGGCCGGCCCTAGCCTTTTCCTGCCATTCCCAACCCTATCCGAGATCAGCAAGTCTCGGCATGCAAGCTGCCGAAGCTCTCGACTTCTCCTAAACGCCATCCATTCCACCCGCATTTTCTGAAATCGGTGCCGCAACAAGCGCAGCCCACAACTCCAACGAATTCCGATATTTGGAGAGAAGGCCTCGGATAAGAAGCAATGCGCTGGGGCAGCCTCTGGCGCCTCGATGCCCCCAATATTTGGGCAAGGCGAACGCGATCAAGCGGCTGTGATCTGGATGAAATATCCGTTGCGTTCGACCAAAGATAAGGGGACACTTACCTCCAGTCGACAGATTATAGCGAGTCGCAGACCTTTGGGGGGTGTCCATGCGCTACGCACTATTGTGCATCATCTTGCTTCTCGGCGCTTGTGCAGGAACACAGGTTCGACCGATTGCCGCTACTGCCGATGGCGTAGATGCTGATAACGCAGCCGATGGCATCCGCTATTATGAGCCGGCGCCCTTTTTACTGGTTTATTCGGATGGAAAGGGCGGCCTTCAGAGCAAGATCGTCATTCTACCCGACTTGACGCGCAAGCGTAGCATCGATCCGTTCGCCTATCTCGCATCCAACAATTCGACGCTCACATTTCAGAACGGCATGTTGACCCAAGCGAAGAGCGTGATCGACGAAACGGTTGTTCCCAAGGCGGTAATCGGTGCACTGGAGAAGGTGGCCACCGGTCTGCTCGCCGGCACGCTGAACGATGCAGGCGCCACGCCCAATGGTCAGCTTCCACCTCCACAGCTTTTCCGCATCGTGTTTACCGACACCGGGGCCAGGCTGGTTGGCGGTCCGGGCGTGGACAGCAATGGTCAGCCGCGCATGATTGACGTGACGATCTCCGCTCCGGACAAAGCCGGCGCTGCGGCCGCGAAACCGGCCGACGCTAAGCCGGCCGAGGGCAAGGAGGGACAATGATGAAACGCCTCCTTCCCATTGCCTGCCTGCTGCTCGCCGGCTGCGTCACGACGCTCAAGAGCGAGCGCGACACCGGCGCCAATGACGGTCTCGTCTATTCGCTGCCGATCCCCGTGATCTATGTTGTCCCTCAGCCCAATGGGACGATGAACGTCTCGGTCGAATATTTTTCCGATCCAAAGAATAGCTATGTGCTGCGCACCCACTCGTTCGTGTCGAACCACACGCTCGACGTGCAGCGCGATGAGCGCGGTTTGCTCAAACAGGTATCGCTGGATGCGAAGTCGGACGCGGTCGCGGCTGCTGCCATCGAGTCCGCCGGCAATCTTGCCAAGGCGCAGTCGGACGCTGCGAAGAAGGATGATGAGGCGGTCGCCACCAAGGTGGAGGCTCAGGCCAAGGCAGTAGCTGACGCTCAGCTCGAACTCGATATCGCCAAGGCCAAGTACGACCTGTTGATTGAAAGGAAGGCAGCTACGGACAAGCAGCTCGAAGCCGAGCTGGCGCTCAAAGGGGCCGAAGCTAAGCTCAAGCGCGCCGCCGCGATCGCGAGCGGCGCGAACCTTGCCTACAACGCTCCCGGCGTCGCAGCGCCCGCGACGCCCGAGGCGGCGGCACCGGTCATGTTCCGAGTGATGCCGGTAGACCCGCGGAACGGCGAGCTGGGCGTCAAGCTGGTTGCTTTCGAAGGACCAAGAAGCCTACCCACTTCGATTGCTGCCAAGCCTGCCGAGCCCGCTGCTGCGGCGCTGCTCCTCACGCCAACCAACGGCGGTATCGTGCGCGTTGAGGCAGGAAAGCCAGTGCAGCTCGTGCTCGTCTCAAATCAGGCTCTGAAGCGCCTCGTCCAAGGAAGCTTGGAGCTAAAGCGGGTCGGATCCGATGATAATCTGGCGTCGTCGCTCGTCCTCTCGGCGTCACCTGATCCAAAGGCCGACAAGCCCACGATCGTTGTTAATCTCGATCAGAGCATCCCGGCCGACACCTATCTCTTCAACGTTGCCATCGAGCTTCCGAGCGGCCAACCCGTTTCCAAGGAGCCGGTTCAGTTCACGGTGGCGCGGTGATAGCACTCGAATGCGTGATTGCCCGGATGACGAGCCAAGCTTGGGTGCCGGCATTTGTGCAAGGTGGCGCCCGGGTACTGCAGCAGATTTTCTCGCAGGCGTCGCAGCAGGATATCGGTCTGGCCCTCAACCTGGCCCAAGCGGTTGTTCCACTTGCGGGCAACCAGAGCGGGTTTTGGCCCTATCACCTCCACATGGCGACCCGTGACCTGACAAAGAACCCAAAGCCACCCAAGCGGTCGCTACGCATCGCCGTCCTGATCGCGGATTTCTACCAGCCCTACCCGGCGGCCTTGGGCGTCATGTTCGATCGCGGGTTCGATCCGGGTGATGATCCCAACAGCAACCCGGCATTCACCGCATCGCCGCGCGAGGGTTGCGCAATCTTCACGTCAGCAATCGCGAACCTGCGCAAGACGCAGCCGCTTGCCGAGCAGGAAGCCTTGTTCACCACCATTCACGAGGTGGGCCATCTATTCAACTTGCCGCATGTCCTCACGCCCCAGCCGCACTTCCTTTCCCAGAGCGCGACAGCCGCTCCCTATGGCAACGGGGCCTATCATTTCCTTCCGCAGCACGCGTTCGCGCTGTCGAAATGCTCGGTATCCCCTAGCATCTGGCCCGGCGGTGCCCCGTTCGGGGACAATGGCGACTTCGCCAATGTCAACCTGCCCCCTCCTTCCGCGAGGGCAGCACTGTTCGGGCTCGAGCTCGACATCGCAATGAGCCTGCGCGAGTTCTGGGCGTTCGAGCCCGTTGATCTCGATGTCGAACTCAGGGTGGCGCCCGGCGTCGCACGACGATTTCGGGTGCCCGACTGCATCGACCATGGCTACGACCAGTTCGCAATCTGGATTGAGGAACCAGATGGGGCGCGGCGCAAGTTGCGGTCGCCGCGGCGCTATTGCGGCCCAACCAAGTCGCGAACCATTGCTCCCGGCAGGCCCTTTCGGCGGGACATCAGCATCTTCGGCGAGGCAGGCGGCTATGCGTTCCGACGCGCTGGCTATCATACGATTTGGGCCGAATTCGAGCCGCGGCCAAGGCAGCGCATCGTCTCCAATCGAGTGGATGTACAGGTACGGGTGCGAAACGTCGGCAGCGACGGCACAACGGCCCGCAGCCTCCTGACCGCTTCCAAAGCGGCGCGCACGCTCTATCATCGGTTACCGATTGCAGGAGTCAGGGATCTGCGACGCCTCGCATCCCTCGCTTGCGACCCAGAACTGCCATCTCGCGCTATGGTTGGTTACGCTCTTGGTCGCGCCATGCTCCGGCATGCGGACGCAGCGCTCAACAGGCAAGGGGGCGAACTGCTCGCGCAAGCCGCTCAGCAGCCCGTCCTCGGTGTCCACCAGCGCGAACTCGCACTGGCGATCAGTCGCACATAGGCGCCGCCGGTTTCAGCTGAGAGGGCATGGCCGAGCCACCTGCAATAATTGATCTGAATCGGCATTTCGACACGTTCGGTAGTCTACTGCAAATCCGGCGGAGCTGGGCGAAGATGATAGCGAGGTTGTCGATATAGGAGCCAATTATCTCAGGAGTTTACGAACTCCATGGTTGACTTCGCACTAAGCGAACGGCTGATTCTGCGCGACGCTGCAGTTTTATTATCGGATGTCGAGTCGAAGATGAGTTTCGACGTCGTCGACGAAGTTGGCTGGCACACCGACGTCGTTGGCTATCATTCGCCACTGTCCAACGGCTTCGGTTACCTCACGCACAATTGCCTTGACCGCTCGCGGCGATACGCCGGCCGATTTGCCACCGTCAATGAGGGCGTCGAGAGTGAAATTATCGCGCAGGCCCGCCAGTGACATCTGGTGCTGAGAGGTCCAATCACCGGTCGGATTGTAGCTATAGGCGATGTCGAAGGCCGGCGCGAGGCTCCAGGTGCCGCTCTGATCCATCAGGAAGGCGATGTTTTTGACGTGATCGTCCTGATTGCGCCCGACGATATTAAAAACGGCGCGCCGAAACTGTTGATCGAGCGCATCCTGCCCGAGCCCGAGCGCGCGTATTGTCGTGAAGGCCTGTTCATACCCATTGGTGCGCGGTTCATTAAAATCGAGATGAGCGAGTGCCGCCAGTGATTGCATATGGAGCTTGTCGCCATCGGCAAGCCGATCGAAGCGACGGGTCATAAAATGCCGGCGACCACCTTCCTCGAACAGGCGACATTCCGCCATCTCGACGCCGGCGAGTGCCGCCATCTTCGAATAGGCGAACTCGATCGTTCCGAAACCCTTTGGGTCGGCGAGTTCGTGATCCTTGTTGTTGGCGACCCCGTCGAACTTCATCAACCAGTAGCCAAAGCCCTCTGGCGCCCGGACCTGTCCTGAGCGGACCTCGTTGGTTTCGGCGTTCCAGGCGATAATTGCCTTGGCGCGTGCTCCGCCGGCCGAGGTGCCGACGCGCAGGATCTCGCGTAGCGCTTCGGCTTTGGCGTCGCCCGCGAACGTGGCACGCAAATCCTTACGATGGACGAGCACTTCGGAGGCGAGCTTGACTAGTGCCTCGATCTCGACCGAGTCTGCCGCGGTCGAGGCCGGGCCGTGCGCGGGCAAAAATTCGAGTGCGCCCATGCCACGTGTGCCGGTGTAGCAGAGCCGTTCGACGGCGTCGAAGTCTGCACCCGTCCGGCCTTGGGTGGCAAGCCAGGCATCGATCAGCGCGTTGCCATATTTGTCGGGCAGGGCATCGGCCAGCATGCCGGGCAAACCGTGGAAGCTTTGCGTCTGCAGTGCCGGAAACCGATATACCGCGCTTCCGAGCGGCATCGTTATCGGGGACAGCTCGATTCCGCTCCGCTGGAAGGCGGGATCATATTCAAAGCTAGCGAACCGCTCGCCGGCGGGGAGTGTGACCGCACCGATACGACGGTTCCACAACCAGACCTCGGCTGTGCTCATGTCTTCTCACCCCAGGTCCACGGTTGCTCTTTAGTGGCTTTGCTTCTGCGCTTATAGGCGCGCCGACGGGTTTCCACCTTCGAGTCAGCGAGCTGGATCGGCCGGATGCTCGTCTCGGGGATCAGCTGGTCGAGATTTGCCGACAGCCGAAGCGCTCGCAAAATCCGCAGCAATTTATCGAGCTGGACCGAGCTGCCTGCTTCGAGGCGTTCGATGGTGCTTCGTGAAACACCGGCTTGCTTCGCGAGCTCGATCTGGGTGAGATTCATCCCGACACGATATTGCTGCGCCCGCTGGCCAAGCTCGGCCAGCATCGTAGTTTCGGGCATCGTGGGCACAATCCGCATAGCGCCTCATTTATGAAGAATTGTGGGCTCGTTTCAACCCCAATTCTTCAAATTTGAGGAGATATCACCAATTGCAAACTGCGAAAGCGCGGCTCTGAAATGCTGCACTTCTCATGCAAAATAGCCTAAAATCAGTCACAATGCTTCAGATAAGCAGCATTGTACAAATTAGTGGAAAGCCTTAGTGCAATCCGGGTTCGTTACGCATTTACGCCATGAATTGCTCATTTCATTTACCCGCAACCAGCGACCAATCAGCGCATCAAATTTTCGGGTCGGAACGTATTCGCCGGACAAGGTCCGGAATCATGCGAAGGCGCATCCGATGATATTTTTCGAGCAGACGTCGAAGCTGCCGACGATCACCGGTATCGAAGGCTTCTCCAAGCAGGACTATCTCCCCCGTGGCAGAAGGAATCAGTTCGGCTTCGATCATGCGCACCCGGTGAAGGCGCGCCGAAAGGCGATCAATCGCACTCACT
This sequence comes from Sphingomonas sp. 8AM, assembly GCF_902506455.1. Lineage (GTDB taxonomy): Bacteria > Pseudomonadota > Alphaproteobacteria > Sphingomonadales > Sphingomonadaceae > Sphingomonas. The sequence goes on along the minus strand of NZ_LR733844.1, from coordinate 312,255 downwards.
GCTTCGGCAAGGCCGGTATCTTTCGCCAAGCGCGAGAACAGCAGCGTTGCGCGATCGGCGTAATCAATATCTTCCGTAACATTCTGCCGTTCTGAACAACGACAGATGCGTCGTGCGCATAGAAGGGACAGGTGCCGATTCCAGTCGATCAGGCCGCGCAGCCCGTCGCTGGTCACGAACGGCACCCGGAACCCTTCCCCCACCTCGGCTTCAACCAGACCCTCTCCGGTCAAGCGGTTGAGCGCATCGCGTACCGGGGTCATGCTGACCGCAATATCACCTGCAATCCGGTTGGCCTCCAGCCTCTGACCGGGTCGATAGGCTCCGGTCAAAAGCCGCTGGCGGATTGTGGCGTAGCTTCGATCGAGCACATAGGCAGCGTTCACCGATCGTCGACCCGTCCGGCTGGATCAATCCGGCCAGTGACGGATGACGGCGCTTTGCCATATCCGGCGAGCATTTTCGCCTGATCGGGTGTCAGCGCATCGATAGCTGCGAGATATTCAGGGACATCGTCGCCCAGCAGCACCGAAGGACACTGTCCCTCGTAATTGCCGAGATTAGGCCGATGCTGGGCATAGCCGATCAGTGCCGCAAGCTCGGGGGGAAAATTGCGCGCGACCGCCGGTGGATAGGCAAGCCACTGGTTTTCATAAGGCTTGAGCCAACCCAGACTGTAGCCGGTCACGAGGCACCGCCGTTCGGTCTCGGCGATGTTCGCGCCGGCAGCGTGAAGGGTCGAACCCAGAAAACAGATCGCGTCGCCCGGCTGGCAGATCGCGAGCTCCGCGGGCGGCGGCGTGGTATCAGTCAGTGCACGCTGGCCATGGGTTTCGGGAAACAGCCGTGTGGCGCCATTATCCGCGGTGAACGGAGTTAGCGGCCAGATGACGTTCAACAGATACTCATGCTCGCCCTTCACGCCCTGCCACATATCCTGGTCGCGGTGAGGAAACTGGTCAGGGGCCCCCGGGTGGATGCCGATCGCCTGCGTCAGGTTCAGCTGGATCCGGTCGCAAGCCGGGGCGAGGATCTGATGTGCAAGCGTCAGGATTGCAGGACATTGAACGACGGTCGCGGCATGGACGGACCGGGCAAGTATGCGTCCGAATCGCTTCGTACGGGCTCCATAGAAGTCGCCCTGACAGAATGGCGTCCGTTCGAACGCGGGCGCCAGATCGGTTGCAAGATCTTGCAAGACACTGACCGGCAGGGCGCCGGGAATGATGCAGAAGCCGCGCTCTTTCAGCTCTTCATACCGGTGCTGGACATCGACGGGATGAACGGCCGCGTTCACGAGTCCATTTCCGTCGTGAAAGGCGCGATCGGCGCAAGGACGGAACAGGCCGGCGCGTAGATGCCGCTCTTTCGCAGCTTCCCTACCGTCTCCTCGTCGATAGTAATGCGCAGCGCCGATAGCATCCGGCCCCCGTTTTCCCGGGCCGGCGCGAGGGTGCAGCAGTCCCAACCGAACGTCATGACCTGATCGAGCCACGCCTGCTCGGCCACGCCGGTGTAGGCTTCGATGCCGTGCGCGAGCGCGTAGTCGACAAGAGCGCTGACAAGCTGGTTACGGACGAGGCGGCGGTCTCGCGCGCATTGGCGGCGATCGAGGCAGAACCGCGTGATCTCCAGCGTGGTGGAACCTGTCGGCAGCACGTCTCCGCAAAGGTCCGGAAATACGGTATCGAGCAGGTGGGGCCGATCTGTGCGCAACAGTCTGGCGGATGCTCGATGCCGTCCGTCGGCATCAAGCAGTACGAGGTATCGGGCATCAGTGTTGTCGAACTGGTCCAGCTCGAATTTGCCGGCCAGGATTGGCAATTGCCAACCCAGCAGGTCAACGAACACCTCTGTCCGCGCCGCAAACATGGCACGCATCGCCGCATCCTCGCCTCCGCTTCCCGAAATCCTCGTCGCCGTGAACATGCCTGTCTCCCTTGTGAGAAGCGCAGGCTGGCGTGCGGTGGCGGCGACGCACATACCAAGGAATGGGGGTAGTCGGTGGCGGGACGAGGACCATCGCGCCCGGCTGGGAGCCGAATGACGTCAAGCGGGCGCAATCAGCGTCGGCGCAGGATATCGGCGAACGAAAACAGGCCGTCGAACAATGCCCTGACGACCAGTGTCGCCCGCTTCTGGACACCGTACCGTTCCCGCGCCAGTTTGAGGTGCTGGATGACCGTCTCATGGCTGATGCCCATGATCCGCGCGATTTCCCAGTCGGTCTTCCCTCGACCGGACCACAGAACGCATTCGGTTTGCCGGTACGTCAGTCGTGGAAATGACGGCGCCGGAAAGTCCCCATGGATGCGGCGGGCGCATTCGAACGCAAGACCGCCAACCAGTTCGGCCACCATGATCTGATCAGCCGGTAGCGATCGGCCAGCCATGACCGCGAAAGAGCATGAGCCGATCACCTCACCGGGCACATTTGCCGGAATGGTGTAACCGTCGCCGATCCCGTGTTCCCAGCCTCGCGCAAGGACATGACGATCCCCGGAAGTAACCGCAATCAGGCGCGCGATATCACTCCATGCGAAACCAACCAGCCGCCGGTTACTTGCGCGCCGCACCGGATCGCTGACGCCAAATCCGCTGTCGTCATAGACCTTTACCCACTCAAGCGGATAGTTGTGCAAACGAACGCCGGGATCATCGGGATTGAGAATAGTTGGATGATGTGCAAGCGCAAAGAAGTCGAAGCCCATATCGTTTGATATGGCTTCGAGCGCTTCATGTAACGCATCGGCTGTCCTAACTTCTGAAAGCGTCGCTGCGAACGCCTCCACAAGCCGCAAGCGACTCATGGCAACCTTGTGTCGCCCCCGGGTCGCACGCCCAACATGCGAACCCGCGGTGCGCCTTCCCTGCTTTGCACTCGTCCGTTACATGCCTCACGATGCTGGCGATTGCGGTGGAAGCGCAGGATACGGCCTGATAGTTCGGCGACAATAGACAACCTTTTGTGATGATCATCATACTACCAGCCGCTTGTATCGATCGCTGTTATTATCTTTGCGCAGCACGACTTACCGGCTATCGCGCGAACCTTGGGAAGCGCGATCGCCGCCGGCTAGCGGCCGGCGGCCAAGTTCGCGCTATTTTGAAGCCTATGCGGCGTCCATGCGCTGCGCCTGCCCAAGCCGGCGGGCCGCGGTGCGGTAATGGCTGGCGTCCAGTTCCACTCCGACCCAGTCGCGGCCAAGCGCCCGTGCCGCCGCCAGTGTCGATCCCGATCCGCTGAACGGGTCCAGCACGAGGTCGCCCCGTCTGGTGAACGCTTCCACCAGCGGGGTCAGCGCCTCGACCGGCTTCTGCGTCGGGTGCAAACGGTTCCCGGAATAGGGAAAGTCGATCACGTCGGGGATGATTCGCGACGGCATCCGGGGATTGCCCTTCGCCAACAGATACGCCTGCTCGTGCTCGTAGCGCAGAAATCGCGATGACGACGCATACCGCTTCCGGAACACCAGATGCCCGACGACGCGGAAACCGGCTGCGCGCCACGCCTCCATGAACAGGTCCACCTTGTTCCAGCCGTAGAAGCTGATCGCAAAGCCACTGTCCTTCACGACACGGTGCATCTCGGCAAAGGCAGGCTTCAGCCAGCGTCCGTTGTCGTCATTGGCGACGCTGCGGCCCTGCCGGTCGCGGTAGCGGGTGACATACGGCGGGTCGGTCAGGATGAAGTCGATGCTGCCGGTGTTGAACGCCTGCATCACGTCGATGCAATCGCCGTTGAAGATCATATTGCGGGGAGCGTTGCCGGTCATGATGCTGGTCCTTCCTCGATCCGGGGTTCAGCAGCTTTCGCGCTGCAACCCCTGCCCGTCGGCGAGACCGGGTGTGCAACCGGAGGGGCGTCTTCGCGGGGACCCTGCTGCACGGAACGCGCGCAGCGGGTGGAGGAAGCTGGGCGGAAGATGATCCGAAGGGCGCTGAGGGCTGGCCCTAAGCACCCCGCTCCACAACAGTGGCGCGATCAAAAACGGCCTACTTTACGCCTTCCATGTCATTGAGACTGGCCATGATCGCACGGCACCGTGCCGCCACCGCGGTGACGAGTATCGGCAGGGTGGTGTCACCCCCGGGTGGGCATGGCTTCGACATCGGTCCGCGCACGATCAACATTGGCCACCACCGTGTCGCCAACGCGCGGACGCGGCGGATGGTCGGCGCAGCGCCGAGTCCGCAAGCCGCTGCGAGCCGCAGCCAGTCCCTGCGCTTCAGATAGTCGTCGCGGTTCATGACGCTCTCTGCGCTTCTAGCAGGGCGACCGGGTCCAGCCCGACCAGTCCGGCAACAACGAGGGCGCGGCCGATCTGGCAGGTCGGCTTGCCCTTTTCGAGTTCGTGGACGAACCGGATGCCAACGCCCGCGACGGTTGCCAGATCTTCGAGAGTAAGCCCCATTTGCTGCCGGCGTTCCCGGACGAGCGCGCCAAAGCGGCGAGAAAACCAAACCGCGTCGTTTTCGGTATCAGCGCGATTCATCAGGCTGCCCTTTCCCGAACGGGAAAGATGGCTCAAATACTTTCTAAAATCAAGGGCTCCTTTCCCAATTGGGAAAGACCGTTGTCCTCCGTTCAAGCGTCCTGCAACCGCACGAAGCTGGGCGGCATCGATGCTACCGTGAGCAAACATCGCCGCCACTGTGGCGATCAGCATGTTGTCGTCGACGTCTGCAGGGGCCACTCCTTCACCGAACGCACCGGCAGCTGCGCGAGGCGCTGCGTGGGCGCAACGTTCCGTGCATTTCCACTTAGCATGGCTGCGCGGCAGCGGATTGGCCCTCCTCAGCAGGTTCACGTCTGCGTGATGATGAGCGGCTGGGAAGATATAACGCCCTTGTGGTGATAGCTATTCACGCAAGAGGCACAAAGTGATAGATATTCGCAGCTGGTGAATGGTTTGAGCAATCCGATCTAGACCAAGTGATCTCTTTTCACGGAAATGATGATGGGTGAATGGCCTGCGCACGACGTGATGGATTTTCACGGACGGCCGCTTCCCGAACGAGGGGAGCCGGTCGGCTATGCCGCGCTGATCGCGAGATACGACCTTGCCCTGCTACTTCCGATAAGGATGGCGGCGATCGCCGGACGCCACCACCCGATCTCGACGGATGCGTGGCTGATGTTGACGCCGCGCCATCGACCCGCAGCGGCGCTCGGTCCGCAACTCGTCTTTGCCTTCCGATACGAAGGCCTCGACCTTCAGGTACTTGCCGCTCTGTTTCAGGCGGTCGCACCCGACGAGGTGGAGGCGATCGTCCGGGCGACGCCGACCGGCGCCTTCGCTCGCCGCCTGTGGTTCCTTTACGAATGGCTGACCAGCAGGCAGCTTGATGTGCCAGACCCCGGTAAGGTGCGGCTGGTTTCAATACTCGACCCGGATCAGCAATATGCGCTTGCCGAGGGCGATCCGTCGCCCCGGCATAAGGTCATGAACAACCTGCCCGGCACGCCAGCCTTCTGTCCGTTGGTGCGTCGGACGCCCGACCTCGCCGCCTTCTCGGCGAAGGCTCTCGGAGACAGGGCACGCGAGGCGATGGGGCGCGTCCGGCCCGACCTGGTGGCACGAGCCGCAGCGTTCATCCTGCTCAACGATTCAAAGTCGTCCTTTGCCATCGAAGGCGAGCGCCCGACCGGGCAGCGGGCGGCGCGCTGGGGACAGGCCATTGCGCAGGCCGGTATCCGTCCGCTCAGCCTCGGCGAATTCGATCGCCTCCAGCGTATCGTTATCGGCGACGACCGGTTCGTCCGCCTCGGGCTGCGTGACGAAGGCGGCTTCATCGGCATGCATGACCGCGACACCAACATGCCCGTGCCCGATCACATCAGTGCGCGGCACGAGGATCTCCAAAGCCTGATGGACGGACTGATCGCCTTCGCCGACCGGGCGGTGCGCGGCGTGATGGACCCGGTAGTAGCGGCTGCGTGCCTCGCCTTCGGCTTCGTCTACATCCATCCCTATGTGGATGGGAACGGACGCCTGCATCGCTGGCTGATCCACCATGCGCTGGCCGCCGCCGCCTACAGTCCTCCCGGCCTTGTCTTTCCTGTCAGCGCCGCAATCCTGCGCCACATCGATCCCTATCGTGCGGTTCTGGAGTCCTGGTCTACGCCGCTCCTGCCGTTCATCGAATGGCGCCCAACCGCGTCGGGCAACGTCGAGGTGCTGAACGACACCGCCGCCTTCTACCGCTACTTCGACGCTACGGCCCATGCGGTATTCCTCTATGGCTGCGTCGAGGAAACGGTCGAGCACGATCTGCCGGAAGAGGTGCATTTCCTCCAGGCGTTCGATCGATTCTCCGAGGGCATCCAACAGATCGTCGATATGCCAACGACGCACGTCGAGTTGCTGCACAAGTTCCTTGATCAGAACGACGGCAGGCTGTCGCAGCGCGCACGCACAAAGGAGTTCGCGGCTTTGGACGATGGCGAAGCTATGCGGATCGAGGCGCTCTATGGCGACACCTTCGGGCGAGGTCCGGACTGAGACGAATCAAATATCGGCATCCACACCTCGTCCGAAAAATGCCTACAAATTTCGGACAGAAGCCGTTGGGCAAGGACTGTTACTCACCCCGCGGTAAGCCGCGCCACTGCCGACCGGAGTTGATCGGCATCGATACCGCCGCCCGCAAACTGCGCAGCCAGTGTGGCGATAAGCATGTTGTCGTCCACCTCGGCAGGCATCGACCGGCTTACCGGCCGCGCCGGCACCTGAGGAGCCGTCCGCCGCCGGGGCGCAATGCTCCGTTCCTTTCCATCCAGCACGGCGGCGATCTTGGCCGCCACCGCATCGGCAGCCGAGCGCAGCAGGTCGTCGATGTGGATATACCCCTGCGTCACGCCGCGCTTGCCGTGCCCGAGCAGGCCGGCGATTGTCAGCTCGGAATAGCCAAGCTCGCCCGCGATGCTCGCGAAGGTATGGCGGAAGACGTGCGGGGTGACGCCCTCGATCTGCGCCGTCTTGCACAGCCGTTCGACCAGATCGGGCACCTGCTTGTACCACGTGCCCGTCCAGTCGGAGGGGAAGACGTAAGGATTGCCCGGCTGCTCGGCCTGTGCCTCGATCAGCTCCATCGCCGCCGCGCCGACGACGCGGACCTGCGCGCCGCTCTTGGTGTCGGGGAACATCACGCAGTCGGCATCGAAGTCGACCCAGCCGCGCTGGAGCGCCTGCGCCTCATTGCGGCGGAAGCCGGTCAACAGGATCAGCCGCACCGCGGCGAGGCCGACCGGATGCTCGCCCTGCTCCGCGGCGGTCCGCATCGCCTCACCCAGCGCGGCGAGTTCCGCGACCGACAGCCGGCGCGTCCGCTGACCGCTCGCCAGCCTCCGGACGCCCCGCGCCGGATTGTTGTCGATCTTGCCGAGCCGCAGCGCGTGCTCGAACACGGCATGAAGTGTCGAGATGCTCCGCGAGCCCGCACCGACGCCACCGATCGTATCACGACCGCGTCCGACCCCGCGTGAGCGGGACGATTTGCCCTGCGCCACATCAGCCTGAAAGGCGGCGATGTCGGGCGGTGCCAGCGACTTTACCTTGCGGGTGCCGATCAGTGGCTTGATGTGCCGTTCGATCCGGCTGCGATCCATCCGCAGCGTCGACATCTTGATCGGCCGCCGGCGCCGCCCCAGCAACCGGCCGCTCTCCGCCTCCTCCAGATACCAGTCGCAGATGTCTGCCACGGTGGGTGCCGCCCGTGCGGCATCGCGCGTCTCGATCGGATCGTCGCCGCGCGCAACGTCCCCCAGCCGCTTCTTCGCCTCGACCCGCGCCTGCTCGACTGTCAGTACGCCATAGCGGGCAAGCGTCAGACGGCGGCTGCGGCCATCGGCATTGCGATATTGAAGGACGAACGTCTTGAGCCCGGACGGGAGGACACGCACGCCAAAGCCGCGCAACTCGCTGTCCCAGTGTGTTTCCTGTCCGGACGCCGGGATGGGCAGCGCCTCGATCCGGGTCCTGGTGAGCCTCGCCATAAGCAAAACCTCCGCGCGTTTTGCTGACAATAGCGCGGAGGGGCAAAATTGTAAGCATATTGTCAGCAGATTCGATAAAAACGCAGCGTTTCGTAGAGATCAGTGGCGTAGGATCAATTTGGAATAGTCGTTTAACTAAAGTGCTTTAGCGAAATGTAGCGTAGAATGGCGAACTATATTTCCCAAATTGGTAAGGCTTAAGTCGTGAGTTCAATCCTCACCGGCAGCATCATTTTCTAGAATTTGTCAGTGAGTTGCCGCTCCGCTGTGTGGGGTGCGAGTCGTGATGGCCAGCCGCCTCCAAGCGACCTGGCGCAGCTGGCCGGCGTAGCCGACGGGGCGCGCGTTCTCGATCGCGTAGAGCGAGTGCTGCGTAATCAGGGCGACCGTGACGAGCATACGGGTGCGGCGTTCGCGCGTGGTGCGTCAGACGGTTCCGCCCCCCCCCCCCGCCAGCGCATCGTCGCGGAGCGCTTCCTCGTGGCAGGCGGCGAGCAGGTCCTCGACGTCGCGCATCGTCGAGCCGCTGCGCCTACGGTTAGCGCCTGGCGGCGCGGCAAAACCTCTCAGTAGCAGACCAGCGCCTCGACGTAGAAGGCGCGGCCGTTGTCGATCTCCTCGCGGAGCAGCCCGAAGCCCGGGCCGAACAACCGCTGCGGTTGGAAAACGGTCAGGTTCTCGCCCTGCGCGACGATCATCGAGAGCCGGCTCATCTTCACGCGGAATTGCGCGTCGAAGAGGTCGCTCGGTGCGTAGCGGCGGTCGCCCAGCGGATCGATGGACGAGACCGAGTAGCGGATCGACGACAGGAGGTTCGAGGCACCTTCCACCGTGACCGGGCCGAGCGTGTAGAACAGCTTGGCGTTGCCGACGACATTCGCGCTCTCGAACAGGCCGGACAGGCGGCGTTGGCGGCGCTGACGGAAGCGGCTGGCTGATGGGCCGGGCGTGGAGAGCTGTCGAACCACCTCCTATCCATCGAGAATCTCACTGCTCGACATCAAGTAAGCCGAGCCGCTGCGTTGCTTCGGTGATTTCTCGATGGTGCCGGCACGGCGGAGTGTCTACTCGGCGCCGGTGCATGTTCCGCTAGGTTCGCTCGCTCCGGCGATGGCCCGCATCCGTGTGGTGCCCGGCTCGCCCTATTTCATCACCGAGGACGGCGCGTCCTGGACCCCGGTCGGGCACAATGACGCGATCACCTGGCCCGATCTCTCACCGCTATTTCGCCGCCGCGACCTGGCGGCAGTGGAGCGGCACCTGCTCGAGCTGCGCGCGCACGGCGTCACCTGTATCCGGCTCATGCTGGAATATTGCCATGGCGAACACCGCTATCTCGAACGGCCCGCGGGGCGCTTCGTACCGGCCATGGTGCGCTTGTGGGATGACTTGTTCCAGCTGCTCGAGCGGGTCGGGCTCAGGGTGCTGCTCACGCCCTACGACACCTTCTTCATGTGGATCCGCTGGCAACGTCACCCCTATGCGCGCGCGAACGGTGGCCCATGCGGCGGTCGGGACACGTGGTTGACCTGCCCCGACACGCGGCGCGCGATCAAGCACCGGCTGGCGTTCGCGAGCGACCGCTGGGGCAGTAGCCCGGCGCTGTTCGCCTGGGACCTATGGAACGAGATCCACCCGGCGCATGGCGGCGACGACCCCGCCGCCATCGCGCCCTTCATCGACGACCTCTCGACATGGCTACGCGCGCACGAGCGCGAACGGCTTGGTCATGCCAATCTCCAGACCGTCTCGATCTTCGGACCCGAGCTGATCCGCTACCCCGCGCTGGCGGAGCCGATCTTCCGCCATCCCTCGCTCGATTTCGCCAACACGCACCTCTACGAGCATGGCACGATCGACGACCCGCGGGACACCGTAGCGCCCGCGCTCGCCGCCGCCCGGTTGATGCGCGACGCGGTGACGGCCGCTGGACCGGCGCGGCCGGTGTTCGACTCGGAACACGGGCCGATCCACAGCTTCAAGGATCGGAAGCGAACGCTGCCGAGCGCCTTTGACGACGAATATTTCCGCCACATTCAATGGGCGCACCTGGCGAGCGGCGGCGCGGGCGGTGGCATGCGCTGGCCCAACCGTCATCCGCATGTCCTCACCCCGGGTATGCGCGAGGCCCAGAGGGCGCTGGCGGACTTCCTGCCGCACATCAATTGGAACACCTTTTACCGGCGCAATCTCTCCGCGGAACTGGGGTGCACGGATCGCGGCGTCGCGACGATCGGTTGCGGCGATGCCCGGCAGGCGCTCGCATGGCTCGTGCGGACCGACGCGACCGGCGCTGACGGCATGATCCGCCCGCGCGACGATGCGGAAGCCACCCTGCTCCGGGTCCAGGGGCTGGCCGACGGCGCGTATGACGTCGTCTGCTACGACACGCTTAGCGGCGCTGTGATCGACCACTCTCGCGCCGAGAGCGCTGGCGGCAAGCTCCTCGCCGCCGTGGGCCGGGTCCGGCGCGATCTCGCGGTCGCGGTGCGTGGGGTGGCATGAGCGTGGCAGACGCGACCGGGTGCCCGCCTCGCAACCTCGACTGGCGCGAGACCGCTTTGTACGCTCCGGTCAAGGCATTCCTCGAGGCACAAGGTTTCGCGGTGAAGGGTGAGGTCTGCGGCTGCGACGCGGTCGGCCTTCGCGCCGGCGACCCGCCGCTGATCGTGATTGCGGAGCTCAAGCTTTCATTCACGCTTGAGCTGGTCCTCCAGGCAGTCGACCGAATGCGCGGTGCCGACATCGTCTATCTCGCGGTGATCGCTTCGCGCCGCGGGCGCGACCAGGACCAGCGGGTCACACGCCTGTGTCGCCTGCTGGGCGTGGGGCTGCTCGCGGTCGACCTGCGGCTCGACCGGGTCGCGGTTCTCTGCGAACCCGTTCCTTACCGGCCGCGCCCCAACCTGCCGCTGCGCCGCCGGCTCGTGCGGGAGCATACCATGCGTGAGGGCGACCCGAACGCCGGGGGATCGTCGCGCCAGCCGATCATGACCGCCTATCGCCAGCGCGCGCTCGCCTGCGCTGCGGCAATGCGCGATGTCGGCGCGCGGCCGCGTGACTTGCGGCATCTGGCGGAGGACGCCGGCACCATTCTGTCGCGCAACGTCTACGGCTGGTTCGAGCGGGTGCGGCCGGGTCATTATCGGTTGTCAGAGCAAGGAAGAGCGATGATCGCGCGTGCCGCAGACGCAAGGCCGGCGGCGCCGTGACCGGTCTGGACGAGCCGCGCCCCCGTTGCGCCTGAGCGGCGGAGGAGAAGTCGATGATCGATCATCGCGACCGCGACGACACGGCACCGGCGCGCAGCGATCGATCGGTGATAACAGAAGGAAAGGGCAGCCCAAGCGGCTGCTCTGATCCACTCGGCTTCGAATTGCGGGTTGGCCCGAGAGGACGCCGGCAGTCTTGATGCAAAAAGAACAGATACGGGCCTCAGACGGTAATAGATGCACCGCAACGCCGGACACAAAATGTAATCTTAAAAAGACGTTATTTGGTCGTTCAGACATCAACACATTGTTAATCGATAAACTTCTGCTCACCGGCGAAAGCGACTCAGCTCATTTCCGAGCCGGCTTCTTGCCCTGCATAACAGAGGGACTGTGGTTATGATGAAGACTTTATCACTGGCTGCCGCAGCATTGCTCGCGCCCGGGGTCGCGTCGGCGGCGACCATCTTCGGCGTAGATGAGAACAACCAGCTGGTCACCTTCAACAGTGCAGCGCCGGGGACGTTCACCTCGTCGGTGAAGATTACCGGGACCAGCAGCAGTATCGAGGCGCTCGACTTTCGCCCGCTTAACGGGATGCTTTACGGACTGGGCGTCGACCGGATCGTCTACACGATCAACGCGCTGACCGGTGTCGCCACCGCTGCCAGTGCGAAGCTTGGCGTCGAGGGGACCGTTTTCGGTTTCGACTTCAACCCGACGATTGATCGCGTTCGCGTCGTCAGCAACACCAACAACAATTACGTCTACAATCCGAACGACGGATCGTTGACCGGTTCGCCGACGACCAGCCCGCTTGGCTATGCGGCCGGCGACCCGAACGAAGGGCGCGATCCGGGCGTCAGCGGCGCCGCCTACACAACGTCGAGCTTCGGCGCGCCGGGCACTTCCACGCAGCTCTACGTGCTCGACACCGATCTCGACGTGCTCGCCAAGCAGAACAACAATGGCGGCGTGCTGACGACCGTCGGTGGGGTGGGCGTCGACCTCGGCTCGCGCACGAGCTTCGACATCGCCGGCAACGACGCTTTCGCGTTCAACGGGAAGTCACTGTACAGCGTCAACCTGTCGACCGGTGCGCTGTCGTCGCTGGGCAACACCTCACGCCAGCTCTTCGGGATCGCTGTCGCGCCCGTACCCGAGCCCGCAACCTGGGGCATGATGATCCTCGGCTTCGGGGTGATCGGCTACACGATGCGTCGCCGCCCACGGGCCCGCTTCACGCAGCAGATCGTCTGAAGCGGAAGCGCCGCGGTCAGCATTCGGCTGCGCCGCGGCGCTTCTGCCTTTCTCAGGCGAACCTTGCGCCCGCGGTGGCGCAGAACGCCACCAATCAGGCCGAAGCCCAGGATCATCGTCAGCCACGTCGGCGGTTCCGGCACGGCCGGGGGGGCGAAGGTGGCGTAGATCGCGGAGCTCGTCGCCCGATAGTCTGGCCTGGTCAGCACATCGAAGGAGATGTTCCAACCGATCGCATCGAAGGCGGCAAGATCCAGCGCGGTGACCTCCCCCATCTGGCCGTAACCGATCGTGGGATCCATGACGCCAAGTTGCGGACCGCTGATCGAGTCCTTCCAATGCGACGCCTGACCGCCGTCGCCATTATAGCCGCCGGTGGCGAAACCGTTGTCGAACAGCGCGGTCTTGCCGCCGTCAATCGAGAAGTAGCTTTCGGTCCCGACCGACAGATCGAGCACGCCATCACTGCCACGGAGCAGACCGGCCGAGTCCTTGCTATACCGGAACATGTCGAGCGCGCTGTAGATCGCCGCCTCGTTCACGCTGGACCCCAGCGTGCCCGCCTCTGCTCCATCCGGGTAGCTGTAATAATCGACAGTATCGACACCGGAAATGAAACCCAGCGCATGACCCATCTCATGGATCGCGGTGCCGAGGAAGTCGATGCAATTTGCCGAAATGCCGTCGATCGGATCGAAATCGAACGCGAACCTGTTGCTGAACGCCATCGCTCCGTCCAGCGCGGAAGTCAGCGCGTCGGTCGTACCCCCTATGGCTTTCACCAACGCCGTGTTCAGGGAAAGCGTCCGGCTGCTGACCGTGTCGCCCGCGATATAATCCACGTTCCGCGCATCGTCATTGCCATCGGCATTCAGTCCGGTGGAGATGAAACTCACTCCGCCCTCGGCATTCAGGGCCGGCAGGATCGCGGTACGATCCAGTGTCGAACTACTCCTGCTGTTGCCTACCGCGCCTTCCCAGTCGCGGACGTTGTAGTCAGTTACGGTTACGTCCGTCGCACCGAGCACCCCGTCGCCCAGATGGGAGAAGCCGACGCCCAGATTGATCGTGACATTGTTGGTCAGCACCGACCCCCAATAAGCGGCTGCGATGTTGAAGCCCTGTTCCGCACGCGAACCCGCAACGCCCCCGATGTCCACCAGGTTGATAGTCGCGGCCTCGCCGATTGTCGGCACCAGCGCTATCATTGCAGCACCACAGGCAAGCATCACACGTCGTATGTTCAGCCGCATCGCTGATCCCCTTTCCAAGTCCGGTTCGAACCGGACACCTTCGGTTGAATTCGTGATTGGAGGCTGGGGCCCCGGCACACCGATCAACACGTCGGACCAAAGAACCCGAATAGGATCCTTGGCATTTCCGACTGCCGGGCACCCATGCGCTTCGGTCAGAGATGTGCCGTCAAACCGGCACGGATCACGCGGCCCGTAACCGTGTAATAGGCCGGGAAGGTGTTCCAGAACCCGTTCCACACGGCGCCGGTTTCGAGCAGCGGCGGGTCCTTGTCGAACAGGTTCTGGACATTGACGCGCAGATCCAGAAAGCGGGTGACTCGTACGTTGGCAGACGCATCGAAATAGCTGTAGGCCGGGATGCGGCTAATCAGCGGAAACGGCACATCGACCGGTCGCGACACTGTGGTCAGCCTGACCGCATCGGTATAGCGCCATGTCAGCCCGATACCGCCACGATCCTGCGGCATCCGCCAGTGGAGGCCGACGACATGGCGCCATTTCGGCGTGGGACTGCCGCAGAGGAACCCGAAATAGCCCGAACAGGCCCGCATCGGGGTTCCCGGCGCGATCTGATAATCCTGGCGGGTCGCCAGCGAGCCGTTGAGGCTGACGGCGAACGAGCCGATTTCGCCGTGCACGCCGATCTTTTTGGGATCGAGTGCGTAGTTGAGCGCCAAATCCACACCGCGGCTGTGGACGTCGCCGCCATTGGTCCAGCGCGCGTCGATGTCCTTGAGGACGCCGGTCTTCGGATCGCGACGATAGAAGCTGCACCAGAACGAGACGCGTTGGGTGTAGCAGCCATCGAACGCCATTTCCCAGCGTGCGGACTCGAAGCCCTTCTCGACATGGATATCGTACAGGTCGACCGATCCCGTGAGGCCGGGGACGCCGGTGGGCTGCAACACCAGACCGAGCGTATAGCTACGGCCGCGCTCCGGCTGGAGGTTCGGATTGCCGCCGTAGATCAGCCGGCCCGGGCACGCGCCATTGCGGTCGCAGCCATGATAATCGGTCAGCGCCTCATATTGCTCGCGGGTCACGCCTCCGAACTGGCATTGCTCATAGGTATATCGCGTCTTGGTGCTCCCGTCGCGCGGCGGCGCGCACAGATCGAGCGCCATTGTATTGCCTTGATAGGTTTCGGCCTCCAGCCGTTCCAGCATAGCCACCCGCACCGCGCGGTTGACGCTGCCGCGCACACGTACCCCCTCGACGGGCGCATAGCTGCCCTCGATCTTCCAAGTCGGCACCAGCCGGTCGTAGGTGGTGTAGCGCGACAGGCGATAGCCACCATTGACGGACAGGGAGCGGACGAACGGCTTGTCCTCGATCAGCGGGGCGTCCAGCTCCCCGCCAATCTCGCGAACGCGCGCGCCGGCGGCATAGTCGTGCACGCCTTCCAGACCCTCCGTGCCGCCCGAATCGATATGGATGCGGCGCTGTTCGCCAATCAGCGCAAAACCGATGCCGCTCTGCGCCCACGGGCTTTTCAGGCCGTATTCCTCCAGCGTACCCGAGAGGACGCCGCTGATGATCTCGCTGTCGCGCTTGTCGTGGAAGACGCCGTTGGCGGTGAGCCAGTGCCAGACTTCCGGAGCCAAGGTTGCGGTTGACGAAAAGACGTCGACGGGCAGGCAGGTCGGATCGGTGCCGTCAATCTTCGACAGGCAGGTCGGCACGCCATTGACGTTCCGGACCTGCAACCCACGCGGCAATCTTTCGCCAGAGGTATAATCATTGACGTTGGTCAACTGATTCGAAAAGCTGTTGCGTGATCGCTGATACCCGACTTCGAAGCGGATCTTGTCGGTCACCGGTCCGGAGAGTTGCGCCGAACCGCGCCAGTCCGTCAGGGTCGGAACCAGGCTTTCCGGCATCGCGGGACGCCAGAATTGTAGTGAGACGGGATCGGAAAGAACCGGCTGACCCGCCGCCTCACCGCACAGCATTTCCGCCTGTTGCCGGCCGAGGAACGGGTTGTCGCAGGTGATCGAGGCTCCTTCTGCGAAGTAAGGGTAGTTGCTCTGGTCTTTCTGCGACCCCTGCCGAAAGTGCGTGCGCAGAAAGCTCGCGTCTAGCCGCAGCGATCCGGGGAGGTCGGCGGTGGCGAACGCGCCAGCAGTCACCGTCGTGTCGGCGCGTTGCAGATAATCGTGATTGGGGGTCCGGATCATGTCGTTCGGATCGTAGGTGCGCCAGGCGCGCGATCCGTCGCGCGCCAGCGCAAAGTCGGTCGCGTAGTTGCCAAGCGTGAATTGACCATAGCGTGAATAGTCCTGCAGGTTGCAGGACCAGTGATCGTTGCGGACCGGCTTGACCCCGGGCGGGTTCATCAACAGCGGACAGGCCACCGTGTCGATCGACGAGGCCCGGATCGGCTCGATATGGCTCCATTCGACGAAGCCGCTGATGTTGAGGCGTTTATCAAACAGATCGGTACCGGCGGCAAGCGAAGCATATTCGTCGCTCCGCCCGAAATAGTTGCGTGGCGGCAGGGCATAGCCTGCCTCTTTCGCTGCATCGAGGATCGCGCGATTGTCGTTGCGATGCTGGAACGCGTTGGTCTCCGCATCGAGGACGATGCCGTTGAAGCGGCGCTTGAGGACGTAATTGACCACGCCCGCGATCGCGTCCGAGCCGTAGACCGCGGAGGCGCCGCCCGTGAGAATGTCGATCCGTTCGACCAGCGCGCCGGGAATGATGCTCACGTCGTTATCGACACGCTGGCCGTTCAACAGGGTCAGCGTGCGCCCGGCGCCCAGCTTGCGCAGGTTGACCTCGGTGCGCTGCGTGACGCCGTTCCCCTGCAGCCCCAGCATCGGCGTGATCTGCGGCAGCTGTGATAGCGCATCCTCGATCCGGGCCAGACCTCGTTCCCGAAGATACGACTGATCAATCGTGGTGATCGGCGCATTGCTCTTCAGGTTCGGCCGAACGATTCGCGTGCCCGTTACGACGATGTCGGAGGTTGCGCGGTCAGCCTGCTCAGGGTTGTCGGGCGGTACGTCGGCATCAGCGCTGGTCGCGTTCTGGGACTGGCGTCTCGTTGAGATCTGCCGGTCGGCGATCACCGAGGACGCCGATGGGCTATTCGCCCCATCCGACCCCGACCGGGCTTGCGCTGACGAACTCGCGACGACCGCGGCGCCGCATAAAAGCAATGCTCTACAGTATATTGGCACAATTCCCCCCTTTTGCTTCCCGGGGGCGGATATTGCCAGCCAGTTTGTTCAACTGAATATGCTTTATCTTGTCTCAGCCAAACTATTCATTCATTATCGTCTGACTGTTGACAGGATAGGCATCGATCACGACGATGCCATCGGTCCGTTCATCCATGAGGCCGCTGCGCAACCCTATGTTATACAATGCATCACCGCAGCCCTTATTCCGCAACCCTCACGTTCCTGCGTTCATGAGCGAGTATGTACTGCCATCGATCCGATACCAGATGTCTTAAACCCGAAGCGCGTGAGAGTTGACACCCATTATCTATCGATGATGATCTGCCCCTGTTAGTCCGACAGGGGAATAAAGTGGGACGATCAAAACTTTTTGTCGGGGCAGCCATGCTGGCGTTGCTGACAAGCTGTGGGCCGGATAATGGCGATACAGCGCATACTCTCTCTGGCAGCAAGATGGGGGCGGCGCTCGGCGGCATCGCGCATCACACGTTGGATGAGGAGGTATCCTTTGGCTGCCAGGCACGCTCGAGCCGCTACCCGTGGGGCAAGGGCGAACTGAGAACTTGGACGCCGAACGTCGCGAGCGTTCCCGAACATCCGAACGCGTCCGCGGGCGCTCCCAACAGCCCGCCATTTCAGGGCCGCCTCATACAGGCTTATGGCGAGGATTACGGCCAGGCGCACCGATCCTTCATCGTCGAACAGGAGGATGGCTGCCGCCGGCAATATCTGGCCAGTTTCTTCTCCGATGACGACAACAGCTACATCCAGACGCAAATCGACCAGCATCCCGCCGCCATAGACCCGGCCACCTATGAGCGGGTCAATCTCGGGGGAGACGCGGACCAGCAGTCGGCGACCGCCGAACAACTCGCGAACGGCCAGCTTCACGTCTACGAGACGCAGCATTTCGCGCTCTGGTACGGCAATGGCCTGGACGACAGCTACGACTTCATGCGGACGATGGGCTGGGACAACCGCAGCCTGGAAACCGCGTTGCAGGAAACCGGCGAATGGCTCGAAAAAGCATGGGTCATCAGCCGCGACGTCATCAACGCGCCGATGCCCTTCGCGGACGCCGGCAAGAAGCAGAAGCTGAACATCGTCATCTGCGGCACCGGGCGTCCCGACGTTCCGGACGGGGACCATGGCGGCTGCGGTGCCAGTGTCTCCGGGCAGGTCATGTCGATCTCCGGCTGGGCGATGAAGAAGGGATCCCAGTCTCTCGCCCATGAATTCAGCCACCTGATCCAGTTCAGCGCAGGCAATTACCCAAGCTATGGGGGCAATATCGGGTTCGTGGAAACGGGTGCCAATTTCAATTCCTTCGTCATCAGCCCCAGCTTCAACTGGTACGACAATTATCTCAATCAGCTGGAATATGGACCGGCTTTCTCCCATCCGCGCTATGACCAGCATCCGTTCATGACCTATCTCTACGAGAACGACCGGACGCGCGATCTCGTGTGGAACGTCTGGAAGGCTTTGAAGTCAGCCAACGGCTGGAGTGCCCGTCCCCGCGATTATATCGACCAGGTCGTGGCATCGGGGCAGCGGAGCGGTTTCCTCCCGCTCGGCTACAAGTCCTTCGCGGAAGAAATGGGCTGGTACGGCGCCCGGCTGGTGGCGATGGACTTTTTCAACCAGCGCCTCCTGCTCGACGGGATGCGTCCGACCCAGACCACTTCGTCGATCGGGCATTTCCATACGCCACTCGCACGTTCCGGCGACGATCCCACCGTCTATACCGCGCCGGCCGAACGCTCGCTGCTCGAATGGGGCACCCACATCATTCCGCTGACGCCGGCCGGCGGACGCGTCACGGTCACGCTGACCGGTGGCACGACCCGCAATCAGGCCGCGTGGCGCTTCGCGTTGGTGA
Organism: Sphingomonas sp. 8AM; assembly: GCF_902506455.1. Lineage (GTDB taxonomy): Bacteria > Pseudomonadota > Alphaproteobacteria > Sphingomonadales > Sphingomonadaceae > Sphingomonas. The sequence goes on along the minus strand of NZ_LR733844.1, from coordinate 293,458 downwards.
CGGTTAAGCCCGGTGACGTCCCCGTCTATTCGGCGCTCGCCAAGGCGGAGGGGACGGGCAGCGGCGCGGCATCGCTCACGATCCCCGCTGGCGCCAAGGCCTATCTGGCCGTCACCGCGACGCCGTATAAGTATGAGAGCCTGCCAGACCAGCCGGCCGGGGAGCCAGCGGTGGGGACCCGCTTCCCTTATTCCGTTCGGATTGAGGGCGCGACGCCATGGATCGCAGCCGCCCGTTCCTGCGATCTCGACAGCGCTCCGGGCCTCTGGGCCGGGAACTGGAATCTGAACGGCAATGGTGGAGGCTGGTGGCCCTGCTGAGCTGCCCCCAATCGACGATGGAACAGACCAATTCTCTCCTCTCTCAAGGATGATCGACGATGAACACCTTCGTCAGGGCAGCTCTTGCATTCTCGACTCTTGTCCTCGCGCCTTCCACGCAGGCGGCGACTATCCTTATCGACGTGAACGATGCGCATGGTTATTCGGCAGTGGACTATTCGGATGAGAATACGACCATTGAAACCAAGCTTGATCCCTATAGCCGGATCAAGGGAATCAGCTATTCGGTGACATTAACATCGCCGACCGGGCTCGGAGGCGCCCTCATCTGGTTCGGCTCGACAAGCGATGCATTTGTGCAATTTAGGCCTGACCGCTCAAATGAAGAAATCGGTACGGCGATATATTCCGGCAGGATCGACTTGCGGGCCATCGACAGCGACTTCTGGCTTGAGGACGACGGTATTCTCAGGCTGCAATTCGCCGATAACTGGGCGGATTACTACAACACTGACCGCACGACGTATCACAGCGACTGGAAGGGCTGGTTCAACGTCGACTATGAAAGCCCTTCCGCCGTGCCCGAACCCGCAACATGGCTGACGATGGTGCTGGGCTTCGCGCTGGCCGGCGCAGCAATGCGCCGATACCGGCCAGCCTCGGGGAACCGACTGCGGCTCTGCTAAACACGACCTTCCCGCGAAGCATCGACCCTTCTTAAGGGGAGCCGCAGCTGCCTCGAGCGTAAGTCCTGACGCCCATCATTTCTCCCGATATGCCTTCCGCCTGGCGCCAAGGGCCTGGGAAGCGCCTGCTGACGATCGGTCGACAGGCCATTGTCGCTTGGATCCTTAACGCTTCCATCTGGCAAGCCGACTGGATTCTGGGTCGATCAGATAGCGCCGTCGTCTCATGTGGTTGCTTCAAAGGTTTGAAGAAGCAGAGCCGAACCGATCGCTCTGCCATCCTCCTATTGCGACACGGAAAGGACGGTGACTGATCTGGGTGGCAGGGTGACGGCGATCCTGCCCTGCTCCACGCGTGCGGTGATCGGCCGCGGCGCGACCATGTCCGGCCGGTCATAAGTGTTGATCGCATCGACCCGGTCGGCCGTCAGCACAGTGCCCGACGCAGCGCCGACACGAATACCATCGATCCGCGCGTCGATCGGGGCGGGTTGATCGGGATCGACATTCGTCAGCGCAAGCCAAAGCTTTCCGTCGGTGGCGCGCGCGGCGATCGCGTCGATGCGGGGCAGCGTGACGTCGCCGAGGCGGTAGGTACCGGCATCGAAGGTGATCGGCAGCCGCGTCGCATCCTGAAACGGCACATACATCCTGAATAGGTGATAGGTCGGCGTCAGCACCATCTTTGGCCCGTCGGTCAGGATCATCGCCTGCAACACGTTAACCATCTGCGCGATTGCGGTCATGCGGACGCGGTCGGCGTGGCGCGTAAACATGTTGAGATTGATCGATGCGATGATCGCGTCACGGATCGAATTCTGCTGGTGGAGGAAGCCGTCCCGGCTACCCGGCAGCTTTGCCAGCCAGACGCCCCATTCGTCGATGACCAGCGGCACCTTCTTCTCGGGATCGTATTTGTCCATGACCGCCGAATGGATGCGGATCATATCCTCCATCTTCAGCGTGTCCTTGACGAGCGTGGCATATTCGCGCTCGCCAAAGCCGGTGCTGGCAAATTTCGGCGGCCAGGCGACCCAAGTATATTGGTGCATCGATAGCCCCTCGATGCTCCACGCCCAATCGTGCCCCTTCCAGGCGCGCATCACCGCTTCGGTGTAGGCGGTGTCGGGGCCGCCCGGACCCACCGCGATGCGCCGCATCGGGTCGGACCCCGCTACCGATCCGCCCGCCGGATTGTCGGTGCCGTTCTGCTGGAGGTTCAGGTTGCGCGCGAAGCGGGCGTAACGCTTCATTTCGTCGACATAGTAATCCGGAGTATAGGCGCCGCCGCAGCTCCAGCTCTCGTTGCCGAGCCCCAGGAACTTCACGCGATAGGGCGCCCGATGACCGTTGGCGGCCCGCTCTGCGCCCGCCGTCGTGCCCGGATCGGCGGTCATATAGGCCATCCAGTCGGCGGCCTCCTTGACGCTGCCCGATCCCATGTTGACCGATAGATAGGCCTCCGACCCGATCTGGCCGATGAAGTCGAAAAATTCGTCGGTGCCGAAGTCGTTCTTCTCGAGCGCGTTGCCCCAGCTGCCGTTCACCGTGACAGCGCGTTTCGCGCGCGGACCGATGCCGTCCCGCCAGTGATATTCGTCAGCGAAGCAACCGCCGGGCCAGCGAACGCTCGGCACCTTGAGCGCCTTCAGCGCCGCCACGACATCGGTGCGGATGCCGCGGACGTTCGGGATCGGCGAATCCTCACCGACCCAGACCCCCCCGTAAATACCGGTCCCAAGATTCTCGGCGAACTGACCGAAGATGTTGCGATCGATCCGCGGACCGGTTCCGTCCGCGGCGACCGTCACCGTTACCGGTGCTTGCTGCGCCAGTGCCGCCGTGCAGACCGTCATCGCGGCGATCGCCGCTCCGCCAAAAAGCGCTCTCATGCCAACCTCTCCCCGCGCTTGCCGTTTGCAGCACTGAAGCCCTTGTTGAATAAAAACAGATACATGACAACGTCATGCTGCGCGGCAGACGCGGCGTCGGACAGTTCTCGGGGAAGGAGGTCTTGGATGCCCGCTACAGAGCTGCGCCGCGGACATCCTGAACGTCAATCACGTCGACCGCTTCGGTAGCATCGACATTTCGCGCGGAGCATAACGTGCGCCTTGCACACCGGACATCGCCGCGGCGATGCGGGCGCGATCGTCGCCGGTCAGCGTGATCGCGACTGCAGCAATGTTGTCGTCCAGATTGGCGATCTTGCGCGACCCCGGGATGGGGACGATGTCGTCGCCTTGCGCCAGCACCCAGGCGAGCGCCAGTTGGGCCGCCGTCACGCCCTTCTCCTCGGCAAGCTGGCGCAGCCGGTCGACCAGCTTCAGATTGGCGTCGAGATTGGCCTCCTCGAAGCGCGGAAGCGTGCTGCGGAAGTCGGCGGCGGCGAGATCGGCCTTGCTGCGGATCTTTCCCGACAGAAACCCACGGCCGAGCGGGCTGTACGGCACCAGCGCGATGCCGAGTTCGCGGCAGGTCGCGAGCATCTCGTCCTCGACATAACGTTCCCACAGTGAATATTCGCTCTGCAAGGCGGTGATCGGATGCACCGCGTGCGCACGACGGAGCTGGTCGGCGGTGACCTCCGACAGGCCAAGGAACCGCGCCTTGCCTGCGTGTACCAGTTCGGCCATCGCGCTGACCGTGTCCTCGATCGGCGTCGCGGGGTCGGGACGATGCAGATAGAACAGGTCGATCACCTCGGTGCCGAGCCGACGTAACGACCCCTCGATCGCACGACGCGCATTGTCCGGCGTTCCGTCCATACCGCGCATCCGCTCGAAGCCGGCCGCCCCCTCGGGCGCGATGTCGAAGCCGAACTTGGTCGCGATCACCACCTTGTCGCGGACCGCGCGCAACCCGCGGCCGACGATCTCCTCGTTCTCGTACGGCCCATAAACCTCGGCGGTGTCGAAGAAGGTGATGCCTCGCTCGACCGCATGATGCAGCGTGGCGATCGACGCCGCCGCCTCCTGTCCGCCATAGGCGGCGGTAAAGCCCATGCAACCGAGGCCGATCGCCGACACCTCAAGCTGACCCAATTTACGCATCTGCATCGTCATCGCTCCTCTGCCGATTACGACGGCCATATTGGCTGCCAAGATTGTGCGGACTAGACGGCCTTGATCGGACACTCCGTTCGACCGGGTGAGACAATGGACCGTGAGCGACTGGCCCGCCTCAGCATCTTCGCCGCCGTCGCACATGCCGGCGGCTTTCGCGCTGCGGCCCGAACACTGGGGATGTCGCCCTCGGCCGTGAGCCATGCCGTTGCCGAGCTGGAGGCGACGCTCGCGCTGCGGTTGCTCAATCGCTCGACCCGCAGCCTCGCGTTGACCGACGCGGGGCGCGCGCTGCTCGGCCGCGTCGCGCCCGCGCTCGGCGAGATCGAGGCTGCGGTTGCCGATGCCTGTGACAGCGATGCCGCGCCGGCCGGACCGGTACGCGTCACACTGACGCCGCTGTCGGCGCACGCGCTATTCGCGCCCCATCTTGCAAGGTTTGTCGAAACCTATCCCGGGATCACTCTCGATCTGGTGATCGACGACCGGTTCGTCGACACGGTCGCGGAGGGTTACGATCTGGGCGTGCGCCTCGGCGAGACCCTGCGGCCCGACATGATCGCAACGCGGATCGGCGGTCCGCTGCGGATGGCAGCGGTGGCGTCGCCGGCGTATCTTGCGCGGCACGGGCAACCGCGGACGCTCGAGGATCTCGCCGGTCACCGTTGCCTGCACCGCCGGCTCAGCGGGGGCGTCTATCGGTGGGAGGTGACGCGAAACGGTGACGATCTGGTGCTCGACGCGCTCCCGCAGACCCTGATCGTCAACGACGATGCATTGTTGCGGCGCGCCTTGTGCGACGGCGCGGGCATCGGATTCGCCATCGAGAGCGTAATGGCCGACGAACTGGCGGCGGGCCGGCTGGTCGAGCTGTTCCGCGACCATTGCCCGCCCTTCCCCGGCTTCTTCATCTATCACGCGAGCCGCCGGCAGGTGCGCCCGGCGGTGCGAGCGACGATCGACTTCTTCGTGGCTGCCAATCGCGGCATTGGAGAAGGAGAGCATTAATCCGGCGTGGTTCAGGCCGGAGCGTTGCGCATCAGCATCGTGAGAAGGACATGGCGGAACGCGACGATCGCCCCCGGTCACACGAGTACCGGATCGATCACTGCCGCCGTCTTCGTCGCGTGATCGCCCACAAAATAGCTGATCGTTTTCGTCCACTCATCGAAGAAGGGCTCGACGACGGCCTCATTACACATTGCCGCGGGAGCCAGACGCTTCGGTGCGCCATTGCGGATGGCCGCGTCGAAACGCTCCCCGCCACGCTCTGCCAACTTCACTGCAAGGATTGATGCAATGACGGTTGCGCCCCTTTCTCCCGCCGACACGCGCGCAGCGATCGAGGCCGGTGCCCGCCTGATCGATGTTCGCGGTCCCGACGAGCATGCGCGCGAGCGCACCTCCGGCGCAGTCAACGTGCCGCTCGACCAGTTTGCCGATCTGCCGCATGACGGGCGCACGGTCATCTTTCATTGCAAGTCCGGCATGCGCACCACCGCCAATGCGGCGCGGCGCGGCAGCGCGTGGCGCGCCCGTCCACATTCTCAAAGGCGGCATCGATGCTTGGCGGCAGGCCGGGCATCCCACCATCGTCGATCGGTCGAGGCCGCTGGAGATCATGCGGCAGGTGCAGATCATCGCGAGGGCGCTGGTATTGACCGGCGTACTCCTCAGTCGCTTTGTCGCCCCCGGCTTCCTCGGATACTCCGCCTTCATCGGTGCCGGGTTGATGTTTGCTGGCGTGACAGGGTGGTGCGGCATGGCCAACCTGCTGCGCTTCATGCCGTGGAACCAGCGTCCCGCGGCGTGAGGCTACGCAACCGCGCCGGTTCGGGTATCCGCTGCCGCGCCAGCCACTGCGTCGGTGTCAGCCCCAAGTCTGTCCGAAACGCGCGACGCAAGGCGGCAGCGTCGGGGAAGCCAGACTGGAGTGCCACATCGTCAAGCCCTCCCGCGCCAGCCGCCATCAACTCCTGCGCGCGCGCGAGCCGCACCTGCTTCAGCCAGTCGCCGAGGCTGCCGCCGGTGCGCGCGCGGATGTGGCGGGTCAGGCTGCGGCGGCTCAGCCCGGCACGGGCCGCCAGCGCGTCCAGCGACGGCGCGGAGCACGGATCCCCGCGCAAGGCTTCCAGCACTTCAGCCACCCGCCGGTCCGCGGAGGACCCCGGCATCGGTCTCGCGAGCAGTTGCGGTTGTTTGCCCATGCGTTGCGGCGCAACGACCAGATGCCGCGCCACGCGATGTGCCTCTTTCGCTCCGGAGAGCCGGCCGAGCAGGTGCAGGCAGCAATCGAGCCCTGCGGCGATACCGGCAGAGGTCAGCACCCGCCCCTCGTCAACGAATAGCGCTCCGGCATCAACGGTCACGCCGGGATAGCGCCGCGCGAAGGCATCCGCGCGCGCCCAGTGAGTGGTGGCGCGCCGCCCGTCGAGTAAGCCCGCCTCTGCCAGGCCAAACGCCCCGAGACACAGGCCGACAATGGTCGCACCGCGGCGCGCGGCGGTGCGCAGCGTGGCGACGAGCTCGGGAGACACCGGCTCGTCCGCATCGCGCCATCCCGGCAGGATCACGACGTCAGATTCCGGCGCCGCATCGAGCATTCCGGAGGCTTCGATGACCAGCCCGCCACTCGCCCGAAACCGGGGACGGGCTGCGCAGACATCAACCCGGTGCCCACTCACGAGGAACGGCTCTCCAAACACCGCCAGCGGGGTGGAAAGCATGAACGGACTGACCCCGTCATACGCGAGCACAGCGATGCGCATTGGCCCGATCTACCCGAAGATCGTCCGCCGGGCCACTCACCGACGTACGTCAAGGCTGATACCGGAGCATCAGGAGTGAGCTTGCATGACCCGGACCCTGATCGTCATCGACGTCCAGAACGACTATTTCGCGGGGGGTGCGCTGCCGCTGTGGCAGGCTGTGGAAACCGAGGCACGCATCGTCGCGGCGATCGGCGCGACGCGTGCAGCGGGTGACCGCGTGGTGCTCGTCCGGCACCTTTCGACCGCTCCGACTGGCCCGTTCCGTTCCGATAGCGCTGGCGTCGCGATCCGCACGGCGATCCTCGACGCGGCAGCCGGAGCGCCGGTCGTCACCAAGCGCTTCCCCGACGCGTTTCAGGAAACGGACCTTTCGTCCCATCTCGCCGGCACGCGCACGTTACTGATCGCGGGTATGATGACGCAGAATTGTGTCGTCTTTACCGCGCTGTCGAGGGCGGCCGATGCCGTGGGCGTGCAGGTCGCGAGCGATCTGTGCACGGCGCCTACCGAACTCGTCCACAACATCGCACTCCGGGCGCTCGCGTCGAAGGTCAGGCTACGGGAGGCCGCCGACATCTGGCGAGCGGACGATCGCTGACGTTCCAATGCTGCGGATCAGTTGGCGATCGCCAGTCGGATCGCCGCGACCTGCCGGGGAAAGCGCGCATTGTGGAGCTGGCGCAACCGCTCCATCTGCGCCAGCGACGCGGTCAAGACCGCTGCCGGAGCGAGTTCGTCGGCGCGGTGCATCGCGATCACCGCGTCGTCGGCCAGCGCTGCCAGCTCCGTCTCCGCGACCCCGTACAGCCCGTCGAGCACCTGCTCCTGCCCGTCGCCCATCGTCAGCGTCACCGATATCGGGCGCAGCAGCGTGCGCGACGCATAACTGTGCGCCAACGCCCGTCCCGCAGTGACGTCCGCCAGCGCTGCTTCCAGCGCGCGACGCCAATGGTCGGCGCGGCCCGCATCGAACAGTGGCTCGCCCGTATCGCCCACCGACTCATCCGCTTCGTCGACCGCCACACCGTCCGCTCCCGCCGCATCGAGCCGCAGCGCGGTCAGCCCCGCCGCGCGTGGCTGGCTGGTGGCATGATATCCCGATGGCGAGACGAAGAGATTGGCGGACTCGACCAGTCCGGTCAGCGCAACGATCTCAAACCGTCCGGTCTGCCCGTCCTTGGCGAGCAGCAGCGGCATATCCGCCGCCAGCAGCGCGATCTCGCTGCGTCCGACCGGCACCAGCCGCCGTTCCGCTGCGCCACGGGCACGGTCGAGACGCAGCGCGCCGTGGCGGGCCGGATCAAGCGCGCGCAGTCGGGTCATATCGCCTGCATTCCATGCTCGCGCACCGCGCGCAGCAGATCGCGATGCTTCGGCAGCCGTTGCAGCGCGTCGGCGCGGACCCGTTCGTTACGGGCAAGCCAGCGCTGCGCGAGCGCGGCGTCGGGAGTTGCATCGGGTCGCGGATAACGGGTCGGATAGTTCATGCCGTGCAGCACATATTGGTAGCTGGGCCAGCCGAACACCTCTCGCGCATGGTCGAAGTCGTTTGGTGCGGGCGGGTGGTCGCGCCACAGCGCCAGCCGCTCGGCCAGGCCGTCGGACCACGTCGCCGGATCGGCATGGTCGCGCCAGAAGTCGCTGTCGGTGCGCCGCGTGATCGCATAATGCAGCTTCAGGAACTCGATAATGCGCGCCCAGTGATGCGAAAAGGCCGCATTGAACTGGCGCGCGGCGGTCTCGATCGCGCCGCGCGTACGCGGCAGGCGGTCAGCGATCGCGTCCATCGACGCCTCGATCAGCATCAGCGCCGACGCCTCCAAGGGTTCGACGAACCCCGCCGACAGGCCGACAGCGACGCAATTGTTCTGCCAGAAGCGCGCGCGATGTCCGGCGTCGATTCGCAGAACCCGCGCCGACAATTGCTCCGCCGCCGGCCCGATATAGCGGCGCAACGTCGCCTCTGCCGCGTCGTCGCTCTGATGCGCGCTGCTGTAGACATGGCCGATCCCGCGCCGCGTCCATAGCCCGATGTCCCAGATCCAGCCGGCGGTCTGCGCGGTCGCGACGGTGTGACACGTCACCGGGTCGTCGGGATCATCATATGGCACCTGCATCGCGACCGCGCGGTCGGCGAACATCACGTCGCGGCACGAGCGGAACGGCACGTCATAGACGCCGCCGATCAGCAGAGCGGCAAAGCCCGAGCAATCGACGAACAGATCACCCGGGATCGACCGCCCATCCTCGAGCACCAACGAAGCGATGTCGCCGTTGTCGGCCATTTCGGCGCGCGTGATGTCACCGATGACATGCGTCACGCCCAGGTTCGTGGTGGCGTGGCGGTGCAACAACGTCGCGAACTTACCCGCGTCGAGATGATAGGCGTAATTCGCCTGGCCCGCATATTCGGGCATGGTGATCGCCTTGGGCGCCAGCCCGGCGTCGCACAGCGTCGCTTGGTAATCGACCCACTCCGCGAAATCCGTCCCGCCCGGCCGCCGCTGCCAATGAGGTGCGAGATCGACTTCCGTCGCACCCGCCGGCGGGTTGAGCGGGTGATAATAAGCGTCTTTCCGACTACCGTCCGCCCAGCCGACGAAGCGCGCACCCTGTTTGAAAGCGGCATCACACCCGCGCACGAACTCGGTTTCGGAAAGCCCGATCTTCGCGAGCGTGTTCCGCATCGTCGGCCATGTGCCCTCGCCCACGCCGACGGTAGGCACCTTGTCCGATTCCACGAGCGTCACTGTTACGTCGCTACCGCTGCGGCGCACCGCTGCGGCGAGACGACAGGCGGCAATCCAGCCCGCCGATCCCCCACCGACAACCACGACCCGCTGCACCGGAGTGTTGCTGCGGTTAGCGTTACCCATCGTCCTCTCCCTCGCCGCCCAACAGCCGCAATCGTTTGTTATCCATATTGCAAGCGTATGATTATATTACTAGTGTTCGGGATGAACCCGCAGAGTCAAGGCGGGGCGATATGGGAGGATTAAGATGACATCTCGGCACCGTGCCCGCGCTTTGTGGCATACCACGGCAGGTATGAGTTGCGCTATCGGCGCGCTGATCGTCTCTACGCCGGCGCTGGCGCAGGAAAGCGTGCCACCGCAAGGCACCGGTATCGCGGCGTCGAACGATCCCGCCGCCGACGACATCGTGGTCACCGGCATCCGCGCCAGCATCGCCTCATCTGCCGCGCAGAAGCGCGACTCATCGGGCATCCTCGATGCGATCTCTTCCGAAGACCTCGGCAAGTTTCCCGACGCCAACGTCGCCGAATCGCTACAGCGCATTCCGGGTGTCGCGATCGATCGCAGCAACGGCGAAGGTCAGTCGGTCACGGTTCGCGGTCTGGGACCGCAGTTCAATACCGTGCTGTTCAACGGCCGCAGCTTCGCCTCCGACAATTTCAACCGCTCCTTCTCCTTTGATCTTATTCCCGCCGAGCTCATCAGCGGCGCACAGGTCTACAAGAGCGCGCAGGCGCCGCTGCAGAGCGGCGGGATCGGCGCGACGATCAATATCCAGACGCCACGCCCGCTCGACCTGAAGGGCTTCAAGGGCATTTTCACCGCCAAGGCGCTGTACGAAAAGAACAGCGAGAAACTGACCCCGCAGCTGTTCGGCCTGTTGAGCGACACGTTCGCCGATGGCCGGCTGGGTCTGCTCGGCTCGATCTCGTATCAGAAGCGTATCGCGTCGGTCGACTCGGTCAGCAACGGCGGCTACCTGCCGAACACGACGGTCGGACCGACCAACGCCCCGCTATTCACCAACGTCTACGCACCGCGCAACCAGGACGTCGGCAATGCGCGCGACGTCCGCACCCGTCTGGGGGCGACGCTGGTCGCGCAATATGAGGCCAGCGACACGCTGACCTTCACGGTCGATGGCCTGTACAACAAGTTCAAGAGCGACTCGACGACGCGCGCGCTGGGCAGCTGGTTCGAGCCGTCGAGCTATACCGCCGCAGCGATCGACTCCAACCGCACGATCACTTCGCTGACCACCAACGGCAACGCCGACTTCATCTCGTCCGGCGCGGTCCGCGAGACGACGACGTGGGAAGCCGGCGGCAATGTCGAATGGAAGCCGAGCGACCAGTTCAAGATGACGCTCGACGCCAGCTGGTCCCGCGCGAAGAACGCCGGCGGCGGCAAGTCCTATTTCGCGGTGATCGGCACCCCGTCGACTTACAGCTTCCAGCAGGCGGAGGACGGCGGAATCGGCTCGACGTCGGGCTACGGCGCGGGCGTGCTGACCAACCCTGCACTGGGCCGCACCCACATCGCCGGCGTTAACGGCAACGACATCACCGAGAAGGTGACGGAATACCGCTGGAACAACGAGTTCAAGCCAGTCGACGGCGTCCTCAAGGCGTTCCGCTTCGGCCTGGCGCGCACCACGCGTGACAAGAACAACGTGCCGGTCACGTCGGCGGACGACGTCGGCTGCATCTATTGCGGTTATCCGACGCTCGCCGATCCGTCGTTGCTGTCGTCGTTCACGATGAACTCGCTCGGTGCGAAGAGTGGGTCGGTGCCGCTCACCTTCCTGACCTTCGATCCGCGCGCCTATCTGAACTTCCTGACCAGCGCGGCCGCCACCTCGGCGCTCGATACCGCCCAGAAACTCGCGCCGGGCACGACCGCGGCACGTTATGCGCGGGCCAATGGCTATGCGGCGACCCCGCAGCCCTCGGCGCGGGTCAAGGAGACGGTCTATGCCAGCTATGCCGACGCCGATTTCGAATCGAACATCGGCAGCATGCCGTTGTTCGTCAACGTCGGTGCGCGCTACGAATATACCGAGCTCAGCTCGTTCGGGCAGCAGCGGCAGCTGGTCGACCTGACGCCGACCGGCGGCAATCCGCCGACCGATCCGACGATCTATGTCGGAGTGTTCGACAGCACGTCCGGTCTGGCGGTGTCGCGCCAGTCTTCGTACAGCAACTTCCTGCCGAATGCGAACGTGCGGCTGAACCTGACACCGAAGCTGCAGGTGCGCGTCGCGGCGTACAAGACGCTGACGCGCCCGGCGATCGGCGATCTGGCGCCGACCTTCAACACCGATACGCTGCGACCGGCGACGCTGAGCGCCAGCGGCGGCAATACCGAGTTGAAGCCGTATCGCGCCAACAACGCCGATCTGTCGGTCGAATGGTATCCAACCCGAACGACGACGCTGTCGGCGGCGGTCTTCTACAAGAAGATCGACGACTTCATCGTCCAGAGCTTCGCGACCGAGCTCCTGCCGATCCGTAATGCAGGCAATGCGCAGGGTGTGACGCTGCCGGCCGGCGGTCTCATCACGCAGGTCGGCGGTCAGTTCTTCGGCGAATTCAGCGTGCGGCGTCCGCGCAATGCGCAATCGCTGGAGATCAAGGGTCTCGAGCTGAACCTGGTCCATACGTTCGACTGGTTGCCGGGCGTGCTGAGCGGCTTCGGCGTGCAGGCCAATGCGACCTTCGTCAGCACAAACCGCGATTTCGACGTCAACCAGACCGGTCAGTCGTTCGCGGCCGAGGGGATCGGCAATTCGCAAAACGGCACTGTGTTCTACGAGAAGTACGGCATCTCGGCGCGCCTCGCCTACAATCGCCGCGAGCGCTTCCTGCGCCAGCTGGCGGGCGGTTCGGGCAACGAGCCGATCTTCGTGCGCGATTACGGCCAGTTCGACGGCAGCGTCGCGGTCAACGTAACGCCGGCGGTGCAGGTGTTCGTGGAAGGCACCAATTTGTTCAACGCCAAGTATTTCCAGACCGGGCGCTTCGACAACCAGCTGCTGCAATACCAGAACTTCGGTCCCCGCTACGACGCGGGCGTCCGCTTCTCGTTCTGATCCCGCGCGGGCGGCGGTCGTACCGCCGCCCGTCCCTACAGCATGTACATGCCCGGGAGGCACACGGCGCAGCACAGCGCCGCATAGGCCAGAAAGCGCGGCCAGCCACAGGCCGGCGTCGCCAGCGCGCGCCACATCCCGTTCACGCCTGCACCGCCGCAACCGCGCGATGCGTCGCCCCGCCCGCCGGTGCCCGCACCGCCTCGCCGACCAGCAACATCGTCGGGTCGCGCTCGCCGATCGTCTCGACCAGGAACGCGAGCGACGACAATCGGCCGCGGATGATCCGCTCGCCAGGCAGCGAGGCATTGACCACCACCGTCACCGGTGTGTCCGCGCTGCGCCCTGCCGCGACCAGTTGCTGCGCCACCGTCGCCGCGGCGGCCCGCCCCATATAGACCGCCAGCGTCGCACCCTCCGTTGCGAGCCCTGCCCAGTCGAGATCGAGCGGTTCACCGGCGCGCGCATGCGCGGTGACAAAGGTCAGTCGTCGCGCTTGGCCGCGCAAGGTCAGCGCGGTGCCCGCCGCCGCGACCGCCGCGCTCGCCGCGGTGATCCCCGGGCAGATCCGCACGGCCACACCCGCCGCGCGGCACGCGGCGACCTCCTCGGCGGTGCGCCCGAAGATCGCCGGATCGCCGCCCTTCAACCGCACCACGCGCTGTCCGGCCAGTGCCGCCGCAACGATCAGCGCGTCGATCGACGCCTGATCCTTGGAGTGGCGACCCGAGCGCTTGCCGACGCTGATGCACTCTGCACCCGCTGCCGCGAGTTCGAGGACCGCCGGCCCGACCAACGCGTCGTAGTAGATCACGTCCGCCGTCGCGATCAGCCGCGCCGCCTTGCGCGTCAGCAGTTCGGGGTCACCGGGACCAGCGCCGACCAGCCACACGCTGGCGGGGGGAAAGTCGTCATGCGGCATCGGTCTTCTCCTCGGCGATCAGCCGCGCGAGCGCGGGGCGGCACGAGCCGCAATTGGTGCCGGCGCCGATCGCGACACCGACCGCGGCGACATCGGTCAGGCCTTGTTCGCGAATTGCGGCGACGATCGTGCGCATTCCGAGGTCTAGGCAGGCGCAGACGATCGCGCCGCGTTCGACTACGGCGCCGGGCGCGCGTCCCGCAAGCACGGTCGGTGCGGCGAGTGGCACGGACAATTGCTCGATCAGCCAGTTGCGCGCGGGCAATTCGCCGTTTTCCGTCAGGAACAATGCCGCGACGAGCCGACCGTCTGCCAGTACCGCGACGCGCCGCGTGCCGCGTGCCGGATCGATCGCATCGACGCGCTCGCCCGCGGGGAGCAGCGCGTCGAGCCCGTCCGGCGCGCGATCATCGGCCAGTTCCCACATCGTGCCCGCCGGCACCGCGACGCGTGTCGCCCACAAGACGTCGGGCCGCCGCGCCGGCTCGCCCGCGAACAGGGCGAAGCCGCGCCAGCGCGTTGCCACCGGCGCGATGCGGGCCGGGGTCGCCTTGAACCCCGGCTGCCCCGAATGCGGGTCGGCGAGCGGGCGCGGGAGCAGTCCGGTACGGCCACCGATCGACGTGCGATCGGTCCAGTGGATCGGTACGAACAGCTCGCCCGCGCGCTGCGTCGTGACGATGCTGGCGCGGTAAAGGCTTTCACCCTGCGGGGTCGCGACCCGCGCCAGCGCGCCATCGGCGATGCCGTAGCGCGCGGCATCGTCGGGGTGGACCTCGACCAGCGGCTCGGCCCGATGCCGCGCCAGCCGCGGCGCGAGCCCGGTGCGCGTCATCGTATGCCAATGGTCGCGATAGCGCCCGGTGTTGAGCGTCAGCGGCCATTTCGGCAGCGGCGCGGCGAGCGGCTTCTGCACCACCGGCACCAGCCGTGCGCGTCCGTCAGGAGTCGAAAAGCGCCCGTCGGCGAACGGCGTCCCGCCCCAGCGGAACGGTGCGAGATCGTCGTAGCCGGCATTGCCGCCGCCGCTGGCGGGCAGCGTCAACACGCGCGCGCCGTCGTTCTCGTAACGCGACAGCCGCACATGCTCGCGCCAGATGTCGGCCGGGCGGTCGTACGCGAAGGCCGACTTCCATCCCATCCGGCGCCCGACCTGAGAAACGATCCACCAGTCTGGCTGCACCTCGCCCGGCAGTGAGAACAGCGCGCGCTGGCGGCTGACCATCCGCTCCGAATTGGTGACGGTGCCGTCCTTCTCGCCCCACGCTGCGGCGGGCAGGCGGACATGCGCGAACGCACCCGTATCGGTGTCCGCCATCACGTCCGAGACCACCACGAACCGGCACGCGGCCAGCGCCTCGCGCACGCGCCCGGCATCGGGCATCGACACCGCCGGATTGGTCGCCATGACCCACAGCGCCTTGATCCGCCCCTCGCCGATCGCGCGGAACAGGTCGACGGCCTTCAGCCCCGGCTTGCGCGCGATCGTCGGCGACGCCCAGAAGCGCTGCACCACCTCCCGGTTTTCGGGCGCGAAATCGCGATGCGCCGCCAGCGTCGTCGCCAGCCCGCCGACCTCGCGTCCGCCCATCGCGTTGGGCTGACCGGTGATCGAGAACGGCGCGGCGCCGGGCTTGCCGATCCGCCCGGTGGCGAGGTGGAGGTTGAGGATCGCGTTCACCTGATCGGTGCCGGCCAGCGACTGGTTCACGCCTTGGCTGAACAGGGTCACGGTGCGCGGCGTCGCGGCCAGCAACTCGTAGAAGCGCCGCAGCTCGCCCGCCGGCACGTCGCAGGTGCGCGCCACCGACCACAGGTCATGCCCCTCGCCCAGCGCCGCCCAGAAATCGTCCGGCACCGCGACGTGATCGGCGAGGTAACGTTCGTCGACGGCCCCGGAGTCGCGACACCATGCCAGCGCGCCGTTCATCAGCGCCACGTCGCTGCCGGGCCGGATCGCGAGATGCAGGTCGGCTTCTTCGGCGGTTTCGGTGCGGCGCGGGTCGATCACCACCATCGTCGCACCCGCCGCACAGCGCGCACGGATCCGTTGGTAGACGATCGGGTGGCACCAGGCGGTGTTCGACCCGACCAGCACGATCAAATCGGCGGCGTCGATATCGTCATAGCTGGCGGGCACCACGTCCTCGCCGAACGCGCGCATGTGCCCGGCCACCGCGCTCGACATGCACAGCCGCGAATTGGTGTCGATGTTCGCGCTGCCGATGAAGCCCTTCATCAGCTTGTTTGCGACGTAATAGTCCTCGGTGAGCAATTGGCCGGAGACGTAGAAGGCGACGCTGTCGGGGCCGTGCTGTGCGATCGTGTCGCGGAAGCGCTTTGCGACGAGGTCGAGCGCCTTGTCCCATGTCGCGCGGCGCTGGCCGATCATCGGGTGGAGCAGGCGCCCATCCAGCCCGACCGTCTCGCCGAGATGCGTGCCCTTGGAGCAGAGCCGGCCGTGGTTGGCGGGGTGATCGGGGTCGCCCTGAATGCGGACGCTGCGCTCGCCGGTCGGGGTGGCGAGGATGCCGCAGCCGACGCCGCAATAGGCGCAGGTGGTGCGGATCACTGCTCCCCCTCCCTCTCAGGGAGGGGGCTGGGGGAGGGTCGCGTGCTCGTGATCCGGAGGTATCCGAGGGTCGGGGGCGCCGTATCGCAAACGGCCACCCGCCCCCGGCCCCTCCCTTGCAGGGAGGGGAGCATCACGCCGCCGCCTTCAGCGTGCTCGCGCGGCAGATCAGCACGCGGCCCGCGGTCACCTTCACCGGCACCACCGGGGTACAGCCGCGATCCTCGCCCAGCGCCTCCCCGGTCGAGAGCGAGATCCGCCAATTGTGCAGCGGACACGCCACCGCGCCGCCATGCACGATTCCCTGCGACAGCCGCCCGTGCTTGTGCGGGCAGCGATCGAGCAGCGCGAAGACCTGGTTCTCGCCGGTGCGGAACACCGCGATATCGTCGCCGCCCGCGACCTGCACCGTACGGCTGCCGCGCAGCGGGATTTCGTCCACGCGGCCGATGTCGAGCCACTCGCCGATCATGCCATTTCCTCCTGCGGCTGGAAGCGCGCCATCGGCGCATGATGCTCGCGCTCGGCGCCCGCGACGCGCTGCGCCCACGGATCATCCTGCGAGAAGCGCTGCGAATGGAAGAACCGCACCGCCAAACCTGCGCGCGCCTCCGCATCGGGCAGCAGCCGCGACTGGAGGTAGGCCAGCCCGACGCGCTCGATCCACGGCGCGGTGCGCTCCAGATAGCGCGCCTCCTCGCGGTAAAGCTGGATGAAGGCGGCGCACATCTCGATCGCCTCCGCCTCGGTCGCGACCTTGCACAACAGGTCGGTGGCGCGGACCTTGATCCCGCCATTGCCGCCGACATGCAGTTCGTAGCCGCTGTCGACGCAGACGATCCCGAAGTCCTTGATCGTCGCCTCGGCGCAATTGCGTGGGCAGCCGCTGACCGCGATCTTGAACTTGTGTGGCATCCACGACCCCCAGGTCGCGCGCTCGATCTTGACGCCGAGTCCGGTCGAATCCTGCGTGCCGAACCGGCACCATTCGCTGCCGACGCAGGTCTTCACGGTGCGCAGCGATTTGCCATAGGCATGGCCGCTGACCATCCCGGCGGCGTTGAGGTCCGCCCACACGGCGGGCAGGTCCTCCTTCTTGATCCCGAAGATATCGAGCCGCTGCCCGCCGGTTACCTTGACCATCGGCGCGTTGAACTTCTCGACCACGTCGGCGATCGCGCGCAGTTCCTTGGGGCTGGTCAGCCCGCCCCACATGCGCGGCACCACCGAATAGGTGCCGTCCTTCTGGATGTTGGCGTGCATCCGCTCGTTGACGAAGCGGCTCTGCTGGTCGTCGACATAGTCGCCGGGCAGCGCGCAGAGCAGATAGTAATTGAGCGCCGGGCGGCACGACGAACAGCCGTCCGGGGTCGACCAGTGCAGCTTCTGCATCACCTCGGGGATCGCGCGCATCCCCTGCGCGACGATCTCGCGGCGCACGTCGTCGTGACCGAACGTGGTGCATTTGCACATCGTCTTCGGGCCGGCCTCGACCTCGCCGCCGAGCCGCAGCGCGAGCAAGCTCTCGACGATCCCGGTGCACGACCCGCAACTCGCCGAGGCCTTGCACCCCGAGCGCACCGCATCGAGGCTGTGCGCGCCGCCGTCGATGCACGCCAGCACCTTGCCCTTGGACACGCCGTTGCAGCCGCAGATTTCCGCCTCGTCGGAAAGCGCCGCAACGGCCGCCTTAGGGTCCGCCTGCCCCCCTCCCGAGGCGAAGGCTTGCCCGAAGATCAGCGCGTCGCGGATGGACGCGATATCCTCGCCCTTCTTGAGCAGGTCGAAATACCAATTGCCGTCGGCGGTATCGCCGTAAAGCACCGCGCCGACGATCCGGTCGCCGCGCACCACGACGCGCTTGTAGATGCCGCGGCTGGCGTCGCGCAGCACGATGTCCTCCGCGCCGTCGCCGCCCGAGAAATCGCCCGCCGAGAAGACGTCGAGTCCGGCGACCTTCAGCTTGGTCGCGGTCGGCGCGGGGCGATAGCCGCTGGGCTGCTCGACCAGCCCGTCCGCCAGCGCGCGGCACATGTCCCATAGCGGCGCGACGAGGCCGTAGACCTGTCCGTCATGCTCGACGCATTCGCCGACCGCGAGCACGTTCGGATCGGAGGTGACCATATGGTCGTCCACCCTGATCCCGCGCCCGACGTCGAGCCCGGCGCCCCGCGCCAGCGCCACCGACGGACGGATGCCGACCGCCATCACCACCAGATCAGCGGGCAGTTCGGTGCCGTCCTTCAGCAGCACGCCGGTGACATGCGTGTCGCCGAGGATCGCGGCGGTGTCCGCGCCGGTCATGATCGTCTGCCCGCGCGCCTCCAACGCGGTGCGCAGTAACCACGCCGCCGCCTCGTCGAGCTGCCGTTCGAGCAGCGTGGGCATCAGGTGCAGCACCGTGACGTTCATGCCGCGCAGCGACAGGCCGTGCGCGGCTTCGAGCCCGAGCAACCCGCCGCCGATCACCACCGCGCGCCCGCCCTTTTCGGCGGCGGTCAACATCGCGCCGACATCGTTCATGTCGCGGAAGCCGATCACGCCCGGCAGGTCCTTGCCCGGCACCGGGATGATGAACGGATCGGAGCCGGTCGCGATCAGCAGCCGGTCATAGGGCATCACGATCCCGCCGCGCGTCGTGACGGTGCGCGCGGCGCGGTCGATCGCGATCACCGGATCGCCGCTCAGCAAGGTGATGCCGTTGTCGGCGTACCAATCGTGGCCGTTGATGACGATCTCGTCGAAGGTTTTCTCGCCCGCCAGCACCGGCGACAGCATGATGCGGTTGTAGTTCACGTGCTGCTCGGCACCGACGATCGTCACGCGGTAGCGGGTCGGATCGCGCGCGAGCAGTTCCTCGACCGCGCGGCACCCGGCCATGCCGTTGCCGATCACGATCATGTGCGGCCGGCTGTCGCTCGGCGGGGTGCGGATGGGTTCGTGTTTCATGATGATGTCCTGTCCGAGTCCGGTGGATCAGATCCGCACGCCGGCGGCGGTGCCCCAGCGCGAGCGCCAGCCGTGCTTGACGATCGTCAGGCCGCAGAGCGCAGCCAGTGCGAGCGCGGCGAAGATCAGGAAGCCGGGCGCGAAGCTGCCGGTCCATTGCCTGGCGACGCCCAGCGACGAGGCGAGGTAGAAGCCGCCGACCCCGCCGGCCATGCCGACCAGCCCGGTCATCACGCCGATCTCGGCGGCGAAGCGCTGCGGGACTAGCTGGAACACCGCGCCATTGCCGACGCCGAGCGCCAGCATCGCGGCAACGAAGCACGCAAGCGCGGCGACGAAGCTGACCGACAGGCTGACCGCGACCAGCGCCAGCGCGGCGAGCAGGAACACGACGCTCAGCGTGCGCACCCCGCCGATCCTGTCCGCCAGCGCGCCGCCCATCGGCCGCACCAGCGATCCCGCGAACACGCAGGCGGCGGTCGCATAGCCGGCGTGAACGGTGCTGAGCGCGAAGCGGTCGGTGAAATAGATCGGCAGGCTGGCCGCCAGCCCGACGAACCCACCGAACGTCACCGCGTAGAACGCCATCAGCCACCACGCATCCGCCTGCCGCAGCGGCGCGAGATATTCGGCGAGCCGCTTCGGCGCGGGCGCGCCCAGCGCGTCCTTGGCGAGCGCCATGTAGATCAGGAACACGATCGTCAGCGGGATGCACGCGAGCCCCAGCACCGCGTTCCAGCCATACAGCGCCGCCAGCGCGGGCGCGAACAGCGCGGCGAGTACGGTGCCCGAATTGCCCATGCCGGCCAGCCCCATTGCCTTGCCCTGATGCTCGGGCGGGTACCAGCGGCTGGCGAGCGGCAGTGCGATCGCGAAGCTGGCGCCGGCAAAGCCGAGGATCACGCCCAGCGCGAGCGTTCCCGCGAAGCTGGTCACCCCGAGCATCCACGCCGCGAGCAACCCGAAGATCACGATCAACTGGCTGATCGCGCCCGAGCGCTTCGGCCCGAGCCGGTCGACCAGCAAACCGTTGACGACGCGCAGCCCCGCCCCCGCCAGTGTCGGCACCGCGACCATCAGCCCTTTTTGCGCCGGGCTCAGCCCCAGCGCCCTGGCGATGTCAGGGGCGAGCGGGCCCAGCAGCACCCACACCATGAAGGCGAGGTCGAAATACAGGAAGGCAGCGATCAGCGTGGGGCTATGCCCGCTCGCCCAGAAGCCGCCCGCTGCCGCCTGCGTCTCCCCGTCTTGCCCGCGATCCCAGAACGCCGTCGCCATCGCCCGTGCTCCAAACAGAAAAAGCCGCCAGGACGGCGACCCTTGCGGGTGCGTCCTGGCGGCGTCGTTGCCTCGGTACGGATGCGGGGCGCTATCGCCCTGCTCCGCCAGCGTGAACCTCCCCGGCGTTGGAGAGGCGTGTCGCTGCTATCTCGTGTCCGGCATCATTGCCCGACGTTCGTGAAGCTGCCTGATTCGCGGCGGCGATGCAAGTCCCCTTCGCACACGCAGCATCATTGGTTCACGGCCATTGCGCCAGATACCCCGCGATATCGTCGGGATCGAAGGCGCGGCCGTCGAAGAACCGGTCTTGTCCGAGCAGCAACCGCCCCTGCGTCGACCCCGCGCCGATCGGGGCGTCGAGCGCGCCTTCCAGCTTGGAACTGGCGTTGGGCAGCGGCGCGCCCGAACCGGCCAGTGCGGCGCGGTACAGATCGGGGCGGAACACCGACTGCGCCGTCGCGGCATCCGCCGCGGAGAAGTGCAGCCCGTCCCAGCGCACCATCTGCGCGTAGAGCCACGCCGCCTGGCTGCGCCACGGGAAGTTGGCCGCCTCGCGATACTGGAACATGAAGTCGGGATAGGCGACCGGCGCACTGCCCGGCGTCACGCGGATGCGGTCGGTGATCGCGCGCAACACCGCTTCGAGCGGCGCGTCGCAATATTCGCGGCGCGCGAGCAATGCGGCGCTGTCCTGCGCGGTGTCCGGGCGCACGAAATGCTCGGCGGCGGCGTGGAGCGCGCGCAGCAGCGCGGCGAGCGCCTCGGGCCGTTCGGCGGCGGTATCGGAACGCAGCGCCAGCACCTTTTCGACCCCGCGTCGCCAGATCTGCGCGGTCGCCAGCGCGATCCGCCCGACGCCGCGATCGACCGCGATCGCATTCCACGGCTCGCCGACGCAGATGCCGTCGACCTCGCCCGCCGCCAATGCATCGGCGGCGAAGGTCGGGCTGGTGACGGTGATCGTCACATCCTCGTCGGGGCGGATGCCGACCCCGGCCAGCCAGTAACGCAGCATGTAATTGTGGCTGGAGTAGCGATGCACCACCCCGAAGCGTAGCGGCTTTCCGCCCGCGCGCCGCTCTGCCGCCACCGCTTTCAACGCCGCGCCCAGCGCGATCGGATCACCGAGCGATTCGCCCAGCCCGCACGCCTCCCCCAGAGCGGTGGAGAAGGTGATCGCATTGCCGTTCAGCCCCAGCACGAACGGCACGGTCAGCGCCACCGCCGGCCGGTCGCGGCCCAATGCAGTGGCGATCGCGAGCGGCGCGACCAGATGCGCGGCATCGGTGTGGCCATAGAGCAAGCGGTCGCGCACCGTCGCCCAGGTCACGTCGCGCACCAGCTCGATCCGCACCCCCTCCGCCGCTGCGAAGCCCAGTTCGTGCGCGAGGATCGGCAGCGCGGCGTCGACCAGTGGCACGAAGCCGATGCGGAAGGTCTCGGCGCTCATGGCAGGTCTCCCATCAGCGCTTCGCTGGTCACGATCGCCTCCGCTACCTCGGCGATCCGGCGGTTCGACTTCATCGCATGGCCGCGCAGCAACGCATAGGCGGCGGGTTCGTCCAACCCCCGGCGCTTCATCAGGATCGCCTTGGCGCGGTCGATCGTCTGGCGATCCGCCAGCGCTGATTTCGCCTCCGCCAGTTCGGTCTGCAACCGCGAGAAGGCCTGGAAGCGGCGGATCGCCAGATCGAGCACCGGCTTGATGCGCTGCCGCGCCAATCCGTCGACGACGTAAGCCGAGACACCCGCGTCGACCGCCGCCATCGTCGTCTGCGCGTCGGACTGGTCGACGAACATCGCGATCGGCCGCGCCAGCGCGCGCGACATCGCGAAGAAATCCTCGAGCAGATCGCGGCTGGGGTTTTCGAGATTGATAAGCACCACCTCGGGCGCGCTCGCCTCGACCTGCGCCACCAGCGGCCCGGCGGGATCGATCACCACCAGATCGGCGAGCCCGGCGTCGCGCAATCCTTCCGAGATGATCGCGGCGCGCGTGGTGCTGGTATCGATGATCGCGATCCTCACGACGCGGGGGGTATCGCGCCGGGCGGCTTTGTTGCAACCGTGAAACGCGCACGATACGTCAACGGGCGATGCGCGAGCCATGCTTCAATCCTGCTTCGACGCCGGTGACGTGATGGACCGCAGCGCGCGACTGTTGATCGTCGACGACGATCCCGACATTCGCGAGCTGACCGCCGACTTTCTCACCCGCCACGGCTATACCGTCGATGTCGCGCCGGACGGTGCGGCGATGCGCCGTGCGATGGCGACGAACGATTATGCGCTGCTGGTGCTCGACGTCATGATGCCGGGCGAGGATGGCCTTACGTTGCTGCGCGGGCTCGACCGTTCGGCGCCGCCCGCGGTCATCATCATGTCGGTGATCGGCGAGGAGGTCGACCGAATCGTCGGACTCGAGATGGGGGCCGACGATTATATCGCCAAGCCCGCCAACCCGCGCGAGTTGCTGGCGCGCATCCGCTCGGTCCTGCGCCGCGCCAACGCTACCGTCTCCGACATCGGCGTCCGTCAGACCGCGGTCGTGCGTCCATGGCAGCATTTTAACGGCTGGCGGCTCGATCCGATCGGACGGCAGCTGCTCGATCCGGAAGAGGTGGTCATCAATCTGTCCGACGGCGAGTTCCGGCTGCTGATGACCTTCGTCGACCATCCGCGCCGGGTGCTGACGCGCGATTTCCTGCTCGACCATGCCCGCGGGCCCAGCGCTGAGCATTTCGACCGCGCGATCGACGTGCAGGTCAGCCGGCTGCGCCGCAAGCTCGCGCGCAACGACGGGCGTGGTGGCGACGAACTAATCCGCACCGTGCGCAACGAAGGCTATATGTTCGCGGGCGATGTCGCGCAGCGGTGATCGCAGCCGGCCGCTGGCATGGCCGATCTTTCTGCTCGTCGTGGTGTCGGTGCTGGTCACCGCCGTCATCTCGTTCGCCGTCACCTTTTCCGGCCCGCCGCCGTTCGAGCCGCCGCGTAGTCTGACCGGGATCGCGCGCGCGCTAAAGGGTGAACCGCCGCGACCCTGGTTCGGCGGCGATCGCCTGATGGCGCCGCCCGGCGGGCTCCGTCCCCATCGCGCGCCATTGCAGCGCGAGCGCGTCGCGCGTTCGCCCCGGCCGCGCCGCGCGGAACGCGCCAATGTCGAAGCGTCAGCGCGGCTCGCGCTGACGCTGGCGGTGCCGCGCAATGACGTCGTCGCCTTCACCCAGCCCGGCCGCAGCGAAGGCGAGGCGTTCGCGGGCGACTGGACCTTTGCCTGGCGGCAGGGTGGCGGCTGGTGGATGGTCAGGAGCCAGCAACCGCCGTGGCTGACCCGCTGGCACGTCCGCACCCTCTTGGCATTGCTCGCCGCGATCCTGCTGCTATCGATTCCCGGCTGGTGGCTGGCGCGCGCGCTCACCCGCCCGTTGCGCCAGCTGGCCGCGGCGGCGGACCGCGCCGGCACCGGTGCGCCGCTGCCCGATCTGCCCGGCGGCTCGCGGGAGATTCGCGACCTCGCGCGTGCGGTGTCGACGATGCATGCGCGGCTCGCCAGCCATGCCGGGGCGCGTACCGCGATGCTTGCCGGGATCGCGCACGATCTCGGCACGCCGCTCGCCCGCCTCGCCTTTCGCGTCGAGGGCCTGCCGGACGCCGCGCGCGCCAAGGCGGCGGCCGATATCGAGGAGATGCGGGCGATGATCGGCGCGACGCTGGTGTTCGCGCGCGACGACGCCGCCGCGACCGCGCTGATCCGTCTCGATCTCGCCAGCCTGCTCGACAGCCTTGTTCATGATCTCAAGGATATCGGCGCCGCGGTCGAGTCGACCGGTGGCCCGCGCGCGATCGTGCGCGGCGACAGCGGTGCACTGCGGCGACTCTTCGCCAATCTGGTCGAGAATGCGATGCGCTACGGCGAGCGCGCAACGGTCGGCTGGATCGTCGATGACGGCCGCGTGACCGTGACGATCGACGACGTCGGACCCGGCGTCGATCCGGCGATTGCCGAACGGCTTTTCCAGCCATTCGTGCGCGGCGATCCGTCACGCAACCGCATGACCGGGGGCACCGGGCTCGGGCTCGCGATCGTCCGCACGATCGCCACCGCGCACGGCGGTGCGGTGACGCTCGGCAATGGCGCAACCGGAGCGCAGGCGCGCGTGGTGCTGCCGCTGTCGACCTGACCCGGCCCGCGGTGCAACGGCGCGCAACAAGGTTTCAGCGGACGGACACACCGCCGTGCACGAACATCGGCACTTGCCTCCGAATGTTCAGCCGGAGCTGCCTCATCATGACCGATCATCACTCTTCGCACGCCCACAGCCTCGCCGACGACCTGCAGCGCATCGACACGCTGATGGCACGGCGTCGAGCACTCAAATGGTGCGCAGGCGCGGGGACGGTCGCCTTCCTCGCGGGCTGCGGCGGCAGCGATGCCGAGAGTGCGGATACGACGACCACCGCCACGCCGACGCCGACCGTCACCGCCACCGCCACCCCGGCACCGAGCCCGACCAGCACCGCCACCACCGCCACCTGCATCGCCGATCCGCAGGAGACAGGAGGTCCGTATCCCGCGGACGGCACCAACACCGCGTCGGGGTCGACCAGCAACGTGCTGACCACCGCCGGAATCGTCCGCTCCGACATGCGCGCCAGCTTCCTGACGACCACCACGGTCGCAATCGGCGTGGCGGTCACGTTCACGATCACCGTCGTCAACGTCAACGCGACCTGCGCGCCGCTTGCCGGCTATGCGGTGTATCTGTGGCATTGCGATCGCAACGGCACCTATTCGCTCTACGGCAGCGGCGCGGGCGAAAGCTATCTGCGCGGCGTGCAGGTCACCGACACGAACGGCCAGGCAACCTTCACCACCATCTTCCCCGGTTGTTACGACGGCCGCTGGCCGCACATGCATTTCGAGGTGTTCTCGACGCTATCGAACGCGCTGGGTGGACGCTACGCCATCCTTACCAGCCAGTTCGCGCTACCCGCCGGTGTGTGCAGTACCGTCTACGCCGACACGACCACCTATCCCTCGAGCCGCACCACTTTCGCGCGCGTGGCGCTGTCGAGCGACAATGTCTTCGGCGACAACAGCACCGCGCAGCTGGCGCAGATGACGCCAACCTTCACCGGTGATCCGTCCACCGGCTACACCGCCACCGCGGTCATCGGGGTGGCGCGGTAGGACAATCTATCTCGGGACTCAACAGGGGCTCGTCGCGGTAGCGACAAGCCCCCAAGTACCGTCATCCCGGATCAAGTCAGGGATGAAGGCATGTAAGTCTACGATGGGTGAACGTCAGGCCCCGGCCGACGCGCCATTGCCGCTGCCGCCGCGCCCGCGACCACGTCCGCCGCGACCGCGACGGGCGCCGCCGCCACCGGCACTGGCGTTGGCGTAATTGCGCCCGCCCTGCGCCGACCCCGGCGTCGCGCGCGGCGCATGGCTCGCCTTGGGACGTGCCGGCCCGCGCTGGCCCCGCGGACGATCCTCGCGCGGCGCCGGATCGGCACCGATCGTCTTCACGCGCTGCGCCTTCAACTGCTCGGCCTGCTTGAGGAAGTCCTCGGGCAGTTCGCTGACCGGGATCTTCTGCCGCGTCACCTTTTCGATGTCCTTCAGGTACGGACGCTCGTCATCCGCGCAAAAGGCGATCGCCTCGCCGCTGCGTCCGGCACGTGCGGTACGACCGATGCGGTGGACATATTGTTCGGCAACGTTCGGCAGCTCGAAGTTGAAGACGTGGCTGACGCCCGAGACGTCGATGCCGCGCGCGGCGATGTCGGTGGCGACGAGGATCGGCACTTCGCCCGACTTGAACAGCGCCAGCGCACGCTCGCGCTGCGGCTGGCTCTTGTTGCCGTGAATCGCGTTGGCAGCGACGCCATTGCCGGCCAGCAGTTTCACGACGCGGTCGGCGCCATGCTTGGTGCGGGTGAACACCAGCGCACGATCGACCGGCATGTCACGCAACAGGATCGTCAGCAGCGCCTGCTTCTCGGTCTGGTTGCAGAAGATCACCGACTGGTCAACGCGCTCGGCGGTGGTCGCCGCCGGCTTGATCGAGACGGTCGCCGGATCGTTGAGGAATTGCGACGCCAGATCGCGGATCGCGACCGGCATCGTTGCCGAGAAGAACAGCGTCTGGCGCTTGCGCGGGACCATCCGCACGATCTTCTTGAGCGCATGGATGAAGCCGAGGTCGAGCATCTGGTCGGCCTCGTCCAGCACCAGGATCTCGATCATCGACAGGTTGATATACCCCTGCTCGACGCAATCGATCAGCCGGCCCGGCGTCGCGACGAGAATGTCGACACCGCGCGCGACGTCGTTGCGGTTCTTGTTGATGCTGGTGCCACCGAACACGGTCGCGACTGACATCTTGGAGAACTGGCCGTAGGCGCGTGCCGAATCGGCAATCTGGCTGGCCAGCTCGCGCGTCGGGGCGAGGACGAGCATCCGGCAGTGCGTCGGCAGCACCTTCTTGCCCTCGGTCAGCCGCTGGATCGACGGCAGCACGAACGCGGCGGTCTTGCCGGTGCCGGTCTGTGCGATGCCGAGCAGGTCGCGGCCTTCGAGTAGCTGCGGGATCGAGTCGCGCTGGATCGGAGTGGGTTCGGTATAGCCCTTGGCTTCGAGCGCGCGGACGAGCGGCTCGGCAAGGCCGAGATGAGCGAAAGACATGGAATAACAGTCCTAATACAGGCGCTACCCGCACGTCGATTGGACGCACGAATGGCGGGGAAGATCGACACCCCGCGTGACTTGGGAAGCCCGTGAAAAACGACCGAGGCGGAGCCGGGACCAAACGGTCCGATCACGCTGCCAACGCCTCGATGCCGCGACAGATGGCAAATCTGCTGACAGAAGTCAAGGTGAGACCTTTGACGGGTTGCGCGCAACCGTTGCGAAAGTATCGCGTTCGCAACGCCGCCATGACCGAACTCCCGACCACCAGCCCGCGTCATGCGCCCGACTCAACGCCACTAGGTCGCTGGGACTGGGACATTCTCGCCGACCGCGTCACGTCGGACGCCGGTTTCGCCCGCCTGTACGGCGTGGCCCCGGACACGGCTGCCGCGGGCGCGCCGATCGCCGAATTCTTCCACGGCATCGCGCCGCAGGATTTGCCGCGCGTGCGGGCGGCGATTGCGCGCAGCATCGACGAGGGTGTCTCCTTCGAGGAAGAATATCGCATTACCGGTCCTGGTGGCCGCTGGCGCTGGGTCGCGGCGCAGGGGCGTGTGGATCGCGATGCAGATGGGCGCGTCACGCACCTTCCGGGGATCAGCTTCGACATCGACGCGCGCAAACGTGCCGAGCTGCGGCTGTCGGCACTCGTCGAACTGGGCGACCGGCTGCGCGACCCCGGCGACGCGGGTGATCTGGCGCTGGCGGCGGCGCGCGTGCTGGGCAACGCGCTCGACGTCAGCCGCGCCGGCTATGGCACCGTCGATCCGGTTGCCGAGACGATCACCACCGAGCGCGCCTTTTGCGCCGAGGGGATCGACGCGCTGCCCACGGTGCTGCACTTCCGCGACTACGGCAGCTATATCGAGGATCTGAAGAACGGCGTCACCGTCGCTATTTCCGACGTTCGCGAGGATGATCGCACCCGCGATACCGCCGAGGCGTTGCGGGGCCTCGCGGCGATGTCGTTCATCAACTTGCCGGTCACCGAACAGGGCGGGTTCGTCGCCCTCCTCTACCTCAATCACGCCGAGCCGCGCGACTGGCTGCCCGAGGAGCTAGCGCTGGTGCGTGAGGTGGCGGAGCGCACCCGCGACGCGGTCGAGCGGCGCCGCGCCGAGCACGAGCTGGCGACGCTTAATGAGCGATTGGAGCAGGAGGTCGAGGCGCGCACCGCCGCGTTGATGGAGGCCGAGGCGCAGCTGCGTCAGGCGCACAAGATGGAGGCGGTCGGGCAGCTGACCGGCGGGCTGGCGCATGACTTCAACAATCTGCTGACCGGCATTTCTGGCGCGCTGGAGATGATGCAGGTCCGAGTCGCGCAGGGGCGGATCGGCGAGCTGGACCGCTATGTCGCGGCCGCACAGGGCGCGGCGCGACGTGCGGCGGCGCTCACGCACCGGCTGCTCGCCTTCTCGCGCCGTCAGACGCTCGACCCGCGCCCGACCGACGTCAACCGGCTGGTGGCGGGGATGCAGGAGCTGATCCACCGCACGCTCGGCCCCGCGATCACGCTGGAGGTGGTGGGCGCCGGCGGCTTGTGGAACACGCTGGTCGATCCCAACCAGCTCGAGAATGCGCTGCTCAACCTGTGCATCAACGCGCGCGACGCGATGCCCGATGGCGGCCGTGTGACGATCGAAACGGCGAACAAATGGCTCGACGAGCGCGCGGCGCGCCCGCGCGACCTGCCGCCCGGCCAGTACCTCTCGCTGTGCGTCAGCGACACCGGTACCGGCATGAGCCCGGAAGTGCAGGCCCGCGCCTTCGATCCGTTCTACACCACGAAGCCGATGGGCGAGGGCACAGGGCTGGGGTTGTCGATGATCTACGGCTTCGCCCGGCAATCGGGCGGGCAGGTGCGGATCTACAGCGAGCCGGGCGACGGCACGACGGTGTGCATCTATCTGCCGCGCCACCATGGCAGCGTCGACGACGAAGGCGAGGCGACATTGCCGCTCGATAAGGCCCAGCAGGTCGAGGGCATGCCGACGGTGCTGGTCGTCGACGACGAACCGACGGTGCGGATGCTGGTGATCGAGGTGCTCGACGGGCTCGGCTATACCGTGCTGGAGGCAGGTGACGGCGCGGGCGCGCTGCGGATGCTCGACAGCGGGATTCGCCCCGACCTGCTCGTCACCGACGTCGGGCTGCCCGGGCAGATGAACGGGCGACAGGTCGCCGATGCCGCGCTGGCGCGGTTTCCGACGCTGCGCGTGCTGTTCATCACCGGCTATGCCGAGAATGCGGTGATCGGCAGCGGGCAGCTGGACCCGCATGTCGCGCTGCTCACTAAGCCGTTCACGATGGAGGGGCTGGCAGCGAAGGTGCGCGCGCTGCTCGCCGAAAGCTGACCGCTATGCCTCCAGTTCAGTGAGGAAGGCGCTGACACCCCATTTCATCGAGCCAACGATCGCGGCGAGTCGTTCGAGAAGCGTCTGCATGACCTGTGCATCCTCGCCCGCCTCGCGTGCGCTGCCCAGCACGTCCGCCACCCCGGCCTCGATCCGCAGCGTCGCGGCGCCGGCCTCGCCGACATGTTCGCCGATCGCGCGCCCGGCGATCCCCTGCTCGCGCACCGCGGCCATCACGCTGGCCGACAGCTGCTCGATCGCTTCCACCGCGCGGGCGACGCCTTCGTGATCATCGGACACCGCGCCGATCGCGATCCTGATCCGCGCGACATGATCGGCAATCCCGGCCGCGGCTGTACGCGTCTGGGTAGCCAGCGTCTTCACCTCGCCGGCGACCGCCGTGAAGACAAGCCCGGCGTCGCCGGCGCGCGCGCATTCGATCGCGGCGTTCAGCGCCAGCATTCTCGTCTGCTGCGCAATGGTATCGATCAGCGCACTCACCATGGCGATCGCCTCCGCCGCCTCGCCGAGCGCGCGGATCTGCTCTGCGCTTGCCCGGGTGCGCGTGACCGCGCGTTGAGTGGCGATGTTCGCGGCATGCATCCGCTGCTCGACCGAGTCGAGCGCACCCGCGAAAATCTCGGCGCTGACGGCGATCCGTTGCAGGTTGACGATCGAGCCGGCCGCGGCGCTCGCCACGTCGTCGGTACGTGTGCGGATCGCCACCGCGCGTTGCGCGACGCGACGCGATGCGGCGTCGACCGCCTGCGACACCTCCCCAAGCCCGCGCACCAGGTCGCGTTTTTCGGCCCGGAACCGTTGCGCGGCATCCTCGATCCGAAACGCACGTCGCTGCTCGGCGAGATGGATGCGCCCGGCGCGTTCGGCGGCGATGCGCAACAAGCTCGGTTGATCGACCGTGCCGGCAAAGCGCCCCCCTCGGGTCAGGATCAGGCCCTCGGCCGCCTCGGCTCCGCGCCATGCGGCCAACGCCTCGACCGCGGGTGCGCCGATCTCGATCACGGGGCAGTCGCGCATCCGGGAATCGACGTGCATCGGCAAGCCACGATTGCTGAGCAACGCATGACCGAATGGACCGAACAGCAAGGAACGCAGGTCACGCTCCAGCAGCGCGCCACACGGCCGGTCGTCGGCATCGACGATTGCGATCAATCGCACCCGCGGCGCGGCGCGTAACAGCTCGACCGCATCGAGCAGCGCGGCGTCGTGCGGCAGCTTGCTGGTATCGGTCGCCCAATGGGCCTCGACCATATCAAGGCCAGCCACGGACACCGATACCATCGGCGGGATGCTGAGAGCCATCATCATACCGGAAGGCTTAACCGACGATAGTAAACGCCGCCTTTCCCGCAGATGACGGTTTGGTGAAACCGGTGGCGGGAAGGAACCCCGACGCCCCTCGTTCCTTTGATCCATGACAAGCCCGCCGCCCTTGCGCGCGGGACGAACGAGGATCGTCCATGACCGACATCAAAACCCGCCCGGCCGGCAACGGCGGTGAGACGCATCAGACGACCGACGCCGATCACCCGGTGCTGACCACCAATCACGGGACACCTGTTTCGGATAACCAGAACCAGCTGAAGGTCGGGCCGCGCGGCCCGGTGCTGCTGGAGGACGAAGTCTATCGCGAGAAGATGAACCACTTCGACCATGAGCGCATCCCGGAGCGGATCGTCCATGCGCGTGGTTCGGCCGCGCACGGCTATTTCGAATGCACCGACTCGCTGGCCGACATCACCCGCGCCGACCTGTTCCAGAAGAAGGGGCAGCGCACCGAAGTGTTCGCGCGCTTCTCGACCGTCGCGGGTGGCGCCGGGTCGGTCGACACCCCGCGCGACGTGCGCGGCTTCGCGGTGAAATTCTACACGCGCGAGGGCAATTGGGACCTCGTCGGCAACAACATCCCGGTGTTCTTCATCCAGGACGCGATGAAGTTCCCCGACCTGATCCACGCCGCCAAGATGGAGGCCGATCGCGGCTATCCGCAGGCGGCGACCGCGCACGACACCTTCTGGGACTTCATCTCGCTGATGCCCGAGGCGACCCATATGATCATGTGGGCGATGTCCGATCGTACGTTGCCGCGCAGCTTCGCGACGATGGAGGGCTTCGGCATCCACACCTTCCGCTTCGTCAATGCCGAGGGGAAGAGCACCTTCGTCAAATTCCACTGGAAGCCGCGCGCCGGGCTCGCCTCGACGATCTGGGACGAAACGGTCAAGATCGCGGGCGCCGACCCCGACTTCCAGCGCCGAGACCTGTTCGAGCGGATCAACCGCGGCGACTATCCCGAATGGGATCTGGGCGTGCAATTGTTCGACGAGGAATTCGCGAACAGTCAGCCTTATGACGTGCTCGACGCGACCAAGATCATCCCCGAGGAGGTGCTGCCGGTGCGCATCGTCGGCAAGATGGTGCTCGACCGCTATCCGGATAATTTCTTTGCCGAGACCGAGCAGGTCGCCTTTTGCCCCAGCCATATGGTGCCGGGGATCGACCATTCGAACGATCCGCTGCTGCAGGGGCGGCTGTTCAGCTATCAGGATACGCAGATCAAGCGGCTGGGGTCGACCAACTGGCACCAGTTGCCGATCAACCAGGCGAAGGGCCGCGCCGATGCGGCGGGCTGCCCGTTCCTGAACATGCAGCGCGACGGGCATATGCAGATGCAAGTGCCCAAAGGCCGCGCGAATTACGAGCCGAACAGCCTGCATCTGGCCGGTGAGCCCGGCGGGCCGCGCGAGGACCCGAACGGCTTCAAGAGCTTTCCCGCCGAGGAGAGCGGGCAAAAGCTGCGCATCCGCGCCGAAAGTTTCGCCGACCATTATTCGCAGGCGCGGTTGTTCTGGCGCTCGATGGACAAGGCCGAACAGGCGCATATCGCCTCGGCCTTCGTCTTCGAGCTGAGCAAGGTATCGATCCCGCACATCCGCGTCGCGCAGCTCGCCAATCTGCGCAACGTCGATGAGGAACTGGCGCAGCGCGTCGCCGACGGCCTTGCGGTCGACCTGCCCGAGGCGTCGCCGACCAGCGCGCCGGTGCTCGACATGGAACCGTCGCCGGCGCTGCGCATCGTGCGCGGGCCCATGGAGAAGCATACGCTGGAAGGGCGCACGGTCGGCATCCTGTTCGCCGACGGTACCGATCGCGAGGAGTTCGAGTCGACCGTCGCCGCGGTCAAGGCGGCGGGTGGCACCCCACTGACGATCGCGCCCAAGGTCGGCGCGGTGCCGCTGTCCGACGGCACCAGCGTCGCCGCCGATGCGCAATTGTTCGGCCAGCCATCGGTGACGGTCGACGCCTGCGCGGTGATCCTGTCCGAAGCCGCGTGCGCCAAGCTCGTCAAGGAAGGCGCGGCGGTGCAATGGGTGATGGATGCCTTCGGGCACCTTAAGGCGATCGGGCATAACGACGCGGCCAAGCCGTTGCTCGACAAGGCCGGGGTCGAGCCCGATGCCGGGGTGACCGATCTGGAGGCGTTCGTCGATGCCGCCAAGCAGCGTTATTGGGATCGCGAGCCCAACGTCCGCACGCTGGCCTGAGGGAGAAGGGCGATGCTCGAACACGTACCGCACTGGCTGGGCAGCCTGATGCACAATGTCCGCGCCGGGCATGCCAAGCTGGCGATCGTGCAGGACGGCATCGTCACCGGTGACG
Source organism: Sphingomonas sp. 8AM (assembly GCF_902506455.1). GTDB lineage: Bacteria > Pseudomonadota > Alphaproteobacteria > Sphingomonadales > Sphingomonadaceae > Sphingomonas. The sequence goes on along the minus strand of NZ_LR733844.1, from coordinate 260,349 downwards.
CCCGGTTGGAACTGTCCAGCCTCGCCTTCGCCGATGGCGCGCGCCTGCCGGAGCGCTTCACTGCCGATGGCGAGGGGGTGTCGCCGCCGCTGACGTGGCGCGGCGTGCCGGCGGGCACCGCGGCGCTGGCGTTGCTGGTCGAGGACCCCGACGCCCCTGCCCCCAACCCGCTGGTTCATGCGGTGATGTGGAACCTGCCGCCCGAGGACGGATCACTTCCGGAAGGCGCGGTCGCGCCGGACGGGCGTGGTGCGGACGACGGGTCGGATGTCGGGCGCAACAGCTACAGTCAGGAGGGCTGGCTGCCGCCCGATCCCCCGACCGGGCACGGCAGCCATGATTACGTCTTCCAGCTCTTCGCGCTCGACAGCGCCGCGGAGCTCGACATCAATCCCGGGCGAACCGAACTGCTGGAGGCGATCCGCGGGCATGTCATCGCCGCGGGAATGCTCGTCGGCACCTATTCGCGCGGCGAGGAAGCATCAGTGGGCCCCGTCACGGCGTCACCAGAGGTCGCCTGAGCGATGACGTCGCCGCCGCAGGTCCGCACGCCGCCGGTTGCGCTCGGTGCAGCGGGGCTGTTGCCGCAGATCGCCTGCGTCATGCTGGCGCTGATCGAGCCGGAAACACGTGGGGCGGCGGCGATCGTCGGCGGCGGTTACGCCGCACTGATCCTGTCATTTCTGGGCGGATTGTGGTGGATGCAGGCCTTGCTGCGCAGCGACGGACGCTGGTGGCCGTATCTGCTGGCGGTCGCGCCAAGTCTCGTCGGCTGGGCGGCGTTGCTGCTCGTCATCGGTGGCGCGACGCCCCCAGCGGCCGGGTTGATGATGCTGGCACTCGCGTTGCTCTCCAGCCCGCTCGGGGATCGCGAAATCGGGCCGCTTTTACGGAGCGTGCCGGCGTGGCGGCAGTTACGATTGACGCTGTCGGGTGGACTCGGCGCGCTGACCTTGCTGCTCGCGCTGCTAAGCGGGCGGAGCTGAGCCCCGCCCGCAGCCGCGCGTCAATGCTTGCGCGCGGCGGCAGCCTTCTTCGCATAATGATGGTGGGCCACCGCACAGCCGGCCGCGGCCCCCATGACGCCATGTCCCTTGCCGACCATATGCCCCGCGAGACCGCCGGCGGCGGCGCCGCGCAGACACCCCTTGGCCGATGCGGGCGAAGCCGCGAGAACCGTAGCGGCGATCGCGACGATAAGAACGGAACGCATCTCTTCTCTCCTTGGTAGAGAGAAGGAAGATAGGCACGCCCCGCGGGTTGTCCCGTTACAAACAGGACAGATGCCGGACAGGGATCGACAAGGCGGTAGCGGCTGGCAACAGCCGGTACCGCCTTGCAATTATCAGGCGAGCCGCGGCTGCATCGTCGCCGAGGGGCGGCGACGCAGTGCGAAGCCTACCAGCGCGAAGCCGAGGATCATCATCGCCCAGGTCGCCGGCTCGGGCACCGCGCCGGTCGGCGGCGGCGTGACGGTGCCGTCGAACTTTACCTGCAACGAGCTGCCGGGATTGAATGTGGTGTTCGACAGATTGATCGTCAGAAAACCACCGTCGAGGCTGAGGCTGCTGGCGTCCAGCCCCTTCACGCCAAAGACGTCACCCAGCACCGCGAAGGTGAAAGGATTGGTCTCGTTGGTGAAGATCAATGCGAACGGCTCTGGAAGCTCGATCCCGCCCCCCACGTTTGGATTGTCGGCGAAGCTGACGGTCAGCAACCCCGCAGAGAAGTCGGCAAGAAACAGCGTGCCGAAGTCGTCGTTTCCAATTCCGAATTCGACGTTACCGTTGACGATCGCGTCGCCGTTGGAACATTCGAGATTGACCGTGCCGCAGGTCACGAGATCGCCCAGCGCCACCGTGGCGGAGGCGGGAGCGGAACAGACGGCGCCTATAAGCGCCAGACCAGCCAAAAGGTGCTTCTTCATGTCACTCCCCTGTTCGGCCGGCAGCCGCCGACCCCTTAAAGGCGTCTTGCAGCAAACAGTTAACGCTACGTTAACGATCCGCGGGGAGGATCATATGCGGATGTACCTGAAATACCAGACCTCATGGCCCTGCCGACGCGCCTTGCGCTCGTAGCGGGTTTCGGGCCAGTCGGCGGGACGTTTCAGGAAGTCGCGCGCGGTGTGCGCCTGCCAAATGAAATCGCGCCGCTGGTTCATCACCATCATCGACCAGCGGCAATAGGTGGGATCGTCGGTCCCGAGTCGGAACTCCGCACCCGGCTTCAGCTTGGCGGCGATCAGGTCGAGCGGGCCGTGGTTCATCATCCGTCGCTTGGCATGGCGCGCCTTTGGCCATGGGTCCGGGTGCAGCAGGTAAACGCGTTCGAGCGACTCGTCGGGCAGTCGTTCGATCACCTCCAGCGCGTCGCCCATGTGGATGCGGACGTTGTCGAGTGCCCCGTCGCGAACATGCGCCAGCGCGCCGACCACGCCATTGAGAAAGGGCTCGCAGCCGAGAAAGCCGGTGCCGGGAGCGGCCGCCGCCTGCCCGGCGAGATGCTCGCCCGCGCCGAAGCCGATCTCGACCTGCAACGGGCGGTCGTTGCCAAACAGCCGCACGGCGTCGAGCGGCCCGTCGGCGGGGACCGCGATGCGTGGCAGCAGTTCCTCGACCAGTGCCGCCTGCCCGGCGCGCAATGTATGGCCCTGACGCCGGCCATACAGGCGGCGGATCGTTGTGGGATCGTTCATGCAGGCGCGCCTACCGCACGGACGCGCGAAACGGAACGGAGGAAGCGATGCGTGCGTGGTGGAGCGGAGTGGCGCTGGTCGCCGTGGCGGCGGCGGTACCGGCGTGGTCGCAACTGTCCAATCAGGGGTCGATCTCGATGCTGAACAGCGACAGCGGCTGGTCTCCGGCGGTGTTCGTCTGCGACTCGACCGATCGCGACCGCTTGCTGATCCTGTCCGCCCCCGATACGCAGCGCGGCGCGGCGCTGACCAGCCTGTCGAAGCCGGGTCTCGTGCGCCATCAGGTGCAGGTGCGGGTCGGCGCAGGCGATCCGGGAATGGGGCAGATCTATTATCCGCTGACCAATGCCGCGGGGCGCGAGGTCGGCAATATCCATGCGCTCAATCCGGGCATGGTCGAGCCCGGTGCGACGACGCCGACCGTGACCTCAGTTACTTCTGGACGCGACACCACATCTTGCCGCTTCGCGCCACAGACGCGTGTGCTGGGGGTGACCGCGAAGCGCTCGATCCAGCTGACGCGCAGCGAGCGCGACGGCTTCGTCTATCGCAGCTACAATTACGACACCGATCTGCCCGCGATCGAGCAGCCCTGGGGTGGACGGGATACGCGCGCCTCGCTGACGATCACGGGCGGGCGGTTGGTCGAGGAGCGCGGCTGGCGGCGCATCTATCAGTTCGCGAACGGCGGCTATGTCTATCGCGTGCTCGCCTCGGTCGATCCTGCGAAGGGCGGCGGCGGGGTGCAGGTATGGCGCGACGGGCGAATGCTGCTCGCCGAGCCGTTCGTCGCCTATACCGCGGCGTCCTGAGCGGGACCGAAAGCGCGCGCGGCTCGTTGGCAGGCGGACATTCAAGCGGAGCGGACATGGGCAAGAAGAAGAAAAAGATGCTGCGCGCCGCCGCCGAACGCGAGCATGACGCCACCGCGCCGCTGCGCGCGCTGGCGGCGGCCGGGGCGATGCGCGCACTGACGCCGATCGCCAAGGCGACGGACGAGCCGCCGTTGCTCGCGCTCGGACTCGGCACGCTGGCGATCGGTGCGGTGCTGCGCCGCCCGGCGCTGGCGCGTAGCGGTGCGCGGATGGTGGCGAGCCACCTGCTTGCCACGGGGCTGAAGACGGTGCTGAAGGCCGGAGTTGATCGTGCGCGGCCCAACGTTCCGGGTACCGATGCAGTGCCGCGCAAGGGTCATGGCACCGACGACACCAATTTCAATGCTTTCCCCTCCGGGCACACCGCCGGCGCCGTGGCGGTGGCGCAGTCGGTCGCGCACGAAGTGCCCGCGATCGGCGCGGTCGCGAAGCTCGCAGCTGGCACCGCAGGTGTGGCGCAAGTCGCACGCGGTGCGCATTATGGCAGCGACGTGGTGGCGGGGGCGGTGATCGGCTGGCTGGCGGAGCGCGTCGCCGGCTGGGCGATCGACGCGGGCGAGCGCTTTGCCGAGACGCGCCGTGAAGTGAAGGCGGAGGACGAGGTCGAAGCGCACCCGAGCTGAGCGGGTCGTCGTCCCGGCGTCCGGCCGGGACGACGGGATTTCATAGGCCTATCGCGTAAAGCGCGTGATGCGCGAGGATGTAGAGCGTCCGTCGGTCGGCGCCGCCGAGCAGCAGTTGTAACGGGCGCTCGGGCACGTCGATGCGGCGGGTCAGCGAGCCGTCCGGGGCGTAGACGAACACTTGTCCGTTCGCGACATACAGATTGCCGGCCTCATCGCGCGCGACGCTCTCGCCGCCGCGTGGAGCGACGACCCTGAGATCGGTTACCTGCCCGCTCGCACCGACCAGCCCGCTGTAGGTGAGGTTCTCGGAGGCGTTGGTCAGCGTCACGCGACTTCCCGGCGCCGCGCCGACAAGGCTATAGGAATCAAGCGTGTCCGACCAGCGCCAGCCGCGATGATCGTCCGGTCCCTGGTTCCAGACGCGGAACGCCGGCAGCGCCAGCGACCCGTCGGGCGAGCGATATTCCTGCGGCTTGGCCGCACCCAGGGCGGTGGCAAAGAAAGACGAGATCGGCGGATAGTCATAGGTCGCCGGATCGATCCGGTCCGCGAACTCGCCATTTGCCCAGACGTTTACCGGCAGGAGCTTCGTCGCTTTTCCGACGCCGCGAGCCGCCGTTGGCTCGATCGCGCGAATGTCGTCGGGCTTGGCAGGGTCGAGGCTGTAGACGCTGCCGTCGCGGCCGGCGGAGGATTGCACCAGCAGCCGACCCGAGCGGTCAACCGCGAGGTTGACCGGATCGAGCGGGGCGTCGGAGACGGTCGTCAGCCCCTCTATCGGTGTAAAGCCATGAATCCGCTGGAAGAAGCGGTCGACGAAATACAGCTTGCCCTTGGCGTCCACCGCACCGCCGGAGATTGAATAGAAGCCGTCCGCGAGCTTGGTCACCCCGGAAGTGACTGGAATTGCTGGGTCAACAGTTGCGGTGGCGGGTGCGGGCGGGATGTCGAGGCTGGCGAACTCGCGTTCGCGGACCTCCTGACGGCGGGTCATGTCCTTGATGCTGTTTTCAAAGGGAAATTTGCTGGCGCGCAGATAGGTGCCGCAGCCCTTGGCGTCACAGCTCGCGAAGCCGCTTTCGGCGTTCACATGGACGTTGCGGAAGCGAATGCCACCTGAATTGAACAGCTTGACCGCCGCATCCATCGGCTTGATCGTCCGGGTCACGCGATAGCCGTGGTAATTGGCGAACAGGATGTCGCTGGAATTGTGGAACTCGGTCGAGACCGCGTTGACGCCATCGCGGATCTCCTGTTCGGTCTGCGGTGCCAGAAACTCCCAGTTTTTAACCCCGTCCAAAACGATCTCGGCGCGACAATGATGCTCTGCCGAGAGCTGATAGACGTGTCCGGGCGTGCTGGTGTCGGAAACGTGAAAACCCGACGACGCGAGCGTGTTGGGTGACCAGATCGCCGAGAAGGTCCCGCCGCCGCCGTCGGTGACCATGATGCTCGGATACTGACCGTCGGGGCGCGCGCGCGGGTCGTTCTGGTTGATCGGGCTGCCCTTGGTCAGCACGGTGCCGCCGCCGCCCTGGATCTTGACGTCATTGACCTCGGACGCGGCGCCGGCCTTCCACAGCAAGGCGGTGGCGCGGCGGTTGATCGCGCCGGTCCATAGGCCGAGGCCGTGGACGATCGCGTTGCCGCCCTTGGCGCTCTCGATCAGCGCCTTCGCGCCGCCGACGCCGGTGAAGGCCGGCGTTTCGTCGGGCAGATAGACGTGCGTCAGGCTGGGATGGAGCGCAATCAGGACGCTGTCGGGGCGCAGCTTGATCGTATCGGTGACGCGGTAGCGGCCAATCGGCAGGTAGACGACGCGGTGGGTGTCGATCGCGCGCTGCAGGGCGGCGGTGTCGTCGGTGGCGTCGTCGCCCTTGACGCCGAGATCGTGCGCGTTCGCCCATTCGCGGACCGGCGGGAGCGCGCGGATCGCGTTGGCGGGGCGCTTCGGCAGGCGCGCCAGCGCGGTCATCGTCACGTCGGTAGCGGTTTCGCCGATCGTGCCGGGCCCGGCCAGCTTCAGCCCGTGCGAAAAGTCGGCGACGCGGTACCGCGCGCCCTTCCCTGCGATGGTTTTCCCTGAGTCGCGGAAGCGCGCGAAGGTCGGCGTGTCGATCGCCACCGCATCGTCGAAGCCGATCTGCGTGAAGACGCTGTTCTCCTCCGAAATGACGACGGCGGCTTGCGACACCTTCTCGAAGCGGACCTGCTTGCCCCACAGCGAATCCGAATAGCCGCGGTCGATCTCGATCCCGACGGGCGTATCGCGGATCGCGACGTTGACGAGCGTCAGGTCGACCTCATGCTCGCGGATCGCGGCGTCGCGCTGCCCGGCGAACTCGCTGTCGATGAGCGTGAACTGCCATGCGGGCGAGGTTTTCTCGGACATGATGCCGTAGCGGCCACCGTAGAAGCGCAGATCCTCGAACTCGTTACCGGCCTGATAGACGCCGGCCAGCCCCGAGCCGATGTGGAAGTCGACATGGCGCAGATAGCCGTGCTGCGCGACGCGGAAGCGCACCGCGACCGCGCCGGCATTGCCGGCACCGATCCGGAAGTCGATGTTCGACAAGGCGGAATAGAAGGTGCTGGAGGTGGCGTCGAAGATCGCGGGGTCGAACGGCACGCTGGTGCGCGGCGGGACCGGCGCCTTGCCGACGCGATATTGATCCTCGCCGGTGAAGGCGACCATCGCCGCGACGCCGCTGCCGAAGCCGGCGGTGTTGTCGCCGAGCAATATCTGCGGTCGTGTCTTGCCGATACCGAACAGCCGAACCGCCGAGCGGACGAAGATCGTGCGCGTGATCCGGTAGGTGCCCGATGGGACGAACACCACGCCGCCGTTGCCTCCCGCCGCCGCGGCGTCGATCGCCTGTTGCAGCGCGACGCTATCGTCGGCGCGGCCGTCTCCGACCGCCTTGAGGACGATCGCGCGCGGATCGTCGGGCATGGTCTGGTAGACCGACGTGGCGGGCTTGATCCCCGTCGCGGCCAGTGCCGGGGTAGCGAGCACCGCTGCCAGTGCCGCCCCGATCCGCCATCCTGCCCGCATCGCCCATCTCCCGTCTGTTTTCACGCTTTTGCTAGCGTTACCAGCGGGATGCTTCATGCGCGACGATGGTCGTAGGCGGGGGACGCAAAGCCGTTGATTTTGAACGTCGCCCCGGACCTGATCCGGAGCCCCCGGCTCCACGACACGAACGGCTTATGCGTTCGCGGAACGGCGGGTGCCGGAACAAGTCCGGCATGAGGGGTGAGTTTCGCAGCGGTCTTGCTTGTAGCGGGATGGCGCCGGTTAAAACCGTTCATCCGTTATTGCGAGCGTAGCGAAGCAATCCAGTGCCGGACCAGGACGCCCTGGATTGCTTCGCTACGCTCGCAATGACGGATCGACTTAACGTCGCTCGCCGTCAGGCGTAGCTTGTGTCGCCGGTCAGCGCCTGCGCCGCGATCGCGACCTGCGTGCGGTTGCGGACGTTCAGCTTGCGCATCAGCGCGGTCATATGCGCCTTTACCGTCGCCTCGGCGATGCCAAGGTCATAGGCGATCTGTTTGTTGAGCATCCCCGAATGGACGCCGCGCATCACCTTGAGCTGCGTCGGGGTCAGTTGCGCCAGCATCGCGCCGTTGACCGGCGGCGGCAGCTCCTGAGCGATGACTTCCATTCCTTCCTCCCGTACCGCCGCCGCACCGTCACGCTTTCAAGCGGATTCGGTTGGACAGCTTTCGCGCTTATGCGCCTAAATGGTAGCGCTTTTCAAGCAACATGCGATAAGCAACACCGCAAAGTTGTCCGACAGGCGGCGTCGCTCTCGCCAGCGTCGGCAGCGCGCGCTACGTTCGCGGCGACGTGGCACGGGAGGGGAGCGCCGGTGAGCGAGGGACGACTGGCCGACCGCGCCTATGCCGCGATCGTGCGGATCATCAACGACGAGGGGCTGACGACCGGCGAGCGCCTTCCCTCCGAGGCGCAGCTCGCCGCGATGTTCGGCATGTCGCGCACAATCGTCCGCGAGGCGCTGGCGCGGCTCGCCTCCGACGGGATCACCGAGGCGCGGCGCGGCGCGGGCAGTTACGTCAAGCGGCGACCATCCGAGCGGCTGGGAACGCACATGCCGCTCGACGCGCTGGCGGCGACGCTCGGCACCTATGAGGTGCGCTTCGTGCTGGAAGCGGAGGCGGCGCGGCTGGCGGCGTTGCGGCGATCGCAGGCGCAGCTCGACGCGATCGAGGCGGCGCTGGAGGCGTTGCGCGCGGCGTTGTTCTCGAACGCGCCGGCGCATGACGAGGATTGGGCGCTGCACCTCGCGATCGTGGCCGCGACCGGCAACGCCGCGTTCGCGCCGGTGTTCGACCATTTGCGCGACAGCGTGATGCACATCCTGCGCGCCGGGGTCGACATCTCACGCTCGCGCGCGCCGCAGGTGATCGGCGCGATGATGGAGGAGCATGACGCGATCGTCGACGCGATCCGCGTCCGCGACGCCGATGGCGCGGCGCTGGCAATGCGCTGGCATCTGTCGCAGGGGCGAAAGCGGTTGATGCCGTGACGTCATCCGGGGGTGACTCACAGCGGCTGGAAGATCGAAGAAGCGCGGTCCCGGGTCGAGCCCCGGACGACGGCTGCGGTTACGCCTTCCCTGTCTCAACCCACGCCCGTACCTTGCGGCACAGCGCCTCCGGCGCGCAACCGGCGTCGAGGCGGAGCGCGCGCTCATCGGGGGTGGGGGGTTCGAGCGTTGCGAGCTGGCTGTCGAGCAGGCTGGGCGGCATGTAGTGGCCGGTGCGCGCGCCCATACGGCGCGCGATCTCGCCGCGCGCCGTGTCGAGGAAGGCGAAGTGCAACGGCATCCCCGCCGCGGCTTCCAGCCGCGCGCGGTACGCGTGGCGTAGCGCGGAACAGGCCGCCACCGCCACGCCGTCTGCGCGCGCCGCGTCACCCAGCGCCGCGCCGAGCCGGTCGAGCCACGGCCAGCGATCCGCGTCGGTCAGCGGCGCACCGGCTTCCATCTTGGCGACATTCGCTGCCGAATGGTACGTATCGCCTTCGAGGAACGGCGCCTGCCAATGGCCTGCGAGCAAAGCGCCCAGCGTCGACTTGCCGGTCCCGCTGACGCCCATCACCACCACTGCCAGCGGCGCGCCTGTCGTCTCGCCTGCCTGCTCCACCATCGTCCCTCCCCGTCGCACCATCCCCGCTATCGACCGCAAGGCCTGCATCTGGCCATTACGACCTTTGTCGGCGCGCCGCGCGACTTTGGTCGTAGGTGCCCGCTCTGTCCGACACTTGTAGATCCACGTCACGATATGGCGCCCGCGGCGACGATGCGCACAGCTGATTGTGGATGAAACATGGTCAAGGGACGTATGACGCCGGGCAGGTTAGGGAACGTTACCAGTATCGCCGTCCCGAACGTCACCGATCCGTTCAACAACACGCAGGTGCTGAATATCCAGAACACGATCGTCAACACCGCGCTGCGCCCCTAAATCGCGCGCAGCACCGAACTGGGCGCGGTGCTGGCGCAGCCGTCGTGGCTGCCGGGGCTGAGCCTGTCGTTCGATTATTACGACATCAAGATCGACGACGTCGTGTCCTCGCTGTCGGCGCAGCAGATCGTCAACCTGTGCTGCGAGGGCAATGCCGACACCTGCAGCGCGTTCAACCTGCAGAACACCGCAGGGCCCAATTTCGTCAACGTGCAGGCGTTCAACCTCGCCTCGATCAAGACGCGCGGGTTCGACATCGAGGCGAGCTGTCCCCGAGCCGTCGCCGCAGACCAATACCGGGCTGGACGTCAATCCGGCGCTGTACGACACGCTGGGCCGGTTCTTCCGCGTGGGTGTGCGCGGGCGGTTCTGATCGGGCGTCTCGCGCAAGCTCGCAATGACGGACTCGGGTGACGATGTCGTGCTTTGACGAAGAAGCGCGTTCCCGGATCAGGTCCGGGACGACGTGTCGAGAAAGCCGGTCATCCCCGCCGGCGACAGGATTTCGATCCAGTAGCCGTCGGGGTCGGTGATGAAGGCGATGTCCTTCATCGTGCCGTCCTGCGGGCGCTTTTTGAACGGGACGCCCTGTTCCTCGAACCGCGCGCAGGCCGCCGCGACGTCGGGCACCGAAATGCCGATATGGCCGAAGCCGCGCGGATCGTCGTTGCCGCTGTGATAGCCGGTGAACGCCGGATCGCTTTCGGTGCCCCAATTGTGGGTCAGCTCCAGCGTCGTTTCGCGCGCGAAGATGAAGCGCGCGCGTTCGGCCGGATCGTCGGGCACCGTCTCGCCCTCGCCGAGATAGGCGAGGAAATAGAGCGAGAAGCGCATGTCGGCGAAGTCGAGCTGCTGGAGCAGGGTCATGCCCAGCACGTCACGGTAGAAGGCCAGCGATGGCTGGGGATCGCGGATGCGGAGCATCGTCTGGTTGAGCGCGAACCCTTCGGTGCCGGGCGTGCGGGGCATGGTGTTCTCCGGATCAGGCGAGCGTCAGGCCGACATCGACATTGCCGCGGGTGGCGTTGGAATAGGGACAGATCTGGTGCGCGGTGTCGACCAGCTGCTGCGCCTGATCCCCCTCCACGCCGGGCAGGTCGACGACGAGGTCGGCGGTGATGCCGAACCCGCCAGCCGAACGCGGACCGATCCCGACGGTTGCGGTGACCTTGGTCTCGGCGGGCACCTTCACCTTGAGCTGTTGCCCGGCGACCTTCAGCGCGCCGAGGAAGCAGGCCGAATAGCCGGCGGCGAACAATTGCTCGGGGTTGCTCCCCTCGCCGCCCGCGCCGCCCAGTTCCTTCGGCGTCGACAGCGCGACCTCAAAGCGGCCGTCTTCGCTGCGTGCGCGGCCGTCGCGGCCACCGGTGGCAGAGGCAGTGGTGGCGTATTTGACATCGACGGACATGAGCAGGTTCCTTATCTCGATAATCGGTATCGCGGTATGTAAAAGAGCATACCCGCAGAGTCCAGCGAAAAGATTATCGCGATAAGGAAAAGGCTGCTAAGCTCCTGCGATGGCTGATGCCCGCCCGCTCGACGAACAGCTATGCTTCTCGCTCTACTCCGCAAGCATGGCTGTCGGGCGTGCGTACAAGCCGCTGCTGGACGCGATCGGGATCACTTACCCGCAATATCTCGTGCTCCACGCATTGTGGGAGCAGGACGCGCGCACGATCGGTGCGATCGCCGAACGACTGGCGCTCGAATCGAGCACGGTGACGCCGTTGGTCAAACGGCTGGAGGTGGCCGGGCACGTCGCGCGGCAGCGCAACCCGGACGACGAGCGACAGGTGCGTGTGTTGCTGACCGAAAGCGGACGCGAACTGCGCCAGCGCTGTGGGTGCCTCGCCGAAGAACTGGTCGCGCGCAGCGGCATGTCGCTGGAGCAACTGGCGAGCCTGAACCGGCAGGTCGCCGCGTTGCGCGCCGCGCTGGCGGGTGAGCCCCAAAGCTGAACGAACCCGTCGCGATCGCGACAAAGTGACACACTTTTGCCGGGTTGTCGGGACGGGGCTGCGACAGACGCTGCCTATCTTCGTTCCCGTACCGCCGCTGATGCGGTGCCAGTGCAAAGGAGCGTCACAATGAACCGTTTTCACCTGCTGATCGCCGGGATCGGCCTCGCCGGCGTCACCGTTCCGGTCGCGGCCAGCGCCGCGCCGTGGCAGTCGATCAACGCCCGACAGGAGCGGCTCGACCAGCGGATCGATCAGGGCATCCGCAGCGGCAAGCTCGATCGCCGCGAAGCGACCCGGCTACGCCGCGACTCGCGCCAGCTCGTCCAGCTCGAGACGCGCTATCGCCGCAGCGGCGGCCTTTCGGACCGGGAGCGTCAGGACCTCAACCGCCGCTTCGACGCGCTGAGCGCGCGCGTCCGCTGGGACAAGCACGGCCGCCGCTAAGGCCAATTGACGGCCACTGATTGCCGGTCGGACCTGATCCGGGAACCCGCTTCTTGCCGCGGGCACCAAGAAGAAGCGGGGCCCCGGATCGAGTCCGGGGCGACGAAGGATGGGTGTTCGAAGCGGAACGCTCGTGACGGTCGTGGAATCGACCGCCACTACCGCTGAGCGGCCTCCGCGATCAGCGCGTCGTCGATCGCGACGGCGCGCTGATACGCCGGGCGTTGCTGGAGCCGGTCGAGATAGCGCATGAACGTCTCGCGCTTTTCCAGCAGCCCGAATTGCGTGAACCAGCCGACCGCGCTGCCGACATAGACGTCGGCGGCGGTGAAGCGGTCGCCGGTGATATAGCTGTGCGACGACACCGCATATTCGAGCGTGTCGACCGCCTGCGCGAAATTGGCGTAACCGACCAGCCCGCGCTTGCCCTCCGGCACCTCGACCCCCAGCACCTTGTCGACCATCGCCGCCTCGAGCGGGCCGGCGGTGAAGAACATCCAGCGCAGATAGGGCGCGCGCTCCTCAGCGCGTGGCGCCAGTCCGGCGGCGGGGAACGCCTCGGCGAGATAGGCGCAGATCGCCGCCGCCTCGCTGACCACCGCGCCATCATGGACGATCGTCGGCACCTTGCCGAGCGGGTTGGCGTCGAGCAGCGCCGCCGGCTTCTGCGTCCAGTCGACGAGGATCGTGTCATACGGCTCGCCGATCTCCTCGAGCATCCAGCGCGCGATCCGGCCGCGCGACATCGGGTTGGTGTAGAAAGTCAGCGTCATGCGCGCGCATCCAGATGGCGGAGGAAGAAATCGATCGTTCGCCCCCAGGCGAGATCGGCGGCGGCCTTGTCGTAGCGCTCGGCGGAGGTGTCGTTGTTGAAGGCGTGGTCGACGCCGGGATAGTCGAACGCCTCGACCGGCTTGCCCGCGGCCTTCAGCGCGGCGACCCACGGCACGCCCGTCTGCGCGACGCGGGCGTCCTTGCCGGCATAGTGGAGCATCAGCGGGACGGTGAGCTTCGGTGCCTCGGCGGGATCGGGAGCCGGGCCGTAATAGCTGACCGCGGCGGCGAGCCCCGGCCCGGCGGCGAGCGCGACACGGTCGACCAGCGCGCCGCCCCAGCAGAAGCCGACCGTGCCGACCTTGCCGGTGCCGTGCGACAGCTTTCCGAGACGGCCGACTGTCGCCACCGCGGCGGCGAGCACCGCGTCCATGTCGGCCTTGCCGATCATATCGCGGGCGAGATTCTCGTCGGCGGGGGTGCCGCCCTGTGCGGAGAGGAAGTCGGGGGCGACCGCGAAGAAGCCGGCGAGCGCGACCCGGCGCGCGACATCCTCGATATGTGGTTGCAGGCCGCGATTCTCGTGGATCACCATCACCGCGCCGATCGCACGGCCCGGATTGCGCGGCGCGGCGAAATAGCCGGTCATCTGCGCGCCGCCGCCGATCGCATAGCTGCCCTTGCGGGTGACGAGCCGTGCGTCGGTTGGGGCGGTCAGCGCGGCGGCGGCAGGCGAGGCGGCGATCCCGCCGATCAGCGCCTCGGCGGCGGCGACAGAGCCGACGAGCGCGGTCATCTGGCGCAGCAGGGTCCGGCGGTCGCGATGCTCGTGGGTGAAGGCGTCGTACAGGCCGATCGCCCGGTCGCGCAGGCTGGGGTCCATGACGGTTCCTCTCACGATTCGGTATGGTTAGCGCGGGAGGGTAGCGGGAAGCGATGGGGGGCGGAAGGTGGCGTGGGGTTTGGTTTACCGCTGTCGCCCCTGCGGAGGCAGGGGCCTATGGCTGCCGGCGTCTTGATGATGGTGGCCCGTAGTGGGCGCGGTCTATGTGTCAGGCGTTCCGGCACCCGCCACAGACATGGGCCCCTGCCTGCGCAGGGGCGACAGTGATTGAGGTTGACGGACTGCCTTATCCGAAAGTCCGGCGCGGCGCGATCACGCCTTCTCGAGCGTGCATTGCAGCGGGTGCTGGTTCTGGCGCGCGAAATCCATGACCTGGCTGACCTTGGTCTCGGCCACCTCGTAGCTGAACACGCCGCACACCCCGACGCCCTTCTGGTGGACGTGGAGCATGACGCGGGTCGCCTCTTCCATGTTCATCCGGAAGAAGCGTTGGAGGCACAGAACGACGAATTCCATCGGCGTGTAATCGTCGTTGAGCATAAGGACGCGGTAGGGCGTCGGTTTCTTGGTGCGGGCGCGGGTACGCGTGGCGATGCCGATCCCGGTGCCGTCACCGTCGGCATCGTCGCTCTGGCCCGCGGCCATCGGGACAATCTGCTGCTGCATGGACACTGCGCGAATATGGCACGCGGGTGCGCGCAGGCAAGAGCGCAAACGCGCAAAAAAGGCGGCCGCATCGCTGCAACCGCCCTCTTGTCGGTACCGCGTCTGAAATCAGGCGGCGGTGCGGAACTTGTCGGCGGCGACCGCGACGCGGTTCTGCAGCGGCTTGGCGACATCGCCGGCCAGCTTCAGCGTCGCTTCGGTCGAGCGCGATGCTTCCTTGACCAGCGCGTCGAACGAGGCACGAACGTATTCGGCGTGGAGCTGCAGCGCCTCGGTCGGCGACTTCACCGACGCCAGCGTCTGGATCAGCTGCGCGGTGCTGTCGTAGCGGGCGCGCGCGAAAGTGGCGGCGTCCTGCCCGATCGCCTCGAACGCCTGCGCGGCGATGCGGCTCGATTCGACCAGCGCCTCGACATTGCCCTTGCCGAATTCGGCCAGATCCTCGGCAACCTTGCGGCTCTTGTCGAGTGCGACGCGGGCCTGCTCACCGGCGTTGTTGAACGCCGCACGGCCCTGCTCCTGCGCCTTGTCGGCGAAGGCCTTGGCCTGATCCTGCGCCTTGTCGGCGAACGTCGTGACGGTGTCGGTCATGTTCGTGTCCTTCGTTTCCAATGGCGCTGCCGCGGCAGCCGGTTGGGGTTGGATGATGGGTTCGTCGATCACGGGCGCGGGCGCGGGCGCCGTCGCGGTTGCGTTTTCTGCGCCAGCCGCGACCGGCTCCGCGGCGGCGATCACCACGGGCGCCGGCGCATCGGTGAGCGTCGGATTGGCGAGTACCGCAGGGACGTCCGGCTCGGCGGGAAGCGGCGGTAGCGCAGGCTTGCCGACGGCACGCACACGACCTTTCGACGGTGCGACCGTCTTCCTGCCCTCAACCTTGCCGGTCTGGTCCACCATCGTGCCCGCTCCGTAATTTGCTGCACCGCACAATAACGATTCGGCCGCCTGTTTTCAAGCGTCTTGTGCGGCGCAACAGACGGGTCACCGTACCCTGACGTAACTGCCCGGCGCATCCTCGATCGCGGGCAGCGCCCCTGCCCCCGGCACGCGCGCGCCGTCCGCCGTGACGGTCGCGGGCGCGTGCGCGCGAAGCCACTCTGCCCAGTCGTTCCACCAGCTGCCCTTCACCTCGCGCGCGCCTGCAACGAAGGCGTCGAGCGTGTCGGCGGGCTGGTCGTTGATCCAATGCTGATATTTGCCAGCATCCGGCGGGTTCACCACCCCGGCGATATGCCCCGACCCGGCCAGCACGAAGCGCAGCGGGCCGCGCAGATGCTGGGTCAGCTTCCACACGCTTTCGGCGGGTGCGATATGATCTTCACGGCCCGCCTGCACATAGGCCGGCGTCGCAACCGTGCGCAGGTCGATCGGCACACCGCCGATCGTCATCGCGCCGGGCCGCACCAGCAGATTGTCGCGGTACAGATCGGTGAGATAGGCGAGGTGCCATTTGGCGGGCAGATTGGTGACGTCGCCGTTCCAGTGAAGCAGGTCGAACGGCACATAATCCTTGCCGAGCAGATAGTTGTTGGTGACGTAATTCCAGATCAGGTCGCGCCCGCGCAACAGGTTGAAGGTCGTTGCGAGATAGCGGCCGTCGAGGAACCCCTGCGGGCTGAGCGTCGCGATCATCTTGAGCTGCGCGTCGTCGACGAAATGAAGCAGCTCGCCGGCACGGGTGAAATCGACCTGTGCGGTCAGGAAGGTCGCGCTCGCCACCTTGTCGGCCTGTTCCCTGGCGGCGAGCCACGCCAGCGTCGCGGCGAGCGTCGTGCCCGCGACGCAATAACCAACCGCGTGCACCGCGGGCACGTCGAGCAGGTCGCGCACGGTGTCGATCGCCTCGAGCTGCGCGGCGACATAATCGTCCCACATCACCTCGGCCATCGACGCGTCCGCCGACTTCCACGACACCATGAACACGGTGATCCCCTGCGCCACCGCCCAGCGGATGAAGCTCTTCTCCGGCGTCAGGTCGAGGATGTAGAAGCGGTTGATCCATGGCGGGAAGATCAGCAGCGGCGTCGCCAGCACCGTGTCGGTGGTCGGCGTGTACTGGATCAATTCGTAAAGCGCGGTGCGCTTGACCACCTTGCCCGGCGTCGCGGCGAGATTGCGCCCGACCTCGAACGCGGTGCCGTCGGTATGCGTCAACTGGCCGCGCCCGATGTCGGAGAGCATGTTGGTGAGCCCGGTGAGCAGATTCTGCCCGCGCGTCTCGATCGTCTTTTCGATTACCTCGGGATTGGTGACCGCGAAGTTCGACGGGCTCATCGCATCGACGAAGCCGGACGTGGCGAATTTGAGCTGTGCGCGCGTCCGCTCGTCGACACCCTCCAGCGCATCGACGCTGCGCAGCATATGGTCGGCGATCAGTGCATAGCTTTGCCGCATCCAGTCGAACGCCGGGTTGCTGCGCCACGCCGGGCTGGCGAAGCGCCGGTCCTTCTCCTTAGGGCGCTCCGCTTCCACCGCGGCGGGCGTGGTGAAGCGCTGCCACAGCGCGAGGTAATCGCTCCAGAAATCGCGCGTCTGCTCGGCGAGGTTCTCCGGCGGCGCGAGCGGAACGCCGGCCTCCAGCATCAATTGCTGCGCGCGGCCCATCAGCCATGTCCAATGCTGAAGATCGGCGAGATCGGGCAGCGCGGTCTTCGGCGGGGCGGCGGACTCGGTCACGCGGGATCCTCTCTCATGGCTGCCGTAACGTAACGACGTTGCAGCGCGAAGTCAGGTCCACGGCTTTTTGTTGCCCGGGGTGCCCGGCGCGCGCGAATGGCTGTATAGCCGGGGCCGCAAAGGAGTATCAGCCCCGTGTCCGACGAATTCTACCGCATGAAGCGCCTGCCGCCCTATGTCATCGCCGAGGTCAATGCGATGCGGGCACAGGCACGTGCGGGTGGCGAGGACATCATCGATCTCGGCATGGGCAACCCCGATCTGCCGCCGCCCGACCATGTGATCGCCAAGCTGATCGAGGTCGCGCAGAAGCCGTCGGCGCATGGCTATTCTCAGTCGCGCGGCATTCCCGGGCTGCGGCGGGCACAGGCCAATTATTACGGGCGCCGCTTCGGGGTCGACATCGATCCCGAGACCGAGGTCGTGGTGACGATGGGGTCGAAGGAGGGGCTGGCGAGCCTCGCCACCGCGATCACCGCGCCCGGCGACGTCGTGCTCGCGCCCAACCCGAGCTACCCGATTCACACCTTCGGCTTCATCATCGCCGGCGCGACGATCCGCGCGGTGCCGACGACGCCCGACGAACATTATTTCGAGAGCCTGCAACGCGCGATGGAGTTCACGATCCCGCGCCCGAGCGTGCTGGTCGTCAATTACCCGTCGAATCCTACCGCCGAGACGGTCGACCTCGCCTTCTACGAGCGCCTGGTGGCATGGGCGCGCGAGAATGAAGTGTGGATCCTGTCCGACCTTGCGTATTCGGAGCTGTATTTCGACGGCAAGCCGACCGTCTCGATCCTGCAGGTGCCGGGTGCCAAGGATGTCGCGATCGAGTTCACCAGCCTGTCGAAGACCTATTCGATGGCGGGCTGGCGGATCGGCTTCGCGGTCGGCAACAAGAAGCTGATCGCGGCGATGACGCGCGTGAAGTCGTATCTCGATTATGGCGCGTTCACGCCGGTGCAGGCGGCGGCGTGCGCCGCGCTGAACGGGCCGCAGGACATCGTCGAGAAGAACCGCCAGCTCTATCACAAGCGTCGCGACGTGCTGGTCGAGAGCTTCGGGCGCGCCGGGTGGGACATCCCGGCCCCACCCGCGAGCATGTTCGCCTGGGCACCGCTGCCGCCGGCGTTGAAGCATCTGGGATCGCTGGAGTTTTCGAAGCAGTTGCTGACGCACGCCAAGGTCGCGGTCGCGCCGGGGGTCGGCTATGGCGAGAATGGCGAAGGCTTCGTGCGGATCGCGATGGTCGAGAACGAGCAGCGGCTGCGGCAGGCGGCGCGCAACGTGAAGCGCTATCTGCAGCGCATGGGCGTCAACACACCGGGCAAGGTCGCGGGGTGAGTTGAATTTGCGAGGGGGTCACACCTCTCGCTGTCGCCCCGGACCTGCTCCCGGGCCCCGCTTCATCTGCTCGACGATGGTGAAAAGCGGGATCCCGGGTCGAGCCCGGGATGACGGGGAACCGGAGTGTCCGTCATTGCGAGCGTAGCAAAGCAATCCAGTGTCGGACCAAAACGCCTTGGATTGCTTCGCTACGCTCGCAATGACGGCCGACGCCCGGACACGAAAAAGGCCGGTCGCTCCATCGAGCGACCGGCCTTTTTCATCCGCACCGAACCGACGGATCAGCCGTCGTAATCGGCGCCGAGATTCTGGTTGCGCGGCGGGGCGACCGCGGTGAGACGCAGCGCCTCCGCAGAAGCGGCCAGGCTGCCGATCGCATCGGCCTCTTCCTCGTCATCGATCTGCACGCGCTGCAGGCTCTGCACGACCGATTCGTGCAGGTCCTTCGGACGGACCGTCTCCTCGGCGATCTCGCGCAGCGCGACCACCGGGTTCTTGTCGCGATCGCGATCGATCGTCAGTTCAGCACCGCCCGACACCTGCCGCGCACGCTGGGCGGCGAGCAGGACCAGATCGAAACGGTTCGGGATCTTGTCGACGCAATCCTCGACAGTGACGCGCGCCATCCGCGTATCCTCTAAACGGTAAACTCAGGGAAGCTGGAGCAGGTACGCGGCCGGGGGCCATCCGTCAAGGAAAGGCTGCGCTTGCCCGTCGGCGGCGCAGTCGCCATCTGCCGCGGCATGGAGGACGCCGCCCCGCAACCCGTGTTCACCGTCGACGGCAACCGTCTGACGTTGCTCGACACCGGTCCGCGGCGACTCGATGCCTTGCTGGCGCTGATCGATGGCGCGAAACGCACGCTGCGCATCCTTTATTACATCTATGCCGACGACACGACCGGGCGCCGCGTCAACGCCGCGCTGACCGCGGCCGCGGAGCGCGGGGTGTCGGTCAAGCTGATCATCGACGGCTTCGGTAGCGAGGGCGACGACTTCTTCGATCCGCTGCGCGACGCGGGCGTGTCGGTGTGCCGCTTCTCGCCGCGCGTCGGGCGGCGCTATCTGCTGCGTAACCACCAGAAGCTGGCGCTCGCCGACGCGGAGGATGCCGCGAAGATCATCATCGGCGGATTCAACATCGAGGACGATTATTTCGGCACGCCCAAGGAGCAGGCGTGGCGCGACCTCGGGCTGCTGGTGGAGGGGCCGGCGGCGGCGCGGATGGCGGGCTATTTCGACGCGCTGGAGGAGGGCATCCACGGCGGCGGGAAGGTGCGGCGACTCAACAAGGCGCTGGCGCAGTGGAGCGAGCGCGAGGGGCAGCTGCGCTGGCTGATCGGCGGGCCGACGCGTCACCTGTCGCCATGGGCGCGCGCGATCCGCGCCGACATGCGCCACGCGCAGCGGATCGACATCATCGCGGGCTATTTCACCCCGAGCCCGACGGTACTGCGGCGGCTCGACCGCGCGGGGAAGCGCGCCGCGACGGTGCGCGTCGTCACCGCATCGCGCTCCGACAACAATGTCACGATCGCCGCGTCGCGGTTCACCTATGCCGGGCTGCTGCGCAAGGGCGTGCGGATCTGGGAATATGCCGCCACCAAGCTGCATACCAAGCTGTACGTGGTCGACGACGCGACGTGGATCGGCAGCGCCAATTTCGACATGCGCAGCCTGTTCATCAATCTGGAGCTGATGCTGCGGATCGAGGATGCGGCGTTCGCGGAGCATGTGCGCGGCTATGTCGATGGCGAGATCGCGCAATCGACGGAAGTGACGGCTGATGGCTATCGCGAGGCGACCGGCTGGTGGCAGCGGGGCAAGCAGTTCGTCGCCTATCTGCTGACGGCGGTCGCCGACCCGGCGATCTCGCGCGGGCTGAACTTCGGGATCGACGAATAGGGCCTGCGTCACTGCGAGCGGAGCGAAGCAGTCCAGAGCCGGATCAGGACGCCCTGGATTGCTTCGCTTCGCTCGCAATGACGACTTCTCTCGTTATCCCGGACTGGCTCCGGGATCCCGCTTTTCGTCCACGCCAGAAGAAAGAGAAGCGAGGCCCCGGATCAAGTCCGGAGCGACGAGTGGCGGGGATCACTCCACCGTCAGCGCTTCTTCTTCCTGCTCCTGCGCCTGTCGCGCCCACATTTCCGCGTAGAGCCCGTCCTGCGCCAGCAACGCGGCGTGCGACCCGCGCTCGACGACCTGCCCCGCCTCCAGCACGACGATCTGGTCGGCGTTGACGATCGTCGACAGCCGGTGCGCGATCACGATCGTGGTGCGGCCGCGCTCGATCGCCTCCAGCGTTTCCATGATCTCGGCCTCGGTGCGGCTGTCGAGCGCGCTGGTCGCCTCGTCGAGGATCAGGATCGGCGGGTCCTTGAGCAACGTGCGCGCGATCGCGACGCGCTGCTTCTCGCCGCCGGACAGCTTGAGTCCGCGTTCGCCGACGCGCGTGGCATAGCCATCGGGCTGGCGCTCGATGAAGCCGGCGATCGCCGCGCCGCGCGCCGCCTGTTCGATCGCGGCCTGGTCGGCGTCGGCGCGGCCATAGGCGATGTTGTAGCCGATCGTGTCGTTGAACAGCACCGTGTCCTGCGGGACGATCCCGATCGCGGCGCGCAAGCTTGGCTGCGCGACGCTGGCGATATCCTGCCCGTCGATCGTGATCCGGCCGCTGCTGACGTCGTAGAAACGGTACATCAGCCGCGCGAGCGTCGACTTGCCCGCGCCGGATGGCCCGACCACCGCGCAGGTAGTGCCGGCGGGGACGTCGAGGTCGATGCCCTTCAGGATCGGCATTCCGGCGTCATAGCCGAACATGACATTCTCGAACCGCACCGCGCCGCGCGACACCAGCAAGGCCGGCGCGCCGGGCGCGTCGACCACCTCGGACGGCGTGTCGATCAGGTCGAACATCGCGCCCATGTCGATCGCGCCCTGCCGGATCGTGCGATAGACCATTCCGAGCAGGTCGAGCGGGCGGAACAGTTGCGAGAGCAACGTCGAGACCAGCACCACCTCGCCCGCAGTGAAGCGCCCCTGGCTCCAGCCGTACGCGATCCACGCCATCCCGCCGCCCAGCATCGCGTTGGTGATGGCGGCCTGCCCGATGTTGAGCCACGCGAGGCTGTTCTCGCTGACCACCGCCGCATCGGCATAGGCACGCATCGCACGGTCGTAACGCTGCGCCTCACGCTCCTCGGCACCGAAATATTTGACGGTTTCGAAGTTGAGCAGCGAGTCGACCGCATGCGCGACCGCGCCGGTATCGAGGTCGTTCATCCGCTCGCGCAGCGCCGAGCGCCAGTCGGTGACGAGCCGCGTGAACCAGATGTACAGCGCGACCATCGCGACCGTGCCCGCGACCAGCTGCCAGCCGAACTTCACCCAGAAGATACCGAGCACCAGCGTCAGCTCGAGCACGGTCGGCGCGATGTTGAACAGCAGGAAATAGAGCATCGTGTCGATGCTCTTGGTGCCGCGCTCGACCACCTTGGTGACCGCGCCGGTGCGGCGTTCGAGGTGGAAGCGCAGCGAGAGCTGGTGGAGGTGGCGGAAGACGCGCGCGGCCAGCCGGCGGGTCGCCTCCTGCCCGACGCGCTCGAACACCGTATTGCGCAGATTGTCGAACAGCGTCGTGCCGAAGCGTGCCGCGGCATAGCCGACCACCAGCAGCACGATCAGCGACAGCGGCGTGGTCGGTACCGCCATGCCGTCGACAGCGCCCTGCAACGCAAATGGCGCGCCATAAACCTGCACGAGCTTCGACAGCACGACCAGCACCATCGCGGCGACCACGCGCAGCTTCATCCCCGGCGCGTCGGCGGGCCAAAGGTCGGGCAGGAAGCGGCGGAGTGTCGGCAGCAGCGGGCGCTCGACGGCGGAGGAGGTCGATCTGTCGGGTGGCATGGGTGACGGGGATGTCGTGCGTGGCTGGCCGCGCGTCAACCGTCCCGTGGCGGGACGCAGGCAAGGATCGGAACACGCCGGGCGCGTACTCGTTTTATCCGCGAAGGGAAGACGAGATGGAAGCTGCGTTCTTCGTCATGTCGATCATGGGGTGCGGCGACGCCGCCGCGACCTGCGCCACTGCTCGCGTCGAGCCGGCGCATTATGCGACGGTCCAGCAATGTCAGGCGGCGATGCCCGACGCGCTCGCCCGCAACAACGACCTCGATTACCCGGTCGTCAGCGCCGCGTGCCAGCGCAATGGCGTGCAGATGGTCGAACGGGGTTCGGAGAAGGCGACGGGGTAAAGGCTTGCGTCATTCCCGCGAAGGGGGGAATGATGGTCAGGGCCGAGCCCGCACTGCCGTTACGAAGTAATCGAGCGCAGTCGAGCCGCCGAGGGTGAAGCCGGTCGCCCCGACCGACAGGCCGGTGACGTCGATCACCTCGAACCCCGCATCCGAGATCATCGCTGTCAGTTCGTCGGGCGTCAGGAACTTGTCCCAGTCGTGCGTCCCGCGCGGGATCTGGCCGAGCCGCTCCGCCCCCTCGACGAGTGCGATACGCGACCACCAGGTGCGGTTGGGCGTGCTCATCACCAGTAGTCCGCCGGGCGTGACCGCTGCCGCCAGCGCGGCCACGAACGCCTGCGCGTCGGCGACATGCTCGACGACCTCCAGCGAGCAGGCGAGGTCGAACGTCTCGCCCGCCACCGCCTCGACACCGCCGGCGCGATAGTCGATCGTCAGCCCGCGTCCCTCGGCATGGACGCGCGCGACCGCGATGCTCTCCGCCGCCGCGTCGACCGCAGTCACCGTGCCGCCCATCCGCGCCAGCGGCTCGGCAAGCAGCCCCGCGCCGCAGCCCATGTCGAGCGCGAGCTTGCCCGCCAGCGGCGCGAAGGTGCGATCGTCGAGGTCCCAGTGCCGGTCGACAGCGGCGCGAATGTAGCGCAGCCGCACCGGATTGAGCCGGTGGAGCATCGCCGAGGAACCCTTCGGATCCCACCATTCCGCGGCCAGCTTGCCGAAATGCGCCGCCTCGCGCCCCACTACCGAGGCGTGCGGGGCGGCGGGGATGGTTACGGTTGATACGCTTGCGTCGGTCATGCACGCTACCTATCAGGACGCCCCTCTCATCCCAAGGCGTTTGGATACGGCATTGGCGCGCATCGTCATGAAATTCGGCGGCACCTCGATGGCGGGGATCGAGCGGATTCGCTCGGTCGCCGCGCGGGTGAAACGCGAGGCGGCTGCCGGCAATCAGGTCGCGGTGGTCGTCTCGGCGATGGCGGGCGAGACCGACCGGCTGGTCGGCTTTTGCCGCGAAGCCTCACCACTGTACGATCCGCGCGAATATGACGTCGTCGTGGCGGCGGGGGAGCAGATCACCAGCGGCTTGCTCGCGATCGCGTTACAGGCGATCGGGGTGCCGGCGCGTTCGTGGCTGGGATGGCAATTGCCGATCAACACCGACGACGCCTTCGCCAAGGCGCGGATCGGGACCATCGACACAGCTGCGCTCGACGCCAGCCTGTCGGCGGGCGAGGTTGCGGTGATCCCCGGCTTTCAGGGCGTCTCGGCCGAAGGGCGGATTACCACGCTGGGCCGCGGCGGCTCGGACACCTCGGCGGTGGCTGTGGCGGCGGCGATGAAGGCCGATCGCTGCGACATCTACACCGATGTCGACGGCGTCTATACCACCGACCCGCGGATCGTGCCGCGCGCACGCAAGCTCGCCAAGGTGACGTATGAAGAGATGCTGGAACTCGCCAGCGTCGGCGCCAAGGTGCTCCAGACCCGCTCGGTGGGGCTGGCGATGAAGGAAAAAGTCCGTGTTCAGGTGCTGTCGTCGTTTACCGGCGAGGACGCTCCGATGGCGGACACATTGCCCGGTACGATGATCGTGGGCGAAGAGGAGATCGACGACGTGGAACGCCAGCTCATCACCGGCATCGCGCACGACAAGAACGAGGCGAAGATCACGCTGACCAGCGTGCCCGACAAGCCCGGCTCGGTCGCGAGCATCTTCGAGCCGCTGGCGGCGGCGAACATCAACGTCGACATGATTATCCAGAATATCGCGCATCGCAGCCCCTCCACGACCGGGGCGAGCAGCAGCGCGACCGACGTGACCTTCACCGTCCCTGCCGCCGATCTGCCGCGGTCGATCGAGGCGCTCAACCAGGCGCGCGAGACGATCGGTTTCGGCGAGCTGATCCACGACATCCGCGTGGCGAAGATCAGCGTCGTCGGGGTCGGTATGCGCAGCCATGCCGGCGTCGCGAGCTCGATGTTCACGACGCTGGGCGCGCGCGGGATCAATATCCAGGCGATTTCGACCAGCGAGATCAAGGTTTCGGTGCTGATCCACGAGGATGAGACCGAGCTTGCTGTACGTGTGCTGCACACGGCGTACGGGCTGGACGCCGACGAAGCCGCGTGAGGTTGGTGGCAGCTGGTTGAAGAGGCTGCGCATACCTTTCGTCGCCCCGGACTTGATCCGGGGCCCCGCTTTCTGTTCGCCGCATCAGCGAAAAGCGGGATCCCGGATCAAGTCCGGGATGACGAGAGTGCATTGAGCACTCTACTCGAACAACTCCTTCGTCCTACTCGCGGAGGCGGGGATCCAGAACCTCTGACATTGCGGCTCAAACGACGACCCGCGCGTCTGGATTCCCGCGTTCGCGGGTAGGACGGGGTGCGTGACGATGCCGCCCCTGCTCCCTCAATCCTGCGTGACGACCTCGCCTGCGACCTGCGTGTCGGGGATGCGCGTGCGCTCCGCCTGGAAACCAAGCGTTGCGCGACCGTGTGCGGTCCCGGCGACATCGGCGATCAGGTACAGCGGGCGGCGCTTCGCCTCGATGTACAGCCGGCCGAGATATTCGCCGATCATCCCCAGCACGAACATCTGGATCGACGACAGCACCACCACGACGAGCATCGTCGAGGTCCAGCCCTGCACATGATCGCCGACGAAATAGCCCCAGCCGATATAGACCAGCAGCAGCATCGAACACGCCGCCAGCACGACCGACAAATGGCTTGCCCAGCGCAGCGGCGCGGTCGAAAAGCCGGTCACCGCATCCAGCGCGAGCCGCACCATCTTGCCAAGCGGATAGTTGGTTTCGCCGGCGTGGCGCTCGGCGCGGTCATAGGGGAACGGTACCTGCCGGAAACCGACCCACGCGACCATCCCGCGGATGAAGCGCGCCTGTTCCGGCAGCGCGAGGAACGCGTCGAGCGCGCGGCGCGTCATCAGCCGGAAATCGCCGGTATCGAGCGGGATCGCCGTATCGGTGACGCGGTCGAGCACGCGATAGAAAGCGGCGGCGGTCGCTTTCTTGAACAGCGTCTCGCCCTCGCGCTTGCGGCGCACCGCATAGACGACATCGGCCTGCTCGCGCGCCATCATCAGCCGCATGTCGGACAGCAGCTCGGGCGGGTCCTGAAGATCGGCGTCGATGATCAGGATCTGCTCGCCCGCGCACATATCCAGCCCGGCGGTCAGCGCGAGTTGATGCCCGTGGTTGCGCGACAGGTTGATCGCCACGACGCGCGAGTCCTCGGCGGCCAGGCGCTGCATCGCCGCCCAGCTGTTGTCGCGTGACCCGTCGTTGATCAGCACGATTTCGTGATCGTCACCGACCGCCGCGCGCGCCGCTGCCGACACCCGCGCATGGAGCAGCGGCAGCGTTGCCTCTTCGTTGTAGCACGGGACGACGACCGATAGTGCGGGACGATGCATGATGCCCGCGTCTAACCGAAGCTTATCCGCGCGTCACGATCTTTACCAAACGCCCCGGCGTCAATTGTGCGTCATCTTCGATCGCATTGAGCGTCATGAACCGGTCGCGTTGCAGCGTGTCATAAGCCATTCTCCGCGCGAGCGAATCGATCGTATCGCCGCGCTTGACGGTGACAATGCGGATGCGCTTGCCCGACCCTTTCTCGTCATAGGCCAGTCCGTCGAGCTGGCGGAGGAAGGTCACCTCCTGCGGCGGCTCGGTCAATGGGCGACCGGTCGCCTTGGCGAGCGCGGCGGCACGGCGCACGCGATCGGCGCTGTTGGGGTGGGTCGAGGCCCAGCCCGGCGCCTGCTGACCGTTGCGGCCACCCGCCTCGGCCTGCAACTGGCTCTGCGCGTCGAGCTGCGCGAGCATGTCGGCAGCAGCATAGGGATCATAGCCGGCGGCAGTAATGTATTTCACGCCCAGCCCGTCGGCGGCATATTCCTGATCGCGACCGTATTTCAGCACGTAGAGCTGCGCGCCGCTACGCGCCGCCGTCCCGACCAACTGCCCCGCGGCGCTGTTGCCCGCTGCGGCGCCAACCACCGCGGCCAGCACGCCGCCGATCGTCGCGCGTTGATTCCGCGACGCCGAATGGCGCGCGGCGACATGGCCGACCTCATGCCCCATCACCGATGCCAGCTCCGCCTCGCTGTTCATCAGCGCCAGCAGCTGTCGGGTGACGTAGATGTAGCCGCCCGGGATCGCGAAGGCGTTCTCGACCGGCGAGTCGAGCAGCGCGACGGTGAAATCACCTTGCGCATTCGACAGCCCCGACTGCACAGCCACCCTCTTGCCCACGCGTTCGACATAGGCGGCCTGCGGGCCCGTGTATTTGCCGCCGAACTGCGTCAGCAATTCCGGGTTAGCGCGCGCGCCCAGCGCCTTGTCATTTGCGGAGATCGCCTGTGCCGCGACCGGCGTCGCGGTGGTCGTGAGCGCCGCGGCGAGCAGCATGGATCGTAGCATGAAAACCTTCCTCCAGAGCGTCCAGAATGCGGCAACGGGCGCCCGGTTTCCACCTTCGACGGGCCGGACGGTGTACCGATATGCTAACCCGCTTATTAACGAGATTTTGATTTCGACCCGCCATGGACGTTGCGAAGGCGATTCGGGGTTAGCATCGATGTTCAACAGCTTGCCGATCGGCAAAAAGATCGCGGCCGCGTTCTGCGCGGTGATCCTCGCGGTGCTGGTCATGATGACCGTGCTGTGGGTGCTTCTGTCGCGGATCGAGGCGACCACCAGCGTCAGCGCGCGCGGCCAGGAGGTGCTGGCGCAATCACTGCAGATCGAAATTGGCATGCTGCGCCAGAACAGCCAGATGCGCGGCTTCCTCGTCACCGGCGACGAAGGCTATCTGAAGCAGTATCGCGAGGGGCAGGCGCAGGTCACCGACGCGACGGACTTGCTGCACACCCTGTTCGCCGACCTGCCCGAGCAGCGCGCAAAGGTCGATGAATCGCTGACCCGCGCCGCCGAGTGGCGCCGGGAAGTTGCCGATCCGATGATCGCGCTGGCCCGCACTGACCGGATGGCGGCGCAGGAGCGGCTGCGCGCGGTGAGCAAGACCGTAACGCTGGTGCCGGTGCTCGCACCGCTGCGCGCCCTGCGCGACGAGGAGCTCGAACGCGGCACCGCCGCCGGCGTGGCGCGGACCAACGCGCTGCTGGCCGGCAAGATCGCGCTGATCCTAGGCGGGTTTGCGATGGTCGGTCTCGCGGTGCTGGTATCGCTGATGCTCGCTCGTGCGCTGGCGCGGCCGGTCGTGCGGCTGACCGGGGTCATGGACACGCTCGCCAAGGGCGATCACCGGCTGGAGGTCCCCGACACGGCGCGTGCCGACGAACTGGGCAGCATGTCGCGCGCGGTGCTCGTCTTCCGCGATGCCGCCGCCGCCAAGGCACAGGCCGACGCCGAACAGCAGCAGGTGATGACCGACGTCGGCAGCGCACTGGCGCGGCTCGCCGAAGCCGATCTGTGCGTGACGTTGCACGGCTTCCCGCCATCCTATGCAGCACTGGAGCGCGACTTCAACACCGCTGTCGCGCGGCTGGCCGCGGCCCTGGGAACGGTGCGGGGTAGCGCCGGGGGTATCGCGAGGAGCACCGCCGAGATGCACGCCGCCACCGACGATCTGGCGCAGCGCGCCGAACAGCAGGCCTCCAGCCTTGCCGAAAGCGCCGCCGCTGTCACCGAGATCGCCGCATCGGTCCGCGCCACCGCGGATCAGGCGAAAACCGCGATCGGCGTCGTCGATCGCGCCACCGCCGACGTTCGCCACAGCGAGGAGATCGTGCGCCGCACAATGAGCGCGATCAGCGATATCGAACGCTCGTCGAACGAGATTGCCGAGATCATCGCGCTGATCGACGGGCTGTCGTTCCAGACCAATCTGCTGGCGCTCAACGCCGGGGTCGAGGCGGCGCGGGCCGGCGACGCGGGCAAGGGCTTCGCGGTCGTGGCGAGCGAGGTGCGTGCGCTGGCGGAACGCTCCGCCGATGCGGCGCGCGACATCGATGCGCGGATCAGCAGCACGGTGCAGCGCGTGCGCAATGGGGTCGAACTGGCGCAGGAAACGGACGCCTCGCTGCGCGCGATCACCAGCGGCATCGACGAAATCGCCAGCTTCGTGACGAAAATCGCCGACAGCGCTGCTTCGCAGGCTGCGAGCATCGGCCAGGTCAACGTCGCGATCGGCGAGATGGACAGCGCGACGCAGGCCAATGCAGCGATGGTCGAGGAAGTGACCGCGGCATGCCGCCTGCTCACGACCGAGACGGTGACGCTGGAAGGGCAGGTCAATCGCTTCCGCGTCGGGGCGCTGCCCGACACGGCTCCCGCCCCCGCGGCTGCGCCAGTACGCCGCGCGGTGCGCCACGCCGCGCCCACGCTGCGCGGCAATGTCGCTCTGAAAGCCGTCGAGGAGGACTGGAGCGCGTTCTGATCCAGTTTACCTGCATTATTGCTGTGGATCAGGACACATTCTCGTTGCGGCTTGTTCAATCGGGTAGCAACGGGAGATGGATGATGGGCAGGACGCGACAGGCAGCCGGTGCCGGTTTGGCCTTGATGACGGTGGTGCTGGCGGGGTGCGTCAATCCGTCCGCAAGGATCGCCTCGTCGCTGGAAGGTTATGGCTTCGCGCCGGATCAGTCGCAGTGCGTCGGCGACCGGCTGGAGAAGAATCTGTCGATCGGCCAGCTGCAGCAGCTCGGGCGCGCAGCGCGGGCAACCCGCGAGGGCGATACGACGCCGGGTCGGCTGACGGTCGGCGACTTCATCCGGGTCGCCGGGCAGGTAAGGGACCCGAAGGTGCCGCTCGAAGTCACCAAGGCGGCGGCGGGATGCGGGATCGTCAGCAGCGCGCCCGCGGTGCTGTAGGGCGATCGTCACCGGTCCACCCGCGCCATCCCGCGACCTGATCCGAGATCACGTCCGGAGCGACGCCCGGCGAATCACACCCGCTCTGCCGCATTGACCGCATCGGCGGCACGCAGCGCAGAGAGCAGCCGCATCAGCTGGTGCGCGTCATGCACCTCGACGTCGATGACGTTGGTGTGGAATTGCGTATCGCGATTGTCGAGCCGCAGGTTGATGATGTTCGCCTTGTGCTGGCCGATGATCGTCGCGAGCATCCCGAGCGCGCCGGGCTGGTTGCGCACCTCGACCGAGATGCGCGCGGTCGCGCCCTCGGTGGCATGGCCCCATTGCACGTCGATCCAGTCGGTTTCGTCCTCGCTGCGTTCCGCCAGATCGGCGAGCACGCGGCAGTCGATCGCATGAACCTCGATCGACGCATCGGGACGCCGCAGCCCGACGATGCGGTCGCCCGGCACCGGATGGCAGCAATCGGCGAGCTCATAGGCAACGCCGGGCGCGAGCCCCTCGATCGAGATCGCGCTCGACTGCGGGGGCGCATTGGCGACGTCGGCGCCCGCCGATCCGGGCATCAGCGCTTCCATCACCTGCCCGTCGGTCAGCGTGCGCCGCGCGATCGCCTGCATCAAGGCGGCTTCGTCGGCCAGCTTCAGCCGCTTCAGCGCTTCATCGATCGCATGGTCGGCAAGCGTCGTCGGCAGCCGCTGAACGATGTCGTCATACAGCTTGCGCCCCAAGGCGTTCGTCTGCTCGCGCTCCTCGTTGCGCAGGTGGCGGCGGATCGCGGCGAGCGCCTTGGCGGTGATCGCGACCTTCAGCCACGCCGGTTGCGGCACCTGCGCCTTCGATCGCAGCACCTGCACCTGATCGCCATTCTCCAGCACCGTCGACAGCGGGACGACACGGCCGTTGACCTTCGCACCGACCGCCTGATCCCCGAGGTCGGTATGCACCGCATAGGCGAAGTCGATCGGCGTCGCGCCCTTCGGCAACTGGATCAACTCGCCCTTTGGCGTGAAGGCGAAGATGCGATCCTGGTACATCGCGATGCGGGTGTGTTCGAGCAGCTCCTCGGGCGTCTCGGCGGTATCGAGGATTTCGACGAGATCGGCGATCCAGTCCTGCTGCGACTCGGGGCGGACCGGATGCGCGCCAACCGATTGCTTGTACGCCCAATGCGCCGCCAGCCCGAACTCGGCCTCGGCATGCATGTCGGGGGTGCGGATCTGGATCTCGATGCGGCGATTTTCGGCATGGATCACGCTGGTGTGGAGCGAGCGATAGCCGTTGCGCTTCGGCGTCGAGATATAATCCTTGAACCGCCCCGGCACCGCCGGCCAGCGGCGGTGGATCAGGCCGAGCGCGCGGTAGCAATCCTCGATCGTTGGCACGATCGCGCGGAACGCCATGATATCCGACAGCTGCTCGAAGCTGATGTGGCGCTCCTGCATCTTGCGCCAGATGGAAAACGGGTGCTTCTCCCGCCCGGAGACCTCCGCGTCGACGCCGCCGCGACCGATCAGCAGCTTGAGCCCCGAACCGATCTTGGCGATCCGGTCGCCGCCGGATCCTTCCTTGAGCTGCTCGAGCCGCTTGGTGATCGATTCATACGCCTCCGGCTCGAGCTGCGCGAAGGCGAGCGTCTGCATCTCCTTCATGAACTCGTACATGCCGATCCGCTCGGCGAGCGGGGCGTAGATGTCCATCGTCTCCTTGGCGATGCGGCGGCGCTTTTCCGGCTTGGGGATGAAGTGCAGCGTGCGCATGTTGTGGAGCCGGTCGGCCAGCTTCACCAGCAGCACGCGGATGTCGCCCGACATCGCCATCAGGAACTTGCGGAGGTTCTCGGCGGCGCGCTCGTTCTCGGTCTGCGCCTCGATCTTGCTCAGCTTGGTCACGCCGTCGACGAGCCGCGCGATGTTCGCACCGAAGATCCGCTCGATCTCCTCGGACGTGGCGACGGTATCCTCGACCGTGTCGTGCAGGATCGCGGTCGCGATCGTCTCGTCGTCGAGATGCAGCTCGGTCAGGATGCCCGCCACCTCGATCGGGTGGCTGAAATAGGGGTCGCCATTGGCGCGCTTCTGCGTCCCGTGCGCGTTGACCGAGAAGACGTAGGCGCGGTTGAGCATCGCCTCGTTGGCGTCGGGGTCGTAATCGAGGACCCGGTCGATCAGTTCATATTGTCTCAACACGGGATGAGGATGGGGCCGGGTATGGCCGCATTGCAACATTCCCGTGCAGAAAAAAGCCGCCGCACCGGGCGGCGTGGCGTTTCGGCATCGCTTTTTCGCCCGTCGCGGGTCAGCGCGCCGCCCAGCGGACCGCGTTGGTCAGCATCCGGCGCACATTGGCATCGTCATAGGCCGCCGGCTCGTGCCCCAGCGCCGAATAGAAGACGCGCCCCTTGGCACGCGGGTTGACCCACGCCACCGGATGCTTCGCGCCCATCGCCAGCTTGCCGCCGACGCGGTAGCTGCGCTCGTCGACGCGCGCGAGCACGGTCATGCCGCGCGTCGCGGGGTCGTTCGAGAAGGAATACCATTCGTCGGACAGCGGGAAGGTCCGCGCGACGCCCGCCATCACCGGATGCTGCGGCTTGTCGACGATCACCTGCGCGGTCTGGATATGATCGTCGCCATTAGGGTGGCCGATGAAGGTCGTGCCCATGATCGTGCTGTCATACCACGGCTCCTTGTGGCTGTCGTCGCCCGCGGCGTGGAGCGCGACGACCCCGCCGCCGCGCGCCACGAAGCGCTCGAACGCCGCGAGCTGGTCGGGGCTCATGAAATTGCCGCTCGCGCTGTTGAGCACGACGACCGCGAAGTGGCTGAGATCGCGGTCGTTGAACACCGCGGCATTCTCGGTCGCGAAGCTCTTTCGGCCAAGCTGCTTCGCGATATCGCCCAGCACTTCGTTGGAATGCGGGATATGCTCGAAATGCCGCCAGCCGTTGGTCTTGGAGACGATCAGCACCGCGCCCTTCAGCCCGGCGGGCAGCGTGGGTGCGACGGTGTCGACGACCGGTGCGGGCAGATGCGGATTGTCGGGCGCCTGCGCCGCCGCCAGCATCGCGATCATCATCAAAGATTTGAGCATTATCCGTCTCCTTCCCGCAGCCTAGCCGGTGGCCGGGCGGAGGTGAAGCGGACTTTGGTCGGGGGTAATGTATCCTCTTCACGCCGGGCTTGATCCGGGACCCGTTCTCCTCGGCCGGGACGGGAGAAGCGCGGCCCGGGTCAACGAAGACGTGTTAATTCAATAGCGTGACGCTCATCGTGATCCGCTGCTCGCCATGCGGCGGCACCTCGAACACGCCGGGCTTGTCGCGATATTCGCCGTCGAAGCCCTCGGGGTCGGCGATGCCGTGCCACGGCTCGACGCAGACATAGGCCGCGCCGGGCTTGGTCCAGATCCCCAGCTTCGGCGTATCGGGGAACGCGATATGGAGCTGCGGTGCGCCTTCGACGCCGTAAATAACCGCCTGCGAGGCGACCGGGTCCCACACCAATGCGTCATCGGTGAACAGATCGTCGGCGAGGTGCAGCACGGGACCGTCGAGCGGCGAAACGCGCTCGGCCGCGGCGATCGTGCCATCGGCGGCAATCACCTTCAGCGCGCCCGGCTCGTCCTTCTCGAACGCGATCCGATGCGCGGCACGGTCCTGCCCATAAGGCAGCGGCCAGGCGAAGGCGGGGTGGAAGCCGAAGCTGGCGGGCAGTGGC
Organism: Sphingomonas sp. 8AM; assembly: GCF_902506455.1. Taxonomy (GTDB): domain Bacteria; phylum Pseudomonadota; class Alphaproteobacteria; order Sphingomonadales; family Sphingomonadaceae; genus Sphingomonas. Next base: position 227,096 of record NZ_LR733844.1, on the reverse strand, counting down.
GCATCCGCCGGGTTCACGACGGTTACCTCGATGCCAAGCGTCGCGTCGCGCAGCTCGAACGCCACCTCCAGCCGGAACGCGAACGGATAGGACGCGCGGGTCGCCTGATCGTCGGTCAGCGCGAACACCGCGCGCGTCGCGCTCGTCTCGATCACCGAGAAGGTGCTGCGCCGCGCGAAGCCGTGCTTGGCGATCGGATAGGACACGCCGTCGACCTTGATCGCGCCGCTGGCGGTCATCCCGACCACCGGGAACAGCAGCGGCGCGCGCCCGGTCCAGAAGCGCGGGTCGGCGTCGGTCATCAGTTCGCGCCCGTCGGCGTCGGTCAGCGACGACAGCTCCGCGCCGAGCGGGTTGATCGCGGCGGTCAGCGTGCCGTTGGAGATGCGGATCCAGTCGTCAGCCACGTAATTGCGCTCCCTGCTTGGCGGCGGCGGCCAACACCTTGTCGGCGATCGCCTTCAGATCGGCGTCGGTGAAGCTCTTCTCGGCGGGTTGCAGCACCACCTCGACCGCCACCGACTCGTGCCCCTCGGCTACGCCCGCACCGGTGAACACGTCGAAGACGCGCGCGCGGGTGATCACTGCCTTGTCCGCGCCCTTCACCGCGCGCACCAGCGCCTCGGCCGAGACATCGGCGGGGACGAGGAACGCGAAGTCGCGACGCACGGGCTGGAGCGCGGGCGGCGCATAGGCCGGGCGCATGAAGCCCCCATTCCCTTCTTTGGCGCCGCGCTTCGCCGGGATCGCGTCGAGGTACAGCTCGACCGCCGCCACCTGACCCGACAGATCGAACGCCTTCATCACCGCCGGATGCACTGCGCCGAACGCCGCCAGCACCGTCTTCGGCCCAAGCCGCAGCGTACCCGAGCGGCCGGGGTGGAAGGCCGCGCCCGCCTCGCCCATCACCTGCAGATTGTCGACCGGCGCACCCGCCGCCGCCAGCAGCGCCAGCGCCTCGGCCTTGGCGTCATAGGCGTCGAACCCGGCCGCCTTGCCCTCGCGCCAGCCGCGCGCGCGGCGGTCGCCCGCCAGCACCACGCCGACCGTCGCGCGCTCGCCCTCGGCAAGATAGCGCCGCCCGATCTCGAACAGGCGCACGGTCTCGACGCCCTGCCGCAGGTTGCGCTCGGCAGCGGCGAGCAGGCCCGGGAGCAGCGACGGGCGCATCACCTTCAGCTCCTCGCTGATCGGGTTCGCCAGTCGCCACGCCGCGTCGCCGAACGGCGCGACCTGTTTCTCGCTGAGGAAGCTCCACGTCACCGCCTCGTCCAGCCCGCGCGCGGCAGCGGCGCGGCGGGTGCGGCGTTCGATGCGCTGTTCGGGGGTCGCGGTCGGGCGCGCGACGCCCGCGATGCGCGGCAGCGGCACCGGCGCGACCTTGTCGATCCCCTCGATACGGATCACTTCCTCGACCAGATCGGCGGTGCCATCCACGTCGCGTCGCCATGTCGGCGGGGTGACGTTCCATGCATCGTCGACGGTGAAGCCGAGCGATTCGAGGATCGCACGCTGCCGCTCGGGCGCGACCGCGAGCCCGCCGAGCGTCTCGGCGCGCGCGGGGTCATAGGCGTAGCTGCGCGTGCCGAGCGGCGGCTCGCCCGCGCGGGTCACGCCGCTGGCGGTGCCGCCGCAATATTCGAGCACGAGGAAGGTCGCGATCGCGAGCCCGTCGTCGAGGAACGCCGGGTCGACGCCGCGCTCGAAGCGCTGGCGCGCGTCGCTGGTCAGCGCCAGCTTCTGCCCGGTGCGCGCGATCGCTTCGGGGGTGAAGTACGCGCATTCAATCACGACGTCGGTGGTCGCCTCCGACACGCCCGAATGCGCGCCGCCCATGATCCCGCCGATGTCGTGCACCGCGACATCGTCGGCGATCACCGTCATGCCAGCCGACAGCGTATAGGTCTTGCCGTTGAGCGCCTCGACCGTCTCGCCGTCGCGCGCCTGACGCGCGACCAGCCCGCCCGACAGCTTCGCCTTGTCATAGACGTGCAGCGGGCGACCGAGATCGACCGTCAGGTAATTGGTGATGTCGACCAGCGCCGAGATCGGCTTCTGCCCGATCGCGCGCAGCCGCTTCGCCATCCATTCGGGCGACGCGCCGTTGGTCAGCCCGCGCACTTCCTGCGCGAAGAACGCCGGGCAGCCTGCCGCATCCTCGATCCGCACGTCGGGGCCTGCACCCTCGCCCGCGACGTCGGGCACGGTCGGCGGAACCAGCGTACCGAGCCCCGCCGCCGCCAGATCGCGCGCGATGCCGTGGACGCCCATGCAATCCTGCTTGTTGGGCGTCACCGACACCTCGATCACCGGATCGCCGAGCCCGGCGTAATCGGCGAAGGACGTGCCGACCGGGGCATCGTCGGGCAGTTCGATGATCCCGTCATGATCCTCGCCCAGCTCCAGTTCGCGGGTCGAGCACATCATGCCGTTCGACTCGACGCCGCGGATCGCGGCGACCTTGAGCACCATGCCGTTCGCCGGCACCGCCGCGCCCGGCTTGCCGAACACGCCGACCAGCCCGGCGCGCGCGTTCGGCGCGCCGCACACCACCTGTAACGGGCCATCACCCGCATCGACCGACAGTACCTGCAATTTGTCGGCCTGCGGATGGCGCTCGGCGCTGAGCACGCGCGCGACGGTGAAGCCGTTCAGTTTGGCGGCGGGGTCGGTGACGCCCTCCACCTCCAGCCCGATGTTGGTGAGCGCGACGAGGATCTCGTCGAGCGACGCGCTCGTTTCGAGATGGTCCTTGAGCCAGGAGAGGGTGAATTTCATTTTCGTTCCCGTCGCTCCTGCGCAGGCAGGAGCCTAAGTATCTTTGCTGAGGCGATCAGGCCGGCGTGCCGACGCCGCCCGACAAGGTCGGCACGTCCAGCGCGCTGAACCCGTAATGTTTCAGCCAGCGGATATCGCCGTCGAAGAACGGGCGCAGATCGTCCATGCCGTATTTCAGCATCGCCAGCCGGTCGATCCCGCAGCCGAACGCAAAGCCCTGCCATTCCTCGGGATCGAGCCCGCACGCCGCGATCACCTTCGGATGGACCATCCCGCTGCCCAGCACTTCCATCCAGCCTTCCGAGCCGCCGATCACGCGCTTGCCCTTGACGATCGAATAGCCGACGTCGACCTCCGCCGACGGCTCGGTGAACGGGAAGTAGCTCGGGCGCAGCCGCAGCACGATGTCGTCGCGCTCGAAGAACGCCTTCAGGAACGTCTCGAGCGTCCATTTGAGGTGGCCGAGCGTGATCCCCTTGTCGATCACCAGCCCCTCGACCTGATGGAACATCGGCGTGTGGGTCGCGTCACTGTCGGAGCGATAGGTGCGCCCCGGCGCGATGATGCGGATCGGCGGCTTGTTGGCCAGCATCGTGCGGATCTGCACCGGCGAGGTGTGGGTGCGCAGGACGCGCGGGGTTTCGCGATCATGCTGCGCATCGGCCGGCGGCAGGCGAAGCCCGCCGTCCGACGACGGGCTTTGCCCGTCGCGGTCCGCTCTCGCTGGCTGCTCGAGGTAGAAGGTATCGTGCATCGCGCGCGCCGGATGCGTCTCGGGAATGTTGAGCGCGCCGAAATTGTGCCAGTCGGTCTCCATCTCCGGCCCGCTCGCCACCGCGAAGCCGAGATCGGCGAAGATTTCGGCGAGTTCGTCCATGACCTGACTGACCGGATGCACCGTGCCGGCGAGCGGCGCGTCGGCGGGCAGCGTCATGTCGAGCGCCTCGCTGGCGAGCTGCGCGTCGAGCGCGACCTGCTCCAGATGCGCCTTGCGTGCCGCGATCGCGTTGGTCACCGCCTCGCGCAGCCCGTGGATCGCGGGGCCGCGCGCCTGACGCTCCTCGGGGGAGAGCGCGCCCATCGTCTTCAGAAGCTGCGTGACGCGCCCCTGCTTGCCCAGGGCATCGACCCGCACTGCGTCAAGCGCGTCGAGCGAGGCGGAGGCTTCGATCGCGACGAGCAGATGGGTCTTGAGGTCGTCGGTGTCGGTCATCGTGTTATCCGTCATGCGTGCCGTCCAAGCCGATGCTTGGCGCCAAGTCCAGCCCCAGAGCCGATCGCCCCTCATCCGTACCGTCATCCCGGACTTGATCCGGGATCCCGCTTTTCACTTCCGTCGGCGAGAAGCGGGGCCCCGGATCAAGTCCGGGGCGACGAAAGGAGGGGTATGTTCCTCTGAAGGATCGTGGCGATCGAAGAGAGCATTGTCGACCCACACCAACGCAAACCCCCAAAACCTAAAAAGGGCGCCGGTGTTGCCACCGACGCCCCGCATCTCGTTCTCGCGTCAGATCGCCTCAGGCGGCCTGCGGGAGCGCCGCCTTCGCCTGCGCGATGATGGCAGCGAATGCCTCACCCTCGTGCATCGCGATGTCGGCCAGGACCTTCCGGTCGAGTTCGACGCCCGCCAGCTTCAGGCCGTGCATGAACTGCGAATAGGTCAGACCCTCGGCGCGGACGCCGGCGTTGATGCGCTGGATCCACAGGCCACGGAACGTGCGCTTCTTAACCTTGCGGTCGCGATAGGCGTACTGGCCGGCCTTTTCGACCGCCTGACGGGCGACGCGGATCGTGTTCTTGCGACGACCGCGATAGCCCTTGGCCTGTTCCAGGATGTTCTTGTGCTTGGCGCGAGTGGTTACGCCCCGCTTGACGCGTGCCATATTCTATTCCTTCTCGCTCAGCTGAGACCGTAGGGCGCCCAGGCCTTCACCGCGGCGGTGTCGGCCTTCGACAGCACCTTGGTGCGGCGATTCTGGCGAATGTACTTGGCGTTGTGGCTCATCAGGCGGTGGCGCTTGCCAGCGACGCCGTGCTTGAGAAGGCCGGTGGCCGTCAGCTTGAAGCGCTTTTTCACGCCACTCTTGGTCTTGAGCTTGGGCATTTTCGTCCTTTCTGCTGCGCGACTCGACTGAGACGGCCGCGGCAGCCCTCGTTGGCCGGGCCGTCCGTATCCGCCGATCGCTCGGGAAGCGGGCCGCATAGCGAGACATCGCCCGGAAAGCAACCGCCGAGGGGGAGCGGGCGCAGGGAACCCGCGCGGCGATTTCGCGATTGTACCGCGATGGCAACGACCGCACCCGCGCCGCAGACGAAACCGCGCTGGCGGCGCATTGCGCGCAACGTCGCGATGGTGCTGGTCGCGATCCTCGCCGCGATCTGGCTGGTGCTGTTCGTCACCAAGGGCCGGTTCCTGAAAGGAACGTTCGAGCGCGTTGTCGGCGGGCTGACCAACCGCCCGGTCACGGTGGGCGGCGACTTCCAGCTCTATTTCGCGCCGCTCGCGATCAAATTCTATGCCGAGAAGCTCGCGATCGCCAATCCGGCGTGGGCGGCGCGGCCGTATCTGTTCACCGCCGACCGGATCGATACGCGCATCGCGCCGCTGTCGCTGCTGTTCGGCAAACGGCGGCTCTACTGGCTCGACCTGACCAACGGCGCGGTCGACCTCGAATGGACGAAGGCGCACGACCACAATAGCTGGACGTTCAGCGAGAAGAAGGGTGGCAAGCCGCTCGACCTGCCGCGCATCGACCGTGCGACCGTCACCGGCACACAGGTCCGCTATCTCGATCCGCGGCTGCAATTGCTCACCGACGTCAAGCTCGACACGATCCGCTCGACGGATGCGCGGATCGGCGAGGCGGTCGGGCTGGACGGCGGTGGGCGGTTGCGGGGCACGCCCTTCACCGTCGTCGCGCGGCTGCTGTCGCCCGACGCCACCGTGGCGCGCGGCAAGAACGAGCTGGTGATGCGCGCACGTGCGGCGGGCAACACGCTCGACGTCGCGGGCACCTTGCCGAGCATCGCGGCGTTCGAGAACGTGCCGCTGGCGGTGCAGGCGCGCGGACGCAATCTCGCGACTTTGCTCGACATCATCGGCGTCGCGATCCCGAACACGCGCACCTATCGCCTGCGCGCGCAACTGGTGCAGAGTGGGCCGGAATATCGCTTCACGCATCTGCGCGGGACGTTCGGCGACAGCGATGTCCGCGGGCGGCTGACGATCGCCAATCGCGCGCGGCTCCACCTCGATTCGGAACTGACCACGCGCCAGCTCGACATCGTCGATGCCGCGCCGTTCATCGGCTACAATCCCGATATCGTCGCGACCAAGGGCGCGATCGCCGCCGCCGCCGCGACCGGTGCGGCGCCCGCGCGCGTCCTGCCCGAGGCCGCGCTGCCGATCGCGACGATGCAGCGCTTCGACGCCGATCTGAAATGGCATATCGACCGCGTCCGGTCGAAACGGCTGCCGATCGAGAACATCGACATGGTGCTCGATCTCGAACGCGGGCGGCTGGCACTGTCGCCGCTCACGATGTCGATGGCTCGCGGCAACCTCGCCACCGACACCGTCTTCGATACGCGCCAGCGACCGAGTGCGGTGAGTTACGACGTGCGGCTCGCCCCCACCCCGCTCGGGCGGTTGCTCGCGGGCTATGGCGTCGCCGAATCGGGGACCAGCGGCACGATCCGCGGGCGCATCCAGTTGAAGGGGCGCGGGGATACGATCCATGATTCGCTCTCTACCGCCAATGGGCGGATCGCCTTCGTCATCCCGAACGGCAGCCTGTGGACACGCAACGTCCAGCTCGCCGAGATCGACCTGGGCGTGTTCATCCAGAAGATGTTCGAGCAGGAGTTGAAGGAGCCGGTGCAGATCAACTGCGGGCTGGTCGCCTTCACCGTCCGCAACGGCGTCGCGGCGACCGACCCGATCCTGATCGACACGAAGAAGAACGTCATCCTCGGCAACGGCGGCTTCAGCTTCCGGAGCGAGGCGCTCGACCTCGCCTTCCGCGCTGATGCCAAGAAGTTCAGCCTGTTCTCGGGCCAGTCGCCGGTCGGGGTCAGCGGCTATTTCGCGACGCCGTCGCTCAACGTGATCTCGCCGCAGCTGGTGGCGCGCGCCGGGGCGGGGCTGGGGCTGGCGATCGTCGCGACGCCGGTCGCCGCGCTGCTGGCGTTCGTCGATCCGGGTGACGCCAAGGCGGCGCAATGCGGACCGGTGCTCGCCGCCAGGCCCGCCGCAGCGCAGCGCGACAAGGACGGCAAGCCGCGCAAGGATGTCGGCGCCGGCAAGGTCGAGGGAACCAAGCGCAAGAAATTCCTGGGCATCTTCTGAGGTGCGCGCCTTCGCCGCCCTGCTCGACGCGCTGATCTACACGCGGTCGCGCAACGCCAAGCTGAAGCTGATCGGCGATTACCTGCGCGACACGCCCGACCCGGATCGCGGCTGGGCGATGGCGGCGCTGACCGACGAGCTGGACCTGCCCGGGGTCAAGCCGGCGGTGATCCGCGCGCTCGTCGAGTCGCGGGTCGATCCGGTGCTGTTCCGGATGAGCCGCGACTATGTCGGCGATACTGCCGAGACGGTGGCGCTGCTGTGGCCGGAGCCCGATCATCCGCCCGAAACCGTCGCGCCGTTGACGGTTGCGAACGTCGTCGACCGGCTCGCGCATCTGTCGCGCTCGGATGCACCGGCCGCGCTGGCCGCGATGCTCGACCAGTCGGACGCCGAGGAGCGGTTCGCGCTGCTCAAGATGGCAACCGGTGGCTTACGCGTCGGTGTGTCGTCGCGGCTCGCCAAACAGGCGCTGGCGGATGCGTTCGGGCTCGATGTCGAGGCGGTCGAGGAGGTGTGGCACGGGCTCGAGCCGCCCTACCCGACGCTGTTCGCCTGGGCGGAGGGCACCGGCGCGCAGCCCACTGCCGCCGACGTGCCGGTGTTTCGCCCGTTCATGCTCGCGCATCCGCTCGACGACCTGCGCGTCGACCTCGCCGATTATGCCGCGGAGTGGAAATGGGACGGCATCCGCGTCCAGCTCGTCCATGTTGCGGGCGAGACGCGGCTCTACAGCCGCACCGGCGACGATGTGACGCGCGCCTTCCCCGATGTCGCCGCCGCGTTCGCGACGCATGGCGTCGTTGACGGCGAGCTGATGGTACGGGGCGACTTTCAGGGCGGCGAGGCGGGCAGCTTCAATGCATTGCAACAACGGCTCGGGCGCAAGGTCGTGTCGGCGAAGATGCTTGCCGAAGCGCCGGCGTTCGTGCGGCTCTACGATATCCTGTTCGACGGCACCGAGGATCTGCGCGCGCTGCCATGGACCGAGCGGCGCGGGCGGCTGGAGGCGTTCGCGGCGCGGCTCGATCCGGAGCGCTTCGATCTCAGCCGGGTGATCGAGGCGGAGGATTTCACCGCGCTGGAGGCGATCCGGGTTGGCGCGCGCGACGCGGCGATCGAGGGCATGATGCTCAAGCGCCGTGATTCGCCCTATGTCGCGGGGCGGCGCGCCGGTCTGTGGTACAAATGGAAGCGCGATCCGCTGACCGCCGATTGCGTGATGATGTACGCGCAGCGCGGCAACGGGCGGCGCTCGAGCTGGTACAGCGATTATACCTTCGGCTGCTGGACCGAGGACGGCGAGCTGCTGCCGGTCGGCAAGGCGTATCAGGGGATCACCGACCAGGAGATCGCGCAGCTCGACCGGTTCGTGCGCCAGCATACGCTTAACCGGTTTGGACCGGTGCGGGAGGTCGAGAAGACATTGGTGCTGGAGATCGCGTTCGATTCGATCCACGAATCGAAGCGGCACAAATCGGGGCTGGCGATGCGCTTTCCGCGGATTGCGCGGATCAGGACCGACAAGCCGGCAGCGGAGGCGGATACGCTGGCGGGGCTGAAGAAGCTGGTGACCTGACTCCATCGTCATTGCGAGCGCAGCGAAGCAATCCAGGGCAGCGCGCGGAACACTGGATTGCTTCGCTGCGCCCGCAATGACGGCAGTGGCAACCTGCACCCTCTGTCCCCCACCCCGCGCTTCTGGCAAAGCGCACCACCATGAGCTTCAACACCTTCGGCCGCGTCTTCCGTTTCACCACCTGGGGCGAGAGCCACGGCCCGGCGCTCGGCGCGGTGGTCGACGGGTGTCCGCCGGGAATCGCGCTGACCGAGGCCGACATCCAGCCGTGGCTCGACCGCCGTCGCCCCGGCCAGTCGCGCTTTACGACGCAGCGTCAGGAGCCCGATCAGGTCCGCATCCTCTCCGGCGTGTTCGAGGGGCGCACCACCGGCACGCCGATCAGCCTGATGATCGAGAATGTCGACCAGCGCTCGAAGGACTATTCGGCGATCGCGCAGGCGTATCGCCCCGGACACGCCGATTATGCCTATGACGCCAAATACGGCTTCCGCGACTATCGCGGCGGCGGCCGCTCCTCGGCGCGCGAGACCGCGGCGCGGGTTGCGGCCGGCGCAGTGGCGCGCGCGGTGGTGCCGCAGGTCCGCGTGCGCGCCTGGGTGGAGGCGATCGGTGGTGACGCGATCGACTATGCCGCGTTTGACGATGCGCAGATCGATGCCAACCCGTTCTTCTGCCCCGATGCCGGTGCTGCCGCGCGCTGGGAGACGAAGATGGACGCCGCGCGCAAGGCCGGTTCGTCGCTGGGCGCGGTGATCGCGTGCGAGGCGACCGGCGTCCCGGCCGGCTGGGGTGCGCCGCTCTATGCCAAGCTCGACAGCGAACTCGCCGCCGCGTGCATGTCGATCAACGCGGTCAAGGGCGTCGAGATCGGCGACGGCTTCGCAGCCGCCGCGTTGTCGGGTGAGCAGAATGCCGATCCGATGCGCCCCGGCGCGGACGGCACGCCCGACTTCCTCGCCAACCACGCCGGCGGGATTGCGGGCGGGATCGCGACCGGGCAGCCCGTGCGTGTCCGCGTCGCGTTCAAGCCGACCAGCTCGATCCTGACGCCCGTCCCGAGCATCGCCCGCGACGGCACCGCGACCGAGGTGATGACCAGGGGCCGCCACGACCCGTGCGTCGGCATCCGCGGCGTGCCGGTGGTGGAGGCGATGGTCGCGCTGGTGCTCGCCGATCAGGCGTTGCTGCACCGCGCCCAATGTGGCATGAGTTAGGCGATCCGCGCCGATTGTCAGGAACGTTCGACGTTCGCGCATCGTTGACGAGCCATTCCACATAAGGAGAGGTTCGATGCGTACTTATATCGCGATGACCGCCGCTGCCCTGTTGCTCCCCGCCGCTGCGATGGCGCAGACGACCGGCGCCGGGGGCACGATGGGCCAGACCGGCGGATCAATGGGTGGCACGATGCAGCCCGGCGGTACGATCGGCGGCACGCCGGGTCAGCCCGGCGGTACGATGGGCGGCTCGACGATGGGCGGCTCCACGATGGACCCGATGACCACCGCGCCGCAGACCACCACGCCGAGCACGTCCACCGATCGCAGCACGACGACCACGCGCTCGTCACGCCGCGCCCGCAACCACAGCACGACGACGACCGGCCCGGACGCGGTGACCAACTCGCGTACCACGATGGGCCAGCCGCAGCAGGGCCAGCCGACCGAGGCGACCAACACGCCGCCGGATCAGCTGCCGCAGGGTGGTGCAGCCGGCACCGCGACCCAGCCGGGGCCGCGCAACTAAGCTGCGCTTCGTCGTCCCGGGCTTGACCCGGGACGATGCGGCGTGTGGCGGGCGGTGACGCCGGCCAGGTCCGTCATTGCGAGCGAAGCGAAGCAATCCAGGGTTGGATCAGGACGCCCTGGATTGCTTCGCTTCGCTCGCAATGACGCTTCCTATGTGCAGCTCGAACGGCGACGGGGACACCCCCGTCGCCATTCGTCGTTTCTCAATCCGCGAACGGATCGCGGACGAGGATCGTGTCCGCCCGCTCCGGGCTGGTCGACACCAGCGCCACCGGGCAGCGGATCAGTTCCTCGACGCGGCGGATGTACTTGATCGCCTGTGCCGGCAGATCGGCCCAGCTCCGCGCGCCGGCGGTCGACTCCTGCCAGCCCGGCATCGTCTCATAGACCGGCTCGACCAGCGCCTGATCGGCGGCATGGGCGGGATAATAATCGATCACTTGCCCGCGCAGGCGATAGCCGGTGCAGATCTTCACTTCCTCGAACCCGTCGAGCACGTCGATCTTGGTCAGCGCGATCCCGGTGATCCCGCCGACCGCCGCCGATTGCCGGACCAGCACCGCATCGAACCAGCCGCAACGGCGCTTGCGCCCGGTGACGGTGCCGAACTCATGCCCGCGCGTCCCCAGCCGCTCGCCGGTCGCATCTTCCAGCTCGGTCGGGAAAGGCCCCGATCCGACGCGCGTGGTGTAGGCCTTGGCGATCCCCAGCACGAAGCCGACCGCCGCCGGCCCGAGACCCGACCCGCCCGCGGCGCTGCCGGCGATGGTGTTCGACGAGGTGACAAACGGATAGGTGCCGTGGTCGATGTCGAGCAGCACGCCCTGCGCGCCCTCGAACAGGATGCGCTTGCCCGCCTCCTTGGCGATGTTGAGATCGCGCCACACCGGGCGTGCGAACTGGAGCACGAACGCGGCGATGTCGCGCAGCTCGGCGACCAGCGCCTCGCGGTCGATCGGCGGCTCGCCGAACCCGGCGCGCAGCGCGTCGTGATGCGCGGTCAGCCGGTCGAGCTGCGGGCCGAGATCGTCGAGATGCGCCAGATCGCAGACGCGGATCGCGCGCCGGCCGACCTTGTCCTCATAAGCCGGGCCGATCCCGCGCCGCGTGGTGCCGATCTTGCCCGCGCCGCTCGCATCCTCGCGCAGTCCGTCGAGATCGCGGTGGAACGGCAGGATCAGCGCGCAATTGTCGGCGATACGCAGCGTTTCCGGCGTGGCGGTGACGCCCTGCGCGCCCAGCCGCTCGATCTCCGCCTTCAGCGCCCACGGATCGAGCACCACGCCATTTCCGATCACCGACGGCGTCCCGCGCACGATCCCCGACGGCAGCAGCGAGAGCTTGTAGACGTTTTCCCCGACGACGAGCGTGTGCCCGGCATTGTGCCCGCCCTGGAAGCGGACGACCATGTCGGCGCGCTCCGCCAGCCAGTCGACGATCTTGCCCTTGCCCTCGTCGCCCCATTGCGCGCCGATGACTGCCACATTTGCCATGGATGCGATTCCCCGCCTGCCGCTGCGAACCCGCGCGCCCTTCGACAGGACTCGGCACGCGGGCGGTTCAGGAATGTCGGGGGCGCGGGTTCGCAGCGGCAGGCGGATCGCCACCCTCCCCGCCGACCACCTCTTCGTCGAGGGCGGCGCGCAGACCGCCGCCGCCTTTCTCCGGGCGAAGCTCGTCGATCGTCTGCTCCTCTATCGCGCGCCGATCCTGATCGGCGGCGGCCGCACGCTCGCCGATATCGGGCTTGGCGACCTCGCCGACGCACACGGCCGCTGGACCCTCGCCGAACAGCGCCAGCTTGGCAGCGACCGGCTCGAAGTCTACGAGCGCGCCTGAAAGGCCAAACTTATGTTCACCGGCATCGTCACCGACATCGGCACCATCCGCCAGATCGAGCAGCGCGGCGACACGCGCGTCGTGATCGCCACCGGCTATGACGTGGCGACGATCGACCTAGGCGCGTCGATTTCCTGTTCGGGTATCTGCCTGACGGTGGTCGACAAGGCGCCCGGCTGGTTCGCGGTCGATGTCTCCAACGAGACGCGGAGCCGCACGGCGCAGGGCCAGTGGACCGAGGGGCGCCCGCTCAACCTCGAACGCGCGATGAAGCTGGGCGACGAACTCGGCGGGCATATCGTTACCGGCCATATCGACGGCGTTGCCGAGGTCACCGATGTCACCGCCGACGGCGACTCGCGCCGGATCGCGTTCCGGATCACGCCCGAGCTGGCGCCGTTCCTCGCCCCCAAGGGGTCGGTGACGATCGACGGCGTGTCGCTGACCGTCAACGCGGTGGAGGATGCCGCGAACGACACGCTGTTCACCGTCAACCTGATCCCGCACACGCAGGCGGTCACGACGCTGGGCGCGCTGAAGGCCGGGCACGCCGTCAACGTCGAGATCGACGTCCTCGCCCGCTATCTGCAACGCATGGAGCATTATCGTGGCCGCTAAGTCCGCCGAACTCGCGCGTCTGCGCCACGGCTATCTGTCGACGCCCGAGGAGATCATCGACGAGGCGCGCAACGGCAGGATGTTCATCCTGGTCGACGACGAGGATCGCGAGAACGAGGGCGATCTCGTCATCCCCGCGCAGATGGCGACGCCCGAGAAGATCAACTTCATGGCCCGCCACGGCCGCGGGCTGATCTGCCTGGCGATGACCAAGTCCCGCGTCGAGGAACTCGGGCTGGACCTGATGAGCCGCAACAACGGCACCCGCCACGAAACCGCCTTCACCGTCTCGATCGAGGCGCGCGAGGGCGTGACGACCGGGATCTCCGCCGCCGACCGCGCGTGCACGATTGCGGTGGCGATCGATTCGACCAAGGACCGCACCGACATCGTCACGCCGGGTCACGTCTTCCCGCTGGTCGCGCGCGACGGCGGCGTGCTGGTGCGCGCCGGCCATACCGAGGCGGCGGTCGACGTCTCGCGGCTTGCCGGGCTCAATCCCTCGGGCGTGATCTGCGAGATCATGAACGAGGACGGCACGATGGCGCGCCTCGACGATCTCGTCTCGTTCGCGCAGCTCCACAATCTCAAGATCGGCACGATCCGCGACCTCATCGCCTATCGCCGCCGCCACGATCATCTGGTCGAGCTGGTCAGCGAGGCGCCGTTCACCAGCCGCTGGGGCGGCGACTGGACCGTCCGTGCCTATCGCAACAAGGCGACCGGCACCGAGCAGGTCGCGCTGGTCAAGGGCCGCGTCGATCCGTCGCGCCCGACGCTGGTGCGGATGCACGCGCTGTCGCCCTTCGCCGACCTCTTCGGCGAGGAGGGCGAGCGCAGCCGGATGCTCTCGCGCTCGATGGAGCTGATCGCCGCGGAAGGCGCGGGCGTGATCGTCGTCATCAACCGCCAGCGCGCCGATTCCTTCACCACGGCGGTGCGGCTGAAGGCAGGCGAGCAGGCGTCGGTCGATATGGAGGAATTGCGCGACTATGGCGTCGGCGCGATGATCCTCGCGGAACTGGGCGTGCACGACATGGTGCTGCTCACCAACACCCATCACACATTGGTCGGGCTCGACGGCTACGGGCTGTCGATCGTCGGCGAACGGAAGGTTGATTGATGGTTAACGTCCTCATCGTCGAAGCGCGCTTCTACAATCATCTCAACGACATGCTGGTCGCTGGCGCCACGGCGGCGGTCGAGGCCGCCGGACATCGCGCCGAGGTGCTGACGGTGCCCGGCGCGCTCGAAGTCCCCGGCGCGATCGCGCTGGCAGCGGAGAGCGGGCGCTACGACGCGTTCGTCGCGCTCGGCGTCGTGATCCGCGGCGAAACCTATCATTTCGAGATCGTCGCCAACGAAAGCGCGCGCGGGATCATGGCGCTGACCATGGACGGCGTGCCGATCGGCAATGGCATCCTGACCACCGAGAACGAGGCGCAGGCGATCGTCCGCGCCGATCCCGCACAACTCGACAAGGGCGGCGCGGCGGCAAAGGCGGCGCTGGCGATGCTCGACCTGAAAGAGCGGCTGGGCTGAGCCTCCGTCATCCCGGGCGCGCCCCGGGATCCCGCTTCGCCTCGACACGGCTGAAGCGGGCCCCGGAGAGGCGGCAGGACGAAATGCTCAGCGACGTGCGAGCAACAGGTCGGACGTCTTGGTAATGATGAAGGCGTCGGTGGTCCCGAATGCCGCATCGACCGCCGCTGCCAGTCTCGCAACCGCGCCGGGCGTCTCCGCTTCGGGCAGGCTGGTGAGATAGCCCAGCAGATCGACCGGGTCGGTCACGCGCAAGGTGTCGTCGTAGCGACGCACCTCAACCTCGCCGAACTGTTCCTGCATCAGCGCCATTCCGTCCTCGGACGACAAGGGAGCCGGACGGGCCGACGGGCGGCCGAGTGCCCGCTCCACGAGCCCGCTCAGTTCCGCCATCGTCCCGGACCGGTTGAGCACGACGGCCACCGTTCCGCCTGGCCGCGTGACGCGCGCCAGCTCGGCCAGTCCCGCGGCGGGGTCGGCAAGATGGTAGAGCATGTGGATCGCCAGCGCCGTATCGACCCCGCCGTTGGCGAGCGGCAATGCGACTGCATCGCCCACGACGGCTTCGACGTCGCGCCAGCGCCCGGCGGCGGCGCGCGCCGCCGCTTCCGCCGCCGTCACCATCCCGGGCGAGGTGTCGATGAGCCGCAATACCAGATCATCGGGCACCGTGCGGGGTGCCGATCGCCACAATGCGCCAGCACCGCATCCGACATCGGCCACGACGCTGCCCGGCGTGAACGCGATCTCCTCGGCCAGCCACGCGAACCAGTCGTCGCGACCGTACCGGCGATGAAGGACCGCGCGCGCCTCCAGCCGGTCGGGGAAGCGGTACTGGACCTCGCGCAGATAGTGCGCCTCGTTGTCGGTCATCGTTGCTCGGGACGTGGCATGACGATGGGTGAGGCTCTAGAACATTCACGGGCGCGGCGGCAGTCCTGCGCCGACCGACAATGGTGACATGGGCGTCCTCACATACATGTCACCGGGCCGCCGGCCTTCCCCTGCGACTTGGCGCACAGCAGGATCGGGTGCGTGTCGACCAGCCGTAGCGCGCGCACCATCTTCGCGGTCGCGGTCTTGTAGGTCAGGAAATGCGGCGCGCGGATGTGCGCTTCATAGGCGGCGTGGCTGGCGTAGACCTCGAGCAGTCTGATCTGCGTCGGATCGTCCGCGATCTGGACGGAATGGAGCATCAGCACGCCCGGCTCCGTGCGAACCGACGCTTCCTGCTCGGTAGCCAGGATCGTCTTGTAGGCGTCGAGCTGCGCCGGATCGACCGACACCTCGGCAATCCGCACCATCATGCCGGGATTGCCCGGCGCAGCCTGTGCCGTCCCGGCGCTGGCCAGCGCCAGCACCGCGCCGCCTGCCTTGCGGATCATGTCTCTCATCTCGCCCTCCTGCGGTCGCATCGCCGCCGCAAACAGCCTAGAACCATCCACCTGACGCGTCTGCCCCGCTTCGGTGGCAGCCTGTCACGAGGACGCGCCAATGAATGAAGCGTCGTCGGCCACGACCGCGCTGGCCGCGGCGGAGCGGCTTTTCCGGGACGGTGCGGTGGGAGAGGGCGAGGACATCGCTGCCTTCCTCGACCGGTTCGCGGCGCGGCTGGCGCGCGCCTATCATCATGGCGAGCTGTCCTATGCGGTGTGCGACAGCATCGCAGGCGATCTATGGGCGTTGCTGCAGGGCCTGTGGCTGGACGGTGTCGCGCATCGCTGGCCCGCGCTGTTCCAGCAGGTCCATGAGGCGTTCGACGCCGGGGCCTATCACGCGCGCGCCGATGGCTCCGACGATCCGGTCGCGACCTATACCGACCCGGCGATCGCCGCGATCGTGGCGGCGCTCGACGGCGCGAATTGACGCTGTCCTACACGCGCCAACGCGCGGCATGGCAGGCGCATGATCGCTCCTGCACCAATGTTGAGAAAAGCCGCCAGCGTCTCAACATTCGCAACATTCGCAGGGTCAGTCGAGCCGTTCGATCAGCGCCATTGCGGCCTGCGGCGCACGCACTTTCGCACCATTTATCATGAAGATGAACGTGTCGCGCGGGCGCACCGGCGCAGGGTCGGCAACATAGGGCAGGCCGTCGGGGCTCCCGCCCGCCGCCCAGTCCCGCGCGACGTCGCGCCAACGATCGAGCGCCGCGGGGGCATAGCCGGTCGGCTCCTCCTCGCGCGCATCCTCGAGCCGCGCATAGACGAAGTCGCCGGACACATCCGCCAGCGCCGGGTAATCGGCCGAATCGCCGTGGACGATCGCGACGCCGGCGGCGCGGCACAAGGCGACGAACTCGGGCGTCGCAAAGCTGTCGTGCCGCACCTGGATCGCATGGCGCAGCGGTACGCCGGCCTCGCTGGCGGGCAGCAACTTGAGGAAGGCGGCGATGTCATCGGCATCGAACTTCCGCGTTGCGGGCAATTGCCACAGGATCGGGCCGAGCATGTCACCCAGCTCGACGATCCCCTGTCCGACGAAGCGCGCGATCGACTCGCCCGCCTCGGCCAGCACCTTGCGCGTCACGCAATAGCGCGACGCCTTGAGCGCGAAGACGAACCCTTCCGGCGCGGTGTCGCGCCAGACGGCGAAGGTCGCGGGCTTGAACGACGAATAGAAGGTGCCGTTGACCTCGATCGCGGTAACGTGACGGCTGGCATATTCCAGCTCGCGCTTCTGCGGCCATTTCTCGGGATAGAAGGTCCCGCGCCACGGCTCGTAGGTCCAGCCGCCGATGCCCACACGAATCGAAGAAGCCGTCATCGCACCGGCGTGCCGGGTTGCCGCGTTTTTGTCGAGCCGGCGCGGCGCGCGGCGGCATGCGCCTCGGCGCGGGTCAGCAGTGCGTCGAGATCCTCGGGGGCGATGTCGAACGTCTCGTGCAGGTCGGCGAGCGCCGCGTCGATATCGGCGGCGTGCAGCCCCGGCGCGGGCGCCGCGACCGGTGCGGCGGCGCGGTGCGGATAGCTGTGGCGGGTCATGCGATGATAGAGGATGCCCAGCGCGACCAGCGCGACCGAGTTGATCCCGACTGGCGCGAACGCGAAGGTCCAGCCCGCGGCATGGATGCCGGGGCTGCCGATCACCGCGGTCAGCGCCGCCGCGCCGCCGGGCGGGTGGAGACAACGCAGCAGCGACATCGCAAGGATCGCGCCGCCGACCGCGACGCCCGCCGCCAACGCGGTCTGCGGGATCAGGTGATAGGCGGCCACCCCGACCAACGCCGAGATGACGTTGCCGCCGATCACCGACCACGGCTGCGCGAGCGGACTGGCCGGCACCGCGAACACCAGCACCGCCGAGGCGCCGAGCGGCGCGACGATGATCGGCAGATCGGCCTGGCTCAGCGGCAGCCGCGCGCAGACGAGGAACGTCAGCGCAAGGCACAGCGCCGCACCGAGGCAGGCGAGCAACCGGGCCGGCCAATGCGCACCGGCGAGCAGCAGCGAGAAGAACGGCGTCATGCGCGCGCCCGTAGCGCAGCGCCGCCGCGTCGTCACCGTCAATGAGGAATGGTGCGCGCACAGAAGTGTCAAAGGTCCCCGAAGGGAAAGCGCGTTTGTCTGCGGAGAAACTGGAGCGGGCGAAGGGATTCGAACCCTCGACCCCAACCTTGGCAAGGTTGTGCTCTACCCCTGAGCTACGCCCGCTCTGGCGCCGTGATCGGAAGCATTTGGCTGCTTCCGTCGGGTGAGGTGGCGCCACTAGCAGCGGTGTCGGTACCCCGCAACAGCTTTTTTGACGAACCATTGCGTTTTTCCTGCGCCGAATTGACCGGGTCCGGTCCGGCCCCTACGTCCTGCGGGCATGACCGCCCCTACGATCCTGCTTGTCGAGGACGATCCGTCGCTCCGAATGCTCACCGCGCGCGCGCTTCAGGAGAATGGTTTCGCCGTCCGTCCTGCCTCCGCGGCGCCGGAGATGTGGCTGGCGCTCGATTCGGGTCCGGTCGACCTCGTGCTGCTCGACATCATGCTACCGGGAACGAGCGGGATCGATCTGTGCCGCTCGCTGCGGCAAAAGAGCGACGTGCCGATCATCTTCATGTCGGCGCGCGCCAGCGAGACCGACCGCGTGGTCGGGCTGGAGCTGGGTGCGGACGATTATATCGCCAAGCCGTTCGGGACGCGCGAGCTGGTGGCGCGGGTACGCGCGGTGTTGCGGCGGCCGGCGCTCGACCGGCGCGCGGGCGCGGGCGATCAGGGGATGCTGACCTTCGACGGCTGGACAGTGAACCTGCCGCGTCGCGAACTCGCCTCGCCAAGCGGGGCGATCGTCGACCTGACCGGCGCGGAATTCGATCTGCTGGTGGTGCTGGCGGATCATGCTCAGCGCGTGATCGCGCGCGAGCGGCTGATCGAGCTGAGCCGTACGCGGCTGGGCGACAGTTCGGATCGCTCGATCGACGTGCTGGTCAGCCGGCTGCGTCGCAAGTTGGGCAGCGCGGGTGCGCCGGCGCCGATCGTGACGGTGCGCGGGGTCGGCTATATGCTCAACGCGCCGGTCGAGCGCAGCTGAACGCATGACCTTCCTGCGCCGCCCGGCAGTCGGCCTGCTGGGGCAGGTGCTGGGCATCCTGCTCTTGACGCTGGTGATCGAGTTTGGCGCCAGCACCTTGCTGTACGAGCGCGCGAGCGGGTTCGCGGTGCGCGACGACGAGGCGAACCGGCTTGCCGAACATCTGGTCATCAGTCGCCGGCTGATCGCCGAGCGCCCGCAGGTCGAGCGGCCGTCGATGGCGGCGGAACTGACCACAGATCGCTATGCGCTGCAATGGAGCGCGACACTGCCCGCAATTCCGGCAATCGCACCGGCGCTCGACGAGATGCATCGGCAGGTGCTCGAATGGGAACCGTCGCTGGCGGCGACCGACCTGTGGCTGCGATTGCAGTCGCCGGGGCGGCGCTCGGTGGTGACCGGCGGGTTGCGGCTCGATGACGGAAGCTGGCTGTTTTTCCGCACGCGCCAGCCGATCGCCAACCTCAACCTGTCGTTCGAGCGAATCGCGCTGGCGATGGTGCCGGCGATCGCGTTGATGCTGCTGGGCGCGCTTCTGCTGCGGCGCGTGTTGTTGCCGCTGCGGCGGCTGGCGACGGCGGCGGATCGCGTCGGACATGGAATTGTCGAGCATGTTCAGGAGGATGGGCCGGGCGAGGTGCGGCGGGTCATCACCGCGTTCAACCGGATGCAGGACCGGATCCAGGCGTTGATCGCGGGACGGACGCAGGCGCTGGCGGCGGTCGGGCATGATCTGCGCACCCCGCTGGCGCGGCTGCATCTGCGCACCGAAGCGCTGCCGGACATCGAGACGCGCGACGCAATCGTCCGCGATGTCAGTGAGATGGAGGCGATGATCACCTCACTGCTCGCGTTCCTCGGCGGGTCGGCGGACCCGGAGCCGACCAGCGTCGTCGATCTGGCGGTGCTGTGCGCGACGCTGGCCGACGATGCCGAGGATCGCGGGCGGGTCGCCACTTACGTGGGGCCGGACCATTTCGAATGGCGGCTGCGGCGCGTCGGATTCAAGCGTGCGTTGGTCAATCTGGTCGAAAATGCGCTGCACTATGGCGACACGGTCACGATCAGGCTCATCACCGACCGCCCCGGTGCCGTGATTCGCATCGAAGATGACGGTCCGGGAATCCCCGACGATGAGTTGGAGCATGTGCTGGAGCCGTTCGTGCGGCTCGATCCTGCGCGGTCCCGCGATACGGTCGGGTTTGGGCTCGGGCTGCCGATCGTCCAGCTCGCGGTGGCGGATGAGGGCGGGCGATTGACGCTCGCGAACCGTGACGGCGGCGGGCTGTGCGCGGAGATCGCGCTGCCGCCGCAGGAAACGAAATGACACGCACGCGCCGCACGGCAGCAAGGCGGCGCCCGTAAGCCCTGATCGGTTACCATCAGGAGAGACGACGTGGCGATCGCAGGCGAACGCACCCGGGTGATCGCGGCGCGATCGTCATGGCTCGACGCATAATGGCCAGCACGGTTCCACCGGCGGGTGCGGCGGTGACCCGCCCCGGCATCTCGATGCCGTCGATCCCGTTGCTCGGGCGCGACCTGACCGCGTCGATCGTCGTCTTCCTCGTCGCGATGCCCTTGTGCATGGGGATCGCGATCGCCTCGGGCGCGCCTGCCGAAAAGGGGCTCATCACCGGGATCATCGGCGGGATCGTCGTCGGCGCGATCGCGGGTTCGCCGTTGCAGGTCAGCGGCCCGGCCGCCGGGCTGGCGGTGATCGTCTACGAGCTGGTGCGCGATCAGGGGCTGGCAGCGCTCGGGCCGATCCTCGTGGTTGCCGGTGCGGTGCAGGTCGTGGCGGGGGTGTTCCGGCTGGGCGGCTGGTTCAAGGCGATCTCGCCCGCGGTGGTGCACGGCATGCTGGCGGGAATCGGCGTGCTGATCGTCGTCGGGCAGTTCCACGTCCTGTTCGACCATCGCCCGCTGCCGAGCGGGCTCCAGAACCTTGCCGCGATGCCGGGTCGGCTGTTCGGTCTGTCGCCCTCCAACCTGCAAGCCACCGAGTTCGCGTTCGCGGTCGGCGTGGTGACGATCGCGGCGATGATCGGCTGGGAGAAGTTTCGCCCGGCGGCGCTGCGGCTGTTGCCGGGGGCGCTGGTCGGCGTGCTGGTCGGGACGATCGTCTCGCTGCTGTTCGGGCTGGAGGTCGCGCGGGTGCAGGTGCCCGATTCGATCGTCGCAGCAATAGCCCCGCCGAACGGTGAAGGCTTCGCCCGGTTGCTCGATCCCGCCGTGATTGCCGCCGCGGTGGCGATCGCGTTCATCGCTTCGGCCGAGACGTTGCTGTCGGCGGCGGCGGTCGACAAGATGCACGATGGCGTGCGCACCGATTACAACAAGGAGCTGCGTGCGCAGGGCGTCGGCAATCTGCTGTGCGGTTTCGCGGGCGCGCTGCCGATGACCGGGGTGATCGTCCGCAGCTCGGCCAATGTGCAGGCGGGCGCGGCGACGCGACTGTCGGCGATGTTGCACGGCGTGTGGATCCTCGCGTTCGTCGCGGCGCTGCCGTTCGTGCTGAAGCTGATCCCGATGGCGGCGCTGGGCGCGATCCTTGTCGTCACCGGCTTCCGGCTGGTCAGCGTCAAGCATGCCACGCACCTGTTCCGCGACTATGGTGCGTTGCCCGTGCTGATCTGGGCCGCGACGCTCGTCACGGTGGTGTCGACCGACCTGCTGACCGGCGTGCTGGTCGGGATCGGGCTGACGATGCTGGAGCTGATCCCCAACCTCCACCGGCTGCGGCTGCGCGTCTACGAGGGGCAGGAGGCCGATACCCATGCGATCACGCTGGATGGCACCGCGACCTTCGTGACGCTGCCCAGGCTCTCCGAAACGCTCGACCGGGTCCCGGCCGGCACCCCGGTGCGGATCGACGCCACCCGGCTCAGTGCCGTCGATCATACCACGGCGGAGATGCTGCGCGACTGGTTCCAGCGTCGTCGCGCCTCCGGCCAGTCCGTGCAGGTCACTGGCGCGCGTGGCCGGATCGCCACACTGAACGAGGATCAGCACTGAGGTTGCGTACCCGCAATGTTTTGAAACCAATCAGACACATTGCTGCAATGCGGTGCAAATACCTTTATAGTGTGGACCAGCGGTCGCCCTCCCGCTCTGCGTAGCGGGGGAGAGCGAAGCGGATCGCAAGCAGGAGGAGCCTCTACCATCAGGAGGTTCCATGAAGTACGCATTCCTTATTCCCACCGCCATGCTGGCGCTGGCCGCCGTTCCCGCCGCCGCGCAGGAAGAGGCGCCGCCCAAGGCGGTCACCGTCTCCGGTTCGGTCGGTCTGGTCAGCGACTATCGCTTCCGCGGCGTGTCGCAGTCCGACGAGAACCTTGCCGTGCAGGGCGGCTTCACGATTGCGCATGAAAGCGGCGTCTATATCGGTACCTGGGGGTCGAACCTCGCCGGCTGGGGCACGTTCGGCGGCGCAAACATGGAGCTGGACCTGATCGCCGGGTTCAAGACCCCGATCGGCAACGGTGGCACGCTCGACATCGGCGCGACCTGGTACATGTATCCGGGCGGCTTCGATAACACCGACTTCATCGAGCCGTACGCCAAGCTCTCGGGCACCGCGGGGCCGGTCAGCCTGACCGCGGGTGTCGCCTACGCGCCCAAGCAGGAAGCGCTTGGTGCGTGGTCGGCGAACGGTAACGTCGCGGCCAACGTCGATTATCAGAACGGCGTCGGCTACAGCAATCCGGGCGCGAAGGGCGACAATCTCTACGTCTGGGGCGATGCCGCCGCGGGCATCCCGGGCACCGGACTGACCGCCAAGGCGCATATCGGCGCATCGAGCGGCAACAAGGGCCTCGGGCCGTTCGCGACCAGCGTTGCGCCGACCGGCAATTATGCCGACTGGCTGCTGGGGGTCGACTATACGATCCCGAGCACGCCGTTGACCGTCGGCGTAGCGTACGTCGACACCAACATCACCGACCGTAAGGCGGCCTATCTCCAGCCGAGCTTCAGCCGCGGGCAGGACGGCGTCGGCTCGATCGCGGGCGCCAAGGTGGTCTTTGCGCTGACCGCCGCTTTCTGACGGCTGCCTGACCAAAGCGGGTGAGGCGGGGGGTTTGTATCCCCCGCCGCCATCCCACATAAGGGGGCAAGCAATTTCAGGAGTGCCCCCTTGGCCACGTTAGGCATGTCCCCCGCAGAGAAGGAAGCCGTCCAGCGGTTCCGCGCCGACGTCGTCGACCCGTCGATGACGCAGCTCGTGATCGTCGATTTCTGGGCGGAATGGTGCGGACCGTGCAAGGCGCTGACGCCGGTACTGGAGAAGGTCGCGGCGGAATATGCCGACAAGGGCGTGGTGCTGGCCAAGGTCGATACCGACAAGGACCAGTTTATCGCGGCGCAGTTCCAGATCCGCTCGATCCCGACCGTCTATGCGATGTTCCAGGGGCAGCTGGTCGCCGACCTGACCAGCGCGCGCACCGAATCCCAGCTCAAGGCGATGCTCGACCAGTTGCTGCGCCAGTTGCCGATCAGCGGCGAGGCGCAGTCGCAGGACGCCGAGCTGGAGCCGCTGATCGCGATGGGCGAGCAGGTGCTGGCCGAGGGCGATGCCGAGCGCGCGCTGTCGATCTTCGATCAATTGACCGAGATGGCGCCCGAGCATCATGCGGTGCTGTCGGGGCGCATTCGCGCGCTGGTCGCGGCCGGGCAGGTCGAGGAAGCGGAGGCGGCGATCGCGGCGTTGCCCGAGGATGTTGCGAAGCTGCCGGACGTGCAGCGCGCGGCGGCGGCGCTGGCGCTCGCCAGATCGGCGCCGGCGGTCGACGATCTCGCCCCGCTGGAGGCGGCCGTGGCAGCGAATCCCGACGACCTTCAGGCGCGCTTCGATCTCGCCAATGCGCGGATGGCCGCGGGCGATCGCGAGGCCGCGGCGAGCGGCTTCCTGTCGATCGTCGCGGCCGACCGCGCCTGGAATGACGATGCGGCGCGCCAGCAATTGCTCAAGCTGTTCGAGGTCGTCGGGCTCGAAGATCCGTGGGTATCGGCGCAGCGGCGCAAGCTGTCGGCGATCCTGTTCGGATGACCGACACGACGCGGCTCTCGATCTTTCCGCTGCCGGGGGCGCTGCTGTTCCCGCAGTTGCACCTGCCGCTGCACATCTTCGAGCCACGCTATCGCGCGATGGTATCGGACGCGATGGCGCGCGACCGGCGGATCGCGATGATCCAGCCGCGTCCCGACAGCGAGGACCCCGACGCGCCCGATCTATTCGACATCGGCTGCGTCGGGCGGATCGCCGAGGTCGAGGCGCTCGACGACGGGCGCTACAATCTGATTCTGCAAGGGCTGTCGCTGTTCCGCGTGCGGCGCGAGCTGGTGGTGACGACGCCGTTCCGGCAGGTCGAGGCCGAGCTGTTGCCGGTGACCGAGGACGAGACGCTGTCGCTGGGTGCGCGCGCCTCGCTGGAGATGGAAGCGCGGCGGTTCGCGGAGGCGCATGGTTACAGCGTCGACTGGAAGTCGGTTGGACGGCTCGACGACGTCAGCCTCGTCAACGGTGTGGCGCAGATCGCGCCGTTCGACGTCGCGGCGAAGCAGGCGCTGCTGGAGGCGCCCGATCTGGCGACGCGCGCCGAGATGCTGGTGCAGTTGATGCAATTCTTCGGCCGCCACGATGGCGAGGACCGGGTGACGCTGCAATGACGATCGATCCGTGGTTGCTCGAGCGGCTGGTATGCCCGGCGACGCGGACGCCGCTGCGCTATGATGCCGAGCGGCACGAGCTGGTGTCGGAGGTGGCGGGCGTCGCCTATCCGGTGCGCGACGGGGTGCCGGTGTTGCTGGTCGAGGTAGCGCGGCGGCTGCCCTCACGTCTCTGACGGGTCGCTGGTTCGAGGCTGAAGCGACCGCGACGTCAAAGCGGGTCAGAGGAAAGTTTGATCGGTGACCAGTGCGTCCTATTCTCCTCCGAGACGGGATATGGATCGATGTCGAACCGAACTGCAAGTCGGCCGGAGGACGTGCTGCCCGATCACCTGGATCGCATCGAGGTGGACGGATTGACGTTGCGCAAGGGTACGGTGGCGGCTTTTCTCCGGAACGCCATTCGCTGGACTGACCCCGCGACGCCGCCGGATGATCGGGAAACCCTGAGCTCAGCGATCGTCGAGGCCGTACCGGCACTTCGGACCCTTGGCTTGCTTGTGATTTTCGAAGCCCGCGACCCTGAGCTACGGCGTTTGATCGCGGACGTTCCGGAGGTCGGCCGGATATGACCTGCGCGCGAGCGACCGGAGCCGAGCGGAGAACCTAGCGAGCTGCCAGTTGCGGGAAAGCGGCGCGGAAGCCCGCGACCTTCGGCTTGTCCCAGCGGACGATATAGGGGTGCGCCGGGTTCCGGCGGAAGAAGTCCTGATGGTAGGTTTCGGCCAGATAAAAGCGCCCCGGCTCCAGCCGCGTCACGATCGGCTGCGTGAAGGCGTGCGCCTGTCCCAACTGCGCGATATAGGCGGCGGCGACGGCGCGCTGTTCCGGCGTCTGTGGAAAGATCGCCGAGCGATAGCTGGTGCCGCTGTCTGGGCCCTGCCGGTTCAACTGCGTCGGATCATGCGCGATCGAGAAATAGACGCGCAGCAACGTCGCATAGCTGACGACGCGCGGGTCGTAGGTGATGCGGATCGCCTCGGCATGGCGGGTCGTCTCGCTGCTGACTGCCTCGTAATTGGCGGTCTGCGGCGTGCCGCCGGCATAGCCCGCCACCACGTCGCGGACGCCCTTAACTTGCTGAAACACCGCCTCCATGCCCCAGAAGCAGCCGCCCGCCAACACGGCGGTCTGCAGGCCGCCGCTCGCGGGCACGTCATGCGCCGCGGCGGGGATCGGGACGGCGCGTTCAGCCTCGGCGGTGCCGCAGCCGGCGAGCAGGAGCGGCAGTGCCGCAGCGAAGGTGAGAAAGCGCGTCATACGCCTGATATGGGTTCGCGAGGGTCGCTACGCCAGAGCAACCCCGGATGGATCAGCGCGTGGCGTGGGTGGCCGCGTAAGCGTTACCAGGCATCTCGGGTTGGGTGGCGTGCATCGCCAGCATCCCGGCGGCACCGATCAGGAAACCACCCGCGAACTGCCATGCGAAGCTGGACGTGATGAAGCGGATCATCAGTTGCTCTCTTTTCCTTGGCCGCGTGCGCGGCATGTCGCTCGATCGTCGTCACGTCGTGGGAGCGGGTGACGACCACCGCAACATCAGCCCCGACGCCTGAACGGCGGCTTGGCCATCCATTCATCTGACGTCGATATAGGGACAGCGACGCTGCCCCTCCATCGCAGAGTGCGAAAGCGATCGTTTCGGAAAAGCGCGCTTATTTCAGCGCGGCACACGCCGCCTGGATGCGCTGGCACGCCTCGGTGAGCAGCGCCTCCGAGGTGGCGTAGCTGATCCGCATCGCCGGCGAGACCCCGAACGCAACCCCCTGCACCGCCGCGACCTTCGCATCGTCGAGCAGATAGCCGACGAAGTCGCTGTCGGTCTCGATCCGCTTGCCGGCGGGGGTCGACTTGCCAATCACGCCCGCCACGCCCGGATAGACGTAGAAGGCGCCCTCGGGCTTCGGGCAGGTGATGCCCTCGGCGGCGTTGAGCATGTCGACGACAAGATCGCGGCGGACCTGAAACGCCTGCGCGCGCTCCTTGAGGAACGACTGGTCGCCGGTCAGCGCTGCTGTCGCGGCGGCCTGCGCGATCGAGCACGGGTTGCTGGTCGATTGCGACTGGAGCTTGGCCATCGCCTTGATGAGCCACGTCGCGCCGGCCGCGAAACCGATCCGCCAGCCGGTCATCGCATAGGCCTTCGAGCAGCCGTTGACGGTCAGCGTCCGCTCGTAGAGCGACGGGCAGACCTCGGCGATCGTCGCGAAGCGGAAATCGTCATAGACGATATGCTCGTACATATCGTCGGCGAAGATCCAGACGTGTGGATGCCGCTCCAGCACCGCGCCCAGCGCCTTCAGCTCGTCGACAGTATAGGCCGCGCCGGTCGGGTTGGAAGGCGAGTTCAGGATCAGCCACTTGGTCTTCGGCGTGATCGCCGCCTCGAGCATCGCCGGGGTCAGCTTGTAGCCGACGTCCGCGCCCGCCGCGACGATCACCGGCGTCGCGCCCGCGAACTGCACGACGTCGGGGTAGCTGACCCAATAAGGCGCGGGGACGATGACCTCGTCGCCGGCGTCGAGCGTCGCGACCAAAGCGTTGAAGAGGGTGTGCTTGCCGCCGACGTTCACGCTGATCTGCGCCGGGGTGTAATCGAGGCGATTGTCGCGCTTGAACTTGGCGACGATCGCCTCCTTCAGCTCCGTGGTGCCGTCGACGTTGGTATATTTGGTCTTGCCGACGCGGATCGCCGCGATCGCGGCCTCTTTGACGAAATCGGGCGTATCGAAATCGGGCTCACCCGCGCCCAGGCCGATCACGTCGACGCCGGCCCGCTTCAGCTCCAGCACGCGGCTGGTGATCGCCAGCGTCGGGGAGGGATTGATGCGGTCGAGCGCGGCGGAGGTCTGCATGATGGGCGCCTTTGACTAGGAAGCGCTGCGCCTATGCGACGGTCGGCCTCATTGTGCAACCGACAGCGTCGCCCGCATTAGTCCGCGCAACGCATTCCCGACGAACAGTCCGCCGGTCAGGTCCGCTGCGGTCAGATCGTCCTCGACCGCCGCACCGGTTTCGAGCAGCTCGCCCCGCAACACGCCCGGCAGCAACGGACCGCTGCGCGGCGTGACCAGAGCCCCGTCGCGCGGCACGAACAGATTGGTGAAGCTGCCCTCGGTCAGCCGGCCGTCGGGGGTGTAGAACAGCACCTCGTCCGCCCCGCTCGCCATGCGGGCCGCGTCGTAGAAGCGGCGGTCGCTGGTCTTGTGGCGGAGCCGCCAGTCGCGCTCGCTAACCGGCAACGGCGCGAGCGCGACGCGCAACGGCCGGTCGGGCGGCGGCGGTGCCGCCGCGACCTCAATGGCGATCGCGCCGCCCTGTGACACCATCAGTCGCACGCGCGCCGCCGCGATCAACCGGAAGGTCGCGGCCTGCAATTCGTTGCGCGCGCCATGGCGGTCGAAGGTGAACCCGAGCGCGGTCGCGCTGGCGCGCAGGCGTTCCAGATGCCGCTCGATCCGCAGCAATCCCTCATCGGGGTCGAACGCCATCGTCTCCAGCAGGTCGACGCGGCGCCGCGCACCCGTGAGGAACGCGGCCTTGGCCATCGCCTCGTCCCATTCGTCCTCGATACGCGAGTCGGCGACGATTCCGCCGCCGATCCCGACCACGGCATGATCCGCGCCCTCGTCGACCGTCAGCGTGCGGATCGCGACGTTGAACGCGGCGCTCCCGTCCGCGTCGATCCGGCCGATCGCCCCGGTGTAGGCGCCGCGCGCGCTGCCGCGCTCGACCGCGGCGATCGCCTGCATGGCGCGGACCTTCGGCGCGCCGGTGATCGAGCCGCACGGAAACAGCGCGGATAGCACGTCGACGGCGTCGCGTTCCGGCGCAAGTGTGGCAGTGACCTTCGAGACGAGCTGATGGACGGTCGGATAACGTTCGACCGCGAACAGCTCGGGCACCGCGACGCTCCCCGCGACTGCGACTCGCGACAGATCGTTGCGCATCAGGTCGACGATCATGAGATTCTCGGCGCGCTGCTTCGCATCGGAGGCGAGCGCCCGCGCCACCGCAAGGTCGATGGCCGGATCGGCGTGGCGGCGCGCGGTCCCCTTCATCGGCCGGCTGACGAGCGCGTCGCCGTCGCGGCTGAAGAACAGTTCGGGGGAGAGCGACAGGATCGTCTGCGTGCCGGTCGCGACCAGCGCGCTCCAGCCGGCGGCCGACGCGCGGCGGAGCCCGGCATAGAGCGCGAGCGGATCACCGATGAACGGGACGCGCGCACGGAAGGTGAGGTTCAGTTGGTACAGGTCGCCGGCGCGGATCAGCGCCTGGGCCGCCTCGAACATCGCGCGATAGTCGGCGCGCGACGGCTCCGGCTCCGCCGCGTCCGTCCAGGCGCCGGCCGGATCGGGGAGCAGCGCGGCCACATCCTCGATCTCCTCGTGCCCGTCGAACAGCCCGAACCATGCCAGCGGAGTCGCGGCGGCGGGCTCGCCACCGGCGGCAGGTTCGAATGCCGCGCCTGCCCCGTAGGAAAGGAAGCCGGCCGCGGCGCCACTCCACGCCCGGACCGCCGCGAGCACTTCATGCACTTCCGCTGCGCTGTGCGCCGCAAGGACGCGGTTCGGCGCACGATACAGTCTCGCTCGGTCCAGCCCGGAACGGGCGTCGTGGAGCAGCACGAAAGGGGCGGCGAGGCGCATCGGGACCATTGATGCCCGTGCGTCCTCACACCTGCAAGTCGCGTTGCGTCCGACCAAGGTCGAAGTTAAGTCCGCGCCACCGGTGATCCCGCATCCCGGCAGGAGTTCCCCGATGACCGACACCCCGCTGCGCGCCGCGATCATTCCCGTCACCGCGATCGAACAGAATTGTACGCTGATCTGGTGCACCGCGACGATGAAGGCGGCCGTGGTCGATCCGGGTGGTGACCTGCCGCGCATCCTCGCCGCGGTCGAGCAGGCCGGCGTGACGGTCGAGAAGATCCTGCTGACCCACGGTCATATCGACCATGCGGGTGAGGCCAAGCCGCTTGCCGAGCAACTGGCGGTTCCGATCGAGGGCCCGCACGAGGACGACCGCTTCTGGCTGGCGCGGCTCGACGAGGACGGGCGCAACTGGGGGATTCGCGGTGTGGTGTTCGAGCCCGACCGCTGGCTGGCGGACGGCGATACGGTGACGATCGGCGACCTGACGCTCGACGTCTATCACACACCTGGCCACACCGCCGGTCATGTGATCTTCCATCACGCCCCGTCGCGATTCGCGCAGGTCGGCGACGTGCTGTTCCAGGGCTCAGTGGGGCGCACCGATCTGCCGCAGGGCAATCACAAGCAGCTGATCGAATCGATCGTGACGAAGCTGTGGCCGCTCGGCGACGAGACGGCGTTCATCCCCGGCCACGGCAAGCCGAGCACCTTCGCGCACGAGCGAGCGCACAACATGTTCGTCAGCGACCGCGCGCTTTCCGCCTGAGACGGACACGTCTGCCCGCTCAAAGCGTTGGCAGGGTGGAGGTCATGTGACGGGCTTTACTTGCAACCGCCGGGGAATTCGCTATAGGCGCGGGGCTTCGCGATGCGAGCCGATGCTCGGCTGTCTGCCGCGGCCGGTGCTTGCATCGTCCGCGCGGCACCGTGCACCGGCTCGTCGCTCATATGAACTACTAGACAAATCAAGGTGCCGCGATGGCCGTCCCCAAGCGAAAGACTTCTCCCTCACGCCGTGGCATGCGCCGCGCGCACGACGCTCTGTCGGTAGAGGCGTTCCAGGAATGCCCGAACTGCGGCGAGCTGAAGCGTCCGCACAATCTGTGCACCGCGTGCGGTCACTACAACGGTCGCGAGGTCATCGCGGTCGACGCCTGAGCCTGACCGGGTGCAGGCACAGCTTCGGGAGCGATGTCCAGTGATAGCCGACAGGTCCCGGATCGCCGTCGATGCGATGGGCGGTGATGAGGGGCTGGCGGTGATGCTGGCCGGGGTGGCGCGCGCGTGCCGCCGCTACGACGACGTCAACTATTTGTTGGTCGGCGACGAGGCGGCGATTCGCGACGGGCTGTCGCAGCATCCGAATCTCGCGCAGCATTCCGAAATCGTCCACGCCCCCGATGTGATCGCGGGCGACGAGAAGCCGAGCCAGGCGATCCGGCGGGCGAAGACGACCTCGATGGGCGTCGCGATCGACTGCGTGAAGCAGGGGCGCGCCGCTGCGGCGGTATCCGCCGGCAATACCGGTGCGCTGATGGCGATGGCGAAGCTGTCGCTGCGGACGATGCGCGGCATCGACCGTCCGGCGCTCGCCGCGTTGCTGCCGACGCTCGGCGACAATGATTGCGTGATGCTCGATCTCGGCGCGAATACCGAGTGCGATGCGCGCAACCTCGTGCAGTTTGCGGTGATGGGCGCGGCCTATGCGCGCACCACGCTGGAACTGGAGGCGCCGCGCGTCGCGCTGCTCAACATCGGCAGCGAGGATCAGAAGGGCACCGGCGAGATTCGCGACGCCGCACAAATGCTGCGCGCCGCCCCGCATTTGCCGATGAAATTTGCCGGCTTCGTCGAGGGCGACCGGCTGTCGCGCGGCGAGCATGACGTGATCGTCTGCGACGGTTTCTCGGGCAATATCGCACTCAAGACCGCCGAAGGCACCGCGCGCTTCGTCGCCGATTTGCTCAAGCGCGCGTTCCGCAGCTCGGTGCGCTCGAAGGTCGGCTTCCTGATCTCGCGCCCCGCCACCGAGCTGCTGCGCGATCACCTCGATCCCAACAATCACAACGGTGCCGTCTTCCTCGGGCTCAACGGGCTGGTGGTCAAAAGCCATGGCAGCGCGAACGAGCGCGGCGTGGCGACGGCGATCGGCAACGCCGCCAAGATGGTGCGCGCCGACCTGACGCGCCGGATCGTCGAGGATCTGCGCCATTTCGAAGCGAAGGCGGCTGCATGATTCGTGCAGTGCTGACGGGGACCGGCGCGGCGCTGCCCCGGCGTCGCGTCTCGAATGCCGAGCTGGCCGAGCGCGTCGATACGTCGGACGAATGGATCGTCGAGCGCACCGGCATCCGCTTCCGCCATATCGCGGATGATGACGAGACGACCGCGACGCTCGCGCGCGACGCGGCCATCGCGGCGATTGCCGCTGCCGGATTGATCGCGGGCGACATCGACCTGATCGTGCTGGCGACGGCCACTCCCGACAACACTTTCCCGGCCACCGCCACCAAGGTGCAGGCGATGCTGGAGATTGGCGATTGCGTCGCCTTCGACGTCGCGGCGGTCTGCTCGGGCTTCCTCTATGCGGTGCAGGTTGCCGACAGCATGATCCGCGCCGGCGCGCACCGCCGTGCGCTGGTGATCGGTGCCGAGACGTTCAGCCGCATCCTCGACTGGGAGGATCGCACCACCTGCGTCCTGTTCGGCGACGGTGCGGGGGCGATCGTTCTGGAAGCGCGCGAATCCATTGAAGATGTCACCGACGCCGGCGCGCGTGGCGTGCTGGCGACGCGGCTCCATGCCGATGGTCGCCATAATGGGTTGCTTTATGTCGATGGTGGACCGTCCACCACCGGGACCGTCGGCAAGCTGCGGATGAAGGGACGGGAGGTGTTTCGCCATGCCGTCGTCAACCTGGCCGCGGTAATGGAGGAGGCGTTGCAGGCCGCCGGACTGCCCTCTGACGCCGTCGACTGGGTGGTTCCGCACCAGGCCAACGCCCGCATTCTCGACGCCACCGCGCGCAAACTTTCCCTGCCGTCTGAAAAGGTTATCGTCACCGTCGACCAGCATGCCAACACCTCTGCGGCGTCGGTTCCGCTGGCACTGGATCAGGCGGTGCGCGACGGCCGGATCAAGCCGGGGCACCTCGTCGTGCTCGAGGCGATGGGCGGCGGATTCACCTGGGGAGCTGCGGTCATCCGCATGTAGGCCGCGACGGGCGGCTGCATCGACAATTTGCGCAAGGCGTTATAAGCGTGAGGCGAATTGTTGAACCTTTCCGGGGGGTAGAGGGAAGTCGATGACTGAAGCAGGTACGTTGACGCGCGCCGATCTGGCGGAGTCGCTTCATAAGCAGGTGGGCCTGTCCCGCGCCGATTCATCGCGGCTGGTCGAGCAGATCCTCGACAATATGTGCGGTGCGCTGTCGAAGGGTGAGAACGTCAAGATCTCGGGCTTCGGCACGTTCGTGCTGCGCGACAAGGGCGAGCGGATCGGCCGCAATCCCAAGACGGGCGTCGAGGTTCCGATCGCGCCGCGGCGGGTGCTGACCTTCCGGGCGAGCCAGATGATGCGTGACCGCATCGTCGGGGGCTGAGCGCATTGGCGTCGGACGCCAAATCCGCCGCCGCGTTTCGCACCATCGGCGAGGTCGCCCAGGCGACCGGCCTCGCGCCGCATATCCTGCGGTATTGGGAAAGTCGCTTTCCGCAACTCCGGCCGGTGACGCGCGCGGGTAATCGCCGTTACTACCGGCCGGAAGATGTGGCGCTGGTCGAGCGGATCGACCAATTGCTCAACCGCGAGGGCTATACAATCAAGGGCGTGCAGCAATTGCTCGCCCGCGATCCCGCCGTTCCGGCTCCGGCACCCGCGCCGGTATCCGCTGCCGCCACGCCGACGCTGGTTGCGATCCGCGACCTGCTCGCCCGTGCGATCACCGACGACTGAGGCTTGCGCCGGCGCGGCCGGGTGCGCATGTGCCGGGCATGAAGCGTCTGCTCGCCTCCATCCACGATGTCTCGCCGCGGTTCGAGCGCGAGGTCGATCAATTGCTCGACCGGCTGGCGCCCCATGTGGGCGAGCGACTGGCGATGCTGGTCGTCCCCGATCATTGGGGCAGCGCGCCGTGGACGCCTGCCTTTTCCGCCCGCTTGCGGCGCTGGGCCGATACCGGCGTCGAGATGTTCGTCCATGGCTGGTTCCACCGCGACGATGCCGCGCATAGCGGTGTGGCGGCGATCAAGGCGAAGCGAATGACCGCGGGCGAGGGCGAATTCCTAGGCCTCGATCACGCCGAGGCGCTGACGCGAATGCGGCGCGGCAAGACGCTGCTGGAAGACGCGACCGGCCGGCCGGCGGCGGGGTTCATCGCCCCGGCCTGGCTCTATTCGGACGATGCCCGCGCCGCGCTTGCCGACGCCGGCTTCGCGCTCGCCGAGGATCACGCGCGGGTGTGGGCACCGGGTGGTGCCGTGGTGGCGCGCGGGCCCGTCATCACCTGGGCGAGTCGCAGCGACACGCGGGCACTTAGTTCGCTGGCGGCGGCGTCGGTGCTGCGTCATGCGCTCCAGCCGCTGCCGACGGTCCGGGTCGCGGTGCATCCCGGCGACGTGACGCGCCCGGCGCTGCTCCGCAGCATCGACCGCACCTTTCGGGCGTTCTCGCGCGGCGGGCGCCGCCCGGCGGCCTACGCCGATCTGCTGACCGAAGTGCCGGCCTCGATCAGCGTCTGATAATGCGCGATCAGCGCCTGCGCATGTTCGCGGTCGCTCCACACCTTCGGCGCGGCGATCGCGGCCGCACGGTGCAGCAATTGCTTGTCGCGCGACGCCAGTGCGACGATCGCCCGCGCGCAGTCATAGGCATCGCCGCTGCGGAACCATTCGCCATATTCGGGCTTAGGCACCGCCGCCGCGCCGCCACGGTCGGGGACGATCAGCGGCAGCCCCGAGGCAAGCGCCTCCGAGGCGACCAGCCCGAACGTCTCGGTATCACAGCCATGGACGAGCGCGTCGGCGCTGGCCATGATCGAGGCGAGCTGCCCGCGGTGATAAATCGGCTGAAACATCCGCACATGCGGGCTTTCGGCGATGTGCCGCTCCAGCGTTCGCGTGTCCGGCCCCAGCCCGAGCAGCACAAGCCCGACCGGCCGCTTCGCCCCCGCGCGGCGCACGGCATCGATCACCATCGGCCAGCGCTTCTCGGGATGGTGCCGCCCGACCCCGATCAACAGGAGCGCATCCTCGGGAAGTCCACATTGTTCGAGCATCGCGGCGCGAAGCGTCGGGCTGCGCAATGCGGGTGAGAAATGCTCGCGCTCGATCCCCAGCGTCATGGTCGCGTCGACGCGGATGCCGCGGGCGCGCAGCCGCTCGGTCAGCACCGGACCATTGGTGACGACGGTGTCGAACCGGTCCAGCCAGCGGTTCATGTAGCGATCGTACCAGCCGAACGCGCGCTCGATCGTCGCTTCCGAGGCGACTCGCGCAAACCAGCGCTTGGGATAGGTTTCGAGATTGTCGTTGTGCATGAACCACGATCGCAGCGCGTCGCCCTGCCACTCGGCAACGATCGCCGCCGAGCGCCACGGCGCACAATTCTCGACCACGTCGGGGTGGTAATGGTCAAGCAGCGCATGGACCGGCGCCGCGTCCCAGAACAGCCCGTAGTTCGAGTCGAACGGAATGCCCGGCGACTTGACGTAATGGATGCGCGCGCCGCCCGGACGCTCCTCGACGAGGTCCTCGCGCCCGGGAGCGATCACGATCTGCTGGTGCCCCAGTTCGGACATCAGTGCCATCTTGCGGTCGAGATACGAGCGTACCCCGCCGCCGGTCGGCGAGTAGAATTCGTTGACGTCGACGATCCGCATGGTCCGGTCCCCCAATCAGCGCATGAAACCGAAGCCGCCCAGCCCGCGCAGATATTGTGCGCGGATCGTGGTGCGGGTGATGCCGGGACCGGCGTCGATCAGCGCGTCGACCAGCTTGGGGCGCGCGCGTCCGATCTTGTGGTTGCTGGGGAAGCCCGCGCCGTCGCTCCAGAAGTTGAACTTGCGCTTGCCGTCGCGGTCGTGCCCCAGGAACAAGGCGTAGCGGCCCGGATGCGGCACGCGGATGCAGATCGCAGCGTCGCCGGACGCCGGCGGCGCAATCGTCACGCGGCGGAAGAACTTGCCCTGCCGTGCCAGATCGTCGTCACCGGCCAGAAAGTCTTTCTCGTTCGGGGGATACAGCTCCAGCTTCAGCGTGCCGGTACGGTCCTTGAGTCCGGTCACCGTCGCGAGGATCGCCGGGCCCTGCGCGGTGCCGGTGCAGGCCGCGGCATCGCTGCCCAGCACCTGCGCCCCGGCGGGGGGGGCGAGTGCCAGCAGCCCGGCCCCGGCGATCGTCAGCGTTCCTCGCGCCATACGCGCATCCTTTCCGTCACATATACCGCACCGGACAGCAGCAGCAGCAGCCCATGTATCACGATGGTTGACGCTGCGGTGAACGCCATCAGATCCGACAACGACCGGTCATGCCCGATCACCAGTATCGCGAAGTTGGCGAAAAGCAGGTCTTTGTTAGGCAGGAACGGCAAACGCGAGACCAATTGCCGCCCCGCGACCAGGAACAGCCACATGCCCACCGAGACGCTGGGGATCGCCCAGGCCCAGGCCAGCGCGATCGTGACGCAGGTGCCGCCGATCCGCAGCAGGTCGATCCAGAAGATGAACCACAGGTCGCGCCGCGGCAACGAGAAGACGCGCCTGGAGAAAAGGATCAGCGCCAGCGACAGCGCGGTGGCGAACACCAGCGACCAGATCATCGCCTCCACGATCTCGGGACCGATCAACTGATAGCCGAGCGGCAGCGCGACCGCGCCGAGCAACAATGCGGTGACGTTCCCGGTTATACCCGAGACGATCGTTACGTCCTTCACCGCGCCGAACGGCGCGGTGACCATGTCCAGCCGTGCGCGCGCCCAGGCGTAGAAATAGGCGTCGCCCGAGTAGCCGATCAGGATATCGTTCGCGATTCGCTTGCGATTGAGCGCCGTAAAGGCGGCGGCTGGCACGTTCCACAGACGGCGGAAGATGAGGAAGTCGCACACCGGCAGCGTGAAATAGGAGGCGAGGAAGAACAGGTAAAAGCCCCAGGAGGCCGGAGTCGCGCGGCGGATGCCGGCCAACCCGTCGTCGAACAACTCGTAGCCGACACCAACCAGCATCGCGACGCTCAACACCGTCGCCAGCAGCACCGGCCAGCGCCGCCGCAGCGTCTGGACCGGCTTGAGCGCAACCAACGGTGCGACGTCGGCAGCGGGCATGGTCGAGGGAGTTGGTGCTGGCTCGTCGACGCGCAATCGGTTCTTCCTGCGCCCGTTCGTACACGGGACGCGGGCTTTAGCAGCGTCGGGCGGGGTGCGCCAGCCGTGCCACCGCGGTCAGTCGCGCGGCTGACTGTCCTCGACGTTCTCGGACCGGCGCTCCATCGCGGTCTTCAGGATCGCCGTCATCGGGTCGGCGAGTGCCAGGCCCATGATTCCGAATAGCGCACTGGCCAGGATCTGCGCGCCGAGCGTTAACGCCGGCGGCAGATCGACCGTGCGCTTGGCGACCATGGGGATTACGACATAGCCGTCGAAGGTCTGCACCACGACATAGACGACGATCGCCAGCACGCCGATGTGCACGCCCGCCGAGAAGCCGACCGCCACCATCAGCGCACCGGAAATGAACGCGCCGATATTGGGGATGAAAGCCAGCAGACCAGTCAGGATGCCGAGGATCATCGCCATCGGCACCCCGGCGATCCACAAGGCGATCGCCGTCAGCACGCCCTCCAGCGCCATGCCGAGCAGGCGCCCGGCGAGCAGCCGGCGCAGCGTCTGCGCCATCCGCTTGAGCGTCACGGCGAACTCGACGCGATTGCGCTCGGGCACCATCCATTGCAGCCCGCGCTCATAGCCGTGCGGATCGATCGCGATGAACAGCCCGAGCACGACGATCATGAAGCCGCTGGTCAGTGCTCCGGCGGCGGTGCCGAGCCAGCTGGTGACGCGCCCCAGCGACGACATCGCCTGCTTGGCGACGCCGCTGAGGTCGCTCGCGCCCGGCATCAGCCCCTGCGCGCTCAGCCAGCCGCTGACGCGCAGCACCTGCACCTCAACGGTCGAGCGGAGCTGTTGCGCTTGTGCGGTGATCTGGACCCCGGCGAGATAGAAGGTCCCGAGCAGGAAGGCGATCGTCAGCAGGCAGACGATCAGCAGCCGCCAGCTGCGCCCGATCGGCAGCACACGCCCGAGCAGCCGCACCCCGCCATCGAGCAGCGCGGCGAAGACCAGCGCCGCGAAGATGATGAGCAACGGCTGGATCAGCAATACGACCAGTGCGATCGCGCTGGCCATGCCCAGCCACACCGCGGCACGGCGGATTTCGTGACGCGTCGATTCGTCGCGCACTTCGGTGGGGCTTGCACCGGCGCGGACGCGGACCCGCTCGCCACCGGCGTCGATCCGCACCTCGGGCACGTCGCTCATGGGACGCGCGTCGGGTGGAGCGAGGTGCCCGCGCGTCCGCCACGCAGCGCGCGCGGCCACGTCAACGGGTTCCAGCCGGCGCTGCCGTCGACTGAGAAGGTGATGAATTCGGCGCGCCCGCCGATATTCTCATAGGGAACCGGGCCGCCCAGCCCGCGCTCGAACCCGCCCAGCGCGAAGCGGCTGTCGGCGGAGCGGTCGCGATTGTCGCCCATCAGGAAGACGTGGTTGGCCGGGATCGTCACCGGGCCATAATTGTCGCCGACGCTGTCGGGTTCCAGATCGACCGTATCGTAGCGGCGTCCGTTAGGCAGCGTCTCGGTGACGATCGGCAGGTGGCAGATCGCAGTGCCGTCAGCGCGCTCCTGCCGCGCGCCGGGATATTGCGCGGGGTCGCAGGTCGCGTTCGCGTCGACGGGCAGGTCGCGGTAATGGAGCGGACCGCGCGTCACCGGCTTGCCGTTGACGATAACGACTCCGCCGCGCACCGCGAGCGTCTCGCCGGGCAGGCCGATGACGCGTTTGATATAGTCGCTCGACTGGCCCGGCGGAGTGACGATGACCACATCGCCGCGCTCGGGCAGGCTGCCCCATATACGCCCGTGGATGAACGGCACTTGCACCGACCAGCTATCGACCGGCTGGTGGAGCAACGTGCCGCGGAAGATCGCGACCGGATCGGGGATCGTCGGCGAGACGAACGACCAACCATAGGCGAATTTGGAGACCACCAGCCGATCGCCGACCAGCAGGCCGGGCAGCATCGACTCGCTCGGGATGTAGAACGGCTTGGCGATGAAGCTGTGGAAGCCGAGTACCGCCAGCAGCAGCCAGAACAGCCCCTTGATTTCGCCCCACCAGTCGAAGCCGGTGCGCGGCGCGGGTGTCGCGGCCGTGGCAGGCGGGGGCGTGTGGTCGCCGGTCAATGCGATATCCTCTGCCACGCGGTCACTCGGCTCCTGCATGTCGGTCGGCAATGGCCTCGATGATGACGAATGCCTGCGCCCAGGGATGGTCGTCGGTCAATGTCAGGTGGATGCGCGCTTCGTGCCCGGCGGGGATCATCGCATCGAGCCGCGCCTTCGCGCCGCCGGTCAGCGCCAGCGTCGGTGCCCCGGAGGGGGCGTTGACGACGCCGATGTCCTTCATGAACACCCCGGCCTTGAACCCGGTGCCGACCGCCTTGGAGAAGGCCTCCTTGGCGGCGAAGCGCTTGGCGAGCGTCCCGGCCTTGGTGAACGGGCGGCGATCGGCCCTGGCGCGCTCGACATCGGTGAAGACGCGCGCCTCGAACCGTCCGCCGAAGCGCTCGAGCGAATGCGCGATCCGCTCGATATTGCACAGGTCGGAGCCGAGCCCGATGATCACGTGGTCATCCTCATCGGGCCGCTTCCATCAACGCCTTCATCCGCCGGACGCTGTCTTCCAGCCCGGTAAAGATCGCCTCGCCGATCAGAAAATGGCCGATGTTGAGCTCACGAACCTGCGGAATCGCGGCGACAGGCGTGACGTTGTCGAAGGTCAGCCCATGCCCGGCGTGGACCTCGATCCCGTTCTTCGCCGCCAGCGCCGCGGCATCGGCGAGCCGGCGCAGCTCGGCGGTGCGCGCCTCCCCGTCAAGCTCGGCATAGCTGCCGGTGTGCAGTTCGACGACCGGCGCGCCGAGCGCAACCGCCGCCGCGATCTGGCGCGGATCGGGCTCGATGAACAGCGAGACGCGGATGTTTGCCGCACCGAGCGCGCGGACCATCGGTGCGAGCCGGTCGTGCTGCCCGGCAGCGTCGATCCCGCCCTCGGTGGTGCGTTCCTCGCGCTTTTCGGGGACGATACAGGCGGCGTGCGGACGGTGGCGCAGCGCGATCGCGAGCATCTCGTCGGTCGCCGCCATCTCAAGGTTGAGCGGGATCGACAATTCGGCGGAGAGCCGCGCGATGTCTGCGTCGGTGATGTGACGGCGATCCTCGCGCAGATGCGCGGTGATCCCGTCGGCCCCGGCCTGCGCGGCGAGCAGCGCGGCGCGCACTGGATCGGGCAACCCGCCGCCGCGCGCATTTCGTACCGTCGCGACATGGTCGATATTGACCCCGAGGCGAAGGGAACCGCCCATCGTCACGCCGCCGCCCGGCTGCCCGGTTTGATCGCGGGGATCGCTTCGAGTTCAGAGGGGAGGTCGTCGGGCTGGTAGGTCGGCACCTCCAGCCGGATCAGCGGGAAGAACGGCACGCCGATATCTGCCGTGCCGTTCGAGCGGTCGACCAGCGCCGCGCCCGCGATCACGCGGCCGCCGGCGGCCTCGATCGCCTTGATCGCCTCGCGGCTCGACAGGCCGGTGGTGACGACGTCTTCCATCATCAGCACCTCCTGCCCGGGCTCCAGCCGGAAGCCGCGGCGCAGCTCGAAGGTGCCGGTCGGGCGCTCGACGAACATTGCGTCAACGTCGAGCGCGCGCGCCATCTCCTGGCCGGCGATCACCCCGCCCATCGCCGGGGCGACCACCGCGCTGATCTTCGCGCGCAGTTCGGCGGGAATCCGCGTCGCCAGTGCCTCCGCGAGCCGCGCGGCGCGGCGCGGGTTCATCAGCACGCGGGCGCACTGGAGGTAGCGCGGGCTGCGCAACCCCGAGGAAAGGATGAAATGCCCTTCCAGCAGCGCATCGGCAGCGCGGAATTCGGCGAGCACGTCGTCGTCGGTCATCGTGTGCTGTGTCTCCTGCGCGCGCCATAGAAGCGCCGCCGCGCGCGCGCAACGCGCCTTGGTGGAGAAAAGCGCGGACGCACGCCCCCTTGAGGCGAGGGGATGCCGTGCTATAGGCAGGTGCAGGAGGGGCGCTTCGATACGCCCGGTACGCAAATGCGCACCACCACAGGGGTGACGATAAAGAGATGCTGAGAACCGGGATCAAGGGTTGGGTACTGGCAGCGGGCTTCGCGCTGACCGCCCTGACAGGCGCGGGTAGCGCAGGCGCACAGGCGCCGGCTCCGGCCGCGACGTCGCCCGCCACTGCGGCCACCGCCGCGCCGACCGGGCTGCGCCCCGCCGACTCGAATCAGGGTCAGGCAGGCGGTTCGGTGCAGAAGGCCGACGCTGCGCCGCAATCGCCCGCGCTGGCGATGGACGGCGCGCCGGCCTTCAACGCCACCACCTCCGCGCCCGGCGTCGGGCAGCCGCTCGACGGCGTGATTCACATCCAGCCGCAAGTCACCAAGAATGGCCTGCGCGCGCACTGGTTTCACGATCGCATCCTCTTCCCGCTGATCACGATCATCTCGATCCTGGTGCTGGTGCTGCTGGTGGTCGTGGTCGTGAAGTTCCGCGCCAGCGCCAATCCGACGCCGTCGCGGACCAGCCACAACACCGCGATCGAGGTCGCGTGGACGCTGATCCCGGTGCTGATCCTCGTCGCGATCGCGGTGCCGTCGATCGGGCTGCTGCAGGCGCAGTTCAAGCCCGCGCCGGCCGGTGCGGTGACGCTGAAGGCGATCGGCAACCAGTGGTTCTGGAGCTATCAATATCCGGATCACGGCGGGATCGAGATCACCGCCAACATGCTGAAGGAAGCCAATCAGGTCGCCCCCGGCGAGCGCGCACGCACCGACGCCGACGGCCCGCGCCTGCTGGCTGCCGACAATCGCGTCGTACTGCCGGTCGGCGTGCCGATCCGCCTGATCACCACCGCCAATGACGTCATCCACAGCTGGGCGGTGCCGGCGTTCTGGATCAAGCTCGATGCGATCCCGGGCCGGCTGAACGAGACCAGCTTCACGATCGACAAGCCGGGCCTCTATTTCGGCCAGTGCAGC
Source organism: Sphingomonas sp. 8AM (assembly GCF_902506455.1). Classification (GTDB taxonomy): domain Bacteria; phylum Pseudomonadota; class Alphaproteobacteria; order Sphingomonadales; family Sphingomonadaceae; genus Sphingomonas. The sequence continues at coordinate 185,466 of NZ_LR733844.1, read as the reverse complement.
GAATTGTGCGGTGCGCGCCACGCGTTCATGCCGATCGCGGTCGAGGCGGTCACCCCGGCGCAGTTCGCGGCGTGGGTGCGTGCCAAGGGCGGCACGATGCCCGCCCCGGGCAAGGCGTCAAACGCGGTGATCCCGCAGCCGGGCGCCGACAATTCCGCCGCCGCGGCGGACGAGGCGGCGATCGCCAACGCGATGACCGGGCCGACCGAGAACGGGACCGACACTCCCCCCACTTCCCCGCAAGGCGCCACCGGCAATCCGGGCGGCGTCGGCGAAGCCGGACGCTAAGATCATGACCGACACCGCGCTCCATCCGTCTGCGTTCGTCGCGCACGACGAACATCATCACGACGCGCACGCCGATCACAAGCCGGCGTTCTTCGCGCGCTGGTTCATGTCCACCAATCACAAGGACATCGGGACGCTCTACCTGATCTTCGCGATCGTCGCGGGGATCATCGGTGGTGCGATCTCGGGGCTGATGCGTGCCGAGCTGATGCATCCCGGCATCCAGTATCTGCCGCACTGGGCGTCGATGCTGCATGGCGGCCAGGAGCAGTCGTTCGACCAGGCGCTGCACCTGTGGAACGTGCTCGTCACCGCGCACGGGCTCATCATGGTGTTCTTCATGGTGATGCCGGCGATGGTCGGCGGGTTCGGCAACTGGTTCGTGCCGCTGATGATCGGCGCGCCCGACATGGCGTTCCCGCGGATGAACAACATCAGCTTCTGGCTGCTGGTCCCCGCCTTCCTGCTGCTGCTCGCCTCGCCCTTCTTCGGCGGCGCCGGCACCGGCTGGACCGTCTATGCGCCGCTCTCCACCTATGGCGAGCCGGGGCCGTCGGTCGATATGGCGATCCTGTCGCTCCATCTTGCGGGCGCCAGCTCGATCCTGGGCGCAATCAACTTCATCACCACGATCTTCAACATGCGCGCGCCGGGCATGACGTTGCACAAGATGCCGCTGTTCGCGTGGTCGGTGCTGGTCACCGCCTTCCTGCTGCTGCTCGCGTTGCCGGTGCTCGCGGCGGCGATCACGATGCTGCTGACCGATCGTAATTTCGGCACCACCTTCTACGATCCCGCCGGCGGTGGCGACCCGGTGCTTTACCAGCATCTGTTCTGGTTCTTCGGCCACCCCGAAGTGTACATCATGATCCTGCCGGGCTTCGGCATCATCAGCCACATCGTCGCGACGTTCAGCCGCAAGCCGGTGTTCGGCTATCTGGGCATGGCCTATGCCATGGTCGCGATCGGCGTGGTCGGGTTCGTCGTCTGGGCGCACCACATGTTCACGACCGGCATGAGCGTGAACGTGAAGATGTACTTCACCGCCGCGACGATGGTGATCGCGGTGCCGACCGGCATCAAGATCTTCTCGTGGATCGCGACGATGTGGGGCGGCAGCCTGCGCTTCCCGACCCCGATGGTCTGGGCGATCGGCTTCATCTTCATGTTCACGGTCGGTGGCGTGACCGGTGTGGTGCTCGCCAACGGCGGCGTCGACGACTATATGCAGGACACCTATTACGTCGTTGCGCACTTCCACTATGTGCTCAGCCTGGGCGCGGTGTTCTCGCTGTTCGCCGGCTTCTATTACTGGTTCCCGAAGATGTCCGGGCGGATGTATTCGGAGCTGCTCGGCCAGCTGCACTTCTGGGTGTTCTTCGTCGGCGTGAACCTGCTGTTCTTCCCGATGCACTTCCTCGGGCTGCAGGGCATGCCGCGCCGCTACCCGGATTATCCGGACGGCTTTGCGCACTGGAACAACGTCGCGACGATCGGCTACATGATCATGGCGGCGGGGATGGCGATCTTCTTCGTCAACCTGATCTGGTCGCTGATTGCGGGCAAGAAGGCGCCGGACAATCCCTGGGGTGAGGGCGCGACGACGCTGGAATGGACGCTGTCCAGCCCGCCGCCGTTCCACCAGTTCGAGACGCTGCCCAAGATCGACTGACGATCGTGAGCGGGCAACCGGCGGCGGGGCGGCGAATGCTTCCCCGCCGCTGCCGTTTGAGGGAAACGCGATGATCCGCGATCCGCTCGTCTGGCGCATCGAGCGTGCCTGCATCGCCGCCTATCCGCCCGCGCGACGGGCGCAGGTTGGTGACTGGGCGGTGAGCCTGTCAGGTGGCGGTAGCCGCCGCAGCAATTCCGCAAGCGCGGTTCGGCCAGATGCGATCCTCGATGCCGCGACGCTGCGCGCGCTCGGTGACGCGTTCGCGTCGGCGGAGCAGGCCATGATTCTCCGGATTACGGAGCTGACGGGATCTGCCGGCGACCTGCTCGACGCCGCTGGCTTCTCGGCACCGGAGGGAGTGACCCGGACCTTGGTCTGTCCCGTCGCATCTGTCGGTCCGCCTTCCAAGGCACCGCGTCCCGATCGCATGGAAACCACGCTCCGCGACACGCCCGACGCGCGCTGGCTGGTGACACGGCGTCGGCTCGCGCCGACCGTCGAGGACCCCTGGCAGGTCGCTGCGCGACTCGCTGCTCCTGCCTGCTACGCCCGGCGCGGTGATGTCGCAATCGGCTACGCCGCGCTCCACGACAGCATCGCGGTGATCGAGGCGATCGGCACCGATCGCGCGGCGCGGCGGCAGGGCCACGCGCGCGCGATCGTGGCGGCACTGGTCGAGTGGGCGGTCGACGCGGGAGCGGAGCATGTCGCGCTCCAGATCGAGGAAACGAACGCCGCCGCTCGCGCGCTGTACGACCGGGCGGGCTTCGTCATCGACGCCTACGGCTATCATTATCGCAGGAACCCAATATGATCGAGCCGCGGCTGATCGACACCGGCACGGCGCGGTTACGGGTCATGGTCGAGGGGGCCGGGCCGCTGGTCTTGATGATCCACGGTTATCCCGAGGGCTGGTACAGTTGGCGGCATCAGTTCGCGCCGCTCGTCGCGGCGGGCTATACCGCGGCCGCACTCGACGTGCGTGGCTATGGCGGATCGGATCGGCCGGACGCGATCGAGTTCTATGACATGGCGGCGATGGTGGCGGACGTGATCGGCGTCGCGGACGCGCTGCAGCCCGATGCGCCCGTCATTCTGGTCGGTCATGACTGGGGAGCGCCGATCGTCTGGTACAGCGCGCTGACGCACCCGGCGCGCGTGGCGGCCGTCGCGGGGTTGTCGGTGCCGTTCACCGGCGTGCCCACGCGACCGCTCGGCGACATCTTTCGTCGCGCTTTCACCGACCGCGGCCGTTTCTTCTATCAGGAATGGTTTCGTGCACCAGGCCCGGCCGAGGAGGAAGCGGAGCGCGACGTGCGCGGCTATCTGCGGCGCCTCTATTACGCCATCAGCGGCGACGCGCCGCCGGGCAGCTGGCCGGAGAAGCCGGCAGGTGCGACGCTGCTCGACGGGCTGGTCGATCCCGATCCCTTCCCCGCGTGGCTGACCGACGGCGATCTCGATCACATGGTCGCGGAGCTCGAGCGCAGCGGCTTTCGCGGACCGCTCAACCGCTACCGCAACCATGAGCGCGATTACGCCTGGGCGCAGGCGTGGCAGGGCCAGCGAATCGGGCAGCCGGCGCTGTTCATCGCCGGGACCCGCGACCCGGCCGCGTTCGGGTTCGGTGCGTACAGCGATCCGCTGACTGTGATGCGCCCGCATGTCCCGCTGGTCGAGGGTCATATGCTCGACGGGTGCGGACATTGGACGCAGGAGGAGCGGCCCGCCGAAATCAATCGCTTGCTGCTCGACTGGCTGGCGCGGCCGCCGCTCCGCTTGTAGGGTCGCCGCATCCATGACCCCTGCCACGCCGCTCCTGCCCCCCGCCGACTGGCGCGACTTCCTCGCGCTGACGAAACCGCGCGTCATGACGCTGGTCGTGTTCACCGGGCTGTGCGGGATGCTGGCCGCGCCGGTCGGGATCGATCCGGTGCTCGGCTTCACCGCGATCCTGTGCATCGCGCTCGGTGCGGGCGCGGCGGGGGCGCTGAATCAATGGTATGAGGCCGATCTGGATGCGGTGATGAAGCGCACGGCGCAGCGTCCGTTGCCGGCCGGGCGCATGGAACGGCAGTCGGCGTTGCATTTCGGCGTCGGGCTCGGCGCGTTTTCGGTGATCCTGATGGGGCTGGCGGTCAATCTCGCCGCCGCAGCGATCCTGACCGTGTCGATCCTGTTCTACGTCCTGATCTATACCGTGTGGCTGAAGCGTCGCACCCCGCAGAACATCGTGATCGGCGGCGCGGCGGGTGCGTTCCCGCCGCTGATCGGCTGGGCGGCGGCGACCGGGCAGATCGCGCTGCTGCCGTTCCTGCTGTTCGCGCTCGTCTTCCTGTGGACGCCGCCGCATTTCTGGGCGCTCGCGCTCTTCGTGAAGACCGATTACGCCAATGCCGGCGTGCCGATGCTCCCCGTCGTGGCGGGCGAGGCGGCGACGCGGCGGCAGATCGGGCTGTACACGATTCCGATGGCGGCGGTGGCGATCGCGCCGTGGCCGCTGGGCCTGACCGGCAGCGTCTATGGCGTGGTGGCGGTGGCGATGACCGCGGCGTTCGCGGTGCTCGCGGCGCTGGTCGCCGCCGGCGCGAAGCGGGCCGCGACGCCGATGTTTTACGAGAAGCGCCTGTTCGCTTACTCGATCCTGTATCTTTTCGTGATGTTCGGCGCGCTGGTCGTCGACCGGTGGGTGGCATGACCGAAGACGAACAAAATCTGATCCGCCGTCGGCAGAAGGCGCGCGCGATCGTCGTCGCGCTGCTGCTCGGTGCGTTCGTGGTGCTGGTGTTCTTCATCACCATCGCGCGCATCAAGCAGGGCATGGCGCATTGAGCGCGCCGGCACGCCCGCGGACGCTGCGCACTGCGCTGCTTGCCGTAGCATTCATCTGCTTCATGACCGGGCTCGCCTTCGCCAGCGTGCCGCTTTACCGCATGTTCTGTCAGGCGACGGGGCTGAACGGCACCACCGGGCGCGGCATCGCGGCGCCGGGCGGCGTCCACCGGCAGATCGAGATCGCGTTCGACGCCAACACCAGTCCGAAACTGCCGTGGCGCTTCGTCCCCGAGCAGGAGCAGGAAACGGTCGAAATCGGCGCGCGGGATATGGCGTTCTTCACCGCCACCAACCGTGGCGCGCAGGCGATGACGGGCACCGCCACCTACAACGTCACCCCCGCGATTGCCGGGAAATATTTCACCAAGATCCAGTGCTTCTGCTTCACGCAGCAGACGCTGAAGCCGGGCGAGACGCAACGGATGCCGGTGATCTTCTACGTCGACCCCAAGATCCTGAGCGATCCGGATACGCGCGACGTGCAGACGATCACGCTCAGCTACACTTTTTACCCGGTGGATTCCGCCAAAACGAACAGCTAAGACCACCGCAATAAGCGAATTGGGGAGAGCCGCGCATGGCGGGTGCCAAGAACCACGAATATCACATTCTGCCCCCCAGCCCCTGGCCGTTGCTCAGCGCGTTCGCCGCGCTCATTATGGCTGCCGGCGGCATCATGTACATGCATCAGGGCACTGGCGGTGGTTGGGTGTTCCTGATCGGCTTCGCCTCGGTGCTGTTCTGCATGTACGGGTGGTGGCATCAGGTGATCCGTGAGGCGCATGCCGGCGATCACACGCCGGTGGTGCAGCTCCATTTCCGCTACGGGATGATCCTGTTCATCGCCTCCGAGGTGATGTTCTTCGTCGGCTGGTTCTGGGCGTTCTTCGACTTCTCCCTGTTCCCGACCGCGATGCAGGTCGTCGACGGGCAGGTCGAGCGCGCCGCCGAAGGCGCCGCGGCGATCGCCGCGCAATGGCCGCCCAAGGGGCTGGAGGTCATCAACGCCTTCGAACTGCCGCTGCTCAACACGCTGATCCTGCTCTGCTCGGGCACCACGGTAACGTGGGCGCACCATGCGCTGATCCACAACCAGCGTGGCGGCGAGAAGCGCGGCTTCTGGGGCGCGCTGGGCGTCGGCGACCGTGACGGTGTGCTCAAGGGGCTGTGGATCACCGTCGTGCTGGGCCTGCTGTTCAGCAGCATCCAGGCCTATGAGTACATGCACGCGCCGTTCCCGTTCAAGGGGATCAACTATGGTGCGGCGTTCTTCATGGCGACCGGCTTCCACGGCTTCCACGTCATCATCGGGACGATCTTCCTGATCGTCTGCCTGATCCGCGCCTATAAGGGCGACTTCACCCCGAAGCAGCATTTCGGTTTCGAGGCGGCGGCGTGGTACTGGCATTTCGTCGACGTGGTGTGGCTGTTCCTGTTCGTCACCGTCTACGTATGGGGCGGCTGGGGCGCACCGGTCCACGGCGGATGAGCGACGCCGATCGGTCGACGGTCGGGGCGCCGCCCCGGCCGATCGACTGTGGCATCAAGGGGTTATGTCCCCAATGTGGCGCCCGCACCTTGTTTGCGGGCGTCCTTCGTTTCGCCGAACGTTGCCCGGCGTGCGGGCTGTCGATCGCCGGGTTCAACGTCGGTGACGGCCCGGCGGCGCTGCTGGTGCTGGCATGGGGCGCGATTGTCGTGGCGCTGGCGATCGTCGTCGAACTCTCCTTCTCCCCGCCGTGGTGGCTCCACGTGCTGTTGTGGGTGCCGCTGAGCACCGCTGCGATCGTCTGGTCGCTGCGTGTCGCCAAGGGCTGGCTGCTCGCCGCCGAATATCGCCACGAAGCGGGTGAGGGGCGGCTGGCACCATGAAGCGCGTTCCGGTTATCCCGACGACCGTCGTCGGCATCGCGATTGCGGCGATGATCGCGCTGGGGCTGTGGCAGTTGCTCGATCGCCGGCCGCAGAAGGAGGCGTTCCTCGCGCAGCTTGCCGCGAATCCGACGCGGCCGGCGATCGCCTTCCCGCGGGTTGCCGACGAGACGTTGCTGTTCCGCCGCAGCAGCGCCTTCTGCCTTGAGCCGGTGTCGATCACCCGGGCCGGGGCGGGGGCGGCGGGGTATCGCGTGATCGCCTTGTGCCGGACGGGCGCGGAAGGACCGGGGCTGCGTGTGCAGATCGGCACGACGCGCGATCCGGTCGGCAATGTGGCGTGGGGCGGGGGCAAGGTGAGCGGGTGGATTGCGCACGCGCCTGATGCGCGACCGTTGATCGCGGAGGTGACGCAGCCGCATGTGGCGCGCGAACTGATGCTGGTCGCCGCCACGCCGGCCGCGGGACTGTCCCCGAACGCGCCGCCGTCGATCGACTCGATCCCGAACAACCATCTCGCCTATGCGGTGCAATGGTTCCTGTTCGCGGGCGTCGCCGGGGTGATCTACGTCATCGCACTAAGGCGGCGCGGCAAGACCGGTGCGGGTGGCGGTAGCGCGAAAGGGTGATGTTCACGCGGAGGCGCAGAGGCGCAGAGAGGGTGCGTGCGGGACCCTCGTGGTGAATAGTGGGGAGCGGTGCTGGGGTTGGGCGGCTGCGCCGCGATGGGCGATCCGCGTTCAGATCCCCGCCCACCAGTCGTAATCGACATTGTCTTCCCAATAGCCGCCGCGCCCTTTGCCGATCCCGTCGAGGCTGGCGACTGCGATGACCTGCATCAGATATTTGGCGTGCTTGTAGCCGAGCTGGCGCTCGACTCGCAGCCGCAACGGCGCGCCGTGCCCGACATCGAGGAAGCGGTCGTTCATCGCCCAGGCGAGGATCGTCTGCGGGTGAAAGGCGTCGATCAGGTCGATCGACTCGTAATAAGGCGCGCCGCCGTACAGATCGGCGCAGCGGAACACGATATAGCGCGCCGCGTCGCGCAGTCCCGCGGCCTTGAGCACGTCGCCGAGCCGCGGCCCCTGCCATTTGCCGATCGCGCTCCACCCTTCGACGCAATCGTGGCGGGTGATCTGCGCGCGCTGCGGGAAACGGCCGAGGTCGGTGAGCGACAGCGACAGCGGTCGCTCGACCAGCCCGTCGATGGTCAACCGCCAATCGGCGAAGCGGCCGGAGCGCAGCGCGGCGTAAGCGGGCGTGCCGGGGTCGCGCGTGCCGTTGGTACGGAAGCGCGGCGACATCTGGTCGGGGGTGAACTCGGGCGCGAGCGCGTCGCGGTTCGACAGCGCGCGCTGCAGGGCGCGGTGCATGTCCTCGCCCTTGAAGACGATCGAGCGCACCGTCGGCTGCTGGATGACGCGGTCGCAGCCCGCGAGCATCAGTCCCGCGCCACCGCCGAGCAGTGTTCGCCGCCGGATCATTCGGGCACCCGCCAGCCGCCGGTGATCATCGAGCGCAGTTCGTTGCGCCAGCCGGCGAGGATGACCAGCGCGAGATGGACGACGGTAAAGACTGCGATCACCGCCATCGCGATGAAGTGGAGCGATCGCGCCGATTGTCGCCCGCCGAACAGGTCGAGCAGCCACGGCCCCGCCGCATTCATCCCTGGCGACAGCGCCAGCCCGGTCAGGATGATCAGCGGCAATGCGAGGAAGATCACCGCGACATAGCTGAGCTTTTGGAAGGCGTTATACTCGCCGGGCGCCTCGGGATCGTGGAAGCGGAACGCAAGATGCGCGCGCACGTCCTCCGCGAGATGCGCGGCACTCATATCGCGACGCCGCACGCGCAGGTCGCGCTGGAAATGACGGTTGAGCAGGCTGACGATCATATAGGCGAGCAGCGAAAAGCCGAGCACCAGCGCAAAGAACAGATGCCAGCGCCGCGAGATCGCGAGATTGTAGCTCGCCGGGATCGTCAGCCACGAAGGAAAGCGCGGGAGTTGCGCCCAGGCGTGATCGAAATTGGCGCCGTACCGCCCCCAGTACAGCCGCGGATGCGCGTTCGAGATGCCGAGCCCCGAGCCGATCAGGACGAAGATCGCGACCGCGTTCACCCAATGCCACACGCGCGTGGCAAGCCGGTGGCGGTGGATCACGGTTGCAGCCATCGTTGCTTCCTAGCAGAAGCCGGGTCATGACCGAATGGCATTTCTACGAACCCGAACAGGGCCATGGCCTCGCGCACGATCCGCTGAACGCGATCGTCGCGCCGCGCCCGATCGGCTGGATCTCGACCGTCTCGCGCGAAGGGCGTCGTAACCTCGCGCCGTACAGCTTCTTCAACCTGTTTTCCTACCGTCCGCCGATCATCGGCTTCTGCTCGCTGGGCGAGAAGGATTCGCTGGCGAACGTGCGCGCGCGCGGCGAGTTCGTCTGGAACCTTGCGACACGCGATCTCGCCGCGGCGATGAACGAGACGTCGGCGGCGACCGACGAGGATGAGTTCGTGCGCGCCGGTCTGGAGACGCTGCCCTCCGCGCGCGTCGCCGCGCCGCGCGTCGCGTTGAGTCCGGTGCAGTTCGAGTGCCAGGTGACGCAGATCGTGCAATTGCAGGATCGTCACGGCGCGGACTTGCCCGGCTGGCTGGTGCTGGGCGAAGCCGTGGCGATCCACATCGACCGCGCGATGCTGGACGACGGCGTGTACCGCACCGAACGCGCGCGGCCGATCCTGCGCGGTGGCGGACCGGCCGACTATTTCGAGGTCGGTGAGCAGTTCGCGATGCACCGACCGACGTGACGCCTGTCAGCAAATCTTGCCGTGCAGGATGTCGCCGGCGGCGATGAGCCCGGCGATGACCCAGCCGATCGGTGCCGGCAAATATGGCTTCAGGAAGCTCAGCACCTGTTTCACAACATCCCAGTTCTGGCAGAAGATCTGGCGCGCATCGCCGACCAGCGCGGGCGCGTCGGCACCGGCCTGATCGCTCAACCCATCGGCCAGCGCCTGCGTGATCTGCAGCCGTTCGTCCTGCGTGAAGTCCACCATGATGAAGCCCCTGGTTCCGCCTACCAAAGCGCCGGCCCGCGAGGTGATTGCATGGAGCACGCGGCGGCGATCGTCGGGTCTGGGCCATAATGGGTGGGTCGCGCGGCAGATCGGGCGGTTATGAACTTGATGTCGCTTGTGTCCTCGCCCGCTGCGCCGTTTTTACAATCGGGGCGGATCAGCCATAAGCGTGGGCGAAGAACACCGCCGTCGTCGCCCCGGTCACGAGGATCGTCCACCATCGCACCACGAGCGCGGGCAATCGCTTGCCGACCACCGCGCCCAGCCAGCCGCCGAGCACGCCGCCGGCGAGCATCGGCAGACACGCGTCCCAGCGGATCATCCCGCACGCGACGAACACGATCGCGGCGGCGAAATTGGCGACGGTCAGCATCAACGTGCGCGGCGCGAACATCGCGCGCGGCGTCGCGCCCGCGAGCAGACCGTAGGTGGCGGTGGTCATGATCCCGACCCCGCCGCCGAAATAGCCACCATAGGTGCCGAGCACCGCCTGCACCGCCATCAGCGTGCGCGGCCTAATCGTCACCCGCGTCGCCAGCCAGTCCGCCGCCCGCGCGCCGAACACGATCGCGACGAACGCGAGGAGCAGCAGCCACGGCACGATCAGGTCGAACGCCGCGCCGGGCGTCACCACCAGCAGGATGCTGCCGAGCAGCCCGCCGACGAAGGTGATCGCCGCCAACACACGCACCGACACGCCGCCGACCGGCTGCAATTCGTGGCGGAAGCTCCACGCGCTCGCCGCCGCGCCCGGCATCAGTCCGAGGTTCGAGGTCGCATTGGCGATGTTGGCGGGGGTGCCGAGCCCGAGCAGCGCCGGCATGGTGGCGAAGGTGCCGCCGCCCGCCAGCGCGTTCATCATCCCGCCAAGGACGCCCGCGCCGCCGGCGAGCGCCAGTCCGGCGGCATCAACCAAGCGCGGCCTGCTTCTCCGCCGCCAGCCGGTCGAGTTCGGCGCGGCTCTTCTTCTCGGCCGCGGTCTTGAGCTGGCCGCACGCCGCGTCGATGTCGCGCCCGCGCGGGGTGCGGACCGGAGCGGAGATGCCGCCCTCGAACACGATCTCGCTGAACCGGCGCACGCGCTCCGGCGTCGAGGTCTCGTAATCCGCGCCCGGCCACGGGTTGAACGGGATCAGATTGACCTTGGCGGGCAGCTTGTAGTGCTTGAGCAGCCGGACCAGCTCGTGCGCCTCGGCATCCGAATCGTTCTTGTCCTTGAGCATCACATATTCGAACGTGATACGACGGGCGTTGTTCGCGCCGGGGTAATCGGCGCACGCCTGCAGCAATTCCTCGATGCCGTATTTGCGGTTGAGCGGGACGATCTCGTCGCGGACGTCCTTGGTCACGGCATGGAGCGACACCGCGAGATTGACGCCGATCTCCTCCCCGGCGCGCGCCATCATCGGCACCACCCCGCTGGTCGACAGGGTGATGCGGCGCTTGCTGAGCGCGAGCCCGTCGCCGTCCATGACCAGCTTCAGCGCGTCGCGCACCGCGTCGAAATTGTAGAGCGGCTCGCCCATGCCCATCATCACGATGTTGGTGAGCATCCGCCCCTCGGGCTGGCTCGGCCATTCGCCGAGCGCGTCGCGCGCCAGCATCACCTGCCCGACGATCTCGCCCGCGGTCAAATTGCGGACCAGCCGCATCGTGCCGGTGTGGCAGAAGCGGCAGTTGAGCGTGCAGCCGACCTGGCTCGACACGCACAAAGTCCCGCGATCGGCGTCGGGGATGAACACCGCCTCGTAATCCTGCCCGTCCTCGGAGCGGAGCAGCCATTTGCGCGTGCCGTCGGTCGACACCTGCGCCTCGACCACCTGCGGACGCCCGATCACGAACCGCTCGGTCAGCCACGGATGCTGCGCCTTGGCGATGTCGGTCATCACCGTGAACTCGGTCGCACCGCGATTGTAGATCCAGTGCCAGATCTGCTTGGCGCGCAGCTTGGCCTGGCGTGGATCGAGCCCTGACTCCTCGAGCACGCGGCGCAGTTCGTCGCGCGGCAGCCCGATCAGGTCGATGCGGCCATCGGTGCGCGGCGCGCTGGCGCGCGGCACGGTCACGGGGTCGATGTGCCCGGGGATGGGCATGGGGGCGGCCGAGGCTGTGAGCATCGCGCGCAAATAGGCCAAGTCCGCGCATTTTTCCAGCGTTACCGCCGCGCGCATCCCAGTTGCGCGGCGTCGATCGCGGTCGCCGCCCCGGATAATGGATAGGTCTCGCTGAGTGTGCGGCCGTTTGTGTCGAGGGTGGTCAACGTCATCGCCGCTGCGCCGCGCATCGCGCCGACGATCGCCCGGTCGGTTTGCGCATCGGCAGCGTGCGCTGACTCGCGGTTTCCCGCAAGCGCGAAGCGGCGATCGCCGATCACCAGCGTCAGCGGCGCGCCCTCACCGCGTGGGCGCGTCAGATGGAAGTGGATCGCTGGCGCGCGCGTCGGCCCCTGCCGGGCCGCGACCAGCGCGAAGCCGCCGCGCCGGTCGGTGGTGCCGTCGCGGCGAAGCGGTTGCGCGATCGCCAGACAGCGTGGACCCGGCGTCTCGCGCAGCGCTGCCCAATGCTGCCATACGCCGAGCGGGTCCTGCTCGCCGGCCATCATCAGCAATGCGAACGGCAAGAACATCCGGCTGCGCCTGCAAGAGGGACGTCGACGCTATCGATGTTCCAATCGGGAAGCAAACGCAGCGCCCGGCAAAGACCTCCTACAATTGAGGCGAGGCGCTTTTTCGAGTTGCTCTCCGCCTGAACTTGAAAGGCGGGTGAAAGGGAGTGAGTGGTGTTGAAATTGTCCTTTGTCGTTCCGGCTCTTGCGTTCAATCTTGCGGCGGCGATGCCGGCCGCGGCGCAGGTCGCGCCGTTCGAGGGCGCCCGCGTGGAGGCGCTTGTCGGCTATGACCATGTCGGCACCAGGGAGATCAAGCTGGAGGGGCTCAGCCTCGGCGGTCTGGTCGGGTATGACTGGCAAAACGGCAATGCTGTCTACGGCTTCGAGGCCGAAGTGGACGGCAACACGACCAGGAAGACCTCGATCAACGACGGAGAGCGCCTCACGAGCAAGGCGAATACCGAAGGCTATGTCGGCGGGCGCGTTGGTTATGCGCTATCCTCCAGCGCATTGGTCTACGGCAAGGCCGGCTACACGATCGGCCGCTTCCGTGACGATTACCGCGACGCGAACAGCAGCGGCTATCTCCACGTCGTGGCGAAAGGTTTCCGGCTTGGTGCCGGTATTGAGTACAAGCTGTCCCGCGCCGCCTACCTCAAGGGCGAAGTCCGCGCCTCACATTATGGCGACGACCGCACTCTCGGCGGCGGTCTCTGGCGTGAGCAGGCGCTGGTCGGGTTCGGGGTACGCTTCTGATCGATCCGGGCATGTAACGCATCGGGCCGGCGCCTGTGCGTCGGTCCCGTGCCTCAATCATCCGACCTTTCCCGCTGTGGCGCAAATACAACATCTGCGGTCGTTTAGGTGAGGTTCATGCAACAATGGCGCGGACGCGTATTTGTCTCACGGAGCCTCCGCGTTTCGGAGGCCGGTGAGATGGAGTGAGACATGCGTAAGCTTGCAATGGCGATCCCGGCAGCGGTGATGGCGATCGCGGTAGCGGCCCCGGCGACCGCGCAGGACGGCCCCTTCGCGGGCGGCCGCGTCGAGGTGCTCGCCGGCTACGACAATGTGCAGGACGGCGGTGACGGCGACTCGGAAGGGCAGCAGGGGTTCGGCTATGGGGGGCGGATCGGCTACGACTTCCAGCGCGGTAACATCGTCTACGGCATCGACGGCGAATATACCGACGCCACGACCAAGACGCGCAGCTACAATGCGCTGACCGCGGGCGATCGTTTCACGGTCGAAGCCGGACGCGATCTCTACGTGGGCGGGCGGCTCGGCTACGTCATCTCGCCGCAGGCAATGATCTACGGCAAGGGTGGCTATACCAACGCCCGGATAGAGAATCGCTATCAGGCGACCACCACCTCGGATAACGAGCTGATCGACAAGACCAACCTCGGCGGGTTCCGCCTCGGCGCCGGGCTTGAGTACAAGCTGACCCCGACGTCGTTCGTCACCGCCGAGTATCGCTATTCGCATTACGGCGACATCGACGGCTACGACATCGATCTCGATCGTCACCAGTTGATGGCGGGCCTGGGCATCCGCTTCTGATTTCTCGACCACCGTCGTACAGGAAAGGGCTGGGGCGCTTGCTCCAGCCCTTTCTTTTTGGCTAGGGAGACTTGGCCAATTGCCCCTGGTGAGTGACCTGCGGGCCGGGGGAAGTGACGATGAAGGCGACGATCGAACGCGCGACGCTGCTGAAGGGGCTGAGCCACGTCCAGTCGGTGGTGGAGCGGCGCAACACCATCCCGATCCTGTCGAACGTGCTGCTGGAGGCGACCGCCGAGGGGCAGTTGCGGCTGATGGCGACCGACCTCGACCTGCAGATCAACGAAAGCGTCGCCGCGGCGGTCGACCAGCCGGGCGCGACGACGGTGTCCGCGCACACGCTGTTCGACATCGCGCGCAAGCTGCCCGAGGGCGCGCAGGTCTCGCTGACCGCCGCCGAGGGCCGGATGACGATCGTGGCGGGGCGCGCGCGCTTCTCGCTCGGCACGCTGCCGCGCGACGATTTCCCGGTGATCGCCGAGGGTGAGCTGCCGACGCAATTCGAGTTGCCTGCCGAGACGCTGAAGCAGATCATCGACAAGACGCGCTTCGCGATCTCGACCGAAGAGACGCGTTATTACCTCAACGGCATCTTCCTGCATGTCGCCGAGGGCGTGCTGAAAGCCGCCGCGACCGACGGCCATCGCCTCGCCCGCGTGACGGTCGATCAGCCCGAGGGCGCGGCCGGGATGCCCGACGTGATCGTGCCCCGGAAGTGCATCGCCGAGCTGCGCAAGCTGCTCGACGAGGTCGACGGCTCGGTCGGCGTGTCGCTGTCGGGCACCAAGATCCGCTTCGATCTGGGGCAGGCGATCCTGACCTCCAAGCTGATCGACGGCACCTTCCCCGATTACAGCCGCGTGATCCCGACCGGCAACGACAAGATCCTGAAGCTCGATCCGAAGAGCTTCATGCAGGGCGTCGACCGCGTCTCGACGATCGCGACCGAGAAGACCCGCGCGGTGAAGATGGCGCTGGATCGCGACAAGATCACGCTGTCGGTCACCAGCCCCGAGAACGGCACCGCTGCCGAGGAAGTGCCCGGCGAATATGCGGCGACGCCGTTCGAGATCGGCTTCAACAGCCGGTATCTGATGGACATTCTCGGACAGATCGGCACCGATCTGGTCGAGGTCCATCTCGCCGATGCCGCCGCGCCGACGCTGATCCGAGAGAACGACAAGAGCCCGGCGCTGTACGTGCTGATGCCGATGCGGGTTTGATCCATCTATTGTGTGAGCCTGAAAACTCGTCTGTCATTCCCGCGGCGGCGGGAATCCAGAACTCTGACGTTGGTGGCTCTCGCGAAAACCTGCTCGTCTGGATCCCCGCCTCCGCGGGAATGACGGGGCGGCTTACCGCGCCCGCATCATCGCGCGTAGCCGGCCGGGCATCCAGCGCGCCGCGAACGCCATCCGCTCGGCGGTCTTGCCGACCACCGTATGCACGCGGTCGCCATGCACCGCCGCCCACGCCTTTTCCGCGACCGTCTCGAGCGGCGTGAACTCCATCTTGCGTCGCACGACCAGATCGCGCGCGGTGTATTTCGTGCCGGGGATCGGCGCGGATAGCAGGTTGGTGTCGATGAAGCTCGGCATCAGCGAGCGGACACGGATGCCCTCTGGCGCCCATTCGCCGTCGAGCGCTTCGGTCAGTCCGCGCACCGCGAATTTCGTCGCCGAATAGATCGCCAGCCCGGCCGATCCGTAGATTGCCGAGGCCGAGGCGGTGTTGAGCAGGCACGCACCCGGCGTCGCCTTCAAATACGGGTAGGCCATGCGCGCGCCATAGGTCATCCCGCGGAAATTGACGTCGATCACGCGGTCGATCGCGTCGAGCCCTATATCGGCGAACGGCCCGCCGGCCGCGATGCCGGCATTGTTGAACAGCACGTCGAGCCGGCCGTCGCTGACGCGTGCGAAATCGGCGAGCACCTCCTCCCACTCCGACGGGTCGCGCACGTCCATGACATGCGTGCTGGTGCGGTCTTCCGGGAGCAGCGCCGCCGTGTCGCCCAAGCCTTGCGCATCGATATCCGCGAGACCGACGCGCCAGCCGCGCGCACTGAACACTTGCGCTACCGCGCGCCCGATGCCCGAGCCGCCGCCCGTGACCAGCATCGCCTTCATCCCGCTCTCCCGCCTTAATGCTTGTTACATGCGCACGCTTCCCGCATCACCGGCGGCGATGCCAGCACTTTCGTCCGGACCGGCGGTCGCCTTCGAGCAGGTCGGCAAGCGCTACGGCGCTGCGGCCGCGATCGATGGCGTGTCGTTGACGATCGCAGCGGGGACGTTCGTGGCGCTGGTCGGCGCGTCGGGGTCGGGCAAGTCGACATTGCTCAAGACGGTCAACCGCCTGGTGGTGCCTGACCACGGGCGCGTGCTGCTCGACGAGCGCGATGTCGCCGACGAGCCCGCGCCCGCGCTGCGGCGGCGGATCGGCTATGTGTTTCAGGACGTCGGCCTGTTTCCCCATCTGAGCGTCGCAGAGAATATCGCGCTGCCGCTGCGGCTGGCGGGCATGCCCGACGCCGCACGGGCGACGGCGATGCTCGACCTCGTCGAACTGTCGCGCGTGATCGCGACGCGGATGCCCGCCGAACTATCGGGAGGGCAGCGCCAGCGCGTCGGTGTCGCGCGCGCGCTCGTGACGCGGCCGGGGCTGTTGCTGATGGACGAGCCGTTCGGCGCGCTCGATCCTGTGACGCGCGAAGCGCTGGCGGGGGCGGTACGGCGGCTCCACGACGAGCTCGCGCTGACCACGATCATGGTGACGCATGACATGGCCGAGGCGCTGCTGCTCGCGGACCGCGTGATCGTCATGGCGGCTGGGCAGGTAGTCGCCGACGAAGCGCCCGCGGCCTTGCTGCGCGGGCAGGGCGGTGATGCGGCGCAGGCGCTGGTGGCGGTGCCGCGCGCGCAGGCGGCGCGGCTGGCGGCGCTGTCGACGTGAACGACGCCTTCGCCCGCGTGCCGGCGCTCGCCGGGCAGCATCTGCTGCTCGCGATGGCGGCGCTCGCGCTGGCGCTGGCGATCGGCGTGCCGATCGCGATCCGTGCCGCGCGTGCGCCGCGGCTGGCGGGGGTGGTGCTCGGGTTCGCGAGTCTGGTGCAGACGGTTCCGAGCCTTGCGCTGCTCGCGCTCTTCTATCCGGCGTTGCTGTGGATCGGGCATGGCGTGCCGGCGCTCGGCTTCCTGCCCGGGCTGCTCGCGCTGACGCTCTACGCGCTGCTGCCGATCGTGCGGAATATTATTACCGGGCTGCGTGGGCTCGATCCAGCGGTGCTGGAGGCGGCGGACGGGATCGGGATGACGCGCGCGCAGAAGCTGCGGCTGGTCGAGCTGCCGCTGGTGCTGCCGATCGCGATGGCCGGGGTACGCACGGCGGCGGTGTGGACGATCGGCGCGGCGACGCTGTCGACCACCGTCGGGCAGCCGAGTCTGGGTGATCTGATCTTCGCGGGGCTCCAGACGCAGGCGTGGACGCTGGTGATCGCGGGGTGCGTCGGCGCGGCGGGGCTGGCACTGGGGGTCGATCTGCTGCTCGGGGTCGCCGAGCGTGCGGCGGGGCAGCGGCGCTGGCGACGGGCCGGTGGCGCGTTGCTGTTGCTCGTGGTGGCCACGGTAGCGGCTGCGACGCCCTTGTGGCACGGCGGGGGCGAGCGGCGCATCGTGGTCGGCGCGAAGAACTTTTCCGAGCAATATATTCTCGCGCGGCTGATCGGCGATCGGCTGACGCGCGCGGGCTATCAGGTCAGCTATCGCGACGGGCTCGGCTCCGCGGTGGCGTTCGGGGCGGTCGCGGGAGGCGAGGTGGACGTCTATGTCGATTATGCCGGGACGCTCTGGACCGCCGAAATGCACCGCACCGATACGCCGCCGCGCGCCGAACAGCTGCGCGGGACCGCGGACTGGGTGCAAAAGTCGCGCGGCGTCACTTTGCTCGGCGCGCTCGGATTCGAGAATGCCTATGCCGTTGCGATGCGCGGGGACGATGCCCAGCGGCGCGGCGTTGCAACGCTCGACGATCTGGTGCGGGTCGCGCCGCAGCTGCGGTTCGGGGCCGATCTCGAGTTCCTCGATCGACCGGAATGGCAAGCGATCCGTCGCGCCTATCCGCTGCGCTTTGCCAGCGCGACGCCGTACAGCCCGACCTTCATGTATCGCGCGCTGGAGAGCGGGCGCGCCGATGTCATCAGCGCCTTTTCCTCGGACGGGCGGATCGCCGCCGACCGTCTGACGGTGCTCGCCGATCCGCGGCATGCGATCCCGGGGTATGACGCGATCGTGCTGGTCGCGCCGGGGCATCGGGAGGATGCGCGGTTCTTTGAGACGCTGCGGCCATTGATCGGGCGGATCCCGGTCGCGGCGATGCGCGAGGCGAATTATCGCGTGGATCGGGATCACGACAAACAGAGCCCGGAGGCGGCGGCACGGTGGCTGGCGGCGCGCGTCGGGTTGTGAGTGACACAGTGGCGTCGGTTTTTGTGTCGGCCTACCGTGACACTCGAAGACATGAGCCCCTGCCTGCGCAGGGGCGACGGTTCCTCAGAAAAACAGCTTGCGGAACGACACGCGGATCGTGCGGCCGACCGGGTCGAGATAATCGGGCTGGAAGCCGATCGGGACGGTGCCGTTCTGGTCGCGGACGTCGCGGCGGGTGTTGAGCAGATTGTCGAACTGGACGCTGACGCGTGCGCCACGCATCCACGGATGCGCGCGCACCCAGTCGATGTTGCCGCCGAGGTCGGCGAACAGCCGGAGGTTGGCGGTGGCGATCCCGCCGAACTCCAGCGTCTCCGGCGTGGCGGCGGTGCCGCCGTTGACGCGCGTGCCGCTTTGGTAATTGACCGACAGTCGCGCGCCGAGGCCGTTGTTGGTATAGCCGGCCTGACCCTCCAGCTCGTGCCGCGCCTGTCCGCCGGCCGCACCGATCGCGTCGCCGTTGAGCAGGTCGAGCACGCGCCCGCCGTCGGCGATCGTCACCCGCTCGGTAAGGTGCCAGGTATGATAGAGCGCGAACTGGACGCGCCCGCCGGCCTGACCGCCGCCACCACCACCCCGACCACGGAAGCCACCACCACCGGGCGGGCCGCCCGGCGCGCCGGCACCCGCGTCGGGGCGCCCGCCGTTCAGCGCGCTGCCGTCCGGTCGGGCGCGATCCTGCGGCGGGCGGTCGGGGCGTCGTTCGCCACCCGGCGGGCGCAGCCCCTCGAACGGGTTCGGACCGGTTCCGGCGCGGAACGCCTCGATCTTCTTCTGGAGCTCGGACTTGATCCGGAACGACAGGTTGACGCCGTAGCGGAGCTGCGACGTCTCGCTGCGCGCGAAGTTGATGGGGCGCGAGTCGATCCGCAGCAGATTGCCACCGGCATCACGGGTGAAGCGATCCGGAAAGGCGGATTCGATCGCGGCGGTGGCGCTGGGGAAGGCGGCAATCGGATCGTCGGTGGTCTGGCGCGTGTAATCGGCGCGGAAATTGATCTGCTGATTGCTCCACGGCTTGATGTCGAGCCCGGCCTTCAGCGCGTGGCGATTGTCGGCGATCAGGTTCGGATTGCCGCCGGTGACGGTGGTGACGGTCGCGGTGGTGCCGCGGACATAGTCGAACACGCGCACGCCCGGCGTCGTCACGGTCGGGTTGCCGAGCTGTTGCGCCGACGGCGCCTCGTCCTGATCGGTGACCGAGACGAGCAGGCGTATCCCCTCGATCGGCGTCCAGTTCGCGCCGTAGCCGAGCGTCCACAGCGTCCCGAAGTCGGAAAGCTGGTCGACCGCGAGATTGCCGTTGATCGACAGCCGCCCGAGCGCGCTGAGCACGCCCTGCGCCTTGTTCGCGATCGGCAAATCGAGGTTGATCTGCGCGTTGGCGAGATCGCGCCCGATGTCGGCGCTGCTCGCCACGCCGCGGCGGAACGAGTCGCTGGTGAAGTCGCTGGTCGAGGCGCCGACGCGGATGCTGGTGTTGGCGTAGCCGGCCGGGAGCAGGAACAACGGCCCGGCGACCAAAGCGTCGAGCCCGGCGCTGGTCGCGACCGAGCGGCCGCGATCAGCAGGCAGCGCGCCCAGCGCCAGCGGCGCATAGGGGTTGGCGAGCGGATCGAAGGCGTCGATCCCGGCCTGCAACGCGCTGGCGTCGAGCCCGGTGGTGGTCACCGTATTGCTCTCGTCGCGATCGACATTGCCGGTCAGCGACCAGCGCCATTGCCCGCGATCGCCGTTGAGCGTGCCGCCAAGGTGGAGGTCGGTGGTCTCGGCGCGCTGCGTCAGTGCGGGCACGTCGTCGAAGGCGCGCGTCACGCGCACCGGCACCGCGAACGGTGAGTACGGGCTGCCGACCGGCAGATCGAGATCGACCTCGGCCAGACCGCGCAACGCGCGTGTGACGTTGTGGTCGACGGTCGCGTTCAGCGACGCCGAGACGTTGCCGAAGATCGTCGTCGCATAGGTGCCGTTTGCGCTGAACGTGCGCTGCTGCGGCAGGAGCGTGCGGTATGCGCCCTGATCGGTGACGTTGCGGGTGGTGGTGAAGTCGCCGAGCCGCGGCGCCTGCGTCGCGGCGAGTGCAGGGATGCCCAGCGAAGCGGCGTTGCCGAAGAACGGGTCGATCGCGCCGCGGTTGAGCGACGACACGTTGCCGCCGACCGCCGCCGCGTTCGGGGCCTGGATGATGTCGCGTTCGGATTCGGTCAGCGCGCCGGGGCGGCTGTATTCGAGATGCAGGTTGACGCGCTTGTCGCTGCGGATGCGCAGCAGGTCGAGTTCGGCGCCCGGCGTGTTGCGACCGCCCTCGGTCGCGAAACGGTCCTCGACTTCGGCGGTCACGGCCTTGAAGCGGCGGCGCAGCACGAAGTTCACGACGCGCTGGTCGGCGCGATAGCCGTATTTGAGCGCGACTTCCTCGGGCAGGATGTCGACGCGCTGGATCGCCTCGGTCGGCAGGTCGCGGATTTCCTGAAAGCCCGAGATGCGCCGCCCGTTGAGCAGCACCACCGGTGCGCCGCCCGCGCCACGCCCGGAGCGGGTCTGAGGCGACAATTCGTTGAGCAATTCGGTGACCGAGCTGACGCCGTAGCTGCGGATGTCGGCGGGAGACAATTGCTCTTCGGGGGTGACGTCGCCGATCACCGCGCCGCGCTGCGCGCGCGATCCGGTGACGACGATGTCCTCGCTGCTTTCCTCCTCGGTCTCGGCTTTGGCGGGGGGCGTTGCCGGGGCCTGCACGCCGGCCTGCGCGGGCGGTGGCGGCGATGCGGCCTGTTGGGCGTAGGCGGGCAGTGCCGCGGTGGAAGCCAGCAGAAGGAACGAGAGACGCATGTGTTACCCCAGCCGCGCGTCGGGTTCGGCGGCAATCATGGCGCTATCGCCGGTTTGTCGCATAATTATGCCGGAGAGGGGCTCCCTCTCCGCGGCGGGGACACGGCTAAGCGAGAATCCTGACCGGGACTGACTTCGCCGCCGGGACGTGGCTTTCCTCGGCGTGGTGCGACAGCGGGATCAGCGGGTTGCACTCCGGATAATAGGCCGCGATGCAGCCGTCGGGTACGTCATATTCGACGACGATCAGGTCGCCGACGCGCCGGTCGTGATTATCCTCCGCATCGGTGGCGAGCGTCACCTTCTGACCGGCGGTCAGCCCGGCGCGCGCGATATCGGCGCGATTCATCAGCACCACCTGCCGCGTGCCGTTGATCCCCCGGAAACGGTCCGAATAGCCGTAGATCGTGGTGTTGAACTGGTCGTTCGAGCGCAGGGTCAGCAGGCGGAAGCGCCCCTCCGCCTCGGTGAAACCGGTGGCGTTGAGCACGTCGGGGACGAGGAACTCGGCCTTGCCGCTTTCGGTATCCCATTCGCGCCCGGACGCCTTGTTGCCCTTCCAGAAGCCGCCTTTCTCCTGCAAACGCTCGTTGAAGCGCGCGAAGAAGTGGGGGAACACTGCGGCGATCTCGTCGCGGATCAGGCTGTAGTCGCCCACCCACCGATCCCAGTCGATCGCGGGATTGGCCGGCAGGAACGATTGCGCGATCCCGGCGACGATCGCCGGCTCGGAGAGCAGATGCGGGCTGGCCGGCTCGACCTTGCCGAGCGACGGGTGGATGACGCTGGTCGAATCCTCGACCGTCACGCGTTGTGGTCCGGTCGCCTGCAGGTCGCGCTCGATTCGACCGAGGCACGGCAGCAGCCAGGTGTCGCCGGTCGCGGGGATCAAATGGCTGCGGTTGAGCTTGGTCGCGATCTGCACCGACAGCTCCATCCGCGCCCAGCCGTCCTCGACCAGTTCGGTTTCGGGCACCGCGCGCGCGAAATTGCCGCCGAGCGACAGGAACGCCTTCACCGTCCCGTCGATGATCCCCCGGCACGCCTCAACCGTATCCAGCCCCTTTTCTGTCGGGGGCGAGAAGCCGTAGCGCTCCTTGAGCTTCTCCACCGGGGCGAGTTCGGTCTTTTCGGTGATGCCGACGGTGCGCTGCCCCTGGACGTTGCTGTGGCCGCGCACCGGGCAGAGGCCCGCGCCGGGTTTGCCGATGTTGCCCCGCATCAGCATCAGGTTGACGAGCATGCGGACGTTGTCGACGCCCTTTACATGCTGGGTCAGCCCCATGCCGTAGATCGCCATCGCGGTCTTTGCGCGGCCATAGGCGGCGGCGGCGCGCTCGATCGCGGCGCGGGTCAGCCCCGATTCGCGTTCGATCTCGCTCCAGTCGGTCGCCTGCACCTTGGCGGCGAAGGGCGCGAAGTCATGGGTGTGCTCGGCAATGAAATCATGGTCGATCGCGTCATGCGCGAGCAGCCATTTGGCGATGCCCATCATCACCGCAATGTCGCCACCGGCCTTCACCTGATGATATTGGGTGGCGATCGGCGTCTCCTTGCCGGTCGCCATCTCGATCGGGTTCTGCGGATCGGTGAAGCGCTCCAGCCCGCGTTCCTTGAGCGGGTTGAAGACGATGATGTCCGCGCCGCGCTTGTGGACGTCACGCAGGTTGTGGAGCATCCGCGGGCTGTTGGTCGCGACATTCTGCCCGAAATGCAGGATGCAGTCGGTGGTGTCGAAATCCTCCAGCTTGGTGGTGCCTACGGGCACGCCGATCGAGGTCTTGAGCCCGACGGAGGTCGATTCGTGGCACATGTTCGAACTGTCGGGCAGGTTCTGGCTGCCGTAGAGGCGCGCCATCAGCTGCCACATGTACGAGGTCTCGAGGCTGGCGCGGCCGGAGGCGTAGAAGACCACCGATTTGGGCGGCAGCGCCTTCAGTCGCGCGCCGATCGCCTTGAACGCTTCCTCCCACGGCGCGACGACATATTTGTCGCTCGCCGCGTCGTACTTCATCGGGTGGGTCAGCCGCCCCGCTTCCTCCAGTCGGTAGTCGGTCCAGCCGCGCAGCTCAGTCAGCGTGTGCTGGCGGAAGAAGTCCGGCGTGACGCGCTGGCTGGTGATCTCCCACGCGGTCGCCTTCGCGCCGTTCTCGCAGAATTCGGCGGGGTGCGGGGGATAGGGCTTCGACCAGGCGCAGCTGACGCAGGCGAAGCCGTCGTGCTTGTTCTGGCGCAGCAGCTCGGCAGAGGTCTGCGCAATGTTCTTCTCGCGCGGGATGATATCGGTCAGCGAGCGGACCGACCCCCAGCCTCCCGAAGGGCCGTCGTAAGGGGTGAAATCGGGGCGATCGTCGTGCTGCTCGGTCATGCACGCGCTAACGCACGGACCTCGAGAAAAGCACCGCGTCGTCGCGCGCGAGCGACACGAGCGTCAGCCCGGCGGCGCGGGCGCGCTCCAGCGCGAGGCTGGTCGCCGCCGACACCGTCACCAGCATCGGGCACCCGGCCAATGCGGCCTTCTCGACCAGCTCGTAAGAGCAGCGCGATGACAGCAGCGCGAAGCCGCCGTCCCAGCCGAGGCCCTGAAGCGCCATTGCGCCGATCAGTTTGTCGAACGCATTGTGCCGCCCGACATCCTCGCGCGCGACGCGGATCGTGCCGTCGTGCGCGCACAGCAGCGCAGCGTGCGCGGCGCCGGTGGCACGGTTGAGCGGTTGATGCGCGCGCATCGCGGCCAGTGCGGCGAAGATCGCGGCGGGTGCGGCGGTCGCTGTCGGCACCGGCGGCAGGTCGCGGTGGACCGCGTCGAGATTGTCCATCCCGCACAGCCCGCACGAACTGTCGCTCGTCCGCCGCCGTACCCGGTCGAGCACCGCGGCAGCGCGGGCGGGCGGCACCGTGAGGCGCACGATCGTTCCTTGCGGCGTCCGATGTATGTCCAGCGACTCGATCTCGGCGGCCCGCGTCACAATCCGTTCCGAGAGTGCGAAGCCGCTCGCGAAGTCGGCGATATCCTGCGGAGTCGCCATCATTACCGCATAGCCGATGCCGTTCACCTCGATCGCGATCGGCGATTCCCCGATCACCGCGCGCGCGTGGGGCGCGACGGGCGAGTCGGGCGTGACGCGGTCAAAGAAATGCGTGATCGTCATTCACCCACATCATCGGCTTTGTACGATTCCGCCAGCGCTGACTTGATCGAGATGAAAGCCGAGACGCCGGCCCGCGCGCACAATCGATGCAGTTGAGCGCGTACCGTCATTCCTCGGGTCAGGAGCATCGGTCATGTCTGCCACTGGCGATATCGCCTATTTCCGTCGACGCGTCATCGAAGAGAAGTATCGCGCGCGGGCCGCGTGCGAGGAGGCAATCCGCCGTCTCCACCTCGATCTCGCCGCCCGCTACGCCGAGCGCGCCGCAGAGGCAGAGCAACGCGCGCTAACCTATTCGACGCAATAATGGATCGGCTTGAAGCTGCCGCCGTTCGACGCCGGCGCGGAGCAGGCGGTGAGCCCAATTACCAGATCCATCGCGGCGCGTAGCACGATGCGGTCGCCGGCCTTGCTGACCGGCGGCAGTACTTCCAGCCGTCCGGTAGGGCCATCGACCGGAACGTTCATGAAGCAGTTGAACGCGACCGGGATCATGTCCTCGGTGATCCCCCACGGCGCGAGCGCCTCGGCAAGATTGCCGAAGCAGCCGCGATGCCGCGGCAGATCGGGGTAGAAATAGTCGAAGGTGGCGTAGGAGCACGGCGTCAGCAGGAAGTCGTGTCGCCCGACAGTGTCCTCGACGATCTCCAGCATCACGTTCGAGCGATTGGAATAGAGCTTGTGCCCGGTCGTCAGCCGTATCGTCTCGGCATAGTCGAGCGTCCGGCCTGACGAGAGCACCTCGCGCACGTCGGCGGCCTTGTAGGCGAGCAGATCGGCGACCTGCACGCCGCGCGGGTCGATGACGGTGAGCGTCTGCCCGGCCGCCAGCGTGAAGCCGGCGCCGCTACGTGGCGGAATCTCGTGAACGACGCCGGTCACGGATGCTTCTCGCCCGCGTAATGAAACGGGCAACGCCACGCCGAGTCGACGACGCGTCCGCTATATTGCCGCGCCTCGCTGGTCTCGCCGTGGCGCGCGAGCATCGGATTGCGCGAGCCGGCGATCGCCTCGTCGCGCACCATGATCGCCTCGCGCATCGTCTCGTAACGGCCATCGGCGCGCAGCGTCTCGAACTGGTCGTGGAGGTTGAACACCAGGGTCGGGCGCGCGAAGCGGCGTGCCGGGCGCGATGCATTCGGGTGGAGCCCGACGACGAAGAACGCCTCGCCGCCGAAGCTCAGCGAGAAGTGCGAATCGGCCGGATCGTGGCTGACGCGCGTGTCATACGGCTGGCCGCGCCAGACGTCCTTGTCGGACAGCGACTGGATGCGTCGCCAGAGTGCCTTTTCGAACGCTGGCTCATCGAGACCGTCCGGGCCGTCGAACACGACCGCGAAGCTGCGGAACAGCGCGGGGTCCTCGCGATAGGCTGCGGCGAATTTCACCAACCCGTCGTGGATGCGCAGATCGTCCCACGCGCTGTCGATGCTGGTGCACGCCAGCACGTTGAGCGTGCCGCGCGCCATGGCCGCCTTGGCGCCGACGCACGGAAAGGCGCGGTCGGCGATATGATCGTGGAGAAGCGATTCGAGTTCCGCCTGCGCATGATGCGTCCAGCGGAACATCGGTGTGTCGGGTGCCGGCATAGGGCAGGTTAGACGGACAGACGCCGCCTTACGTTCCGATGAATCATATTGACAACGATCAGTACCGAAACGGCTTTATCCGCCAAGGATGGCGTCGATCGCGGTTGCCAGCTCGATGTCGCGCCCGGAAAGTCCTCCGGCATCATGCGTCGTCAGCAGGATTTCGACCCGATTCCAGACGTTGGTCCATTCGGGATGGTGATCGGCGCGTTCGGCGAGCAGCGCGACTTGCGTCATGAATCCGAATGCTTCGGCAAAGTCGGTGAACACGATCGAGCGCGCGATCGCGTCGCGCCCCTCGTCATAATCCCAGTCGGGCAGCGCATCGAGCGCGTCGACCCGCTCGGCCTCGCTCAGTGGTTCGATCGTTTCGGCCATGCGCCCGCTCCCTTCCGCTGCTTCGCCGGGAGCGGTATGGCGGGCGGGATGGACGGGCAAGAGGCAATGGGCATCGCGCCCTCCGCAGACGCGATCGAGGCGCACGCGCGGAGAGTGATCGCGCGGCTGCCGCCGGAATTCCGTGCACATCTGGGTGACGTGGTACTGCTGGTCGAGGAAGAGGCGAATGCGGAAACGCTTGCCGCGCTCGATCTGGAGCATTCGCTCGAGCTGATCGGCCTCTATCACGGGCAGCCGGTCGGCGAGAAAAGCGCGTTCGACAGCGCGGCGCTGCCTGATCGCATCCATCTGTATCGGCAGGCGATCCTCGCCGAATGGTGCGAGACGGGGGTGCGCCTGGACGATCTGGTCGCGCATGTCACGATCCACGAAATCGGTCACCATTTCGGCCTGTCCGACGACGACATGCACGCGCTGGAAGATGCGGTGGCGGATTGAGCCTGCTCGTCGCGGAGGCGCTCACCGTTGCGCGCGGCGGACGCGTGCTGATCGAGGACCTCGACATCGCCGTGGGCCGGGGCGGGGCATTGCTGGTCCACGGGCCCAATGGCGCGGGCAAATCGAGCCTGTTGCGCGTCCTCGCCGGGCTGCTCGCCCCGTTCACCGGCACCGTGACGCGGGAGGGCAGCGTCGCCTGGCTGGGGGAAGCGGCGGCGCTCGATCCCGAGCGGCGGCTGACCGACGCGTTGCGTTTCTGGGCGACCCTCGACGGGCGCGACGCGGCCGACATGCGCGTCGCGGCGGCACTGGCGGCGGTCGGATTGAGCGAGATCGCCGACGTGCCGGTGCGGATGCTCTCGACCGGGCAGCGTCGCCGCGCCGCGCTGGCGCGGGTGGTGGCAAGTGGCGCCGACCTGTGGTTGCTGGACGAACCAGCGAGCGGGCTCGATGCGGCGGCGGTGATGCGGCTGGAAGGATTGATCGAGGGGCATCGCGGCGGGGGCGGTGCGGTGGTGGTCACCACGCACCAGCCGCTGGCAGTGCCCGATGCCGTGACGGTGACGCTGTGATCGCGCTGTTCTGGCGCGATGTGCGGCGGGGGTATTCCGGCGGCGGCGCGACGCTGGTGATCGCGTTCTTCCTGCTGGTGGCAGTGCTGTTCCCGTTCGCGATCGGTCCGGACGCGACGTTGCTGGCGCGGGTCGGCGGCGGGGTGATCTGGGCGGCGGCGTTGCTCGCTGCGCTGCTGCCGGTCGAGCGGCTGGTGCAGCCCGATCTGGAGGCGGGGGTTCTCGATCAGCTCATGGTGCGCGGCGTGTCGCCGGCGATGGTCGCGGCGGTGAAGATCGTGGCGCATTGGTGCGCGTTTGCGCCGCCGCTGATGTTGGCGGCGGTAATTGCGGCGGGGTTGCTCGATCTGTCGGCAGAGCGGTTGTTGCTGGTCGAGGTGGGGCTGCTGCTCGGTACGCCGGGGCTCGCCGCGCTGGCGGTCGCAACCGGAGCGCTGGTCGCGGGGTTGCGCGGAGCCGGCGCCGTCGCGGGGTTGGTGATGCTGCCGCTCGCAGTGCCGCTGCTGATCTTCGGTGCCGGGGCAATCGAGGGCGGGGCGAGCGGGTTGAAGCTGCTGGCGGCGGTGAGTCTGGTGCTGGTCGCGGGCGCGCCGATCGTCGCAGGCGCCGCGATGCGGGCGGGGGTGGAGTAAACAAACGACGAGCCTTGTTCTCCGTCTCCCCCTCCGCCCTGAGCTTGGCGCCTGTGCTAAGCGGCCAGCCGACGGGCGCGCGTTCGCGGCACGTGCTTCGACAGGCTCAGCACGAACGGAGAGGAAAGGGGCTTCCGACACCGGCGCGGTCCCGGGTAGAGTAGTTTTTCGTCATTGCTTTGCTACGCTCGCAATGACGACGTTACCGCGACCAGCGTGCCCAAATCGCGGTCGGCAGCGCCAATCCGCGCGCTTCCTCGCGTACCGCCAGTTCGCCCGCCTCGACGGTGCCGGGCAGGTCCGCGAACGCCTGCCGCAGCATCTCGCCGATCGCCAGCGCCGACATCCGCACCGCATAGACGGTCAGGAACAGGTAGCGCGACTCGGCGTCGAGCAAGCGCCGGCAATCGGCGATCAGCGCCGGCAAATGCTCTTCCAGTCGCCACACCTCGCCGTCCGGCCCGCGCCCGTATTTGGGCGGATCGAGCAGGATGCCGTCATAGCGCCGTCCGCGCCGCACCTCGCGCGCGACGAACTTGGCGGCGTCGTCGATGATCCAGCGCACCGGCGCGTCCGCCAGCCCGGAGAGCGAAGCGTTGCCGCGCGCCGCCTCGACCGACTTTTTCGAGGCGTCGACATGCACCATCTTCGCGCCGACCGCCGACAGCGCCAGCGTACCGACCCCGGTATAGCCGAACAGGTTCAGGCACTCCGGCTCCGCCATGCCGGCGATCCGCCCGCGCATCCACGACCAGACCGGCGCCATATCGGGAAAGAAGCCGAGGTGGCGGAACGGCGTGGTCTGCGCGGTGAAGCGAACGCGGGCATCGCCCTCGCTCCACGCGAGCGGCCAGCCGTCACGCGGGACCGGCTCGGCGAAATGCCATTGGCCGCCACCGTCCTCGTCGCTGCCGGGCACGAACTCGCCCTGCGCGCGCCACTCAGCGTGGGCGGGGGCCCATAGCGCCTGCGGCTCGGGGCGGATGAAGCGGAAGCGGCCGTAGCGTTCGAGCTTGCGGCCGTGCCCCGAGTCGACCAGCCCGTAATCCGCCCATGGCTCGCCGATGAGAGTCGACAGGTGCATCAGTCGCGCGGAACCGCATGCTCGGCGACATAGCCGCTGACCGCCTCGTAGGTGGCATCGAGCGTCACGAAGCGCTCCTCGCGCTCGAACAGGTCGCCGACACGCGGCGGCAGCGGGGGGCGGACCCCGGTGGCGCGCTCTACCGCATCGCCGAACTTCGCGGGATGCGCGGTCGCCAGCGTCACCATCGGCACGCCCTCGGTGGCATGGCGCTGCGCCGCCGCCAGGGCGATCGCGGTATGCGGGTCGACGATCTGGCCGGCGCGTTCGTGCGCGTGACGCATTGCCAGCGTCATTTCATCGGTATCGACGCGCTCGCCGACGAACAGCGGGCTCGCGCCCTGCGTCTGCGCATTGGTCAGGCGGATGCTGCGGGCATCCTCGAAGCTGCGCATCTGTTCGGCCAGTGCGGCGCCATCGCGCCCGCCGAGATCGAACAGCAAGCGCTCGAAATTGCTCGACACCTGAATGTCCATCGACGGTGTCGGGGTCGGCACGACCGTGCGGCTCGAATAATCGCCGTTGGCCAGCGCACGTGCGAGGATGTCGTTGACGTTGGTCGCCACCACCAGCTTCGCGATCGGCAGCCCCATCTTCGCTGCGACATAGCCCGCGAAGACATCGCCGAAATTGCCGGTCGGGACGCTGAACGCGACCGGCTTCGCGGGCGCGCCGAGCCGGACCGCGGCGTAGAAATAATAGACGACCTGCGCCATCAACCGCGCCCAGTTGATCGAATTGACTGCCGACAAGCGGAAGCGCGTCGAGAAGCCGGTGTCGTTGAACATCGCCTTCACCAGCGCCTGCGCGGTGTCGAAGTCGCCGCGGATCGCGATGTTATGGACGTTGGGGGCGCCGACCGTGGTCATCTGGCGGCGCTGCACCTCGCTTACCCGTCCTTCGGGGTGAAGCATGAAGATGTCGACGCCTTCGCGCCCCGCCACCGCGTCGATCGCCGCCGAACCGGTGTCGCCGCTGGTTGCGCCGACGATCGTCAGATGCTGATCGGTACCCTTCAGGAACCGCTCGAAGAGATGTCCGAGCAATTGCAGCGCGACGTCCTTGAACGCCAGCGTCGGGCCGTGGAACAGCTCGAGCAGCCATTGGTCATGCTCGAGCTGCACCAGCGGCGTCACCGCGTCGTGGCTGAACGCGCCATAGGCCGCTTCGCACAGTCCGCGCAGTTCCTCGCGGGTCAGCGTGCCCGCGACGAACGGCGCCATCACCACCACTGCGGTGTCGACATAGGATAGGCCCTTGAGCGCGCCGATCTCGTCCGGCGACAAGCTCGGCCAGCTTTCAGGCACGTACAGCCCGCCATCCGAGGCGAGGCCGGCGAGCGTGACGCCCGCGAAGTCGAGCGCGGGCGCGTTCCCGCGGGTGCTGACGTAGCGCATCGGGGCTGCCTAGATGCCGCGCTACCCGCGCGCAATGCCTCGCCGGTTGCGTATCGCCATATGCTGGGTTTAGCAGGCGGTCATGGCATTGATCGACGTTTTCCTCCGCCGCGCCATTCACCGCGGCCGCCTCACCCTCACCAAGCCCGACGGATCGGTCTCGACGTTCGGGCAGGACGATCCCGCGCTGAAGCCGGTGTCGTTCCGCATCACCGATACGAAGGTCTATCGCGAGATCGCAGCCGATCCCGCTCTGGGCGTCGCCGAGGCGTTCATGGACGGGCGGCTGATCGTCGAGGAAGGTGACATCCTCGACCTGCTGATGCTCGCCACCAGCAACAGCCGTTGGGAGAATGGCAGCAACAAGCTCGCCGCGAGCCCGCTGCGGCGACTCGGCGGGCAGATCCGTCACCGCTTCCTGACCGCGAACAAGGCGCTGCAATCCAAGCGCAACGTCGCGCATCATTACGACCTGTCTGACCGGCTGTACGACCTCTTCCTCGATGTCGATAAACAGTACAGCTGCGCCTATTACACCGATCCGGCCAATCCGCTGGAGCAGGCGCAGGCCGACAAGAAGGCGCATATCGTCGCCAAGCTGGCGATCAAGCCGGGGATGCGCGTGCTCGACATCGGCTGCGGCTGGGGCGGGATGGCGCTGTATATCCATGCCAAGACCGGTGCCGAGGTCCTGGGGATCACGCTGTCGGAGGAGCAGCTCAAGGTCGCGCAGCGCCGTGCCGAGGAGGCCGGGGTCGCCGACAAGGTGCGGTTCGAGCTGATCGACTATCGCGCGCTGGAGGGGCCGTTCGACCGGATCGTCTCGGTCGGCATGTTCGAGCATGTCGGACTGCGCAACTTCCGCACGTACCTGAACAAATGCCGTGACCTGCTGACGCCCGAGGGGGTGATGCTGCTCCACACGATCGGGCGCGGCGACGGACCGAACTTCACCGACAAGTTCACCGACAAGTACATCTTCCCCGGCGGCTATATCCCGGCGCTGTCGGAAGTGCTGAAAGCCAACGAATATATCCGCTGGTTCGTCACCGATATCGAGGTGCTGCGGATGCACTATGCGATGACGCTGCGCGACTGGTATGTGCGGACGGTGGCGGCGCACGACCAGATCGTCGCGCTATATGACGAACGCTTTTTCCGGATGTGGACCTATTATCTGGCCGGCGCGATCGTGTCGTTCACCAACGGTCCGCTGGTCAACTACCAGATCCAGTTCAGCCGCGACCGCCTCGCGCTGCCGCTGACGCGCGATTACATGTACGAGGAAGAGCGGCGATTGCGGGAGGGGTGAGTTCGGCCGTCATTGCGAGCGGAGCGAAGCAATGGCGGAAGGGACGGACCTACCGCTTCGGTGTCGCCTTGCCCTGCGCTGCCCCCTTCGCCGCGGCGCGGGCACGGGCGGCTTCGGTGCCGTCGACCTTGCCGTCGCCGTTCTTGTCATAGGCGTTGAACACCGCGCCCATCAGCGCCGCCGACTCGGCCTTGCTGACCTTGCCGTCCTTGTTGGTGTCGGCGCGCGCGAGGAACAGCGCCGCGATGCGCTTGGTGTGGGTGGGGTCGAGCGTCTTGCCCGGCCCGACCTTCATCTTGCCCATCCGGGCCTCGTTCTCGGCGGGCGAGAGGAAGCCGTCCTTGTTGGCGTCCGACGCGGCGAACTCCTTGTCGAGCTTGGCGGTGGCGGAGGCACGCGTCTCCTGCGCCAACGCGGTGACGGTCAGCGCCGGGAGCGACAGCAGGGCGACGAGCGCGGCGGCAAGGGTGACATGATGCTTCATTCCGCCCGCCTGCCGCGGCGCGCTTTTACCCGCGCTGAACGGGTCGGCGGACTGCGGCAAGACGGTTGCCCTCGCACGCGCGAGCGCGTAGCGGCCCGCGCAAGAAGGAGCCTTGCCCATGACCGATCAGATCAAGCGCGTCGTACTTGCCTATTCGGGAGGGCTGGACACCAGCGTGATCCTGAAATGGCTCCAGACCGAATATGGCTGCGAGGTCGTCACCTTTACCGCCGATCTGGGGCAGGGCGAGGAACTGGAGCCGGCGCGCGCCAAGGCCGAGCTGATGGGCATCAAGCCCGAGCATATCTTCATCGACGACCTGCGCGAAGAGTTCGTCAGGGACTACGTCTTTCCGATGATGCGCGCCAACGCGCTGTACGAGGGGCTGTATCTGCTCGGCACCTCGATCGCGCGCCCGCTGATCGCCAAGCGCCAGATCGAGATCGCCAAGCTGGTCAACGCCGATGCGGTCAGCCACGGCGCGACCGGCAAGGGCAACGATCAGGTCCGCTTCGAGCTGGGCTATTATGCGCTCAACCCGGACATCAAGGTGATCGCGCCGTGGCGTGAGTGGGACCTGACCAGCCGCACCCGGCTGATCGAATTCGCCGAATCGCACCAGATCCCGGTCAGCAAGGACAAGCGCGGCGAAGCGCCGTTCTCGACCGACGCGAACCTGCTCCACACCTCGTCGGAGGGCAAGGTGCTCGAGGATCCGTGGGACGAGGTCCCGGAATATGTCTTCTCGCGCACCGTCAGCCCGGAGGACGCCCCCGATCAGGCGGAGACGATCACGATCGATTTCGAGCGTGGCGACGGCGTGGCGGTCAACGGCGAGGCGCTGAGCCCCGCGTCGCTGCTCGCCAGGCTCAACGAGCTGGGGCGCAAGCATGGGATCGGGCGGCTCGATCTGGTCGAGAACCGCTTCGTCGGCATGAAGAGCCGCGGCATGTACGAGACGCCGGGCGGGACGATCTACGCGCTGGCGCACCGTGCGATCGAGCAGCTGACGCTCGACCGCGGTGCCGCGCACCTCAAGGACGAACTCGCGCCGCGCTATGCCGAGCTGGTCTACAACGGCTTCTGGTTTTCGCCCGAGCGCGAGATGTTGCAGGCCGCGGTCGACCATTCGCAGGAGAAGGTCGCCGGAACCGTCCGGCTCAAGCTCTACAAGGGCGCGTGCCACGTGACGGGGCGCAAGTCGCCGAACTCGCTCTATTCGGAGAAGGTTGTCACCTTCGAGGACGATCAGGGCGCGTACGACCAGCGCGACGCGGCGGGCTTCATCAAGCTTAACGCGCTGCGGCTGCGGTTGCTGGGACGGCGGGATCGGTAAGGCAAGGGAGGTGCCGGGCGTCGCAGCCCGGCACTGTCGCTTTCAGGGACGCTGTCGATGCGGCTGGACGCGCTGGGCGAACGCATCTGCATCATGGGCCCGTCGAACAGCGGGAAGTCGACGCTGGCGCAGGCGATCGCCCGCGCGCGGGGCCTGCCCGTCGTGCATCTCGATCAACTCCATCATCTGCCCGACACCGACTGGCAGCCGCGACCGCAGCGCGAGTTCGCCGCCCTTCACGATGCGGCGATCACGGCGGCGGAATGGGTCATCGAGGGCAATTACAGCTTGCTGCTTCCCCGGCGCCTCGATCGCGCGACAGGGTTCATCCTGCTCGATGTCGCGACGTCGGTCGGCCTGTACCGATATGTTCGACGCTGCTGGTTCGACCATGAGCGGCATGGCGCGCTCGAAGGTGGGCGGGACAGTGTGAAGTGGGACATGATTCGCCACATCATGGTCGCCACACGATCAAATCGCCGTCGCTACCGTGGCATGTTCGCGAGCATTCAGCTGCCGAAGGTGCGGCTGGCGCCAAGAACTGCTGTGTCGGATTTCTACCGGGCCAATGGTCTGCATCGTTGATGGCAGGCGACGTCACCGCGCCCCCGACGATGCTGTATCGTTGCTGTAAGTTTCCGCTTAGCCACTAATTAACCTCGCTTTCCTATACAGGGGGTCCCGAAATTCGGTGGGGCCTTGGGGGTCGCCGGTCAGGATCGGTCGTTGCAGGGACGGGCAGGGCGGTGGTGACCGCTTCCCGGATCGATGCCGCGCGCCGATCGACGCCGCGATGTCTTCCGGTGCCTCACCCCAACAGGCCTGGTCTATGAAACGTCTTCTCTGCGCGGGCGCCTCTGTTTCCGCCCTCCTGCTTGCCACGCCGGCGCTCGCCAAGAACCAGCAGGGCGATCAGGCCGAGATCCTTGCGCTGCTCCGCGCGCAGGCCAGTGAGATCGCCGCGTTGCGTGCGCGGCTCGAGGCAGTCGAGAACAAGGCGCCCGCCGCTGCGCCGGTGATGGCCGCCTCGACGCCGTCGGCCGCGCCGCAGCGGGTCGCGCCGGCCTCGACCGTCGGTCACGACAGCGAAACCGTCTCGTTCGCGCCGCAGATCATCCCGCCGAGCCCCGCCGAGCAGACGGTCGCGCAGGCGCGGGCCGCAGCGATGAACCCGTCGGGCGTCACCACGGAGTGGCGCGGCGGCCTGCCGATCTTCCATTCGGCCGACGGCAAGTACACGTTCAAGATGCGCGGCCGCATCATCAACCATGTCAGCTCGACGTTCGGCTCGAAGTATGACGCGCGCAACATCACGACCACCGGCGCGCGTGCGCTGCGCATCGGGATCGAGGGCGCGATTGGTACGCACTTCTTCTACCAGTTCGAGAACGACTTCGCCGACAACGTCTCTGATGTCGGCACGATGTTCGTCGGCTGGCGTAACGACGTCGGGCAGATTTCCTACGACGTCCGCTTCGGCAACATGTTCAACGACCGCAGCTTCGAAGGGTCGAGCGGGTCGGATGCGCCGCCGTTCCTTGAGCGTAACGTCGTCGCGACCTCGATCATCCCGCAGCGCGGCTTCTACGGCATCGCGCTGATGCCGCGGATCTTCTGGAAGAGCGGCCACGCCTCGATCACGCTGAGCGGCGACAATGTCGATGCAAGCCAGGCGGTGTCGGACAGCCGCACGGTGCTGGCGCGCGCGCACTGGAATCCACTGAAGACCGATCGCTCGATGGTCCACCTCGGCCTGTGGGGCTTCGACGAGAAGCTGGCGAACGGGCCGGGCGCACTGACCCGCAACACCGTGATCGGCGGGCGCTTCAACAGCCTGTTGCGCGTATCGACCGGCACGCTGACCGGCGGCACTGGGACGACCGGCTATGGCGCCGAAGTCGGCGGCTATGCCGGCCCGCTGTGGGTGATGGGCGAGGCGGGTGAGCGTCATGCGCGGCTGAGCGGCGGGCGCGACGATCTGCTAACCAAGGCGTGGAGTGTGTCGGGTGGCTGGTTCCTGACCGGCGATCTGCCGCCGTACAATCCGCGGCTTGGCACCTTCGCGCAGCCGCGCGTGCTGCGTCCCGTTTTCGATGGCGGGCCGGGCGCGATCGAACTGCTCACCCGCTACGAGAATCTCGATTTCTCGGGCGTGCCGACCGCGGGCAAGGGCTCGGCGGTGACTGCGGGCGTGAACTGGTACCTCGACAGCGTCATCCGGATGCAGTTCAACCTGATCCACTGGAACACCGAGAATCGCGCCGGCGCCTTCACCGGCAAGGACAGCGGCGAAACCGTCAGCGGCGGGATCGGCGTCACCTTCTAAGGCGGACCGCGGAAGGGGTGGCGGGCGCTATTCCTTCCGCCCCGGCGCAATCGCGACCTTCACCAGATCGTCGGGTGCGTCGTGCAGTTTCAGGTACAGCGCGTCGCCAGCGGGGCGCGGCACCGACAGCGACGTGGCGACGAAGCCGACCGGCACCGGCTGCGCATTGGCGCCGTCCGGTGTCGCGGCGACGCCGGCGATCAGGAACAGGTCGTCGCCCTCGATCGTGCACGCCTTGTCGGTGCACGCGACCTTCGTCAGCGCGGGCAGGCGGACAACGCGCGCCAGCGGCTGCCATTCGCCGAGCGTCTCGCCCTGTACCAGCCGCATCCTGAGCGCGCCGACTGCCGCCGCGCCCAACGCCTGCCGCGGCGCGAACGTGCCGACCGCCACGTCGCCGCCCAGTGATTGCAGCTTGCCCGAGGCAACGGTCAGCCTGGTCGTCGCCTCGTCGTCGGCGGTCGCGACCTCGACCGCGTCGTCGTTGGTCAGCCGCGTGCCGACCGCGCGCACCGAGAATGTCAGCGTCGCATCGGGCGCGAGCAGCCCGGCGGGTAACGTCAGCGGCACCTTCGCCGCCACGGCGGGCGCGTCGACATGGGCACCGACCAGCTCCAGCCGCGGGCGCGGCGGGGTGATCGTCGCCCGCACCGTCGTGGTGCGCCCGTCCTTCAGCGTCACCTTCGCGTCGCTCGCACCCTGCGCCAGCGTCTCGGTGTTCGCGTCGGTGGTCAACGCGAGCCGGTCGCCGCCGCCCGGATCGCGGGTCAGCGCGCTGGCGGCGAAGGTCACGCCGGCGACCTCCAGTTTCGCAACCTGATCGAGCCGTGCGCCGACCAGCCGGCCTTCCTTGTCGCCGGTGTAGAGCGTGAAGCCCTCCAGTCGGCTCGCCTCGGTCTGTCCCTTGAGCGTGAGCTGCGCCGGCTGCGCGCCACCGTATTGCGCGACCAGCAAGGTCAGCTCGCCGGGGCGGGTGCGCGCGAGCGGCAGCGTCGCGGTGATCTCGTCCCCCGCACTCGCCTTCCACTCGACCGGCTTGGTCGCGCCGCCGCGGTCGCGCAACGCCACCTGCTCGACGCACGACGATGCGCCGCCTTGCAGCGTCAGCGGGGCGTCGCGGCCGACCACCACCGCGTCGTCGGGCCTGGGCTGCCACGCGCCCGGCGCGCCATTTTGGACCGGGTAGCGCGGGCCGGTGAAGGTGTCGAAGCCCCAGCGCCCGACCAGCGCCGCGTCGCTGATGCCGGTCTGCCCGACCTTCTGCGCATCGGCGACGACGAGCCCGCCGCGCTCGGCATCGGCCGACAAGGGCAGTTCGACGCTGCGCCCGTCCTGCAACCCCAGCTTCAGCCGCAGGTCGCGCGCATAATCGGTCGCGAACAGCAGCGGTGCGTCGTCCAGCTTGAGCACCAGCCCGGGTTGCGCGAGGCATACCAAATCCCTGGCGGCGGCGCGCAGCGGGGGCGGCGCGCTGCTGCCGATCGGGGGGAGCGGCGCGACCAGTACGGTCTGCGGGTTCTGGAACGACGGCGGGCTGTTGAGCTGCAACCGCAGCCGCTCGCCCGACCCGACCGCCAGCGCGGGGGCATATTGATAGCTCGCGCTGCGGAACACGCCGAACAGCCGCGCGAAGTCGCGCGCCAGCGAGATGTACGGGCTATAGATCCCCGCGCCGCCCTCCTTGGTGGCGGCAAGGCTGTAGGCGAATTGCGTGGTGGTGCCGCCCAGCACTTCGGCCAGCGTCGTCCCGCCGCCGGTCTGTAGCACCATGCCATCGCGATTCTGCGTCAGGCATGACGCCTGCAAGGAGCGCGCGCGGGTCAGGCAATCGCCGTTGAGCTTGATCGCCAGCGTGCCCGCCAGTGCGGTCGACACCGGCACCAGCCGCTCGGGCGCGGTCTCCTCGATTCGTGCGACACCGTTGACGAACGTCTCGAGCCGGGCGCGATCGAGCGACGCCTGGAACAGGTCCTGCGCAGCGCGGACGAACACGCCCGGCCGCCCGCGCACCGCCTTGACCAGCGCATTGTAGCCGCCGCCGGTTTCGGGGGCCATGAAAGCGATCGCCTGCCCGGCGCCCTCGGGCACGGTGATGCTCAGTCCCGATTTCTTCGGGTTCTTGTCCCAGGTCTCGGCCTTGAAGAACCAGTCCTTGGGCGGCGGGTTGGTCGCGCCGCGCAGGAAGGCGACGACCAGCACATAACGCGCCGATTGATCGGCGGGCAGGTCGGCGCGCACCTCCAGTCTGTCGCCGGCGCGGATGCCCGGCACCTGCCCGGCGGGCAGCGTCACGTCGCCGCGCGTCACGCGCATCGTGAGCGTCGGGCCGGCCAGATCGAAAGTGGTGCTCTGCGCCACCGCCGCCGTGGGGAGCGTCAGCGGGACCGCGGCCGCAAGGGCCAGCACGGGGGAAAGAAAAGCACGCATCCGGCGGGCTATAGAACAGGAGCGCCGGGCTGTGCCACCATCCGGCGTTAACCCCGCCTCAACCACTTTCCTTCATTGCGTCCTCATCCACTGAAAGCGGAACGGGCGGGATGGCGAAGTCAGGCACTACGGTCGACGTAGCGATCATCGGCGCGGGACCTGCCGGGCTGACCGCGGGCTATCTGCTGACCAAGGTTGGCTATTCGGTCGCGATCCTTGAGAAGGACGCGCGCTACGTCGGCGGGATCAGCCGCACCGTCGAGCATCAAGGGTTCCGCTTCGACATTGGTGGTCACCGCTTCTTCTCGCGCTCGAAGGAGGTCGTCGACCTCTGGAACGAGCTGCTGCCCGACGATCTCATCGAGCGCCCGCGGATGAGCCGCATCTATTACGAGGGCAAGTTCTACAGCTATCCGCTGCGCGCGTTCGAGGCACTGGGCAACCTTGGGCTGGTTCGATCGGCCTTGTGCATGGCGAGCTTCGCAAAGGCGAGGCTGTGGCCGAAGCGCGAGGTGAAAAGCTTCGAGGACTGGACCGTCAACGCCTTCGGACGGAAGCTCTATTCGATCTTCTTCAAGACCTATACCGAGAAGGTGTGGGGAATGCCGTGCGACCGGATGAGTGCGGACTGGGCGGCGCAGCGGATCAAGGGGCTGTCGCTATGGGGCGCGGTGGTCGACGGCGTGAAGCGGTCGCTGGGGCTCAATCGCCGTCCCAACGACGGCGTCGGGCAAGCCAAGACGCTGCTGGAGAGTTTCCGTTATCCGCGGCTCGGGCCGGGGATGATGTGGGATGCGGCGCGCGACCGGATCGTCGAGCGTGGCGGGCAGGTGCTGATGGGCCATGCGCTTCACCAGTTGCGGCTCAGCGAGACGACCGGGCGCTGGACCGTCACTGCCAACGGTGCCGACGGCCTCGTCGCGCTTAACGCCGCGCACGTCATTTCTTCCGCGCCGATGCGCGAACTCGCCAGCCGCATCCATCCGCTTCCGGCCTCGTTGCCCGAGGCGTCGAACCTCAAATATCGCGACTTCCTGACCGTCGCGCTGATGATCCGTTCGCCCGAGCTGTTCCCGGACAACTGGATCTACATCCACGATCCGAAGGTGAAGGTCGGCCGTATCCAGAACTTCCGTTCGTGGTCGCCCGAGATGGTCCCCGATCCTGCGATCGCCTGCGTCGGGCTCGAATATTTCTGCTTCGAGGGCGACGGGCTGTGGACGTCGAGTGACCAGCAGCTGATCGCGCTGGCGACCGCCGAGATGGCGACGCTGGGGCTTTGTGATGCGGCGCAGGTGACCGGCGGCGTCGTGGTGCGGCAGGAAAAAGCCTATCCCGTCTATGACGAGGATTATGCGCAGAACGTCGACATGCTCCGCCGCGAGATCGAGGGCCGCTATGCGACGCTGCACTGCGTCGGACGCAACGGGATGCATCGCTACAACAATCAGGATCATGCGATGATGACCGCGATGCTGACGGTCCGCAACATCCAGGCCGGTGCACGCGTCTATGACGTGTGGGCGGTCAACGAGGACGCCGAATATCACGAGAGCGGCAACGAGGGCGAAGCAGCGGCGCTCGCCAGCCTGCGGCAGGTACCGACCGCGCTGAAGGCGGCGTAAGCTGTCCCCCGACCGCCGTCATGCCGCGGTCGTGCTCGGCGGCTGGGCGCTGGC
The DNA here is from genome assembly GCF_902506455.1 of Sphingomonas sp. 8AM. Classification (GTDB taxonomy): domain Bacteria; phylum Pseudomonadota; class Alphaproteobacteria; order Sphingomonadales; family Sphingomonadaceae; genus Sphingomonas. The sequence goes on along the minus strand of NZ_LR733844.1, from coordinate 145,404 downwards.
GGCGCTGGTGCTGCTGGTCGCGGGCTGGAGCACGATCGTCGCGCGGGTGCTGCCCGACGCCGACGACTCGATGCGCTTGCTCGAGGTGCGTGACTGGCTGGCGGGGCAAAGCTGGTTCGATGTCGCGCAGCATCGGCTGAACGGCGGCGATTTCCCGATGCACTGGTCGCGGCTGGTCGACCTGCCGCTCGCGGCGGTGATCGTGCTGCTGCGCCCGCTGCTCGGCGGGGCGGTTGCGGAGCATGTTGCGGTGGTAGCGGTGCCGCTGCTGACGTTGCTCGCAGCGCTGGCGCTGGTCGCGTCGATCGCGCGACGGCTGGGCGGCGACGCGCTGGTGATCCCGGCGATGCTGATGGCCGGGCTGGCGATCCCGCTCACCTTCCAGATGTCGCCGCTGCGCATCGATCATCATGGCTGGCAGAGCGTGCTGGCGCTCGCCGCGACGCGCGGGCTGATCGCGCGGGCGCGCGTGCGCAGTGGCCTGCTGACCGGCCTGTCGCTCGCGACCTTGCTGACGATCTCGCTCGAAGGGCTGCCGGTCGCCGCCGCGATCACCGGCGTCGCCGCGCTGGCATGGATCGTCCAGCCGCGGCGCGGTGCGATGCTGCGGACGGCAATGCTGACGCTCGCCGGTGCGGCGATCCTTTTCCATGCCCTGACCCGCGGGCCGGGGTTCTGGCTTCCCGCCTGCGATGCGATGGCCCCGGCATGGCTGGCAGTGCTCGCGATCGCGGCGACCGGCGTGGCGGTGGCAGCGGCGGTCGAGCGACATGGCCCGGTCACCCGGCTGTCGGCGCTCGGTGTGACCGCGGCGGCGGCGGCGGGGACGTTGGTGCTGCTCGCCCCGGCGTGTCTGGCCGGGCCGTTCGGGACGTTGCCGCCGCTCGTCTACCAGGTCTGGTATCTCGGCGTGCTGGAAGGCCGCCCGGTCTGGGAGCAACAGCCGGTCTGGGCCGCGGCGACGATGGCGTTGCCGCTTGCCGGGCTGATCGGGGCGGCGATCGCGTGGCATGACGCTTCGGGTGAGGCGCGTGCGCGCTGGGCGATGGTCGCGCTGCTGCTGCTCGCCACGACGTTGACCGCGCTTGCGGTCAGCCGGGCCGGCGCGACCGCCAATGCGCTTGCCGCGCCTGCCGCGGCGGTGTGGCTGACCCAGCTGCTGACCCGCGCCCGTGCGATCCGCAAGCAAGTGCCGCGGGTTGCTGCGACGCTCGCCACGCTGACGCTCGCGGCGCCGGGCACGCTAGCCGCCACCGCGCTCAACGCCGTACCGCTTCACGGTGCGGCGACGACCCAGCTCAGCCATCGCCCGCCGTGTAGCGACAATCGCGACATGCGCGTGCTCGCCACGCTTCCGCCCGGCGTCGTGTTCGCGCCAATCGACCTGACCCCGGCGCTGCTGCTCGACACACCGCATCGCGCGGTGGCGGGTGGCTATCATCGTGCCGCCCCGGCGATCGCGCGCGTCATCACCGGCTTCAGCGCCGCGCCGGCGGCCGCGCGCATCGCGATCCATGCCGCACACGCCGATTATCTCGCGGTCTGTCCGGGGATGCAGGAGATGGTCGCTTATCGCGATCGCGCGCCCGACGGACTGTGGGCGCGGCTCGAACGTGGAGAGCGCTTCCAGTGGCTGCGTCCGGTACCCGTGCGCGGCCCCGCGCTGGTCTGGCGCGTCATCCACCCCTTGCGGGAAGGCCGCTCCGCCCGCTAACGCGCGTCGATGCAGGACGACCGGCTTCACTGGTGGCAGACGCGATGGTTCGTGATCGCGGCGGTGCTGGCGGCGGCGATCCCGCTGCTCTGGCCCGACATCCCCCCGATCGTCGACCTGCCCGGTCACATGGGGCGCTACCGCGTCCAGCTCGACCGCGGGGCGCATCCGTGGCTGGCGGACTGGTATTCCTTTAAATGGGCGCTGATCGGCAATCTCGGTGTCGATTTGCTGATCGAGCCGCTGGCGCCGCTGGTCGGGCTGGAGACGGCGGTCAAGCTGATCGTGATCGCGATCCCGGTGCTCACCGTCGCCGGGTTGCTGTGGATCGCGCGCGAAGTGCATGGGCGCATCCCCGCGACCGCGCTGTTCGCGCTGCCGCTCGCCTACGGCTATCCGGTGCAGTTCGGGTTCGTGAACTTCGCGCTGTCGATGGGGCTGGCGCTGTGCCTGTTCGCCTTGTGGCTGCGGCTGGCGCGGCTTGGGCGGATCTGGCTGCGCGTCGCGCTGTTCGTGCCGCTGTCGTGCGTGTTGTGGGTGGTGCACACGTTCGGCTGGGGCGTGCTGGGCGTGCTGGCCTTTTCCAGCGAGCTGATCCGCCAGCATGACCAGCGTAAGGACGCGGGCAGCGGGCATTGGCTCGAAAGCCTGATCCGCGCCGGGCTCGGCTGCGCGCCGCTCGCGCTGCCAATGCTGCTGATGATCGCGTGGCGATCGGGCGCTGACGTCACCGGGCAGACCGCCGACTTCTTCTACTGGCGCACCAAGATCGCGTGGATCGTGATGGCGCTGCGCGACCGCTGGCTGTGGTTCGATATCGGCAGCATGGCCGTGATCTACCTCGTGCTGTTCAAGGCGCTGCGTGATCCGCGGATCGGCTATTCGCGGCATCTGGGGCTGTCGGCGCTCTTCATGCTGGCGGTCTATATCGTGCTGCCGCGGATCGTGTTCGGCTCGGCCTATGCCGACATGCGGATGGCGCCGTACATGATCGCGGTGGCGGTGATCGCGATCCGGCCCAAGCCCGGTACCACCTTCCGCCATGCCGCGGTGCTGGCGGCGTTGGGGCTGGCCTTCTTCGTCGTGCGGCTGGTGGGGACGACGATCAGCTATCTCGAGTTCGACCGCGATTACGACGAGGAGCTGGCGGCGCTGCCGCACGTCCCGGTCGGCGCGCGGCTGATCAGCTTCGTCGGGCACAATTGCCACAATGCGTGGCGGATGTCGCGGCTGGAGCATCTGCCCGCGATCGCGCTGGTGCGGCGGCTGGCGTACACCGATGACCAATGGTCGATGGCGGGGGCGCAGCTGCTGACCTCGCGCTACACCGCCGCCGGTCCCTATGCGCACGATCCGACGCAGATCGTGACCTCGGTGAAATGCCCGGCGGAATGGTGGCGGCCGGCCAATTACGCGCTCGCCCGCTTCCCGCGCGAGGCGTTCGATTATGTGTGGCTGATTCGTCCGCCGGTCTACAATCCGCGGTTTACGGTCGGGCTGGTACCGATCTGGCGCTCGCCGACCAGCAATTCGGTGCTGTTCCGCATCGACCATGACGCGGTCGTGCCCGAGGCGAGCGACGAGGAACTGGGCGTGCCGCGCTGGCTGATCGAGCGGATCAAGCGACGGCGTGAGCGGCTGGAAGCGCTGCGCGAACGGCGCGAGCGCGAGGAAGAGCGGCTGGAGCGATTGCGGGTCGAGCAGGCGCGCTAGCCGCGCCTGAACGGCGTCAACTCACCCAGAAACGCCTGTTCCCCTTCTACCGCGACCCGCTCCTGTTCGAGAAAATCGCTGACCGCGCGGCGGAAGTTCGGGTCGGGAATATAGTGCGCCGACCAGGTCGATACCGGCACGTAGCCGCGCGCCAGTTTGTGCTCGCCCTGCGCGCCGGCCTCGACCCGCGCCAGCCCGCGTTCGATCGCGGCGTCGATCGCCTGATAATAGCACAGCTCGAAGTGGAGGAACGGGACCTCCTCGGTCGCGCCCCAGTAACGGCCGTACAGCGCATCGTCGCCGATCAGGTTGAGCGCGCCCGCGATCGGCACCCCATCGCGCTCGGCAAGGATCAGCAGCACGCGCTCGCCCAGCGCTTCGCCAAGCAACGGGAAGAAGCCGCGCGTCAGATACGGTTGCCCCCATTTCCGGCTGCCGGTGTCCTGATAGAAACGCCAGAACGCGTCCCACTCGCGTTCGCCGATCGCCGCCCCGGTCAGGTGGCGGATCGTCAGCCCCTCGACCGCGGCGGCGCGCTCCTTGCGGATCGCCTTGCGCTTGCGGCTGGCGAGCGCGGCGAGGAAGTCGTCGAACGTCGCATAGCCATGGTTCTGCCAGTGGAACTGCGTTCCCTCGCGCACCAGCCAGCCCGCCGCGGCGAAGAGCGGCAGTTGCTCGGGGGTAACGAAGGTTGCATGCGCCGAGGACAATTCGTGCTGTGCCACCACCGCCTCGATCGCGCCGATCAGCGCCGCCGCGGCATCGGGGTCGCGCAGCAGGAGGCGAGGTCCGGGCACGGGAGTGAAGGGCGCGGCGACCTGCAGCTTCGGGTAATAGCGGCCTCCGGCGCGCTCCCACGCATCCGCCCAGCCGTGGTCGAAGACATATTCGCCCTGGCTGTGCCCCTTGGCATAGGCCGGCGCGATCGCGATTGGTGCGCCGTCGTCGCCCTCGACGACGATCGGCACCGGTTGCCAGCCGCTGCGCCCGCCCACGCTGCCCGATGCCTCAAGCGCCGCCAGAAAGGCGTGCCCGACGAACGGATTAGCGGTGCCGGCGCACGCATCCCATTGCTCGGCGGGGATGGCGGATACGCCGGGCACCAGGCGCGCGGTAAGCGAGGTCATCGCGCGCGAGATAGGATCGCGGACGCCGCGATCAAAGGGCGGAGGCGACTTCCACGATCGCGTCGATCTCGACCGCGGCGCCGAGCGGCAGCGCCGCGACGCCGACTGCCGAGCGTGCGTGCTTGCCCGCGTCGCCGAACAGCTTGGCCATCAGTTCCGACGCGCCGTTCGCGACCTTCGGCTGGTCGGTGAAGTCGGCGGTCGAGTTGACGAACACGCCCAGCTTCACGATGCGGGTCACGCGGCTGAGGTTGCCGCAATGCGCCTTGATCTGCGCGACGAGCATCAGCGCGCAGCGCTGCGCCGCGTCCTGCCCGTCCTCCAGCGACACGCCGTCGCCGAGCCGTCCGGTCACCACCACGCCGTCCATGAACGGCAACTGGCCCGAGATGTAGAGCAACCCGCCCGCCTCGACGACGGGGACATAGGCGGCGACGGGAGCGGCCGCCTGCGGCAGCGTGAGGCCCAGCTCTTCGAGAGCGCGATCGATGCGGTCGGTCATGCGCGCTGCTTGCCGCCTGCGCCCCGCCGCGGTCAAGCCTCCGCCGGTACGCCTTCGTCGAAGCGCGCCGCGATCCAGTCCTGCGCGGTCGCCCAGTCGTCGATACGCGCGTGGGCATGCGGCGAGGGCGGGACCCCGGGGGCGAGCTGCGGCTCCGACACCATGTGCAGCCGCCACACGCCGGGCGCGTGTTCCGCGACCGATTCGTGATGATGCGGCAGGTCGTCGACGAACACCGTGACCGGGTCGCCATATTCGGCGACCAGCCGCGCGACCGGTGCGCCCTTGCCGCCCTGATTGCATTCGACGCGATGCGCGATGCCGTGCCCGGCGAGCTGCTCGATGCGGTGCGTGCGGCAATGATCCTCGAGATTGGTGAGGATCACGATGTCGGCACGCTCCGCGAGCATCGCCAGCGCCTCGCTGGCGCCGGGCACCAGCGTCTGGCGGTGCATTTCGTCGGGGAAGAAGCCGCCGAGATAGCCGAACATCTCCTCGCGCGTCATCGGTTCGTCGCTGCCGCGGCGCTTCATGCTCTTGGCGAGCTCCCACGTGCCGATCGTGAAATCGACCTCGTGCACATCGCCCAGCCAGTCGGCGAAATGCCGGACCATGTGCAGCAGCACCTCGTCGCAATCGGAGATCAGCAGCGGCCGGGTCATCGCGCCTGCTCCAGCGCGTGGCGCGCCGCGACGAGCGATTCGGGGCGGTGCCCCGTCGATTCGGCGCAGGCGATCAGGTCGGGCTCATGGGCTTCAAGAAACGTGAGCGCCGCGGCGAGCACGGATGGATCTGTAAGGCATTCCCGCAGGTTGTCGGGTGTAAGCCCCGTTGTGTCGAGAAATCGACCGGCGCGTAACGGATCGTTAAGGACAAAGGTCAAGGCATCGAGCGCGCGTGCCACGGCATCGTCCGGATTTGTGTCGTTGCGCACCATTATCTATCGTCGCCCTGTTGGGAGTGGTCGTCGCGTGGCAAAAAGGGTGCTCGTTGTCGAGGACAACGAACTCAATCTGAAGCTGTTCAGCGACCTGTTGCGGGCGCATGGCTTCGTCGTGGAGCCGGTGCGCGACGGGCGCGAGGCGGTGGAGCGCGCGCGCGCCTTTGCGCCCGATCTGGTCGTCATGGACATCCAGATGCCGCATGTCACCGGGTACGAGCTGCTGTTGCAGCTGAAGGCCGATGCGGCGCTGCGCCACATTCCGGTGATGGCGGTGACCGCTTATGCCGGGCGCGAGGATGAGGAACGGCTGCGCGCTGCGGGCGCGGACGCTTATGTGTCGAAGCCGATCACGCTGGCGCGCTTCATGGCCGCCGTGACCGAGCTGACCTAGAGCCGACCGACATTCCGTTTTTTACGGTCGATCGGCCATTTGCTTGATCGGCAGCCCCCGGTTCGTCGCCCCGGACTTGATCCGGGGCTCCGCTTCTTCGGCAGCCGAAGTAAAAGCGGGATCCCGGATCAAGTCCGGGATGTCGGTAAAGGGGGGCTCGGTAGCTGTGGACCAGGCCTGACGCGCTACGCGGAAAAGCCGCCAGCGCGGGGCGCGGGCGGCTTCCGAGAAGCAAGCAAGAGGCGAATCGCGTACGGCCCGCGATCCCGGCCGACGCCGGGATGATCGGACGATCGCTACGCGATTCGTTCGATCACTTGATCTTGGCTTCCTTGAACTCGACGTGCTTGCGCACGACGGGATCGTACTTGTTGAAGCTGAGCTTCTCGGTCTTGGTGCGCGGGTTCTTCTTGGTGACGTAGAAGAAGCCGGTGTCGGCCGAGCTGACGAGCTTGATCTTGACGGTGGTCGGCTTTGCCATGACCAGTTCCTAGCGAATGAAAAACGAAAAATGCGGCGAAGGCTCCTCCGCCGCGTCAGGCTGGGGCGCTTGGCCCATGTGGCGCACGGAGTCAAGCATCGGCGCGGTTAAGCCCTCGGTAACGCGCGTGCCGCTACAAGGCGCGCAAGAGGAGATAGCCGTCATGAGCAACGACGATATCATCACCGCCCGTGCCGAACTGACCCGCCGAATCGCCGCGATCGAATGGCGCGCCGGGCCGACCCAACTCACGCCCGACATCGAGCGCATCCGCGAACTGGCACGCCACCATCATCTGCCCGCCGCAGTCGATGCCGCGAATCAGCTCCGGCTCGCGCTGGCGCGTGGCGAGCGCGGCGTTCCGGTGCATCGCCTGCTGCAATTGCTGGGGCAGGCGGTCGTCACCGACCGCGCGGAGGCGCCGCGCCGCGCCGCCTGAGCGCAGGCGCACGGCAGGGAGCAAAAGCCTGCATCGATCGTTTCGCCTCCGACACCTGATCCGTACGGAGCGAATCGTGACCGACACCAACCCTGCTCTCGACACGCCGACCGATCTGGCGCGTAACGACACGCGTACCGTCGCCGACGCGCTCAACGCGGCACTGGCAGACAGCTATGCGCTGTATCTGAAGACCAAGAACTTTCACTGGCACGTCAGCGGGCCGCACTTCCGCGACTATCACCTGTTGCTCGACGATCAGGCCGCGCAAATCCTGGGTGTGACCGACGCGATCGCCGAGCGCGTCCGCAAGACCGGCGGCACCACCCTGCGTTCGATCGGCGACATCTCACGCCGGCAGTCGATCAAGGACAATGACCGCGACTTCGTCCCCGCGGGCGAGATGCTCGCCGAACTGCGCGACGACAACCTGACGCTGGTCGAGCGCTTCCGCGACGTGAAGCAGGCGTCGGAGGATGCCGGCGACAACGCCACCAGCGGGATCGTCGACGACTGGACTGATCAGGCCGAGGAGCGCGCCTGGTTCCTGTTCGAAGCCAGCCGCAAGGGCTGACACCCGTCCACGATCGAAGCGGAGACCAGTCATGCTGAAACTTGCCGTCATTTTCCTCATCGCCGGGCTGGTGCTCGGCGCCCTCGGCTTCGGCGGGATCGGCGGCGCGTTCGTCGGCATCGCCAAGATCCTGTTCTTCATCGCGCTCGCGCTGTTCCTGATCTTCCTCGTGCTCGGAGTCGTCGCTGGCAAGAAGGTGAAGGACTCGGTCTGATAGTCCGGGAAAAAGGGCAGCCACCTTGCCCCAACCTGCGTGCGGGTGCATCACCGCGCGCAGGTTACGTTCCCGAGGAGTTCCGATGCGTCTGTCTTTCGCTGCCGTCCTGTTGACGGCGATGACGACCGCTGCCGCCGTGCCGTTCGCCGCCGCCGCGCAAACCGCCGCGCCGCTGCCCGCGAGCAATCCCTTCGCCAAACCGAGCACGCTGCCGTTCGAGGCGCCGCCGTTCGACCGCATCAAGGACGCCGATTATCAGCCGGCGCTCGAGGCCGGGATGGCCGCGCAGCTGGCCGAGGTGAACAACATCGTCCGCGTCCGCTCGATGCCGACGTTCGACAACACGATTGCCGCGCTTGAGCGGTCGGGCCGCCTGCTGGAGCGCGCCGCGCTCGCCTTTTATGGCGTCAACGGCGCGAACACCAATGACGTGCTCCAGAAGACGCAGGAAGTGCTCGCGCCCAAGTTCGCCGCGCATCAGGATGCGATCCAGCTCAACCCGCAGCTCTTCGCGCGTGTCCGCACGCTGTACGACGCGCGCCAGACGCTGAAGCTGGCGCCCGAGCAGTTGCAGGTGCTGACGCTTACCTATGAGAACATGGTCCGCGCCGGTGCCAAGCTGTCGCCCGCGGACAAGACCAAGCTGAGCGCGCTCAACGCGCAGCTCTCGACGTTGGAGACGGCGTTCCAGCAGAAGCTGCTCGCCGCCGCCAAGGCCGGCGCGCTGGTCGTCGACGATCGCGCCAAGCTGGCCGGGCTCTCGGAGGCGGAGATCGCCGCCGCCGCCGATGCCGCCAAGGAGCGCGGGCTGACGGGCAAATATGTCCTGACACTCCAGAACACGACACAGCAGCCGGCGCTCGCCGCGCTCACCGACCGCTCGACGCGCGAGGCGCTGTTCAACGCCAGCTGGACGCGCGCCGAAAAGGGCGACGCCAACGACACGCGCGCGACGATCGGCCAACTCGCCGAGCTGCGCGCGCAGAAGGCGAAGCTGCTCGGCTTCGCGACCTGGGCCGATTATGTGCTGTCCGACCAGATGGCGAAGAACCCGACCACCGCGCTCGGCTTCATGCAGCAGCTCGGCAAGCCGGTCGGCGCCGAGCAGCGCCGCGAGGCCGCCGAATTGCAGCAGCAGATCAAGGCCGAAGGCGGCAATTTCCAGCTCAAGCCGTGGGACTGGGATCTGTATTCGGAGAAGCTGCGCAAGGCGAAGTACGATCTGAACCAGGACGAGCTGAAGCCGTATTTCGAGATCAACAAGGTGCTGACCGACGGCGTGTTCTACGCCGCCAACCAGCTGTACGGCATCACCTTCAAGCGCCGCACCGACCTGCCCGTCTATCAGCCCGACGTGATGGTCTATGAGGTGTCGGAGGAGAACGGCACGCCGATCGGGCTGATGTATTTCGACTATTGGAAGCGCGACAACAAGAACGGTGGCGCGTGGATGTCGAACTTCGTCAACCAGTCGAAGCTGCTCGGCACCAAGCCGGTGATCTATAACGTCGGCAACTTCACCAAGCCGGCGGCGGGCCAGCCCGCGCTGATCACCTTCGACGACGTGACGACGATGTTCCACGAGTTCGGCCACGCGCTGCACGGGCTGTTCGCGAACCAGACCTATCCGTCGGTTTCGGGCACCAACACCGCGCGTGATTTCGTGGAATTCCCGTCGCAGTTCAACGAACATTGGGCGCTCGATCCCAAGGTGTTGCCGCATTACGCGGTCAACCGGCAGGGTCAGGTGATCCCGCCCGAACTCGTCGCCAAGATCAAGCGTGCCGCGACCTTCAACACCGGGAGCAGCTTCGGTCAGGCGCTGGCGGCGGCCGAACTCGACATGAGCTGGCATTCGCTGTCCGCGACCGCCGGGCGGCAGGACGTCAATGTGTTCGAGCCGAAAGCGCTCGCCGCGACCGGGCTCGACACCGACGACGTGCCGCCGCGTTATCGTTCAAGCTATTTCCTGCACATCTGGGGGAACGGCTATTCGGCCGGCTATTACGCGTATCAGTGGACCAAGATGCTCGATGCGAACGCTTATGCGTGGTTCGAGAATCACGGCGGGCTGACGCGCGCCAACGGTCAGCGCTTCCGCGACATGATCCTGTCGAAAGGCCACACCGAGGATTACGCGCCGATGTTCCGCGCCTTCAACGGCAAGGACCCGGAAGTCGGGCCGCTGCTCCACGATCTGGGGCTGAACGCCGACGGCAGCCGCGTGGCGGCGGAGTAACACCTCTGTGTCCGTCGCCCCGGACTTGATCCGGGGCCCCGCTTCTTTCTGGTGAGCGAGGAAGAAGCGGGATTCCGGATCAAGTCCGGGATGACGGCGGGTCAGGCCAGCAAATCCCGCATCTCGGGATGTTTCTCGATATAAGCCCGCACGAACGGGCATTGCGGGACCACCTTCCACCCGCGGTCGCGCACGATATCGAGCGCACCGCGGATCAGCTTCGTTCCGACGCCGCGCCCCTCGATCTCGGGCGGCACGACGGTGTGCGTGAAGACGATCGTGTTGCCTTCCAGCTGGTAGGCGGCCACCGCGCGGCGGTCGCCGACCGCCAGCGTGAACTCCTGCTCGGAGCGATGGTCGACGACGCGCTCGACGGTCATCGCGCCGCCGCCGGCGCTTCGGGCGGCGCGTCCACGCCCTTGGCGACCGGGGCGATCGGGCGCGGCTTGTCGGCCTGACCGGCAGCCTCCGGCGCCTGACGTTCGCACGCCGAGAGCGCGGTCGCTGCCGCGAAAGTGAACAGGGCAAGATTGGGGCGCACGCGCATCGCGGTCTTTCGCAGGTCTGTGACCCGCGCACTACGCGCCACCGTCGCCCGCCGTTCCCGCCGCGGTTGCGGAAGCGGAGCCGCGCGCCTAGGTGCGCCTGTGCACATGGCGCGCGATCCGCTTCCCGACCTTCACCGCATCTTCGGCTTTCCTGCGTTCCGCGGCGTGCAGGAGCAGGTGGTGACGCGCGTGCTGGCGGGCGAGCGGACGCTGGCGGTGATGCCGACCGGTGCGGGCAAGTCGCTGTGCTATCAATTACCCTCGGCGATGCTGGAGGGGACGTGCGTCATCGTCAGCCCGCTGATCGCGCTGATGCACGACCAGTTGCGCGCCGCGACCGCGGTGGGCTTGCGCGCCGCGACGCTGACCAGCGTGGACGAGAACAAGGCCGAGACGCGCGGGCGCTATCTCGATGGCGAACTGGACCTGCTGTACGTCGCGCCCGAGCGCGCCTCGACCGCCGACTTCCGCGACCTGCTGACGCGCGGCCGCCCGGCGCTCTTCGCGATCGACGAGGCGCATTGCGTCAGCGAATGGGGGCACGACTTCCGCCCCGATTACCGGCTGCTGCGCCCGCTGCTCGACACGTTTGCGGACGTGCCGCGGCTCGCGCTGACCGCGACCGCCGACGCGCATACCCGCGCCGACATCCTCGAACAGCTCGGCATCCCGCACGAGGGGATGATCGTCGCCGGGTTCGACCGCCCGAACATCCGCTATACGATCCGCCCCAAGGACAACAGCACGCGGCAGATCGCCGACGTGGTGCGCGACACGCCCGGCCCCGGGATCGTCTATGTCCAGACCCGCGCCGCGACCGAGAAGATGGCGGCGCAACTGACGCAGATCACCGGACGCCCGGTGCGCGCCTATCACGCCGGGCTTGATCCGGCGGTGCGCGCGCGGAACCAGGCCGATTTCGTCGCGTCCGAGGATATGGTGATGTGCGCGACGGTCGCGTTCGGGATGGGGATCGACAAGCCCGACGTCCGCTTCGTCGCGCATGCCGGGCTGCCCAAGTCGATCGAGGCCTATTATCAGGAAACCGGCCGCGCCGGGCGCGACGGTGATCCGGCGGTCGCGCATCTGTTCTGGGGCGCGGAGGATTTCGCGCGCGCCCGGCAGCGGATCGGCGAGGTCGAGGAACATCGCCAGCCCGGCGAGCGGCAGCGGCTGGCGGCGCTCGGCGCGCTGGTCGAGACCGCGGGGTGCCGCCGCGCGATCCTGCTGCGCCATTTCGGCGAGCATCCGCCCGAAACCTGCGGCAATTGCGACAATTGCCTGTCACCGCCCGCCGCGATCGACGCGACCGAGACGGCGCGCAAATATCTGTCGGCGGTGTTCCGCACCGGACAGATGTTCGGCGCGACCTATATCGAGGAAGTGCTCACCGGAAAGTCGAGCGAGCGCAGCCTGATGAACGGGCACGAGGCGCTGTCGGTGTGGAATATCGTCGACGGCACCGAGACGGCGATGCTCAAGCCGGTCGGGCGCGCGCTGCTGCTCAAGGATGCGTTGCGCACCAATCCGCACGGCGGGCTGGAGTTTGGCCCCGCGGCGCGCGCGCTGCTCAAGGGCGAGGCGACCCTGCCGCTGGTCGAGCCGCCGAAGCGCGAGCGGCGGCGGCGCGGTGCGGGCGCGTCGGACAATCCGGTCGACGATCCGCTGTTCGAGGCGCTGCGCGCCACCCGCCGGGAACTGGCGAAGGAGGCCGGCGTGCCGCCGTACGTGATCTTCCACGATTCGGCGTTGCGCGAGATGGTGGCGCTGCGCCCGACCTCGCTTGCCGCGCTGGGGCGGATCGCGGGGATCGGACAGCGCAAGCTCGACGCCTATGGGCAAGCATTTCTCGATGCGATCCGCGCCCATGGATGATGTTTCCGGCTGACGACCGGCGCGTGTTTCGCTACGGAAGCGCGATGCTTCGTCCTCTCGATCCGACGATCGCGGTCGCCCCGCAGATCAGCCCCGATGATGTCCCCGCGCTCGCCGCCGCCGGCTATGTCGCGATCGTCAACAACCGTCCCGACGATGAAGAGCCCGGCCAGCCCGCGGGCGACGCGATCCGTATCGCGGCGGAGGCGGCGGGGCTCGCCTATACCGCGATCCCGATCACCCACGCCGGCTTCTCCCGGCCGCAGGTCGATGCGATGCGCGCAGCGCTGGCGGCGGCGAACGGGCCGGTGCTGGCCTATTGCCGCTCGGGCACGCGCTCGTGCAATCTCTGGGCGCTCGCGCGCGCCGCGCAGGGCGACGATGCCGACGCGCTTACGGCCAAGGCAGCGGAGGCCGGCTACGACCTGCGCGGGTTGCGCCCCGCGCTGGACGCGGTGGCGCACGCGGGCTGACCTCGGTGCGATTGGGGCGGCTGCTCGGCTTTGGTCGGGAAGAGCGGCTGATTCACACTGTCGACGAGGCCATCGAAGCGGTGGCGGAGGCGCTGCCCGGCTTTGTAGCCTTCGATGCCGCGATCGGTGACGACGGTCGCGCCGCGCTGACGATCGACGGGAAAGGACAGCTCGCGCTGGTCGTCGCGCGCGGGTCGCGGGTGCGCGCGCGACGCGTACAATGGCCGATGCTACGATTGATCGACGGCGGCGTGCTGATCGAGACACGCGACCGCCGCCTCGGCGCGGTGGTGCTCAACCGTTTGACCGCAGTGGACATGCGCCGCCTGGGCATGCCGCCGTTGCCGAAGCGCGAGCCCGCCGAGCTTGTGTACGAGCCGGCGGCGGCGTAGGCGGCGCGCCCTCCCGGCGTCCGTCGCCCCGGACGTGATCCGGGGCCCGCTTCTTCTTCGCCAGGTTGGTGAGAAGCGGGATCCCGGATCAAGTCCGGGATGACGAAGGGGCTTACTTTCCCGCCGCCTCGCGCGCCGCCTGCCGGTCGCGATAGAATTGCTGCACCACCGCCCAGCCTTCCGCGGCACTCTCGACATAGCGGAAGATGCCGAGGTCGCGTTCCGACACCACGCCTTCCTCGACCAGCGCCTCGAAATTGATGACGCGTTGCCAGAATTCGCGCCCGAACAGCAGCACCGGGATCGGCTCGACCTTGCCGGTCTGGATCAGCGTCAGCAGCTCGAACAATTCGTCGAATGTCCCGAACCCGCCCGGGAACGCCGCCAGCGCGCGCGCGTGGAGCAGGAAGTGCATCTTGCGCAGCGCGAAATAGTGGAATTGCGTCGACAGCGCCGGGGTGACGTACGGGTTGGGCGCCTGTTCGTGCGGCAGCACGATGTTCAGCCCGATCGATTCGGCGTGAACGTCCGCCGCGCCGCGATTGGCGGCCTCCATGATCGACGGGCCGCCGCCCGAACAGACCACGAAATGCCGCTTCCCCGCCTCGTCGCGCGGGAAGTTCGAGCAGAGCTGCGCCAGTTCGCGCGCCATGTCGTAATATTTGCTCTTGTCGACCAGCCGCTGCGCGATCTTGCGGCTCTTCTCGTCGGTGGCGAGATCGAGCAGCGCCTGCGCCTTGGCGGGCTCGGGAATCCGCGCCGAGCCGTAGAAGACGAACGTCGAGTCGATATGCGCTTCCTCGAAGATCAGCTGCGTCTTGAGCAGTTCGAGCTGGAAGCGGACCGGGCGGAGATCCTCGCGCAGCAGGAAGTCCATATCCTGAAAGGCAAGGCGGTAGGCCGGGCTCTCGGTCTGCGGGGTGGAGACGTTGGTCTTGGCGACCTCGGCATCCTGCTTGGCACGTGGGAAGACGCGGCTCGGTACTCGGGTATCACTCATTCATCGTGAGATAGAGCGCCGCTGTGACACCCGCAAGATTAGCGGCAGAAGCGCGCGTCGTCGTCCTCCAGATGCAGGTGGTCGCGATGCACCGCATTGTAATCGGGCGACAGCACCGTCCCGAACCGCCGGCACGCCGAGGCGTGGACGACCTTGAGGAAGTCGCGCACCGCCGGATCGGACGAGTTCCAGTCACGCAGGATCGAGATGCGCCGGCCGTCCTTCAACTCGAACGCGCCGATGTCGATCGCATTGGCGGTCGCGTGGCCGGAGCGGCGCGCCGGGCCGCTGGTGCCGACGGTGTTGCGGCAGGCGTAGCTGCCCATGCTGACGACGCGCGACAGTTCCGAGCCGAGGATCTGATACGCCGCGGGCGCCACGCCGTTGCGTGCCCAGGCGGCATAGGCGCGCGCCTCGCCGCAGCGCACCGCGCCGAGATTGGCGGTCGGCACGCCGATGTCGAGCAGCTTGACCGTCCCCACCAGCGCGCAGCCGCCGCCATTGTCCTTGTCGGGCAACGGCTGGAAATCGACGCCGAGCGCGCGCAGGTCGGCGAAACATTGCCGGGTCTCGCGCGCCGACGGCAGGTCGACCCGCGCACGCTGGGTCGGGGCTGCCGGACGTTCGGCGCGCCCGCAGCCGACGAGCAGCAGCGCGGGCAGCAGCGCGCGGGACGGACGGTTACGCCATGACCTCATCGTCCTGATGTAGCGGCGCTTCGCCCCGGGCTAAAGCCGCGCGTTGCCACTGCGACAGGCGGAGGATGATGACGGTCAGCACGATCGTGAGCGGCAGGTCGATCAGCACCTTGGCGAACAGGACGTAATCGGCGCCGATCATGTCGCCGGGCACCTTGCCGCTGTCGTGGAGAGTCGACGCGACCTTGCCCACCGCGGCGTTGGCCAGCCACAATCCCCACCACCAGCGGAGCAGGGCCGGAACGCCGACCATCTCGTACGCGTCCGGGCTGGCCGAGATCCGCCACGTCGCGCTGAACACGCTGAACGGGCGGATCAGCCCCGCGACGGGAACGAAGAACCACGCCACTGACCAGAAGGGGGAGGTGCGCGGTCCCCACACGATCCGATCGCTCAGCGCATGGGCGTTGCGGTTCGTCATGTAGACCCAGCGCAACACCGCCGCCGCAGCGATCGCCAGACCGATGATGCTCAGCGCCGACAAAGCCGCGGTGGCATTGTCGGACCGGACCAGGGCGTCATGGCTCGCGATCACTCCGCCGAAACCGCCCAGCACGCCGATTTCGCCAAGCCGGCCAAGCCCTTCGGCCGCCGCCGCGGCAAACCACAGCCAGATCGCGGCGATCGCGATCTTCCCGGTGCGGGTCGGGTCCCGCCGCAAGGCGTCGTCGTTCGTCATGTCACCCCCGCTCACTCATGCCTTGATCCATTTTAGACGATCGCGCGGCTTGCCAGCGGGGCTGCGCGTCTGTAGCGCGATCGACGGGCCACGCGGTCCCAACGCCGCGCGTGCTCTCTGTAAGGAGAGACAGACATGACTGATTCGACTGCCGCCGACGCCATTCTTGCGCCGACGAAGCCCGCCACCAAACCGGCGCGTCCGCATTTCTCGTCCGGCCCGTGCGCCAAGCCCCCCGGCTACGATCCCGCCAGGCTCGCGACCGATGTTCTCGGGCGTTCGCACCGCTCGAAGCTCGGCAAGCAGCGCCTGCAATATTGCATCGACCTGATGCGCGAATTGCTGAACCTGCCCGACACGCACCGCATCGGCATCGCCCCCGGTTCGGACACCGGCGCGTTCGAGATGGCGATGTGGACGATGCTCGGCGCACGCCCCGTCACCGCGCTGGCATGGGAAAGCTTCGGCGAAGGCTGGGTGACCGACGCGGTCAAGCAGCTGAAGATCGATCCGACCGTCATCCGCGCCGATTATGGCCAACTCCCCGACCTGCAGCAGATCGACTGGTCGAACGACGTGCTGTTCACCTGGAACGGCACCACCAGCGGCGTGCGCGTGCCGAACGGCGACTGGATCCCCGACGATCGCGCCGGGCTGAGCTTCGCCGACGCGACCAGCGGCGTGTTCGCCTACGACCTGCCGTGGGACAAGATCGACGTCGCGACGTTCAGCTGGCAGAAGGTGCTGGGCGGCGAGGGCGGGCACGGCGTGCTGATCCTCGGGCCGCGCGCGGTCGAGCGGCTGGAAAGCTACACGCCGGCGTGGCCGTTGCCGAAGGTGTTCCGCCTCGTTTCCAAGGGCAAGCTCACCGAGGGCGTGTTCAAGGGTGAGACGATCAACACCCCGTCGATGCTCGCGGTCGAGGATGCGATCTGGGCGCTGGAATGGGCCAAAGGGCTCGGCGAGCGCGGGCTGATCGCGCGCTCCGACGCGAACGCCGCCGCGCTCGACAGGATCGTCGCCGAGCGCGACTGGCTCGGGCATCTCGCCGAAGACGAAGCCTCGCGCTCGAAGACCAGCGTGTGCCTGACAGTCGAGGGCGCCGACGCCGACTTCATCAAGAAGTTCGCCGCGCTGCTCGAAAAGGAAGACGCCGCTTATGACGTCGCGGGTTACCGCGATGCGCCGGCGGGGCTGCGCATCTGGTGCGGCGCCACGGTCGACACCGCCGATATCGAGGCGCTCGGACCGTGGCTCGACTGGGCCTACGCGACCGCCAAGGCGGCCTGATCCTTAACTTCGTCATTCCCGCGAAGGCGGGAATCCAGACACGCAGGTCGTCGTTAGAGCCGCAACGTCAGAGGTTCTGGATCCCCGCCTTCGCGGGGATGACGGCCGTTTCCGAAAGGGAATGAACATGCCCAAGGTACTGATTTCCGACAAGATGGACCCGCGCGCTGCCGAGATCTTCCGCGAGCGCGGAGTCGAGGTCGACGTGATCACCGGCAAGACCCCCGATGAGCTGAAGGCGATCATCGGCGACTATGACGGGCTCGCAATCCGCAGCTCGACCAAGGTCACCAGGGAGATCCTCGAACACGCCACCAACCTGAAGGTGGTCGGCCGCGCCGGGATCGGCGTCGACAATGTCGACATCCCCGCCGCCTCCGCCAAGGGCGTGGTCGTGATGAACACGCCGTTCGGCAATTCGATCACCACCGCCGAACACGCCATCGCGCTGATGTTCGCGCTCGCGCGCCAGCTGCCCGAGGCCGACGCCTCGACGCAGGCCGGCAAGTGGGAGAAGAACCGCTTCATGGGCGTCGAGGTCACCGGCAAGACGCTCGGCCTGATCGGCGCGGGCAATATCGGCTCGATCGTTGCCGACCGCGCGCTGGGGCTGAAGATGAAGGTCGTCGCTTTCGACCCGTTCCTCACCGAAGAACGCGCGATCGAGCTGGGCGTGACCAAGGTGACGCTCGACGAACTGCTGGCGCGTGCCGACTTCATCACGCTCCACACGCCGCTGACCGACCAGACCCGCAACATCCTGTCGGCGGAGAACCTGGCCAGGACGAAGAAGGGCGTGCGGATCGTCAATTGCGCACGCGGCGGGCTGATCGACGAGGCGGCGCTCAAGGAAGGGCTTGATTCGGGCCATATCGCGGGCGCGGCGCTCGACGTGTTCGTGCAGGAGCCGGCCAAGGAAAGCCCGCTGTTCGGCACCCCGAACTTCGTCTCGACCCCGCACCTCGGCGCGTCGACCACCGAGGCGCAGGTCAATGTCGCGATCCAGGTCGCCGAGCAGATGGCCGATTATCTGGTCTCGGGCGGCGTTACCAACGCGCTCAACGTCCCCAGCCTGTCTGCCGAGGAAGCGCCGAAGCTGCGCCCGTACATGGGCCTCGCCGAAAAGCTCGGCTCGCTGGTCGGGCAGCTGGCGACCGGTGCGATCGACCGCATCTCGATCCACCGCGAGGGCGCGGCGGCGGACCTCAATCCCAAGCCGCTGACCAGCGCGGTGCTGACCGGCTTCCTGCGCCAGCAGACCGACACGGTGAACATGGTCAACGCGCCCGTTCTGGCGCGCGACCGCGGCATGGAGGTGCGCGAGATCCGCACCGAGCGCGAGGGCGATTACCACACGCTGCTGCGCGTCGCGGTGCGCACCGCCGATGGCGAGCGCTCGGTGGCGGGGACGCTGTTCGGCGACAGCGCGCCGCGGCTGGTCGAGCTGTTCGGGATCAAGGTCGAGGCCGATCTGACCGGCGCGATGCTGTACGTCGTCAACGAGGACGCGCCGGGCTTCATCGGTCGCATCGGCACGCTGCTCGGTGAGGCGGGGGTCAACATCGGCACCTTCCACCTCGGTCGCCGGGAAGCGGGCGGCGAGGCGGTGCTGCTGCTGTCGGTCGACCAGCGGGTCGATGCGGAGCTGCTCGCACAGGTCAAGGCGCTGCCGGGCGTGAAGACCGCAATGGGGCTGTCGTTCTGAAACAGTTGCCAGCCCTCTGTCCGCGCGGCAGAGGGCTGGCATGACCGCGCTCCTGCCCGAAGGTCTTCGCGACCGCCTGCCGCCCTTCGCCGATGCCGCCGCCGCGATCGAGGCGCGGGTGCTCGCCGCAATCGGCGCGCACGGCTATGAGCGGGTCGATCCGCCGCTCGCCGAATTCGCCGACGGGCTCGGCACGCGGCTGAAGGCCGGCGCGCTGCACGATGCGGTGCGCTTCGTCGATCCGGTGTCGCAGCGGACGCTGGCGATCCGCCCCGACCTGACCGCGCAGATCGCGCGGATCGCGGCGACGCGGATGGGGCACCACCCGCGCCCGGTGCGGCTCAGCTATGCCGGCGCGGTGCTCAAGCTGCGCGCGAGCCAATTGTCGCCGGCGCGCGAGACGCGGCAGATCGGCGCGGAATTGTTCGGGCTCGACTCGCTCGCCGCCGCGCAGGAGGTGGTCACCGTCGCGATCGACGCGCTGGAGGCGGCCGGGGTGACGCGCGCCTCGATCGACTTCACGCTCCCCGACCTCGTCGACACGCTCGCCGCCGGGCCGCTACCGATCGCGCCCGACGTGCTCGACACGCTCCGCCAGCGGCTCGACGCGAAGGATGCTGGCGGCGTCGCGGCGGTCGCGCCCGACTATCTGCCGCTGATCGAGGCGGCCGGCCCCTTCGAGCAGGCGCTGGCACGGCTGCGCGCGTTCGATCGCACCGGCGTGCTCGCGACGCGGCTGGACGGGCTGGCGGCGATCGCGGCGGCGGTCGGCGACCGTGTAGCGATGACGCTAGACCCCACCGAGCGGCACGGCTTCGAATATCAGACGTGGCTCGGCTTCTCGCTGTTCGGCGGCGGCTCGGGGACCGAGATCGGGCGCGGCGGCACCTATGCGGTGGTCCATGAAGGCGGCGCGGAGGAAGCGGCGACCGGCTTCTCGCTCTACGCCGACCGGTTGCTCGGCGATCCGCCGGTGCATGACCGCCGCCGCCTGTTCCTCCCGATCGACACGCCTCCAGCGGAAGCAGCGCGGATGCGCGCGGCGGGCTGGGTCACGGTGGCGGCGCTCGCTGCGGGCGACACGCCCGAGGCGCAGGTCTGCACGCACTTCCTCGCCGATGGTGAGGCACGCGCGCTGTAGTCGACCTCAGGATGATCGGCGCAGGGGGGTTAGCCATCCTGTGCCTCGCCCTCGCGCTGATCCTCGCGGCGCCGGATGCTTGAGGCCGCGCGTGCGGGCGTTATCGATGACGCGCCCGGTTGACCCCGTCC
>NZ_LR733844.1:7500-125032 GCF_902506455.1 Sphingomonas sp. 8AM | reverse complement strand
CCGTCAGCCTTTCAGGCTGCCACCTCCCCTGAAAGGGGAGGTGGCAGCCTGAAAGGCTGACGGAGGGGTCGCCGCTTGCGGAGCCGTCTCGAGCCTCATCACCCCTCCGTCAGCCCTGCGGGCTGCCACCTCCCCTTGCGGGGGAGGATTGGTGGTGAGCACCACCTTCAACGGGCTGCGATCCTCCAGCCCCGGCAATCGCACGTCGAGCCGCGGGCGATCCGCCTCCCACGTCCCGCGCCCGACGAGGATCGCGTCATGGCGGCTGCGTTCGAGATGCGTGTGCGCGCGCGCCGCCGGGCCGGTGATCCAGCGGCTGCGCCCGTCCGCCATCGCCGCCGCGCCGTCGAGCGACAGCGCGAGCTTGAGCGTCACGTGCGGGCGGCCGAGCGCGCGGCGGGTGAGGAAGCCCGCCATCGAGCGCCGCGCCGCGTCGGCCAGCACGCCGGCGTCGACCGCAATGCCGGCGGCACGGAGCCGCGCAAAGCCGCCGCCATCGGTGCGCGGGTCGGGGTCACCGATCGCGGCTACCACGCGCGCGACCCTGGCAACGACGAGCAGGTCCGCACAGGCGGGGCCACGGGTGCTGACATGCGCGCAGGGTTCGAGCGTGACATAGGCGGTCGCCCCGCGGGCAGCGTCACCGGCTTCGGCGAGCGCCATCGCCTCGGCGTGCGGCCGCCCGCCGGCTTGCGTCCAGCCGCGCCCGACGACGCGACCGTCGCGGACGATCACGCACCCGACATTGGGATTGGGCGTCGTTCGCCCGCGCGTCCGCTCCGCCAGCGCGAGCGCGGCGGCCATCCAGCGCGCGTCGTCAGGCAAGGGATCAAAGACCCGCGTTGGTCAGCTTGTCGTCGAGTCGCTTGAAGCTGGCGCGGAGCTTTTCCTCGCGCGCCTTCTGCGCGGCGATCTCGGCATCGCGGATCGGCTTGTCGATCTTCTGCTGCGCGACGATCTCGGCATCGGTCCGGTCCAGCTTCCACTGCTTGAAGTAGACGATGTTGGGACGGTATTCCTTCTCGGCATACGAATCGTAGAAGAACGCCCAGATCACCACCGACGTCACCACGATCGACAGCGCGAAGAAGCTCCACTCGTACCGCTCACGCGTCTTGAGGAAGTAGCGCAGATCGCGCGTGGCGCGCACCGGCGAGATACGGGCGAGGAAATGTCGCATGGCTGGGATATAGGGGGTCAGCCGCCCCTGTTCGAGTCCAGTCGCGCGATCGCACGCTCCCGTCCGATCAGCGGGAGCAGCGCCGCCATGTCCGGCCCGTGATCGCGCCCGGTCAGCGCGCGACGCAACGGCAGGAACAGCGGCTTGCCCTTGCGCCCGGTCGCCTCCTTCAGCGCCGCGGTCAGCGCGTGCCACGGGTCGCCCGCCCAGTCGATCGTGCGTGCGACCTCGCCGGCCCGCGCCAGATATTCGGCGTCTTCCCCGGCGGCGGGTGCGTCGACTGGCCCCTCGATCACCTGCCACCAGTCTGCGGCGCCGGCGACCGTTTCGAGGTTCGGACGAATCGCTTCCCACACCACCGCATCGATCCCGGCAGGCAGGCGGTCGGCGACCGCTTCAAACGGCAATTGGTGGACGATCCGCGCATTGACCTGCGCCAGCTCGCGCTCGTCGAACCTGGCGGGCGCGCGGCCGAAATGCGCGAACTCGAACGCTTCGAGCAACGGCGCGGGATCGAGATGCGGCTCGACCGGCTGGCTGGTGCCGAGCCGCGCGAGCAACGAGACGATCGCGGCAGGCTCGATCCCTTCGTCACGGAGCGCGTCGACGCCGAGGCTGCCGAGCCGCTTCGACAATTTGCCTTCCGCGCCGGTCAGGAGCGCCTCGTGCGCGAAGACGGGCGGGGTCACGCCCATCGCGGCGAACATCTGCAATTGCAGCGCGGTGTTGGTGACGTGATCCTCGCCGCGCACGACATGCGTGACGCCCATGTCGTGGTCATCGATCGCCGAGGGCAGCATATAGAGCCACGAGCCATCGGCGCGGCGGATCACCGGATCGCTCATTGTCGCCGCGTCGAAGTGCTGCGGGCCGCGGATCAGGTCGGTCCATGCGATCGGCGTCGCATGGTCGAGCCGGAAGCGCCAGTGCGGGCGGATGCCGTCGGCCTCCAGCGCCGCGCGCTCGGCATCGCTGAGCGCCAGCGCGGCGCGGTCGTAGACCGGCGGGAGCCCGCGCCCGCGCAGGATCTTGCGCTTGAGGTCCAGCTCCTGCGCGGTTTCATAGGCCGGGTAGATATGACCGCCCGCGCGCAGCTCCGCGAAGACCTCTTCGTAACGGGTGCTGCGCGCCGATTGCCGCTCCTCGGCATCGGGGCGGAGCCCCAGCCACGCGAGGTCGGCGCGGATCGCATCGACGAACCGTTCCTCGCTGCGCTCGGCATCGGTGTCGTCGATGCGCAGCAGGAAGCGTCCGCCGTGCGCGCGCGCCCACATCCAGTTGTGGAGCGCGGTGCGAATGTTGCCGACGTGCAGCGTGCCGGTCGGCGAGGGTGCGAAGCGGGTGATGACCGTCATGCGCCAGCCGCTTACGCGCGCCCCCTTCCCCTCGCCAGCCCCCGCGCCTAAACGAGCCCGCACGAAAGGGTGTTCGTCCATGAAATTGATGACCGGCAACTCCAACCTGCCGCTGGCGCGTGCGATCTCCGACTATCTGGAGGTGCCGCTGACCGAGGCGCTGGTGCGCCGGTTCGCCGACGAGGAAATCTTCGTCGAGATCATGGAGAACGTCCGCGGCGAAGACGTGTTCGTCGTCCAGTCGACCAGCTATCCGGTCAACGACAACCTCATGGAAATGCTGATCATGATCGACGCGCTGAAGCGCGCGTCGGCCAAGCGCATCACCGCGGTGCTGCCCTATTTCGGCTATGCGCGGCAGGACCGGAAGCCGGGCCCGCGTACCCCGATCTCGGCCAAGCTGGTCGCCAATCTGGTGACGACCGCCGGCGCCGACCGCGTGCTGTCGGTCGACCTGCACGCCGGACAGATCCAGGGCTTCTTCGACATCCCGACCGACAATCTGTTCGCCGCGCCGGTGATGTCGCAGGACATTCGCGCGCGCTTCGGCGAGAAGAACCTGATGGTCGTCTCGCCCGACGTCGGCGGCGTGGTGCGTGCGCGCGCGCTGTCGAAGCGGCTCGACAACGCCCCGCTCGCGATCGTCGACAAGCGCCGTGAGCGCGCGGGCGAGTCGGAGGTGATGAACATCATCGGCGACGTCGAGGGGCGCTTCTGCATCCTGATCGACGATATCGTCGATTCGGCAGGCACGTTGTGCAACGCCGCCGCCGCGCTCAAGGAAGCGGGGGCGGAAGACGTCGTCGCCTATGTGACGCACGGCGTGCTGTCCGGCGGCGCGGTGGCACGGGTGGAGGGATCGGCGCTGCACGAGCTGGTCATCACCGACTCGATCGGCAATCACGACACCATCAAGGACGTCGGCAAGATCCGCCACCTGACGATCGCGCCGCTGCTCGCCGAGGCGATGCGGCGGATTTCGGACGAGGCGAGCGTTTCGTCGCTGTTCGATTGAGGCGGGGCGCAGGCGCGGTTACGCCCGCGCCGCTCCGCCAGCAGCGCCCCGCCCGGCCGGCGGAGCAAGGCTCCGACCGACGACGCGGCTTCGCCGCGGCGGCCTACACCTTCCCGTCGTCCCGGACTTGATCCGGGACCCCGCTTCCTATTTTACCCGCATCGATAGAAAGCGGGATCCCGGGTCGAGCCCGGGATGACGGTGCGGGTGAGGTCGCGGTCGCGCCTGATCTGCCGTCATTGCGAGCGCAGCGAAGCAATCCAGGGCCCCGCGCGGAACACTGGATTGCTTCGCTGCGCTCGCAATGACAATCATACCTCTTCCTTCAGCGGCCGCGCGAGCAGATCGTCGATCACGCCGCGCACCGCCTCGCCCGCGAGCAGGCGGCACACCGCCGCGGTAATCGGCATCTCCACCCCCGCTGCTAGCGCCGCCTCCATCAGCACCGGCGCAGTATAGGCCCCCTCCGCGACCGTGCGGCGGTTCGTCAGCAGCTCCGCCGCCGCCTCGCCGCGCCCGATCCCGACGCCCAGCGAGAAATTGCGCGACGCGGTCGACGAACAGGTCAGCACCAGATCGCCGAGCCCCGACAGCCCGGCGAGCGTCTCCGCCCGCGCGCCCTTCGCCCCACCGAAGCGCGTCATCTCCGCGAAGCCGCGCGCGATCAGCGCCGCACGCGCATTCTGCCCCAGCCCCGCGCCGTCGACGACCCCGCAGGCGATCGCGAGCACGTTCTTCACCGCGCCGCCGATCTCCGCGCCGATCACGTCATTGCTGGCATAGGGGCGGAAATGCGGCGCAGCGATCGCGGTGGCGAGCAGCGCGCGTGTCGCCGGGTCGCGCCCGGCCAGCGTCACCGCGGTCGGCAGCCTCCGCGCGACCTCGTGCGCGAAGGTCGGCCCCGACAGCACCAGCACCGGCGAGGCGGGATGCTGCTCCTGCGCGACCTCGCTCATCAGCAGATGCGTGCCCGCCTCGATCCCCTTAGAGCAGACCACCAGGGCCTGTGCGTTGGCAGGCAACTGCGCGAGCACGGTGCGCATCGCCTGCGCGGGCGTGACGATCAGGTTCGCCGCCGCCTCCGCGACCCACGCCAGATCGCCGGTCGCGCGAATCAGCGGCGAGAGCGGGATGCCGGGCAAGTAGGCGGCATTCTCGTGATCCGCGTTGATCGCCGCGACCAGCGCCGGGTCGCGCGCCCACAACCGCACCTCATGGCCGTTGGTGGCGGCGACCTGCGCGAGCGCGGTGCCCCACGCCCCTGCGCCGATGACGCCGATCGGGCCGCTCATGCCTTCACCCCCGCGCCGCGCACCTTTTCCGCGTCCGGGTCGAGCGGCCAGCGCGCGCGCGCCACGGTGTCGAGCGGGTCGGTCAGCCCGGCGGCGAACCGCTCCGCGCCCGCCCAGGCGATCATCGCGGCATTGTCGGTGCACAGCCAGCCCGGCGGTGCAACGAAGCGCAGCCCGTGCTCGGCGGCGAGCGCCTCCAACGCCGCGCGCACGGCGCCATTCGCCGCGACCCCGCCGGCAACGACCAAAGCGGTCGCGCCGTCAGCCTTGTCGAGCGCACGGCGGGTGCGGTCGATCAGGCAGTCGACCACCGCCTGCTGGAAGCTCGCCGCGACATCGGCGGCGGCGTGATCGGGCGCCATCCGCGCCACGGCGGCCTTGAGCCCCGCGAAGGAGAAATGCGGCTCCGGCGAGCCTTTGAGCGGGCGCGGCAGCGGCACCGCGCGCGCATTGCCCTGGGCGGCGGCGCGCTCGACCGCCGGACCGCCGGGGAAGCCGAGCCCGAGGATCTTGGCGGTTTTGTCGAACGCCTCGCCCGCGGCATCGTCGATCGTCGTCGCGAGCCGGCGATAGCGTGCGACACCCTCGACCAGCAGCAACTGGCAATGCCCGCCCGAGACGAGCAGCAGCAGATAGGGGAAGTCGAGATCGGGGTCGGCAAGCCGCGGGCTGAGCGCATGACCCTCCAAATGATTGACCGCGATCAACGGCTTGCCGGCGGCGTGCGCGAGCGCCTTGCCGGTCACCAGCCCGACCAGCACGCCGCCGATCAGCCCCGGCCCGGCGGTGGCGGCGATCGCGTCGACATCGGCGAGCGTCTTGCCGGCATCGGCGAGCGCCGCCTCGACGAGCGGTTGCAGCACCTCGACATGCGCACGCGCGGCGATCTCCGGCACGACGCCGCCATAGGGGCGATGCGCCGCCTCCTGCCCGGCGAGCCGGTGCGCCAGCACCTCCCGGTCGCCGGTGACGAGAGCGGCGGCGGTTTCGTCGCAGGAGGATTCGAGCCCGAGGATCAGCATCGCGGCTATCTAGGATAACCGGCGCGGCATATCGACCCCGGCGTTCGCCCCGTCGCCCCTGCGCAGGCAGGGGCCCATGTCTGTACCGTCGCGCGATCGGCCCGAGAAATGCCCGACGGAATTTGTGTCAGACGACACGCCAGAACGACACAGCCATATGCCCCTGCCTGCGGAGGGGCGACTGCTGGTGTGGTGCCGCAACGCTTGCCCACGCGCGCCGAAGTCGCCAAGACCCGCGGCCATGTTCCGGCTCGGTACCCGTGGTTCGCCGCTCGCGCTCACCCAGGCAGGCATGGTGCGCGATGCGCTGATGGCCGCGCACGGCTGGGACGACGTCGAGATCGTCACGATCCGCACCACCGGCGATCGCGTGCAGGATCGCGCGCTCGCCGAGATCGGCGGCAAGGCGTTGTGGACCAAGGAGCTGGACCGCGCGCTGCTGGCCGGCGAGGTCGACGCCTGCGTCCACTCGATGAAGGACGTCGAGACGCTGCGCCCCGAAGCGATCGCGATCGTCGCGACGCTGCCGCGTGCCGATGTCCGCGACCGGCTGATCGGCGCGCCCTCGATCGCGGCGCTGCCCGACGGAGCGATAATCGGCACCAGCAGCCCGCGCCGTGCCGCGCAGCTTCGCCGCTTACGCCCGGATGTGGCGGCGGTGCTGTTCCGCGGCAATGTCGATACGCGGCTCGGCAAGCTGGCGGCCGGCGAGGTCGATGCGACCTTGCTCGCCGCCGCCGGGCTGGAGCGGCTCGGGCGGCACGACACCGGGGCGGCGATCCCGCTCGACGTGATGCTCCCGGCGCCTGCGCAGGGCGCGGTCGGGGTCGAGACGCTGGCCGAGGGACCGGCCCGCGCGCTGGTCGCGGCGATCGATGACGCGAAGACCCACCGTGCGGTCGCCGCGGAGCGTGCATTGCTCGCGGGCCTGCGCGCCGACTGCCATTCGCCGGTCGCGGCGCTGGCGGTGGTCGGCGGCGAGACATTGGTACTGCGCGCGCAATTGCTGACCGCCGACGGCAGCGAGGCGGTCGAGGGCATGGCAGAGGGACCGGACCCGCTGTCGCTGGGCGCGCGGCTGGCCGAGGATCTGCTGACGCGCGCGCCGCCGGCGATCCGCGAGTTGTTCGGGTGACGCGCGCGCTGGTGCTGCGGCCCGAACCGGGTAACGCACGCACCTGCGCAGCGCTGGCGGCGACGGGGCTGGAGCCGGTCGCGCTTCCGCTCTTCGCCGCGGCGCCGCTCGACTGGTCGCCGCCCGATCCGACAGCCTTTGACGCTTTGCTGCTGACCAGCGCACAGGCGGTGCGGCTGGCGGGCGACGGGCTCGCGCGACTGGCGGGGCTGCCGGTCGTCGCGGTGGGCGCCGCAACCGCGGCGGCGGCGCGCGCGGCCGGGCTGGACGTCGCGATCGTCGGCGACGGCGATGCCGCCGCGGCGGTGGCGCGCGCCGCCGCCTTTCCACGATTGCTGCATCTCGCCGGGCGCGAGCATGTCGCGCAGCCGCGGGTCAGCGCGCTGCCGGTCTATGCCAGCGAGCCGGTCGTGGTCGCTCCCGACGCGCTCGCGGCAGCGTTGGACGCCGTGGTACTCCTCCATTCCGCTCGCGCCGCGCAGCGATTCGCGATGCTGGCCGGACGGCTGCCGCGGGCGCAGATCCGCCTTGCCGCGCTCAGCAGCGCCGTCGCCGCAGCAGCGGGCGGCGGCTGGGCGAAGGTCGTCGTCGCCGAGCGGCCCGGGGATGCCGCGCTGATCCAGGCAGCGCTCGCCGCGCGCGATTGACCGGCGCGGCGGGCGCGAGGATAAGCGGGCAATGAGCGACCCCCTTGCCACGACGCGCCCCCCTACGCGATCGCGGATCGGCCCGGCGCTGGCGATCGCGATCCTCGCCTTTCTGATCGGGCTGGGGCTGATGGCCTATGCGGTGCGCAACACGCCCGGCTTCTTCGCGCGCGGCGGATCGAACGCGCCCGCCGCCAAGCCGACCGCCGCGCCGGCCGCGCCGCCCGAAGCCAGTACCGATGCCGCGACTCTGGCGCTGCGCGAGGCGACGCTCGCTGCGCAACTCGCCAATCTCGAGGCGCGCGCGGCGCGCACCGACGCCGATACCGCCGAGGCGGCGGTGAATGCCGGCAAGGCGGAGGCGATCTTCGTCACGTTCGCGGCGCGGCGCGCGCTCGATCGCGGCGCGGGTCTCGGTTATCTGGAGAACGAATTGCGCCGCCGCTTCGGCGCGACGCTGCCGGCACAGGTCGGCACGGTGATCCGTGCCGCGCGCCAGCCGGTGACGCTGGAGGATCTGCGCGAGAGCCTGAACGTCGCGACGCCGATGCTGCTGGCGCGACCCAGCGACTGGTGGAGCGGGATCGGCAGCGAGTTGCGCAATCTGGTGGTCATCCACCGCGCCGACACGCCCTCGCCGTTGCCGTCCGACCGGCTGGCGCGCGCGCGGCGGCAGCTCGACAACGGCAATGTCGAGACCGCGCTGGCGGAGGTCGAACGGTTGCCGGGGGCCGCGGATGCAGCGAACTGGACCGCGGCGGCGCGGCGCTGGATCGACGCGCGCGCGGCGCTCGATACGCTGGAGACGGCGGCGATCACCGGTGCGTTCGCCCCGCCACCTGCACGGCCGGCAGAGCCGCAACCGGCGCCCTCGCCGTCCGCCCCGGCGGGCGGGAGTTTGTTCTAGGCGTCGTCGCCCGGGGTTCGCTCATGCCGTCATTGCCAGCGTAGCGAAGCAATGACGAAGCTTCGGGCGAAGGGGGAAGGTTTAGCTTTTCCCCAATGCCTCGGCGATCAGCGTCCGCGTGTTCGCAATGCCATACAGCCGGATGAAGCTGCCCATCCGCGGCCCCTGACTCGACCCGAGCAGCGTCTCGTACAGCGCCTTGAACCAGTCGCGCAGCTCGGCGAAACCGCCGGTCTTGCCGATCTCATAGACGATGTTCTGGATGTCCTCGGCGCTCGCCTCCTCGGGCAGCGCCGCCAGCTCCGCGTCGAGGCTTTCCAGCGCCGCGACTTCGACACCCTCGGGCGCACGGCGCTGGAGCGTCGGGGCGACATGGTCGCGATGATAGGCCAGCGCATGGCCGATCAGCCGATCCAGCTCCGGATAGGCGGCGGGCGTCGCATCGGCGACGTAATTGGCCAGATACGCCCATACCTGCTCGCGCGTCGCGCCCTCACCCATCACCCCGACGAGGTTGAGCAGCAAGCCGAACGTCACCGGCAGCGTGCCGTCGGGCAGCTTGCCGTCGTGGACGTGGTGGACGGGGTTGCCGAGCCGCTCCTTGACCGCCTGCCCGGCATAATTGCCGCGGAACTGCCAGTAATCGTCCACCGCGCGCGGGATCACGCCCATGTGGAGCTGCTTGGCCTTTTTGGGCTCGCGATAGATGTAGAAAGCGAGGCTCTCCTCGGGGCCGTAGGTCAGCCATTGCTCGATCGACAGGCCGTTGCCCTTCGACTTCGAGATCTTCTCGCCCTTGTCGTCGAGGAACATCTCGTAATTGAAGCCCTCCGGCGGGCGTCCGCCGAGCACGCGCGCGATCTTCGAGGATTGCACGACCGAGTCGATCAGGTCCTTGCCCGCCATCTCGTAATCGACGCCGAGCGCGACCCAGCGCATCGCCCAGTCGACCTTCCATTGCAGCTTCGACAGTCCGCCGAGCGCGGATTGCTCGATGCGCTCGCCCTCATCGTCGAACGCGATCAGCCCGCGCTCGGCGTCGATCACCTCGACCGGCACCTGCAGCACGATCCCGCTCTTCGGGCTGACCGGCAGCACCGGCGAATAGGTCGCGCGGCGCTCGGCGCGCAGCGTCGGCAGCATCACGTCCATCACGCCCTGCCAGTGACGCAGCACGCCCCTGATCGCGTCGTCGAAGCGACCGGAGGCGTAATATTCGGTCGAGGACGCGAATTCGTAATCGAAGCCATAGCGATCGAGAAAGTCGCGCAGCGTCGCATTGTTGTGCGCGGCGAAACTGTCGAACTTGCCGAACGGATCGGGGATGCGCGTCAGCGGCTTGCCGAGATGTTCGCGCAGCATGTCGCCGTTGGGGACGTTGTCGGGCACCTTGCGCAGCCCGTCCATGTCGTCGCTGAACGCGATCAGCCGCGTCGGCAGGTCGCTGAGCGCATGGAAGGCGTTGCGGACCATCGTGGTGCGCAGCACTTCGTTGAAGGTGCCGATGTGCGGCAGCCCCGACGGGCCGTAGCCGGTTTCGAACAGCACCGGCTGACCATCGGGCTTGCCCGCAGGATAGCGCTTGAGGAGCTTGCGCGCCTCTTCATACGGCCAGGCCTTGGATTCGAGAGCGGCGGTTCGGAGGCTTTCCGGGCGGAGATCGTCGGTCATGATGCGCGCCGACGTAGCGAGACGCGCGCACGATGGCTATATGCACGCGCGATGTCGTTCTGGCCCGCCTTGCTGCTGTTCCTCGCCACCGTCGCGCTGATGGAGGGGTTCGCCTATGTCATGCACCGCTGGGTGATGCACGGCTGGGGCTGGTTCCTCCACGAAAGCCACCACCGCGCGCGGCACGGCAATTGGGAGCTGAACGACCTGTATGCCGCGATCTTCGCGGTGCCGTCGTTCGTGATGATCCTCGGCGGGTTGCAACTCGGCTGGTGGCCGGGGTTTACGTGGATCGGCGCGGGAGTTGCGGCGTATGGCGCGATCTATTTCGGGTTCCACGACGTGATCGTCCACAAGCGGCTGCCGACGCGATATCTGCCCAGATCCGCGTATATGAAGCGGATCATCCAGGCGCACCGGCTGCACCATGTCGTCGAGACGAAGGAAGGGAACGTCAGCTTCGGTTTCCTCATCGCACCGAAGCCCGAGGAGTTGAAGGCCGAGTTGAAGCGGCGCGGCCGCGCCGGGGTGCGCGCGGCAGTCGGTGCGGAGCGCGAGGCGTCTGACCGCGTAACGGCGGAGCGCGGGTCAGTGCCGGACGCGTCATCCCGGTCCTGATCCGGGATCCCGCTTCTTCTCTCTGTCGGCACGAAGCGAGGCTCTGGATTAGGCCCGGGGGCGACGACGTTAGTAGGTGTCCCGATCGAAAGTGCCGCCGATCGCCGCTAGAGTCTGAGTCATCTGAGCGGAGTCGATCGGGGATTCACACGGCGCTGGAAGTCTGATTCAAGGTGCTGGCCGTGCGGAGGTCGGCAGGTGTGGGTCGAGCCTATTCGGATGATTTGCGTGAGCGGGTAGCGGCGTCGGTTCTGGGTGGCCGGTCGTGCCGGGCGACGGCTGAACTGTTCGGCGTGAGCGTGGCGAGTGCGGCGAAGTGGTCGCAACGACGTCGGGCGACGGGCAGCGCCGCGGCGCGACGGCTGGGACGCAAGCAGCCGCGTTCGCTGGCTGCCGAACGTGCGTGGCTGCTGGAGCGACTGGCGACCAAGCCGGACGTGACGTTGCGCGGACTGGTGGCGGAATTGGGCGAGCGCGGCGTGGTGACGAGCTACGGTTCGGTGTGGCGGATCGTGCGCGAGGCCGGGATCACGTTCAAAAAAAGACGTTGATCGCCCGCGAGCAGGATCGGCCCGTTATTGCCAGACGCCGCGCGCAATGGCGCAAGTATCAGGGCAGGATCGATCCGCGTCGGCTCGTCTTCATCGACGAAACCTGGGCCAAGACCAACATGACGCGATTGCGCGGCTGGTCCCCTCGTGGCCTGCCGCTGGTCGACAAGGTGCCGCACGGCCACTGGCGCACACTCACCTTTCTGGCCGCGCTCCGGCACGATCGGATCGACGCGCCGCTCGTGCTCGACGGCCCCATCAACGGCGAGAGCTTCGCCGCCTATGTCGCGCAGTTCCTGCTGCCTACCCTTTCGCCCGGCGATATCGTCGTCATGGACAACCTCGGCAGCCACAAGAGCAAGGCCGTGCGACAGCTTATCCGCTCCGTCGGCGCCAGGCTTCTGTTCCTGCCGCCCTATTCGCCCGACCTCAATCCCATCGAGCAGGTCTTTGCCAAACTCAAGACGCTGCTGCGCAAGGCCAACACCCGATCGGTCGAGACGACATGGCAGCAGATCGGCTCGCTTCTCGACGCCTTCCCACCCCACGAATGCGCCAACTATCTCCGCAACAGCGGCTACGCTTCAACTTAGATGGATCGCACTCTAGTCGCCGTCCGGTCCCAGCGCCGGATCGACGTCGCGCGGTCGGATAAAACGCGTCAGCCGGCCCGTGCCGGGCGCTGCCGCGCGCCAGTCGTCGGTGTCGAAAGTGATCTCGGCCAGCGTTGCGGTCGGATATTTCTCCCCCGCGGCGGCGCGTAACGCGCCGGCCTCGTCGGGGGTCAGCAGCAGCGTCAGTTCGTCCAGCCCCGGATTGTGCCCGACCAGCAGCAGCGAGTCCGCCGCGCTGTCGCATTCATGCACGACGTCGAGCAACGTCGTCGGTGCCGCGAGATACAGCCGCCGGTCCCACACCGGCGCCAGTGCGCCCCCCATGCCGCGCTCCACCTCGACGATCGTTTCGTCGACGCGCGCCGCGGGTGATGCGACGACCCGGTCGAAGCTCAGTCCGAGTTCGCGAAGATGCCGCCCCATCGTCACCGCCGCGCGCCGGCCACGCGCGTTGAGCGGCCGGTCGAAATCGCGCGCCACCGGATCGTCCCAGCCCGATTTGGCATGGCGCAGCAGCGTCAGCGTCTTCACGGGGCGATGGTCTCCATCAGGCATCGAGGGGCGCGTCATGCCCCATGTTAGACGCGGTGGAAAGCCGCCGCTTCACTCTTTCGACCGCCTCGTCGAGCGGCACGCGCGTCACCGTCACGCCCGGCGGAAAGGCGTCGAGCAGCCGCGACGGCATTGCGGCGGACAGCAGCACGAACAACCCCGCGTCGCTGCCGCGCCGGATCAGCCGCCCGAACGCCTGCGCCAGCCGCGCCCGGACGATCCGGTCGTCATAGGCGCTGCCGCCCCCGGTCAGCCTCCGCGCGGCGTGGAGCACGGTCGGCTTCGGCCAGGGCACGCCTTCCATCACCACCAGCCGCAGCGAATGGCCGGGCACGTCGACCCCGTCGCGCAGCGCGTCGGTGCCGAACAGGCTGGCGTGCGGATCGTCGCGGAAGATGTCGACCAGCGTGCCCGTATCGACCGGATCGACATGCTGCGCGTGGAGCGGCAGCCCGGCGCGCGCAAGCCGATCGGCGACCCGCGCATGGACTGCGCGCAGCCGTCGAATCGCGGTGAACAATCCCAGCGCGCCGCCTTCACTCGCCTCGACCAGCCGCGCATAGGCGTTGGCGAGCGCGGGAATGTCGCCCCGCTTCACGTCGGTGACGATCACCACCTCGGCGCGCGCGGCATAATCGAACGGCGACTCGACCTGGAACCGCCCCGCCGCGCGTGGCAGATGCGGCGCACCGACCCGCGCCTCGGCAATGTCCCAATCGCCCCCCGCCGTCAGCGTCGCGGAGGTGACGAGCGCGCCGTGCGCGCCCTTCAGTACTGTCTCCGCGAACGGCAGCGTCGGGTCGAGCCAGCGGCGGTGCAGCCCGATATCAAATTCCCGCCCCTCGACGCGATCGACCGCCAACCAGTCGACGAAGCGCGGATCGGCCGGGCCGCCGACACGAGCGAGCAGTGCCAGCCACGACGCGACCGTCTCCGCACGCCAGCCGAGCGAGGCGATCGCCCCCTCCACCCGTGCGCGCGCCTGCCCGTCGAGCCAGTCCGGCCCCTCCGCGAGCACCGCCTCGAGCCGCTTGCCGAGCGCCACCATCGGCCGCACCAGCGCGTCGAGCGCCTGCGCGGCGGGCGCGGCGGCCTCGATCAACTCGGGCGAGGGCGCGGCAAGCTCGGTCTCCAGCCCGTAACCAGCGTCCGCACCACGTTCCTCGGCGCGCGCATAGGCGAGCCCGCGCACCGCCCCCAGCAGCGCCTCGATCGCGCCGAACGGCTGCCCTTCGGCGACCCGCGACAGCCAGCCGTCGGACGCCAGCGCCTGCGCCGCGCCGACGATGTCGGTCACGGCGCGCCCGCCCTGTTCGTCATAGCTGGCGACATCCGACAGCCGCGCCTGCAACCCGCGCCGCCGCCCGCGCGACGTTCCTTCCGGCCCGACGATCCAGCGTCGCAGCTCGATCGTCTCCGATCCGGTGAGCGCGGTGCCGAACATCGCGTCGGCGGCATCGAACAGGTGATGTCCCTCGTCAAAGACATAGCGCGTCGGCCGCGTCGCCAGCTCGCGCCCACGCGCGGCATTGACCATCACCAGCGCATGATTGGCGATCACCAGATCCGCCTCCGCCGAGGCGCGCGCCGCACGCTCGATAAAGCACTTCCGGTAATGCGGGCAGCCGGCATAGACGCATTCGCCGCGCCGGTCGGTCAGCGCCGCCGAGCCGTTGCGGCGGAACAGCGCGACCAGCCAACCGGGCAGATCGCCGCCGATCATGTCGCCGTCATCGGTATAGGCCGCCCAGCGCGCGACCAGATGCGCGAGGATCGCCGCGCGCCCCGCGAACCCGCCCTGCAACGCATCCTCGAGATTGAGCAGGCAGAGATAATTCTCGCGCCCCTTGCGCGTCACCACCTTCGCCTTGCGCAGCGCGCGATCGGGGTAGAGCCGGCGCGTCTCGTGCC
The DNA here is from genome assembly GCF_902506455.1 of Sphingomonas sp. 8AM. Taxonomy (GTDB): domain Bacteria; phylum Pseudomonadota; class Alphaproteobacteria; order Sphingomonadales; family Sphingomonadaceae; genus Sphingomonas. The sequence continues at coordinate 110,562 of NZ_LR733844.1, read as the reverse complement.
CCAATTGCCGTTGCAGCGCCTTGGTATAGGTCGACACCCACACTGCGCCGCCGGCCTGTTCCGCCCACAGGCTGGCGGGGGCGAGATAGCCCAGCGTCTTGCCGATTCCCGTCCCCGCCTCGGCGAGCATCAGGTTGGGCGTGTCGCGCGCAGCGCGCGGCCCGAAAGCTGCGCTGGCGGCAGCGGCATAGGCGCGCTGCCCTGCGCGCGGCTCGGCATTCTCCCCGGTCAGCCGGTCGAGCCGATCGAGCACCGCGCGTTCCTCCAGCGTGACGCTGCGCGGCGCGGGGCGGGGCGCGACCTCATCCCATTCGGGAAGGCGCGCAAACAGCCAGCGCTCGTTCTGCTGCGGCTTGGCGATCCGGGGGCCGACCACTGGCGCCCACGCCCAGCGCGCGCGGGTCAGCGACTGCGCCGAAGTCCACGCGCCCTCGCGCTCGGGCCAGTCGCCGTCGGTCACCGCCAGCATCCGCGCCGCCGCATCGCGCAGGAAGGCGGCCACCTCATCGTCGCGCGCCGGCGCCGACACGCCGCACGCATCCGCTACGCCCTTTGGCGTCGGCACCATGAACCGCGCCGGATGCAGGAACGCGAACAATTCGAGCAGGTCGAGCCCCGACAACTCGGCGTAACCCAGCCGCTGCCCGATCAGCGGCGCGTTGAGCAGGATCACCGGCGTGTCGGCCGCCAGCCGGATCGCCTCGCCACGCGACAGCGCCCGCGTCTGCTCGCCATCCGCCATCCAGATGCCGGAATGGCTCGCGTGCAGCGCGGGATGCGGAAGCCGGATCACGTTCAACGACATGGCGATGCAAGAACGAAAGAGCAACCGGAACCCTCTATTGCAATTGCATATCAACTGCGAGGCGATAAAGGGTGGATTTGCGCGCGCCCCTGTGCTTTAGGCTGCCGGGATTTTATCGCTGCACCTGGGAGAGCCCCCGTGAACATCCACGAATATCAGGCCAAGGAACTGCTCGCGAAATTCGGCGTGCCCGTGCCCGCCGGCTATGCCGCGATGAGCGTGGATGAGGCGGTCGAGGTTTCGAAGAAGCTGCCGGGGCCGCTGTACGTCGTCAAGGCGCAGATCCACGCCGGCGGCCGCGGCAAGGGCAAGTTCAAGGAGCTTCCCGAGGGTAGCAAGGGCGGTGTCCGCCTCGCCAAGACCGAGGACGAGGTGCGCCACGCCGCGACCGAGATGCTCGGCAACACGCTGGTGACGATCCAGACCGGCGAGGCCGGCAAGCAGGTCAATCGCCTGTACGTCACCGATGGCGTCGACATCGCGAAGGAATTCTACCTCGCTTTGCTCGTCAATCGCGCCACCGGCCGCATCTCGTTCGTCGTCTCCACCGAGGGCGGCATGGACATCGAGACCGTCGCGCATGACACGCCCGAGAAGATCTACTCGATCGACGTCGATCCGGCGACCGGCTTCCAGCCGCACCACGGCCGTGCCGTCGCGGGCGCGCTCGAACTGAGCGGCGATCTGGCCAAGCAGGCGGCGAATGTCGCGGCGAAGCTGTACGACGCCTTCCTCGGCACCGATGCCGAGCAGATCGAGATCAACCCGCTGGCCGTTACCGAGGACGGCAAGCTGATGGTGCTCGACGCAAAGGTCGGCTTCGACGGCAATGCGATGTTCCGCCACAAGGACCTCGCCGAGCTGCGCGACGAGACCGAAGAGGATGCTGCCGAGCTGGAAGCGTCGAAGTACGACCTCGCCTATATCAAGCTGGACGGCGACATCGGCTGCATGGTCAACGGCGCCGGGCTGGCGATGGCGACGATGGACATCATCAAGCTGAACGGCATGTTCCCGGCCAACTTCCTCGACGTCGGCGGCGGCGCGAACAAGGAGAAGGTCACCGCGGCGTTCAAGATCATCCTCGCTGATCCGGCGGTGAAGGGCATTCTCGTCAACATCTTCGGCGGGATCATGAAGTGCGACATCATCGCCGAGGGCATCGTCGCCGCGGCGAAGGAAGTGAACCTGTCGGTGCCGCTGGTCGTGCGCCTCGAGGGCACCAACGTTGAGAAGGGCAAGGAAATCCTCGCCGGCTCGGGCCTCGCGATCGTCCCCGCCAACGATCTGGGCGATGCCGCGCAGAAGATCGTCGCCGAGGTCAAGAAGGTCGCCTGACGCGCGCCGCGGCCACCGCGGGACGCTTCGAAGACTCGCAGGGGCGGGATCGGCATGCCGTTCCCGCCCTTTGCTTGTCCCGCATATCGCGATGGACATCTCGGCGGCCTGAGGCTTTATCGCTTTACAACAGAGGATGCCGGCCGTGCGCGACCCGGCGGCATCCGGCCGCTCACTTGATGTTTACGTAAACGTCAGGTAGCAGCCCGGACAGATTGAGGAGGGTTAGCGCAATGAAGGTGTTGGTGCCGGTCAAGCGCGTGCTTGACTATAACGTGAAGCCCCGCGTGAAGGCGGACGGCTCGGGCGTCGATCTCGCGAACGTCAAGATGAGCATGAATCCCTTCGACGAAATCGCGGTTGAGGAAGCGATCCGCCTGAAGGAAAAGGGCGCGGTCACCGAGATCGTGGTCGTCTCGATCGGCGAGCCGAAGGCGCAGGACACGCTGCGCACCGCGCTGGCGATGGGCGCCGACCGCGCGATCCTCGTCACCTCGGAGACGAAGGTCGAGCCGCTGGGCGTCGCCAAGCTGCTCGCCAAGATCGTTGAAGAGGAACAGCCGCAGCTCGTGATCCTCGGCAAGCAGGCGATCGACGACGACAACAACCAGACCGGCCAGATGCTCGCCGGGCTGCTCGGCTGGGGTCAGGGCACGTTCGCGTCCAAGGTCGAGCTGGCTGCCGACAGCGTCACCGTCACCCGCGAGGTCGATGGCGGGCTGGAGACGGATACGTTCAAGCTGCCCGCGATCGTCACCACCGACCTGCGCCTCAACGAGCCGCGCTACGCCTCGCTGCCCAACATCATGAAGGCCAAGTCGAAGCCGCTCGCGACCAGGACCACGGCCGATTTCGGCGTCGACGTGACGCCCCGCCTGACCGTCGTCAGCGTCGCCGAACCGGCCAAGCGCATGGCCGGCGTCAAGGTCGCCGATGTCGACGAGCTGGTGAACCGGCTCAAGTCGATGGGCATCGCGAAGTAATCCAGGGCGGGAGGCATCTCCCGCCGTGCGTGCTGAGCCTGTCGAAGCACGGGTTCCGGGACACGCCCTTCGACAGGCTCGGGGCGAACGGATCAAGCGGGGCAAGTCCCCGGAGAGGTAGATCATGAAGACTCTGGTTTGGGTCGAACACGACGGATCGACCGTCAAGGACGCCACGCTCTCCGCGGTCACCGCCGCGGCGAAGCTCGGTGAGGTGCACCTGCTCGTCGCCGGCCAAGGTGTCGGCGCGGTCGCCGAGGCGGCGGCGAAGATCGCGGGAGCCGGCAAGGTCCATGTCGCCGACGACGCGGCCTATGCGCACCAGCTGGCCGAGAATATCGCGCCGCTGGTCGTCGAATTGATGGGGCACCATGACGCGTTCGTCGTGCCTGCCACCACCACCGGCAAGGCGGTTGCGCCGCGCGTCGCCGCGCTACTCGACGTCATGCAGATCAGCGACATCCTGTCGGTCGAGGGCGAGGACACGTTCACGCGTCCGATCTACGCCGGCAACGCGATCGCCACCGTCAAGACGTCGGATGCCAAGAAGGTGCTCACCGTCCGCGGCACCGCCTTCGAGAAGGCCGGCGCCGAGGGTGGCACGGGCACAATCGAGGCGGTCGCCGCGACCGGCGACAAGGGCCTGTCGACCTTCGTCAATCAGGAGATCGCGGCCTCGACACGTCCCGAGCTGACCAGCGCGAAGGTGATCGTCTCGGGTGGCCGCGCGCTCGGGTCGGGCGAGAAGTTCCACGAGTTGATCGAGCCGCTCGCCGACAAGCTCGGCGCGGGCGTCGGCGCGAGCCGCGCCGCGGTCGACGCGGGCTATGTGCCGAACGATTATCAGGTCGGCCAGACCGGCAAGATCGTCGCGCCGGAAGTCTATGTCGCGGTCGGCATCTCGGGCGCGATCCAGCATCTCGCCGGCATGAAGGATTCGAAGACGATCATCGCGATCAACAAGGACGAGGACGCGCCGATCTTCCAGGTCGCGGACCTCGGACTGGTGGGTGATCTGTTCAAGATCGTGCCCGAGCTGACGGAGAAACTGTAAGGCGGAAGGCGGGCGTATGCCCGCCGGTGGCACGCGCGAAGCGACGTGCCAGCCGCCGACACGGCCGGCGGCGCCACAGCGCTGTTCGACGACGCGGGTTTTACTCCCGCGTCGTGGCCGCAAGATGTTCTGTGAGCTCATCCCTTGTTCGTCGCCCCGGACTTGATCCGGGGCCCCGCTCCCTCGCAGGCCGCGCAAAGAAGCGGGATCCCGGATCAAGTCCGGGATGACGGTCGGGTGTGATGCCCGTCCGCGCCTCTCGCGCGCTCGCAAATACGCGGGCCGCCCACTACGCTTGCCCCTATGACGGCGACCCTCGAATTGGCCCGGGGCGGCGCCGCGCACCACCCCGCCGCCGCGACATCGCTGTTCCCCACGCTCCACCAACTCGCCGTCGATCTCCCGCAGGAGCGCGCCGGTCTGCGCCCCCACGGACACCCCTCGCTGCCCGCACTCCTGGCCGCAGGCGCGATCCACGCCATCGCCGCGCACCACCTCGGCCGCGCGGCGCAGCCGGTCCGCCCGATCCTGTTCGACAAGACCACCGCCATGAACTGGTCGCTCGGCTGGCATCAGGAACGCACGATCGCCGTCCAGGCCCGCGCCGACGTCCCCGGCTATGGTCCGTGGTCGACCAAGCAGGGCATCCAGCACGTCGAACCACCGTTCGCGATCACCGAGGCGATGGTGACGCTGCGCCTCCATCTCGACGACACGCCCGTCGACAACGCGCCCTTGCTGATCGCCCCCGGCTCGCACCGCTTCGGCCGCATCGCGGAGGACGCAATCGCCGACACCCTCACACACTGCGGCACCGTCGCGTGCCTCGCCAGCGCAGGGGATGTCTGGAGCTACGCCACGCCGATCCTCCACGCCTCCGCCATCGCGCAGGGCAATCGCCGCCTCCGCGTGCTGCAGGTCGATTATGCCGCGACCGCACTCCCTGCCCCGCTGGTCTGGCTCGGCCTCTGACGGCGTTGCGGACGCGCCCGCACCTCCGTACATCCGCGCAATGCGTCGCCTTCTCCTGCTGCTCGCCCTTTTCTCCGCCGCCGCGCCCGCCGCGGCACAGCGTGCCGACCGCGCCACGCCGGGCTGGGTGCGCGTGCGACTGGAGACCGCCGACGGCCCGATCGTGCTCGCGCTCGATCAGCGCCACGCGCCGCTCACCACCGCCAATTTCCTGCGCTACGTCGACGACGGCCGCTTCGATGGGGTCAGCTTCTACCGCACCGCGCGCAGCAAGAAGCTGCCCGGCACCGGCTTCATCCAGTCGGGCATCCGCACCGACGCGCGGCGCTTCCTCGACATGATCCCGCACGAATCGACGAAGAAGACCGGCATCCGCCACCTCGACATGACGATCTCGATGGCGCGCAAGGGGCCGCCGGGGTCGGCGAACGGCAATTTCTTCATCACCGTCGGCCCGGCGGCGTACATGGACTGGAGTCCGCGCGACCCCGGCTATGCCGCCTTCGGGCGCGTCGTCGCCGGGCAGAAGACCGTCAAGCGCATCCTGGCCGAGCCGACCGGCCAGCAGATGAACGGCACGCTGATGCTGCGCCCGGTAGTGGTGACGCGCTCAATCCGGCTCGACGGCACGCCGAAGCCGACCGGGCGCCCGCGTCCGTGGCTGCTCGAACACCGCCGCGACGGTTGACGCGCATGGACGCCCCGACAATCGACCCGAGCTGGCGCGACGCGCTCGCCGCGCCACTCACCAGCGAGTCGATGGCCGCACTCACCCGCTTTCTCGCCGCCGAGGAACAGGCCGGGACGGTGATCTTCCCGCCAGCCGCCGAGCGGTTCCGCGCGCTCGAACTTACCGCCTTGCCCGACGTTCGCGTGGTGATCCTCGGGCAAGACCCCTATCACGGCGCGGGGCAGGCGCATGGCCTGTGCTTCTCGGTCCGCCCGGGCGTGAAGCCGCCCCCCAGTCTCGCCAACATCTATCGCGAACTGGCCAGCGACTGCGGCATCGCCCGACCGACGCACGGCTTCCTCGAACATTGGGCTCGGCAGGGCGTCCTGCTGCTCAACACCGTGCTGACCGTCGCCGAGGGAAGCGCCGCTGCGCATCGCGGGCGTGGCTGGGAGCAACTGACCGATGCGATCATCCGTGCCGTCGCCGAACAGGAAGCACCGACGGTCTTCATGCTCTGGGGCAGCCACGCGCAGGCCAAGGCACCGCTCGTCACCGCATCCGGGGACGACCGCCACCTGATCCTCACCGCCCCACATCCTTCGCCGCTATCGGCCTATAAAGGCTGGTTCGGCTCGGGTCATTTCAGCAAGGCCAACGCCTTCCTCGCCGCACACGGCCGCGGCACGATCGACTGGAGCGTCCCGCCGATGGCGTCAGCGTGACCGGCACGCGATGCGCGCGGAGCCCAGCACGAACACCATGAAGACGATCTGCGCGATGACGCCCGGCGTTTCGAGCAGGGTGCGCGACAGCGGCGGATAACAATGCGCCAGAATCCAGAGATTGTGGACGACGTCGACGACAATGATCGCGATCGTGGCCGCCACACCGACGCGCGGGCGGAGGAACAGCAACACCACCGCCGCCGGATCGAGGAACGCCAGCGACGTCCAGAAGACCGCGCTCACCACGGGCAGGCCGTCATAGTCCCAGAGCAGCCCGTGGCGGACGATGATCGCCCAATGGTTGTACGTCGCCCCAAGCAGGCACAGCGCGTAAATGGTGCGCAGGATCAATCCCGCCCGTTCGCCGCCGCAGCTCATCCGCCCCCCCGAACGCCAACCCCGATCCTTCCGCGCGCATCACTCTGCCCCGGTGGGGCACGCCCTGCCAACCCCGGTTGCCCCGCTCGCCTCGATCCCGTAGCGCGAGGCACATGAAGCGCCTCGCCATCTATTGCGGCTCCGCCACACCCTCGGACCCCTTCTACCTCGATCTCGCGCGCGAGGTCGGGCACACGCTCGCGACACGCGGGATCGGCGTCGTCTATGGCGGCGGGCGGCTCGGGTTGATGGGCGCGATCGCCGATGCCGCGCTGGCGGCGGGCGGCGAGGTAATCGGCGTGATCCCGCAGGCGCTGGTCGATGCCGAGGTCGCGCATCGCGGCCTGACCGAACTGCACGTCGTGACGGGTATGCACCAGCGCAAGCAGATGTTCACCGATCTCGCCGACGGCTTCGTGACGCTGCCCGGCGGCACCGGGACGATGGACGAATTGTGGGAGGCGCTGAGCTGGGCGCAGCTCGGCTATCACGCCGATCCGGTCGGGCTGCTCAACGCCGGCGGCTATTATGACGCGATCGTCGCCTTCTGGGAGAAGATGGGCGAGGTCGGCTTCCTGCGCGCGCAGCATCGCGACCTGTTGATCGTCGACGAGACGCTGGGCGGGCTGCTCGACCGCATGGCGGCGCACGTCCCGACGCAGCCGATCGTGCGCATGGCCGCCTCCGACCTGTGACCGACACGCGCGCGGCGCTGGTCGAAACCGCGCGGCTGTCGATCGCGCGCGGCTCGAAGAGCTTTGCCGCTGCCTCGAAACTGTTCGCGCCGGTCGTCCGCGAGCGCGCGTGGCTGCTCTACGCCTGGTGCCGCGCCTGCGACGATCTGGTCGACGGGCAGGATCATGGCCATGACCGCACGATCGTCACCGACGCCCGCGCGCGAGTGGCGCGGGTGCGCGCGCTCAGCGACGCCGCGCTCGATGGTGAGGCGACCGGCGATCCGGCGTTCGACGCACTCGGCGTCGTCGCGCGCGAGACCGGGCTGCCGCGTCGCTTCGTCCATGACGTGATCGACGGCTTCCAGCTCGACGCTGATGACTGGCGCCCGCGCAGCGAGGACGACCTCTACCGTTATTGCTACCATGTCGCGGGCGCGGTCGGCTTGCTGATGGCGGTGGTGATGGGGGTGTCGCCCGACGATGACGCGACGCTCGATCGCGCCTGCGATCTCGGGCTGGCATTCCAGCTCGCCAATATCGCGCGGGATGTCGCCGAGGATGCGCGCGTCGACCGCTGCTATCTGCCGGTCGACTGGCTGGTCGAAACGGACATGCCGCCCGGCGAATTTATCAAGCCGCCGTATCGCGAGCGGCTGGCGGTGCTCGCCAAACGGCTGGCGACGCGCGCACAACTGCATGAGGACAGCGCAGCGATCGGCACCAGGGCGCTGTCGTTTCGCTCGGCGTGGGCGGTGCTGGCGGCGGCGGGGATTTACGGCGACATCGCGCGCGGAGTTGCGGCGCGCGGGCCGCAGGCGTGGGATCACCGCGTCACGACATCAAAGGGCGCGAAGCTCGCGTGGATCGCGCGCGCGGGGCTCAAGGCAGCGCGGCGCCAGTCGCTGCCCGACACACCGCGCGACCCGCGGCTGTGGACGCGGCCGCGCTAACCACTCGTCATTGCTAGCGTTACGAAGCAATCCAGAGCCGGACCAGGACGCCCTGGATTGCTTCGCTACGCTCGCAATGACGTGATCGGTTAAACCCGATCCAGATACGCCTGATGCGTCGGCAAGCCGCGCACCGCGCCCGCGACGTTGGCCGCCATCTGCCCCAACGTCTGCTGCAACCGCCCCTCCGGCATCATCCGCGCGACGCGATTGTGCGCGCGCGGCGTCAGCTTCTGCCCGAGCATCACCTGCACCCACGACGTGATCGTGAACAGCTCGTCGCTCGCCTGAAACGCCTGCGCGCCCTCGCGGAACAGCGCGATCCGCGTCGCCAGCGAGTCGGGCAGCGGCATGTCGCGCATCCGCTGCCAGAAGGGCTCGTCGCGTTGGTTGAGCGTGTAGTGCAGGATGATGAAGTCGCGCACGCCCTCGATCTCGCGCCGCGCCATGTCGTTGAAGCGCGCCGCCGCCGCTTCGCTCACGCCATCGAACGGGAAGAGCTGCAACAGCCGGGTCAGCGCGATCATGATGAGGTGAATGCTGGTCGATTCGAGCGGCTCGACGAACCCGCCCGCCAGGCTCAGCCCAACGCAATTGCGCTCCCACGCCTTGACCCGTCGTCCGGTGCGGAAACGGATCAGGCGCGGCTCGATCAGCGTCTCGCCGGTCACGCTTCCCAGCAAGCGCGCCCGCGCCTCGTCGTCGCTCAGATAGTCGCTGGCATAGACGATTCCGTTGCCGAGCCGGTGCTGGAGCGGGATGCGCCATTGCCACCCCGCATCATGCGCGATCGCGCGGGTATAGGGCACGGCGGGCCCGGTCGCGGTGGTCTGCACCGCAAGCGCGCGGTTGGTCGGCAGCCACTCCGCCCAGTCCTCATAGCCGACCCCAAGCGTCTCGCCGAGCAGCAGCGCGCGAAAGCCGGTGCAGTCGAGGAACAGGTCACCGGCAATGCGTGTGCCGTCCTCCATGACCAGCGCCGCGATATCGCCGCTCTCGCCGTCGCGCTCGACGCGCGCGATCTTGCCCTCGACGCGCGTCAGCCCGTCGGCTTCGCAGCGCTCGCGCAGATAGCGGGCGTAGCGCGCAGCGTCGAAGTGATAGGCGTAGTTGAGCCCGGCTTCGGCACCGCCAGCGAACTTCTCGGCGCGCGCGGCCTCGTGCTCCACGCAATAGCGGCCGATTTCCTCCGCGCCTCCCTGCGCGCGCGCCTCCAGCCAGAAATGATGGAAGTCGGCCATCCATGTCGACTGCCCGATCGACCCGAACGAATGGAAATAGCGTTCGTCCGGGCGCGACCAGCCCTCGAACGAAATTCCCAGCTTGAAGCTCGCGCCGGTCGCGCGAACGAAATCGCGCTCGTCGACCCCGATCAACTGGTGGAAGGCGCGCACCGTCGGGATCGTCGATTCGCCGACCCCGACCGTCCCGATCTCCTCCGATTCGACCAGCGTCACCGCGACCATCGCACCGAGTTGCTTGGTCAGCATCGCCGCCGCCAGCCACCCGGCGGTGCCGCCGCCCGCGATCACTACCCGCCGCACACCCGTCATCGGTTCAGCTTCCTCAACAAGTCACCGCGCAACCGCCGCGCGCGGGCGTCGTCCAATGGAGCGAGCGCGCCCTGCGCCGCCGCAGGCAGATGCGCCGCCGGGCGGCTGGCATCGCCGAACACGTAATAGTCGAACAGCGCGCGCCACGCCTGCTTCTCCGACGCCGGCCGGTCGCGCAGGCTGAGCATCCCGTGAAGCAAGGTGTTCATCGGCGTGTCCATGAAGGCAGCGGCATCGTTCCACCAATAGTTCACCAGCACGTTGAACGGCGCGAGCGCCTCGACATGATGCCACCACAGCGCCGGGTAGACGACCGCATCGCCAGGCTCCAGCTCGGCGACCTGCGCTACCGCGCGTGCCTCGGCAAAGCCGGGAAAGCGGCCGAGATCGGCCGCGCGGAAGTTTACCAGTGACACGACCTGCCCCCCCGGCGTCGGCTCCAGCGGACCGGGGTAGAGGTTCGCGACCTGCGCAGGCGGGAACAAGGTGAATCGCCGCCGCCCGACTGCGCAGACCGCGATGTTGTTCGACATGTCGTAATGCGCCTGCGCGGTCGTCCGCGTGCCGATCCAGATGCTGCGCAGCACGCGTGCAAATTCGGCGCGCGCAAGCGGGTTTTCGGTGACCAGTCCGGGGAAGAACCGCTCGAGATCGGTCGAGCCGATATAGAAGGACGGTGCATCGTCCGCGGCCAGCGTCGCCAGCATTCGCGCCATGTAATCGTCGAGCGCGACGCGCTCGGCGGCGAAATCAAGCCGCGTCAGCGTCTCGTCGTAGAAATAGCGGCCGCCATGCGCGGCGTCAGCGGTGTATCCCACCCCCGGCTGCCCGTTGTAGAAACGCCGCAGATAGGCGACTGCCTCCGCCGGCCCCTCCCGCCCGGCCGCAACCAGCCGCCAGTCGGCAGCCAGTCCGCGCACCACCACCGGCACGCCCGCCGCGACCAGCGCTGCCAGATCCTGCGCCGCCGGATCATCGGCGGCGATCTCGCGCACGCGCGGGTCGGTGATCGCTGCGGTCACGCCGCCTCCCTGAGCGTCTTGAGTTCGATCAGCCGCTCCATATTACCGAGCGACGCCGCCGCCATCGTCGCCGCCCGCAGCAAGCCATTGGCGTGCAGCCGCTCCAGCGTCGCTCCCGACAGCCCGGCGAGCGCCGCCTGATCGATCGTCAGCAGGTCGGTCAGCTCATAGCCGCCAGCGTCGCCCAGATCGATCCGCAGCGTCACGCCGCGGAGCAATCCCGCCGTTTCGAAGTCAGCGTGGATCGCGCGTTCGCTCTGCGCACCCGCCGCCAGCAGGTCCAGCGCGGCGCGGACATGCTCCAGATACGGTGCGTCGCCGCCGTGGTCGCGGAACAGCGGCAGGCCGTCCGCCGCGCCGACGCGCGGATCGTCCGGGTCGATCTGCACCACCGTTTCGCCATCGTCGCCGCGCGTCAACGCGAACGGCCCCCGCCGCTGGATCGCCGGCACGAAGCGCGTGGTCCAGCGATCTCCGTCGAGAAACAAATTCTCGCCGCGGTCGAGCCCCAGCAGGACATAGGCACGGATGCCGCCATCCTCGCCGCGCCGGAACACGATCGGCAATTCGCGCTGCGCCTCCTCGAACTCGATCGGGAAGATCGGCAGCAGATTGGCGTGATCGCCGAACGCCGCCCCGGCGCGCACCGCGACGCGCAGCTCGGCATGATCGACATTATCGAGAGTCGTGAACGTCATTCCGTCATTGTCCCAAACGCAAAGGGCCACCGCAAGCGATGGCCCTCCACATTTCGTACGTCCGCGACCGATCAGAAGCGGTAGCGCGCGCCCAGCAGGAAGCGCGGCTTCAGCTCCTGGGCCAGCACCAGATTGCGCTTGGTACGGCCATAGGTCTTCACGCTCTCGCTGGTCAGGTTGATCCCTTCCAGCGTCAGCGCGATCTTGTCGCTGACGTCATAGCTGATGTTGACGTCCAGCGTGCCGAACGGTGCGACGAACAACGGGTTGCGGTTGCCCCCCTGGTTGGTCGCAACAAGGTACTTGTCGCGCCAGTTGTACGCGACACGTGCCGAGATGCCGTTCTTGTCGTAGATCGCCGTCGCGTTGGCGCTATTGCCGAGGCCGGTCAGCGCGAAGATGTTCACCGTCGGGTCCGCATAGGGATCGACGTTCACATCGCCGTTCACCTTCGTGAACGAGCCTGCAAAACCGAAGCCGGTGTTGCCGAAGAAGTTCGTCCACGCCAGCTCGAAGCCGTTGATCTTGCCTTCGCGGTTATTGATCGGCTGCGAGACAGAGAAGTTGAACAGCGGATCGTTGGCATCGGCGGGGATGTCCACCGCGGCCAGCAGGCTGTTGACGAAGGCCTGGTTCAGCGCGCCGCCACCGTTCGGGTTGGTGACATAATTCGCCTCGAACTGCGACGTCGCGGCGGCCTGGTTGCCGTTGTTCTGGACCAGCAGCGCGGTGTAGCTGAACAGGTTCACGTCGCTGAGGTCACGCCCGGCGCCACGCAGATAGGCCGCCGCGGTGCCCGATCGCGAGCCTGCAGCCCCCGAGCTGGGATCGCGCAACCCGAACAGGTTCTGGTTGACGATGCCGGTGCCGAGGAAGTTGGCGACGCGCTTGTCGAAGAAACCGATCGAGACGAAGCTGGACGGCTTGTAATACCACTCCAGCGACACGTCGAAGTTATCCGACAGCAGCGGGAGCAGGTTGGCGTTGCCGGTGCTGCCGGTCGGGATGCCACCCAGCGCAGTCGGGCGACCCGGAGCGCCTGCCGAGGCGGTCGCGAACAGGTTGCCGTAATCCGGTCGCGCCAGCGTACGGCTGAACGACACGCGTGCCTTTACGTTGGTGATCGGTTCGATGCTGAAATCGACCGACGGCAGCAGGTTCTCGTAGCTGCCGCGCTGGCGGATCGCGGTGAACGCGCCGCTGGCGTCGCCGCGGAAGTCGTTGTCGGCGGTCCAGACGATGTTGTTATACGTCTGCACTGCGTCAGAGACGACACGGGTCTGCTCGTAGCGCGCACCGATGACGAGGTTGGCGGGCTTGCCCGCGACTTCGCCGTTCCAGGTGAACTGGCCGAACACCGACCAGATCTTCTCCTGCACGGTATCATCGGCCGGGGCCGAAGGTGCCGGCGGCGCACCGCGCTGCGAGTAATAGGGGCTCAGCACGTTATAGAGGTCGATCGCATTGCCGCGGAACGCGATCAGCGACGCGCCCTCGGATGCCGGGTTGAAGTGGTCGAACTTGCAGGTCAGGCAATATTGGCTGACCAGCTCGGGCGCGAGCTGCTGGATGATGCCCGGGTTCTGCAGACCCCAGTCGCCCAGCGTCTGCTGCGTCTGGGTCTGCGTCGAGTGCATCTTCGAGTCGGTGTACGACCCGCCGACGTCGAAGCGGCTGCCGCCGCCCAGATCCCAGCCGAGACGTGCCTGCAACTGATCGATGCGCTGCGTCTGGCGCGAGATGATCGTGCGCGCCGGAGCAGAGCCCAGATCGCCGATGTCGAGCACGCCGTTGCAATTGCCGGTCGGCGTCGCCGTCGCGCTCGCGCGATAGCAATCGTTGATGACCTGCGCCTGCTGCGGGAAGCCGGTGCTGAAGTCGAGCGAGTGACCCTGGATCACCGGCGCGCCAAGCGCGACGGTGGTCGCGGTGGTGCCGTTGGGGTTGTCCGGCGACGAGGTCGAGACCGAATGATGGCCATCGACGGTCAGCGTCAGGTTATCGGCGAACTCCCACTTGGCGTTCAGGCCGACCGAGCCCAGCCGTGCCTTGGTCGCGGCCTGCTGCTGCTCGAACCCTTCGTCCTTCGGCCCGTTCGGCAGGTAATCGCGCAGGAAGATCGCGGTCGCCATGTTCGGATTGTCATCGAAGCGGACTTCGCTGAACGGGCGGTTGAACCAGTTCGTCTGCTCGCTGCGCGATTCACGCAGACGGTTCTGCGCGAACAGGCTGTCGACCGTGAATTCCAGCCGGTCGGTCGGACGGAATTGCAGCACGCCCTGGAAGTTGATCCGCTCGCGGCGGTTCTCCGAGAACTGGTACCGGCTGTCGTTGGGCACCAGCACATACGGCGCGGTCGGGCGCGTACCGTCGATGACGGTCGTCGAGTTGATGAAGGTACCCGGGTTGAAGAAGTCGGCGGTCGGGACGACGTTCCAGTAGTTCGGGTTCGACTGCGCCGACGCCGAGTAACGGAGCTGATAGCTGCCGAACACCGCCGCGCCGAACGTACCCTCTTCGTTGCGATAGTTCAGCAGCCCGGAGACTTCCGGGGTCACGCGATGCTTGGTGTCCTCGGACTTTTCGACCGAGGTGTCGTACAGCGCCTTCGCGCCGATCGAGCCGGTAACGCCGGTCTCGCGCGAGTCGAGCGGCTTGCGGGTGTTGATGTTGATCGTCGCACCGATACCGCCGGTCGGCACCGAAGCGCGGCCGGTCTTGTAGACCTCAAGCCCGCTGACGCCTTCCGAGGCGATGTTCTGGAAGTCGAACGACCGGCCTGCGCCGCGCGCGAACAGATTGCCGCCGCTGGTGTCGATGTTGGTGGCGGGCAGCTGACGACCGTTGATCGTGACGAGGTTGAACCCGCCCGAGAAGCCGCGCACCGAGACCTGCGACCCTTCGCCGTTCACGCGGTTGATCGACACGCCGGTGATGCGCTGCAACGATTCGGCGAGGTTGGTGTCGGGGAACTTGCCGATGTCCTCCGCGCTGATCGCGTCGACGACGCCCGGCGAATCGCGCTTGATCGCGATGGCGCGATCAAGGCTGGCGCGCACGCCGGTGACGACGATGTCGTCCGCACCCGGCGCGGGGTCCTGACCGACCGCCGTGCCGTCAGCCGGCTGCGCATTGGTCGGGCTTTCGGTCGTGCTCTGGCCACTGGTCTGCGCGACCGCGATGCCCGGCACGGCGGCAGCAACCGCCAGCGCCCAGACCGACGACGAACGCGCGAGCGCGCCCATGACATGACTTCCCTTCATCATCCCCTCCTCCGTGACGGCGACGCGCCGCCTTGTTCATGTTTGTGACATGATTGCCGTTATCGCTATCAGGGTGCCCTGCACTGTCAATCTGGGGATGGTCGTAACAAGGGGATGCAATCCCGGTTTATATCAAAGTTCATCTTAGCTGTGACCAATTGGCCACACACCCTTTCATGTGTGCGGCAGCATTTCATCCGCAGCGCTGAAACAGTCGTTTGCGGTATACTATCAGACAAGTTCCGGAGGGATGGAGAATGTTGGCGAGCACACCGCTGTTGCTGCGATGCATCACTTTTGCGAGTGCGCTGGCGCTTGCCGTGCCTGCCAACGTCGGCGCGCAGGTGTGGCGGAGCGATCGTGGCGACGGCCGCTATGCCAATCCTCTGCTCAACGCCGATTATCCCGACCCCGACATCATCCGCGTCGGCGCGGATTTCTACTTCGCGAGCACCACCTTTGCGAACGCGCCGGGACTGACGCTGCTGCATTCGCGCGATCTGGTGAACTGGGACATCGTGTCGCACCTCCTGCCCCGACTGGACGGGTCACCGAAGTTCGACATGACGGATGGCGGGTCGTACCGGCACGGCATCTACGCCCCCAGCCTGCGCTATCGCGACGGCGTCTTCTATGTCGCGGTCACGCCGGTCGGGCAGCACACGCGGATCTACCGCGCACGCGATCCGAAGGGACCGTGGACCCATGTGACGCTCGACCGCGCCGCCTTCGACCCGGCGCTGTTCTTCGACGATGACGGTGCGGTCTATCTCGCGACGTCGATCGGCAGCGACGGGACAATCACGCTTCACACGCTCGATCACGATTTGACGCGGATCACCGCTTCGCGCGTCATCTATTACAACAAGGGCGCGGAGGGCTCGAAGCTTATCAAGCGCCGCGGCTATTATTATCTGTTCAACGCTATCCCCGGCAAATTGGCGCTGACCGTTTCGCGCGCGCGCACGCTCGATGGTCCGTGGGAGACGCGCGCCCAGATCGACGACACGACCGGCGGCCACCAGGGCGCGCTGGTCGATCTGCCCGGCGGCGGCTGGTACGGGTTCGTGATGCGCGATTCAGGGCCGATCGGCCGCGTCACGAACATCAGCCCGGTGTTCTGGCGGGACGACTGGCCGGTCTGGGGCACGCCCGATGCCCCCGGTCGCGTGCCCGACATAGCGCGCAAGCCGATCGCCGGGCAGCCGTTCGCCGAACCGCCCTCCAGCGACGATTTCGCCGCGCGCACGCTTGGCCGGCAATGGCAGTGGAACCACAATCCGCTCGACCATCTCTGGTCGCTCGCGGAGCGCCCCGGCTGGCTCCGGCTCCACGCCGCGCCCGGCGATCAGTTGTGGTGGGCGCGCAACACGCTCGTCCAGAAAGGTCAGGCCCCACGCGCGCGCGGCGAGATGCTGATCGACACGCGCCGGTTGAAACGCGGCGATGTCTGCGGGTTCGGCACGCTTGGCAAGTTCAGCGCGCAACTGTCGGTACGCGGCGGGACGAACACGCTGACAATGCGCGTGACGGAGGATCGCAAGGACGGTCCTGACGTCGACGTCCGCGTGCCGGCGCAGCGCTTTCGTGGCACCCGTCTGTGGCTGCGCGCCGACATGGACTTTCCCGCAAAAACCGCCACGCTGTCCTACAGCGAGGACGGCCGCCGCTTCACGCCGGTCGGGGGAACGGTGCCGCTGGCGTTCGACTGGCAGACGGGCACGTTTCAGGGAGTCCAGTTCGCGCTGTCCTGCTACAATGCCGCCGGCAATGGCGGTTGGCTGGACGTGGACCGGTTCACGCTGTCGGCGTACTAGAGTCTGAGTCATCTGAGCGGAGTCGATCGGGGATTCACACGGCGCTGGAAGTCTGATTCAAGGTGCTGGCCGTGCGGAGGTCGGCAGGTGTGGGTCGAGCCTATTCGGATGATTTGCGTGAGCGGGCGGGCGGGCGTCAGCCACGCGCAATCTGCTGCAAGCGGCTCGGGTTGAAGGCGGTCATGGCGCTGCATATGTGCCGGAGCGCACGCCGGATCAATCGGAAGGACCGTCGCGATGGGCAAGCGCCCCGACCATGTAAAGCCGCCCGCGCACCTCAGCCCCAACACGCCGGTGCCCGACCCAGAACCAATCAAACGGCCGCAGGAGGATCCGCTCGGCCGCGATCCGGTGCGGTTCGGCGATTGGGAGCTGAAAGGGATCGCGGTCGATTTCTGACCAAGGCGGGGTCGGCACCGACCATGCTAGCAGCGGATGTTGGTCGGTCGTGCCGCGCGGATCGTGCATTGCGGGCGACCGGCGATCGTAACCTGCGCGTCCGGTCCGGCGGAAATCTGCGCAACGCTGCGCGCGGCGGCGCGGACGATCAGGTCGCCGGCCGCCTGAACCATGGTGCGCTCGGATGCGAGCGCTGCGGCGTCGATAATGCCGGGGCCGTTGCCGGCGAGCCGCGTCTCGGTGGCCCGGCCGGCTGCCGTGATGGTTCCCTCCCCGACAAGCGTGGCGTCGAAGCGCTCGGCATCGACCCGCCCGATCAAGATGCTGCCCGTCCCGGCCGTCGAGACGGTCACCCGCGCGCCGCGCAGCACGTCGATGCGCACCGTCGTGGCTGAAAAGAGCGCAATTGTGTCAAGGCGCGGCGTGGCGACGACGAGATCGGCGTTCTTCGCTGTGCCGCGTGGCGCGCGGATCGTCAGCGTGTTGCCATCGACACGCAATTCCAGCGCATCAAGTGTTGCGCGATCCGCAGCGGTGCCGCGGACGCCGTTGCCACCGCCGGTCACCACGTGGACCGTGACGGGGGCTTCGATGCGGAGCCGTTCGATGCTGCCCACCGGCCAGCGCCGCTCGGCGGCGTGCGCCGGCGATGCGAACAACGTGGCGAGCGCGATCAGCCCCCGCACCGCACCGAGCCCGAGCCCACCTTGCGCACGGTGCAGCGCGCGCCGCTGCCGAGATCGACATCGCCCGAGCCGACGAGCGCGACGGATGCCGGCCCGCGCACGGTTGCGCGGATATTGCCCGAGCCAGCCGACTTGATCGCCGCTTCGCGCGCGACCAGTGCGCCAGCCTCGACGTTGCCAGAGCCGGCGAGATTGAGCGAGAGCTGGCCGGTTTGTCCGGCGGCGGCGATGTTGCCCGATCCGGCAAGCGAGAGGCCGAGCGACTCGGTGGCGACCTGCACGACCCGCAGGTTGCCCGATCCCGCGAGCTTGGCATCGAAGCGGCTGCCGCGGACCTGATCGACGGTAAGATCGCCCGAACCGTCGAGCGCGGCGGCGGTCAGCGCCGGGAGCGTGACGTAGACGCGGGCGTTGCCGCGCGCGCCGCTCCAGCGGCGCGACACGATCAGCCGATCACCGTCGCGCGAGATCGTCAGCTTTGCGAGGATTTGCGGGTCACCCTCGGCGCGCACCGAGAAGTTGCCGCCGACGCGGACGTCGACATCGTCGCTGCCCGCCAGCCTGATGGCGGTGAAGTCGCGCACGTCATAGGTCCGCGTGGCGCCGGACCCGTGCGCCGGTACCTCCGCGCCCTCGATGTTGCCATTGTTGCCGCATGCGACCAGTGGCAGCAGCGCCGCGAGCATCATCGACCGCATCGTCCGTTTCCCGTTGTGTGTTGCTTCAATAATACACAACCTGGGGGTGCACAAACGAAAAGAGGCGACCGTCGCCGGCCGCCCCTTCTGCACGCAACAGGGGGGATGCCGCGTCAGGCGGGCACCTTGTCCTTGTTGTAGATCGCCGCGGCCTTGCGGAGGATGTCGAGGATCTTCTCCTGCGCGGCCGGCTCGTCGATCTGCTCCATCGCGGCGAGTTCGCGCGCGAGGCGGCTGCACGCGCCCTCGAAGATCTGCCGTTCGGAATAGCTCTGCTCGGGCTGGTCGTCGGCGCGGAACAGGTCGCGGACCACCTCGGCGATCGACGCGAGGTCGCCCGAATTGATCTTCGCCTCATATTCCTGCGCACGGCGCGACCACATGGTGCGCTTCACCTTGGGCTTGCCCTTGAGCGTCTCCATCGCCTCGCGCATCGTCTTGTCCGACGACAGCTTGCGCATGCCGACCGACTCGGCCTTGTTGGTGGGGACGCGGAGCGTCATGCGCTCCTTCTCGAATCGCAGGACGTACAGCTCGAGCTGCATTCCGGCGATTTCCTGTTTCTGCAACTCGATGACGCGCCCGACGCCGTGCTTGGGGTAAACGACATAATCGCCGACATCGAAATGCAGAGCCTTGGCAGCCATAGGTGGCCTTTCCAATGTTGTGGCCCCAACGGACCCGACCGTGGCGCAAGCGCCGCGTTGCTGGTCGGACCGGGGCAAAAAGGTTGGACGTCTCCGGCGGACGCTAAGGAAGCGCCCGTGCCGGACGTATATAACCCAACCGCAATAAAATTTCCAGCCTGTTTAGGGCAGCGACGCTGACGGGCCGGAACTTTCTTACAACGGATGCGTGTCGTGACGTGCCAGCCACGCGCGCAGGATGCCGACCGTCTCGGCGGGACGGTCGCTGAGCGTCCCATGCGCAGCGCCGGGGATCACCGCCATCTCCGCCCCGCCCGGCAAGCGCGCCGCAAAGCCGAGCGCGGTAACCGGGCGCGCCTCGTCATACTGGCCCACCATGAACAGCGTGCGCGCACCGTCCAGCTTCGCGAGCAGCGGGGTGCCGTCGTAATCGCGCAACGTGCCGGTCGAGACGAACTCGCTCTTGCCCCACATCGTCTCGTAGAGCCGTTGATTCGACCCGCGATTGCCCGGTGCGCGTGCCGCCGCACGCAGCGCGGAGGGTGCGTCCTCGCGGCGGTTATAGTGGCGGTAGAAGACGTCGGTCGCCGAATCACAGGCAGCAGATGCGGGCGGCGAGACACCTTCGCACGCGAGCAGCGTGTCGCGTGCCGCGACGGGGAGTGCGGCGCGCAGCGCGTCGGCGTCGGCGAGCCAGGCTTTGGTGGCGATCAACGGGCCGCCGAGGACGGTGCTGACCAGTTCAGCCGGCCGCCGCGCGGCATATTCGAGTGCGATCGTTCCGCCCCAGCTGATGCCACAGACGTGCCAATGCGGGACGGCGAGCCCGCGACGGATCGCCTCCAGTTCGTCGACGAAGCGCGGCACGCGCCAGTTGCCGGGATCCTGCGGCCAGTCCGACCGGCCGCTGTCGAGCTGGTCGTAGAGGATCACTGCGCGTTCGTCGGCGAGTGCGAGCGCGTCGAGCATCCCGGTGTGGGTGCCACCAGGGCCACCGTGGATCAGGACCAGCGGCGGGCGTGGGCCATTCAGGTCACCGTTGATGCGGACGTAGACGCGACCGCCGGGGACCGCGATCATCGCCTCACGATCGGGCGGCGGGTAGCTGGCGTCTCGCGCGAGCGCGGGCAGCGGCACCAGCGCCGCGGCACCGCCGGCCAGCAGCGCGCGGCGCGACAGCCGCATCCGCGTCAGTCGCCCTTGCCGGGCTCGGGCGAGAAGAATTTGTCGTACTTGCCCTCGGCGCCCTTGTGCTCGTCGGCGTCAGCCGGGGTCTGGTCGAGCTTGCGCGTGACGTTGGGCCATTGCGCCGAGAAGGTGTTGTTCAGCTCAAGCCATTGCTCCAGCCCGCTTTCGGTGTCGGGAAGGATCGCCTCGGCCGGGCATTCGGGCTCGCACACGCCGCAGTCGATACACTCCGACGGGTTGATGACGAGCATGTTCTCGCCCTCATAGAAGCAGTCGACCGGACATACTTCCACGCAGTCCATATACTTGCAGCGGATGCAGGCGTCGGTGACGACATAGGTCATGGTCGGCTAATTCCTCACTTCTCGCGCGCCGCTTTCGCGCCGTCGGTGTCGCGCGTCAACGCTCTGGTGACGAAACCGGCTCAGACAGGGCCAGTTCCTGATAACAACCCTGCGCTTCCGGGGCGGGGCCGCGGCGGGCCGGCAACGCCTCGACGCGCAGCACGCGCACGCGGCCGGCATGGAAGAAGGTCAGGATGTTGCCGACGCGGACCGGCGCGTGCGCGCGGTCGACCGCGCGGCCGTCGATACGGAAGTGCCCGTCGCAGGCGAGCGCCTGCGCGACGTCGCGGGTCTTGGCGAGCCGCGCGAACCAAAGATAGCGGTCGAGCCGCATCGTCGCGTCGGTGGTCATCGCCCCATCAATCCGGCGAGCGCGGCAAAGGCATTGGCCGGGTCGGGCGCGGCAACCCTGGCGCGCGCGCGGCCCCGCCAGACGTAATGCGGGGCCGCATCGGGCCCGGTGACCGGGCGGAAGCCGAGTTCGGCCATCAATCGCGCAACGGTCGCGGGTTCGAGCCCGATCGACACCGCCAGCGCCGGGTCGGGCGCGAAGGGGGTACGGCCGTTCGCGCCGCGGGCGTCATGCGCGGCGCGCGCGACGCGGTCGACAAGGTCGATCCGCACCGCCTGCCCGCCGAGCGCGCGATAGCCCATCAGCGGCACTGCGCCCGGCGCACCACGCGGGAGGGTCGTCGCGCCCATCGGGGGGGCAGCCGGGGGCGGTGTGCCGTGCGCAGCAAGCAGTGCGCGCCGCCACGTCTGGGCGGCGGGCTTGAGCAATCGTGGATCGAACAGGTCGAGCGCGCCGATCGTGATCCGCTGCCGCCGCAGCCATTGCCGCTGGCCGGGCGCCAGCGCCTCGATCGCCTCGCGTAGCGGCAGGCGTTGCGCGAAGCCCGCGCCGGCCTCCATCGCTGCGGCAATGCTGCGCAGCGCGGGACCAGCCTCGGCGGCGCGCGTCGCCTCCGATAAAGCGGCGAGCGCCGGAAGCGCGCGGGCGATCGTGGCAGCGGTCCAGAGCCGCAGGCGCTCGACCACGCGATTACGCAGCGGGGGATCAAGGCAGTCGAGTGCTTCGTCCAGCACGACCTGCGGACGCGCGAGCGACGTGCCGCGCGCCAGCCGGGCGACGACCAGGGCATTCCCTTCATAGGGTGCCTCTTCACAGCCGTTCGTGCCGAGCTGGTCGAGGCACGGGTCCGGTGGCCCGCCCTTCGACAGGCTCAGCCCGAACGGTGTGGGTGGGGCGAGTTTGCCCGAGAAATGGTCAAGCCCGGCGACCGTGATCGTTCCGTCTTCGCCAAGCGCAAACTGCGCATCGTCGCTGGCGATCAGTGCCTCCGCCCGTCGGCGACGCTCGCCCGCCAGCCGCTTCTCGGCGGTGGCGAGCAGCAGGCGCTTGTCGTGCGCGCGCGCATCAGGGGCGACGACGAAGCGGAAGCCGTCCAGCTGCCCGATCGTGTGTGTGTCGATCGTCACCTCGCCCTGCGCGTCGATCTCGACCGGCAGCGCGCCGACCCCGCCGCCGATCTTCCTGGCGAGCGCGGTGGTACGCTTGTCGACGAAGCGCTGCGTCAGGCTGAGGTGGAGCGCGTCGGACAACCGCGCCTCGATCTCGAGCGTGCGCGCCGCCCAGGTCTGCGGATCGGCGAGCCAGTCGGGGCGCTGCGCGATATAGGCCCAGCTACGGATCGCCGCGATGCGGCCGGCGATCGTCTCGACATCACCCTCGGTGCGGTCGAGCCGCGCGACCTCGTCGGCGAACCATTGGTGCGGGATATAGCCTTGCGCGAGATAGCCGAAGACGCGCCCGACGAAGCGCGCGTGCGGATCGAGCCCGAGCTTGGCAAAGTCCGGGATGCCGCACGCCGCCCATAGCCGCGCGACATTGCCGCGCGCGCGGTCGCGGACGCCGGGTTCCTCCGCGAGCCGCTTGAGGATCCTGAGATCGAGCGCCTCGGGGGCGGCGCGCAAGGCGAGGTCGTCGGGGCGCTCCGACAGGCTGGCGACCAAAGCGTCGATGCTCGACAGATCGGGGGTGCCGTTGCGCCAGTAGAGCCAGTCGAGTCGCGGGAAGCGATGCCCCTCGATCGCGGCGACTTCCTCGGGCTCGAAGGCGTCGGGGCCTTCCTCGGTCAGCGCGCCGAACGTGCCGTCGCGCTGATGCCGCCCGGCGCGGCCGGCGATCTGCGCCATCTCCGATACGCGCAGCCGGCGGCGTTGCTGGCCGTCGAACTTGTGGAGCCCGGCGAAGGCGACATGCCCGACGTCGAGGTTGAGCCCCATGCCGATCGCGTCGGTCGCGACGAGATAATCGACCTCGCCGTTCTGGAACATCGCGACCTGCGCATTGCGGGTGCGCGGGGAGAGCGCCCCCATCACCACCGCGGCGCCGCCGCGCAGCCGCCGCAGCATCTCGGCGGTCGCATAGACTTCCTCGGCGGAGAAGGCGACGATCGCCGAGCGACGCGGCAACCGCGACAGCTTCTTCGCGCCAGCGAAGCTGAGCGTCGAGAAGCGCGGGCGCTCGACGATCTCGATCCCCGGCACCAGCGCGCGCAGCACCGGACGCAGCGACTCGGAGCCGAGGATCATCGTCTCCTCACGACCGCGCGCGCGCAGGATGCGATCGGTGAAGACGTGCCCGCGCTCGCGATCGCTGCCGAGCTGCGCCTCGTCGAGCGCGACGAAGGCGACGTCCTGCTGCAACGGCATGCTCTCGGCGGTGCACAGGAACCAGCGCGCGTCCTTCGGGACGATCCGCTCCTCGCCGGTGATCAGCGCGACGCGATCGGCGCCCTTGATCGCGACGACGCGGTCATAGACCTCCCGCGCCAGGAGTCGGAGCGGGAAGCCGATCATCCCACTGGAATGCGCGCACATCCGCTCGATCGCGAGATGGGTCTTGCCGGTGTTGGTCGGACCCAGCACGGCCGTAACGCGGGGTCGGTCGAAAGCCACCATGACCTGCCTTACATCGGGTGCGCGGCGCGGGGATGCAATCGCTGCATGTCAGGCGCCTCCGGTTCGCCGTCCCAGATCAACGCTCCACCGCAGCGCGACGCTCCGACGTGGGCGGTTAATTTGACTTTAGCGAATCACGTCCACAACGCTGCCCCTGACGCAGGTCGCTTCGGCGGCGTGCTTTTTCGAGAGCGGGGCAGAAGCCGGCGTGTTCTTGCGCGAGCAACAGGGGCTGGAATGGGCGGGTGCGGGCGCGGGCGTGCCCGGCCGGGTCGTTCTGCCGTCCGACGATCGCGCGTGGCTGCACCGCGCGCGTGCCGCGGCGCGCGAGGCCGACTGGGTGCCCGATCTCGGCCGCGACATCGGCAGCCGGACATGGTGGCGCGGGCTGGCGACGTGCACCGCCTTGTGCGCGGGCGCGTGGTTCCTGTCGCCGGGCTTTCAGCCGTTGATCGGGGCGAGCGCACCGGTGATGGGCGAGGCGGCGTTCGAGGAAGCGCGGACGCAGTCGTTCGCACCGCTCGCGCTGGGCGCGACGACCGGGCGGCGGATGGCGGCGGGGGCGCTGGTGCGCCCGTTGAGCGAAACGCCCGAACGTCCGCAGATCGAGCTGACCGCTGCGCTTGGCGACGGCGACACGCTGGCGGGCACCTTGCAGCGCGCCGGGGTGGGCGGCGGCGAGGCGGCGCGGGTGGCGTCGCTGGTCGGCAGCGCGACGCTGCGTCCGGGGACGTTGCTGTCGCTGACACTCGGGCGGCGACCGACCAAATTCCAGCCGCGCCCGCTCGAAAAGCTCGATTTCCGCGCCGCGTTCGATCTTAACATGACGGTGCTGCGCGCGGGCGAGGGGCTGACGGTGCTGCGCCGCCCGATCGCGATCGACCGCACCCCGCTGCACGTCCGCGGGATCGTCGGCGCGAGCCTGTATCGCTCGGCGCGCGCAGCGGGGGTGCCGGCGCGGGTGGTCGAGAATTACCTCAAGGCGCTCGGCGCACACATGCCGATCGAGCGGATCGATCCGAGCGATACATTCGACATCGTCGCCGACCAGCAGCGTGCCGCGACCGGCGAGGTCGAGGTCGGACAGCTGCAATATGCCGGGCTCGATCAGGGCCGGCAGAAGGTGACGCTGGTGCGCTGGGGCGCCCGCGACGGCGAAGACGGCGGCACGCTGATGGACCCGGGCGGGCAGGTCGAGCGGCGCGGGACGATGGGGATGCCGGTCGCCGGGCGCGTCACCTCGACGTTCGGGATGCGGATGCACCCGCTGCTCGGCTTCATGCGGATGCACAAGGGCACCGATATCGGCGCGCCCTATGGCAGCCCGATCTATGCCGCGATGGACGGCGTGGTGCAGTTGGCGGGGCGCGCGGGCGGCTATGGCAATTTCGTCAAGCTGGCGCACGCCGGCGGGCTGACGACCGGCTATGGCCATATGAGCCGGTTCGCGGTGCGCGCGGGCATGCGCGTCGCGCGCGGGCAGGTGATCGGCTATGTCGGGTCGACCGGCATCTCGACCGGACCGCACCTCCACTGGGAAGTGTGGCAGAACGGGCGGCCGGTGAATCCGCGCAGCATCTCGATGAGCAGCCTGCAGACGCTGCCCGTCGCGACGATCCGTGCGATGAAGGCGAAGATGGCGCAGCTGCTCGAGACGCCGCTGCGCTGATCTTGCGGGCGGCGTGCTGCCGACCCACATCGCTGTTTCCATGCCGCTTCATCTCACCAAGGTCGCGTTCGGCGCGGCGAGCGTCGACCTGCTTGCCGAACGGTTGCAGGCGCGTGCCGCCGCCGGACCGGTCTTCCTGACCACGCGCTACCTGCCCAAGCGGCATGAGGAAGTGGCGGGGCAGGGGTCGCTGTTCTGGATCATCAAGCACCAATTGGTCGCGCGCTCGCCGATCCTGTCGTTCGCCGAGGCCGAGGGCGGGCGGGTGGCGATCCATATCGACCCCGCGTTGCGGCTGGTGCTGGCGCAGCCGCGGCGGGCGCATCAGGGTTGGCGTTATCTGGAGGCGGGCGATGCGCCGGTCGATCTGGATGGCGATGTAGCGGACGGGCTGGCCGCGATGCCGCCGGTGCTGATGGGAAAGCTGAGCGAGCTGGGGCTGATTTGAGCCTTGTCCGTCATTCCCGCGCTGGCGGGAATCCAGACGCGCAGGTCCGTCGATAGTGTCGAAACGGCAGAGGTTCTGGATCCCGCCTCCGCGGGGATGACGAAAGGTAGGTCAGTCGTGCTTGCGGCCGAAATCCGCCGCGGCGTCGTCCTGGCCCTGATCGACGATCGACCGCCGGATCGCGCGGGTGCGCGCAAAGCGGTCGTGGAGCGCGTCGCCGTCGTCCCAGCGGATCGCGCGCTGTAGCTGGCTGAGATCCTCACTGAAGCGCTGCAGCATCTCCAGCACCGCTTCCTTGTTCGACAGGAACACGTCGCGCCACATCACCGGGTCCGACGCCGCGATGCGCGTGAAATCACGGAACCCGCCAGCGGAGAATTTTATGACCTCCGACTGCGTCACCTGTTGCAGATCATCGGCGGTCCCGACGATCGTATAGGCGATCAGGTGCGGCAGATGGCTGGTGACGGCGAGGACGAGATCGTGGTGATCGGGCGCCATCCGCTCGACGTCCGCGCCGAGCCGCCGCCAGAAATCCTCGACGCGGATCGTCGCCGCCTCGTCGCTGTCAGGAAGCGGGGTGACGATGCACCAGCGGCGGCGGAACAGCGTCGCAAAGCCCGCCTCCGGCCCGCTCTGCTCGGTGCCGGCGACCGGATGCGCGGGGACGACGCGCTCGGGCGGGAGCACCGCCGACAGCGCCTGCGCGACCGACGCCTTGCAGCTTCCCACGTCGCTGACGATCGCGTCGGCGGGCAGATCGGCGGTGATCTCGGCGGCGACCGCGCCCATCGCGCCGACCGGCACGCACAGGATCACCAGATCGGCGTCAGTGACCGCTGCGCCGGCATGATCGGTGATGTCGTCGAGCAGGTCGATGCGGCGCGCGGTCTCGCGCACGCTTGCGTCGGCGTCATGCCCGGTCAGCCGCACGGTCGGCATATATTGCCGCACCGCGCGCGCGATCGAGGAGCCGATCAGCCCGAGGCCGATGATCGAGACACGCGCGAACGGCAGCATCAGCCGCGCTCGATACCCTTATCGGGCGCGGTGGCATGCGCCGGAGCCGCCCCACGCTCGACCAGATTGCGCAGCGCCGCGGCGACACCGCGCGTCTCGTCCTCGGTGCCGATCGTGATCCGCAGCCCCTGCGCGAGCCCCTGACCCGGCAGCCAGCGGACGATATAGCCCGCGTCCATCAGCCCCTTGTAGGCGGTCTCCGCGGTCAGTTCGCCCTCGAATACCACCAGCACGAAGTTCGCCTCGCTGGGGATCGCACGCAGCCCGGCATTGCCGAGCTTGGCGATTTCCTCCGCGAACCACGCCCGCCACTCGGCATTATGCGCGCGGGTATGTTCGACGAAGGCGCGGTCCTCGATCGCGGCGACTGCGGCCCGCTGCCCGCCGATCGTGATGTTGAATGGCAGGCGGATGCGGTGCAGCGCCTGCACGATCTCCTCGTGGGCATAGCCCCAGCCGATCCGTTCGGCAGCGAGGCCGTGAATTTTCGAGAAGGTGCGCGTCACCAGCACGTTACGCGCGGTCTTCGCCAGTGCCAGCCCGCCATCGTCGTCGTGATCGGCAAGATATTCGGCATACGCCTGATCGAGCACCAGCAACACGTTGCCGGGCAGGCTGGCGTGGAGCCGCGCGATCTCGGCGGCGGGCGCGAAGGTGCCGGTCGGATTGTTCGGGTTGGCGACATAGACGACGCGCGTGCGCTCGGTCACGCAGGCGAGGATCGCGTCGACGTCGGTCGCATAGTCATGGTCGGGCGCGATCACCGGGGTCGCACCGACCCGCCGCGTCGCGATCTCATACACCGCGAAGCCGTAACGAACGAAGATCACCTCGTCGCCGGGCCCGGCGAACGCGCCCGCAGCGAGGTGGAGGATCTCGTCCGAACCGTTGCCGTAGATGATCCGGGCGGCGTCGAGCCCGAAGCGTCCCGCAATCGCCTCGCGCACGATCGCGCCGCTGGCATCGGGATAGCGCTCCAGCGTGTCGGCCGCCGAGGCATAGGCCGCGCGCGCGGCGGGCGAGGTGCCGAGCGGGTTCTCGTTCGACGACAATTTGGCGACGGTGCGACCGTCGTCGGTGGTCGAGCGCCCCGGGATGTACGGGGCGATATCCATGATCCAGGGCTTGGGAGCGGGCGCGTTCGTCATGGTCGACGCGGGTAGCGCGCGCGGGGCGTCGGGGGAAGGGGGCGGGTGCGCCTAGAGCGGCGCGTCGGGCTTGTAGCCGACCTCGGCGATCACGCTGCCGTCGGGGTTTCTGCCCTCCCGAAACAACGCGTTGACCTTCTGGCGTTGCGCCCAGGTGAGCGTGTCCCAGTCCTCGCGGTCGGTGCCGGGATGGCGTTCGCCGCTGCGCTCCTTGCGACGGGGGGTGCTCGCCGTCTGCGAGCGGGCGCGATCTTCCTGATGCGCCTTCAGCGCGTCGTCCAGCTCGCCGGCTTCCACCGCCTGCTCCAGCTTGTCGAGGAACACCGCGAACATCGCCTCGGGCAGGTGGTTGGTCGCCGATCCGTTGAGCGGCAGCGCGCCGCCGGGCAGCCTGACGGTGAACGCGACGATGCCGTTCTGGATCTGCCACCAGCGGCCGCCCGCTTTGGCGGTGCCGGGCGTGCGTTCCGCATATTGTTCCCGCGTGCGCTGGATGCCGTCGAGCAGCGGGCGGCGCACTTTGGCGGGGTCGTCGGGCTTGACCGCAAATGCCTCGGCGAGACCTTCGTTGTCGATGAAGCCGGCGAGTGAATCCAGTAATCCCATATGGCCTCCATGCCCTTGAATCCGCGCTAGGCAGCACTCCTTACAGATTAGTCAACACGGCCGACGAACCGCGCAACATGGATTTGGAAGCCGGCGGATGAGCAGGAACGGTGCGGCTCCGGCGCTCGCTCCCGCGTCGTTCGACGCGCTGCCCTACTTGCGGGTCACGCCCGGCGGCGCGGACGCAGACGTGTCTCGACACCCCGGCCGCGCCGCGGGTAAAGGCGGCGGTTCCATGCTCACCACGCCTTCCTCGCTCGATCAGCGGTTCGGCCTGTCGCGCCGCGTCGTGTTGCCCGGGCCGCTCCGGCTCGATGGCGGCGCGCTGCTCGCGCCGGTCGAGATCGCCTATGAAACCTATGGCACGCTGGCGGCGGACGGCGGCAATGCAATGCTGGTCTGCCATGCGCTGACCGGCGACCAGCATCTGGCGAGCGCGCACCCGCGGACCGGCAAGCCGGGCTGGTGGCAGCGGATGGTCGGGCCGGGCAAGCCGATCGACACCGATCGTTATTTCGTGATCTGCACCAACGTGCTTGGCTCGTGCATGGGCTCGACCGGTCCGGCGAGCGTCGATCCGTCGACCGGCCGTCCCTATGCGATGGCATTTCCGGTCATCACGATCCGCGACATGGTGCGCGCGCAGGCGCTGCTGCTCGATCATCTCGGCGTCGCGAAGCTGATGGCGGTGGTCGGCGGGTCGATGGGCGGGATGCAGGCGCTCAGCTGGGCGGCGACCTTCCCCGAGCGGGTCGAGAAGTGCGTCGCGATCGCCTCGACCGCGCGGCATTCGGCGCAGAACATCGCCTTCCACGAGGTCGGGCGGCAGGCGGTGATGGCAGATCCCAACTGGCGTGGTGGCGACTATTACGACGGCGATCCGCCCGCCGCCGGGCTGGCGGTGGCGCGGATGGCGGCGCACATCACCTATCTGTCCGAGGCGGGGCTGACCGAGAAGTTCGGACGCCGCCTGCAGGCGCGCGCGCAGAAGTCGTTCGGGTTCGACGCCGATTTCCAGGTCGAAAGTTATTTGCGACATCAGGGGCTGGCGTTCACCGACCGGTTCGATGCCAACAGCTATCTCTACATCACCCGCGCGCTCGATTACTTCGATCTGGCCGAGGAGCATGGCGGATTGCTCGCCAACGCCTTCCGCGGCACTGCAACCCGCTTCTGCCTTGTCAGCTTCGACACCGACTGGCTGTACCCGACGACCGAGTCGCGCAGCATCGTTCATGCCTTGATGGCGGCGGGCGCGCCGGCGAGCTTCGTCGAGCTGTCGAGCCCGTTCGGGCATGACGCGTTCCTGCTCGACTCACCGGAACTCGATCGCGTCATTCGCGGCTTCCTGAGTGCCGGGCGATGAGCTTGCGACCCGATCTGGCGATCATCGCCGCGCATCTACCCGCCGGGGCGCGGGCGCTTGATGTCGGATGCGGCGACGGCGAGTTGATGGCGGCGCTACGCGACGAACGCGGCGTAGACGTGCGCGGGCTGGAGCTGGAACCCGGCAACGTCGCGGCAGCGGTCGGGCGCGGGCTGTCGGTGATCCAGGGCGATGCCGATACCGATCTTGCCGGCTACCCCGACCAGAGCTTCGACTATGCGATCCTCAGCCAGACGCTGCAGACCGCGCGCGCGCCCGATCGCGTGCTCGACGAGCTGCTGCGGATCGGACGGTTCGCGTTCGTCAGCTTCCCCAATTTCGCGCATTGGCGGGTGCGGCTGTCGCTGTTGTGGGGCGGGCGGATGCCGGTGACGCGGCTGCTGCCCGAACGCTGGTACGACACGCCCAACATCCACCACCTGACCATCGACGATTTTCGCGCGCATCTCGCCGAGCGCGGGGTGATCGTGGAGGGGGCGTGGTTCCTGTCGGGCGACAAGCAGACCGGCGGGGCGGCGGCTAACTTCCTTGCCGAGCACGCGATCTTCCTGCTGCGCCGGGAACAAAGCAAAGTTGATCGCGGTTAAGTCGCCGTGAACGGATGTGCGCCATGAACCCGACGGCCCTGATCGTCGAAGACGAGATTTTCGTTGCGCTCGATCTCGAACGCATTCTGGAAGACGCGGGCTACCATGTCGCGGCGATCGCCGCCGACGCTGCGACGGCAATCGAGGCAGCGCCCGGCTGCCGCTTCGCCTTCGTCGACGTCAATCTGCGCGATGGGCCGACCGGACCCGATATCGCAGCGCGGATCGCGCGTGACCATGGGGTCAAGGTGGTGTTCGTCACCGCCAATCCCGGGCAAATCACCAATCGCGACACTGCGCTGGGCTATGTCCGCAAACCGTTTAACGAGGAGGCGATCCTTGCCGCGGCTCGTACGGCGGCGCAGGCGGACGAAGGCGGGGTGGAGTGCATCGACTTTGTGCGCTGGACCTCGGCTGTCTGAACGAAGCCCTGCGGGGCATGCCGGCCGATCGGGCGAGCGGCCGGATTGAGACTAGCGGCTGAACGCCACCTGCGGCACGCGCGCCGTCACCTCCAGCCCGTCGGCGTGCCAGTCGCGTGTCACGGTTCCGCCCAGCTGGCGCGATGCGCTCATCTCGATCAGCTGCGAGCCGAACCCGGCGCGGGCGGGCGCCCCGGCGAGCGTCGGGCCGCCGCGCTCGCACCAATGCAGCACGACGTCCGGCGCGTCGATCGCGATCCTCACCGCTACGCCACCCTCGGCGACTGACAGCGCGCCATATTTGCTCGCGTTGGTCGCCAGCTCGTGGAAGATCAGCGCCAGCGGGGTGGCGGCGCGGTCGTCGACGGTGACATCGTCACCCGTGATCCGGATCCGCTCACCGGCACGCGCCTGATAGGGGGAGAACAGCTCCGCGAGCAGCCCGTGGAGGCTGTCCTGCCGCACCGTCGGGCGCGACTGGTCGCTGTGCGGACGAACGAAATCGTGCGCGCGGCCCAGCGCGGTGATCCGCTGCCGCAACTCGCCGAGTAGCCCGGCCAGCTCCGGATGCGTGCGTCCGGTCAGATGCACGAGGCCCGCCACTACCGAGAAGATGTTCTTGATGCGGTGGCTCAGCTCCTGGCTGATGATCTCGCGCTGTTCCAACGCAATGCGTTGTTCGTGAATATCGGTGCAGGTGCCGAACCAGCGCGTGATCGCGTCGTCGGCATCGCGGATCGGCAGCGCGCGGCCGAGCACCCAGCGATAGCTGCCGTCATGGTGGCGCAGGCGATATTCGATCTCGTACGGATCACCGGTCTCGAGTGACTGCCGCCACGCCGCCCAGGCGCGCAGCTGGTCGTCGGGGTGGAACACGCCGTTCCACGCCTCGCCGTCGGTCGATCCCGCCGGTACGCCGGTGAAGGCGTACCAGCGCGCGTTATAATAATCGTGGAAGCCGTCAGGCAGCGTCGACCACACCATCTGCGGCATCGTGTCGGCGAGCACGCGGAAACGCGTTTCGCTCTCCGCTGCCTCGGCCTGCGCCGCCCGCGACACCGCATGATCGCGCGAGCCGTGGATGCGCGCCATCACCGATCCGGCAAGAATGCGCAGCCCCTCCGCCTGGAAGGCGGTCAGTCCCTCCGGCCGCGGAACGGTGTCGAGGATGCACAGCGCGCCGAGCGGGACGCCGCCGTCGGTCACCAGCGGCGCGCCGGCATAGAAACGCACGCCGGGATCGTTGAGCAGCGGATTGTCCGCGAAGCGCGGGTCCTGTGTCGCGTCGGTGACGATCATGAGATCGTCCTGCCACATCGCGTGCGCGCAGAAGGACATGTCGCGCGGCGTCCCGGCCAGCGCGGTGCCGGTGGCGGAGAGGAACGTCTGCTCCTCCTCTTCCACCAGCGACACCAGCGAGATCGGCGCGGCGCACAGCTGCGCCGCGAAGTCGGTGATCTGCTTGAGCGCTGCGGCACGGTGCAGCGGCACCAGATCGAGCGCATCGACGGCGGCACGCCGCTCCCGCTCGTCAACCGACCGGGCGTCGACGACGGTTCCGGCTGGCCGGCTGGAGGAGGAAGCGTTCACGCGAGCGACCGAACCTAGAACGGTACGTCGTCGTCGAGGTCGTCCGCGAAGCCGCCACCGTAATTGCCGCCGCCACTGCTGCGCGATCCACCGCCCGCGCCGCCGCCGCCAGTGCTGCTGCCGCCGCTGCCGCCACGCGAACCGCCGCCGCCGCTGCGCGCGCCGCCGTAGCCGCCTCCGCCGCCGAAATCGTCTGCGCCGCCGCCGAAGTCGTCACGAACACCACTGCCGCCACCGCCGCCGGCGTTCCCGCCCGGGCCGTCGAGCATCGTCAGCACCGAGTTGAAGCCCTGCAGCACGATCTCGGTGCTGTACTTGTCGTTGCCCTGCTGGTCTTGCCACTTACGCGTCTGGAGCTGGCCCTCGATATAGACCTTGCTGCCCTTGCGCAGGAACCGCTCGGCGACGTTCGCCAGCCCTTCGTTGAAGATCGCGACCGAATGCCATTCGGTCTTTTCCTTCTTCTCGCCGGTGTTGCGATCCTTCCACGACTCTGACGTCGCGATGCGGAGATTCACGACCTTGCCGCCGTTCTGGAACGAGCGCGACTCGGGATCGCGCCCGAGATTGCCAACGAGAATGACCTTGTTAACGCTGCCTGCCATGAAGCCCTCTTAGAGACCGGCGAACGTCGCCAGCCAAAACGTGATTCCGGCCATGACATAGGCGGTCACGAACAGATAAGCCAACATGAACACCGGCCATTTCCAGCCGTTCGTCTCGCGCCGCGTCACTGCGATTGTGCTGATGCACTGCGGAGCGAACACGAACCACATCAGGAAGGCGAGCGCGGTCGGCAACGACCAGCGTCCGCGCAGGTTATCGACGAGGCTCTTCGCGCCATTCTCGTCTTCGGTGTCGTCGATCGCGTAGGCGGTGCCGATCGCCGCGACCGCGACCTCGCGCGCGGCCATCGCCGGGATCAGTGCGAGCGCGATGTCGTGGTTGAAGCCGATCGGACGCACGACGACCTCCAGCCCGCTCGCGATCCGCCCGGCGATCGAATATTCGACCTGTTTCTGCCCGGCGGGCGCCTGCGGGAAGCTGAGCAGCGCCCACAGCACGACGGTGGTCAGCGCGATCGTGGTGCCCGCCCGCTTCAGGAAGATCGCCGCGCGGCTCCACAGCCCGATCGCGACATCATGGAGGCGCGGCATCTGGTACTTGGGCATCTCCATCATAAAGCCAGAGCTTTCGCCCTTGGTGACGGTGCGGCGGAGCAGCAGTGCGGCCACGAACGCGCCGCCGATCCCCATCAGGTAGAGACCGAGCAGCACCAGCCCCTGCAACCCGACGAACGGCAGCACCTGCCGCGCCGGAATGAACGCGCCGATGATGATCGTATAGACCGGCAGCCGCGCCGAACAGGTCATCAGCGGCGCAATCAGGATCGTGGTCAGCCGGTCCTTCTCGTCGTCGATCGTGCGCGTGGCCATGATCCCGGGCACTGCGCAGGCAAAGCTGGACAGCAGCGGGATGAACGCGCGCCCCGACAGTCCGACCCCGGCCATCAACCGGTCCATCAGGAACGCGGCGCGAACCATATAGCCAGACGCCTCAAGCACGAGGATGAACAGGAACAGGATCAGGATCTGCGGCAGGAAGACGACCACCGCGCCGACCCCGGCGATCACGCCGTCGGTAAGCAACGAGCGCAGGAAACCGTCGGGCATCATGCCCTTGATCGCGGCCTCCAGCGCCTTGAAGCCGTCCTCGATCCAGCTGATCGGCGCCTCGGACCAGCTGAACACCGCCTGGAACATCACGAACAGCAAGGCGACGAGCAGGATCGGGCCGAACACCGGATGCAGCGCGACACTGTCGAGTGCATGGTGCCAGCGGCGCGTCGGCGTCTCGCTGATCGTCGCGGCCTGCGACAGTGCGCGGGCGCGACGTTGCAGCGTGCGGATGTCCTCGACCGGAACCGCGGGTGCGGCCGGCGCGGCGGGTGCGCCGATCAAGGTGGTCAGCGTCGCCCGCAACGCGTCGATCCCGCGGCGGCGCACCGCGACGGTTGGAACGACCGGTACGCCCAGCGCGCGCTCCAGCACCGTCGGGTCGAGCACCAGCCCGTCGCGTTCGGCGAGGTCGACCATGTTGAGCGCGATCACCACTGGCAGTCCGAGCGCGATCAGCTGCATCGCAAAGCGCAGGTGGTTGTCGAGATTGGCGGCGTCGAGCACTACGACCAGCGCGTCCGGACGCCGCTCGCCGCTCTGCGCGCCAAGCAGCACGTCGCGCGTCACGCGCTCGTCGGGGGAAGAGGGTTCGAGGCTGTACGCACCGGGCAGGTCGACCAGCTCGACCGGGCGACCGTCATCGAGTGCAAGCCGGCCCGAGTGGCGTTCGACGGTAACGCCGGGATAATTGCCGACCTTTTGCCGCGCGCCGGTCAGCGCGTTGAACAGCGCGCTTTTGCCGGCATTCGGATTGCCGACCATCGCAACCAGCGGGGGCATTTCCATCACGCGTCGCGCCGGTGGCGCGTCACTCGGCCGCCAGCGGCTCGACCGAGACGCGGATTGCGCCGGCCACCGGGCGGCGCAGCGCGACCGTCATCCGTCCGATCCGGCACGCGACCGGCCCGGCACCCAGCCGCGCGCGGTGCAGCACCTGCACCGGAACCCCCGAATCAAACCCCAGCTCGCGCAGCCGCCGCGCTTCCGGCGTGGCGAGTCGCGACCAGTCGATGTCGTCGACGATGGCGGCCTGATGCCGCGGAAGCGTTTCGAGGCTGATGGGCGTGGTCACCAGGCCTCTATAAGCACAATGAGATTGATTATCAATTCGCCATTGGCCCGATCTGGTGCTTCAAACGACCGGATAGCGCAGCCGGCCGACGAACCGGCTGAGGCTAGGGCGATGCTGCGTGCGGCGGGTGAATTGCGCCTTGGCCTTTTCGAACCGCATGATCCCGTCGATCCGCCGCGCGAGGAAGGCACGCGTGTCCGCCTGCTCCTCGCTGTCGTCGTCGAGGAAGACGGTGGTGGTGGCGGCATAGACCGCCAGCAGTATCGCGCGCTTCGTGTAATGATTGTAATCGGTCGCCGTGTCGCCTGCGAGCCGCCACATCGCATCGACGCTGCGCCAGCCGAGTCGCGCGGCGGCGGCAACGTTGACGGGCAGCGCGAGGATCGCGCGTGCGCGGCGCAGCGCCTCCCGTTCCGGAGCCAGCACGGCGAGCCGCGCCTCGACCAGCGCGGTGATGCGCTCGCGGATCTTCATCGCCGCGAGCGTCGCCGGGGGCAGCGCCGCGGCCATCCCGGCATCCACGTGCCCGAACCATGCGTCGATCATCGCGACCGCCCCGTCGGCAAAGGCGAGCCGCGCGACATCGCGGTCGATGCCCTGTTGCTCGGCGGCGAGATCGCGAGCGGTGTCGCCCCAGCCATCGAACGCCGCATTGGCGGCGATCGCGGGCGCGAGGCGCGCGCGCACCTCGTCCAGCGTCAGGTCTTCCGGCGTCAGGTCTTCCGGCGTCAGATCCTCGGTCATTGCATTTCCTCCGGCACCGGATTGGCGGGTGGCGGCGCTTTAGCAGCGCGCCGCGTGTCGCGCACCAGCACCAATGCCGCAGCGATCATCGCGATCCCCACGAAATCGGGCGCGGCGAGCGCTTCGTCGAAATGCGCCCAGCCGATCGTCGCCGCCACCGCAGGCTGAATGAGAAGCGCCAGCCCGATCACCAGCGGCGGGAGCCGGCCAAGCGCATAGATCATGCAGCCTTGCCCGAGCAGCTGGCACACCAGCGCCAGCGCGAGCAGCGGCGTCCAGTGCTGCGGCATGATCTTCTCGCCGAGGATCAGTGCATAGCCGAGCAACGGGAGCAACGAGGCGAGCGACGACAGCGCCAGCGCCGGCCACGGGGCGAGCGCGCGCCGCACGTCGGACATCAGGATGAAGTACAGCGCGTAGAGCACGCCCGCGACGATGCACAGCAGGTCGCCCGCGAGATGCCGCGGGTCGAGCTGGTAGGACCGCCCCATCAACAGCGCGGCTCCGGCGGCGGCCAGCAACAGCGCGATGCCCTGCATCCGCGTCGGCCACGCGCGCGCGACGAGGAACCCCCAGAGCGGGAACAGGAAGGTCGCCGAATTGCCGAGCAACGTGGCGTTGGCCATCGTGGTGTGGAGGATGCCGAGGTGCCACGTCCCGAGATCGGCGGCGAAGGCAAGGCCGGCCAGTGCGACGAACAGCCACACGCGCCGGGACGGCGCGGCGGCGGACTTGCGGGTGGCGAGCGCGATCGCCGCGAGCACCGGCACCGCCAGCGCCATCCGCCAGAACGCCGCGGCGACCGGCCCGGTATCCGCGACGCGGACGAACAGCGGCCCGAACGCGAGCGCCGCGTTCGCGACGATCACCGCGACGAGCGCGGGCGCGGTGCTGGTGGGGGCGGGGCCGGTCATGATGTTCCTGTGAGGATCGTCATTGCGAGCGAAGCGAAGCAATCCGGGGCGTCCTGGTCCGGATCTTAATTGCTTCGCTCCGCTCGCAATAACGGAGAGTGGTGGTCGCCTCTTACGCCGCCTCGGCGAGCAGCTTTTTCGCCTCCGCGCCGGTCCAGTCCATGTCGCCGGTCACGCGCCAGATCTCCTTGCCGTCGGCGCCGTACAGGATCGTCGTCGGCAGGTTCGCACCATAGCCGGTGCTCAGCCCCAGCTTCGGGTCGAGGAACGCGCGCAGATGCGCGAACTTGCGCTGCGCGAGGAAGGCGTTGGCCTTGGCGGGCTCCATATCCTGGCTGATCGCGAGCACCGGCAGCTTCTCGCCCAGCGTCGCGGCGGCGGCATCGAGCGTCGGCATCTCCTTGACGCACGGCGCGCACCAGGTCGCCCACAGGTTGACCAGCACCGGCTTGCCCTTGAACGCCGCCAGCGTGGTGGCGGCGCCGCCCGCGGCGGGGGTGAAGAGGACGTCGGGCGCGCGCTCGCCCTTGCGGCTGCGGTCGATCTTGTCGACCTTCGGCGCGGCGGTGGCGGCGACCTCGTCGCTGCTCGCCACCTCGGCTTGCTCGTTGGCCGGGGAGGGCTTATCGCACGCGGCGATTGCCAGCGCGGTGCCGAGGAGACAGACGATCGCGACGCGGGATGCCATGAGCGGTTCCAACCAGATGTGGGGCGGGCGGTTCGCCGAAGGGCCCGCCGCGGTGATGCGCGAGATAAACGCGTCCATTCCCTTCGACAAGCGGATGTGGCAGCAGGATGTCGCGGGCAGCCGCGCGCATGTTGCGATGCTCGCCGAACAGGGCATCGTCTCGCCAGCCGATGCGGCGGCGATCCGCGACGGGCTGGAGCAGGTCGCGGCCGGCTATGCCCAAAACGGCGTGCCCGACGATCTGGCGATGGAAGACATTCATATGCTGACCGAGGCGCGTCTGTCCGACGCGATCGGCGCGGCGGCGGGACGGCTGCACACCGCGCGCAGCCGCAACGACCAGGTCGCGACCGACTTCCGGCTGTGGGTGCGCGACGCCACCGATCAGGTGCTGGCGGCGCTCGACGCGCTTGATGCGGCGCTGCTGGCGCGGGCCGAGGAACATGCCGGCAGCGTGATGCCCGGGTTCACGCATTTGCAGTCCGCGCAGCCGGTGACGCTCGGCCACCATCTGATGGCCTATCACGAGATGGTGTCGCGCGACATCAGCCGCTTCCGCGACAATCGCGCGCGCGGCAACCTTTGCCCGCTCGGCGCCGCGGCGCTGGCGGGGACCGGCTTCCCGATCGACCGCCACGCCACCGCTGCCGCGCTCGGTTTCGACGGCCCGACACGCAACAGCCTCGATTCGGTCAGCGACCGCGACTTTGCGCTCGATTACCTGACCGCCGCCGCGCAATGCTCGCTTCACCTCAGCCGGCTGGCGGAGGAGTTCGTGCTCTGGGCGTCGCAGCCGTTCGGGTTCGTGTCGCTCAGCGATCAATGGTCGACCGGCAGCTCGATCATGCCGCAGAAGCGCAACCCTGACGCGGCCGAGCTGGTGCGCGGGCACAGCGGGCGGATCACCGGCTGCCTCGTCAGCCTGATGGTGACGATGAAGGGGCTGCCGCTCGCTTATTCCAAGGACATGCAGGACGACAAACCGCCGGTGTTCGAGTGCCACGACCTGCTGGCGATCTCGATCGCGGCGATGACCGGCATGATCGAGAGCGCGACCTTCCGCATCGAGCGGATGCGCGCGCTGGCGGAGAGCGGCTTCGCGACCGCGACCGACCTCGCCGACTGGCTGGTGCGCGAGGCCGATGTGCCGTTCCGCGAGGCGCATCACATCACCGGGCGCGCGGTGGCGCGTGCCGAGGCGCTCGGCTGCACGCTCGACAAGGTGCCGCTCGCCGACCTTCAGGCGATCGACGCGCGGATCACCGACGCGGTGTACGGCGTGCTGTCGGTCGATGCCTCGGTGGCGAGCCGCAAGAGCTTCGGCGGCACCGCGCCCGACAATGTCCGCGCCGCGATCCGGGCGGCGCGCGCGTGAGGGCGCTGCTAATCCTCGCCGCGCTCCCGCTCGCCGCGTGCGGATCGACGCAGGCGCTGAAGCCCGCGCCGGGACAGGCGATGCCGGTCACGCCGTACGGCGCGGCGCAACAGCCTGCGGTCGGGGCATTGCTGACCCCGTCGGTGCAGGCGCGGCCGCAACGGACCGGGGAGGTCTTGAAAAGCTCGCAGAAACGGGAGCCCGACCCGTTCGACCTTCCCCCACGCTGACGATTATCTGCGAGTGACCATGGACCATTTTCATTACCGCGACGGTGCCCTGTGGTGCGAGGGCGTGCCGCTGACCCGCATCGCCGACGAGGTGGGCACCCCCGTCTACGTCTATTCCGCCGCCGCCTTCCGCGCGCAGGCGCGCGCGTTTCGCGATGCGCTGTCGGGGGTGCCCGACGTGCATCTCGCCTATGCGATCAAGGCGAACCCCAATCTCGCGGTGCTGCGCGTCGTCGCCGCCGAAGGCTATGGCGCGGACGTCGTCTCCGGTGGCGAGATGGCGCGCGCGCTGGCGGCGGGCATTCCGGCGAGCGGGATTGTCTTTTCCGGCGTCGGCAAGACGCGCGCCGAATTGCTGCGCGGGCTGGAAGCCGGGATCGGCCAGTTCAACCTCGAGCTGGAAGAAGAAGGCGTCGTCCTCGCACAGCTCGCGCACGAACGCGGAATGACCGCGCGGGCGGTGCTGCGGGTGAATCCCGACGTCGATGCGGGCACGCATGCCAAAATCTCGACCGGCCGCAAGGAGAACAAGTTCGGCGTGCCGATCGATCAGGCCCCGGCGATGTACGCGCGGCTTTCCGCGCTGCCCGGCCTGTCGATGCAGGGCGTCGCGATCCACATCGGCAGCCAGTTGTTCGACCTTGCCCCGCTCGAGGCGGCGTACCGGCGCGTCAAGCTGCTGGTCGACGATCTGCGCGGCGCGGGCCATCCGGTGGCGCGCGTCGATCTCGGCGGCGGCCTCGGGGTGCGCTACAAGGCCGGCGACGATCCGCGCACGCCTGCCGAATATGGCGCGATGGTCGAGCGCGTCACAAAGGGCTGGGACGCACACTTAATGTTCGAGCCCGGCCGCGTGATCGCGGGCAATGCCGGCGTGCTGCTGACGCGCGTGATCTGGGTGAAGCCGGGGGTGCTGCATCCCTATGTGATCGTCGATGCGGCGATGAACGATCTGGCGCGTCCGGCGCTGTACGACGCATGGCACGATGTCGATGCGGTGATCCCGACCGGCGAGCGGATGACGGCGAACGTCGCCGGTCCGGTGTGCGAGACCGGCGATACCTTCGCGATGGCGCGCGAGATGGACGCGGTGAAGGGCGGCGACCTCGCCGTGCTTCGCACCGCTGGAGCGTATGGCGCGACGATGGCGTCGACCTACAACAGCCGCGCACTGGTGCCCGAGGTATTGGTCGACGGCGACCGCTATGCGGTGGTCGCCGACCGGATCGCCGCGGAGACGATCCTTGCCGCAGAGCGCGTGCCGGAGTGGTTGTAGGGGCGGTGCTTCTCGCGAATTGCCGTCACCCCGGCGCAGGCCGGGGTCCCGTGACGGGCCGGTCGTTTGATGCGGCTCGGTTGCCCAACTGGGCCCCGGCCTTCGCCGGGGTGACGACATGGGCGGCGGCCCCTATGCTCGCAATGACGGCGCGAGGACGCGCGGCATGACCCTCCAAAGTCTCCCGCTCTTCGTCCGCCTGAACGGCCGCCCGGTAATCCTCGTCGGCGATGGCGAGGCGGCCGAGCCGAAGCGGCGCTTGCTCGAACGCGCCGGAGCGATCGTCGTCGGGGAAGATCATCCGGACGCCCGGCTCGCGATCGTTGCCGATGACGACGCAGCGGTGGCGCGGCTCAAGGCGCGGGGCGTGCTGGTGAATGCCGTCGATCGCCCCGAACTCTGCGACTTCACATTGCCCGCGATCGTCGATCGCGCGCCGGTGCTGGTCGCGATCGGCACCGGCGGTGTCTCGGCCGGGCTGGCGGCGGCGGTGCGGCAACGGCTCGAGGCGGTGCTGCCCGCATCGCTCGGACGGCTTGCCGAGGCGCTGCACGGCGCGCGCGCGGCGTTGCGTGTCGCGCTGCCCGATGGCGGCGAGCGGCGACGCGCGATCGGCGCGGCGCTCGCCCCCGGCGCGGCGCTCGATCCGCTCGCCGCTTACGACGGGCGCGATGCCGCCGACGCGGTACTCGCCGGAAGCGCGACGACCGGCGTCGTGCGGCTCGACCTCGCCTCGCGCGATCCCGACGACCTCACGCTGCGGCAGGCGCGGCTGCTCGCCGCCGCCGACCGTGTCACGCACCGCGCCGACGTGCCCGCCGCAATCCTCGACCGCGCGCGCGCCGATGCCGCGCGCGAACAATGCGATGAACCACCGACACGCGGCACCGGGTTGACCGTGGATATCGGGATGCGAGCATGAGCGGCGTGGCATGGCGCGTCAGTGATGACGGCAAGGTCGAGAAGGTCGCACCGGAAACGGGGCTGTCGGGCGACGCGGCGTTCCGCTGGGTGCATCTCGCCTCCAACGCCGCCGAGGCACAGGCATGGCTGCGCGACGCCGCCGGGCTCGACGCCTTCACCGTCGACGCGCTGACCGCCGCCGAGACGCGGCCGCGCGCCGAGAAGATCGGGCAGGGCGCGTTCGTCAACCTGCGCGGGCGGACCGAGGAGCCGCTCGATACCTCGGATGTGCTGGCCTCGATCCGCATCTGGGCTACCAGGGGCCGCGTCATCACCGTCTCGCGCAAGCGGCTGGTGACGTTGTCGCGCGTCGAGGAAGCGATAGAGCGTGGCGAGCTGCGCGATCCCGGCGACCTGATCGCCGCGATCGCCACCGCGATCACCGAGGATCTCGACCCGGTCGTTGCCGACCTCGGCGACGGGCTCGACGATTGCGAGCAGAAGCTCAGCGCGCACCGCGTTTTCGAGCTGCGTCGTTCGGTGACGCGGATGCGCTCGGAAGCGATCAACTACCGCCGCTTCCTCAGCCCGCAGCGCGCCGCGCTGGAGCGGCTGGCGACGCTCCCCGGCGATTGGCTGGCGGAAGAAGATCGCGCGCATCTCTCGGCCGCCGCCGACCGCGCCGCGCGGATGGCCGAGGAAGTCGAGGCGATCCGCGAGCGCGCCGCGCTGATGCACGAGGCGCTGACCGACCTGCGCGCCGAACAGCTAGACCAGCGCAGTCTGGTGATCGCGATGGTGGCGATGATCTTCCTGCCGCTGACGTTCCTGACCGGGCTGTACGGGATGAACGTCAAGGGACTGCCCTATGCCGAGGAGCCGTGGGCGTTCGACGCGATCGCGGGCGCCTGCGCGGTGATCGCGGCGGGGATCGTGATCTGGTTCGTCCAGCGGCACTGGTTCAGGAGGTGACCGTCGGACTTGCTTCGTCATTCCCGCGAAGGCGGCGATTCAGAACCTCGGACGTCAACGACTCTTACGAAGACCTGCGCGTCCGGATTTCCGCCTTCGCGGGGGTGACGGCAGGTTACGCCGCGCGTGCCTGACGCCACGCGCTGGCGATCTCCTCCAGCTCGGCGGCGACCGCGCGGAACGGGGCGCCGTCGGTGCCGATGCTCGCCTCGATCACCTGCCGCCGGCACCCGCCGTAGAAGCGTGCCAGCGCACGCGACACGTCGCCGCCCTTCTCGAAATCGAGATTGGCCTCCAGCGCGAACAGGATCGCGGTGGCGCGGGTGATGCGTTCGCTGCGGGTGGCGAACTGCTTGTGATCGGCCGCCCAGGCGGCGACGCGCAGCGCCTGCGTCAGTTCCTCGTAGAGCAACTGGACGAGCGCCGGACCGTCGGCCGCGGCGGTGCGGCCCGCGAGGTCGATCTCGCGGTAGGTGCGCGCCGGATCGCGCAGCAGGGAAGAGGCATAGGCCATGATCTGTCGTCTCTCCCGATCAGCTCGACTTGTACCAGCCGTCGATCTGCTGCTTCATAAACGACTGCGTCTGCTTGTAGGCCGACACGCGCGAGTTCATGCTGGCATATTGCTGCGTCAGCCGCGCCGAGAAGCGCGTCGACTGCTCGTCGATCTTGGCGGTTTCCTTCGTCAGATCGTCCTGCGCCTTGCGCAGCTTCAGGTCGGTCGCGCCCAGCCCGTACAGCGTGCTGCCCGACGACAGCTTCAGCGACTGCATCGCGGCGTTGATGCCGGTCGCGCCAAAGCTGTTCGGGTTGAACATCGCCTGGATCGAATCGGGCGAGTCCTTCATCGCCTTGGTCAGCGCGGCGTCGTCGATCGTCAGCTCGCCGGTGGTCTTGTCGGTGGTCACGCCGATCCCGGCCAGCGTCGAGGGCGAGCCCGGGGCGGCGTCGGGGAGCAATGTCTTGCTCGCGAAGCCCTGCAGGTTGCGCAGCAGCTGCTTGGCGGCCGGATCGGCGCGCAGGCTGCCGTCGACCGCGTTGGTCTGCTGCTTCACCTCGTTGAGCAACTGGTTGAAGGTCTCGACGAAATCCTTGACGCCATTGGTCAACGCGGTGTCGGGGCGCGTGCCGGTCAACGTCATCGAGCCGGTGCCGGCCAGCGTCAGCTTTATACCGGGAACGAGATCGCTGATCTCGTTGCTCGGCCGCTCGACCGACACGCCGTCGACCGACAGCTTGGCATTGGCGGACTGGCCAACGACCGACATCTTGGAGGTCGCGGTGGCGTTGGGGCCAACGTTGAGCGTGTCGAGCGTCCCGCCGGTGCCCGTAACCGAGAACGCCTGCGCGGTACCGCTCTGCCCCTTCAGCGACAGGAACGCGCCGCCATCGGCGTCGGTGATGATCGCGGCGGTGACGCCGGTGTTCTTGGCGTTTATCG
This sequence comes from Sphingomonas sp. 8AM, assembly GCF_902506455.1. Taxonomy (GTDB): domain Bacteria; phylum Pseudomonadota; class Alphaproteobacteria; order Sphingomonadales; family Sphingomonadaceae; genus Sphingomonas. The sequence goes on along the minus strand of NZ_LR733844.1, from coordinate 66,557 downwards.
CGGCGGCGATGCCCGACAGCGTGTCGTTGGGCGGCGCGACGTCGACGTCGAAGCTCAGGTCGCTGCCGTCGCCGGCCTTGCCGACCGTCAGGCCGTCCATCTTGCCGGCGGTGTAGTTTGCGGTGCCGATGTTGATCGTCAGCTTGCCGCTGCCGAACTGGTCGGTCTTGGCGAGCTTCGCGCTGGTGACGGTCTGCACCGTGGCGAGCGAGGTGACGGTGACGTTCGCCGAGGCGCTGGCCGACATCGGCGCGCCCGAGATCGCAGTCGCGCCCGCGACCTTGGGGTCGCTGACGTTCGGCTGCGTCGCCAGCGAGCCGCCGGTGACCAGCGTGTTGACCGCCTTGGCGAAGTCGCTGACGAAATTCTTGAGCGTCGCCGCGTCGGAGATCTGCGCGGTCAGCTTGTCGGTCTTGGCGGTGATCTGCGCGCGCTTGGCGGCGAATTGCGCGTCGACGAGTTGCGTGACCAGCGTATCGGTGTCGACGCCCGAGCCCGAGCCAAGCGAGGTCAGGATCGAGTTGGCGGTCGACTTGTTGATCGATGACGCGCTCGCCGTCTTGGTGGTCGACGACGCGGTCGTCGACGACGTTTTCGTCGTCGACGCCGTGCTGCTCGTGCTGGTGCTGCTGATCGTCGCCATGATGCTCTCCTAAACGGCCGCGCGCGGCGATTCTTTATGACTGGCGGACACCATTTTCGTCGAAACGTGCGGTGTCGGGCACATCGACCGGCGGCTGCGTCCCGCCGGCTTGCGCATTGAGTCCGAAGACAAAAGCCAGCACGGTGGCGATGGCGAGATACAGATCGTCGCGCACTTCCTGTCCCTCGCGGCTGGTATAGTAAACGGCACGCGCCAGCGCCGGATATTCGAGGATCGGCAGCGCGCGATCCTTGGCGGCCGAACGGATCGCGAGCGCCAGCGCGCCGCGTCCCTTGGCCACCACCACCGGCACCTCGTCGCGTCCGCGCTCGTAGCGCAGCGCCACCGCGAAGTGCGTCGGGTTGGTGAGCACGACATGCGCCTGGTCGAGCGCCTTGTGCATGCCCCCCGACAGCATCTCGCGCTGCTTCATGCGCATATGCCCCTTCATCTCGGGGTTGCCCTCGCTCTCCTTATGCTCGTCCTTCACTTCCTGCTTGGTCATACGCAGCTTCTTGAGGAGCTGCATGATCTGGGTCGGCACGTCGATCATGCCGATCGCGACCAGCCCCATCGCCATGACGAGCAGGACATGCGTCAGCGTCGAGCCCAGCCCGGCGAGCGCGACCGGCAGGTTGGAGGCGGCGAGCCCGAAGCTGAAATGCGCGGTCTGCCACAGCATCCACGCGCCGATCGCGCCGAGCAGCGTCACCTTGAGCAGCGACTTGCCGAGTTCGATCCAGCCCTGCATTCCGATGATGCGCATGATCCCGGAGCCGGGATTGATCCGCGATGCTTTCGGCGTGAGCAGCTTCGCGTTGAAGCTCAGCGACCCGAGCCCGGCCTGGCTGGCGACCGCGGCGGCGATCGTGATCGCGAACAGCGTGCCGAGCGGCGCGGCCAGCTTCCACCCGGCCTGGATCAGCGGGCGCCATGGCTGGAAATCCTCGACGTCGGCGCGGCCGAAGTTGAAGCTCGCCGCCATCACCTCGCGGCAGGCGGCGAGCAGCGCCGGGCCGAAGAACATGATCCAGGTGATGCCGGCCAGCACGACGAAGGCGGTCGCGAGGTCGCGGCTCTTGAGGACGTCGCCTTTCTCCCTGGCGTCGTCACGACGCTTCTGGGTTGGGGCTTCTGTCTTGTCACCTCCCTCCGACATCAGCCGAGCACCAGGCTTTGCGCGGCGGCGAGACCCTCACGGACGATCACCTGCATGTAATCGCCCATCGCGGGCAGCGCGATCGCGAGGCTGATGACCCCGACCGCGAGGCTGGCGGGCAGGCCGATCGAGAACAGGTTGAGCGACGGGGCCGAGCGCGACACCATCCCCATGACGAGGTTGAGGCACAACAACAGGAACCCGACCGGCAAGGCGAGCAGCAGCCCGGCCATGAACGCATAGCCGCCGAACAGCGCGATGTCGCGCATCTGCCCCGCCGCCAGCCATGCCGCGCCGGGCGGCAAGGCTGTATAGCTTTTCACCACCATGTCGACGAGCACGAGATGCCCGTCGAGCGACAGGAACAGCAGCGTCAGCAGGATTGACAGGAACTGGCCGACCGCAGGGCTGGAGCGGCCCGAATTGGGGTCGATCATATTGGCGAAGCCGATGCCCATCGAACCGCCGATGATCTCGCCCGCCACCAGCGGTGCGGCGAAGGCGATCTGGACGATGAAGCCCATCGCCAGCCCGACGAGCGCCTCGGCGGCGATCGCGACGAAGGTGGCGAGCGCGAAGATCGTCGGTGGCGGCTGGATCGACGTGGTGCCGATTACCAGCACCCCGACCGCGCCCGACAGCGTGATCCGCACCGGCAAGGGGACGGAAACGTTGCCGAACACGGGTGCGGCGATGAACGCCGCCCCGACGCGGATCATCACGAAGATCAGCGCCCAGAGCTGCGGTTCGATGGAGAGGCCGAAGCCCAACATGTCAGTTGTGCCGCCTGTGCCACGGCGAAGGCCGGGGCTCAGATACGGACCGATCGTTGTCAGTACGATCGTTCCGCAGCTGGACCCCGGCCTTCGCCGCGGTACGATAAACAGCCAAGGTCAGGCTCAATGCACCAGATCCGGGATGCGCGCGAAGATCTCGTTGGTGAAGTCGCTGAGCAAGCCGAGGATCATCGCACCGAACACCATGATCGACACCGCGACGACGATCAGCTTGGGCACGAAGCTCAGCGTCTGCTCGTTGATCGAGGTCGCGGCCTGCACCATGCCGAGGATCAGGCCCGACAGCAGCGCCGGGATCAGGATCGGCGCGGAGACCAGCGCCAGCACCCACATGGTCTGGTTGGCGACGGTCAGGAAGTAATCGGCGTCGACGAGCGGTTGCATGGCGGGCTTACTCTTCTCTCTTCGTCATTCCCGCGAAGGCGGGAATCCAGACGCGCAGGTCTGTCGATGGAGGCGATACGTCGGAGGTTCTGGATCCCCGCCTTCGCGGGGATGACGGGAGGCTAGGTCGCGAACGAATTGGCCAGACTGCCCATCGTCAGCGCCCAGCCATCGACCAGCACGAACAACAGCAATTTGAACGGTAGCGAAATGATCGTCGGGCTGAGCATCGCCATGCCGAGCGCCATCAGCACCGTCGCGACGACGAGGTCGATGACGATGAACGGCAGGAACAGCAGGAAGCCGATCTGGAACGCGGTCTTCAGCTCCGAGGTGACGAACGCAGGCAGCAGCACCGAATAGGGGATGTCGTTCGGCGTCGCATACGGGCCGGACTTGGCCATCTGCGCGAACATCGTCACGTCCTTCACGCGCGTCTGCTTCGACATGAAGGCGTGGAGCGGCGCGGCGGCGGTCTGGATCAATTGCGTGCCGTTGATCCGCCCCTGCGAATAGGGCTGGATTGCGGTCGTGTTGATCTGGTTGATCGCGGGCGCCATGATGAAGAAGCTGAGGAACAGCGACAGGCCGATCAGCACCTGGTTGGGCGGGGTCTGTTGCAGCCCCATCGCTTGACGCAGGATCGACAGCACGATGATGATCCGCGTGAAGCTGGTCATCATCAGCACGATGCCGGGCAGCACCGTGAGCAGGCCCATGATGATGAGCACTTGCAGCGACAACGACATCGAGCCGTTGTTGCCCTGCGCACCGGCATCGCCACGCGACAATTGGCCGAGCGCGCGGTCGACCGCGTCGCCGACGCCCGGCGCGGGCGCGGCCGGGGCGCCCTGCACCGCCGGCTGCGCCGGGGCAGGGAAGTTCTGCGCCAGCGCCGGCATCGCGACGCACAGCGCGACGATGATCGCGAGCAGCGCGAGGATCAGGTGCGACCGCTTGCCCGCGGCACGGGCGCGCGGGCGGATCAGCGCGCCGCTCTGCATCGCCGAGGCGCTCACGCGGCGGGCTCCACCGGCACGCGCCCTTCGGCCTTGTCGACCAGGGTAACGCCGGCGCGGTTGACCGAGACGAGCAGGCGCCGTCCCTCGAAATCGACCACCGCCAGCTTGACGCCCGGCGAGATCATCATCGTCTCGCGCACCGCAATCCCGCGCGTCGACGGCTTGCCGGGCATCCGCGCCTCAAGCCGACGCCAGAGATACAGGCAGCCGATCATCAGCCCGCAGACGAGCGGGAGCATCACGACCAGCTTCAGGATATAGGTCCACATCATCGCGTGATCGCCCCTCAGCCGCGCTTCTCGGGCGAAACCAGTTCGGTCATCTTGACGCCGTAGCGCTCGCCGACGGTGACGATCTCGCCGCGGCCGATCAGCGTGCCGTTGACCAGCACGTCGAGCAGCTCGCCCGCCTGCCGGTCCAGCTCGATCACGCTCGACTCGCCCAGCGCGAGCAATTCGCGCAGCGACAGTGTGGTCGAGCCGATTTCGACGGTCAGCTTGACGTCGACGCCCTGCAACAGCCGCAGGTTGGCGGCGACGGCGGCGTCGATGGCAAATCCGCCGGTCATGTCGTTCATTGCAGGGGTCCTTCGAACTTGGAGATGCGAATGGCCGCACGGCCGTTGGACGTGCCCACGGTGCCCAGCCCCAGCGCCATCCCGCCAACCACGATCGGCACGTCGGCGCCGAAACTGATCGGGATGATGTCGCCTTCCTTGAGATCCATGAGCCGCGAGAGCGGGATGGTCGGCTCGGCGAGCACCGAGCGGACCGGGAAGCGCACGCCCATCGCCGCCCGGGTCAACTGGGTGCGCCATTCGGCGTCGACCTCGCTGGGCTTGGCGACGACCTTGCCGGTCAGCGCGACCGTGTGCGGCTTCAGCGTCGCGACCGGATAGAGGATGTCGACGAACGCGGGCTTGGCGCTGCCGCGCGCGATCGCGAAGCGGGTGGCGATCACCACCTCGTCGGCCTCGACACCCGGGATCATGTTCCCGCCCAGCTCGAACGGCTCGGCGGTGAAACGCGCGCGCGCCAGCGGTTCCCATGCGGTTTCCAGCGCGCGCGCCAATGCCTTGGCGATGCGCGCGACGATCACGTCGCACGCGGGGGTGAATTCGAGCGCCAGCACCGGCGAGACGTCGCCGGTGCCGCCGAAGAACAGGTCGATGATCTCGACCACGAACTGGCTGTCGACGACGCACAGCGCCGGGCGACCGTCCATCGACAGCGGCAGCCACGCCGTCAGCTTGTCGCCGCGCGCCGCGCGATAGTCGGCGAGGCGCAGCACCTCCAGCGGCTCGGCCCAGGCGCGCGTCTCGGCGCGCCAATAGCTCTCGAAGGTCTGGCGCACCCCGCGCGCGGCACGCGCCGACAGATGCTGCAGCGTGTGCAGATCGCCGAACGGGTGCAGCTTGGCAGGCGCACCCGCCCCCCCGCCCAATGCGGCAGCGGTGCCGATCGGCGTACCGGAGTCGAATCCGGCGTCGGGGGAGGCGGGCCTGTTAACCATCTACGTTCACTGAACCACGAAAGTGGTAAAGTAGACGTTACTGATCCCGCCAAAGCCTTCCTTTTCCCGCAGAACCTGGTTGATCGTTGCGACGAGCCGTTTCTGGAGCTGCGCCTTGCCGGCGCCGGTGAACACCTGATCCTCGGTCGTATCGCCGAGGGTCAGCAGGATCGCAGAGCGAATCGCGATGTCGTTGGTCTTCAGATTTGTGATGACCTTGTCGTCATAGGGCGTCGACACCGCGAGCCCGATCTGGATGAAGTGCACCGAATCCTGAAGGTTGGAGGTGAACTCCTTTTCCATCGAGAAATAGTTCGAGGCATAGGGCTCGCCGCCATGGCCCTCGGGGGTCGGCGCGCCATGTGCCTCGCCGCCGCCCTCGCCACCTTCGCCGCCCTCGGCCGCGGCTTCGCCGCCGCCATGTCCGCCCTCGCCACCTTCGCCACCCTCGCCGGGGTGCTTCTGCTCGCTTTTGGGGACGAGCTTGGGCTTGTTGGGATCCTCGTGCGCGACGGGCTTGCCGCCGCCGCCGACCATGCCCGAGCCCGCGGCATACAGACCGGCGCCGACGCCACCGCCCAACAGGACGATGACGCCGACGGCGCCAATCACGATCATCTTCATCTTGCCCTTTTTCTTGGGCGCGGCGTCTGCGGCCGGAGCATCACTCATCGTTCGATTCCCTCAATCAGGCGATTCGTTGTTCGGTATCGTCGGCGTCCGCGGTGGCGGCGCGAAGGGCGGACGGCGGCGCGGCCGGAACCGGCGCGGCACGTTGTTGCTGTTGTTGCTGCGACGGCTGGCGGTCGCCCTGCGCGGTCGTGCCGCCGGGCTGCGCATGGTGGAGCTTCAACCCGCGCGCCTCGGCCATCTCGGTCAGCCGCGGTTGCGCATCGGCGAGCAGCGCGCGCGTCTGCGGCTGTTCCGCGGTGAGCTGGACCTGCACCGTATCGCCCTCACGCCGCAGCGCGACGTCGATCGCGCCGAGCGCATCGGGGACGACGCGGATGCGCATGTCGTTGGAATCGGCCATGTCGCGCAGCTTCTCGATGTGCTGGATCATCGCGGCGGGCCAGTGCGGCTGGCGCATGTCGAGCGTCTGCTGCTGCGCCTGGCCGGTCGCGGTGACCGCGGCGGCGGAGATGGCGGCGGTCGCCTGTGGCTGCGTGACCGGCGCGGTCGGATCGGCGGGGCGGGCGCGATCCTCGGCGGTGACCGCGCGGTGGATCGCCTCGGCGAAGGTGCGCGCGGCGGAGGCGATCACCGGAGCGGGGGCGGCGTCGGCGGCGACCGGTGCGGGCGCAATGCGTGCGGTTTCGCGGGCCGCCGGTGCCGCCTCGCCCGCGAAAATAGGCCCCTGTGTGTCGCCAACGGGCGCTTCCGGGGTGGTCACGGAAGCGGTCGGTAGCGGCTGCGACGCTGCGGGGAGCGTCGTCAGCGGAACCGCGGGTGTGGCGGGGCTTGCCGCCTGCGGCGTGACTGGCGCATCGACGCGTACCGTCGCCGCGCTGGCGATCACCGGGGTGGCGGGCGCGGGTGCGGCGACCGTCGTTGCCACGGGTGCTTGGGCGCGGGGCGGTGCGGTCTCGACACGCGGAGCGGACGGCAGGGGCGCTGCGGACGCAAGGACGTCGGCGGGACGAGGGGCGGCCTCCCGATGCGGCGTGTCCACGGATGCGGTCGCGATCGGCGCGTCGGCGGCAAGCGGCGGCTGCTCGACCGGGGCCGCTGCAGGCGCTGGTGTTGCGGCGTTTGCCTGCGGCGCGAGGGGGGGCGGGACGCGGGAGGCCGGCACGTCGACCGTGCGCGGCGGCGCGACGTCCGCCGGCGCGGTGGCGGCGGGAGCCGGCGGGGCGGCGGCGCTCGGTTGCGCAGCGGCCGGCATATCCGCCGCGGGCGTGGGCGCGACCTCCGCCGGTGTCACGGCCGGCGTTACGGTGGTGCGCTGACGCGCGACGGGGCGCGCGGCGTCGGTGATGGTCGCCGCGGCGGTGTCGGCGGTCACTTCGACGACCGGCGAGGGCGCATCGCCGTCGACGGGCGACGCGGTGGCGGGCGCGGCGGGCCCGGACCGGGGCTGCGCCTCGACGCGCTGGCCACGGCGAGGCGGCTGCGATGCTTCGACCGCGGCTTTCGACGCCAGCGGAAGCGGTCCCGCCGGGCGTGCATCGGGCGCGGGAGCGGCGGTCGGCGCGGAACGCGGGGCGGCGGTGGGAGCGGGAGCGGTCGTGCGGGAGGGCCGGAGGTTTGGCGCGGCGGCAACAGTGTCGCCGGACGTGGCGATTGCGTCAGGCGTGCGCGCGGCCGTGACGGCAGGGGTATCGCCGGTCGTGGTCGTCGCGTCAGGCGTGTCGGTGGCGGTTGCGGTCAGGGTCGGCTGGCTGGTGGCGCCCGGCTCCGGTGCCGGGGCATTCCCGGTCGCGGGCCGATCGACGGTTGGGGTCGCCTGACCGCGTGCCGGCGTCGTCGCAGCAACGGGTGCCGGACGGGCAGCTTCGATCGCAGGTGTGGCGGTCGGCGCAGCCGCCGATGGGACGGGCGCGGCGTCGGGCGTCGGGGCGGGCACAGGCGCAGCCGGGGCGGCGATCGTGACGGTCGATGGTGCGACGGCCACCATCAGCGTGGCCGCCGGATCGCGATCCTCATGGGTTGCGGGCTTCGCCTCCTCGGCGGCGTCGGGCAGCGGGTCGACATGATCGCTCCCGGGCACCTGCACCGGCACGTCGGGGGTGACGACGCGCAGCCGTGGTCGCGCGGCCTGTACCGGCGTGTCGGGGAGCGCGACCGGCGCGGCCGCCTTGGACGCCGCAACAATGGGGACTGCCACCGGCGTCGCGGGGGTCGCGACGGGCGACACCTCCGCCAGCGCCAGCGCGGGTGGCGGCGGGGGGATGGCGACGCCGGTCGCGTCGGCCAGCCACGCCAGCGCCGCCTCGCCGGTCGGCACCACGGCATCGACCAGCGGCAGCCCGGTGCCGGAGCCGGCAAGATCCTGCCGCCCCGCGCCACCCGTCCCCGGCGCGACGCCGACCGCGCCGACCGCTACACCATCGCCGCAACCGGGCAGCACCAGCTTCAGGAAGTCGCCGCTCGCGCCCGCCACGCCCGGCGTGGGTGAGGCCGCACCCGGCAGCATCGCGCCCGGTGCCGTCGTCAGGAGAAGGCTTGCGATCGTGGTCAAGGGTCAGGCCGCTTTCGTGGACAGGGTTCGCCGGCCACGTTGCAAGGAGCGTGCCGTTTACTTCTTCGGGCGCGCGGGCACGTCCTCGAGCGCCTTCATCTCGGCGCGCAGATCGGCGGCGTGCTGCCGCTCCATCAGCTTTTCGACCGCGCTCTGGTCGCGGCGGGCGCCGCGCGTCGCCTCGGTGCTGCGTTCGACCTGCGCCTCGGCGGCGCGGACGCGGTTCATCGCGGCCTCGGCCGAGCGATGCAGCCGCTCGCGGAAATGCGCGGTCGCGGCGAGATTGGCCGCGCCGGCGAGCGTGGCGGGGGCAGGGGCGACCGCATCGGCGAGCTGCGCGATACGCTGCGCCAATTGCGTCTCGCTGCTCAGCTGCGCCTGGGTGCGGGCCTCGTCGGCGCGCGCCAGCCCGAGCTGGAGCGTGCGGACGCGGTGCAGACGCTTCAGCCGCTTGGCGTCAGGCATCGCCGAAGACGCCGACCAGCTCCATCTCGGCATCGTCCAGCGACACCATCTGGTGCGTGTCCTGGCGCACGAATTCCATGATCGCGGGTTGATAGGCGATCGCGGCGTCGATCGCCGGATCACTGCCGCTGCGATACGCGCCCATCAGCACGAGATCGCGATTTTCCTCATAGGTTGCCAGATGGCGGCGCAGGACGCGCGCGGCCTGCTGGTGATGCTGCGGCACGATGTCGTTCATCACGCGGCTGATCGATTTGGAGATGTCGATCGCCGGATAGACCGCCCGTTCGGCCATCGCGCGGCTCAGCACGATATGCCCGTCGAGGATCGAGCGCGCCGAGTCGACGACCGGGTCGTTGCCGTCGTCGCCATCCGCCAGCACGGTGTAGATGCCGGTGATCGATCCGCCGGTGTGCACGTCCGACCCGGCGCGCTCCAGCAGATTGGGAAGCATCGCGATCGCCGACGGCGGATAGCCGCGCGCGGAGGCGGGCTCGCCCAGCGCGAGCCCGATCTCGCGCCCGGCGTGCGCGACGCGGGTCAGCGAATCGATGATGAGCAGCACGCTCTTGCCCTCGGCGCGGAACGCCTCGGCGATCGCGGTGGCGCGCAGCGCGCCGCGGATGCGGAGCACCGGCGAGTGGTTGGCGGGCACCGCCACCACCACCGAGCGCTTGCGCGCCTCGCCCGCGACCTTGGTTTCGAGAAAGTCGGCGACCTCACGGCTGCGCTCGCCGATCAACCCGATCACGACGACATCGGCCTGCGCCGCGCGCACCATCATCCCGAGCAGCACCGACTTGCCGACGCCCGAGCCGGCCATGATCCCGACGCGCTGGCCCTGCCCGACGGTGAGCAAGCCGTTGATCGCGCGCACCCCGACGTCCATCGGCGCGAGCACGCGGCCACGGTCGAGCGGCGACTGCATATGCCCGGCGAGCGGCCAGCGGCCCGCGCCACGGATCGGGCCGAGCCCGTCGATCGGATTGCCCGCGCCGTCGACGACGCGCCCGAGCATCGCTGCGCCGACCTCCGCCTCACCCGGCGCGCCGAGCGGGCGGACGGGCGCGTTGGGGAGCAGGGCGGCGGGGCCGCCGAGGTTCATCATCAACGTGCGGCCGTTGCGGAAGCCGATGACCTCGGCCTCGACCTGCTGCCCGCCCTCCGCGCCGATCTTGCAGACGGTGCCGACCGGCAACGACAGTCCGACCGCTTCCATCAGCAAGCCGTCGTAGGACGATAGCCGACCGGCGACGCGCGCCTTGGGCCGCGGGCCGGCGAGAGCGAGCGTGCCGAGGTAATCCTCGGCGAACTGGTTCAGCACGCCGGCACTGCCGCGCGCTCGATCGCGGAGGAGAGTTGCTCCAGCCACATCGCCGGGCCGTCCTCGACGATCGTCGACGCGGCCTCCATGACGAAGCTGCCGCGTTCGACGCTTTCGTCGGCGACCGGGAAGACGGTGCCGGGCACGCGGCCTTCGAGCAGCGGCAGATCCTCGGGGTGGACGCGCAGCATCGCCGACTCGCTGGCGTCCGCCAGAAGCTCGGTCGCGGCCTCGACGCGCGCAGCGAGCAACGGCGCGGACACGCCGATCTCGCCGACCAATTGCGTCACCAGCATCGTGACGGTGCGGCGCAGCGCCTCGGCCAGCGCGACGCGGTCGATCGCGCCGCCGGCCTTCATCGCGCCCGCGACCGCCTCCAGCAGCTCGCGCTCACGCGACACCACCGCGTCCGCCGCCATCGCGGCGTCGGCGAGCCCTTCGTGATAGCCGGCGATCCGCGCCGCCTCGATCTGTTCGACGCAGGCCGGGATCGGCGCGTCGGCGTCCAGCATGTCCCAGCCGGCGGTCGGATCGGACTCGCGATCGGCGGGGGAGAAGTGGCGCGGCTGGTCGCCCGCCGCCTCGTCCGACATTTCCTCCGTGAACGACGGTGCGGGGGAGCGTGCACCGAACGCCTGTTCGATGCGCGCGATCAGGTCCGCGGGCGTGAAGCCCGGCGCGATCCCGGATTGCGCGCGCGTGCGGCTGAGCGCCGCCGCATCGGCGCGCGAGGGCATACCACTGACGAAATCCGCCTCAGACATAATCGTCGTCGCCTGCCCCGAGGTTGATGGTGCCGTCCTTGGCAAGGTTGCGGGCGATCTGGATGATCGCCTTCTGCGCTTCGAGCACTTCGCTCAGCTTCATCGGTCCGCGTGCTTCCATATCGTCGCGAATGCCCGATGCGGCGCGTGCCGACATGCAGCCGAGGATGCGGTTGCGCGCCGCCTCGTCCACACCCTTCAGCGCGCGACCCAGCGTGTCGCCGTCGACGTTGCGGATGAGCGTGCCCAGCCCCTTGTCGTCCAGCTCCAGCAAATTGTCGAAGACGAACATCGCCTCCTCGATCTGTCGCGCGATATCGCGGTCCATCTTGAGCAGTTTCGGCATGACACGCTGTTCGGTCGACTTGCGCGCGCCCTGCAGGATCTTCGCCGCCTCGCGTGCGCCACCCAGTTGCAGCGCGGTCGACGACCCGCCACCGCCGCCGCTCGCGCTGCCGCCGCCGGTGCGGCTGGCGATCAGCGTGCGCAGCGCGTCGACCGCGTCGGGCGTGATCGGCCCCAGCCGCGCAATGCGGTGCAGGATATCGGGCTGCGTCAGCTCGGGCAGCAGTTCGAGCACCTGGCTGCCGATCGACGGATCGAGATTGGCGATCATCACCGCACAGATCTGCGGATGCTCCTTGTCGAGCATCGCCGCGATCTCCTTGGCGTCGAGCCAGTCGAGCAGGTCGATCTCGCACACCGCCTCGGCGGGGGTGATCTGCGCCAGCACGCTCTCGGCCTTGTCGCGGCCGAGCGCGCGCGTCATCACCGCCTCGACCTTGGGGCCGGGGTTGAAGGTGATGCCGGTGCGCTCGCGCGCCTTGCCGACGAAATCGTCGAGCACCAGCTCGACCTCGTCCTCGCTGACGTCGGCGACCGCGAACATCGCGGTGCCCAGCTTGCGGACCTCTTCGGGGTCGAGCTTCTGGAGGATCGCGGCGGCCTCTTCCTCGCCGACGAGCATCATCAGCACCGCGGCGCGCTCGACGCCGGTGAAGATGCGCGGGGCGGTGGCGACTTCGGTCACGGCTTGGCGTCCGCGACCAGCATGTCACGCACCGCCAGCGCCGCGCGCGCGGGATTGTCGCGCGTGAAGCCGCGCACCGCGTCGATCCGCTCCTCGTAGCTCTGGCTGGTCTCGATCTGGTCGAGGCTGACGGGTTGCTGGACCGCGATCTGCTCGCCGTCCGGGCCGACGGCCGTTGCACCCGCGGCATCGGTCAGCGCCGCGCCGCCGCTCTTGGTGCCGTCCGCCAACGCGGCGGCTTCCTTGGCCGTGGTGGCGTCCTCGCGCTTCTTCATCAGCGCCTTGGCGATCGGACGCACGCCGAGCAGCAGCACCAGCAACGCGATGACGAGCGCGGTCAGGTTGCGCGCGAGCATCGGCACCAGCGCATTGTCGTACCACTTGGGCGCGGCGGCGGCATCGGCGCTGGCGTCGGCGAACTTGCGGCTGATAACCGTGACATTGTCGTTGCGCGCCTGGTCGAAACCGACCGCGCTCTTCACCAGATCGTTGATCTGCTGGATTTCCATTGCGGTGCGCTTGGCCTTCTCCGGATCGCGGAGCAGCACCGCGACCGACAGCCGCTTGATGTTGCCCGGCGCGGCGCGCGTGACCGAGACTTCCTTGTTCAGATCATAGGCGCGCTGGAACGCATCGGTCTGCTTGGCCGCGTCGGGCGCGGGGCCGCCCGCGGCGGGCTGCGGCGCGGGCGTGCCGGGGTTGCCGGTCGCGGGCTGCGGTGTGGAAAGCTGCGAGGCGGGCGGGGGCGTGTTGCTCAGTGCACCCGGAATGCCGCCGGGCGGCGCGTTCGTCGCCATGTTGCCGGTCCAGTTGCCGGTCTCGGCGCGCAGCCGGCCTTCCTTGTCGTAGCTCTCGCGCGTCGCGCTGGTCTCGTCGAGGTTGACGTCGGCCTGTACCTCGGCGGTGAAATTGCCCGCGCCGACCAGCGGGGTCAGCAACTGGATCAGCTGCTGGCGATACTTGTCCTCGACGCGACGCTGGAATTCGATGCGCTTGTCGTTGGCGCTGTCGGGGCCGTCGCCCGATTTGGTGAGCAGCCCGCCCATCTGGTCGACGACCGTCACGGCGTCGGGCTTCAGCCCCGGCACCGACGAGGCGACCAGGTTCACGATCGACTGGACCTGCGCGTCGCTCAGCGAGCGGCCGCCCTGCAGCTTGACCACGATCGACGCGGACGGCGCGGCATTGTCGCGCACGAACACGCTCGCCTCGGGCATCGCGAGATGGACGCGCGCCTCGGCGACCGCATCGATCTCCTGGATCGAGCGGGCCAGCTCGGTCTCGCGCGCCTGGCGAAGGCGTTCGCCCTCGACCGCGCGGCTGACGCCCATCGGCAGCTCGTCGAGGATCGCATAGCCACCCGGCGCCGCCTTCGGCAGCCCCTGTCCGGCGAGCAGCAGCCGCGCCTTGGAGAAATCCTCCTCGTTGACGGTCAGCGTGCCCTGCGAATCGTCGATATGGCTGGGGATGTTCGCGGCCGACAGCGCCGTGGTAACCGCCGCCTTGTCCGCATCGGGCAGGCCGGCGAACAACGTCTTCTGCGGCGGCGTCGACAGCGCCGACCAGGCGAGCCCGGCCGCGCCGATCAGCCCGACCATCAACGCCATCGGCCCGGCGCGCCGCACCGCGGGCTGCGCCATCACGCCCTGGATCTGGCGCAGCGGATTGGCGAACTTCTCGGGGACCAGCGTGACCGGCACCGGGTTCTGCGGGGTGAGAGCGTTGCTCATATCAGACCGGCATGCTCATGATGTCCTTGTACGCGGACAGGATCTTGTTGCGGACCTGCAGGGTCGCCTCGAAGCCGACCGACGCTTCCTGACGCGCGAGCATCACCTTGGCGATGTCGACGGTTTCGCCGCGTTCGTACTGCTCCGACAGCGCCGAGGCCTTTTGCTGGCCGTCGTTCACCTTGGCGATTGCCGACTGCATCGTATCGGCGAAGCTGGTCGCGTTGGCCGCGCCACCGGTAGCCGGGGCGGGGGTCGCCGATGCGGCGCCGCCGGCGCGGTTCAGTGCGGCGTTGCGCTCGAGGATCTGCGCGCGCAGCGCCATCACCCGGTCAACGCCGCCGACGCCTCCGATCGCGCTCATGCCGACAGCATCCGGCTGGTGCCGGCGGCGAGGTCGTCACCCTGCTCGCGCGCCTTGGCGAGGCGATAGCGTAGCGTCCGCTCGGAGATGCCGAGCCGCCTGGCGGTCTCGATCCGGCTGCCGCCGCACGCCGCCAGCGTCTCGCGGATCGCGGCGAATTCGGAAAATTGCACGACCTGCCCGAGCGTATTGTCGTCACCGCCGTTGACGGGAGCGAGGCGCGGCGCGGCCGGACGATCGAACACGATGTGCTCGGCCTCGATCGTGTCGCCTCCCGCGAACAGCAGCGCGCGCTGGATCACGTTCTCCAGCTCGCGGACGTTGCCCGGCCAGTCGTGCGCGACCAGTCGCGCGATTGCCGCGTCGCTCGGCCACGGCACCGAGGCGCGCGTGCCGGCATGGCGCAGGATCATCGTCGCGGCGAGCGCGGGAATGTCCTGCGTCCGCTCGGCGAGTGCGCGGGTCGACAGCGGGAACACCGACAGGCGGTAATAAAGATCGGCGCGGAACCGGCCCGCGGCCACCTCGGCCTGAAGATCGCGGTTGGCGCAGGCGACAACGCGGACGTCGACCGCCTGCGGCATCGTCGCGCCGATCGGCACCACCTCGCGCTCCTGCAACACCCGCAGCAGCTTGGCCTGCAGGTTGAGCGGCATCTCCGCGATCTCGTCGAGCAGCAGCGTGCCGCCGTTCGCGGCGCGGAAGAAGCCCTCGCCGCCCGACGACGCGCCGGTGAACGCGCCCTTCTGATGGCCGAACAGCATCGCCTCCAGCATCGTCTCGGGGAGCGCGGCGCAGTTGATCGCGACGAACGGGCCGTCACGACGCGACGAGTTCAGGTGGATCGTGCGCGCCAGCACTTCCTTGCCGGTACCGGTCGGGCCGTTGATGAGCACGGTGATGTCGGCCTGCGCGACGCGCTCGGCGAGCGCCAGCAGCGCCAGCGACTCGGGATCGGCGGCGGTCGGCAGCTCCGGCCCGCCGACCAGCGCGCGCGCGAAGGCGTTGCCGACCGCCGCATCCTCGTGGCCGTAGGCGATGCGCGCCGGCTGGCCGTCGCGGAACGGGATTACTTCGCGTCCGGCATTGCCGACGATCAGCGTGCGCGCCGGGGCGGGCACCGCCTCGCCCTCGGCGACGAGATAGGCGACGTTCGGCTGCGGCCGCACGGCGGGCGCCTGCACGGCAAAGCCCTGCGCGCGCAGCGAGGACACGAGCGTCAGGTGCGCGCGCTCCACGATGGCTGTCGGCATGATCGAACGCATGGCGAGAAATTCCCTCGAATCAGTGCGAACGTGATGCGGCCGCGGTGGTTAACGCGCGGTATAGTTGCCGGCAGACCGGCAGGTTTTTTCCGGGCGTGCGCGCGCGTATACGTAGGGAAGGGATCGGGGCCCGCCCCGACGAAAAAATCCTTCACGGCAACGCTAAAGGTCCGGCGCGGGCAGCCGTTTGATGCGGTGACGGCACGGCCACCTGCTCATTCGGGGGCGGCGGGACGGGCCGGTAGATGGAGATTTTCCCATGACCGTGATCAACACCAACACCTCGGCGATGCGCGCCACCAACGCTTCGACGATGGCGAGCAAGGCGCTGTCGACCTCGATGGAGCGCCTGTCGACCGGCAAGCGCATCAACTCGGCGAAGGACGACGCCGCCGGCCTCGCGATCGCCAACCGCATGGCGAGCCAGACCAAGAGCATGGCGATGGCCGTCCGCAACGCCAACGACGGCATCAGCCTGGCGCAGACCGCCGAAGGCGCGATGGGCGAAGTCACCAACATGCTGACCCGCATGAAGGAACTGTCGACCCAGTCGGCCAACGGCACGCTGAAGGACTCGGATCGCACCGCGCTCCAGTCGGAAATGACCCAGCTGACGCAGGAAATCTCAAACGTCGCGAAGACCACCTCGTTCAACGGCGTCAATCTGCTCGACGGCAGCGCCGACAACGTCAAGCTGCAGACCGGCATCAACGCCGACCAGACCATCGACATGAAGCTGACCGACACCCGCACCTCGTCGCTGGGCCTGACCGCCTCCAAGCAGGGCGTGGTTCCGACCGGGGCGCTCGGCTCGGGCGACCTCAAGATCAACGGCGCGACCATCGGATCGACCACCGCAGGTGATGCGGCGCAGATCGCGGCAGCCATCAACGTCAAGACCAACGACTCCGGCGTGGTCGCGACCGCGAAGAACACGGTCAGCGCGGTCGTCGACACCTCGAAGCTGGTGAAGGACAACACGCTGAAAATTGACGGCACGACCGTCACGTTGACGAACGCGGAAAAGGACGTGACCTCGCTTGCTGCTCGCATCAACCAGACGCTGAACGGTACCGGATCGCAGGTCACCGCCAGCGCGGACAAGAGCGGCAATCTGGTGTTGACCAGCAAGGACGGCAGCAACATCGCCATCGACGACTCGGTCAAGAGCATCTTCACGTCGGCGACTGACAATCAGAATGCGGCGATCACCCTGACCGGGGCCGCGACCGCGGTCGGCGCGGTATCGCTGGAAGACATGTCGGGCACCGGCATCAACATCGATGGCACGACCCCGGCGAACGCGGGCTTCACCGCCGGCAAGACCGCCGGTACGGTCTCGATCGCAACCCAGGCTGGTGCCTCGGCAGCGATGGCGGTGATCGACAACGCGCTCGACAAGATCTCGTCGGCGCGTGGCACGATGGGTGCGGCGCAGAACCGGCTGGAATCGACGGTCAACAACCTGACCACCACCGCGACCAACCTGTCGGATGCCAAGAGCCGTATCGAGGACGCTGACTTCTCGACCGAGACGACCGCGCTCGCCAAGGCGCAGATCCTCGGCCAGGCCTCGACCGCGATGCTGGCGCAGGCCAACCAGTCGCAGCAGGGCGTGATGAAGCTGCTCGGCTAAGTCCGGCAGCCGACCACCGGCCTCTCGCCCCCGATCAGAGCGGGGCCGGTGCCGGACAGAAAGACCCCCGTCAGCCGCAAGGCTGGCGGGGGTTTTCTCGTTTTCGGGGGGAGGCTGTCCGTTACCCCGGCGCAGGCAGGGGCCCTTGGCTGTATCGTCCGGGTGAGCGGCGTGACACAGGTGGGCCGGTTAGCGGGTCGGCGTTGTGAGAGACGATGCAGTCATAGGCTCCTGCCTGCGCAGGAGCGACGGTGAATGAAGGGGACGGCTTCGACCCTCTGCTCCCTCGTCGTCCCGGACTTGATGCGGAACCCCGCTACGTCGCAGCGGCTTGGGCGAGCTGGTTATAACCGAGAAGGAAGGTGAGGGTGGCCGGAGGTCGAAGCGAGCGGTCCGTCTGTCCGGCACGCACCACCCGTCGTCGCCCTGCGCAGGCAGGGGCCCATGTCTGCAGCGGTTGGGTGGGCGTTGTGACACAGGCGCGCTGGTTAACGTGTCGGCGACGCGCGAGACGATGCAGTCATAGGCTCCTGCCTTCGCAGGAGCGACGGTGAATGAAGGGGACCGCTGCGGCCCGCTGTTCCCTCGTCGTCCCCGATTAGATCCGGGACCTCCGCTACGTCGCAGCGCGCGAGGCTAATGGGATGGCGGCTCGGCCCTTCGGTGACGAGGCGACGTGCCGTGGGTCGGCTGCCTGGAAGGTGATGGAAGCCGCCGCAGTCAGTTACCTCACGCCCGTCGCCCCTGTGCAGGCAGGGGCCTATGTCTGTCTCGTCCGGGTGCCGGATCTGACACAGGCAGGTCGGATCTGTGTCAGCGTTGCGCAACACGTGGCAGCCATGGGCCCCTGCCTGCGCAGGGGCGACAGGGACGGGAGGCTCAGCTCGACCCCGCCGGCCGCCACCCACAAACAAAAAACCCGGCGACCGCATCCGGCCCCCGGGGTTCTCGTTCACGCGTCGTCCGACACCGTCAGGTCGTCGGGGTTGTCGTCCGGCTCACCCGCCGGCAGATCGTCCGGGGCATCGCCGCCGTCGGGATCGCGCTGGTCTTCGCTGAGCGCGGGGTGGCTGCGGGGTTCGGTCATCGCGTTCCTCCTCCTGATCGCCGCACCAACGCGCGGCCACCGGCGAAGGTCGCAACCCTCACCGCTGCGCCAGCGCCTTCTTGAGCCGGGCGTGTGCCGCGCTCTTGATCTGGCAGACCCGCGCCGCGCCGATGCCGAGCACCTGGCCGATTTCCTCGAGGTTAAGTTCCTCGACGTGATACAGCTGGATCACCAGCTGCTCGCGCTCGGGCAGCGCCGCGATCGCGGCGATCAGCCGGTCGCGCGTCTGCGTATCGGAAAGCTGCTCGAAGGCATCGGGCTCATTGCTGGCGAACCACGGCTGGTCGTCGGCATAGACCTCGTCGATCGACTCATATTTGATCGCCTCGGCCGCGGCATATTCGGTGCGCAGTTTCTCCGGCGTCACCTCCAGCCGCGAAGCCAGCTCGCGCTCGGTCGGCGCGCGGCCGTATTGATGGCTCAGCTGGTTGACCGCGCGGGCATATTCGCGCTTCCGGCGGATCGCGCCGCGGGTCATTGCCGCGTGGCGGCGCAGCTCGTCGATCATTGCGCCGCGCAGGCGGGTGACCAGATATTGCCTGAGCGTCACCTGCCCGCGATCCTCGAACGCGGCGACCGCCTCGACCAAGGCGACCAGCCCGACCTGCACCAGATCCTCCACCTCGATCGCGGTCGAGACCGAGCCGTGGACATGCCACGCCAGCCGGCGGACGAGCGGCAGATGCTCGCGCACCAGCGCATTCTCGTCGCGCGCGCGGGCTCGCGGCCTGTAGGTGAGCGGCGCGCCGTCGAGCGGCAGCGCGGCGGCCGGGATGGCGGGCAGCGAGACGGGCTGGGCGCCGGTGAACGCCTGCGGCATCGGTTCGGCGCTCATGCCGCCAGCGCCTGCTGCTGCGGCTGATTGCCGATGATCGCGACGACCTCGACGGCCTTGTCCTCGGGGACTTCGAAGAAGCTCATGACGGGCGTATCCGGTAGAACAGTGCGGACGAGTTTGCGGATGGCGACGCGGATCGCGGGCTGGACGACCAGCGCGAACGGCTTCGCTTCCGCAATGAGCGGCTGGGCCGCGGCTTGCAGCGCGTCGACGATGCGACGGCCGAGTTCGGGTTCGATGACGTGGCGGCCGGGGTCGCTGCGCGCGGCCTGGCCGAGCAACTGCTCCAGCCCACCCTCCAGCGTCATCACGCGCAACGGTTCGCGCACGCCGGCCAGCTTGGCGATGATCAGCGAGCCGAGTTCCGGGCGGATCAGTTCGATGATCTCGACCGGGTCGACGCTGCGCTGTGCGGCGAGCGAGATCGCAGCGGCGATGCGGCGGAATTCGCGGAGCTGGATGCCTTCCGACAACAGCCCCTTGAGCACGGTCGCCAATGAGGTGAGCGGCAGCGGCGCCAGTGCGGCGACCAGTTGCGGCGCGCGCTCTTTCAGCTCGTCGAGCAGCGACTGGACCTCGTCCGCGCCCAGCAGGTCGCCGGCATTGGCGCCCAGCGCATGGTTGAGGTGCGTGGCGATGACGGTGCCCGAATCGACGACCAGATAGCCCTGACCGGTCGCGACATCGGCGTCGCCGGTGGCGATCCACGTCGCGTCGAGCCCGAAGGTCGGGTCCTTGGCCTTCTTGCCGATCAGCTCGCCGAAGCCCTGACCGGTATCGAGCGCCAGCATCTCGTCGGGCGAAACCTGATCCTCGCCGACGCACACGCCGCCCAGCATCACGCGATAGGTGTAGGGTGGCAGGTTGATGTCGTCGCGGACGCGCACCTGCGGCACCACGAAGCCGAGTTCCTTCGACAGCTGGCGGCGCACGCCGGTGATCCGGCCCATCAGCGGCGCACCGCGACGCTCGTCGACCAGCGGGACCAGCCCGTAACCGATGTCGAGATTGACCAGCATCGTCTCCGACACTTCGTCCCAGCCGATCTTGGAGGGATCGGGTGCCTCGACCGCAGGCGGCGCTTCGACGATTGCGGGGCGCTTGGCGATCTGGTTCAGCTTCCACGCGGCGAACCCGGCGGCGCCGGCGAGCGGCAGGATGACGAAATGCGGCATCCCCGGCATCACGCCGAGCAGCACGAGGATCACCGCCACCGGCGTCCAGGTGCGCGCCGAGCCGAACTGGCTGCCGATCTGGCCCGCGAGGTCCTTCTCGGACTTCACGCGGGTGACGATGGCGGCGGCGGCGATCGACAGCAGCAGCGCGGGCACCTGCGCGACCAGCGCGTCGCCGATCGCGAGCATGGTGTAGGTCTGCGCGGCCTTGGCGATCGTCAGCCCGTGGCTGACGGGGCCGAGGATCAGCCCGCCGACGATGTTCGCGGCGAGGATCAGCAGGCCGGCGACCGCGTCGCCCTTCACGAACTTCGACGAACCGTCCATGGAGCCGTAGAATTCGGCCTCGGTCGCGACGTCGACGCGGCGCTTCTTGGCCTCGTCCGGGGTGATGAGCCCGGCGTTGAGATCGGCGTCGATCGCCATCTGCTTGCCCGGCAGGGCGTCGAGCGTGAAGCGTGCCGACACTTCGGAGACGCGGCCCGCACCCTTGGTGACGACGATCAGGTTGATGATGACGATGATCGCGAACACGAACAGGCCGACGACATAGTCGCCGCCGATCACGAACGAACCGAACGCCTCGATGACATGCCCCGCCGCCGCCGAGCCGGTGTGGCCGTGGACCAGCACAATGCGCGTCGACGCGACGTTCAGGCCGAGCCGGAACAGGGTCGCGAACAGCAGCACGGTCGGGAAGGACGAGAAGTCGAGCGGCTTCTCGGCGTTGAGCGCGACCATCAGCACCGCGAGGCTGATCGTGATGTTCATGATGAAGAACACGTCGAGCATGAAGGCCGGAATCGGCACGACCATCAGCACGACGAGCAACAGCGTCGCGGCGGGCAGCGCGCCCTGGCGCATGGCGGCGAGAATCTTCATCGTCTAGCGCCCCAGCCCGGCGAGCATCATATAGGCGAGCCGGGCATTGTCGGGCGACGGGCGCAGCAGGCTGGCCTGATTGCCACGCTGGCCGAGCGCCGATTTCGCCCAGTCGAGCGCGTCGGTGGCGCTCTGCCCGGTGCCGGTGACGACGGTGGCGTCCTCGCCTATCGACAGCGCCTGCGCGGCGAACTGCCACTGGTTGTTCGCCTTGGCGGTCGCCGCCGCGTCCGACCCGTTGCCGAGCTTATCGGCGAAGCGCTTGTAGACCTCCGACAGCGAGCGGGCGGAGCCGTCGCGCTCGAAGAACACGCTGCGGTTCGCGCGCGCCGCGGTCGGGAAGACCGCCGCCGCGCTGCGATCGGGATTGCTCTGCATCGCCGACAGGAAGGTGCGCGCACCGCCGATGCCGAGGAAATGCGCCATGTACAGATCGGTGCCGGTCGCCTCGCGCCCGGTGACCGCCTCGATCGCGCCCTTGTTGTCGCTAGCATGCTCGGCGGCCATCAAGGCCGAGACTTCCGGGTTCTTGCGCAGCGCGAGGATCGCCTCGCGGTTGCCGCCGGCGACGGTGTAGCGCCCGCCCGACTTCTGGATGCTGTCGGCGGCCCAGCTCAGCCCATGCTCGGCGCCATGCTGCTTGACGACCGCGAGCCAGCTCTGGTCGAGGAACTGGTACAGGCCGGTCGCGGACGAGGTGCCCGAACGCGCATTGGCGTTGAGCCCGCTCTCCAGCCGTGCCTGACCCATCAGGTAATCAAAGTCGACGCCCGTGCGCTGCGCAGCGCGCTGGATCGCGGAGGTGACCCGCTGGGTGGCAGAGGTGATCGTGGCAACGGTCATGCCCGGCATATGTGCAAGGGGCGTGCCAAGCGCTCTCCGTCATTGCGAGCGTAGCGAAGCAATCCAGGGCGTCCTGGTCCGGCTCTGGATTGCTTCGCTCCGCTCGCAATGACGAAGTAAGGGCAGAATCACAACGCCCCGGCGGTGGGCCGGGGCGTCGTCGTGTCAGCGGTCGGGCAATCGGTCAGGCGTAGGCGGCGGCGCTGCGGCCATAGGAGCTGCCGCCCTGACCGGAAAGAAGTTGCAGGCGGCGGCGAACATTTGCCGCCATCAGGTTCACGTAGATGCGGCAGGTGTCGTTGAGGCGATCCGCCTCCTCGACCAGTCCGCGCAGCTCCGGGGTGGCGGGGCCGTCGCCGAGCTGCTGCAATTCCTCGATCGCCCGCAGCTTGTTCGACGTCGCGCGCTCCAGCGCGTTCATATCGTTGGTCTTGAGCGCGGTGATCTCGGCATGGAGCATGTCGATCACGCGCACCAGCGCATCACGCCTGTTCATTACGGGACATCCAATCGTAGCGCAGGGCGATGAACTGATCGGCGATCGTCGACGGCGACAACGGGAAGGTCCCGTTGGCGAGCGCGGTCTTGATCTGCTGCACGCGGTCCGCGTTGACCGGCGGCTCGGCCGCCATCGCGCTGGCCAGCGCACCCGGCGCCTGCGCGGCATCGGTGCCCGCCTGCTTCGTGACCGGTGCCAACTTGGCGACCGGGGCGGCCTTTGCGGCCGGCTGGACGGCCGCAACGGAGGAAACCCCCGTTCTGATCGTCGCTGATCCTATTGATTCCACCATGTCCACACCCGTGGGTTTCCGCTGACACCGGCAGAAACGACCGTTGGACGGGCGGCTTTAGCACTTTTTTATTCCGTCCAGCCGGGCAGCGTCGCGCGGCCCGCGTCGACGGCCACCGCCTGCACCGGACGCGCGGAGTCGGTGACCCGTACCATCACGCGCCCGCCGGGGGCTGCATCAGCCATCGCGACGCCTTCTCGGGTGATCGAGAAACCGTCCGAGCCGGCCTCGATCGTCACGGAATCGCCGCGCCGGATCACCGGTTCAACCCGCGCTGCGGGGGCGACCGCCCCGGCATGTAGAACCGCCGGGGCCGCGGTGGCGGCGCGCGGCGGTGCGATCACCGGCACGAAGATTCGCCAGGCCGGGTCGGCGCAGGCGACCACCACCGCGTCATGCGCGTCGGTGCGCCACGACAGCGCGACCATCCCGCAGGTGGCGAGCCGCAGCCGCGCGTCGACCGGCGCGCGGGCGCCGCCCTCGGCACCGATCGGACGCGTCGTAAAGGCGGCGACCGCGCGGTCGATCGCGACGGTATCCTGAAAGACGAGCGAGGCGGCGGCGAGCAGCGCGATCATCGGGGTGTTCCTTGCGAGGGGGTCTCGCCGGCAAAGGCGAGCGTGACGGCCACCGCGCGCGGACCGTGCGCGGGGGTCGTGGAAAGCAGCAGCCGCGCATCGGGCACTCCGCCCGCGGCAAGCGCGGCGGCGACGGCGCGCGCGCGGTCGGCGGCGAGCACCGTCGCGCTGCGCGACGCGGGATCGACGTCGGTGGCGCTACCGTCGGTGCTGGCGGTGACCGTCAGCCGCACGCGCGGATCACGCAGCTCGGCGCGGGCCCAGGTAACAAGCGCGTCGGTCGATTGCGGCAACACCGCCGAGCCGGGCGCGAACCCCGCAATCCCGTGGCTGGCGACCGGCATCGCGACCGGGGCGGGCTCGACACCGAACCCCTCGGCGATGCCGCGGGCCAGATCGCGCGGCGTCATCGTCTGATTGGCCTGGAGCAGCACGAAGAAGCCGACCAGCAGCAACGCCAGATCGGCAAGCGTGATGAGCCACAGCGGCCGGCCGGGCTGGACATCGAGCAGTGCGTCGTCGCTCATGCCGCCTCGTCCTGTGCAACGATCGCCAGCGATGTTTCGTGGTCGTGTGCGCGGGCGCGAACACGCGGCGCCTCGCGCTCGGCGAGACCGGCAAGCGGCGCGACCAGTCGCTCGCGCTCGAGCAGTTCGGCGCGCGCCGCGGTGCGCAGCCGCGCCGCGATCGGCATCGCAACCAGATTGGCGACCAGCGCGCCATATAGCGTCGCCAGCAGCGCGACCGCCATTGCCGCGCCGATCGCCTGCGGATCGCTCATCCGCGTGAACATCGCGACCAGCCCGATCAGCGTGCCGATCATCCCCATGGCGGGGGCGGTCTCGGCGATGCCGGTCCAGCATTCGACGACGATCCGGTGCCGCTCGGCGCGCTGGCGGCGCGCGGTGTCGAGCGTCTCGGTCACCACCGCTGCTTGCGCACCGTCGACGATCAGCACGATCGCCGCGGCGATGTCGGTGTCGCGGATCACGCTGCGGTCGAGCGCGTGGACGCCGTGACGCTGCGCGATCCGCGCCAGCGTCGCGATCTGCTCCAGCCGCGCGTCCGCGCGGAAGCGGCGGCGCGGCAGCGTCGTGGTCGCGAACAGCGCCCGCGCAAGATCGCGCAGCGGGGTGCGCAGGATGGTCGCCAGCATCGTGCCGCCCAGCACGATCGCCAGCGCCACGGGGTCGAAGAGCAGCGCGGGAGTCATGCCCGCCCCGTTGCAAGCCGCGGGCCAAGTGAGTCGGCCGCCGGTGCAGGCGGCCACGGCACCGCCGGGCGGCAAGTGGATTTGCCGGCAACCGGCAAGGCTTTGCCGGTCGGCTACCCTCTCCCCCGTCATTGCGAGCACAGCGAAGCCATCCAGGGCGTCCTGGTCCGGCACTGGATTGCTTCGCTGCGCTCGCAATGACGAGGGAATTTTTTGCCAGGCGCGTCAAGGCGATGCGTTGCCCGACCCATTTGGCACGGCCTTTGCTCAACAGCTTCGTGCACCTGTCGTGCATGGAGGAGTTGGGGCCGATGGCCGAGGGATTGTTCGGAGTTCACGCTGCCGCGCTGGAGGTGCGTTCACAGCGCATGGGCGTGCTGGCGTCGAACATCGCCAATGCATCGACGCCCAATTTCAAGGCGCGCGACATCGACTTCACCACCGCGCTCAACGCGGTCGAGAGTCAGCCGGGCGGCGTCGGCACCGATCTGGGCGGCGCGCTCAAGTATCGCGTCCCCACCAACCCGTCGATGGACGGCAACACGGTGGAATTGTCCACCGAGCAGACCGCCTTCGCCGAAAACGCCGTGCAATATCAGAGCACGCTCGCTTTCCTCAACGGACGCATCGGGCAGATCACCCGCGCGCTGAAGGGAGAATAAGCCATGTCGGGTACCCCGATGACGGTCTTCCAGGTCGCGGGCCGCGCGATGTCGGCGCAGCTGACGCGGATGAACACCACCGCCTCGAACCTCGCCAATGCCGGCGGCGTCGCGGGCACCGAGGATGCCGCCTACAAGACGATGAAGCCGGTGTTCCGCACCAGCTTCGACGAGGCGAGCGGACTGTCGACCGTCGACGTGCAGCAGATCGTCACCGCGGGCGAGAAGCCCACCAAGCGCTACGACCCCAATCATCCGCTGGCCGACAAGGACGGCAACGTCTTCGACGCCGCGGTCGATGAATCGCGCGAGCTGGTCGACATGATGGAGACCGCGCGCAGCTATCAGAACAACGTCGAGGTGATGCAGACCGCCAAGACGCTGATCCTCGACACTCTCAAGATGGGTCGCTGACCATGACCAGCATTTCCGCCAATACCAGCGGGGCCGACAAGGCCGCGCAGGACGCGATCTTCTCCTCCGCCGGAGTCGCGCGTTCCAACTCCGTCACCGGCACGACCGACGCCGGCGCGAACGTCGGCAAGTCGACGCTCGGTCAGAAGGACTTCGTGCGCCTGATGACCGCGCAGCTCCAGTTCCAGGATCCGATGAACCCGCAGGACAATACGCAGATGGTCGCGCAGATGGCGACCTTCTCGCAGGTTGCCGGCATCAGCGAGATGAGCAGCACGCTCGCCGGGATTGCCAACCGGCTGGGCACGACCTCGTCGAGCGACGCGATGAGCTTCGTCGGGCGCACCGTGCTGACCGAGGGCAAGACCGCCTACGAGCGGTCGGCGGGCGGGATCATGGGCGCGGTCGAGCTGCCGAACTCGGCGACCGACGTCGATGTCACGATCACCGACAAGAACGGACTGGCAGTCAAGAACATCCAGCTCGGCAAGCAGGAGGCCGGCGCGGTCGACTATAGCTGGGACGGCAAGGACAACGCCGGCAACAAGGTCGAGAACGGCCCCTACACCGTCACCGTCGAGGCAGCGAACGGCAGCACGATCGTCCCCGCCAAGTCGCTGGTGTGGGCGCCGGTCGAAACCGTCAGCCTGAGCGCGGGCGCCGAGCCGGTCCTGAACGTCACCGGGCTCGGCAAGGTCGATCCCGCCGCGGTCCGCAAGGTCGCCTGACCCTCTTCCCCTCTACATATTTCCGCAGGAGTACCTCCCATGTCCTTCTTCACCTCGCTTTCGGGCCTCCAGGCCATGCAGACCGACATGTCGGTCATCAGCCACAACCTCGCCAACGTCTCGACCAACGGCTTCAAGAAGAGCCGCACCGCATTCGCCGACGTCATCTCGTCGAACGTCTCGACCGATCCGCGCAAGATGGTCGGCTCGGGCGTGTCGGTGAAGGGCACCGTGCAGCAGTTCTCGGACGGTTCGTCGAACCAGACCAAGAGCGCGCTCGACATGCAGATCCTCGGCGAAGGCTTCTTCGTCGTGAAGTCGACCGGCCTGTCGGACCAGGTCAACTACACCCGTACCGGCGCCTTCACCGTCGACGACAGCCGCAACGTGATTGACGCGCAGGGCAGCTATCTGATGGTCTATCCGGTCGATAACGACGGCAACGTCACCGCAACCGGCGACAAGTCGCTGACCAACCTGCAGATCCAGCCGACCAGCGGCTCGCCGAGCCCGACCAAGAACGTTGCCACCAAAGTGCAGATCCCGTCGACCGCGACCGTCAAGGACGCGGCGGCGTTCAAGCGCACCGACACCGGCACCTACAACAACTCGGTCGCGACGCGCGTCTATGACGCGAACGGCAATTCGATGACGATGACCAGCTATTATGTCCGCACCGCCGAGGGCGCGCCGACCGCGACCCCGCCGAACACGGGCACGTGGCAGGTCTTCACCTATGTCGGCGACCAGATGCTGACCCCGGACGACGGCGTGGCGACCGGCCCCGGCCCGGTCACGCAAAAGTATGACACGACCGGCGCGCTGGTCGCGCCGACCGCGATCCAGTTCAAGCCGTTCATCCCGGCCTCGGGCGCGGCGCAGCAGACGATCAAGCTCGACCTGTCGGGCTCCACGCAGACCTCGGCCGCTGCCGCGGTCAGCAACCGCGTGCAGGACGGTGTCGCGGTTGGCCAGCTGGTCGGCATCACCGTCGACGACGCGGGCATCATCAAGGCCAGCTATTCCAACTCGGACATCGTGCCGCTCGGCAAGGTGGCGATCGCGAAATTCTCGGCGCCGACCGGGCTGCGTCAGGCAGGCAGCAACTATTGGCAGGCGACGGGCATCTCGGGGAAGGCGACGCTCGGCTTCGCCGCCGCCGAGGGCTTCGGCAGCCTGAAGTCGGGCCAGCTCGAAGGCTCGAACGTCGACATCACCGAGGAACTCGTCAACCTGATCGCCGCGCAGCGCAACTTCCAGGCGAACTCGAAGGCGCTCGATACCGCGACGCAGGTGTCGCAGGCGATCCTCAACATCCGCGGCTGATGCAGTCGGTCGAGACGTCGGAGAGGATGTAAGTGGACAAACTGGTCTATACCGCGGCGACGGGCCTGCGCGCGCACATGCAGTCGCAGGCCGCGATCGCCAACAACATGGCGAACGTCTCCACCACCGGGTTCCGCGCCGATCGCGTGGTGTTCGACCGGATCATCCTGTCCGACGGCTCGACGCAGCTTTCGGCGCGCCAGCCGACCTCGGAAGAGGTGCGCGACGCCGATCGCGCGCCGGGCGTCGTCCAGCAGACCGGGCGTCCGCTCGACGTCGCGCTCGGCGATGCCGACAAATGGCTGGCGGTGCAGGCGTCGGACGGCTCTGAGGCCTATACGCGGCGCGGCGACCTGTCGGTTTCCGAGTCGGGGACGCTCCAGACCGGCGACGGCTTCCTTGTCATGGGGCAAGGCGGCCCGATCACCCTGCCGCCGTACGATTCGATCAGCATCGGGTCGGACGGCTCGATCTCGATCGTGCCGCAGGGCGACAAGACCGGGCAGGTCACCGTCGTCGACCGCCTGAAGGTGGTGTCGAGCAAGGGCACTGATTCCGTGAAGGGGCTCGACAATCTGATGCGCGTGCGCGGCGGCGGCACGATGCCGGCCGATCTCGACGCCAAGGTCGCCGGCGGTGCGCTGGAAGGCTCCAACGTCAACATGACCCAGGCGCTGGTCGACATGATCGAGAACCAGCGCAGCTACGAAGTGCAGGCCAACTTGCTGAAAGAGGCCCGCTCCATGGACGAATCGAGCGCATCGGTGATGCGCCTGCCGGGCTGAGGAAGGACTGACTGATGACCACCGCCGCCATGCACATCGCGCGCACCGGGCTCGACGCCCAGGACACGCGGATGCGCGTCATTTCGAACAACCTCGCCAACGTCAGCACGACCGGGTTCAAGCGCGACCGCGCCGCGTTCGAGACGCTGTCCTATCAGGTCGTCACCGCGCCGGGCGCGCAGTCGACCGGTGAGACCAAATACGCCACCGGGCTCAACCTCGGCACCGGCGTGCGCGTGCAGGGCACGTCGCGCACCGAGACGCAGGGGTCGATGAGCCAGACCGGCAACAGCCTCGACCTCGCGCTCGACGGCAACGGCTATTTCCAGGTGCAGATGCCCGGCGGGCAGCTCGGCTATACCCGCGCCGGCAATTTCTCGCGCTCGCCGGAGGGCTTGCTCATCACCAGCCAGGGCTATCAGGTGATGCCCGGGATCACCGTGCCGACCAACGCCACGCAGATCACGATCGGCACCGACGGCACCGTCACGGCGACGATCCCGGGGCAGGCCGAGGGGCAGAACCTCGGCCAGATCCAGGTCGCCAGCTTCCCGAACTCGGCGGGGCTCGAATCGAACGGCGACAACTTCCTGCTCGAAACCGCGTCCAGCGGCGCGGCCAACATGGGCGTGCCCGGCGAGGACGGGCGCGGCCGCGTGCGGCAGGGAACGCTGGAGGCGAGCAACGTCAACGTCGTCGAGGAGCTGGTCGACATGATCGAGACGCAGCGCGCCTATGAGGTCAACTCAAAGATGATCTCCGCCACCGACGACATGCTGAAAACCGTTAACCAAAATCTGTCATGAGTCGCATCATGATGATGTCGCTCTCTTTTCGTCGGCTCCGCGTGATCGTGGGCGGCGTGCTCGGCGCCGCCGCCGCGGTCGCTTTGGTGCCCGCCCCGGCGCACGCCAGCGTGTTCGGCAAGCTGCTCAAGAAGAAGCCGGGCGAGGACTTCAGCGCCGCGCGCGTCGAGCCGGTTGCCCCGGTGCCGACCGCGCCAGTCGCCGATGGTGCGATCTTCCAGGCGTCGACCGGCTATGCAGCGCTCTATGAAGGCTGGCGGGCGCGCCGCGTCGGCGATCCGCTGACGATCGTGCTGGTCGAGCGTACCGCCGCCTCGAAGTCGTCGGCGTCGAAGATCGATTCCAAGGGTTCGTTCGGGCTGACACCGCCGAGCACCGGGCCGCTCGGCGGCCTGCTCAGCTCCAGCGACGTCGGTGCCAGCGGCAACCGCGGCTTCAACGGCACCGGCGCGGCCGACCAGTCGAACTCGCTGTCCGGCGAAGTGTCGGTGACCGTTGCCGAAGTCTATCCCAACGGCACGATGCTGGTGCGCGGGCAGAAGCGCGTGACGCTCAACCGCGGCGACGAGTTCGTGCAGATCAAGGGGATCGTCCGCTTCGCCGATGTCGACCGCGACAATCGCGTGCCCTCGACCCGCGTCGCCGATGCGCAGATCGCCTATACCGGCAAGGGCGACGTCGCCCGCGCCAGCCGTCAGGGCTGGCTGTCCCGCTTCTTCCAGGTGGTGAGCCCGTTCTGATGCTGCGCACGCTGTTCATCGCGCTGGTCGCGCTGCTGGTTTCATTTCCGGCGCACGCCGACCGGATCAAGGATCTCGGCGGGTTCCAGGGCATCCGCTCGAACCAGCTGACCGGTTACGGCGTGGTGGTCGGGCTGCCCGGCACCGGCGACGACAATCTCGAATATACCGTGCAGTCGGTGAAGGCGGTCGCCTCGCGCTTCGGGCTGCAACTGCCCGCCAGTGCCAATCCGGGGCTGAAGAACGCCGCGGTGGTGCTGATCACCGCCGAGCTGCCGCCCTTCGCCAAGCCCGGGCAGCGGATCGACATTACCGTCGCCTCGATGGGTAAGGCCAAGTCGTTGCGCGGCGGCGCATTGGTGCTCACCCCGCTGCTGGGCGCCGACGGGCAGGTCTATGCGATGGCGCAGGGCAATCTCGCGGTCGGCGGCCTTGGCGCGGAGGGTGCGGACGGATCGAAGATCGTCGTCAACGTCCCCTCGACCGGCCGCATCCCGGAGGGGGCCACGGTCGAGCGCGCGGTCGCGACCGGCTTCGCCGACACGCCGTTCCTCACCTACAATCTCGCGCGCGCCGATTTCACCACCGCGCAGAACGTCGCCGCGGCGATCAACCGCAAGCTCGGCTTTGGCTCGGCGCAGGCGACCGATGCGGTGTCGGTGGCGGTGCGCGCGCCGGTCGGCGCCGACGTCCGTGCGACGCTGATGAGCGAGATCGAGAACCTCAACGTCGACAGTGCCGAGCCGCCCGCCAAGGTGATCGTCAACGCGCGCACCGGCACCGTCGTCATCAACTCCGCGGTGCGGCTCGCCCCTGCGGCGGTGACGCACGGCAAGCTGACCGTCCGCGTCGACGAGAGCCAGCGCGTCAGCCAGCCCGCGCCGCTCAGCAACGGCCAGACCGCGCTGGAGAACCGCTCGAACGTGCAGGTCACCGAGGAGAAGAAGCCGATGTTCCTGCTGTCGCCCGGCCCGAAGCTGGCCGATGTCGTGAAGGCGGTGAACGCGATCGGCGCGTCACCCGCCGATCTGGTCGCAATCCTCGAGGCGCTCAAGGAAGCCGGCGCGCTCAAGGCCGAACTGGTGGTGCTGTGATGGGCGACGCGCCCTCCGCGATCGGCGGCAGCATCTCCGGCCAGACCGGGCTCGATACGGGGCTCGCCCGCGCGGCGACGAAGCAGAACCTCGACAAGGCCGCGCAGCAATTTGAGTCGGTGTTCACCGGCATGATGCTGAAATCGATGCGACAGGCGAAGCTCGCCGACCCGCTGATCGACAGCAAGGCGATGGATACGTTCCGCGACATGAGCGACCAGAAGGTCGTCCAGAACATGGCCGAGCACCACCCGCTCGGCATCGGGCAGGCGATGAGCAAGTTTCTGGCGCAGTCGCAGCCGGAGATGGGTACGGCTGCGGACGGGGCGGCGGCGGCCACGCCGAAGCCCTGACCCTTGTTCGTCATTGCGAGCGGAGCGAAGCAATCCGGAGCCGGACCCGGACGCCCTGGATTGCTTCGCTCCGCTCGCAATGACGACGACCTTGAGGCGAGCCTTGCCTCCCCCAAAGACCGGGCAATGAGCCAAACGCCTGTCAATCACCGTATAAACCCGATCTTAACCCGAATCGTGCGACTCTCACCGCATGAGTGATCTGCTCTCCCTTGGCGCTTCGGGCGTGCGCACGTATCAGACGGCGCTGGCGACGACGTCGGAGAACATCGCCAATGCCGGCAATGCGTCCTATGTGCGGCGCACCCCCAGCATCCGCGAGATCACCGGCGGCACCGGCTTCAATACCTCGTCGCCGAACGGGATGGGGTCGTCGGCCTTCAACATCCTGCGCGCCGGCAACGCCTATGCCGACCAGACGCTGCGCACCGCCGCGTCGGACCTGTCACGGACCGAGGCCGGCTCGGTCTGGCTGGAGCGGATCGAGACCGCGCTGGGCAGCGGCGGACTGTCGTCGCGGATGACCGCCTTCTTCGCCGCCGGCACTGCGCTGCAGGCCGATCCGTCCTCCACCGCGCTGCGCGCCGGGATGCTGAGCGCCGGCTCGTCGGTCGCCGATGCGTTCGGCGTCACCGCGCGCGCGCTCGACGATTCGGCCGCCGAGCTGGACGGGCAGGCCGGACAGGCCGCCGCCGAGCTCACCCGGCTCAATCAGGCGGTGCTCAAGGTCAATCAGGGGCTGGTGAAGACCGCGCCCGGCACCTCGGCGATGGCCGGGTTGATGGACCAGCGCGACGACCTGCTCCAGCAGATGAGCGCGCTGACCGACATCGACGTCAAGATCGACGATTACGGCCGTGCTACCGTCCGCGCCGCCGGCCCGAACGGCCCGGTGCTGGTCGATCCGCGCGACGCCAGCGAGGTGGCTTATGGTCGCACCGGCAGCAATGTCGCGCTGGCGGTCCGTCCGCCGAGCGGCTCGCCGACCGTGTTCGATCCCGAAGGCGGGTCGCTCGCGGGGATGGTCGAGGGCGCGCAACGGATCGCCACCACCCGTGATGCGCTGGGCCGCATCGCCAAGGATCTGACCGAGACCGTCAATACGCTGCAAGCCGCGGGCGACGACCTGAAGGGCAATGCCGGCACCGATTTTTTCGAGGCGAGCACCACCGACCCGACGCAATTCAAGGTGATCCTGACCGGCGGCGACCAGATCGCCGCCGCGGGGCGCGCCGGCGGATCCCGCGACGCGTCGAATCTCGTGTCACTCGCCGGCAAGCGCAGCACCATGGGGTTCGAGGGCAGCGTGCAGGGGCTCGTCACCGACAATGCCGCCACGCTCAAGCAGCGGCGGCTGGTCGCGGAGGCGCAGACCACGATCCGCGACGGCGCGATCACCACACGCTCCGAACTGACCGGGGTCAATCTGGATAACGAAGCGGTCGACCTGCTGAAATATCAGCAGGCGTATCAGGCCTCGAGTCGCGTCATCCAGGTCGCCAAGGAAACCTTCCAGTCGATCCTCGAGATCAGGTAACCGTCATGCAGATCTCTAGCAGCCTCATGTTCGATCGGTCCGCGGCCCGGATGGGGTCGTTGATGTCGAACGCGGTCAAGCTCCAGACCCAGCTGGCGACCGGCAAGAAATTCACCTCACCGTCCGAGAATGTCGCGGTCGGGCAGCAGCTCGCCGAATTCGATCGCAAGAATATCGACGCCGCCGCCTACACGTCGAACATGAACATGTCGTCGTCGTTGCTGTCGCAGGCCGACACGACGCTCGATTCGATCTACACGCAGATGCAGCGCGCGACCGAACTGACGGTGCGCGCCAGCAACGGCTCGCTCAGCGTGCAGGACCGTAAGGTCATCGGCGACGAGATGAAGGCGGTCGTCGACACGCTGATCGGGCTGGGCAACGTCACCGATTCGAACGGCCGTTCGCTGTTCGGCAGCGCCAGCGGCGACGCGGCGATCACGAAGAAGGACGACGGCACCTTCACCTACAATACCGCGCCGGCCCTGTCGGAGGTGCCGATCGCCGACAACATGTCGATCCAGCCGACCGAGACCGCCGCGCGCATCTTCCAGAGCCCGGGCGGCGACACGCTCGCGATCCTGTCGCAGCTCGCCGCGGCGTTGCAGGGTGGCGACCCGACCGGCGAGGCGGCGCGCGGCGCGCTCGACAAGGTCAACAGCGCCACCGACCAGGTGTCGATCGTCCAGTCGTCAGTCGGCGCGCGCGCAGCGCGGGTCGAGCTTCAGCAGACGCTGCAGGAGAATGTCTCGGCCGACCGCGAGGAGCTGCGCTCGTCGCTCGAGGATACCGACATGACCGCGACCGCGGCGGAATTCGCCAAGACGATGACGATCCTCAACGCGACGCAGTCGAGCTTCTCGAAATTGTCGCAGCTGTCGCTGTTCAGCTACCTGCGCTGATCCCCGTCGCGACCTCATCCGTCATTGCGAGCGTAGCGAAGCAATCCAGGGGGCCGTGATGCGGCCCTGGATTGCTTCGCTACGCTCGCAATGACGTTGGCGGGACGAGCAAAGGGTCAGTCAGCCCCCGAATGGCAAACGCCGCATAAACACCCCTGCGGTAACCACTTCTCCACCGCTGGCGGGTTAACCACTCCCCTCGAGAATCATCCCGCAAGCTTATTGGGGAAAAACGTATGTTCCCGGCCATTGGCCTCGTCATCCTCCTCGGCATGGTGTTCGGCGGCTTCGCTATCACCGGCGGCAATCTCGGCCCGGTGTTCGAGGCGATCCCGCACGAGATGCTCATCATCGGCGGTGCGGCGGCAGGCGCGTTGGTTATCGGCAATTCCGGCAAGGAACTGAAGGCGGTCGGCGGCGGGCTCGGCAAGGTCTTCAAGGGCCCGAAGTACAAGAAGCAGGATTATCTCGACGTCATCTTCCTCGTCAGCAAGCTGATGAAGATGCTGCGGATGGAAGGGCCGATCGCGCTGGAGCCGCATGTCGAGGACCCGAAGTCCTCGGCGGTGTTCGCCGAATATCCCAAGCTCCTGAAGGACCACACGCTGGTCAACCTGATAGCCGACACGCTGCGGCTGGTCGTGGTGTCCTCGGGCACGCTCGACGTCCATGCGGTCGAGGAGGTCATGGACAACGCCATCAAGACCCACCACCACGAGGTCGAGGGGCCTGAGCACACGCTGCAGAGCCTCGCCGACGCGCTGCCCGCGCTCGGTATCGTCGCGGCGGTGCTCGGGATCGTGAAGACGATGGGCTCGATCGACAAGCCGCCGTCGGTGCTCGGCGGTATGATCGGCTCGGCGCTGGTCGGTACCTTCATGGGCGTGTTGCTGGCGTACGGGATCGTCAATCCGTTCGCCGGGCGGCTCAAACAGGTGATTTCGGCGGATGCGGCGATCTATCACGTCGTCAAGCAGATCATCATCGCCTCGCTCCACGGCCATCCGCAGCCGCTGGTGATCGAGGCGGCGCGCTCGGGCATCGACCACAAGAACCAGCCCGGCTTCGCCGAGGTCTTCGACGGCCTGCGCGGTAAGTAAGCGCGATGGCCAAGGCACCGCATGGCAAGAACGAGCCGCCCAAGATCGTCATCGTCAAGAAGATCACCGTTGTCGCCGGGGGACACCATGGCGGCGCGTGGAAGGTCGCCTATGCCGATTTCGTGACCGCGATGATGGCGTTCTTCCTGCTGTTGTGGCTGCTCGGCGCGACGACCGAGAAGCAGCGCAAGGGCATCGCCGACTATTTCGCGCCGACGCTGATCGACAAGAAGCGCGTCGGGATCGGCGGCAACGGCATGTTCGGCGGCGAATCGCTGACCTCGAAGGAGAAGATCGGGCCGAAGGCGGGCACGTCGGACCTTCACGCGCTGGCACTGGTCACCACCGATCCGGTCGGCGAGGCCAAGGGCTTCGGCAAGAAGGGCTCGCTGCGCAGCAGCAGCGCGGTCGCCAAGGAAGACGCCAAGAACTTCGCCAAGCTGCGCCAGCAGGTCATGCAGAAGATCATGGCGCAGCGCGAGCTGGCGAAGCTCGCGAAGCATATCCGCTTCACGATGACGCCGGACGGGATGCGCATCGATCTGGTCGACGACGCCGATTATTCGATGTTCGCGGTCGGCACGACCGCGCTCGCGACCGATGCCTCGGCGCTGATCGGGCTGGTCGCGCAAGGGATCAAGGAGACGCAGAACCCGATCATGATCCGCGGCTATACCGACAGCCTGCCGTATGGCGATCCGCGCGCGATGAACAACTGGATGCTGTCATCGGGCCGCGCCGAGGCGACGCGCCGCCGGCTGGCGCTGGGCGGCCTTCCCGAGACGCGCTTCAACCGGATTGAGGGCGTGGCGGATCGCGAACCGATGATCGCCGACAACCCGCAGGACCCGCGCAACCGCCGCGTCGCGATCACGCTGCTCTACCGCGCGGGCACGTTCGGGCAGTAGGCGCGACGGCGTCGGCCAGCCCCTTTCCGTCATTGCGAGCGTAGCGAAGCAATCCAGAGCCGGACCGAGACGCCCTGGATTGCTTCGCTACGCTCGCAATGACGGTTGAGGTTGATACACTCGCCCTACGCCACGACGGCGGCGATCGCCGGGGCTTCACACGATCGCCGGCCGCGGATCGACATGCGTCCGCCGTGACGCATGTCGCCGCAGCCCGATCAGCGGACGGAGCGGCCCGATCGCACGTCCGCCCATATAAAACGCCCAGCACCCCGCGAGCGTCGCCACCACCAGCACCGCGAACGCCACCGCGCCCGGCAGCCCGAGCGGCGCGAGCCAGAAGGCGACCAGCACGATGATCGACTGGTGGACGATGTAGAAGGGGAACACCGCCTCGGTCAGCATCCGCCGCCACGACCGGTCGCGGTTCCAGTGGCCGTCGGCATAGCCGATCAGCGCCGCGACCGCCGCCCAGCCCTCGACCGACCGCGCCACCGAGAAGACGATCCCCCACGGATACGGCATGCTGCTCCCGGGCCAGCGGATTTCGATCCCGGCGACCACCGCATAGGCGACCAGCGCGATCGCCGCCGACGGTTTCCACCGCGCGACCAGCGCCGCCAGCGTTTCCGGCGCACACGCCAGTGCGTAGCCGAACAGGAAGAACGGAAAGTAGCTGAAGTGCGCGACCCAGTCGTCGACCAGCGCATGCGTCTCGCGCCCGCCGGGGAACAGCCAGAAGCTGACCAGCACCATCCACGCGATCGGCACGATCAGCAACGCCGGGCCGCGCATCGTCCATGTGAAGCCGCGCTGGATCGTGCGCCGCACGACCTGCGGCAGCAGCAGCGCCCCGCCTGCGAGCACCAGCGTATACACCCACAGATAGGCGACGAACCACAGGTGGTTCCACGCCGGCAGGAACAGCGGCCCGAGCGCGCCGAAGCGAAAATAATCGTGCAGCCAGAAGTGCACGAAGCCCCCGGCATAACCGTGCTTCTCGACCAGCTCGACCCACGGCTGCACCGGGACGATCACCGCCATCCCGAAGACCAGCGGCACCAGCAGCCGCAGCGAGCGCTGCCGCGCGAACCGCCACGGCGCCTTGTTGCGCAGCATCAGCGCGCGGCTCGCATAGCCCGAGACGAGGAACAGCAACGCCAGCCGCCACGGGTTCGACGCCATCATCGGCACCGCCACCCACCACGCGCCGGGCAGCTTCGCATGGAAGTCCCACGGCACGAACACCATCCCGACGTGATACAGGATCAGGATCGCGAACGCCCCGATGCGGAGCCAGTCAAGTCCATAGTGACGCTGCATTTCCCGGCGCGTAGCACCGCTTGCCGCGTGCCGCGACTTTGAACTGCCACGCCACGCGCGTATAGGGCGGGCATGTCGATCCGTCCGTGGCGCGATATCGCGCGTCGTCCCAGCCGCCAGATCATGGTCGGCAATGTCCCCGTCGGCGGGGATGCCCCGGTCACCGTGCAGACGATGACCAACACCCCGACCGAGGATGCCGCCGCGACGATCGACCAGATCCGCCGCTGCGAGGAGGCCGGGGCGGACATCGTCCGCGTCAGCTGCCCCGACGTTGCCTCCACCGCCGCGCTCGGCCAGATCGTCCGCGCCGCGAAGGTGCCGATCGTCGCCGACATCCACTTCCACTACAAGCGCGCGCTCGAAGCCGCCGATGCCGGCGCGGCGTGCCTGCGCATCAACCCCGGCAACATCGGCTCGTCGGATCGTGTCGCGGAGGTGGTGCGCGCCGCCAAGGCCAATGGCTGCGCGATCCGCATCGGCGTCAATGCGGGGTCGCTCGAGAAGGACCTGCTCGAGAAATATGGCGAGCCGTGCCCGGAGGCGCTGGTCGAATCGGCACTCGACCATATCAAGCTGCTGCAGGACCACGATTTTCACGAATATAAGGTCGCGGTGAAGGCGTCGGACGTTTTCCTGGCGGTCGCCGCCTATCAGCAACTCGCCGATGCGGTCGATTGCCCGCTCCACCTCGGCATCACCGAGGCGGGCGGGTTGATCGGCGGGACGGTGAAGTCGTCGATCGGCATGGGCTCGCTCTTGTGGTTCGGGATCGGCGACACGATCCGCGTGTCCTTGTCGGCCGAGCCGGAGGAAGAAGTCCGCGTCGGGTTCGAGATCCTCAAGGCGCTCGGCATCCGCAACCGCGGCGTGCGCGTGGTGAGTTGCCCGAGTTGCGCGCGACAGGGCTTCGACGTGATCCGCACCGTGCAGGCGCTGGAGGAACGGCTCCAGCATATCCGCACCCCGATGAGCCTGTCGGTGCTCGGCTGCGTCGTCAACGGCCCCGGCGAGGCGCGCGAGACCGACATCGGCATCACCGGCGGCGGCAATGGCAAGCACATGGTCTATCTCTCGGGCGTGACCGACCACCATGTGCAGGACACCGACATGATCGAGCATATCGTCAGGCTGGTCGAGGCGAAGGCCGCCGAGATCGAGGCGATCGACGCGGCGGCGAAACTGGCGGCGGCGTAACGGCGATGGGCTATCGCATCAGCCAGCTGGCGGCGAAGGCCGACAAGGCGGCGGTGCTGTCGCATCTGGGGCTGACCGACACCGGGGAAATCGACGAGGCGAACGAGGCGCCGCTGTCGGCGGCCGAATTGCCGGGCGGCTGGACGATCGTCTGGGCCAATGACTGCGACTGGGCAGATGCCTCGCGCCTGACCGGCATGACGCCGCGCCCGGCGGTCGCGACGCTGATGGTGCACGAAGGCGTCATGGCCGCCGACCTGCACGTCGACGATGGCGCGGCACGCTGGTCGCTCAGCTATCGCGGCGACGAAGAAGGGGAACTCGCCGGCGACTGGCCCGCCTCCTTCGCGCCGATCGTCGCGGAGGCGCAGGCGCGCGAACGGGATGACGAGGGCGGCGAGGTCGATCACCTCTTCGACATCCCCGTCGCGATCATGGAAGCGATCACTGGCCACCGCTACGATGCGGTCAGCGGCGCGACCTTCACGATCGTCGAAAACGCCACGCCGGTCACCAAGAGGCCATGGTGGAACATCTTCTGACGACGGTCGACCCCGACGGCGCCATCACGATCCCGCCCGATCTGCTCCGCGATTGCGGCTTGGCAGAGGGCGA
Organism: Sphingomonas sp. 8AM; assembly: GCF_902506455.1. Classification (GTDB taxonomy): domain Bacteria; phylum Pseudomonadota; class Alphaproteobacteria; order Sphingomonadales; family Sphingomonadaceae; genus Sphingomonas. The sequence continues at coordinate 27,363 of NZ_LR733844.1, read as the reverse complement.
CGAGGTGACGCTCGAATTGATCGACGGCGGCATCCGCATTGATCGCCGCGATCCGCGCGACGACGGGCCGCATGACTGATCCGATGACCATCCCGCGCCACCTCTCCCCCGCGCTGGCGCTCGGCGTCGCGGCGGGCGGGATCGGGCTGTTCTCGATCATGGACGCGTTCATGAAGTCGCTGGTGCTGGCGATCGGCGTCTACAATGCCTTGCTGTGGCGGACGGCGCTCCAGACCCTGATCGGCGGCGCGGCGTGGCGCGTCGGCGGCGGGCGGCGGATCGCGGCGCGGGCGTTGCGGCTGCATCTCGCCCGTGGCACGTTGACCACCGCGATGGCGCTCCTGTTCTTCTGGGGGCTGGCGCGCGTCCCGATGGCGCAGGCGATCGCGCTGACCTACATCGCGCCGCTGCTCGCGTTGCTGCTCGGCGCATGGTTGCTGGGTGAGCGCGTCGGCGCGCGGGTGGTGGGCGCGTCGCTCGCGGCGCTGGCGGGTGTGGCGGTGATCCTCGCCGGGCAGACGCGGATGACGCTCGGGCCCGACGCGCTGGTTGGGGCGGGCGCGATCCTCGCCTCGGCGATCCTTTACGCGGTTAACCTGATCGTCGCGCGGCTCCAGAGCCAGGCCGCGACGCCCGGCGAGATCGCCTTCGTGCAGTCCGCGATCATCGCACTCCTGCTGCTGTGCGCCGCGCCGTGGCTGGCGTCGCCGCCCGCCATCGCGTTGTGGTGGAAGATCGCGGTCGCCGGGCTGCTCGCGTCTGCGTCGCTGTTCCTGCTCGGCTGGGCCTATGCGCATGCCGAGGCCGGGTTTCTGGCGACGACCGAATATACCTCGTTCGTCTATGCCGCGGTGCTGGGCTGGCTGTGCTTCGGCGAGCGGGTTGCGCCGACGACGCTGGTGGGCGCGGGCGTGATCGTCGCGGCGTGCCTCTATGCCGCGGGCCGGCGGACGGTGCCGCAGGGCGCGCTTGAGGGTGCGGCTTAACCACGCATACGTCATTCCCGCGAAAGCGGGAATCCAGACGCGCGGGTCTGTCGATCGAAGCGGAAGGTCGGAAGCTCTGGATTCCCGCCTGGGCGGGAATAACGTGAGAGGCTTGGGCAGACGCGCCAAGACACGCTAGACCCACGCGCATGACGCTCACGATCCGTCCCGCCACGCCCGCCGACGTGCCCAAAATGCTTGGCTTCGTCCGCGATCTCGCCGCGTTCGAAAAGGCGCCGGACGCGGTCGAGGCGACCGAACCGATGCTCCACGACGCATTGTTCGGCGCGCAACCGGCCGTAGAGGCGCTGATCGCCGATCTCGACGGCCGCGCGGTCGGTTTCGCGATCTTCTATCTCACCTTCTCGACCTGGACCGGCAAACGCGGCATTTGGCTCGACGACCTCTACATCGCCCCCGAGGCGCGCGGGCAGGGCGCGGGCGCGGCATTGCTCAAGGCGCTGGCCGGGATCGCGGTCGATCGTGGCTATGCGCGCTTCGAATGGTGGGTGCTCGACTGGAACACCCCCGCGATCGACTTCTATCGCGCCAAGGGGGCGGTCGCGCAGGACGAATGGACCGTGCAGCGCGTCGACGGCGCGGCATTGCTGGCGCTGGCAGGGCGGGGCTGATGGCGTGGGTCTGGCTGATCGTCGGCGGGCTGTTCGAGGTCGGCTTCACCACGTGCCTGCGCAACGCCGACGGCTTTCGCCACATCGGCTGGACGTTCGCCTTTCTTGCTTCGGTGTCGATGTCGATGCTGCTGCTGGAAATCGCCGCGCGCAGCATCCCGATGGGCACCGCCTATGCGGTATGGACCGGGATCGGCGCGCTCGGCACCGTCCTGACCGGCATTTTCTTCTACGGCGAGGCGGCGACGCCGGTGCGGCTGTTGCTGATCCTCGGCGCGGTCGGGTGTATCGCCGGGCTCAAGCTGACCGCAGGGCATTGAGACGATGGCGCTGGACCACGGGCTGATCGACTGGGTCGCGGAGGCGCTGGCGGCGGACGGCAGCGTCACCCACCGCCGGATGATGGGCGGGGCGACGCTCTACCTCGATGGCGCGGTCTTCGCGATCGTCGATGGCGACGGCAGCCTGTGGTTCAAGAGCGATGCCGAGAGTGATGCGGCCTGGGACGCCGCGGAGTGCGCGCGCTTCACCTATGCGCGCAGCGACGGGACGGTGGCGTCGATGAACTATCGGCGTGCGCCCGCGGATTGCTACGACGACGGCGAGGCGCTGCGCCAATGGGCGCTGCTTGGCGTGGCGGCGGGGCGGCGCGCACCGGCGAAGAAAAAGCCCGCCTCCCGGAAGCAGCGGGCTTGATCACGCTTCATCGCCGGGGTGCCGGCTGATGGTTGGAACGTCGCCTCCTGGGGCCAGCCTCAAGGGAAACGGTCAGCTGCAAGGGCCGATCGACATTTAGGGTTTCAAGGCGGACCGCCCGACTTCAGTCGGGATACCTCCTGCCTCGTCGCCCCGGACCTGATCCGGGGCCCCGCTTCTTCGTGGCGGGCGAGGCCGAAGCGGAATCCCGGATCAGGTCCGGAATGACGGGCGTGAGCCGGAAATGTCGATCAGGTCTCAGTCGCGACCCGGCACGTCGTGATCGTGCGGTTCTTCACCCTGCGACTTGGCGGCGTTGTAGCGCTCGATCGCTTCCAGCGTGATGCGACGCGCCTCGTCGCGGTCGCCCCAGACGCCGACGCGGACCCACTTCTTCTTCTCGAGGTCCTTGTAGTGCGTGAAGAAGTGCTCGATCTGCTCGAACACGATCTCCGGCACGTCGGCGCGGCCATCGACGTTCGAGTAATAAGGGAACACCTCGTCGACGGGGACGCACACCAGCTTCTCGTCGCCGCCGGCCTCGTCCTCGAGGTTCAGCACCGCGATCGGGCGCGCGCGGACGACGCAGCCCGGGATGAACGGCGAGCGCGCGATCACCAGCGCGTCGAGCGGATCGCCGTCCGGCGACAGCGTGTGCGGCACGAAGCCGTAGTTCGCGGGATAGCGCATCGGCGTGTGCAGGATGCGGTCGACGAACAGCGCCCCCGATGCCTTGTCGAACTCATACTTCACCGGCTCGCCGCCGGTCGGCACCTCGATCACCACGTTCAGGTCGTCGGGCGGGTTCTTCCCCACCGGGATCAGGTCGATACGCATTCTCTTCCCCTCTTGAGGTGCAAACGCCCCGGATCAGCGGGGCGCAAGAAGACGATCGAGACCGGTCTCGCCGGTGCCGATCTTCTGAAGGCGCGGGTAACGCAAGCCATTATGATAGTCGAGTGCTGCACTGCGGAACCGGTCGCCTTGCTTCACGGTCAACGGGATAGCGGTCTTCGTGCCCTTCGCGGCGGTGATCGCGGCCTTCAGTTTGTCGGCGCTATACGCCTCGCCATCGACCGCGACGATCTGGTCGCCGACGGTGAAACCCGCCTTGAAGGCCGCGCTGTCCCACGTGACGCCGGTCAGCGTGCCCGCAGAGTCGAGCACCATGCCGCCTGAATAGGTCAGGTTGGTCGACTTGGCCGCGGCTTCGGCGGCCTTGAACGACGACGTCGGCGTCTCGCTATAGGACAATTGGTAGCCGTTGCGCGCGAATCCGTCGGTCGGCGCGCCCGCGGCATGTTCGGTCAGCCGCCGGCGCAGATAACCCGCCCAGTCGAACGGCACGATGCCGCTCAGCGTTTTGGCGACATCGTCGATCGTATAGGTCACCTCGCCCCAGTCGCCGTCGCGGATGCCGAAGAACGCCTTGGCGAAATCATCGATCGACTTCGCGCCGCCCGACTTCTCGCGCAGCAGCGAGTCCACGTCCATCCAGACGAGCAGCCCTTCGTTGTAATAATCCTCGCTGCGCTGCCAGCTCGTCCAGCCCTTCGGCCGGCGCTGCGAGATCACCGGATCGTTGGTGGTGTCGACCAGCGACCGCCACGCCCGGGCTGGCTGACTGTCGTAGAGCGCCATGATCGCAGCATATTGGTCGAGCGTGTCCTGCTTGCTCACCAGCCCCGAACGCGCCTGGAGCACATAGCCCCAGAATTGCGTCTGCCCTTCATAGACCCACAGCAGCGACCCGCGCATCGGGGTGCGGAAGTCGGGAGTCCACAGGTCGGCACCGCGCCGGAACTTGCCGTCCCAGCTATGCGTGAACTCGTGCGGCAGCAGGTTGCGGCGGCCGGGGCCGTCGTTCCACTTGGTGAAATAGCCCGGCGTCACGCCATTCTCGCTCGACCGGTGATGCTCCAGCCCGATCCCGCCCAGCTTGTCGGTGATCGACAGCAGGAATTCGTATTTGTCGTAATGCTGCGCGCCGAAGGTCTTCACCGCCTGCTCGACCAGCCGCTGGTGCCCGGCGATCTGTTCGGGCGTCGCGGCCAGCTCGGCGGGATCGTCGGCGAAGACGTTCAGGTTGACGCGTGGGGACAGCGGCCAGACCTTGCCATACTTGCCCGCCAGCACCGGCGAGTCGACAAGCACCTCGTAATTGGTGGTGTCATAGCTATAGGTCGACCCTGCCTTCCTGGCCGGGATCGCGCCCGCCGCGGTCCAGCCCTCGGGGTATTTCACATTCATCTGGACCGGGATCTGCCGCGTGAAATACCCGGCCGGATACAGGCTGACCGAATTTGGCTGGAGCGAGATCATCGTCGGGGTCATCACGATCCGACCCTGATTGGTCTGCGTCGCCGAGATGAACTGGAACTGCGCCTCGACCGTCTTCGCGCCCGTCGGCACGTCGATATGGAAGGCGAAGACGTCGACCGGGTCGCGCGTCCATTCCACGCGCTTGCCGTTCGCGGTGATGATGAGCCCGGCCAGCTTCTCGATCTCGCCGCGCGGGCTATGCGCGCCGGGCAGCCATTTCGGGAACAGCAGCACCATATGCCCGGCCTGCGGCACCGGGATCGTCTCCGTCACGCGGAAGATCCCCTGCGACGGATCGCTGGCGTCGACGTTCAGCTTGAGCGTACCGGGGAAGCGCACGTCGCGCGGCGCGGGGATCGTGTCGGTGAACGGCACCGGTTGCGGCGCGCTGTTGCCGGCGGGCACCTGCGCGGCGAGCGGGGTGAGGGCGACGGAGGCGAGAAGGGCGGCGGACGCGAAACGGGCGATCATCGGGGCTCCCAAAGGACAGGGTGACTGACCCGGTTAATCAGCCCGCGCGCCCCGCGTCCAGTCCCGCCGCTCAGTTGGCGCCCAGCACGTTGATGCTGAACGCGATCACCCCGAGGTTGAACACGAACCCGGCCAGGCACTGTCCCAGCACCGCGCGCCGCACCGTGCCGGAGCGGATCGAGACGTCGGAGGTCTGGAACGTCATCCCCAGCGTGTAGCTGAAATAGACGAAGTCCCAGTAATCGGGCGTGTCGGTCCCCGGAAAGTCGATCCCGCCCGCATCCTTTCCGTCCTCGCCGGGCATATAGAACAGATGCGCATAATGCAGCGCATAGACCATGTTCGAGAACAGCCACGCCAGCGCCAGCGTGACGATCACCAGCAACCGCATCGGGTTGCTCTGCCGCCCCTGCAATTCCTCATGCACCGCGGTCAGGATCACCAGCATCACCGCCGCGGTGATCGCCAGCAGCAGGGTGCGATTGGCGTCGTTGGCCTGCGCCACGACGCGCATCTGCGCCGGGCTGTCGTGGCGCGGCAGCCGGATCATGCTGAGCAGGAAGACGACCGCCGCGATATCGAACCCCGCCATCGCCGCGCGGCCTTCGCCAAACGGCGACCACAAAGCCGCGATCGCCACGACCAGTACCGCCGCGAACAGCACGAAGCGCGGCGGTGCGATCCGCCGTCCCAATCCCCACCAGCGCGCGCGATCGTTCATGCGAACAGCCGCTAGCGCTTGCGCGACGCGCCGACTAGTAGCGCACGTTCTTATGGCCCGTATTCCCACCCCGCAGCGCGTGCGCGGCACGCAGGACATCTTCCGTGACGAGCAGCGCCGCTTCGCGCACGTGCTCGACACCTTCGACCGCGTCCGCCGGCTCTATTGCTTCGAGCGCGTCGAGGTGCCGGTGTTCGAGGACACGCAGGTGTTCGCGCGCTCGATCGGCGAGACCACCGACGTCGTCTCGAAGGAGATGTACACCTTCCCCGACAAGGGCGACGACCTGCTGACACTGCGTCCCGAATTCACCGCCGGGATCGCGCGCGCCTATATCACCAATGGCTGGCAGCAGTTCGCGCCGCTCAAGCTGGTCACCAGCGGTGCGGTGTTCCGCTACGAACGCCCGCAAAAGGGCCGCTATCGCCAGTTCCACCAGATCGACGCCGAGGTGCTCGGTGCGCCCGAGCCGGCGGCGGACGTCGAGCTGCTGACGCTCGCCGATCAGCTCTTGCAGGAGCTGGGCGTCGCGGACGGCGTGACGCTGCAACTCAACACGCTCGGCGATGCCGCGACCCGCGATGCATGGCGCGATGCCCTGGTCGCGCATTTCGAGGCGCATCGCGGGGAGCTGTCCGAAGACAGCCTGACCCGGCTCGACAAGAACCCGCTGCGCATCCTCGACAGCAAGGACCCGCGCGACCGCCCGATCGCCGACGCCGCACCGGGCATCGATTCCTACATGAGCGCCGAGGCCGGCGCGTTCTTCGAGAGCGTCCAGAAGGGCCTCGACGCGGCCGGCGTGCACTGGACCCGCAACGAGCGGCTGGTGCGCGGTCTCGATTACTATCGCCACACCGCGTTCGAGTTCGTCACGGACCGGCTTGGTGCGCAGGGCACGGTGCTGGCTGGCGGGCGCTATGACGGGCTGGTCGAGAGCCTCGGCGGCCCGGCGACGGCGGGCGTGGGCTGGGCGGCGGGCGTCGAGCGGCTCGCGATGCTGCTGGAAGAGCCGGCGGCGGCGCGGCCTGACGTCGTGCTGGTGGTCGAGAACGACGCCGCGCATATTGAGGCGGTCGCGACGCTCGCAAAGCTGCGTCGCGCGGGGGTGGCGGCGGAGCTGGTCGCGACCGGTTCGCCCAAGAAGCGCTACGACAAGGCGCTCAAGCTCGATCCGGCCGAAACGCTGACGTTTGCGATGGACGGCGATACGGTCACGACGCGCGGACGCGTGCTGCGCGGCGACACCTCGCGCGTCGCCGAGATCCTCGCGTGATCCTTCCCCCTCGTCGTCGCCCCGGCCTTGAGCCGGGGCCCCGCTTCCTTTCCGACGCGGCGATAGAAGCAACACCGTTGCGAACGTCTGCCTTTCGTACCCCGGCGAAGGCCGGGGCCCAGTTGGGAGGCACCGGTAAGTACCTGAAACACCTTTCCAACTGGACCCCGGCCTCCGCCGGGGTACGGTTGCAGGAACGCGAGATCCCGCACGTTCGCAAAGGTCTCGCAAAAGCGGGACCCCGGAACAAGTCCGGGGTGACGGAGGCAGGTCGCGCATGACCAGTATCTCGATCGACCGCATCCGCCAGATCGAGGCGCGCCGCGACGAACTCGCCGCGCAGATGGCGACCGGCAATCTCGACGGCGACCGCTTCGTGTCGGTATCGAAGGAATATGCCGAACTCGAACCCGTCGCGCAGGCCGCCAGCGAGGTGCGGCGGCTGCGGCAGGAGGCCGAGAGCCTTGCCTTCATGGCGAGCGACGCCGACGCCGAACTGCGGGCAATGGCCGAAGAGGAATTGCGCGAGAACCGCGCCGCCCTCGACGGCGCGGACCGCAAGCTCGCGCTCGCATTGCTCCCGCGCGACACCGCCGACCAGCGCTCGGCGATGCTCGAGCTCCGCGCCGGCACCGGCGGCGACGAGGCGGCGCTGTTCGCGGGTGACCTGTTCCGCATGTACCAGCGCTATGCCGAGCGGCAGGGCTGGCGCGTCGAGCTGATCTCCGCCTCCGACAGCGATGCCGGAGGGTATAAGGAAGTCGTCGCCAGCGTCACCGGCTCGGGCGTGTTCGCGAAGCTCAAATTCGAGAGCGGCGTCCACCGCGTCCAGCGCGTCCCCGCGACCGAAAGCGGCGGACGCATCCACACCTCCGCGGCGACCGTCGCGGTGCTGCCCGAGGCGGAGGACGTCGACGTCCAGATCGACGAGGCCAGGGACCTGCGCATCGACGTGTACCGCTCGTCGGGGCCGGGCGGGCAGTCGGTCAACACCACCGATTCGGCGGTGCGGATCACCCACTTGCCGACCGGGCTGGTGGTGATCCAGCAGGACGAGAAATCGCAGCACAAGAACAAGGCCAAGGCGCTCAAGGTGTTGCGCACCCGGCTCTACGAGGCGGAGCGCGAGCGGCTGGCGGCGGAACGCTCGGGCACGCGCAAGGCGATGGTCGGCTCGGGCGACCGCTCGGAACGCATCCGCACCTACAATTTCCCGCAGGGGCGCGTCACCGACCACCGCATCAACCTGACGCTCCACCGCTTGCCGGAGATACTGGCGGGCGAGATGGACGAGCTGATCGGGGCGTTGATTGCCGAGGACGAAGCGGAACGGCTGGCGACGCTGGAGGCTTGACGCGGCTTGCTGCGTGCCGCGGCAAGACTCGCGCAAGCCCGGCCGGCGGGGCAGCGCCTCGACCGACGACGCGGCTTTGCCGCGGCGCTGTCCTACAGCCGCCCTGTCACGCTATCCTCCCTTCTTTCGGTAAGAACGGTCCCCATGCCCCATCGTCATTGCGAGCGCAGCGAAGCAATCCGGGGTTTTCGCCCGGACGCTCTGGATTGCTTCGCTATGCTCGCAATGACGGCTGGACCACGAATGTTAAGGCGCAATGCCACCGTCCCAACCTTCACATGCGGCACTCACGCAAGGGGCCAACCACAAGCCACACCATACCCCCGTCGCCCCGGCCTTGAGCCGGGGCCCCGCTTCTTGCCGACCGAAGTGAAAGCGGGACCCCGGCTCAAGGCCGGGGCGACAGAAGAATGCGCAAGATCAACCCATTACAGCCGAAACGGCCCACTCTCGACCGTCCACAACACCAATCCACACCCCCAATCCCGAACGTTGAGACACCCCGCCACCGTCTCAACATTCGCAACATTCACGCCGCGCATCCCCGCATGACCACCCCCCGCGACGCTCTCCGCGACGCCGCCGCGCGTTTCGCCTTCTCGCCGACCGCGCGGCTGGACGCCGAGCTGCTGCTCGCGCACGCGCTCGGCATCGACCGCAACCGCCTGCTGCTCTCACTCGACGACCACGACGTCCCGCCCGCCTTCGCCGACCTTGTTGACCGCCGCGCGCGTCACGAGCCGGTCGCCTATCTCACCGGCACCCGCGCCTTCTGGACGATCGATCTCGAAGTCGGCCCCGGCGTCCTCATCCCGCGCGCCGACAGCGAGACGCTGATCGAGGCGGCGGTCGATCATTTCGCCGGGACGATTGGTCCGCGCCGCATCCTCGACCTCGGCAGCGGGCCGGGCACGTTGCTGCTCGCCGCGCTCGATCAATGGCCGGCGGCGACGGGGCAGGGCGTGGACGCCTCGCCGGTCGCGCTCGATTATGCCCGCCGCAACGCAACCGCGCTCGGGATAGCCGATCGCGCGCGCTTCGCCCATGGCAATTGGGCGGACGACATCGCCGAGACCTTCGACCTCATTCTCGCGAACCCCCCCTATATCGAGACGGATACGACGCTCCCCGACGAGGTCGCGCGCTACGAGCCTGCCGCCGCGCTGTTCGCCGGAAGCGACGGGCTCGACGACTATCGCCGCATTGCCACGCAACTCCCGGCGCTGCTCGCGCCCGGCGCGGTGGCGTGCGTGGAGATCGGCGCGACGCAGGGGCGGTCCGCCGCAGCCCTGTTCCGCGCGGCGGGATTGTCGGTCACGGTGCGGCGCGATCTGGGTGATCACGATCGCTGTCTGGTGGTCACGCCTTGAATTTGGCGGGACGCGCTCCAATATTTTGCTTTGAGAACGCCGGCCGGGCGTCTAGAGACGGCGCAGGGGCTCGCGAACTCACCGACATACGTTGGATGGCGCGCCTGCCCTCCCTTCGTCATCAGCCGCTGCAGTCCGGTGGCCATGGCAGGCCCGCGTTACCGAACAGGTCGCGGCGCCGGGGAACGATTGCACCCCGTGCATCGGGAGCGAATGCCGGTTTTGGTTCCAGGACGAGGACAGTGAATTGATCAACAACCGTCAGAACGGTCGCCGTCGCGGCCGTGGTGGTGGCCAGCCGCAGCGTCAGGGCGGCGGCGGTCATGGACAGCGTGACAGCGGCAACCGGATCGACAGTCGCGCACGCGGCAATGCGCCGCAGTTGCTCGAAAAGTACAAGAACATGGCCCGCGACGCGCAGATGGCGGGTGATCGCGTCAACACCGAATATTATCTGCAATTCGCGGATCATTATTTCCGGGTTCTTGCGGACCAGCGCGGCCGGTCGGACGATCAGCAGCCGATGCGGCGTCAGCGCGACGACTTCGACCAGTTCGATGACGGCGACGATTTCGGCGACGAGGGCGATGCGATCCGCGCCGAGGAGCAGCCGCGCGCCAGCGAGACCGAGAATAACGGCCGCGGCGAACGCTTCCGCGACCAGCGTGCGCAGCAACGCGACGATCGTCCCCGTGACGACCGGCCGCGTGACGATCGTCAGCGTGACGACCGCCAGCGCGACGACCGGCCACGAGGCGAGCGCCAGCGCGACAACCGCCCGGCCTACGCCGAGCAGCAGCAGCCCGAGCAGGTCGTCGCGCCGGAACCCGACGTGACCGTCGCGACCGGCGAGGACGATACCGCCCCGCGGCGCCGCCGCGCTCGCAAGCCGCGCGAAGAGGCGGTCGCTCCCGTCGAACAGGCGCCGGCATTTGACGCGGATCGCCTCCCGCCGGCACTCGGCGTCACCGCCGAGCCGGTGAGCAGTGAGGAAGCCGAGGCGCCCAAGCCGCGACGTCGCCGCGTGCGCGCCACGCCTTCCGAGGCGGCCGCAGCCGAATAAGGCGAGGGCTGACCTGCCGATGCACGGCCGGCGTTCCCGAAGGGGAGCGCCGGCCGTTGTCGTTTCCGGCAGTGCTTGTTTTTGCGCGCAAAGAGAGGATGATGCGCAGGCGACGCTAGATCGCGGACAGCATCGGAGGGGATCATGACGATCGCAGCCATTCTCGCGCAAAAGGGGACGGACGTCGTCTCCATCCCGACCGACCTTCCCTTGTCACGGGCGATCGCGATGCTGGCGCAGCACCGCATCGGCGCCTTACCAGTGGTCGGTAACGATGGTGCGGTGCGCGGCATCTTCTCCGAACGCGACATGGTCCGCTTGCTCGCCGATGCCGGCGATGCGGCGTCCGCGTTGCTGTCGACGCCGGTCGGATCGGTCATGACCGCCGAACCGCTGACAGCCACGCGCGACGATTCGATTCTCGCGGCGCTCTCGCTGATGACGCACCGGCGAATCCGGCATCTCCCCGTCGTCGAGGACAGCCGTCTGGTCGGGATCGTCTCGATCGGTGATCTCGTCAAGCACCGCATCGACCGCATTGAAGCCGATGCCGCGGCGATGCGCGACTACATCCAGCAGGCGTGATTCGTGGTTTGTGACGGGTGGAGGACGGGAGCGACGCGGGAAAGCGACGGTTTTCCGCGCTTTTCCGCGCGCAGCGACATAAAATTGCAAAAAGTGTTTGACGACCTTGGCTCCTCCCCGTAGAGGGCTTTTCACCGACGGGGCGCACCACTGAGGCGCGGTTCTGTTGGTCGCCACATAGACGGACAGCGGTCTTTCGCTAGAGATAGCGGGATTGATCGATTGTCCGGTTTGTTGTCGGCGGGCTCTTTGACATTGTAGGTAAGATGAAGGGACATGTGGGCGGCGGCTCTGCGGGTCTTGCACATTCAAGGTGTGTGAGGGTTCGTCAGAAGTTAAGTCGTTTCATGTGTCTTTTTTACGTTTTCCATCCCGATCGGTCGAGACGACATGGCAGCAGATCGGCTCGCTTCTCGACGCCTTCCCACCCCACGAATGCGCCAACTATCTCCGCAACAGCGGCTACGCTTCAACTTAGATGGATCGCACTCTAGCGGCGATCGGCCCGTGCCGCCCGCCGCCAGATTCCGCCCTGCCGGTCCCTTCGGCAGCTCAGGAGGCCGGGGCGGCGGAAGGACGCTCAATGATCGTGGTGATCATGCCCTCCGACGTGGTGCAATGCGTCCAGCACCTCGTCGGCCCGCGCCGGATCGCCGATCGCGAGCACATGGCCGGCGCTGTCGGCGGTCAGCGGATCGCCGTTCCAGTCGCACATCCGCCCGCCAGCGCCCTCGACGATCGGCGCCAGCGCCGCGAAGTCGTACAGCTTGAGCCCGGATTCGCAGACGATGTCGAGGAAGCCGCTCGCCAGTAGCCCGTAATTGTAGCAGTCGCCGCCATAGACCGGTCCCTGCCGCGGTGCGCCGCCGCTCGCCGCGGTCACCAGCGCCATGAAATGCGGCACGTCGGCGTCCTCGAACAGATGCGGGCTGGTCGTCGCGACGATCGCCCCCTCCAGCGCCGCACACGCCCGCGTCCGCACCGGCGCGTCGTTGAGCAGGGTCGGTCGCCCGGTCACGCCCGTCCAGCGCTCGCGCTGCACCGGCTGGTCGATGATCCCCAGCACCGGCCAGCCATCCTCGACCAGCGCGATCAGTGTTCCAAAGATCGCGCGGCCGGCGGTGAAGCTGCGCGTGCCGTCGATCGGGTCGAGCACCCAGCGCCGCCCGGTCACGCCCTCCTTCACGCCATGTTCCTCGCCGACCACGCCGTCGCCGGGACATTCGGCGTCGAGCAGCCGCCGCATCGCCTCCTCGGCCTCACGGTCGGCGCGCGTCACCGGGGAGCGGTCCTCCTTCAGCTCCAGCCCGGCCGGCTGGCGGAAGTACGGACGGATCACCGCGCCGGCGGCGTCGGCGAGGCGGTGGGCGAGCGCGATATCGGCGGGGCGTACAGGCATGGCCCTGCCTATCGCGCCCGTCGGCGATGCGCTAGAAGCCATGCCCATGTCCGCTGCAATCGCTATCCTGTTGTCGGCGCTGGCGATGAGCCTCATCGTCGGCGTGCGCTATCTGGCCGCGAGCGCCGGCTTCGCGCTCGCCACGCGGCTGAAGCACCCGCGGCTCTACGCAGGGCTCGATCCGCAGATCCGCCGCGAGATCCTGTGGAGCCTCGCCTCGGCCGGTATCTATGGCGTACCTGCCGGCATCATCGCCTGGGGCTGGCAGAATCGCGGCTGGACGCGGATCTACGACGACGTCCATGCCTGGCCTTTATGGTATTTGCCGGTGTCGGTGCTGCTCTATCTGATCGCGCACGACACGTGGTTCTACTGGACGCATCGCTGGATGCATCGCCCGCGCGTCTTCAAGCTGGCGCATGCGGTGCATCATGCCAGCCGCCCGCCGACGGCATGGGCGGCAATGGCGTTTCACCCGATCGAAGCGGTGACCGGCGCTGTTGCCATTCCGCTACTGGTGTTCGTGATTCCGATCCATGTCACCGCACTGGGGGTGGTGCTGACGATCATGACGATTATGGGTGTGACCAATCATATGGGCTGGGAAATGTTCCCGCGGTTCATGTGGGGGGGACGGGTGGGCCGGTGGCTGATTACCGCCAGCCATCACCAGCGGCACCATGAACGGTACGGATGTAACTATGGCCTATATTTCCGCTTCTGGGACCGGCTCTGTGGCACCGACGACGGGCTCGGCGATTTCGCGCGCGATCACGCGAAAGCGGCTCGCCGTGTCGGGTCTGGCGTTGCTGGCGGTGCCGCTGATCGGCGCGGCGCCGGTCGGCTCGCTGCAGGTGGACATCGACCATCTGCGCTCGGCCAAGGGGATGCTGCGGCTGTGCCTGACCGCCGATCCTGACAATTTCCCGAACTGCGTCGACGATCGCGACGCGGTAACGCGCTCGGTGCCGGCGGGGCAGACCAGCATTCGTTTCCCGGGCCTGCCGCGCGGCGATTATGCGGTGGCGGTGATCCACGACGAGAATGGCAACAGGAAGCTGGACACGTTCGCGGGCATACCCAAGGAAGGCTTCGGCTTCTCGCGCAATCCCGCGATCCGGTTCGGCCCGCCGCGCTTCTCGGCGGCACGGTTCTCGCTGACCACTGATGCCCAAGAGCAACAGATCCGGATGCGCTACATGCTCTGACGAGCAACATGGAGCAAAATTCCCCGCGAACGGTTGGGCGCGCAGATCGAAGGGGAATTTACGTGCACGTCAATCGTTCTGCCGCTCGCGCGCTGCTCGCCGCCGGGCTTGCCTGTGTCGCGATGCCGGCGCTCGCGCAAGGCGCATCCGTCCCGGCCGAGCCCAACCCCGCGCCCGACCCGGCGCTGGTCGGCGATACGGTGACGGTGGCAGTCGCGGCGGCCTATCTGCCCGACTACGAAGGCTCGGACCATTATCGCGTCGTCCCCGGGCCGGCGGCGATTGGCTCGTTCCACAATTTTGCATTCCAGGTGATCGGCAACCGTGCCTCGATCGATCTGATCCCGAACGCCTCGGGGCCAAGCTGGGACGTGCAGGCCGGGCCGGTCGGCGTCATCAACTTCAACCGCACCAACAACAATTCGATCGACGACCGCCGCATCCGTGCGTTGGGTGAGCGCGACACCGCGATCGAGCTGGGCGGCTACGTCGGGCTTGGGAAGACGGGCGTGCTCACCAGCCCGTATGACAAGCTGTCGGCCTCGCTCAGCTATCGCCACGACGTCAGCGGCGTACACGACAGCGGCATCTGGTCGCCGTCGGTCAATTACTTCACCCCGCTCAGCCTGAAGGCCGGCGTCGGGCTGTTCGCCTCCGCCGAGCGCGTCGAGCGCGGTTTCGCACGCACCTATTTCGATGTCGACGCAGCACAGTCGCTGGCAAGCGGGCTACCGCAATATCGCACGCGCGGCGGTTGGAAGCATTGGACGGTCGGCATGGCCGGCACCTATTCGCTGACCGGCAATCTGCTGAAAGGCTGGAAAGCGATCGGCGGCGTCACCTACAAGAAGATGCTCAACGATTTCGGCGACACGCCGGTGGTGTCGATCGCGGGGTCGCGTAGCCAGTGGCTCGCGGCGATTGGTCTGGGATATACGTTTTAATTCGCAGGGCGGGTCGCCGGAGCGCAGCTCCGTCGACCTCGCCCGAGACCGGCCGGCGGGGCCTCGCCCCGACCGACGACGCAGCTTTGCCGCGGCGACCCATTGCCCCGGGAGCCGATAGGGGCGCTCTCTTCACCTTTCCCGAGAAAAGGCAGAGCCCCGTATCAAGTCCGCGGGAGCGGCGAAGGTACGCGCTTTCCAAAAAATCAAATCCCGTCTTTGCCCCTCGCGCGCTGCTGGCCTATCACGCGCCTCAACGCCGCGTACCGGCGCGAGTAACAGAAGGGACGAGCCTGCCATGACCGATAGCGAGCAGCTGATCGAGACGCTCGACGCGCGCGTGCGTCGCCGCGATTCGCGTCGCGCCTTCTTCACCGGTGCGCTGGGTGCCGCGGCCGCCGCCGCAACATTGTCGGGCGCCGCGCAGGCGCAGACCGCGACTCCCACCCCGTCGCCCTCGCCCACCCCCACTCCGACCTTCACCGAGGTCGACGTGCTCAACTTCGCGCTGAACCTCGAATATCTCGAGGCGAATTACTATTCCTTCGCTGTCACCGGCAGCGGGCTCGCCGCCGCGGACATCAGCGGCTCGGTCGGCACCGCCGGTGCAGCCACGGGCGGGCGCGCGGTCGGGTTCAAGGACCCGATCGTCCAGCAATATGCGCAGGAAATCTATCAGGACGAGCTGGCGCACGTCCGCTTCCTGCGCGCGCAGTTCACCGATACATCACGGCTCGCTCAGCCTGTGATCGACCTCGGCACCAGCGCGTCGGGCGCATTCAGCACCGCCGCACGCCGTGCCGGGCTGGTCGGCGAGGGTGTCGCCTTCGACCCTTATGGCTCGGACGAGGCATTCCTGCTCGGCGCTTATCTGTTCGAGGATGTCGGCGTCACCGCCTACAAGGGCGCCGCGCCCGCGCTCATCAACAGCAAGATTTATCTGGAGGCCGCCGCCGGCATCCTCGCGGTCGAGGCGTATCACGCCGCGATCATCCGCTCCGTGCTGTATCGCAAGGGGCTGCAGACGCCCTCGCTCCAGCTCATCGAGGCGACCACCGGCATTTCCAGGGCGCGCGACACGCTGGACGGCAGCCCGACCGAGGACCTGGTTCGCGGCATCGGCCCCGTCGACGATACGGGGCTGGCGACCGGCACCATCGTCGACAATGGCGTGTCGCTCGACGTATCGAACATCGCGCCGCTCAACAGCAACGGCATCGCGTTCAGCCGCACGCCGCTGCAGGTGCTCAACATCGTCTATCTCAACCAGGCGGCGGTACCGAGCGGCGGCTTCTTCCCGGCCGGGGTCAACGGCAACATCAAGACAAGCGCGGCATCGGCCTGACGCGAGGCGGCTCGCACCGCCTCCCCGCCTTTGCCCATACGCCCCGCAACAGGGAATGACGCCATGATCAAGGATTCCGTTTTCGCCGCGCTCGAACTCGCCGAGGCCCGCCGGGCCGAGCGCCGCCGCTTCCTCAAGCTGGCCGGCGCTGGCACCGCCGCGGCCGGCGGGCTCGCGCTGTTGTCCGCCTGCGGCAGCGACAACAACAACAGCACGACGCCAAGTCCGACTCCCACCCCGACGCCGACCGCGACCGGCAGCGTCTCCACCGACGTCGCGATCCTGCAACTGGCGCTCAACCTCGAATATCTCGAGGCCCAATTCTATTCGTTCGCGGCGTTCGGGCGTTCGCTGCCCGAGGCGAGCCTCACCGGCACGGTCGGTACGCGCGGTGGCGTGACCGGCGGGCGCAAGGTCACCTTCTCGGACCCGATCATCGCCAGCTATGCGCGCGAGATCGCCGCCGACGAACTGGCGCATGTCAACGCGCTGCGCGCCGTCATTACCTCGGTCAGCGCCGCGCAGGTGATCCACCAGCCGGCGATCAACATCGACGGCGGGGCGACCGGCGCGTTCAGCGCCGCTGCGCGCGCAGCGGGGATTGCGGACGGCAACGGCGAATTCGATCCGTACCTCAACGACGACAATTTCCTGCTTGCCGCCTATCTGTTCGAGGATGTCGGGGTCACCGCCTACAAGGGCGCGTCGCCGCTGATCAGCAGCGCGATCTACCTGGAAGCCGCCGCAGGCATTCTCGCGGCGGAGGCGTATCACGCCGGCCTGATCCGTGCCGAGCTTTACCGCCGCGGCTCGGAAGCGCGGGTCAAGGCGAACAAGATCTCCGACGCGCGGGACTCGCTCGATGGCAGGCCCCTCGACGGCGCGACCGACCGCAAGGATCTCGACCAAGGGATCACTGCCACGGTCAGCGGGGCGGAGGTGGCCAACATCGTCCCCGCTGACAGCAACGGGATCGCGTTCAGCCGCTCGACGCTGCAGGTCCACAACATCGTCTACCTGACCGATGCGGCGAAGACCTCGGGCGGCTTCTTTCCGGCCGGCACCAACAATTCGATCGAGGCGCTGCGCACCAGCGGCGACTTCAGCAAGGCAAGCTGATCCGTCTTTCCGATGCCGGCAGGGCCGCGCTCCGCAACCGTCGGAGCGCGGCCTTTTTCGTTGGTGTCGCGGCGTTGGCGCGCGTATACCGGCCACTCCCCGGGGGACCGCCGATGCTGCGGTTGAGAGGAGGGCCGCAGCCCTCGACCCGCTGAACCTGATCCGGCTGACACCGGCGTAGGGAGTGGATGCGGCGTCTCCGGACCACCCTTCCTTCTCCCGGACTAGAGGAGAAGACGTGATGGCCGACGTTCCCGCCCGTACCGAAATCGGTGTCACCACCGGCCCGATCCGCGGCAGCCGCAAGGTCCATGTCGGCCCGCTGAACGTCGCGATGCGTGCAATTGACCTCGACCCGTCGTCCGGCGAACCGCCGCTCAACGTTTACGACACCTCCGGCCCGTACACGGACCCGACCGAGCGCATCGACATTGGTGCGGGCCTGCCTGCGCTGCGTCGCGAGTGGATCATCGGGCGGGGCGATGTCGAGGCCTATGACGCCCGCGAACTGCGTCCCGAGGACAACGGCCAGCTCGGCCCCGACCGGTCGGGCGGCGTCCAGCCCTTCCCGAACGTCAACCGCCGCCCGCTGCGCGCAAAAGCCGGCGCGAACGTCAGCCAGATGCATTACGCCCGCCGCGGCATCATCACCGCCGAGATGGAATATGTCGCGACCCGCGAAAATCTCGGCCGCGAGATGCTCCGCGAATACGTCCGCGACGGCGAGAGCTTCGGCGCGAGCATCCCCGATTACGTGACCCCCGAGTTCGTCCGCGACGAGGTCGCGCGCGGCCGCGCGATCATTCCGAACAACATCAACCATCCCGAATCCGAACCGATGGCGATCGGCCGCAACTTCCTGGTCAAGATCAACGCCAATATCGGCAACAGCGCGGTCGCCTCGAACGTCGCGGCGGAGGTCGACAAGCTCGTCTGGTCGATCCGCTGGGGCGCGGACACCGTCATGGACCTGTCGACCGGGCGCAATATCCACGACACGCGCGAGTGGATCATCCGCAACTCGCCGGTGCCGATCGGCACCGTGCCGATCTATCAGGCGCTGGAGAAGGTCGGCGGGATCGCCGAGGAGCTGACGTGGGAAATCTTCCGCGACACGCTGATCGAACAGGCCGAACAGGGCGTCGATTACTTCACGATCCACGCCGGCGTCCGCCTGCCCTACGTCCCGCTCACCGCGAAGCGCGTCACCGGGATCGTCTCGCGCGGCGGCAGCATCATGGCGAAATGGTGCCTCAGCCATCACAAGGAATCGTTCCTCTACGAACGCTTCGACGAGATCACCGAGATCATGAAGGCGTATGACATCGCCTATTCGCTCGGCGACGGCCTGCGCCCCGGCAGCATCGCCGATGCCAATGACGAGGCGCAGTTCGCCGAGCTGTACACGCTCGGCGAGTTGACCAAGCGCGCCTGGGAACAGGACGTGCAGGTGATGATCGAGGGCCCCGGCCATGTGCCGATGCACAAGATCAAGCAGAACATGGAAAAGCAGCTCGAAGCGTGCGGCGAAGCGCCCTTCTACACGCTCGGGCCGCTCACCACCGACATCGCGCCGGGTTACGACCACATCACGTCGGGCATCGGCGCGGCGATGATCGGTTGGTACGGCACCGCGATGCTTTGCTACGTCACGCCCAAGGAGCATCTGGGGCTGCCCGATCGCGACGACGTGAAGGTCGGCGTGGTGACCTACAAGCTCGCCGCGCACGCCGCCGATCTGGCCAAGGGCCACCCCGCCGCCAAGCTGCGCGACGACGCACTGAGCCGCGCGCGCTTCGAGTTCCGCTGGCGCGACCAGTTCAATCTGTCGCTCGATCCCGATACGGCGGAATCGTACCATGACCAGACGCTTCCGGCGGAAGGCGCGAAGACCGCGCATTTCTGCTCGATGTGCGGGCCGAAATTCTGCTCGATGAAGATTACGCAGGAGGTGAGAGACTTCGCGGCGAAGCAGAATGCGCCGGTGGAGACGTTCGTCGCGGCGGAGGAAGCCGAGGCCGGGATGGCGGAGATGAGCGAGCGGTTCAAGGAGAAGGGCGGCGAGGTTTATCTGCCGGCAGCGGAGTAAGCTTTCCGCTCATCCGGCCTCTTAAATCAGGCGGTCAACAGGAGCCCGGCGGTCAGAGCGCCGGGCTCAATAATGATACCGACACTGCGCCACCTGCAGCACCCGCTCCTCGCCGCTTCCCGCGACCCGATACACCAGCCGATGCTCATGACTGATCCGGCGCGACCACCAGCCTGACAAATTGCCTCCGAGCGGCTCCGGCTTGCCCGTGCCCCTGAACGGATGCCGCCGACATTCCTCGATCAGCGCGTTGACCTTGGCGAACAGCTTGGCGTCGTGAGCA
>NZ_LR733844.1:0-2500 GCF_902506455.1 Sphingomonas sp. 8AM | reverse complement strand
GAATAGGGCGAAATAGTTTGAAGTATTAGACCCGAAACCCGGCGATCTATGCATGACCAGGATGAAGGTGTGGTAACACACACTGGAGGTCCGAACCGATTAACGTTGAAAAGTTACCGGATGAGTTGTGCTTAGGGGTGAAAGGCCAATCAAGCCGGGAAATAGCTGGTTCTCCGCGAAAACTATTGAGGTAGTGCCTCGGATGGACACCCTAGGGGGTAGAGCACTGGATGGATGCGGGGGTCGCGAGATCTACCAACTCTAACCAAACTCCGAATACCTAGGAGTGATATCCGGGAGACAGACGGCGGGTGCTAAGGTCCGTCGTCAAAAGGGAAACAGCCCTGACCTACAGCTAAGGTCCCCAAGTCACGTCTAAGTGGGAAAGCATGTGGGAATCCCAAAACAACCAGGAGGTTGGCTTAGAAGCAGCCATCCTTTAAAGAAAGCGTAACAGCTCACTGGTCTAGCTAAGGGTTCCTGCGGCGAAGATGTAACGGGGCTCAAGACGTGCACCGAAGCTTAGGGTGTGTCCCAGACTTGATCTGAGGATACGCGGTAGCGGAGCGTTCCGTAAGCCTGCGAAGCGATCTGGTAATGGGTCGTGGAGGTATCGGAAGTGCGAATGCAGACATGAGTAGCGATAAAGAGGGTGAGATGCCCTCTCGCCGAAAGACCAAGGGTTCCTGCGCAAGGCTAATCCGCGCAGGGTGAGCCGGCCCCTAAGACGAGCCCGAAGGGGGTAGTCGATGGGAATGCGGTTAATATTCCGCAGCCTGGTGGTGTGTGACGGATGGTGTGTGTTGTCAGCTCTTAACGGATTGAGCTGGCTTCGAAACTGTCCCGGGAAATAGCCCCACCGTATAGACCGTACCCGAAACCGACACAGGTGGTCTGGTAGAGTATACCAAGGCGCTTGAGAGAAGTGTCCTGAAGGAACTCGGCAAATTGCCTCCGTACCTTCGGAAGAAGGAGGCCCCATGTAGGCGCAAGCTCTCATGGGGGGCACAGGCCAGGGGGTAGCGACTGTTTAGCAAAAACACAGGGCTCTGCTAAGTCGGCTTCAAGACGACGTATAGGGCCTGACGCCTGCCCGGTGCCTGAAGGTTAAGTGGAGGGGTGCAAGCTCTGAAATGAAGCCCAGGTAAACGGCGGCCGTAACTATAACGGTCCTAAGGTAGCGAAATTCCTTGTCGGGTAAGTTCCGACCTGCACGAATGGCGTAACGACTTCCCCACTGTCTCCAGGACATGCTCAGCGAAATTGAATTCTCCGTGAAGATGCGGAGTACCCGCGGTTAGACGGAAAGACCCCGTGCACCTTTACTGCAGCTTCAGAGTGGCAGTGGACAAGAACTGTGTAGCATAGGTGGGAGGCTTTGAAGCATCGGCGCCAGCCGGTGTGGAGCCACAGGTGAAATACCACCCTGTTGTTGTCTATTGTCTAACCTCGTACCGTGAAACCGGTACAGGGACCCTCTGTGGCGGGTAGTTTGACTGGGGCGGTCGCCTCCTAAAGAGTAACGGAGGCGCGCGAAGGTGGGCTCAGGCCGGTTGGAAACCGGCTGTTAGAGTGCAATGGCATAAGCCCGCCTGACTGCGAGACTGACAAGTCGAGCAGAGACGAAAGTCGGTCATAGTGATCCGGTGGTCCCTCGTGGAAGGGCCATCGCTCAACGGATAAAAGGTACGCCGGGGATAACAGGCTGATAACCCCCAAGAGCTCATATCGACGGGGTTGTTTGGCACCTCGATGTCGGCTCATCACATCCTGGGGCTGGAGCAGGTCCCAAGGGTTTGGCTGTTCGCCAATTAAAGTGGTACGTGAGCTGGGTTCAGAACGTCGCGAGACAGTTTGGTCCCTATCTGCCGTGGGCGTCGAAATTTGAGAGGAGTTGACCCTAGTACGAGAGGACCGGGTTGAACGTACCTCTGGTGTACCTGTCGTCGTGCCAACGGCGCAGCAGGGTAGCTATGTACGGACGGGATAACCGCTGAAAGCATCTAAGCGGGAAGCCTCCCTCGAGATAAGATTTCACAGGACGGTCGGAGACCACGACCTTGATAGATCGGATGTGGAAGCGCGGTAACGCGTGAAGCTAACCGATACTAATCGTCCTATTCGCGCTTGAGAGCACACACCCCCAACAACAGCGTTGGAACGGGTGATACACTCCCGGCCAGTAAACAAGTGCATCGATTTGAACCCGTCTCCCCCAGCCGGCACCGGCACACGGGGAGACACATGTGCAGGCTCCATTGCCTGGTGGCCATAGCGTCGGTGAACCACCCGATCCCATCCCGAACTCGGACGTGAAACCCCTCTGCGCCAATGGTACTATCGCTCAAGCGATGGAAGAGTAGGTCGCCGCCAGGCATTGCAGCCCGCACATCAGAACCCATTCACAACCCCAACACCTCGGCGCGGGGTGGAGCAGCCCGGTAGCTCGTCAGGCTCATAACCTGAAGGTCACAGGTTCAAATCCTGTCCCCGCAACCAA
>NZ_LR733845.1 GCF_902506455.1 Sphingomonas sp. 8AM | reverse complement strand
GCTCACGCAAATCATCCGAATAGGCTCGACCCACACCTGCCGACCTCCGCACGGCCAGCACCTTGAATCAGACTTCCAGCGCCGTGTGAATCCCCGATCGACTCCGCTCAGATGACTCAGACTCTAGCTGCCTTTGGGCGGCCGGAGGTCTTGGCAAGGCTTATCCTCTATCGCGGCGGTGACGCGCGACAGGAAGGAGCGATTGCAAGCCTTGATGCTGGAGCGGGTGAAGTGAATTGGTCAGTGGCACATGTGGCACGGCCAGATCGACGGTTCTGGCATGGAGGATCGCGGTAGGCTATCCACGCCGAAGTAAGCTTCAGCAGGGGGGGCGATCTGCGTGATCGAGAAAGTCGGACACATCAAAAACCCTCTAACGGTCATAGCCATGTTCGCTGGCATCGCTGAAGTTAGTGGAACTGTGATCCTGCCCTTTCTAGACAAGCCGGTTCAAGCTACGTTCGTATGGTTCCTAATGCTCTTCCCACTCGTGCTGGTGTGCTCGTTCTTTGGGACACTTCTTACGAAGCACCACGTCCTTTATGCTCCCTCTGATTTCAAAGACGAAAGTCTATTTCGAGACACCTTCCAGCCGGCATCGATCCGGTTAAGGGCAGAGAAGCTAGCGGAGGAAGTAAACGCCGAGTTGGAGCCTGCCACAGTAGCCTTGGCTGAGATAGCAGCTTCGGATGATAGCCTTCAGGCTGTATCCGTAGACGTCAGTGATTTAGAAAGTGGACCATCTCTTCTTGTTCAAGTGAAGAAGGCCAGCACAGGGCGCGGTTTTGGAGCGTCTAGAACGCGGGCTTATGCCCAATCTATTATTGCCGACTCCGTGGCGATAGGCGAATTGTCCGCAGAGTATGGTGTGGCCTTCATTAGAGATGTCGCGCCAAAGGAAGTTCCTACGATAAGCTTCGACGCTGTCGCGCAAGTCGGTGAAAAAAAGCTTGTCGTAGAGGTCCTATATACGGGAAAAAGCATAAGTGCTTCGTCTGTGAAGAGCCGGCTTATGCACTTTCAAAAATATTATATAAATCTTTCCCGTAAAGATCGAGAAAAAACAAATTTCATATTAGCAGTTGTTTCAGACAGGGATAACCCGGCTCTCAGAAATGTTTGTAATCGATTAGTTGAGCAGGAGGCGGGGCATTATTCTTTTGGCGTCCTAACCAGATTCTTCGTAATGCCTCCAGAGGTTTCATTGCCGTACATCAATGAAATTGGCGACATCGAACCTTGGAAGATCGCAAGCTCGGCAACGGACGGTGAAATAGAGGTTATCAAAAAGAGACTTAATGAAATTTCAGGTATCGTCTTGCGAATTGACGTTGTCCAGCACGAAGTTGGCTCAACATGGGAAATTACTCCTGATCCAGCAACGGATCCGACTGTAATGTCAAAGCTGAGGCGCGCAGTTGATGCGTCATTTGGTAGCCACGGAGCGGATTGGAAGTCTGGACTCTAATCGAGGTGTTCAATGCTACCGTCAGTTAAGCGTTAGACGCAGACTTATTGAAGAATGTCAGGTGTGTGGATCCTGACCCGGTCGCCATGCGGATCAATTCTTCGAGCCGCCCGACGAGGTTTACATCAACGCCGCGCGCCTTCCCGCCCTTTGGCGTCAGGATGATGCGATCGATCAGCGCGCGAACCTTAGGAGCCGCTTCCTTATTTGCGTTGTCGGCCGCGAGGGTCGCCGCCAGCTCTTCAATCTGGCGGCGGTAGTCGTCGGCGATCATCGGGTGCAAGCCGATAACGGCAGGCGCCTCGATCCGCGCGAGCTGGCGGTCGGCCTCGTCGCGATCGGCGCGAGCTTTGCCCAGCGCCTCGCGGATCTCGGCGAACTCGCCGCCGCCATCCGCGACGATCCCGACCAGCCGATCGAGCTTGCGCTGTGCCTCGCTGCGACGTCGTTCCAATGTCGATCGTTCCCTCGTCCTCTCAACGAGCATTTTGGTATGATGCCGGTGATATTCGCGGACGTAGGTCGCTACGAGGTCGGGCGACAGCAATTCAGTGCGCAGCCAGTCCAAGACGCGATCCTGATAGGTACTGTCCTTGATCGTGCGGTTGTTCGTGCAGCCCCCGCCGTCGCGAAACCGTCCGCAGCACCAGTAATTCGTATCGCGCCTGATCCAGCCACCGCCGCAGACGCCGCATACCCCCAAGCCCGACAGCAAGTGCTTGGGTCGACGGGTCACATGCAGCGACTTACCCTCATATTGCTGGCGTCGCAGCTGGACGGCTTGCCATAGATCATCGCTGACGATCCGCAGTTCGGGGGCGGGCGCCTCGACCCACTCGTTTTCCGGGTTCGGCCTGATGGTTGTCCGGCGAGTGCGCGGATTGATGACCTTGCTGGTGCGGTTGTGGACCAATGTGCCGGCGTAAAGCCGGTTGTTGAGCATCCCGTTCTGGCGCTGCTTGTCACCGGAGATCGTCGTCTGACGCCATGTCGCGCCGCGGGGCGGCGGTACGCCTTCGTCGGTCAGCGCCTTGGCGATGGCACGCGGGCTGTCGCCGGCGGCATAGCGCTCGAAGATGCGCAGCACGATCGGTGCCTGAACCGGATCGAGTTCGCGCAGGCCGCGCACCAGCTCGCCGCGCTCGTCGATCTTGTTCGCGCGCCGGTAGCCGTAGGCGAGACCGGCGGGCGCCCGGCCCTGCGCCACGGTCCCCCGCTGCCCGCGCTTGATGCGGGCGCCCAGATCGGCACGGAAGCGCGCATCCATCAATGCCTTGAAGGTGCCGTTGATCTCGTCGATCACCCCATCCATCAGGGTGAACAGGCGACATCCAGCGTATTGCAGGCGTTCGCGGATGGTGAAGGCATCGCCCTGATGTCGCGCCATGCGATCGGTGGATTCGGTAAGAACCTGATTGATGCCGCCGGCCTCGACCCGGTTGAGCAGGGCGTTCAGGCCGGGGCGTTGACCATCCTCGATGCCGGCGGCACCGCTGATCGCATAATCGGTGAAGATCTCGACGATCGTCCAGCCTTCACGCTCCGCACGCTCCCGACACACCGCGATCTGATCCTCGATCGACCGGGCGTTCTGAAGCTGACTGGAATAACGGGCGTAAATTACCGTTTGCAACGGGCGATTCTCTGGATCGTAGTGCAGCTATGTCCCGCTCGACGGCGGCGCGCGCAAGGGCTTCGACAAGGTCGATCAGTTCGGGGGCCGCGCTCATGGCTCCGCCTCGGGCGTGAACCGGTCGACGTCATTGCCCCAAACGTCCCAGCCCGGCCGGCGCTGGCGCCCGAATAGCTCTGCATAAGGGCCGGCATAGAGCCGCTCGACGTCGGCATGCATCTGGTCGGGCTTCCGGCTGTGTTCCCGCACCGGCGCAACCAGAAGGTTGCGGATCGAACGCGACTGGACGCGGGGCTTCCCGATGGTGCCGACCAAATAAAACTCGGCTGCTGAGCGGAAAACGTACCCAGTGCCGAAGGCCCAGCGATCGCCGGTTGACGATTGCTTCGCCCATGCGCCGGCCGATTTGAAGGTGAACCCCCACTGCCCCATCAGCTCGATCGCACGATGCAGGAGCGGGGCCGTCGCCCACATGATCAGCGCGCAGTCGGGCGCGGCCAGCCGCGCGACGGGCAGTGCTGCCAGCTGGGCGGTCGTCAGGCAGGGATAGTGCGCTACGGG
Source organism: Sphingomonas sp. 8AM (assembly GCF_902506455.1). Classification (GTDB taxonomy): domain Bacteria; phylum Pseudomonadota; class Alphaproteobacteria; order Sphingomonadales; family Sphingomonadaceae; genus Sphingomonas. Next base: position 19,771 of record NZ_LR733845.1, on the reverse strand, counting down.
GTTCTTCTTCTCGCCCGCGGCCGAGCGGTTGAGGAAGCGCCATGGCGGATCGGCGAGGATGACGCCGTAGCGCTGCGGCACGAGGTCGCCGAACGGCCATGCGGGCAGCCGGGTGACCGGCGGCGCGAGCGGGGTTCGCTCGGGGCGAGTCCGGGTGCCAAGATCGCGGGTGCCGAACAGCTCGTGATTGCCGAGGCGGGCGAGCCGGCGCCGAGACATAGTCTCGCGCAGGTTCGCGACATGCGTGTCGCGATCATAGGCGAGATGGCAGCGCTGGCACATGGCACGCAGGTTCCCGTCGGCGCAGTTCTCCGGTGTGTCGTCGAGGTGGGCGACGGTCAGCACCACGGTCGAGCCGGTGACGCTGTGCGGCTTGCCGTTCAGCTCGCCGCACCTACCATCATGATCATGTCCGCATTCGCCCTGGCACTCGCAACGGTCGCCCGCGCGTTCCTTGCGAATGCGCAGGCTGATCGCCGGCCAGCCGCGCGGGTAGCGCGTTCGGTTCTCCGGGCTGATGGGCATCAGGCTGCCCCCCCGATCGCGTCCTCTATGTCGGTCTGCCGATCGTCCGCGGGCGCGCTGCCATAGGTGACGCACATCGTGACGTCGCACCACGTCCTATGCCCTGTCGCATCGTGATGGCGAGCCGCCACACCCTGTGCGTTCGGACCTGCCCACTTCGCCAACGATCCGTGGCAGACGAAGCAACCGCCCTGCGCAACGCGGGTGATGTAGGTGTCCCGCATCGCGCTCATGCCCTCACCTGCTTCCGCCGGAGCGCGCGCCGGCGTGCGGCTGCGGCTCGATACCCACGCTGGCGCTCGCGGTCGACGAGGCGCTCGACGATCGCGCTTTCGGCGTCGGTGAGGGCGCGGGTCCGGGAGATCGCCTCAAGCCTGCGCAGGTGCTCCTTTTGCAAGGGAACGGGCATGTAACCGCGCATCAGCGGCGCTCCCCGGACATGCGGCTGACGAGGATCATCAGGATGAAGGGTGCGGTGCAGATCGCGACGATGACGGCAAGCGTGATGCCGGCGATGCGGCGCCAGCGAGGCGCGGCGGTGGCGTGCGTGGTCAAGCGGCTTCTCCGTAGAGGTTGGCAGGCGCCGACGCCGGCCGGGCAGGCGCGTCGGGAATGGTGAGTTCGCCGGCGGGAACGGCCGGCAGGGAGACGGGCAGGGCGATCAGGCTGGCGATCGGGATCTCGGCCGCGAGCAGGCGTGCGCCGATCGGCGTGTCAGCCTCGTGGTGGATCAGGGTGGCGATTGCGTCGGCGAGGCCGAGCAGTTCCCAGTCGCCGGCAGCATCATAGGCGTTGCGGCGCGCGGCCGAGGCGAACGCCTGCAATGTCTTGAGCCGCTCGTGGTCCCATGCCCCGCCGGCGTCGCCGTCCCAGAGTGCACCGGGAGCGCAGCGAGTGTCAGCGATGCGCGACCAGCTCTTCGCGATGGCGCGGGTGATCCGCACCGCGTCGTTGGCCTGCTCGCGGGTGATCCGGCCAGCATCCAGCGCCGTGCGGACCTGTATGGTGCGCGCAGTGTGCAGGTGCCGGGCGACCATCGCCAGCAGCTCGAAGTCATGAAGCCAGCGGGGGGCGCTCATAGCATCCCCAGCGACTGCATATAGGTTTCGAGGATGCAGGCGTGTTCCTGATACTCTTCCCGCCTTTGTTTGCGGATGTTCAGGATGTCGCGGATCGCCTTGGCATCGTATCCGCGCGACTTCGCCTCCGCGAGGACGTCGGCGAGATCGTCCTGCATGCCCTTGATCTCTTCCGCCATCCGTTCGGCCCGCTCGATCAGCAGACGCAGCTCTTCGGCTGCCGTCTCTCCGTTCGTCTTGATCGGATCGGGCGCAGGACGCGCCTTGCGCTTGCGTCCGCCAGCCGGTTTGGCGACGATCGGCGTCGGAACGTGCACGACTGCGCCGCCGGGACCGCGCATCGTGCGCATGGTTATCCCGGTCATCGCAGCACCGCCGCGGCCATTGTGGCGACCGGCTCGATCAGGACGCCGGCGGTGAGCGACGCGGCAGCAAAGGCAGTCCAGCCGATCCAGCGGCCGGCACGCGCGCGATCAGCGTCGGCCTGCGCGCGGGTCACGACGTTGCAGGGCACGTTGTAGACGCGGCGCCGGCCGGCGCCGATCGGCCGTGAGACCGCGATGCGGTTGGTGCCGTGGCAGTGACGGCACGAAGCCGCATCGTGCGGGCGGTGATAGTGGCCGAGCATCAGCGCACCTCCGCCAGTGCGGCGTCGCGCTTCAGGCACGAGACGCACAGGTTCGCCACTGCCCAACCGGAGCTGGCAACGTCCCCTTCGGTGCAGGCGCAGCCGCGGCACACCTGCGGGTGGCGCTCTTCGGGATCACTGGCGAGCTGGTGATAGACGTCGACGTCGACGGGGATGAGGGCGCTGATCGCCTCGATCGTCCAGCGGTACCGTGCGCGCGCGCCGTCCGTTTCCAGCATGTCGATCAGCGCCATGGCCTCGTCGAGCGCAGGCACGCGGGCAGCGGGGCTGACAAGGTAATGCGGCTGGACTGCGCTCGACAGCCGATAGGCGAGATCGCGTCGCGACATGCCGGATCGAGCGCGGCGCAGGCGCAGGTAGCAGGCGGCGGTCATCGGCTCGACGAGACGCTGGACGCCGGGCTTGCAGCGGGGTGCGGGAGAAAAGACAATCATGGTCGTGGCTCCGTTCAACGGGCGTTGCTGGTGGGCTGGGCGAAGTCCGGGTTGCGAAAGACCCATGCGTTGACGGTCTTGTCGGTCCGGCTGTTGACCGACTTCACGGCGCAGAATTTGCGGCGCTTGCTGGTCTTCAGAAGGCGTTTCAGCTCGACCGCGGTGCACGGGAGCTGAAGTTTCATGTCCGCGCATTTGCGCTCGAAATCGACGAGACTGATCGCGTGGACATCGGGGGTGCGGCTGTGGTCGACGGGCCGATCCGGCTGTGGACCTTCCTGCGCGCGCAAATAGTCGAACAGCTCCCAGAATCGGTCGACGTGTGGATGGTCGCTCTCGACAGTGCGCTGGCGTTCTTCCAGCATCGTCAGGACGAACTGGTGTGTCTCTTCCACCTGCGCGTCCGTGAGGTTGGTGACGACGATCCGCATCGCATCGAGCATCGCGGCGATCTGGGCGTGATTCTTCGCCAAGCGGCCATTCCGGATGCCGGGGTGCTGGAGCATTATCCGCTCGCGCCGCCGAAAAGCCTCGCGATACGCGGTAAGGATCTGCTCTTCCTTGCGCACGACGTGCACGATGAAGCCGCTGATCTTCTCCATGTCGTAACGGCTCAGCTGTTCGCCGGCCGTCTTGCCAGCGTCACCGAAACGGCTCTTGTCGAAGTGGATCGCCATGATGCGCTCGCGCAGCGCGGGTGACGCCTCGACCGTGTCGTTCTGCGCGATGACGATCGCGCCGCGGAACGGCGGCTCGAACGTTTCCATGCCCCCGTTGGCGATGGCACGGGTGCGGACGGCGCGACCGTTGTAGGCGGTCTTCAGCTCTTCCCACTCGAAACGTCGGCCGTGCGGCGTCTCCTGATTGCGGTCGCCCTCGATCAGCACGACCGGGAGGTTGCCGACCTGCCCGAGCGTGCGGGCGATGCCGGCGTTGGTCGCCTTGGTCGGGTCGAAGCCTTCGTAGTTGGCGCGGCCGGCGAGCTTCCACAGGAACTCCAGCAACGTGGTCTTGCCGGTGCCGGGCAGGCCGGTCATCTCGAGGAAGGCGAGGCTGTCCTGCTCGCGGCGGACATGGTCGGCGAAGAAGCTCAGCACCCAGAAGGCGAGCGTCACGACGCCTTTGGGGCCATAGGCCGTCCAGAGCGGCGGCACCCATGACAGGTCGAGCGCGTCGGCCTGATAGTCGATGCGCAGCATCCGGTCGGTGGTGCGCAGCTTGACCGACTTCTTGCCGAGGACGAAATAATCATCCTCGTTCGGCTCATGGACGCGGCCGTTGTGGACGGCGAGGTCGCCGAGGATCCACGCGCCGTGTTCGATCGAATAGCCGGTGTGCTGGATCGCATCGACCATGCGGATGGTCGACCATTGCCGGGCCATCAGCTTGTCGATCTGATACTGGTTGCCGGTCCACTGCGCGCCCGGCGCGATCGAGGCGAGCCGCTTCTTGAAATCGCTGCTGCCCGCGCAGGCCGCGCCGCTGAAGGTCGCCTTTACGGTGGCGCGATCGGACGGAAAGTCGATGCGCAGGTAATAGGCGCCCTCCTCGATGTTCGGGTCGCGCTGGTAGTAGAGCGTGCGGAAGACGCAGTTCGCCAGCTCGTCGATGTCGATGGCCTCGGCCGCGGCCTTGTTCCATTGTTCGTGGAAGGGCAGCGCCTTGAAGTCGTCGAACTCGGCGTCGTCGCTCTCCAGCCACGCCGTCATCACGCCCTGAATGCGCTCGATCGAGAAGTTCGCCCACAGCTGCTTACCGGCGAAGGTGAGCGGGAACGACGCGACGCGGTCGCGCTCGTAGAACAGCATCGCTTTATCGGTGGCGTTCTGCGCGATCGTCACCTCGCCGTTCCAGCGATAGGTGTCGAGATCCTCAGCGGTCAGCTTCTCGCGCTGCGCAAGGTCGTTCCAGTCGAGCTTGTCGCCCTCGCCGTCAGGGCGGACCTGCGCCGCGCCACACGCCCAGCCGGCCTCGCGGGCCGTTTTGACATGCGCGCGGGTCCAGCGTGTGCCAGCGGCGCCGACGTCGAGCGCCCAGACGAGCAGCGGCGTGCCGCGGTTCTGTGCCGCCGCAGCAGTGCGCAGCTCGTGCAGCATCAGCTCGGGATAATTGTTGCACGTCATGAGGCTGACGGCGCGCTTGCCGGCGTCGCGGAAGGCGGCGGACTGGTTGAGCGCAATGGCGTCGAAGATGCCCTCGACCAGCCACAGCTCGGTCACCGTGGCGAGTGTCGCCATAGTGTCGCCCGGCATCGTCCACCAGCGGCCCTTATAGTCGAGCCCGTAGCTGAAGCGGGCCTTCTTCTTGTCGAACCGCGACGGCTGGTCGATCAGCCTTTCCCAATAGCCGTTGCCAAACGGAAAGCGGACGGTGGCGCTGGTCAGATTGCGTTCGCGGTCCGTGTACCATTCCTGCGCATAGGCGCCGCGCAGGCCTGCCAGATCGAAACCGCGGGCGTGCAGCAGGTAGGCGTCGGCGGCAGCGTGCGGGTTCTGGGGCGTCTGCTGATGGCGCTTCGACCAATTGTCGAAGATATCGGGATACAGTTCCTTGACGTGGAACTCGGCACCGCAGCGGTTCTGCCGTCCGCAACGCAGCACCCACGGCTTGTCGAACCCGGTATACAGCTCTTTCTTGTCGCAGGCCGGGCAGCGGCCCTGACGAAGATACTTGCCGCTCTCCTTGAACTTGTAGTCGTTCAGGAGGCGTTTCAGCACTTCACGGTGGATGTCAGGAAACAAGGGGCGGTCTTTCGCAGGCAAGGCGGGGGCGTCGCCGAAAGCGGGTTCCGCGATCGGCTGGCCGGTGACGGTGGTGGTGGGCGCGCGGGCGAACCCGCGGCGGTTAGCTCATGGGTTCGGCGTCAGCCGCCGGGGCGCGTTCATCGTTGGCAGGGATAGGCGCGTCGTCGTTGGCAGGCTTCGACCTGATGACGAGCGGGAGAGCGATGGCGGGATGCGGATCGAGGCTCGGCTGGATCGTGCGCACGGCGACGATCTGGCCGACGAACCGGAAACCGCATGTGTCGTTGCTGCACAGCAGGAGCAGCTCGCGCACAAGCCGCGTCTGCTGCTCGCTGGTGCGGATCTCGGCCGGATGCTGGCAGTGCGGGCAAACGATCATCGGCGCCCGCTTGGTATAGTTCCTTCTCACCGTGTAACCCCCGTCAACCCTGCGCCCGGCCCCGCGCCGGACCGAAGGAAGCTGGCGACCCGCTGCTGGAGCGCGTCGATCGCGGCGCCAGCTTGCGTCACCTCGGCGAATGCGCGGTGCGCATCCAGCGGCGAGGCGTTGGAATTGGTAAGTGAGAGGGCGGCAGCGATTGCCTCGCCCGTCTCGCGGGAAACGTTGCTGACGTCCGCGACCAGCGCGCGGGCGCAGGCGTCCTGACGTTCGATCACGAGGCCGAGCTGGAAGGCGAAGGCGTCGAGGAACGGAGCGCCGGCGCCGCCGGCCTCGCGCCATGCGGCGTCGAAGGCGAGCGCCTGATCGATCGGCGGCACCGTCTTGCTGGTCGGATGCGCCCATGCGTAGACGGTGCGCTCGGCGCGGCCCGCAATCTTCGCCGCAGTCGGGTAGCCGATCAGTCCGGCCACCTGCGTCATGGCACCAGCGAAGGTGAGGGGCGCACGGATATGGGTCACGCCGGTGCTCGCTGCGAAATCGAAGGCTGATTGCACGCGACACCGGTACGCTCAACAGGCATTCCGCTAGCCTGAGCATGCGGATAGATATCGGGGCGAAGATCGTGTTTGGAGATGCCAGTTTCACGTTCAACAAGCAGCACCAGCTCGGCCGGCAACGGAGTATCGTTGTTCAGCCAAAGGAAAATCGTCGACTGACGTCGGCCAATCATACGCCCGAAAGCGGATTGGCTGCCGGCCGCTCTGACCGCCCTAGCCAGCGGAGTCTCGGAGTGTGTCTCGATGCCCATTCCTGTTTACCTAACGGAGCACCGTTAGGAACGCAAGCGGAAAAGGTTTGCCCACATCTAACGGCGCTCCGTTAGAGCAGGGCGATGCAAATCGGGGAACGGATCGCTGAGCGGCTGGCCGCGCTGGGCATGTCGCAGTCGGAACTCGCTCGGCAGGTTGGTGTCGCGCAAACTACGATCAACGGGTTGGTGAAAGGTGAGTCCCGCTCGTCGGCGCACCTGCACAAGATTGCGAGAGTGTTGGGCACTTCCGTCGACTATTTGGCCGGCGAAACAAACAATCCGTCTAGCGATGCCCCGCCGGCCCCTTCGCCTGATCAAATTGCCGAGATGTTCGACCTAGTTCCCGTGGCGTCGATCGACATGGCATACGGGATGGGTGGAACGTTCGCGGACGGGCACATCAACGTCGAGGTGATGCATTTCCCCCGAACTTGGCTGGAGGCAATGACTAGGACGCCACCGGCCTCCCTTACTTGGGCGCGGGGGCGGGGGAATTCTATGTCGCCGACGATAGAGGATGACGATATCGTCTTGATCGATCGTTCCGATCGCCGCGTGCAGGATCAGGATGCAATCTGGGCTTTCACGATCGGCGACATAGCGATGATGAAGCGTCTGCGTGTGCGAGGCGAGAAGGTGACGATCTTATCTGATAACGATCGTGTCCCACCCGATGAGGCGCATCCCGACGAGATCAACGTGGTAGGGCGTGTTTCGCACATTATCAAACGGCTGTGAACGCACCTTCCGGAAGGATCCGCATTTCCAACTGGCGCGCCTACTAACGTTTGAACGACCCTCAGAATTCAATTTGGCTTCCCACTCCGGCCCATCATCGTCTGGCCAAAATCCATCGCTCGCCTCGGCCACTTCTTCCGGATCGAGCGGGCGTTCCGGGGCGAATGCGACAGGCGGCAACGACGGGTCGCCACCTCCAACCCGCACGCGCAGATAGCCGGCCGATTCCACAAGCCCTTGGTAGATTGCGCGAACCTCCTCGCCGTCTCGAATGCGCGAGCCGATCCATGGGGCCCGCTCGGCGGTCACATAGCCGACTTGCACGCCGGCCGGGCTGAAGACGGCGACCGCGTGCGGGTCGTGCCGGTTCCGCGGTTCCGGCCGCAGATCCATCGGCACGCCCGGCGGCAGCATTAGCAGCTCGGATCGGCGATTGCTTTTCGCGCGGTCGTCATTCGGAAAGTCGATCCCGACGATAGCCAACGTGAACTCGCGCATAGCCTCTTCCAATGAGAACAGAATAGGAACATATACGCCGGATCGAGGGACGAGTCGAGGGAACGGACATGGGTGTGGCGCTTCATCAGCGCGCGTTTGCGACCGCGCTTCCTGCGCTGGCGGCGATCGTCGGGGTACGATTCCGCGTGGTCGTACTGGGCTCGCCCAAGACGGCGTGGCGTAGCAGCAGCGACGAAGCGATGGCGGACGCGATCGACATGGGGCTGGCCAGCTGGGACGCGAGCATGCGCGCGCACTATCTGGCAGTGCCGGTCGAGATGGAGATCGACTTGGGCGATCGTCGGTCATGAGGCAGGTCAACGAAGACGAACTGATCTGGCGGATGCGCTACAATCTCAGCCGGCTTGGAGCTGGGATACGAAAGAACCTCGCCTCATCTAACCCTGATGTTCGTCGCCCAGCCGAGCAGCTCGTCGCCGAACAGCTGGTGCGCACCGCGCTGGCGCGGTTGGAGATCCTGTCGTCGGCGCCGCTACGTGAGGGAACGAACGTTTTCGAGCGCGCTGCCTATGGCGAGGGCGAAATCTCAATCGAGTAGCGGCTAGCCTGCGCTTTCCAGCGTGAGCGCGGTCTCGAACCCTCGCGAAGCGACCAGCTCGTGCGTGACGTCGCTGACGATCCAGCTCGTCGCATCGATCGGTGCCTTGAAGCCGCGCACAGTCACGGGCCGGTCGGGGTAGATCTCCAGCCGGCCCAGCGCGAGTCCGAGGTCCAGCTTGCGGGGCGCGCGGGTAGCGCGACCAAGCTCGGCCTGCGCTGCGGCGCGCGCGCCGGCCGCACTGGCATAGGTCCGCGCCAGCCGCCGCACCTCGCCGGTACCGCTGCCGACCTTGACCACCTGCTTCTTGGCGCCCTTGCGATCGTGCCATGCCGCCTCGATCGCGCCGGCCTCCTCGCGCTTCTCGATCCTGAAGGTATGTCGGTCGCCGTCGCGTCGGGTGATCGTCAGGCCGGGTATCGCCGCGCCGCTGGCGGTCACTGCCTTGCCGATCGGCGCGAAGATCAGCGCGCCGGCTTTCACGGTGGCAGTCGCGTCATGCTCCCGGCCGAGGCGGCGTAGCAGCGCCATGTCGCTCTCCCGGCTCTGCGCCAGCGCGGGCACCGTGATCCCTGCCAACGCGGCCGAGACACGCGGATTGAGCTTGTTGCGCGCCGCGACGGCCTTCACGATCGTCCCCAGCGTCGTCGATCGCCAGCTATGCTCGCGCCGGGCGCGGATCGCGCTGGTGAGGTCGGCCGAGCGGGCGCGGATCACGAGCTGGTCGGTGGGGCCGCTATGCTCAATCTCGTCGACCACGAAGGTGCCTTTGTCGACCAGCCCTACAGCCACGTCGGTGCCGCTCGCCCAGCCGAGCTGGACGGTGATCGTCGCCCCGGCCGGCGGGATCTCCAGTAGCCCGTCGCTGTCGTCGAGCGTCAATTCGAGCTGGTCGGCGTCACCGCCGCGCTTCTCGGACAGGCGCAGCCCGATGAGGCGCGCGCGGGGCGCCCGCCCGGCTGGGCCACCGGTGCCCTTCAAACGTGGGGTCAGATCCTTGCCGTCGACCGTGATGCGGTAATCGGCGACGTTCGCCTCGGTCATACGGCCACCGGCGCGGGCTGCGCGTCGACTTCGAGCAGGTTGAGCGTAAAGTTGATCAGCCGCGGCGTGCCATCGGCGAAGAAGGCGGTGTGGCGTTCGCTGATCTTCGTGATGACGAAGTTGCCGTAGACCGCCCCGGTGCCGGCGACGAGCGGCCATGCCGCGCCATCCTTGGCCATGTCGACCAGCTGGTCGATCGACGCGCGACCCGCCATCAGCTCGGCCGGCGCATCCCCCGATAGCGTGATCTCGTCATTGTCGCGCCCGGTGAACTGGACGGCATCGAGCGCGCCGACCCGCCCGGCGCGCGCGTGGCGCCACGAGCGCTCGCGTGCCAGCTCCTGATAGGCGATCGTCGGCAGCGAGAAGACGAACATGCCCAGCGCCATGAGGTTCATACGTCGGCTCCATCGGGATCGTCGCGGAAGGTCGAGCGGCGGGCGGCGGCGTTCTTGCGTTCCATGCGCTGCATCTCTTCGCGGATCGCGCGTGCCAGATCGTCGGCCGACTGGCCGGGGGCTTGCGTGATGTGGAAGTGATACTCGGCTGACGCGGCGGGGGCAGACGCCGATCGCGGCGAACTGCCGCGTCGCTCGATCGAGCGGAACTGCTCCAGCGCTCCTGCGCCGCGCGAGAGCGCCTGACGGGCACCGCTGGCGCGGGCCTCCATGTCTAGCCCCGGCGCGGCCACCGCGGCGCCGGCGGCGAACGTGCCGGCGAGCGCGCCTGCGACGCGCCGCACATTGGCGATCGGCTTGCGTGCGCCATCGTCCATGCCGCGGTCGAGCCCGGCCATCATGAAGCCGCCGAGCCCGGCAAAGACGCGGCTCGGCGAGTGGATGCCCAGCACGCCCTTGAAGGCGCCGATCGCAGCGCGGCCGAGCTGGACGATGCGTGCGATCAGCCGGTCAGGGCTCAGCATAGTCAGAAGCCCGTCCATCAGGAAGCGGCCGACGCGCGGTCCCCAGTCCATGATGAAGGCACCGGCGCTGGCGAAGGCGCCCTTCACGCCGGCCCAAAGGCTCGCAAAGAAGCCGCTGATGGCACCCCAATTCTGGTAGATCAGGTATGCCGCACCGGCCAGCACCGCGACACCTGCCACGACAGCGGCGACAGTAGCGATGATCGGAAAGAGCCCGACCGAGGCAGCACCCCCCGCCACACCCATCGCGACCAGCCCGGCATTGGCCATGGCGATCGGGCCGAGGGTCGCCGCCGCGCCGATCGCCAGCACGCCGAAGGTCACCATCAGGACGGCGAGCCCGGCTGCCGCCAGCGCCGCCCCCTTGGCGAGCAGCGGGTGGCGCTCGGCGGCACTGGCGACCCATCCGGTGAGCGCCGCCAGCTTCTCGGTCACACCGTTGACCGCCGGCACCAGCAGGGTGCCCATGTTTACCGCCAGCACCTTGGCGTTGATCGACAGCGCCTTGGTCTGCTGGTCGCTGTCTTTCAGACGTTCGGCGAAGTCGGTGTCGGTGGTGCGGTTCGCCTGCGCGGCGGCAATCGCCTCGGCGCGGATTTTGCGATACTCGCCCATGTTCTGGATCAGCGGGCGCAGCCCCTGCTGCACCTGCGCATCCTCGAACAGGTAGCCGAGCTTGCTGAGATCGCCCTTGAGCGCGCGGTTCGTCAGCTCGGCGAGCGCCTCGATCGGCGTCTTGCCTTCCTTATAGGCGCGCTGGAGCGCTGCGGGCAGGTCGACGCCCAGCTTGGAAAACGCCTTGTTGGTCGCCGGCGAACTGATCTTCTGCAGGATGTTGGCGAGGTTGGTGGCAGCGGTGGCGCTGTCGCCGGCACCCTTGCGCGTGATCTGCGCCGCAGCGGCGAGATCCGCGCCGGCGTTGACGCCCGTCTGCCCCAGCCCCTGATAGGCGGCGGTTAGCGTCGGGAAATACTGCGCCATGTCCTTGATCTCGAAGGCGCCCGACTTGCCGGCCTGTGCCATCGCATCGATCATCCGCCCGGTGTCGGCGATCGGCACCTTGAGATTGTCGTGCGCGGCGAACGCCGCCGACGAAAGGTCGGCGATCTCGGCCTTGTAGGCGGTCGCCGCGCGCCCGATCGGCTTCATCATCGCCACCGCCTGCCGCGGATCGAGGCCGAAGCCCGCCAGCACGTCGACGCCGGCTTGCAGATCCTCGGGCAGCTGGTTGGCGGCGCGCGCCGCGCCCAGCAGCTCCTTGCCCATGCGCGCGGCCTGCACGCGGCTCAGATCGGCCTTTTGTGCGATATCGGTCATCACCGATTCGAAGGACTGCGCGGCCTTCACGCCTTCCCATACGCCGGCTCCGACTGCGACGCCGCCGGCGATGGCACCAGCCCCGGCGCCGGCGATGTTGCCGGCCATGTCCTGCATCCGCCCGAACTTGGCGCGCGCGGCGCTGAAACGGCGCTGACGGTCGGCAAGTCGGTCGGTGCGGCGCAGCTGCTCTTCCAGCTCGCGATTGGCGCCGGCAGCGGCGGTACGCAGCTCGCGATCGTGGCGTGCGAGATCGTTGGTGGCAACGCCGGCGTCGCGCAGCGCGGTGCGCAGCTCGTGGAGCTGGCGTTCCTCGCCCTCGTGCTGACGGGTCAGGCTCGCCACCTCGCGGCGCGCGCGCTCCAGATTCCGCGTCATCGCCCGCGTCGGCGTCTCGGCCTGTGCCATGGCGCGCGACAGCTCGCCGACCTTCGACTTGGCGCCTTCGAGCGCGCGGCCGGTGGCGACCGAGTCGGTCTTGAGCTGGCGGAAGGCGTCGACGTTGCCCTTGGTGCGCTCGATCTCTTTCAGCCGGTCGCGCGCGCCCTTCAGTGCCGCGTCGGCGGTGCGCCCGCCGCTGGCAAGATCGCGCAGCGGCTTGGAGAAGCGGTCGCCGGCTTCGAGCAGCATGCGGATGCGGAGATTGCGGTCCATGCGGTCAGCGCGCCTTGGCGGGAGTGTTCATCGCCTTGAAGCGGTCGAGCGCGCGGGCGTGCCAGCGCATCAGCTCGGCTACAGGCATCGGGTCCATGGCGGCGGGCGACCAGTGGAAGACGGTCGCCACGTCCGCCATCGCCTCGTCTACGTCGTCGGCAAGGCTGCCTTCGCCGCCTTCGGCAGCAAAAAATCCATCACCTCGCCGCCGAGCTGGGTCAGGTCGGCCGGGTCCATCGTCGCGCCCTTGGGTATGACGGGCGAGGTGATGCGCGGCGCGATCGTCAGCAGCGCGGCGACGTCGCAATTGAGCAGCGCATTGATGGTGAGCCCGCGCAGCTCGCCCGACATGGGCTTGCGGACGTGGATCTCGGTACCGGCGGCGATCACCTCGGCACCGTTGAGGGTGACGGGGCCGTCGAGCGTGAAGCTGGCGATGGCGATGGCGATGGTCGAGGCGGCGGCGACGGCAATCTGTTCGGTCATGGCTCAATCCAGTGCGAGAAAGCGGCCGGCGCTGGTGAGGCGCCGGCCGAGGTGGGCGCGGACAAGGGGGTCAGCCCGCGCCGGGGTCAGAGGATGGCGGCGCGCTGCTCGGCGAGACGATCGATGCCGTCGACCATGAAGACCATGTTGAGGCGATCGATCTCGATGACGGTCACGCCGTCCCAGTCCAGCCGATAATAGGTGAGCGCCGACTTGACCTTGAACTCGCCCGGCTCGCCCGGCTTCTGTTCGCCGAACTCCATCTCTTCGTGCCGGCCGCGCGTGGTGATCTCGATCGTCGCGGTGCGACCGCTGGAATCGTCCTGATAGAAGCCGACGAAGCGCTGGTAGATGCCAGACGCCGACGTGTGGCCGAACTGGCGCAGGATCTCGCGCATCGGGCCACCATAGGTCGCCTCCTGTTCGAGCGCTTCACCGCCCATGTCGTACTTGATCGGACCGTCCATCGCCCCGCCGCGATATTCCTCCAGCTTGCGGGTGAGCGTCGGGATGGTGACCGCAGCCACCTCGCCGAGCCAGCTCTGGCCTTCGTTGAAAAGGTTCATGTTCTTCAGCAGCGCGGGCAACGCCATGGGTCAGCTCCGTTGATCGAGGGGGGAGGAAGGTCGCGCGCGTCAGCCCGCCAGCCCCGCCGCGAAGTCCGCGAGGTAGCTGTCGGTGATGCGCTGGGTGAGGTTCAGGTTTTCGAGCGGCGGAACCGGCGTGTAATCATAGTCGATCGCCAGCTTGCCGGCCGATAGATAGGCCGTGTCGTTCTTGCCGGCCTTCTGCTCGAACCATGCCCGGCCATCGACGATCCGGCCCTCGGCCTTCATCTGGCGCAAGCCGCCATTGATCGTCTCGACGATGTCCTTGACCAGCGACGGGCGCAGCGGCTTGTCGATCGCCCAGAGCAGGCCGCTCACGATCGTGTCGGTCAGCACGTCAGCAGTGCGGGCGGTCGACTCGAAGGCGAACAGGTCGCCGGTCGGCGCGGTGGTGCGATTGCCCCAGAAGCGATAGCCTGCCGGCGTGCGCACCAGCGCCGTCACTTCCTTGGCGGTCAGCAGGTTCGCCTCGCACGTCGCGTCCATGACGTCGAAGCCGATATCCTTGGTCAGTCCCAGCACGCCCTCAACGGGGACGTTGCTCAGCGTCTTGTGCCAGCCGGTCTCCTGATCGATCTTGGCCCGGAGGCCGAGCGCCCGCGCGACCGCGAAGCTGGTGGCGTTCGCCGCCGCGAGGGTGTCGAAGGCGACGAAGTCGGGGTAGACCAGCATCAGCCGGCGCGACGAGAAGGTGCCGCGATAGGCGATGGCGGCGGCGGTGTCGGCGCCGATCGCGCTGGAATAGGCAAAGCCGCGCAGCTTGTCGGCGACCGTGACCAGTGCGGCGGTGACCGCGGCGCTGTCGAGGCCGGGGCAGCCGAGGATGCGCGGGCGGACCCCCAGCTGCGCCTCGGCGGCGAGCAGCGCCTGCATGCCGGTCTTCAGGCCGTTGGCCGTGCCGCCGATGACGTTGGCGCTGGTGCCGGCGGCGTCGGCGCCGGGCGCGACGCGCACGACGATGACGGGCGCGCGAACCTGATCGGTGATCGCCTGAAGCGCGAGCCGCAGCGTGCCGGCGTTGCCGGCAACGCCGATCGCGGCATCAAGGTCGGCGACCAGCACCGGGCGGTTGAGCGGGAAGGCGGCGTCCAGTGCCGCGGTCTGGGCGCCGGCCGGGGCGGTCGCAGTTGCGACCATGCCGATAACGGCAGTCGCGACGGTGACGAGCGAGCGGGCGCCCTGATTAAGTTCGGTGTACGTGATGCCGTGCATATGCGGTTCCTTCAGGCGGTACGGGCGAGGGGGACGAGCAGGCGGGTGCGGGCGTTCGGCGCGGGCACGTCGAGGCGGGTCGCGTCGATCGTCATGGTGGTGACGCCGGTCGCGGCCGGTGCCACCGCGACGGCGGTGACGCGGATGCGCGGCTCCCAGCGGGCGAGCGCCAGTGCGGTCGCCGCGATCAGGCGCATGCGGCCGATCGCGTTCATCGGCTGATCCAGCAGCTCGGGCAGCAGCGAGCCGTATTCGCGCCGTCCGATGCGGCTGCCGAGCGGCGTCGACAGGATGTCCCGCACCGACTGGCGCAGGTGATCCTCGCCGCCGAGCGGCTTGCCGGTGCTGGCATCCATGCCGATCATTGTGGCGGACCCGAGACCGCGCCGCCGGCCTGCACCTTGGTGTGGATGTGATCCTTGAGGCTCTTGCCGCCGCCCACGACGTCGGTCGCAGCGGTAATGGTGTCGGTGCAGTCGAGCTTACCGTCGACCTTGACCGGGCCGTTGAGGCTGATCCCTGCCGGCGCGACGATCGTCAGTGGACGTCCGCCCGGAAGCGTGAGCTTCAGCCCGGCGCCGGCGGCGTCATAGGACAGCTCGGCGCCGTCACTGAAGCGGATCAGATCCAGCGCAGCGGTGGCAGGCGCGGGGTTCGCGTCGGAGAAAAGGCCGGGCAGAACGATGCCGCCTTCCATGTCGCCTTCCGGGCAGAGCAGCAGGCACTGCTCGCCGACGCTCGGCGCCGACCAGATGCGCGTCGTGCCGGCGCGCGCGGCAAGCCACGGCAGGTCGCCGGTCTCGATCTCGCCAACGCGCACGCGGCACGTCGCCGCGGCCAGATCGACATGGTCGATCGTGCCCAGCTGGATCAGGTTGCCGGCCAAGCGGCGAGGATCGGAAATGGCGGTCACGGTGCCGGACCATGCCGCCGTGCGCGCTGTCTCGCGCGTACCTGTTCCTGTGGAAACGACATTCCACAGGAACAGGTGGTAGCGTCAGGCGGGAACCGCCGGAGCTTCGGACTCCGGCACCGGCTCGGTGATCGCCCCGACGAGGATCTTCTGCGCGACGCCGCGCGCGACGTCGTCGATGCGGGCCTTGGTCGCGGTCTCGTTGTAGGCACCGTCCTTGTCGTGGCAGGCATTCACCGAGCGGTGATGCTGGATCTCGCCCTGCTCGAAGGTGACGGCCACGGCGCGGGTGGTGGCGTCATAGGTGCCGATCGTGATTTTCATGCTGCTGCTCCTTGGGTCCAGTGGGTGTCGTTCGCGATGTCGGCCTTGGCGAGCTGACGCGCCGTCATGGCGGCGAGTTTCTGTTCCAGATCGTTGGACGCTTCTCGGATCGCGTTGATCGCTGCCACCCGCGCCTCGATCGCTGCACGTTCGCTGCCTTGCGAGAGCGGCAGGTCGCGCCAGTCATTGAGCTGGCGCCAGAGCGGCGCGATCGCTTCGATCCGGTGCGCGGCCTCGCGCTTGGTGGCGGTGATCAGACGGGCGCGCAGTTGCTCGCCGTTCTCGGCCGGGCGGCGCGCGGTTGGTTCGCCGTCAAGGCCGGGGGTGATGACCTTGCCGGCGGTCTGCGCATCAAGCAGCCGGGCGTGTTCCTCGGCCGTGACCAGATGGGCGTCGTCTGGAAGCGTGGCGTGCACGCGATCGTCGAAGAAGCTGTTGCGGCTCGGGCTGTAGTGGATCGACATGGGTGCGGCCCTCCTATCGGCCGATGGCGAAGAGGCGTGGCCAGCTCGGCTCGCGGTCGGCGCCCGACGCGCTGACGAGCTGGCGCATGACGGTTGCGCCCTCGGCCGTGAAACTGATCAGCTGATAAACGGCGTGCGACTCGATGTTCGGATTGGCCACTTGCGTCGAGGTCATGACCTGAAAGCAGGTGTTGAAGGCGATCGGGAACGCCACGTACTGCGTTCCCTCCGAGCTGGCAGCCTGCTGCGCGCCGGTGACCCATTGCAGGATCAGCCCGTTCGGCAGCACCGTGTAGCCGTTGCCAGACAGCGAGCCGGGGAACGCGCCGGCGATGTCGGCCGCACCGTGCGTGTGAGCGGCGACCGGGAATGCGACCGGCTTGTTGAGTAGGTTGTTCCAGTCACGAACGTCGTCACGCTGCCAGCCGTCGAGCAGATCGGCGTCGAGACCGGAGCCGGCGCCATCATTGGCGGCATGCCAGATCGTGTTGTCACCGTAAGTGACCCGATTGGGATAAACCCGCAAACCATTTGCGGCATCGTAGCTGGGGCCGACAAAATAGTAGGTGAAGCTGTTTCCGCCGCCGAGCGCACCAAAACCGCCAAGAAACGTGCCGTCTCCGGCGCGAAAGTTATAGCCCGTCGACCAGCCGCCGGTATCGCCCCTGATCGTCATCGAGCCGCCGAATGCGTCATAGTCCAGCGGCCGGGCGCCGACGTTGCGGGTCAGGAAAGCGTCGGCATGCCGCCCATCGAGAAGGTCGGCGTCCAGACCGGACCCGGCACCATCGGTACCGGCATCCCAGACGAGATTGCCGTTACGCGACAAGCCACCGGTAATCGCAACGCCTCCCGGCCCCGCCGTCAGGACGTTTGTGCCGCCCGTTTGAAGGTGCAGCGCGCCGGCTCCATCATTCGCCAGCACCCCGCTGGTGCCGTAGAATTGCAAATACCCGCGACGTGACTGCTCGTCGGCGGAATAGAAAGAGATAAAGCTGTCCTTGCCCGCGAGGCGGATCGCTTCCTGAGCCTGAAATCGGACAAGGCCTGTGTATCGAGCGCCGGTAAGTAACGCGAACTCTGCGGCATCATGCCCATCGAGTAGGTCGGCATCGAGCCCCGACCCCGCACCGTCATTGCCGGCATCCCAGAGGGCGTTGCCTGCGCGGGTGAGCGGACCGCCGGCGACGTTGAAGCCGCGGCCGTTCTCGGACATGAGCTGGATCTGCCCGCCAGTGGGCGCGAAACCGATATACCCTTCGCGGGTGCTATCGCTCCGCCGAAACTCGACATAACCCGACGCCCCCGTCGTGCCGGAATGCGCAAGGGAGACCTGCCCCGAACCGCTCGGCGCAACAGAGATGTTCCCGGTGAACGTTCCGCCCGCGAGGAGTGCGAACGCGTCTGCATGGCGCCCGTCGAGCAGATCCGCGTCGAGGCCGGAACCAGCCCCATCGTTGCCGGCGTGCCAGATGGTGTTGTCGCCATACGACACTCGCGTTGGATAGACGCGCAGGTTGTTGGCAGCCTGATAGCCGGTGCCGACGTAAAAATAGTTGAGGGTGTTGTTGCCGCCGATAGCGCCGAAACCCCCGACTGTCGCGCCGGAGGCGCCCCGGAAGAAGTATCCGGTTTCCCAGCCGAACTGGTCGCCGCGGATCGTCATTGAGCCGCTGTTCGTGTCAAAGTCGACCGGGCGTCCGCCGACGCCGCGACGGATTGCGCGGTTGAGAGATTTGGGCGTGAGCGCCTTGGTTCGATCAACCGCCGCCAGCTCTTCGTCGTCGTCGGCGATCTCGATCACGCCAGCGCGCGCGAGCGTCGCCGCAGGATTGGTGAAATTGGCATTGCCGAAGGTGATCGCGGCTGCCGGAATGTTCGACAGCGCGATGTCGATCGCGAGCAACAGGAGCGCCTGCGCCGACTTCTCCACGATCGTGTCGGCCTGCCCGTAGAGCGCGAACAGCGTCCCGTCCGACAGGTAAAGCGCGAACGATCGCACCGCATAGGTCGCGCCACTCTCGTCGGTGACGGTCAGGTGCACGACGTCTGCCGCGGTCGCCTCACCGGCGATCGAGGCAATTCGCTTCACCTCGCCGGAAAGGGAAGCGGCATCTGGTGTCGCAGTGACAGCAGCGGGCGACACACCCACTGCGGCGATCCGGACGGCGCGAAAGCCGCCGTTCGCCTGATCAATGACCGCGGCGCGGCCGGCGTTGGTGATGACGAGTTGCAGGGCCATGGGTTTCCTCAGGCAGCGAGCATCAGGCGCGCGTGAACGGCCGGGCGCGCGGCGGCGACGAAGCCGAGCGCGCCGGCGGTCGAGAGTGCCTGGCTGAAGGTGAAGTGCGAGCGGGCGGGCTTGGTGCGCGCCACCTCGGAGATGACGGCATCGGCATAGGCGGCGGAAGCTTCAGGCCGCACGATGCCGTCGAGGCTGACGACGAGCGAGAAGGTGTGTGCTGGGCCGGGCGGCGTCAACTGCCACCACTCGCGCACCGCGACCGCGCCTCCGAAGCTGGCGACGACTTCACGCAGCGAGGCGGCGGTGCCCTTGCGGCGCTGGATGCTGATCGCCGATCGCACGCGGGCGCGCTTGATCGTGTCGGGCCAGTCGCTGTCCCATGTGTCGATCGACAGCGCCCACGCGAGAAACGGCAGCTGACCGGGCGGGCAGGTGTCGGGATTGACGAGCTGGCGCAGCGGCACCGGCACGTCGGAGATCCGCGCGACGCTCGCCTCGATCGACCGTTCGACTGGTGTGCTGTTCGGGGGCAAAAGGGTCATTCGCCGACCCCGCCGGGCGTGATGACGATCCCGGTGCACCACGTCGCCGCTGTCCGGTCGACGACAACATCAGCGGCCGGCTGGGTCAGCGTGACGTTGTGGACGCCCTCGACATGAAGCGCACCGAAGATCCCAGACCGGGTCACGTCGAGCCCGATTCGATGGCAGCGCGCGACATAGGCGTCGAGCCGCGCGCGGGCTTCCTTCAGGACGATCGCTGGGTCGGGACCACCATAGGTCGTGACGGTTGCTGCGATGACATAGGGGACGATCGTGGCCGAGCGGACCTGCACCATGTCGGTGAGCGGGCGGCGCGTGTCCGCCGATAGGTACGTGTCGACCGCATCGACCAGCGCAGCCGGGGCGGTACCGTCGGCGCTGCGCGACAGTATGGTGACGACAACCTGCCCCGGCGTCGGGCTGGTGGCGCTGGCGTCCAGCACGTCAGGGTTCGCCGACAGCGAATGGAAGATGTAGGCGCCAGCGGGACCGGCCATGACGTGCTCCCCTGAAACTCCGCCAGTTTGAGCTAGAGTCCGCCTTCGTGAGGAGACGGATGTGAAGAAGAGCAGGTTCAGCGAGGAGCAGATCATCGCGGTGCTGCGCGAGCAGGACAGCGGG